>NZ_PNXY01000148.1 GCF_002879865.1 Paraburkholderia rhynchosiae
AGTTATAATGGTGGAGAAATCAACCAAACTGAATTGGCATATATGCAAAATATCTTTTCATTCGATGAAAGACATGCAAAAGATATAATGGTACCTAGAACTCAAATGATTACACTAAATGAACATTTTAATGTAGACGAATTACTAGAAACAATAAAAGAACATCAATTTACGCGTTATCCAATTACTGATGATGGTGATAAAGACCACATTAAAGGATTTATTAACGTCAAAGAATTTTTAACTGAATACGCTTCTGGAAAAACGATTAAAATAGCAAACTATATACATGAGTTGCCAATGATTTCAGAGACAACACGTATCAGTGATGCATTAATTAGAATGCAACGTGAACATGTACATATGAGTCTTATTATAGATGAATATGG
>NZ_PNXY01000149.1 GCF_002879865.1 Paraburkholderia rhynchosiae
AGCCTGCTCATTCACCCAGTCGTATCAGCCTTCCCCGATAGGGTTGCCGGGTCGGCCTGCGCATCGTCCTTTTCGAGGTTTGCTCGGCGTTCACTCGCGTTACGGCCTGCACACTCGCGCTGTCACCAATTTGTGACACGCATTACCAGAGGCTTCAGCCACTTCGTTACCTCCATGACTGCTCCAGTTGCTTCCGGCTGGAGCGGTTGCCGGGCGGGGCTTGCACCCGCTGGAAAACGCCGCCTTTTCACGGCGCACACCCTGAAGGGACGCCCATTAGCCGGCCGGAGTCAAGGGTAAAGGAAGTACGCCGCAATCAGTTGCGTCACTTCACAGCTAGTACAGCGCGCCACCTTCATTCGTGCAAACACTAATCGCGTCCATT
>NZ_PNXY01000150.1 GCF_002879865.1 Paraburkholderia rhynchosiae
GTGGAAACCCTCGGCCAGCTTGAATTTTTGCGCGAAGTCGGCTGCGACGAGTTTCAGGGCTATCTGCTGACGCGGCCGCTGGAGCCGGCAGCGGTGCAGGACCTCGTGCGCGAGAACGCCCGCCGTTACGGCGAGCGTGTCCCGCGGTTCTCATAGCGCGCTCAGATCTGCAAGCTGTTGCTGACCACGTACATGGTCAGCTCGGCGTTGTTGCGCAGCTTCATCTTCGAGAGCACGCGCCCCCGATACACGCTCACTGTCTTGACACTGATCTGCAGTGCCTCGGCAATCTCGCCCAGCGTGCGGCCGGAGCCGAGCATGCGCAGCGTCTGGAATTCGCGGTCAGAGAGGATGTCGTGCCGGGGCTTGTCCCAGTCGACATTC
>NZ_PNXY01000151.1 GCF_002879865.1 Paraburkholderia rhynchosiae
AATATCGAGTTTGCAAATTTACGTTTATCAGCGTTTCTATGATCAGTACTTCTACGGGTAGCGTTTCTATGTAATTTACATCATCTTAACATATAAATACTTCGCTATTTAATTGAAAACATATCCTATTATTCTTTGTCCGTTCTGACGTTTAATATCTAGCCTTAGGTATTTCACTTGTTAATGAATTTAACTTTCTTCCACTAACCGTCCCTAAACCCAATCCCGCAACATTTTTTAATTTTTTCGTTGTTGTCCTGACATCCTCATTAAGAAAGTTTATTCTGCTTAAACCTTATAATCCACACCCTGAGCAAACGCTCCTTATGACAGAGTATTAAAATAAGCCGATAAAGATACACACCTTTACCGACTATTTAAAAT
>NZ_PNXY01000152.1 GCF_002879865.1 Paraburkholderia rhynchosiae
TGGGCGCACAGCGTCTTGACGAACGCGAGGTCAATAACCTGATGCAGTCGACGCTCGAGGGCTGGGTGCTCGGCAGCGCCGCGTATTGCGAGTGGGCGGCGCAGACCGCCAATCGGCGTTTAATGCCACTGTTGCTGCGCGACCGGCCGCCGGAGCTTCGCACGACGCGCGCCCTTGCACACGCGGGCCAAATAAAAGAAAGACAAGCAAGGAACGAACATCGAGCTACCGCCGCCAACATGAACCAGCCATTCTATTGATATTTCCGTAAATCATGACAACCGTTGAGCGTCTCAAGCGTTATGTCTCCAGGGCGATCTCGGAGACAAGTTGGCATGGCGCAAAGGCGATTGAGCGAAGCAGCAAAGAAGCGATTGAAGG
>NZ_PNXY01000153.1 GCF_002879865.1 Paraburkholderia rhynchosiae
GCGTCCCGTTGTCGATGCTGTACTGCACTGTCGCGCCGCTTTCGACCCCGCTCAGGCCGAGTGTGCCGGTGTTCGTGATGTGATCGCTGCCGCTGCTGCCCGAGTCGGTGGCGAGTGCCACCCCGGGTGCCGCAGCGGCCGTGTCCAGCGTGAAGCTGAAGCTGGTTGCCGCCGACACGTTGCCGGCCACGTCGGTCTGGCGGACCTGGACGGTGTTTGCGCCTTCGACAGCGCTGAAGCTGCTGCTCCAGTGCGTCCCGTTGTCGATGCTGTACTGCACTGTCGCGCCGCTCTCGACCCCGCTCAGGCCGAGTGTGCCGGTGTTCGTGATGTGATCGCTGCCGCTGCTGCCCGA
>NZ_PNXY01000154.1 GCF_002879865.1 Paraburkholderia rhynchosiae
TCAGCGCAATCAGCTTCGACCAAGGCACAACACGCCGCATCTCATCGAGAAATTCCCGCTTGCGCGTGCGCTTCGTTGACAGATCCAGACCAAGACCCAACTGCGACATCACTCTTCTCCTCAACTAATTCGCGTTGGTTCCAGGATAGCTGAACGGGGCGTCAATGCCAGGACTTTTGCAGACCTTCCTTAACAGTAGTTGTAGCTCTTTTTGAAACATCGCCTAACACTACAGCCGTAGTTATTTTTTCCTATAGTAAGTTAGTACTACTACTTGGTATAGGACTATGAAAGAGATCGCGAAAGCGTGGGAACATGAAATCGATCTGTTGCATGAAAGACTGGCTGACCTGT
>NZ_PNXY01000155.1 GCF_002879865.1 Paraburkholderia rhynchosiae
ACAGGTCAGCCAGTCTTTCATGCAACAGATCGATTTCATGTTCCCACGCTTTCGCGATCTCTTTCATAGTCCTATACCAAGTAGTAGTACTAACTTACTATAGGAAAAAATAACTACGGCTGTAGTGTTAGAACTCTTAACAAAATAAAGAAAGGGGCTGTTTACTCTCGATGAATCCTGTTAAGGAAGGTCTGCAGAAGTCGTTTTCGGAGCGATGATCTTCCACATCCATCGCAGCCTGAAGGTTGATAACATTTTTGGTGCGGAGATCGCCTAGTACTGCCACCTGTCAGGGGCTGTGCCGGCGAAACATATGGCGACACCGGCCATATTTCAAGATTTTCGCAAAGCTC
>NZ_PNXY01000156.1 GCF_002879865.1 Paraburkholderia rhynchosiae
CTTGCGCCCCGGATACCGGAAGCGTCTCGGCCTTGCTGGCGGTAGAAGTGGTTCGATCAATGCCCACAATTCGTCGTCGATGATTGGCCTGGCCATCTCCTCGCTCCGCTCGTCACAACGGTCGAGGTTAACAGCTTTGCGTTTGAGTTAAGGAAGGTCTGCAAAAGTCCTGGCATTGACGCCCCGTTCAGCTATCCTGGAACCAACGCGAATTAGTTGAGGAGAAGAGTGATGTCGCAGTTGGGTCTTGGTCTGGATCTGTCAACGAAGCGCACGCGCAAGCGGGAATTTCTCGATGAGATGCGGCGTGTTGTGCCTTGGTCGAAGCTGATTGCGCTGA
>NZ_PNXY01000157.1 GCF_002879865.1 Paraburkholderia rhynchosiae
ACATCACGAACACCGGCGCACTCAGCCTCAGCGGGGTCGAGAGCGGCGCGATCGCCGAATACTCGACCGATGGCGGCTCCACATGGAGCACCGGCTTCTCGGCACAGGAAGGGCTGAACACCCTCGAAGTCCGCCAGACCGATGTGGCCGGCAACGTGTCGGCGGCAACCAGCTTCAGCTTCACGCTGGACACGGCCGCTGCGGCGCCCGGGGTGGCACTCGCCACCGACTCGGGCAGCAGCGGCAGCGATCACATCACGAACACCGGCACACTCGGCCTGAGCGGGGTCGAGAGCGGCGCGACAGTGCAGTACAGCATCGACAACGGGACGC
>NZ_PNXY01000015.1 GCF_002879865.1 Paraburkholderia rhynchosiae
TCTGGGCGAACTGCACGCGAGCGCCCGCAACAAGCTCAAGAGCGCTCAAAAGCGGCCTTCGATCATTGCCGCTTGCTGGATGCAGGCTACGCTGTGGTGACGTCATGAATTATGGAAGTCTCAATAGTGGGCAAGCACACTCGAACCCCTGGTGGGCTGTTGAGCCACGCCGACGGCATAGGCGCCACGTACGGCCGCGAGCAACGCCTGCTCGGCATCGCGCACCTTTGCCTGCACCGCGTCGACTGCGACGGTCGATACAAGCGCCTTGACCTCCTGCTCGATTTTCGCGACCCATGTGCGCTCATTACTGGAGTCGACGCTCGAGAGCGTGTTGCGCAGCGGCTCCAGCATCGAACTCAGTGACACGATGTCGGCGCTGAGTGCGACGAATTCGTCAGCCGATCCCTTCTGATCGGCACCCGCCAGGCGTGCGGCCGTGATCGCGTCACGCTTCGCGTTCAGCTCGGAGATCTTCGATTCGACTTCATCGAGCTTATTGCCGGCGACCTCGACCTTATCCATGACGTGGGCCAGCTTCTGCCTTGCCAAGGACAGGGCATGTGCCGCCGCACCGAAACGGTCGTCACCTACGGAGATCGGGGCCACGCCATAAGGCGCGATGATGTCGTTCACGCGGGCGATTGTCTGCTCAGCGATCGCAACGCCGTCGGCCTCGACTGCAGCACGGTCGGCCTCAACCTGCTCGATGCTGGCCGCCTCCGCGTGACGCTGCGCTTCTTTCAGGTCATCATGAAGCGACGCCAACGTGCGCTTGTGCGAGGCCTGTGCTTTCGCGTCGTTCGCGATGATCGCGGCGTTCACACGGCCGACGGTTTCGGTGATCTTGCCGGTAATCGCGTCGATGGTGCGCTGGTGCGCTGCTGCAACTGAATTCATTTTCTACTCCGTCTATTCGTTTTGGGTTCTAGTCCGCCGCAACGTGCAGGAGGACATGAATCCATGGTCGTGTCACGACCTGCGTATCCGCGAAATTTTTCGTTCTATCGGGAAAGAATCGGGGATTTTGTGGACGACCAGAAGGCCGTCCGGTGATCGTCAGACGCCGAGCAACTCCACGAGGCGAGAATCGGGGGTATGGCTCATGCCGTCGCCCCCGAGATGCCTGGCTCCGATCTGGCCTACGGCGCGCATTGCTTCGACGGCGTCGATAAGCGCGCGCTCAGCGCGAATAACATGGCCAACCATAGTCTCCGTCAGGATGCCGTACCCGACTCGGTCCACTGCTGCGCTGCAGCGCGCGACGGCGGCAGCAGCAGCACCAGTATCGAGTTGCGCCAGCGCCGTCTGTGTCGCGGTCAGGCGCCTGATAGTCGCACAGCACTCCTCGCCAACCGCAGCGAAGCGGCGCAACTCATCGGAATCGAGATCGGCTAGCTGACGGTTTGCCAGGATTGCCTCCATGCGTGCGACACATTGAAAAAAACGCCGCTCGAGCGCGCCAAGAGATTGCTGCAATGTCGCCAGTTCCTCGCTGAACTTCAACTCGACGTGATTGGCCTTCGATAGTGCAGTGGCTACGTCGTTGAGGCGATCGTCGTCGAGCGGCACGCGGTAATCGAGGTCGAAGCGCTTGAGCGCCGCATTTATCGCGGTGATTGAGCGGGCCGCGATCAGCTCTGCGGATCCTTCAACGATCAGTTCATCGATGGTTTTCTCCGGCACGGTTGCCGGGTTGTCTTGGACTGCTGCTGAATGACTCATTTTTACCGCTCCGTTACGTGAGTATTGCGGGGCGCGTCGTGCGCCTCCGCTGATCAAATCGTCACGTCACGACTGATCACTTGGCGCCATCTATCGGGAGGGAAACGGAGAAAGAGACGCATAACCCGTTGCGCGCACAACACGAAGAATGAGCGCCGCAAGGGTCTTTCCGGTACAGTGCCACACATTAAACGAACGACCTGTCGTGTGGCATCGGAGAAAAACAAGATGGCAAACGGGAAATTTGTGACGTACCTGCGCGTCTCGACCGCCAAGCAAGGTCAATCCGGACTCGGACTGGAGGCGCAGCAGGGCGCCGTCGACGCATATCTGAGCGGCGACGCCTGGGAAGTTGTCGGCCGGTTCGTCGAGGTCGAAACCGGCAAAGGCGCGAACGCACTCGACAAGCGTCCCCAGCTGCGCGCAGCACTCGCGCTATGCAAGAAAGCCGGCGCCACACTGCTCATTGCCAAACTCGACCGTCTTGCGCGCAACGTGCACTTCATCACCGGTCTTATCGAGACCGGCGTCGACTTCATTGCCGCCGATATGCCGCAGGCGAACAAAGTCATGATCCAGATGCATGCGGTAATGTCTGAGTGGGAGCGCGACGAAATCAGCAGACGCACGAAAGCCGCGCTGGCAGCAGCGAAAGCCCGAGGAGTGAAGTTGGGTGGCGCCGGACCCGCGAACCTGCGGCCGAACGTTGAGGCTCGCCAGAAGGCGGCCAATGAGTTCGCAGCGAAACTGTCGGCCACGTTGAGCGGGTTCGTCGCGCAGGGAATGACGCAGATCGCGATGGTCGCCGAGTTGAACGCGATCGGCATAAAGACGCCCACTGGGAAGGCATGGGCCAGGACGCAGCTACAGCGCACTCTCGCGCGCTTAGCCTAGCCGCGCACTCGCTTGCATCACGATCTTGACGGCGCCGAGCAGAAAGCCGGTACCATTGCGCGGTAACAATCCGCGAGGAAATCGACCATGGATAAGGATCAAAAGCATCTCGAAGCAGCGCTGCTGCGCTCGGTGCGCGCCATGAAGGCCGGAACGAGCGCGCGCCCTAAAAATGGCATGCGCCCGATCCATCCTGGCGAAGTGCTTCGGGAAGACTATCTCGCGCCGCTGGGCATGACAACAAACGCGCTTGCGAGCGCGCTACGCACGGCACTTTCCAAAATTGAAGACGTCGTGCACGAACGAAGGCAAGTCGACGCGGAACTGGCTTTGCGGCTCGCGCGCTATTTCGGGGGAGACGCCGAGTCCTGGCTGAACCTGCAGCAGACGTATGACCTGAAGGTAGCGCGGCGCGCACACAGTCACCGGATCGAGGCGGAAATCACGCCACGTGAGGTGCTGGATGACGAGTGAAAGACGATGGCCACAGTAACCATCGGCGTCGCCACAGAGGCCGACGTCTCCGCGCGCACGATCGCCGCCGTAAAATCGGGGCGTGAGGCGAAGATCGCATACATCACCTTCGCGACGCTCGATCTGCTCGTAAAGACGCTCACACCAATGTGCTGGCAGATCATTCAGGAAATGACTGGCGCCGGCGCGATGTCGATTCGCGAGCTCGCGCGGCGCGTCGATCGCGACGTCACGGGCGTAGATGAGGACGTGCATGCCCTGCTCAATACTGGCGTTCTCGATCACGACGAGAGCGACGCGATCGTGTTCCCGTATGACAAGGTGCACGTCGACTTTTGGATTGAGCCGAAGCACCTTGAGCGCACCGGACAAGATGAAGATACGCCAAGTAGCTAAAACCCGGCTGTCGGTGCGCGGGGCACGAATGGCCGCCGAGGTTCTCACTGACGCCGATGTTGTCGAGGTATTCCGCGCGACCGGCGCCGGCTGCGAGCAAAGGATCAATGACGCATTGCGCGTCTACCTGCTGGAGCATCCGCTCAAAGCGGATTGAGGGAGACGCCGGTTTTGCTGCCCTTCGGGGGTGTCACGGCAGTCAGTCCGCAACCGGCTCACGGGACAGCCCTGGAAAATCGTACTCGTCGAACACAACCTCGACAGCATCTACGAAGGGGGGCGCCTCTTTAGCACCGGGATATCCGTCCTGCACCTGCACGGCCACGATCGTGCGCGATCCGACGTCGGTGCATCGCCACAGGCCCGACTCGGTATAAAACTCCGTGCCGATCTGGAAGTCTGAGTGCTCCACTGCTGTCACTCCCAGTCGTCCATATCAGTTGCCCGCTCGATGAAATCCATATCTTCCTTTTCTCCCGCGCTCTCGCTGACGGCGCGCGACTGGCGGGCGCATTCCTCCGCGAAACCCGGCCGGCGCGTGTCCCAAATCTCATTAGCACGTAGCACGGCTTGGCGAAGGGCTTCGCGCTTCTCGCGGGGTGACGTCATGGCAGTCTCCACAATGAACGAACCGATTATAGGCCGCTGCGCAGCCGCCTTCACCGAGTTCGCAGCAGATTGGAGATCTCGCCCCCGACCGTCCGGCGTAATCGACAATCCCGCTGGGTCGGGCCGTCACACGATGCGGGATTCGAGCAGAGACGTTGTATGCGCCTCAATCACCGCTCGCACCATTGGAAGTGCACCCTCCACCCATGCAGCATGCTTCCAATAAGGTTGCAGTTCGGTTGAATATGTGCCGACGTGCGACATACCAGAGAACCTTTGTCACGTGGCATATCGGCTAAACTCAACCGCACTCGACCGCGATCTTGTGGGCCGGTCACTGAAAACGAGGAGAAAACTGGAATGGCATCACTTTACCTTGGCCGTTTGAAACCGGAAGAGCGGCAGCAACTCGTGCAGAAGTTATACGGGATGCAGCACGGCTCGTGCTTCATCTGCGAGCAGCCGATTGATTTACAGGTCCAAAAGAATACAATCGACATCGATCATGTTGTCCCGCTTACGCTTGGCGGCAAGGATGACCAGAGCAACTTTGCGCTAACACACGATAGCTGCAACCGTTCAAAGCAGGCATCAAATCTTGAGGTTGCCCGGATATTGCATCGTTTTAAGCGTCTCAAGGACGATCTTGAAACAGAAGACCGCAGCCCGAACCTCGGCGATTTGCTACAGCAGGCCGGCGGCGGCGATCAGCGACTGGGATTCAAACTGATGAACGAGGCGCTAACGTACAGCTTCGGTGAAATCGGCGACAACACCTTGCGCACGGTGCCCGTTTACCAAGATGCACTCAGCGGGTTCCGATTTTTTTTCGCAAACCTGCCAATCCAGTACCTCGCCCACGACGACCATATCAATCCCCGATCTATCGGTCCGAATATCTCGAAGCTAGTGGAAGAGTTTTATCAGAAGCGACCGCAACTGCATGTGCCGTTGGCGTGGATAAAGAGTGCGGAAGGACGAAGTGCCATTCACGTGTTCGACGGCCAGCACAAAGCTGCCGCGCAGATCATGCTGGGAGCGCGTGAATTACCAGTGAGGGTGTTTATCGACCCCGATCCAGATACGTTGATCACAACCAATACCAATGCTGGCACAACACTCAAGCAAGTAGCCTTCGATAAGTCAGTACAGCGTCATCTCGGTAGCTCGCTTTATCAGGACCGTATCGAACGCTTTCGCAAGGAAACCGGGCGACCAGAAGGCGACCTCAGTTTTTCAGAACGGGATTTGGTAAGTCACTTCAAAGGGCAATCGCGCGAGATCAAGCGCTATATCCTTGATGCGGTGCGTAACGCAGTCACCTCAGACTCAAGTAACAAACTACGCGATTTCATCGACTTTGGTGGGCGGGGAAAGGAGTCGCCGCTGTCTTACAGCTCGGTGGAGAAGACGTTCTACTCGTTCTTTGTCTATCAGGAAGTGCTGGAGACCCCGATCAACTACCGCGCTGAAGAGGGAGAAAATCCGCGACTGGTAGAAAGCGCACAGATTCTGCGCTTGATGAACCTGATTGCGGACTTGCTCTATGTCGACAGGTTCGACCCTGAGATCGGCACGGACAAGATCGAAAGCAAGCTGCAGAAGGGCGAAGCCATTAAGCATGATCACCTACGCGCCTTCCGCATGAGCAAGGAAGAGATTCTCTACAACTGGCTTCAATATGTTGGCCAAGTTGCTCGAAATTACTTTATCACCTTGGGTAGGCCCGATCCCAAAGATCGCCTGTTCCAGATTCCTTTTCCCGATCAGGTCTGGGGGAACATTCAGAAATTCATCGATAACCTTCTAGCGCTACCATTGTGGGTAAATACGGACTTCTCAGAGACAATTTTTGGCGGAAAGCAGGTTACTGGTTTCTGGCGCGCTGTATTCGAGACCGGCCGAACGCCGCAGGGTATGCAAGTTCTGGCAAAACCGATCAATTTGATTGAGATGATCAATTAACTACATCGATTACTGAGATGGACGGACTGCCTGTTAGGGGTGGCCGCCAACAGATAGAAGATCTGTTGGCAGCGGCGCGCGGCGCCTTTATCGGTGAGAGTTTGCGGGAGACGAGGACGGGATCGGGCGCACATAGGGCACGCCATACGACGACGGACATGAAAACGGCGCCCGTAGGCGCCGCGTTGCAGGTATGCCGTGAGGGGTTACTGCTTCTCTGCTGCTCTTTCCTTGGCGGCTTCCGCAACCCTGGCCCGTATCGCTTCGGGCGCGCTCGCGAGGAGCTTTGCAATGTAGTCAGCTGACGGTTCCCGCGCCGCGCCATCGTAACCATCGAGCAAGCGATAGGCGACGCCATTCACCTCTTCTGCGTTTTCCGGTCTATTGGCTGCTGTCATGGCAGTCTCCGCTTGCGGATAAGGTGTGCTGAGCACCTAAACCATCGTACATTGCGGGTTTACGCCGCGTCAATCTTTCTTTCCCGTCGTCGCAACCGCCCAAAACAGCCGCGGCTCACGCCGCGCGAGCGTGCCGAAAGCGGGATCATCCATAAGCGCGTCGATCGCGCGGAACACACTGGCGATCGCCTGCGAGTCACCGCGCCGGTACATTCCGCTCAGCAGGCCGAGCTGCATGCGAATATCACGCGCGACCTGCAGCGCGTAGCCGGATAAGCCGCCTCGTGCCACGTCAGCGATGGCCGCGCGGTACCCGTTCAGATACGCTGCGTCGACGTCGGCGCACGCCGTTGCCATCGGCGCGCCATCGTCAGGGACATGCGCCTATGACGACATGCCGGTGCCGCACACCGCGTCCAGCCGGCGTCCGGAACTTGTCGACCAGCGACAGCATCACGCCGGACAACTCCTGCCGCCGATAAGCAGCCCCCTCCGGATCCCGCCGCAGGAATAGCCGATCGCGGCAGGCCTGAGCCAGTTCGCGCGCCCTGTCAATATGGAGATCGTCAGCGTCGCCGATCAGCTCCGCATGTACCAGGCCGTCGGCGAGCGCAGGTCGGAACACCCACTGCGCGCTGTTGTCATCGGCGATGACCAGGAACAGGCCGCCGCCGTCGTCGTGCCAGCCGGGATTGCACACCGCGTGTGTGTGAGACTCGTTCAGCAGGAGCAGGTGACTCATACCGTCGCCGCCTTAGTGCCGCACGACGCGACCCACTCCTGAACGGCCGACCGCTTCCAGGCCGTCATCCGCGCACCAGTGTCAACCTGGGCGGGGAACGCCCCCTGTGCCAGCAGCCGATAGATCACCGACCGAGACAGCCCCGTGATGGTCTGAACTTCCTGCAGCTTAACAATCCTGTCCATTTCTTTTGCGTTTTCCATCCCAGCTCCTGCTGTCGTTATCATGCTTGGGATGGTGGCATCACGACGGAGGACCTGGAAGGACTAGAGAGGACTGCATGCGAAGATGCGCAACGCCCTGATTGCCGCACGGCGCACCCCTCGCTCAACTGCAGAACCCAGTAAGCGCGTTCGCCATCTCCGGATCCACGCGCTCCATCTGAGCCTTCCGCTTCTCGACCAGCGCGCGGATCCGCTCAACGGCCGGGCGTCTCTGCGCCTCCGGGAACTCATTAATTGCTGTGCTGACGATTTGAACCATCGCCTCCGTCATCTCCGTCAACCGATCGATGGTATGCGCCGCTTCGGAATGCTCCATCTGCAGCTTCAAGTTAGCCCGGCCCTCGCGCACACAGAGCAGCAGCGCCGCTGGATTGACGATGCGTTCGTTTCCGGTCGTAGGATCGACCCGGATACAAGCGCTGCGTACTTTCGCCAGATCGCGCTCAAGCTCGTCGTACCGGTCGAAGAACGACACGGGCGTGCGGGAAGTCGCGCTGCGCGCGAGCTGGTGCCGGCCATTCGAGATCGCCTTGATCTCAGTGACGGGCATCGGCATCGGCGCCACGTCGAGCGGCGGCCGCCCTGGGCCGCGCGCGGGCATCGGCGCCTCCGCCGCGACGCGCTCGGCCAATTTACGGGCATCGCGTTTTTCCACAGCCACCCATCCTTTGAAGGTTTCGGGGTTCACTTCTGGAAAGGCGCGACGCGCGATCGCAGGCCCCTGATCTGGACCGTGCGTCACGATAGCTTCTCGTATGGCTCGACGCGCGGCCTCCCGGTTTTTGTCTGCTGGCTTCGGCACGATCGCCCTCCTTGGGCGCGGTTTGAACGGGTTTGATTCGATTCAAACCAATCATCGTGTTACGACCGTGAAGCCGCAACCAGCAAGGTTTCCGCCCGGTTGGGTTCGTATCCAACTTTTCGGATTTCGCGCCGAGGACGCCTGTTTGGCCGCCTGCACGCTTTTTCGTTACCTCCGACCCCGCAACTAGATCATCGCCACAGTCCACCCCGTCGCCTGCATACGCCGTGCATAGGAGCATCAGCGATCGCACGTCCAATCCCATAAAGCCGCGACTCGATGGGCGGCGAACGAGTATGCTCGGCCAGTGAGGACGTTGGCGGCGCTACAATTCAGCGGTCGTGTGTCAGTCTGAAGGACCAACCGAAGTGGCGCGGGAGCAGACGTTGGCCTAAGTTATTCATCAGCAGCACTTACTTCGGGGAAAACATTGAAAGCCATTCTTAATAAATGCGAGAAAGCTGATTTTGACTATATTAGCAGCGTTCTTGATAGCTATTTTTCTCTCACTGACGATAAAGAACTAAAGCGTCTTTTGTCCGTGAGTGAGGCCGATCCAGCCGCGATGAAGTCGATGATTGCTTTGATGGATAAACAAATTCGGTATTATGCGTCGTCCGATGTAGCATATCTCACGCGCCTTGTCTTCAGCGATGAGCCAGGGGTTTCAGCCGACGAACTTGTGCAAGATGTCTGCGATAAGCTCAAGGTCAACATCAAAATGGGCGGAAGTGTTGAGGCCAAGCTCGAGCGCCTCGTAGCTGCAACTGTTGAAAAGGAGCTTTCGTCGAAAAGCCCGGAAGACCTTGCCAAAGCGTTCGAAAAGATGGGCATCGCCGAGACAAAGCGAGAACTCATCATGCAGCACCTGAAAGCGAACGGAAAGGTTGCGATCCTTCCCATCGTTATGGAGATACTGGGGCCGAAGATTACGTTGGGCATCATCGAGACGATCATCGTCACACTGATCGCGCAAATTATAGGGCGAGAGGCAGCAAAGCAGTTGATCAAGGAGCTTCTAAAGCGCAACCCGTGGATCAATGCATTAGGACCTATTCTTTGGCTGCTGTCAGGAACTTGGCTTGCCATCGATCTGCAGGGCCCGGCGTTCCGAAAGACGATCCCCATCACTTTGTATCTAGGCATTGTTGCGTTGCGCGACGGCACCGTCGACGCCTCCGATGCCGCTTCGTAGTACATCGGTTTCAACCCGGATAACCGGCTTCATCGTTCATCCTTAGTGCGAAAAAACCGAGTGGTGCTGTGCCGTCCGAAGAGCGCAGCACCACTCGGACGTCTCCCAACCAGATGCTTATCACCTCGAGCAAGTCGCCAATGTTCGCGCGGTGCGGCCGAACTCGGGACCACTCTTACGCTTGAGCCAGAACGGTAAGAGACCGTAAGAGCGACCGTAAGACCGCAAACCTTTGCTGCGTATACCTTTCTTACTCTCTTACTCTTTTATAGAGAGAAATAGATAGATAGATGAGGAGGAGCGTAATCATTGTGTAATCCATATGATTATGGCGGGAGAGGGATAGAGGGATGTATCTCCGGGAAATTGCGTAAGATCGTAAGAGAATCGCTAACACCCGTACTGGATAAGGGTTTTCAGTCTTACGCGCCACTGTAAGAGAACCGCGAATCAGCGTAATAGTAAGAAAAAACCCGGCTCGGCCGGGTTTTTGGTTTGCTCCAGGACTTACGCGACCGCTAGAAGTTGCCCGCTGCAGCGTCATCTTGCGTGGCAAACAGTCCGGCGAGAGGAACCGACAGATATCGATCGGTGCCGGCGCCCTTGAAGTACACCGGTTTTTCGCCCGGCCTAGCGCCCGGGATGCGCAGGAGCTGGCCACGCAGATCCGCATTGAAATTCGTCTTTGCCATCAACTCGACGCGGGCGGCGTTCTTATTGGACACCTGAAGATCGTTCCCGCTGCGACGCAAACCGTAACGGCCCAGCATCCGCTCTGCGGCCGGAAGACCAAAACCCGAAAGGCCTTCGACCTCATCGCCGCCAGCGATCTGCACGAGTTCGAGGATCGTCGCGTCGCCTCGATCCGTCCTCACGATGCTGGACGTCAACGCCTTGAGCCCGTCGAATCGGTCATCAGCATCTGGCTCGACATACACGTTCCACTCGAGGGACTCGATCAGATCTGTCGCCTGCTCGTCCGTCGCAACGTCGCTTGAGAACAGCGACCACGCACCCGCCAGCAACGTCCCGTACTGATCGCCATCGCGCTGATTGCCAAACTTACGCGCCGCTGCGCTCACGAATGTGCGGATGTTCTTGATCGTGATCGGCATCAGGCGCAACGATCGATTGATGATGCGACGAGCGAAATCGCCATTGCCGCGCAGCTTCGACAGTTCAATCTCCAGATCGGACCACGCCAGATCCCCGGCCTTGTTGTCACGTTTGTCGCGCAGCCGCAGGACGGTCAGGCGTTCGACGTCGGCCTGCTGCTTCAGCGCCGTCTGAATCGACGCCAGCGCGAACATCGAGCGAATATGGAACGACATCGCTTCGCCGCCGGCCGTACCCTTCAGCGTCTTGAACTTCGACTCCGTCGATGCCTGCCGGATCAGCGACAGCACGTTCTGGATCCGATCTGCGTCTCTTTCACGGTTCGATTCGGACTCGTCGAACAGCACCGGCAGAGCGTCAGCCTTCAGGAACTGGCGGATGCCGGCCTCCGACGTGTTGCCATTGGCGAGCAGCGCAATCCCGTCCTCGCCGTCGTCGGCGCCACTCGCGAGGGGCGCGAGGAACTGATTCAAAATCGTCGACTTACCGCAGCCAGCGCCGCCGGTCAGCCAGATATGCGGCCGCCATGCAATCGCACCACAGAGCGGCGCCAACGCCGCCCAGCCGGCCACCAGTAGCGCGGACGCGGGTTTCTCCCAGCGGAATTTCTCAGCCGTTGCGATTACCCATTGCCCCTCCTCGTCCGTCGCGACGTCATCGCCAAGCACCGGAAGATCGCGCGCGACTTCATACACGAATCGCGACACGATATCCGTCACTTCAGTCTTCAACCCGTCAACCCGCAGATGACTGCCCGAATGGAACACGACGCGACCGCTATCAATCCACGCGCCACGACCACGCGTATTCGAAGGATCGTAGATCCCCCGCTCCAGACACGCACGGATCAGGAAGTTGACCGCTGCAGCCTTATTGAATTTGGTCCCCTTCCCGCCCGAAAAATGCAGTTCCCACCAATTCGGAGGAGCCAGCTCGTACAGACCGTTTTCGGAGAAGTCAGCCTTTGTGATGGCTTTGACCTGCTTAGCCTCGTTCTGGAAAACGTAATACGTGCCCCGGTCGTGCCCAAGCAGCTTGAAATACCGGTTATCTGTCGGGCGGTCGATCGTCTCGCCTTTCGGCGCCGCCGAGACAGGATCCGACTGCACAACGGTCACGCCCGGCAACTCGTCGTCGCCCGGCGCGTCGAGCACCGCGACGCCATCCGCGCTCTGAATGTCTTTCCACGGCGGGATCGGCGCAGCCGCGACATCGACCGCCGCAGCCTCAACCGGTCCGACCACCGCCGGCGGGTTCAGCGTATTCGCGATGACCGCGCGCACCGCGTCGTCGCCCTCGAGCATCGCCAGATCGTTGAAGTCGTTCGGGCCTTTGACCTTGCCGGCCTCGTTGGCGACGCCCAGCGAGGCATCGAAATGCGGGACCGCCATCAGTGCGCCGATCGCCGCGCGTACCTCATTGGCTCGCGTGACGCCGGGATTCTTCACCGGCTTGAGCGTCCATTGATCGTTATCCGCGCACACAACGATCGTTGCATCGCGGAATGCCTCGCGCATGCTTTCCGCCACCGGCATGAGGTTCGGCGCATCGAATGCGATGATCACCGCGTGACCTGTCGCCGCATGCAGGGAGGCGCCTGTCGCGTAACCCTCGCAGATCAAGATGACCTGTTTTCCCTCATGCTCGAGCGGCTTGCCAATTGAGTAGTAGTGCCCGTGCTTGTTCGCGCCGCTCAGATAGTCCTTGTCGCGGCCGAGCTTCTTCGCATCCGGCAGGATCGCCTGCAGCGAGTGGATGACCTTGCGCGACCAGATCGGGATCAGCAGCGCATTCTTCGAAATGATCGACACCTCGCCGGTACTCTGATCGACCTTCTCCCACGTGCCCACGCGCAGGCCATACGACTGAATGCCCTTGCGCTTCAGATACGGATGATCGTCACCCTCGACATGCGTCGCCGCGTCCCAAATTCGATTAGCCAGCACTGCGGCCGCCGCGTGGCGCGCAGACTCTTCAGCCGCGCGGCGCGCGCGATCCGCGTCCATCTTTTCGCGATACGCACGCTTTTCCTCCGCGCTCATCGGCGCGCGCTCGACCTTCATCGACCAGGGGAATGAGACGTCGTAACCGTACTTGCTGTTGTGCCCGAACTTGCCGGCGGGACGATCGTCCGCGTGCAGGACGAACCAGCAGTCCTTTACGTTCTTGCCATCCCCGTCCGCATGAATGCGATGGAGCTTGCCGTCGGCGATGATGTCGGCCGGGTTGACGCGGATGTCCTGCTCGAACATCGCATCTACGAAGTCTTCGATAGCCAGTGTCTCATGCACCATGATGACCGCCGATCGAAAACGCGAAGAATACTCTTCCTGCAGCCGTAGCTGCATCGTTGTTACCTAAGTTCCTTTGCATCTCTTCCGGTTCCTAAATCGCCATCTCGCCATGGCGCCAGGGATTGGCTGTTAGCCTCCACCTGGTAACTTTGATGAACGCAGATCCCTCTGCGTCGCCTGCACCGCATGGCCGCCGCGTTTGTTCGGAGTGCCATGCGACGAATTATCCACGGCGGGCGAGGCACTCGAAAGGACTATATTTTCGCGTGGACCGCCTGCAGGCCATTGACGCACCAGAAAGCAATCGGCTTGTCGTGACAGATCGAGATCCACGGATTTTTTTCGACATGGGACAACGCTGGGCGCAAGCGGTTGCGGTACAATATGTACATCCTTTGCATCACCCAAAGTGCCCCTGAATAGCCGGCTCGCCACTGGTCTCAGGGGTTTTGGCTTTTTGGACTCGGACTTCTCCAGCATTGTCTCGCCGACCACGTCGCGATTGATGTAGAGAAGCCCGGACAATGCCGGGCCTTCGTGGAGCTGGCGATCCGCTCACGCAGCCGCGAGCTCGATGTGGTCGACGCTCGACGCGCTACGTCGCACCAACTCGTAATCGCTCACATCCCGGTACAGCCCCCAGCAATGCGGCACGCGCCGGCCAAGCAGCCCCGCACCGTGCCGGTGGACGTCGCCGCAGTGCGGACACTGGACGTGGAAATACCCGCCCGTCTCGGCAACGATGACCGCCGCGGGCAGTCCGCTCTGGGTCAGCACAGGCGCCGGCTGTGCAGCACGCTTTTCGTCTGCGATTCGGCTAGCAATGGCCTCCTCCGCGTATGGCCCGCGCCGACTGCATGCCCGCACGAACGCCCGCTGCGCCGTCGTGCCCCGGCCGCGCAGCGACCAGCGCGAACTCCACCATGACATCGGCGCGATCAGTGAAAGCATCCAGTTGTTCGGTCGACCAATGAATCGTACCGTCGACCCTGAACTCTTTAGGCGAACGAGAAAGTCGTCGCCGGAATAACCCAGCGTCTCGAAATATTCGTTTTGGTCGAGCGCGTCGCGTTCAGTTTCCGGCATGCTCATACTGCGCTCCCATTGGTTCGCGCGTCGATCCACGCGCGGACGACGTCGACATTCCAGCCTTTGGCCTTCTCGCCAAGTCGAACTGCTGCTGGGAACCTGCCCGCCGCGCACCAGCGCTCGAGCGTCTTCCTGCTGATCGCCAGCACCGTGATCAGATCCTTCTCACGAACGAATCCAGCCAAAGGCATCTCGTAAACCGCTTTCTCACTCACGTCTTTTCTCCTGTTGCGATGAGCGAATTATTGCTGTCACGATCAACCGCAATGACGCAACAAGACGCAAAGAGAGTTTTTTGACGCAACAGAAACCAACGCTGGCGCGGCGCGAGCGACATGGAAGCGAAGTCACATTTACATCCGTAACCTTGAGGTTCCCTACCGCACACCAACAGATTTGAGATCTGTCGCGTGAGACCACAGTCACCAATGCCGGCGGGGCGTTGCAGGGATGTCACGTCGCGATTGGGCGCACATAGGGCGCATGTAAGAAACCGTCGCCCGGCGACGCCGAATACAGGGGTAGCTTCAGAATTCGGACAATAAAGCACGCTAAGCGGTGGGCGCAGGTTGCGGGCCGCGCGTTCGTGTCTGCCTCTTGTCGGCCATCAAGAGAGACTCTCGTCGCCCGGAACGCATCACTGCCGATCTTTGTGCCGATGCCGGCGGCAGACGAGGGGACCACACGTTGGCGGCGCGCGACCGATGCTTCGCGGCGGGCAAGGACTTCGGCACCTGCGTGGCCGTCAACTAAAAGCCGTGGTGGCCGTTAAACAGATGCCTAATTCAGCCCCGACACGATCGCCCGGGGCACAAACAAACGAGTAGACCATGAAGAGACTGATTCTTGGCGCAGCCATCGCTGCTTCGCTTACTGCTTGCACGAGTGTTTCATTCAACAAGGACGGCAGCTACTCAGTCACGCAGCCCAACGGTACGGTCTGTACCCATCAAGGCGCTATGGTGTCGTGTAGTCGGTCCCCTGAGCAGCTGGCGGCAGCGCAGCAACAGATCCTGCAACGGGATGGTTACTCCAACGCGGAGCGGGTGCCCGCAGCCAACCCGGCGGGGCTGGCACAGGCGCAGGCCGATCGTGAGCAAGTACAGGCTTGGCAAAACTCGCCTGAGGGTAAAGCCTCGGCGGCGGATTGGGAAGCGAAGCAGGCGGAGTGGAAGAGAAAGAGAAAGAGCGCCGCCGCGGCCGGCGCAGTCGCCCATGCCGCAGATCCACAGTGGATCAAGGTATCGACCAATGGTGCCCCACTGACGACCTATCTGGACGCAGGGAACGTCCAGTATGACGGCGATTCCGCCACTGCCTTTCTCAAGGACATGCAAGCTGATGGTGGCCATGAGATTGAGGTATTGAAAATTAACTGCACCTATAAGTCGTACTCGACGCTGCAAACGGTCGGATACGCTGCAAACGATCAAACTGTCTGGAGCCAAATGGGCCGGGGCACGTGGGCTAAAGCAGCGGTGGGATCGGTGGGCGAGGTCGTCATCGACGGTGTATGCAAGGCACGCCCGAACTAAACCATACGCCCGCTGCGCGCGGGTAACAGGAGACCGACATGGCATGGCCAGGCGAACAGACACTCAGGATCGGCGCCGTGCAGTGTGCACGGTGACCGTTGACGCCGATGCCGCCGACGGTGACCCTGCCCCAGCGCAGACTAGCCATTTGCCAACCCCGACTTCTCTGCGTTGGCCGGGCTTTGCACGCCAGCGCCCGCCGTTACCCGTTTGATGAACCCGTCACCGCGCTCGAGCGTGAGCGTCTGGAACAGGCCTTGATACGGGATAAAGTCCAGATCGACGCCAACGACATAGAACGTCGACGAGAACGACCCGCGCACGATCCGCACATAGCTCCCCGGCTTGACCGTTTCATTCGCGCGGATGCGCGCCGTGCCGCGCTCGAGCAGGACATTGTCCTTATTCGACGCGACGACGATCGCCCGCCGGTTGTTGATCCAGTTCATCATGCTGGCGCTGCGTGTCGCCTGCTGTGCCGCCGGTTGCCCGCTCGACATGGTCGTCACGTCGTTGCCGCCCTGCTGGGTCTCCGTCTCTAGCATGCGGACACCGTAGAACTGCGCGGCCGAGTTGGTGTAGTGGCCGAGATCCACCGATTCCGGATCGGCGCCTATGGCGAACTGCTGGCTGACGATGTTGTCGACGAGCTCGAAGCGCGGCGCGCGCGTCCAGTAATAGTTCGAGACGTTCTCATCGCCGCGAGAGACATTCAGGGCGATCACGTCCTTGGCGTCGATATCGATGGGCGTCAGATTCAGCGAATCCGGCTGAATGACATTACCGTTGATATCCCTGAGCGGGTTCGGCCGATAGACGACGTATTCCCCGTCCTCCCTCGACTCAATGTAAAGCTCGTTCCAGGCGCCGACGTCTCCGAAATAGGAGAGCAGGCCGTGGATGGTGCCCTGCTGGTTCTGGGCGCCACCAACGTCGACGACGCCATTCGCGACCGACACGTCGAGATTGAACGCCGTCGGATTCGGCGAATTCGGAGGCATGAGCGAACTCAGGAACGGATTCATGATGCTTTTCACCACCTCAGTGATGAACTCAGATGCTGTCATAGACGTCTTGAAGCCGAGTCCGAACCGCTCGAACAAACGGAAGCTCGAAAGATAGTTTTCGCCGACCACGTAGCCCGGCATGTACTTGATCTGCATGATCTGCCAGAGCTTTCCAAGGTCCTGGCCATTTATCGTGACCGTGCGCATCGGCTTGCCATCGTTGCCCATCGCCTCATTACGCGAGATTCCGGAAACGAAACCACGCATCAGAATAGGCGGCTTGGTCGGATTGCCCGTCGACGCACCGGGCAGGTTATGCCGCATGCGGATTTCGATGAAATCCATTGGCTCGATCAGCCCATACATCGACTCGAACGAATTGCCTTGCGCATAGGGCTTATCGGGCACGGTCAGCGACCAACCGCCCGCTGGCTCGCGAACCGACTTCGATACGCACAGGCGCCCGCCCTCACCGAGCCACGGTGTCAGATCGATCGTCCTGTTCGTGTCGAGCACGCGTTGCGATACCGGCGTCTGGCCGTCGACTGTCTGACGTCCGATAGTTTTGAAAACCACGACGCGCACGTCGGGCACGTAGAGCTGAACGTTTGTAGCCATTACGCAGCACCCCCAGCGACGCTGCGCGACGCGATAAACGCGTTCACGTCTTCCTGGCGCCACGCGACAACGCGCGCATTCAGCACGACGGGCTTAGCGAATTTGCCCTCTCGGATCAGGTTGTAAATCATGGACTTTTTCAGCCCTACCGCCGCGATCACCGCAGGCAGGCGCAATAGTTGGGTTGTGCCGCTCATCTGGATCTAGTCCCGTTGTTGGATGACCCATTCTTGCGTCACGACTTTGGCCTGCGTTGGCCGTCTTTGGGCTTCTGTGCACGAAACGCACGCAAAGAAAAAGCCGCTCGAAGCGGCCTGCCCGCCCTACTCCGCCACCCGTCGCGACATTACATTAGGGCGAAGGAGGTGCCCCAATGGCCCAATTCAAAGTCTCAGTCGACCTGTCGCAGATGCTGAATGCAGTGCCGATCATCACCCGGCAGGTCTTCCCGCTGGTTAATCAGGCGGTGCGTGCGATCGCCGAGCAGACAGCCGCCAACTGGCAAAAGGAGGTATACCGAGCGAAGCTATGGAGCGGCGAGAAAGACGCCTATGTGAAGTCGATCACGTGGGCAATGGCGGGCCACTTCGCGGCCGTCGTGCAGGCCGACTACAAGAACGCTGACGAGATCGAGACCGGGCGCCCGCCGCACGATCTTAAGACGATGCTTTCGACTAGCCCGAAGGTCCGTCGCACCAAGGACGGCCTGCGCTTCATGATCATTCCGCTGCGCGCGAATACGCCGGGTAACGACGCGCTCGCGCAATCCATGCCGACGGACGTCTATACCGCCGCGTCGCAACTGAAGGCCAGCACTATCGTCGCGCAGAGCAAACGCGCATCTGGCGAGATGACCTCGATGCACCCGCAATGGAGCGCCAAGCCCCTGAAGAAGCAGACGCCGTTCATGTCGTCGACGGCAACGCGCGGAACGTTTATGGTTCCGCGCAACGTCTACAAGTGGGGCGGAAAGCTCGATACATCGGGAATCGCGAACCTGAGCTCAGCCGATCAGAAGCGCTATCAGGGCATGGTCCGCATGGACAACAGGACGCCCGGCGGGAAAACGTACAGCAGCTATCTCACGTTTAGGGTGATGTCCGAGAACTCGCCAGGCTGGATAATTCCAGCGCGACCTGGGCTGTATCTGGCAAAGAAGACGGCGGACGCGATGCAGCCGCTTGCCGAGAAGGTTATCAACGAGGCAGTCGCACAGAGCCTCGACTGAAGCTGCTTGCATATCAAGTAGTGCACAGGCCGCTCGAAAGCGGCCTGTCTGCCCTACCCTACTGTCGACCATGTCGAGCGTTATGCGTACGGATTGGCAGGGAGGCGATGGAATTCTTCGATCGCGCGCTTCTTCGCGTCTGCGAGCTCCAGCTCCAAGCGTACCAGCACGCGACGCGCTTTCGTTGCGTCGACGCCCGCCGACACCGCCGCGTCGATTCGCGCCCTTGCTCTGGCGACTTCGATCGTCAGTCCGCCTACCAAACCTTCTGCTGCTGTTGCCATGTCCTTCCCTGTCATAGTGGATTGCCCACCGCGCTATTGCGGCCTGCTATGGCCTATTGTCGTGTCACGATTGGCCGCCCCTAGAGCCACGCGAACCGATTGAAGGATCAGCGATCCGTCAACTGCACCAGCGTTGACGGATCGCACTCCAAATAGCGCTCACTATCGTCATAGGCGGGTTTACCGTCTCGTCGCAGACACGTCACCCACCAGACGTCGTCACAACACGTACTAACCACGTAAATCTCGTCCGGCGCATCTGTCCTTCCTTTCTCCGCCCGTGACAACGCTTCTGCGACAAGGTCGTGGTTGGTTAGTTGGATGTCGTCTTCTTCGAGCACCAAGACGGTACATGCGTCGCAATTTCGCTTCCACGCCGCGAGCTTCCCGTACTTATCGTCACATGACTTGCTAATGCGATCGAACCTCGCCGCCTCAATGTTGCTTTCAACCAGATAGGCAACGCTGAACCGTCTACGAGGTCCCAATACGGCAAAGCGGTGAAGCGTGACGGCGAAAGGAACCCCGGTGAGCGTCACCTTTTGAATCGGCGTGACGTAACGGCCATATGGCGCGATCGGGAGAGTCGGCGCAGACTCCCGCACCCATTTCACGAGCACGTCTTGAATTTGCGCGATTTGAGCAGGCTTCAATCCCACCGTTGCGTCGACAGGGACGTGCAGCTCAAATGATTCAGCAAATTGCAAGGTGCTCGCGAGCTCGTGCTCGATCGGGCCGAAAAGGCGCCGATTATGTACCGCCATCTTGATCTGATCCGGGAAAGGCTCTATCCCAGTATGTTCAAATGCGAAGAGACGCCCGCCAATAGTGCATGCAAGATCAATCGGCACGGCATGCCCTTCCAGCTCTGGTGATCGAACATCATCGCCGCGACAAACTCCGTCTCGCGTCTCGATGTGACGGAGGACCGCATCAAGGGTTTTTCCCTCGTTGAACCTTTTGCTGATCGCTTTCAATCGATTTTGCTCAGAAATTGTGGCCGGCTCGGATAGCGGAATCTTCGCACGACGACGCCAGCGTGAACACATCCTAAATGTGTTGGGCAATCCACATGAGCGCCTAGTAGAGCAGGCCTACGCAAGATCGGCGGAATACCTCCGGGCGCAGGGCGGGCGCTGCGAAATGGCGACTAAGGTTGGGACGGTGCACCAAGCTGCAACAGAGATATTCGCTCATCTGTAGAACTGTGTGAGAACGACGCCGTCAATCCGTACCCCAACATGTAAGCCCTTGGAGCCGCAACACAGGTCGTATAGGCGGGGCGTCGCCGAGCGAGAGCTTTTTCCATCGACTCTCTATTTCCTCTGGACTCAGGCCGCCAGTTGTAAACGAGTTTGTCACCACTAGCCCTGTGTGCTCATCTAGGAATCCGCTGATGCGCTCTATGTCCAACTGCCCGAAGTAGACCTCGCTAGTAACTCTAAGGCCCACTGTCAGCGTGACTGGTATCAAGGTGCCGTAACCGTTGTCAATTTGTGTCACGTGTCCCGGGTAAATTAGCAGGCCCTCATGATCACCAACGTCGGTAGGCAGATCACCATTGTTCCACCTCGTGCTCGCGGTCTTGAGCGGTGAATCGAGGCGGTCGCCGGCTGACGTAAAGACCTCGAAATCAGCTGGGTGCTGCGATATTCGGATCGGCACAGCGGCGATCGAGCTGATTCCGAAACTCATTGCCGCTGATCGAAAATCGCAGACCACCGGGATCGCCGCCTTCACGCGCCACTTATGGTCGTCTGTATCGATTGGCCTATAGAGCTCGATCTGACGATGTTTTGCCGTTTTTTTTGCGGAGACGGAGAAGCCGGCGGGACAGACGAGCACGCCTTTGTGGGCACCTACGTCGCTGACAAGGCCGTAGAACTCCTCCACTCCCTTCGTATCGACCGGTTTTTTGTAGTCCTTGCAGTCGATGACGATCGACATCTCGTATTGTCCGATTTTCTGGCGCACGAGAATGTCAATCTGCCTTTCCCTTTCGGTGATCCTTCCGAGCAGATGTACGTTGTGCTGGACGTCAGCCTCGGGTGCGAGTTGCTTCTGAATGCGCGCCACCAGTTCTTCTAGTTTTAGCCAATCCTTGCTCGACATAGCGGCCCCCTGCACTTGGAGGATCATAGCGCAGGAGGAGCTCGGCACTAAATATTGAGGTACGCAGGCACACGCCTACGCTCCTACGTGCCCCGAATCACGACAGGCCGTGCCGTACACCGTTGCCGCCGTTCGCGTCGTCGACCTCGCAGGTCACCTTCGGCGCCGACGCCGAACCTGTGAGATGGGCAAGGTTTCACTGCAGGAACAATCGAGACCTTGCGCCCGAATGCGCCCGAACAATTGCAGAGCGCCCGGCGACGCCCACCAGACAAGCCTTCAAAGCAACGCGTAACAGAGTTTTAGTGTGTTTAGAAAATATCCTGTCAAATCAACCACTTGAGAGATTACTCATGCCACGGTATATTCCGTTCAATGAAGCGCGGGCGCAGTCCATCACGCGCGCAAACAACGAATTGATACTCGGAAAATTTGATGAAAGCACAACCAACTACTGCGATTGACGAACAGAAAATCGGCGACCTTCAAAACTCCATCATCAGCGCATTCAGCTACGCCGGGTTTGCCGTGACAACAGCAACCGGTGAATCGGCGACGTTAGCCGTGATCGACAAAGACGGCAACGTGCTCGACTCAGGCGCCGGCGTCGCCATTGCAGCTTGGAACGTCGCTCTCAACTCGTACCGCAATTTCCTTAGAGGAGCGGGCCACCTGCGCGTCCTCTCGAAGCCGCCCGAGCGGACCTAGAAGTAAGTGCTGGTGGCGCCTTATCGGGCGGCATTTTCGCTGTAGATCGGCAACCGCCGACTACAGGAAATCGAAGAAGTCGGCGAGTACCAGCCCATTCCTGTTGAGTTGACGAACGTCCAACGACATGACCTCTACCCGATCGTCGATGGAGTGCAAGTCAGCAAGCAAATCACGTCCGGGAATGAAATCACTTACGTCGACACCTTGATGGTTCGGGCTGAGCACCGCCACACGGATGCGTTCGGGTTCGAATGCATTGATAAAACCATCGATCGTCGTCACCGCATCCGGCATCTGTTTGAACGCGTCAGGATGTAGCGGACCTGCGAAACACCAGCGGCCGCTTGGCATCTTGCGTTCAGTCTTGATCAGAAATTGACGAAGATCCTCATTCGATTCATGCGGAGACGTCAGGCGAAGATACAGACGCCGTTCGTTGCTAATCGCGTAGTCATCCGGAAGCTTCGATTTATCCGGGATTTCGCCGTTGGTATGAAAACGGCGATCGAGAAACATCGATCGCAGAGTTGTGCTCTTGCCGAAGTGCCGCGGCGCCACAACAAATAAGGCACGCTCTAGATACATTCCCACCTTTCCCCGAATTTTATTGAATAATGAGTTGCCATCGTGCCACTTATGGTCGAGTCTGCAAGAGCGCCGCAGCAACAAAAAACGGCGCCTCGAAGGGCACCGTTTTTCACGGGCGAATACGCAGCCGTGGTGCGTACGAATCACACGGCGTGTTGGATCCACCCCTTCTTCGCGAGTACTTCGGCAGCCAGGCGAATCTGTCGCGGCGTGAACTGTCGTTTGCGATCGTTCCATCCATACACACGCTGCGTGATTTCGTCGACCGACGCCGATGGCTCATCTCTCGCGAGCCAGTGAACAGTTGCAAGCAACTCAAGGCCGTACGGCGACTCGAAGCCCTCCACCAACTCCGCAACCTTGTCGAATCGACCGCGCGTCTCGGCGGACTCAGACAGGAAGCGCGCCGCCTCATCTTCGGCGCCTGGCACAAGCGCCAGCAACTTCTCAGGATCGTCCCCGCCGTCGGCATAGCCCACGAGAAAATGCCCCTCGATCGCACTCATTACGTGGCGCAGGTTCTGAGCGTATGGACCATAGTGCGCTTTCTGGAACTGTAGGCGCAGCGGTTCGCCCGCCTCCTGCATGAAGTACATGAGCTTGTGAACCTCGAGCAGCGAGACGGTGGGGTCCAAAAGCCCCCGCAGATACCGCGAGACGAGTTCCACCAGCGCTGCGCGCCCGGCCGTCATCTTCGGCACGTCACGCTTATGCACCATCTTGTCGGACTCGGGCGCACCGTTCGGCTCGTAGACTCGCACGTCAACGTCGTCCATAGAAGCCATTGCCTGCTCAATGCGCGGCTTCACCTGGTTCCAGTCTAGGCCACCGAGCCCAGCACCGAGCGGCGGGATCGCGATCGAGCGGATGCCCTTGCGTCGGATGACCCTCTCCAGATCAACGAGGCCCGACTCGATGTCTTCCATACGGCTCTTGCCCTTCCAGTGCCGCTTCGTCGGGAAATTGATGATAAAGCGCGGATTCGTCAATCCCCCCATGTCGTAGACGAACATGCGGCCTGGTTGAACCTCTTCGGCCTTACACGCACGTGCGTACGCCGCGAAGTTCTCAGGATATGCGTTCTTGAATTGCAGCGCGATCCCACGCCCCATAATGCCGACGCAGTTCACCGTGTTGACCACCGCCTCAACGTCAGCATGAAGTATGTTTCCGCTGGTGTATCGGATCATGATCGCGTCCTTAGTAATACCAGTCATTCTTGATTTCCACTGTCGGTCGATGCCCATCATCGGGCAGCAAGTTAAGCACCTGCCGGTAGACCCGTTCCGAATGAACGCCAATCCTGCGCACCAGTCTCCAGGGAAAATGGTTTTCAACCAAGAACTCGGCTTGCTTGCCTTCCTTCAGACCGCCTCGCCAGTCGAGCGCGCGAACCGCGTCCCAGTTGATTTCTTCAAGGTCATCGAGGGAGCACCTATCCTCAAAATAATAGGAGCCAGCGTTCGAGAGCGTGAACGCCCAGCGTTTATCGTGCTCCTCAGCCCATTCTACTGCTTCATAAAGATCCGCCTCTAGGTGCACGATCGGCCCCTGCCCGCCTTTGTAAGCCAATTCATGATTCCGCATATGGATCAGAAACAGCATTACCGAGCGCGGGCAGAAATAAAACGGAACACATTCGCCAACAAACAACTCAGGGTGACTGTTCTCCAGCGTCAATTCCTCGAGGCGCCGCCGCTTGATGTCGGACATCCCAATGGTTGTTCCTTCAGCACCTTGGCGGATGACCCTGCCATCGCACCAAAGTGCTCCGCCGGCGATTATTGACGGGAGCCGGTCTACATGGACTATGTGATAAATCTTTGGATTTGCAGGAACAACCATCGTGCGTGGCACCCCAGGCCGGCGAAAGCGAGTTCATTACTGTGATTTCATCCACCCGGGAGTTTGCTTGACTTTCACTCCGAATTCCATCCCGCCGCCCGATATATTTTGAGTGACTTACGGGCAGCCGAGGGAGACGAAGCCGACCTTGGGACTTGAAGGCGTCGGCGAGGTGGTGGAACTGGTCTGCGACATAGATGAGTCCGGCGTATAGCGGTGACAGGGCGACAATGGGGACCGTGCGCAAGGGCCGCGGGAGTCGGAGGGTCATAACGCCCTGCCCCGAGAGAAAACGTCCCGCGCACGCAACCCGCCATTGTACCGCGCGCGGGGCAGCCGGCTTGCGCCGCGCGGCGATGGCCGCGCTTGCGTCACTATGCTTACGGCTGGGACCGTCGCGCCGGAACTGCAAGGCCGCAAGCCCCGACCGCTGCCTGATCCGTCGCGCCGCAATGAACCGCTACTTCTTCTCCGGCTCCGGATTCGTTTGCGGATTCGTTTGCGGAGTCGTTTGGGGACTAGCCTGCGGATTGGCGGCAGGCGCCGCAGCGTTCGCACCACCCGGCACATTCACCGCGCCGCCCGGCGTGAACGGGAATGTCGCGAACATCGACTTGGCCTGGTTCTGCATCTGCTCCTGCATCTGCACGAACATGTTCTTCGACTGCTCGATGTAGCTGGTCATCATGCCCTGCATCATCGGCGCCTGCATGTTCATGAACTGGGACCAGACCTCGGGGTTCATCGTCTTGCCTTCGTACAGGTTCTTCGACTGATCGGCGAGCTTCGCCTGGATGTCGATGAAAGCCTGGATGTTCTTTTCCAGATACGTGCCCATCATGCCCTGCATCGCATGGCCGTAGAAACGGATGATCTGCGACAGCATCGACGACGAGAACATCGGCAAGCCGCCGCTCTCTTCCTCGAGAATAATCTGGAGCAGGATCGCGCGCGTCAGGTCCTCGTTGCTCTTGGCATCGATGACCTTGAAATCCTCCTGGTCCAGCACGAGCTGTTTGACGTCCGTCAGCGTGATGTACGTGCTTGTCTCGGTATCGTAGAGCCGACGATTCGGATATTTCTTGATCAGTCGTTCGGCTGTTTTCTTTGTAGTAGTAGTCATGTAACGCCTTTGAGCGCAAGTAGAGCGCGAGCGGCGTCATGCCGGTTGCGCAATCGGGCCATTGCGCAACCGGGACGCCGCCGGAACCATCCGAGCCAAACGCGCTGCCTTGTGAGCGGCGCGCCTGTAACTCAGCCCATATGCAAACCGCCGTTGAGCGAAAAATCCGCGCCCGTGGAAAAACCGGATTCTTCCGACGCGAGCCACGCCACGATCGAGCCGATTTCGTCCGGCCGGCCGAGGCGGCGCACCGGAATCGTCGCGACGATCTTTTCCAGCACGTCAGGGCGGATCGACTTGACCATGTCGGTACCAATGTAGCCCGGCGACACAGTGTTGACCGTCACGCCCTTGGTGGCCACTTCCTGCGCGAGCGACATCGTGAAGCCGTGAATACCGGCCTTCGCGGTCGAGTAGTTGGTCTGACCGAACTGGCCCTTCTGCCCATTCACCGACGAAATGTTAATGATGCGGCCCCAGCCCCGCTCGACCATGCCGTCGATCACCTGCTTCGTGACGTTGAAGAGACTGGTCAGGTTGGTGTCGATCACCGCGGTCCAGTCTTCGTGCGTCATCTTGCGGAACACGACGTCGCGCGTAATGCCAGCATTGTTCACCAGCACGTCGATCTCGCCGACTTCGGCCTTGACCTTCTCGAACGCGAGCTTGGTCGACTCCCAGTCGCCGACATTACCTTCGGACGCGACGAAGTCAAAGCCGAGAGCCTTCTGTTCCTCGAGCCACTTCACGCGGCGCGGCGAATTCGGGCCGCAACCCGCGATGACCCTATAGCCCTCTTTGTGCAGCCGCTGGCAAATGCTCGTGCCGATGCCGCCCATCCCGCCCGTTACGTACGCAATTCGCTGTGTCATAAACTAGACTCCATTATCGTTGTCGAGGCGCCGACCGGCTGCCCCGATCGGCTACCTCTACCCTCGCCTGATGCTTTATCCACGCTGCCGCCGGGCGACCGGCCGGCAAGGCCGCTGCTGACCTCGCACCGCCTGTTGCCAGGCGGCGCGCGGCAACACTTTCTTCGACGCCTGGCGGCGTCTCGCGCGCGATTAATCCGCGCGCTCATCGTCAAACGCGCTCGAGTGCCAGCGCGACACCCATGCCGCCGCCGATGCACAGCGAAGCCAAACCCTTCTTCGCATCGCGCTTCTGCATTTCGTACAGCAGCGTGACGAGAATCCGGCAGCCGGATGCGCCGATCGGGTGGCCGATTGCAATCGCGCCGCCGTTCACGTTGACCTTCGACGTGTCCCAGCCCATCTGCTTGTGCACGGCCAGCGCCTGCGCGGCGAATGCTTCGTTGATCTCCATCAGGTCGAGATCGGCCGGGCTCCAGCCCGCGCGTTCAAGACAGCGGCGCGAAGCCGGCACCGGCCCCATACCCATGACCTTCGGATCGACGCCCGCGTTCGCGTAAGCCTTGATGCGCGCGAGCGGCGTCAAGCCGAGCGCTTCCGCTTTCTTCGCGGACATGACCAGCACTGCCGCCGCACCGTCGTTCAGACCGGACGCGTTGGCCGCCGTCACCGTGCCTTCCTTCGAGAAAGCCGGCTTCAGCCCGGCCAGCGATTCAGCGGTCACGCCGTGACGCACGAACTCGTCGGTGGCGAAACGCACCGGGTCGCCCTTGCGTTGCGGGATGTCAACCGGCACGATTTCGTCGTCGAAGCGACCCGCCTTCTGCGCGGCCTCAGCCTTGTTCTGCGACAGCGCCGCGAACGCGTCCTGCTGTTCGCGCGTGATGTCGAATTCCTTGGCGACGTTTTCCGCGGTCACGCCCATGTGGTACTGGTTGTATACGTCCCACAAGCCGTCGACGATCATCGAGTCGACCAGCTTCGCGTCGCCCATGCGGAAACCGTCGCGCGAGCCCGGCAGCACGTGCGGCGCCGCGCTCATGTTTTCCTGACCGCCGGCGATCACGATGTCCGCGTCGCCCGCGATGATCGCGTTGGCCGCGAGCATCACCGCTTTCAGGCCCGAACCGCATACCTTGTTGATCGTCATGCCGGGCACCGCCGACGGCAGCCCTGCCTTGATCAACGACTGGCGCGCCGGATTCTGGCCCGAGCCCGCCGTCAGTACCTGGCCCAGAATCACCTCGCTCACCTGCTCCGGCTTCAGGCCGGCGCGTTCGAGCACCGCGCGAATCACCGTCGCGCCGAGTTCGGGCGCGGCAATCTTCGCCAGCGACCCACCAAATTTACCTACTGCCGTACGGGCGGCCGATACGATCACAACATCAGTCATTTCCATATCCTCCGGGCACATCGGCTTGTTACGCCGCAGCCCGTCACGTTAAAAATCTCGTTGTTCGTCAAATCGCTAGCTCGTCTACCTTCTTGCGTTCGCTTTCAAGCAAACGCACCTCTTACTCGCGTTGCCGCACGTAGCGCCCCGGGGCCGGCTCGATGACCGGAAATTCCTCGGAGCCGGCCGCAGCGCGCGGCTTCACTTTCTTGCCGCCGTATTGATCGAGCCACGTGGTCCATTCGGGCCACCAGCTTCCAGGCACTTCCTTCGCGTCGCTGAACCATTCGTCCGGGCTTTCCGGCAACATCCTGGCGTCGCCTTCGAGCGTCCAGTAACTGCGCTTCTTTTTCGCGGGCGGATTGATCACACCGGCGATATGACCGGACGCGCCGAGCACGAACTTCAACGGCCCGGTGAGCAGCGGCGCCGACGCATAGGCGGTTTGCCACGGCACGATATGGTCTTCGCGCGAACCGTAGATGAAGGTAGGCACGTCGATCTTCGACAGGTCGACCGGTTCGCCGCACGTGGTCAATGCCCCGGGCTCGCGCAGACGGTTTTCCAGGTACGTGTTGCGCAGATACCAGACGTACATCGGACCCGGCAGGCTCGTGGAGTCGCTGTTCCAGTACAGAAGGTCGAACGGCACCGGCGTGCGCCCTTTGAGGTAGTTGTCGACGACGTAGTTCCACACCAGATCGTTAGGGCGCAGGAACGAAAACGTGTTGGCGAATTCGATGCCGCGCATCAGTCCCGGCGGCGCACCGTTCTTGCCGCCGATGGTCTGTTCGCGCATCTGCACATGCGCCTCGTCGACGAAAATGTCGAGCACGCCCGTGTCGGAGAAGTCGAGCATCGCCGTGAGCAGCGTCATCGACGCAGCCGGATGTTCGCCGCGCGCCGCCGCAACCGCGAGCGCGGTGGCGAGCAGCGTGCCGCCGACGCAGAAGCCGAGCGTGTTGATCTGCTCGCGGCCGCTGATCTTGCTCACCGTTTCTATCGCGGTGAGCACGCCTTCGCCGACGTAGTCGTCCCAGGTTTTATGCGCGATCGATGCGTCCGCGTTGCGCCATGAAATCAGGAACACCTGGTGTCCCGAATCGAGTGCATGCGCAACGAGTGAGTTTTCGGGCTGCAGATCGAGAATGTAGTACTTGTTGATGCATGGCGGCACGATCAGCAGCGGACGCTCGCGCACGGTGGCCGTGCGCGGCTTGTACTGAATCAACTGCATCAGGTCGTTTTCGAATACGATCGAGCCTTCGGTGGTCGCCAGATTTTCGCCGACCACGAAACGCGATTCATCCGTCTGCGAAATCTTGCCGCGCTGCATGTCGGCAAGCAGGTTCATCACGCCTTGCCGCAAGCTTTCGCCGTGGCTCTCGAGCAAGGTCTTTTGCGCCTCGGGATTCAACGCAAAGAAGTTGCTCGGCGAGGCGGCCGCCGTCCATTGCTGGATAGCGAAACGGATGCGCTCGCGCACCTTCGGTTCGGTCTCGAGCGCATCGACCATTTCCTGCAGATAGCGCGCGTTCAGCAGATACCATGCGGCGGTGAATGCGTAGGCCGGCGTGGAACTCCATGCGTCCGAGCTGAAGCGGCGGTCCTTGATTTCAGGCGCCTTCGGTGCCGAACCGCTCACCTGCTGGATCAGCGCCATGACTTCTCGCGAGTAGTCGGCTTGCAGTTTCTGCAGACGCTCCGCCGGGATCGCCGCGGCCGGTATGTTCAACGCGGTGAGGGACGGCATGGCGGGCATCCCGCCCGCCATCAGTTTGCTGAAGTCGGGCATACCTGGAAAGCCAGGGAAGGACGGCATCTGCGGCAGGCTCCAGGGCGGGGTGCCTTGGGTTGGAGGAACCTGCGGCATAGCGAAAGGCATGCCGTTGCCGTCGGGCGCGGTGCCCAGCGAACGCCATGCATTCGTCCATGCGTCGAATAATTGCTGCATGCCCGCGGCCGGTGTAGCGCCGCTGGTATCGGCCTGCTGCGAATGCTCCTTCGAGGAGTCTTTGCTGGGGGAAGCTGAGGAGTGAGAAGCTGCCATACCTGCTTTTGACCGGTGAGTCCTTGCGGACGGTTGAGAGGCAGGTTCTTGCGCACGTGGGCGATCGCTCGCGCCCTCGTCACGCCCTGTCCCATGTACGAGGAGCTGTGAGGAACATTCTTGCTCCCCATCGCAAGGCATGTCAATGCTTGTTCCCGATTTTGCCGCAGTGCGATAGTTTTTTAATTATCGTTTTCCCTGTATCGCTGCCCGTCCTTTTCGGACATATGTCAATCGCATGGCGGATAAGGAAAAAAGCGCGCGTATTGAGGCGCTTTATTCACATTTATGTATTTCCAGGGAATGCACAGGCGCAGCGGATTAATCAGCGCGCATGGCTTCCGGCGGCGCAGCAAAATGGCTGGCTGCGCGTCGGAAGTAATCCGCATACGCAGGTTCGTAACTAGGCGGCGCGCGACGCATCGGAGCTATCGCCGCACGTCATCGCAGCAACCCGTCGCCGCGCCTGATCATCAGGTCCATCGCCAATCGCGAGATCAATCGCCGAGCGTCTGCGCCTGATCGTCGAGCCAGATGAGCGCGGCCATCCGGCCGGTCTCATGATCTCGGCGGTACGAATAGAAGCGGTCGCGTTGCGTGACCGTGCACAGATCGCCCCCAACAATTCGCGTCACGCCTAGCCGCTGCAAGCGCAGGCGGGCCAGCGCCGGAAGGTCGGCGAGATATTTGCCTTTGTTTCGCGGATGCTCAACGAACGCGCTGGCCGTGGCATCGCGTTGCGCGACGTCCAGGCCGTCCATGAAGGCATCCCGCACATCCGCACCGACCTCGAAGGAGTCCGGTCCGATGCACGGGCCCAGGTAAGCATGCAGCGCGCCCGCTTCCACGCCGGCAAGTTCGGCGACTCGCCCGGCCGTCCGTTCGACGATGCCCGCAGCGAGCCCGCGCCAACCCGCGTGCGCCGCGCCCACCGCGCGCCCTGCTTCGTCGCAGAACAGCACGGGCATGCAATCGGCCACCATCACGACGCAGGCGACGCCGGCTCGATCGGTGACGCTCGCGTCGGCTTGCGTGGGCGCGCCGCTCGCGTGCATTTGTGCAAGCGCATCTTCCGCACGCACGATGCCGGCGCCGTGGACCTGATTAAGCCACGCGGCCCCGCTCACGCCGGTGAGGTTCAATAGCCGCGCGCGATTGGCAGCGACCGCGGCCGGATCGTCACCGGACTTCATCCCGAGATTCAGGCCGCCGGGCTGGTCCGTGCCGTCGCTCCAGCGGCCGAACGGCGGCTGGCTCACGCCGCCGTCGCGCGTGGTGACGAGCGCACGCACGCGCGGCGACACGTTCCATGCAGGTTGCACAACGTCGGCAAAGCTCAGTTCCGGCAAGTTCATGCGTGATCGTCCTCATCGTCCTCTGGATGGTCGCCGGCTGCGTCCTGTTCGTCGTGCTCGTCGATGTCCTCTTCGAGCGATGCGTCGTAGCCGTCTTCTTCATAGTACGTCTCATCGAACTCGCCCGCATCGTCGCGGCCAAGACCGAGCGCCGCCGACAACGCTTCAATGTCTTGCGGCACGTCGGCACGCCATTGCATCGTGCGGCCGGTTTTCGGATGAATCAGACCGAGACGCCATGCATGCAGCGCCTGACGCGCGAACTCGCCCGGCAGCGGCGTGACCGACCGCTTGCCGCGCGCGCGCCCATACACCGGATCGCCCAGCAGCGGATGCCCGATGTGCGCGCAATGCACGCGAATCTGATGCGTACGGCCGGTTTCCAGATCGCAATGGATCGCAGTGACCGGCTGCCGCTGCCAGATCGCCGTATCGACGCGCCGGAAATGCGTGCGCGCCGGTTTGCCCGACGCGCCCGTCACCACCGCCATGCGCGTGCGTTCGCGGGGATCGCGGCCGATCGGCGCGTCGATCGTGCCTTCTTCCGGCATGTTGCCCCACACGAGCGCGAGGTAGCGGCGCTTCACCGTGCGCGCCTGCAACTGGCGCACGAGATCGGTCTGCGCTTCGAGCGTGCGCGCGACCACCATCAGCCCGGACGTCTCCTTGTCGAGCCGATGCACGATGCCCGCGCGCGGCAATCCCGCAGCCGCATCGCCATAGCGGTACAGCAGACCGTTCAGCACCGTGCCGCTCCAGTTGCCGGCCGCCGGATGCACGACCATGCCTGCCGGCTTGTTGATGACCACGAGGGTGTCGTCCTCATAGACGATTTCGAGCGGCACCGGCTCCGGCGTGAATGCGAGCTGCTCGGGCAGCAGATCCGGCACGAGTTCGATGGTCGCGCCGAGCGGCACCGGCTGGCGGATCTTTGCGGGCTTACCGTCGATGCGCACGCGCTCCGCCTCGATCCAGCTTTGCATACGGTTGCGGGAGAACTCGGGGAACAGGCGAGCGATCACTTTGTCGAGGCGTTCGCCTGCCAGTTCGTCGGGTACGGCGACGCTGCGCGGCGTTTCGTCCGTGACACGGTTCGCCACGGTCGGCACCGTGCTTGCCGCACGGGCTGCGCCGAGCGCGTCGGCGCCGAGGTCGTCGTCGAGCGAATCGACGCCCAACGCGTCGGACGGGTCAGCGCTTACGCTATAATCTTCGTTGCTATTCCGGGCACCGGTTGCAGCGCCTGGAGTATTTGAGCGGGTCATTGAGTCTGGGTCACCTGGACGTAAAGCTAGACTGGAAAATGCGAGCCTTGAACACCATCACTAAAGCGGCGATCAATTTGAAGGCCATCAAGAAGGCGGCCCGGAAAGTGGCCGGATACATTGCGTGTGCCGCAGCCGTCGCGGTTGTTGCGGCTTGCCACGGCCTGCCGGAAAAGACCGACGAAACGGCAACGTGGAACAACAACAAATTATATACGGAGGCGAACGACGCCTTGAGCGGCGGAGATTTCGGCAAGTGCGCGAAATACTTCGAAATGCTCGAGGGCCGTGATCCGTTCGGCCACTTCGCGCAGCAGGCGCAGATCAACGTCGCGTACTGCAACTGGAAAGACAATGAAGCCGCAGCCGCCGACCAGGCTATCGACCGCTTCATCCAGCTGCACCCGGATCACCCGGACATCGCCTACGCGTATTACCTGAAGGGCATGATCCACTTCAACGACGACCTGGGTCTCTTCGGCCGCTTCTCCGGCCAGGACATGAGCGAGCGCGATCCGAAGTCGCTGCGCGAATCGTACGACGCGTTCAAGGTCGTCGTCGACCGTTATCCGAACAGCAAGTATGCGCCGGACGCCGCGCAACGCATGCGTTATATCGTGAACGCGCTGGCGTCACACGAAGTCCACGCGGCGGATTACTACTACCGCCGTGGCGCTTATGTCGCCGCGATCAACCGCGCGCAACTCGCGTTGAAGGAATACAAGAACGCACCGGCTATTGAAGACGCACTGCACATCATGATGCTGTCGTATGAGAAGCTGAACCAGCCGCAACTCGCCGACGACACGAAGCGCGTACTGGCCGGCACCTTCCCCGACAGCCCGTACGTCACGGGCCGTGCAAGGCCGGGTAAGGAAAAATCCTGGTGGCAGTTCTGAGCCGCGCGGCGCACTGAAAAATCGGCTTCAAGTGAAAACGCCACGACTTCGGTCGTGGCGTTTTGCTTTGTGCGTTCAGCTTTTGCGCTTATGCGTTTGTGCCTCGGTCAGTCCCGTTCGAACAACGCAATCGACTCCACATGCGACGTATGCGGGAACATGTTGACGACGCCCGCGCCCACCAGCCGGTAGCCTGCGTCGTGCACGAGCACGCCGGCGTCGCGGGCAAGCGTCGACGGATTGCACGACACGTAGACAATGCGCCTGGGCAGCGGCCCATTGCCGCTCTGAGCGATCTCCACCAGCGCCTTCGCGACTGCCAGCGCCCCTTCGCGCGGCGGGTCGACCAGGAACTTGTCGAAGTGGCCGAGCGCGCGGATGTCGTCGGCGGTGACTTCAAACAGATTGCGGCAGGCGAACGACGTATGTCCCGCCACGCCGTTCAACTCGGCGTTGGCGAGCGCGCGCGAAGTCAGCACTTCGCTGCCTTCGATACCCACCACTTCCTTCGCGATGCGCGCGAGCGGCAGCGTGAAGTTACCGATCCCGCAGAACAGATCGAGCACGCGGTCCGTGCGCGCTGGCGCCAGCAACCGCAGCGCGCGGCTCACGAGCACACGGTTGATCGCGTGATTGACTTGCGTGAAATCGGTCGGCTTGAACGGCATCCGGATGTCGTATTCCGGCAGCGTGTAGTCGAGCTGCTCGTCGAGCGGATACAGCGGCGCGACCGTGTCCGGGCCGCCGGGCTGGAGCCAGAACTGCACGTTGTGCTGGTCGGCGAACTCGCGCAGCACCTGCTCGTCGGCAGCATTCAGCGGTTCGAGGTTGCGCATCACCAGCGCCGTCACCGACGACCCGACGGCCAGTTCGAGCTGCGGCATGCGATCATAGATGGACAGCTTGCGCACCATGAAGCGCAGCGGCATCAGCATTGCCGACACATGCGGCGGCAGCACTTCGCAGGTTTTCATGTCCGCGATGTAGCTGCTCTTCTTCTCGTGAAAGCCGATGCGCATGCCGCCCTTTTCCGGCAGGAAACGCACCGCAAGGCGCGCGCGATAGCGATAACCCCATGCTGGTCCGTCAATCGGACGGAACACCGTTTCGGGGCGCAGCTTCGCCAGATGCTGAAGGTTGTCCTCGAGCACGCGCTGCTTCACCGCGACCTGAGCGCGAATATCGAGATGCTGCATCGAACAGCCGCCGCAAGTGTCGAAGTACGCGCACTTCGGCTTGGTGCGCATCACGCTTTCGCGCAACACCTGGACGACTTCGGCCTGCTCGAATTTAGGCTTGCTGCGATGTGTCGAGTAGCTCACGCGCTCGCCGGGCAGCGCGCCTTCGACGAAAATCACCTTGCCGGGCGTGCCGTCCTCGCTCTCGATGCGGCCGACGCCGCGCGCTTCCATATCGAGCGAAACGATTTCGATGACCGGCTCATTGCCGGTAATGACGAGCGCCGGAGCGGGAGCGGGCGCCCTCTGGCGCTTCGGCTGGCGCTTATGCGAGCGATGATTAGGGGCAGTTCGGGACACCTGCAACTTCCTGACAAACTTGGGGAAAGGCGAGATTGTAGACGAAGCGGCGGGCGACGAAACCCTGGGAAACGAAACGCCAGGCTTGCCGATTCACGCCATTCTCGGTCGGCGTTGACCAAGCCGACGCTACGAACGTCGCGCTCCGCCGCTCCCCTACTGACACTATTGATCGAAAGCCGCGAGATACTCCGCCCATTGCGGTGCCGTTTCGAGCGCCAGCGCGTTCTTCACCAGATTGATCTCGTCAGCATACTCCGCGGCGGAGAACGCGCCGCGAATCAACTGAAAGCGGCAATAGAGCAGATACGTATTGACGACGTCGGTTTCGCAGTAGTTGCGGATTTCCTCGATGCGCCCTTCCTGATACGCATGCCATACCTGGCTGCCATCCATGCCCATCTTGCCGGGAAAGCCGCACATCTTCGCGAGCGCGTCGAGCGGCGCGTTGGCGCGCGCCTGGTACATGGCGAGCACGTCCATCAGATCCGTGTGACGCGCGTGATAGCGGCTGATGTAGTTATTCCACTTGAACTCGCGGTCGTCCTCGCCGAGATCCCAGAACCGGTAAGCGGGAATCCCGTTGACGAGCGCGCGATAGCTCAGCACCGGCAAGTCAAAGCCGCCGCCGTTCCACGACACGAGCTGCGGCGTGTATTTTTCGATCACGCGATAAAACGACTGCACGAGCGCCGCTTCGCCGTCTTCGAGCGTGCCGAGCGAGCGTACGCGAAAGCCGTTGTTGTCGCGGAACACGCAAGAAATCGCGGCGATCCGCTGCAGATGATGCGGCAGAAAATCGCTGCCAGTTTTCTCACGGCGAGCGGCAAAGGCGTGCTCCGCTACTTCGGCGTCGCTCATCGTGGCGGGTAAATCTTCAAGGCGGCGGATGCCGGCGACATCGGGAATCGTCTCGATGTCGAAAACAAGAATCGGTGTCATCAGGTTAGAGAACGGCGTCCTTCCGAACGCCGTTGGAGGCGAAGAAGCGCTTTAACCGCACTAGCGCTTCCTGTTGGATCTGGCGCACACGCTCGCGCGTGAGGCCCATTTCATCGGCCAGCTCTTCGAGCGTGGCGGGTTCGATATGGTTCAGACCGAAGCGGCGTTCGATCACGTGCCGATGCTTGTCCGACAAACGCGCAAGCCAAGCGCGCGTAAGCGTTTCCAGTTCGCGATGCTGAACCTCCGCGTCCGGCGACTGACTCTGGTCGTCGGACAACAAGTCGAGCAGGCTGCTGGCCGGATCGAGGTCGAGCGGCGCATCGAGCGACGCCGTGTGCTCGTTCAGCGCGAGAATGTCGGTGACTTCGTCCGTGGTCTTGCCGGTCAGATAAGCGATGTCGTCAATGCTCGCGTCGCGGCGTTCGGCCGCTTCGCCGGAATTCATCGAATTCTTTTCCAGATGGCGCTTCGCGCGCAGCACCTGATTGAGCTCGCGAATCACGTGCACCGGCAGGCGCACGGTGCGCGCCTGGTTCATGATCGCGCGCTCGATGCTCTGGCGAATCCACCAGGTCGCATAAGTGGAAAACCGGAAGCCGCGCGTGGGATCGAATTTCTCGATGGCGTGCATCAGGCCGAGGTTGCCCTCTTCGATCAGATCCAGCAGCGGCACGCCGCGGTTCAGGTAACCTTTAGCGATGCTGACGACAAGCCGCAGATTGCGCTCGATCATCACCTGCCGCGCTTCGAACTCGCCCGCCTTCGCGAGACGCGAGTACTTCTGCTCTTCCTCGACAGTGAGGAGCGGCTTCACGCTGATGCGGTTGAGGTAATGCTGGATCGTGTCGGCCGTCAGCTCGGCTTGCAGCAGCGCGCGGAAATCGTCGGCGTCCGGCACGACTTCGGCCGCGCCTCCACGTGCGTCGCCACCTTCTTCCGCACTCTGGCGGTCGTCGAGCTCGCGCTCCTCGGCGATCTCGTCTTCCGCTTCCGACGCGCCGCTGTCGTCCACCGAAGCGGACGGGGCATCGCTGATCGTTTCAGATTCGGCTTGCGGCAGGCGGCGCTTCGGTTTCGGCATGGTCGTATCGCTTATTGCGGCGGCAAATACTTCAGTGGGTCGACAGGTTTACCCTGCCGGCGAACTTCGAAATGCAACATCACACGGTCGGAATCGCTGTTACCCATCTCAGCAATTTTCTGGCCTTTCGTTACGGCGTCCCCCTCTTTTACCATCAAAGAGCGGTTGTGTGCATACGCGGTGAGATAAGTTGCGTCATGCTTGATGATAATGAGATTGCCGTAACCACGCAGCCCATTTCCGGCATAAACGACGCGGCCATCTGCGGAAGCTTTCACGGCCTCGCCCGAGGCACCGCCGATATTGACGCCTTTGTTTGTCGAATCGTTAAAGGTACCTAGCAGCGGGCCGCGCACGGGCCAGGAGAAGTTCACATTGCCCGATGCGCCTGCGCTCGAATCGCTTGCTGCGCTCGCACTCGACGGCGGCGTGAGCGCTGCGTTATTCGCAGTCGAGCCGTAGATCGGCGGCGCCGCGACGCCGGCTGCCGCGCCCGTGGACGGCGACGTGCTGCTGAGCGGCGCGGTTTGCACAGCACCATTGCTGCCGAGCGGCGCGGTCGAGACGCCCGGCGTCAACGCGGCGGTGTTCGCGCCCGGCGGCGCGACGCGCAGCAATTGATCGACTTCGATCTGATTCGGGTTCGTGAGATTGTTCCACGCCGAAATGTCGCGATAGTTCTGGCCGTTCTCGAGCGCGATCCGATACAGCGTGTCGCCCGGCTTCACGCGATAGTAGCCAGGCGGCGGCGGTCCGAGCGGCACAGCGGGTTGCTGCCCAGCTTGCGCGGCTTGCGTGCCGAGCAGGCTGCCACCTGAGCGGTCGACGACCGGCGCCTGATCGAGCCGTGATGCGCAGGCCGTCATCAACAGGGACAAGGCGAGCACGCACACGCTACGCTGGGTTACGGTCATGGGGACATTGAGGCTGGTTCTTTGCATCGCGCGCAACATACTCATCGGTGTCAAATCACTCCGGATTTTAAGGGTACAAAGAAAACGCGATCAAGCCGCGACTCGCGCCACTGCGCCGGACCAAGACGCTCGACTAGTGTCAGCACCTGGCTCTGGCCTTCCTGCGAGCCGACCGGCGCGACCAGGCGGCCGCCGATCGCGAGTTGTTCAAGTAATGCTTGCGGTACGTCAAGGCCCGCGGCGGCGATCAGGATCGCATCGAACGGCGCCGCCGACGGCAGACCCAAACGTCCGTCGCCATAGTGAAGCCGGATATTCGGAATTCGCAGCGGACGCAAGTTTGTCTTCGCGCGCTCGGACAACGGCTTGATGCGTTCGATCGAATAGACCTCGCGCGCGACCTGACTCAAGACCGCGGCCTGGTAGCCGCAGCCGGTGCCGATTTCGAGCACGTTGTTCAACGCGCGGCCCGCCGCGGCCAGTTCGATCATTCGCGCGACCACCGAGGGCTTCGAGATAGTCTGGTGATGACCGATCGGCAGCGCCGCATCTTCATAGGCCTGCACTGCGAGGCCGGGGTCGACGAACATATGGCGCGGCACGACCGACATCGCGTTCAACACGCGCTGGTCGGTGACGCCGTTCGCACGCAGGCGTTCGACCATCCGTTCGCGAACGCGTTCCGACGTCAACGCCATCGCGCCGTTCAAAGCGACATTCGGTGCTGCGCTGCGCTCATTCGACCGGCTTGCGGGTTTCGCCGACGACGCCGACTGCGGCGCGGATTTATCGACCGTTCTCGCCGGCGTTGAAGTCCGCGTCGAAGGCGGCGCTGCAGTTGGCACTGACGTTGATGCTGACGTTGACGTTTTCTGCGGCGACACTGGACGCGCACTCGCGCTCTGCACCACGGGCCGCGCTGGCGCCTTCGCAGCCGGCGCCGCGAGCGGCTTGGGCGGCGCGATGATCTGCGGCTTTGCTTGTGCATTGGCGGACACCTTTGCCAACGTCTGCGTCTGTGCGCTACCCTGCTTCGCCGGCGTCTTACCTGGCGAGCCAGGCTTTAGATTTTTCGCCGGCTGCTGACGCGCATTCAGCGCGGCATTCGCCGCAAGCGCGGCCGCGCGCACTTCGCCCGGACGGCCTTCGGGCCGGCGCGGTTCGCGCACCAGATCCTCGAGGCCGAGCGGGAAGCGCTTCGCGCGCTCGCTCGTCATGAAGCGCTGCTGCCCGCACGCGCCCAGTCGCGCGCCGCCGGCAGCATTTGCGTGTGAGTCAGATCGAGTTGCAGCGGCGTGATCGACACATGGCCGTTCGCGACCGCGTGGAAATCCGTGCCTTCGCTCGCATCGCGCGCGCTGCCCGACGGCCCGATCCAGTAGATCGGCTCACCGCGCGGATTGGTCTGGCGGATCACCGGCTGCGACGGATGCCGCTTGCCAAGACGGGTGATGTGCCAACCGCCGAGTTGCTCATACGGCAGGTTCGGAATATTGACGTTCAAAAGCGGATGCCCCGGCAGCGGATTCGCGAGGTAATGCGCGACGATCTCCGCCGCGACGCGGACTGCGTCGTCGAGATGTACCCAGTCTTTGTCGACGAGCGAGAATGCAATGGCCGGCACGCCGAACATGATGCCTTCGGTCGCGGCCGCGACGGTGCCTGAATAGAGCGTGTCCTCGCCCATGTTCTGACCGTTGTTGATGCCCGACACGACGAGATCCGGCGTGTGGTCGAGCATGCCCGTCAGCGCGATGTGCACCGAGTCGGTGGGCGTGCCGTTCACGTAGTAGAAACCATTGGCCGAGCGCAGGACCGAAAGCGGCCGCGACAACGTCAAGGAATTCGACGCGCCGCTGCAGTTCTGTTCGGGCGCCATCACAGTCACATCCGCGAGCGGCTTGAGCGCTTCATAAAGCGCGGCAAGGCCGGGCGCCAGATAACCGTCGTCGTTGCTGAGTAGGATTCGCATGCGGCGATTGTAACCGAGGAAAGAAGACGCGCGAACGACACGGCAGGCGTCGCACGCCGACCTCGCGAAGCGCATGCGCCGGCCTCCCCGTGCACGCCGCAGACATGCGCTCGAACGCGAGGCGCGCAGTCAGCGAATCCGGGAAACGTACGGTCGTGCGGATGCTTTACACTCGAAGCGATTGCGAACCCTTGATCGAATGGAGACACGATGCGCGCGATTCGCTGTAATCAATACGGGCCGCCGGAAAGCCTCACCGTCGAAAACCTGCCGGACCTGGAGCCGCCACCCGGGCATGTCGTGATCGACGTGAAGGCCGCCTCCGTCAACTTTCCCGATGTGCTGATCATCGAGAACAAGTACCAGTTCAAACCACCGCTGCCGTTTACGCCCGGCTCCGAGGTCGCGGGCGTCGTGCGCGCGGTCGGCGCCGACGTGACGCAGTTCAGGCCCGGCTCGCGCGTGGTGGCGTTCACCGGTTCGGGCGGCTTCGCGGAGCAGGCGCTCGCGCCCGCCTCGGCATGCGTGCCGCTCGCGGAGAGCATCGACCTGGAACTCGCCGCAGCCTTCACGCTCGCGTACGGCACGTCGCATCACGCGGTGGTCGATCGCGGCGCGCTGCAAGCCGGCGAAACGATGCTCGTGCTGGGCGCGGCGGGCGGTGTCGGACTCGCAGCCGTCGAGATCGGCAAGGCACTCGGCGCGCGCGTGATCGCGGCGGCGTCGAGCGATGAAAAGCTCGCTATATGCGTCGAGCATGGCGCGGACGCGACGATCAACTACAGCACCGACGACCTGCGTGAGCGCATCAAGGCGCTCACCCACGGCCAGGGTCCGGACGTGATCTACGATCCGGTCGGCGGCGTGTATACAGAGCCGGCGTTTCGCAGCATCGGCTGGCGGGGGCGTTATCTGGTGGTCGGCTTTGCAAACGGCGAGATTCCGAAGCTGCCTCTCAATCTGACGCTGCTCAAAGGCGCGAGTGTGGTCGGCGTGTTCTGGGGAGATTTCGCGAAGCGCGAGGCCGAGCGCAATCACGCCGCCTTTCAGCAGATGACCGGCTGGATCGGCGAAGGCAAACTCAAACCGTACGTGTCGGCGCGCTATCCGCTGGAACAAACGGGGCGCGCGCTGCGAGACATGGCGGAGCGGCGTGTGATCGGGAAGGTGGTGATTACGCCTTAAGTCGCGGTGCCGGGTCGAAGGCTGATCGATACCTGGCCGATGCTTGACTCAGCCCCTGCAAAGCAAAACAGCGTGCGGTTCTTCAAATCGCACGCTGTTTTTGTCGAACTCCGCATTTGCGATGCCTACAGCTTTTCGGTATCGCCGGTCTTGGGCTGCCACTTCATCAGATGCCGCTCGCCCATGCCGACGATCGCATCAAGAACGAGCGCGAACGCGGTCAACACCAGAATACCGGCGAACACGGTATTGATATCGAACGTGCCTTCGGCTTGCAGAATCAGATAGCCGACGCCGCGCGCCGAACCGAGATACTCGCCCACCACCGAGCCCACGAACGCGAGGCCCACCGACGTATGCAAGCTCGAAAACACCCAGCTCATCGCGCTCGGCAAGTAGACGAAACGCAGCAGTTGCTTGCCGTTCGCGCCGAGCATGCGCGCGTTGGCGAGCACGACCGGGCTCACTTCCTTCACGCCCTGATAGACGTTGAAGAACACGATAAAGAACACCAGTGTGACGCCCAACGCCACCTTCGACCAGATGCCGAGACCGAACCACACGCCGAAGATCGGCGCGAGAATCACGCGCGGCATCGAGTTCGCGGCCTTGATATACGGATCGAATAGCGCGCTCGCGAGCGGCGACAGCGCGAGCCATAAACCAACGCCGAGTCCGAGCGCGGTGCCGAGCGCGAACGCGAGCACGGTCTCGAGCAGGGTGATCCACAGGTGCAGATAAATCTCGCCGCTCGTGAACCACTCCCAGATCCGCTGCAGCACTTTCTGCGGCTCGCCGAAGAAGAAGGCGGCCTTGTTGGGGTCGTCGAAATAGAACGCCGGCAGCAGCGTCGGGCTCGTCAGCACGTACCAGAGCACGAAGCACAGCACGAGCAGCAGCCATTGCCAGATCACCAGATTCGCCCGGTTCGGGCGCAACGTCTTCCACATGACTCGGTTTGCCTTGGACGATTGATAGACGTAAAACTCGACGCGCTCAGATAGCCGTCAGACAGCGGTGAGTTGCTGCTGATAACCTTTAAGCACTTCGTCGCGCAGCACGCTCCAGATCTGCGCGTGCAACTCGACAAAGCGCGGATGCGAGCGAATTTCCGCGACGTCGCGCGGACGCGGCAAGTCGATCGTGAATTCGCCCATGGGATGCGTGCCTGGCCCCGCCGACAGAACGACTACGCGGTCGGACATCGCGATCGCCTCGTCGAGGTCGTGTGTGATGAAGAGCACCGCCTTGCGTTTGGCTGCCCACAGGTCGAGCAACTCGTTTTCCATCAGCTGACGCGTCTGGATATCGAGCGCAGAAAACGGCTCGTCCATCAGGATGATGTCCGGATCGAGGATCAGCGTCTGCGCCATTGCGACGCGCTTGCGCATACCGCCCGACAATTGATGCGGATAGCGGTCGCCGAAACCGCCGAGGCCCACGCGCTTGAGCCACTCGTCCGCTTTGTCGCGCGCCTCGGCCGGCGGCACGCCGTGAAACGCGAGGCCTGCGAGCACGTTGTCGATCGCCGAGCGCCACGGCATCAGCGCATCGGCCTGGAACATATAGCCCGCGCGCCGGTTGATGCCGTTCAGCGGCTCGCCGAACACGCTGACCGTGCCCGAGGACGGCCCGAGCAAACCGGCGCCGACGTTCAGCAACGTGGACTTACCGCAACCGGTCGGCCCAACCACCGAGACGAACTCGCCTGGCGCGATCCGCAACGTGGTGTCCTTGACCGCCGTATAGCGCTGCGCGCGGTTGTCGCGCGCGGCGAACGTGCAAGTGATGTTTTCGAGCGCCAGGGCTGCAACGGTCATCGTTCGGCTCGCTTCGTGGATCGGTTCGGGAATGTGACGCCACGCGGCGAGCGCGGCGTGACGTGGTGGTAACGTTCAGGCCTTGACGGTGCTCAACGCTTTCCTGACGAAGTCGTTCGTCCACGTCTTCGACACGTCGATCGGCTTGCCCTGCACTGCCGGATCGAACGCCTGCAACGTCTTGAGCGACGTCGCGGGACCGTCGGTGGGCATCAGGCCATCGGGCGACATCGCTTCCTTCACGTGCTGCCATGCGTCCAGATACACCGCGCGATCGCCTAGCAAGTAGCCTTCCGGCACTGTGTTGATAAGCTCGGCGCCGGTCGCTGTCTGCAGCCACTTGAGCGCACGCACCATCGCATTGGTCAGCGCCTGCGTAGTGTTCGGATTCTTCGTGACGAAGCTTTGCGATGCATACAGGCACCCTGCCGGCATGTCGCCGCCGAACACATTGCGCGTATCGGCAAGCGTGCGCGTGTCGGAGACGATGCGAATCTCGCCCGTGCGCTCCAGCTTGGTCATCACTGGATCGAGATTGGCGAGCGCGTCGATCTGCCCGGATTGCAGCGCCGCGATTGCACCGGCGCCCGCGCCGACGCCGATGAACGCGACGTCTTTCGCGGTCAGCCCGCCTTTTGCCAGCACGAAGCTCGCCATAATCGCCGTCGATGAACCCGGCGCCGTCACGCCGATTTTCTTGCCCTTCAGATCGGCAATCGACTTGTAGTTCGGCATGGTCTTCTTCGACACCGCGAGCACGATCTGCGGCGCGCGTCCCTGCAACACGAATTCGCGGAACGACTGCTTCTGCGCCTGCAGCAGCAATGTGTGTTCGAACGCGCCGGACACGACATCGGCACTGCCGCCCACCGCCGCCTTCAACGCTTGCGAGCCGCCGGCGAAGTCGGAGATCTCGACGTCGAGCCCTTCGTCCTGGAAGTAATTGCGACGCTCGGCAATCGTGAGCGGCAAGTAGTAAAAGAGGTTCTTTCCGCCGACAGCGATGGCCACCTTCGTGGTTTCAGGTTTGCCCTGCGCGAAAGCGAGCGGCGTGGCCGTCAGCGTGGCGCCCGCAAGCGCGGCGGTACCGGCGAGGAAGCTTCTGCGATGCATGTTTGTTGTCTCCGGGGCTCTTGCAAACTCTGGTCTTGCGATATTTTTCTTCGGCCGCGATGGGCGTTGCTACATATGTTGCTCACATACGTTGCTCACATACCTTGCTCAAATACGGTGACCCCTATGCGCGGCTCAAGCATGTTGCTCACACGATTTGTTGCGCATGCAACCTTGCGATGTGGTCTGCATCATAACCTAGCGATTGCAGGACTTCATCCGTATGTTCACCCAGTTCGGGACCGAGCCAGCGCGTCTCGCCGGGCGTTTCGGAGAGCTTCGGCGTGACGGCCGGCAGCGTGATCTCGCGGCCGTCCTGCCACTTGAAGCGCTGGATCATCTGACGCGCCATGTACTGCGGATCCGTGAACATGTCGGCCACGCTGTAGATGCGGCCCACGGGCACGTCGGCGGCATTGAGCACTGCGAGCGCTTCGTCGATGGTACGCGTGGCGAGCCACGCCGCAATCGCGCCGTCGATTTCCTGGGTGCGCGGCACGCGGCCGTCGTTGTGCGCGAGACCAGGATCGTTTGCGAGATCTTCACGTTCGATCGCGATCATCAGACGCTTGAAGATCGGATCGCTATTGCCGCCGATCACGATGCTGCCGTCAAGACACGGATAGGTATTCGACGGCACGATGCCCGGCAGCGACGCGCCGGTGCGCTCGCGCACCATGCCGTACACGCCGTATTCGGGCACCACGCTTTCCATCATGTTGAAGACGGCCTCGTACAGCGCGACGTCGACCACCTGCCCCTTGCCGCCGTTCACCTGCTTGTGATGGAGCGCCATCAGCGCGCCGATCACACCGTGCAACGCCGCGATCGAATCGCCGATCGAGATGCCGATGCGCGGCGGCGGCAAATCCGGATAGCCGGTGATATGGCGCAAGCCGCCCATCGACTCCGCAATCGCGCCGAAGCCCGGCCGGTCGCGATACGGTCCGGTCTGGCCATAGCCCGACAGACGCACCATCACGAGCCCGGGATTTTCCGCCGACAGCACGTCATAACCGAGCCCCAGTTTCTCGAGCAAACCGGGCCGGAAATTCTCGACGACGATATCCGCTTCCCGCGCGAGACGCCGCACGATCTCCTTCCCCTCCTCGGCCTTCAGATTGATCGTGACGGATTTCTTGTTGCGCGCCTGCACGGCCCACCACAGCGACGTGCCGCCGACTTCCGGATAAAGCTTGCGCCATTTGCGCAGCGGATCGCCGCCTTTCGGGTCTTCGATCTTGATGACGTCCGCGCCGAACTCACCGAGAAAGCGGGCGGCGAACGGCCCCGCGATGAGCGTGCCGAGTTCCAGCACTTTCACGCCGGCAAGCGGGCCGGACCGAGTTTGCGGCGCGTCGTTCGCCTGGGTTGTGCGTGCTTCGGGAGTTGCGCTCATAGTCTCCTTTGTTCTGTTCGTGCGTCGACGCGGCGCTCTCGCTGCCCGGAATGCGCCGCGTTACATCGAGCGGCGGTCGAGCATCGCCCGGGCGATCGTGCCGGCGTCGACATATTCCAGTTCGCCGCCCACCGGCACGCCGCGAGCGAGGCGCGTGACGGCAAGGCCGCGCGCCTTCAGCGTCTGTCCGAGGTAATGCGCGGTGGCCTCGCCTTCGTTGGTGAAATTGGTTGCCAGCACGACTTCCTTCACGATGCCGTCCGACGCGCGCTTGACCAGCCGGTCGAAATGTATCTCCTTCGGACCGATGCCATCGAGCGGACTCAGACGGCCCATCAGCACGAAGTAGAGCCCGCGGTACGTCATTGTCTGTTCGAGCATGATCTGGTCGGCGGGCGTTTCGACGACGCACAGCAACGTGGGATCGCGTTCGGAGTCGAGGCACACTTCGCAGATCTGCGCTTCGGTGAAGGTGTTGCACTTCTCGCAGTGCTGCAGATGCTCGGTCGCGAACAGCAACGCGCGGCCGAGCTTTTCAGCGCCGTCGCGGTCGTGCTGCATCAGGTGGTACGCCATGCGTTGCGCGGACTTCGGCCCAACTCCCGGCAGCGCGCGCAGCGCTTCGACGAGCGCCGACAGGGCGGAAGGTTGTTTCATGCTTGTTTCACGCTGGTTTCACGCTCATCGGCGTCGAAGTGGGTGATGCCAGGGCAGGCGCATCGGCGATGCGGTTGCTGGCGCATCAGGTTCCATCCGGCTACGCCGGCCTGCGGACCGACCGCGCAGGCGCGGGTTGCGTCGGCAAAAACCGCTACCCAGCAAAACGTGGGCCGAACGGCGCGAGCCGCGCTACGGTTGCGCGGCGCCGGACGGCCGGCTCGAATGTGAGTTCGGCGCCTGCAACCCGCGCCCGTCACGCGACACCTGGAATTCATTCCGCGCTAGCGACCGTCTCGCGCCCGCTCCGCTTGCAGCGTCGCTCAGAACGGCAGTTTGAAGCCCGGCGGCAGCGGCAGGCCCGAAGTCATACCGCCCATCTTTTCCTGGGCAGTGGCTTCGGCCTTGCGTACGGCGTCGTTGAACGCAGCGGCGACGAGGTCTTCCAGCATGTCCTTGTCGTCGGCGAGCAGGCTCGGGTCGATCGATACGCGGCGCACGTCGTTCTTGCAAGTCATCGTCACCTTCACGAGACCGGCACCCGACTGCCCCTCGACTTCGATCTGCGCGAGTTGCTCCTGCATCTTCTTCATGTTTTCCTGCATCTGCTGGGCTTGTTTCATCAGCCCGGCGAGTTGACCTTTCATCATGGAAATGCTCCTTCTTGATAGCGTGAAATTCGGGATTCGCGCGCTATGGCGCGCTTCGGCCGCAACGGCGCGGCGAATCAGTGAACGGAGGACGCGCCGTTCCGGCCGGCGTCCGGATTAATGGAGCTAATCGGGCGGATCGAGCCCGGTACGATGCTCGCGCCGAACTCGCGGATCAGCGACTGCACGAACGGATCGGCGCCGATCTCGCGCTCCGCTTCCTGCTGACGCTGCGCGCGCAGGGCGGCGTCGTGAGCGGCCGCCGTGCGGCGCGCCGGACCGACTTCGACCAGCACATCGACATGCTGACCCAGCTTTTCGGCGAGTGCGCTTTTCAGTTTCGCGACCTGTGAGGCTTCCGCGTATTGCGGCACCGGCACGTTCAGTTTGAGCGTGTTGTCTTCGAGCGCCATCAGTTCGCTATTGAACGCGAGCTGATACGAGATGCCCTTGAGCGGCAGATCGACGGCGAGCGCCGGCCAGTCGCCCTTGAAGCCCAAGGGATCGAGCGACACGGCGGGCGGCAGCGGACGCTGATCGACAACCGGCGCGGGCGCCGACACCGCCGACGCGTTCACGCGGACGTCGTCCGGGCCGCTGTCGAACACGGGCATGTAGTTGTCGTCGGGTGGGCCGTAGTAGGCGTCGTCCGATGCCGAAAGCGGCATGTAGTCGTCGGGCGGCATGTCGTCCCACGGAGGAACCGGCGAGCCGTTTTGCTGCGAGTTCTTGCGCGCCGCCGACACAGGCGCCACCGGGGCGGACGCGCGAGCGCTCGTTGCGGACTCCTGCTGCGTCGCGCCGCGCGGCGCGCCGGGTGTCGGCACGGGAACGACCACGCGCGGCGCGGCGGGCTTCGGTGTGGCCGGCGCGGCGGGTTTCGCCGCCGACGCGGCGCTCGCGCGGCCACGATCGGACGACACCTTCAGGCCGGCGCTGCGCAGAACGTCGAGTGCGGCGCTCGCGCCGCCCGCGCGACGCGGCTGCGTGTCAGGCGAGGCCGAGGGCGCGCGTTCGCTTGCGGGTTCGCTTGTGGGTTCGTCTGAGCGTTCGTTTGAGCTCGTTGCCGGTATCGGTTCGTTAGCACGCGCGAGTGCCGCAGCGGCCGGTGCGTTGAGTGCGACATCCGGGGCAGTTTCCACAGGCATAGGCTCTGCGGACACGGACGCAGCCTCGGTCATGGCCGAGGCTTCTCCGCCACTCGCCGCGGATGCTGCACTGTTCGTCGCGGGCTTGGCGGGCGCGTCGTCCCAGGGAGCCAGGGCCGGCGCGGCGGCAACCTGGGAAGCTGGGGCAACGGAAGCAGCCGGCGCCGACGAGTCGACACGCGTGGGCGTCTGAGCTGAATCTGCCTTATCAACGATTGGCGCAGAGTCCGCGTCAACAGCCGAGTCTGATTTTGCGGTCGCCGGTTGTTGATCCACGTCTTGAGTGAGCTTCCCGGACGCCGACTGTGCGCTTGCCGCTGCGACCTGCATCTGATCGGCGCCGCGAGCTTGCCCGGCAAGCGTAGCCGCTGCGGGAGGCGCTTTAGCGGCAACACCTTGCGGCTCGCGAACTGGCGCGGCCGCGGGCACCGCGCCGCGCGAGCCCGTCGTCACTTGCGCTGTCGATGCGGAAACAGCCGACGGCGAACCCAACGCGCCTTGCTGCGCTGTGACCACCGGCGCCCCAGCATGCTTCGCGCCGCCCGCGGCCGCCTGGCCAGACTGGCGACCCGGCCCTGCCGCGCCGCCACCGCCGCCCGTCGGCGCGGGCTCGAAGGCCAGCATGCGCAACAGCGTCATCGTGAAGCCCGCGTATTCGTCCGGCGCGAGGCCCAGTTCGCTTCGCCCGATCGTCGCGATCTGATAGAACAACTGCACCTGCTCGGCGCTGAGCGTGTCGGCGAAACGGCGTAAATCGCCTGCCTCGGGCCACTCGTCCAGCACCGACGACGGCGCGAACTGCGCCCACGCAATGCGATGAAGCAGGCTCGCGAGATCCTGCAACGCCGTGGAGAACGACAGACTGCGCAGCGCCATTTCATCGGCGACCGACAGCACGGCCGCGCCGTCGCCCTGTGCGAGCGCATCGAGCAGACGAATCAGGTAGCTCTGATCGAGCGCGCCGAGCATGCCGCGCACGGCCTCTTCATTCACCTGATTGGCCGAATACGCGATCGCCTGATCGGTCAAAGAGAGCGCGTCGCGCATCGAACCGTCGGCGGCGCGGGCAAGCAGGCGCAACGCCTGCACCTCGTACGGCACCGTCTCTTCGCCAAGAATGTGTTCAAGGTGCGACACGATGTGGCCGGCCGGCATCTGCTTCAGATTGAATTGCAGACAGCGCGACAGCACCGTGACCGGAATTTTCTGAGGATCGGTGGTGGCAAGGATGAACTTGACGTGCGACGGCGGCTCTTCCAGCGTCTTCAACATCGCATTGAAGGCGTGGTTCGTCAGCATGTGCACTTCGTCGATCATGTAGACCTTGAAGCGCGCATCGACCGGCGCGTATACCGCGCGCTCAAGCAGCGCCGCCATTTCGTCGACACCGCGATTGCTAGCCGCGTCCATCTCGACATAATCGACAAAGCGCCCTTCATCGATTTCACGGCAAGCTCGACAGACGCCGCACGGCGTCGACGTCACGCCGGTTTCGCAATTCAGCGCCTTGGCAAAGATGCGCGACAGTGTCGTCTTGCCGACGCCCCGCGTGCCGGTAAACAGATAAGCGTGATGCAGACGGCCGCCGTCGAGCGCGTGCGTGAGCGCGCGCACCACGTGCTCCTGTCCGACGAGCGACGCGAAATCTTTCGGCCGCCATTTGCGTGCGAGAACTTGATAGGTCATCGGGAAATTGTATCAGTAACAATGCCGCGCAAAACCGATTCGAGACGCCGCGCGAACGCGTGCCGCGGCCTCATTGATAGTAGCTAACGCACCAATAGAAAAAAATAGTGCGGCCCGCGGTGAGTGGGTTGGGCATGCTGCACCAGCGGCGCTTATAAGCGCATGTGGCCAAAGCCTGGATGCAGTCGACGCGCGCGGGAAGAGAACGCATAGCGCAAAGATAACCGGCATCCGGATAGGTGCGATATGGGGAAATGCTTTGGGAAGAAAACAAGGAACACAAGAGGAAGGTGACGAGCCTGACCCTCGGCACTGGTGGAAAACGGCTGTGGCTGCTTCGTTCCCGACCTGACCAAGTTGACCATCCCTCCATGCGAGGAGGCCCGTCACGAAACATTCTATCATCGCTTGGGTCCTCGTGCGACTGTTAATACGACCAAAGTCGCAAGCGCGCGCCGAATACCCGCCGTTCCCGCTTTCCCGCAAGGTCTCTAGCAAAGCGCGCGCCGCCCACTTGAGTTTGTCTGCCGAGCCTCCAGATAGGCTATGTCGCAATTGATGGAAACACGGTGGCACTTCTTCGGCAGCCGTCGGTCCCACTGCCCCTGATGGGTACTATCGCCCCCGGCAACGCATAGCGAATTAAGCTAAACTGCCGTACGGATGACCCGCAAACGCGAGCCTTCCGCCTATGCCGAACGGTCCTGGATCTTTCGCGCATAAGTGGGCAAGGCTTCAGATGCGGCAAAGCGAACGGAAGTTTCCCTAGGTTTTTACGTATCGTGGCGAGCAATTCAGGCGGGCCTCGAACCGATAGAGGTATTCATACAATGAGCGAACAAATCAAGCATATTAGCGACGCATCGTTCGAACAGGACGTCGTGAAATCCGATAAACCCGTGCTGCTCGATTTCTGGGCTGAATGGTGCGGTCCGTGCAAGATGATCGCGCCGATCCTCGACGAAGTCGCGAAGGATTACGCCGATCGCCTGCAAATCGCCAAGATCAACGTCGACGAACATCAATCGACGCCGGTCAAGTTCGGCGTGCGCGGCATTCCCACGCTGATCCTGTTCAAGAACGGCGCTGTCGCTGCGCAGAAGGTCGGTGCGTTGTCGAAGTCGCAACTCACCGCGTTCCTCGACGGCAACCTGTAACACGGGCACCCAGGCGCGCCGCGCAGTCCACCGAGACCCGCGCGCGCCTTGACCGGCGTGTTGTCAGCCGGCAACATATCTCAGAAGAAAGATGCCATGCCGCGCCACTGGCGGAAACTGGCGTGTGCTATGCTAGAATCCGCAAAACGTCGAAAAGACGTGTAAGTCCTTGAGCGGTTCCGCTCACTTCTCCTCCCAGATTCCATTTCGTCGCACCTTCTCCTGCGGGTTCTCCGTATGCATTTATCCGAGCTTAAGACTCTGCACGTGTCCGAATTGATCGAGATGGCCAATGGCCTCGAGATCGAAAGTGCGAACCGCCTGCGCAAGCAGGAATTGATGTTCGCCATTCTAAAAAAACGAGCCAAAACGGGCGACACGATCTTCGGCGACGGCACGCTTGAAGTGCTGCCCGACGGCTTCGGCTTCCTGCGTTCGCCGGAAACCTCCTATCTCGCCAGCACGGATGACATCTACATCAGCCCGTCGCAAATCCGCCGCTTTAACCTGCATACGGGCGACACGATCGAAGGCGAAGTGCGTACGCCGAAAGACGGCGAGCGCTATTTCGCACTGGTGAAGGTGGACAAGGTCAACGGCCAGCCGCCGGAAGCCTCGAAGCACAAAATCATGTTCGAAAATCTGACGCCGCTGCACCCGAACAAGGTGCTGCTGCTTGAACGTGAAATGCGTGGCGAAGAAAATGTCACCGGCCGCATCATCGACATGATTGCGCCGATCGGCAAAGGTCAGCGCGGCCTGCTGGTTGCGTCGCCGAAGTCCGGCAAGACCGTGATGCTCCAGCACATCGCGCATGCCATCAAGCAGAACCATCCGGACGTCGTGCTGTTTGTTCTACTGATCGACGAGCGCCCGGAAGAAGTGACGGAAATGCAGCGTTCGGTGGCGGGCGAAGTGATCGCTTCCACGTTCGACGAACCCGCCGCGCGTCACGTGCAGGTCGCCGAAATGGTGATCGAGAAAGCCAAGCGCCTCGTCGAAATGAAGAACGACGTGGTGATTCTGCTCGACTCCATCACGCGTCTCGCGCGTGCCTACAACACGGTCGTGCCGGCCTCCGGCAAGGTGCTGACGGGCGGTGTCGACGCCAACGCGCTGCAACGTCCGAAGCGCTTCTTCGGCGCAGCGCGCAATATCGAGGAAGGCGGGTCGCTGACCATCATCGGCACGGCGCTCATCGAAACGGGCAGCCGCATGGATGACGTGATCTATGAAGAGTTCAAGGGCACCGGCAATATGGAAGTGCACCTGGAGCGCCGTCTTGCAGAAAAGCGCGTGTACCCGTCGATCAACCTGAACAAGTCCGGCACGCGCCGTGAAGAACTGCTGATCAAGCCCGAAGTGCTGCAAAAAATCTGGGTGTTGCGTAAGTTCATTCACGACATGGACGAAGTCGAGTCGATGGAATTCCTGCTCGACAAGATCCGCCAGACCAAGAGCAACTCTGAGTTCTTCGACATGATGCGTCGTGGCGGCGGCAGCTAAAGCTGCACGCGAGGCCACATAAAAAACCGCTCGTCAGCAACGAGCGGTTTTTTTTCACCCATCGTTTTTGCGCGTGGATTCAGGCCGCGGCTTTCCCGTCGCGCAAAGCCGCAACCTGCACGTGAACGTGCACGTTAGCGTACAATGAGACCGATCTTTCCTGTCCGCCACCGCTCATGCCGAACGACTCGCCTGCCCTGCTGACCGTGCGTGACGCCGCCGAGCGCCTCGGCGTGACACCGCGCACATTGAAATACTACGAGGAGCGCGGACTCGTCTCGCCGACGCGCAGCGAGGGCCGCTACCGGCTTTACAACGATGAAGACTTGCAGCGTTTCGGGCGCATTCTGCGTTTGCGTTCGTTGGGTTTTTCGCTGCATGGCATCACCGAAATGCTGAAGCGGCCGCTCGAACGCGCCGAGGGAGGTCACCGTTTTTCGACGGAGTCTCTGCAGCAGATTCACAACGCCATCGCAGAACAGGTGAGCGCGCTCGACGCGCGCATCGAAGCCATGCGGCGCGAGCTCAAGGAAGCGCAGAAGCTGCGCAACGAACTCAGCCCCGACCTCGACTATCTGAAGCGCCGTCTCGCGGGCGAGAATGCGGATGCGCTACTCGAGCAACGCCGCAGGGCGCTCGCGAAAACTGTTAATGCCGGCAAAACACCCGAAGCCAAGCGCGAAAAAAAGCCGCACGCCTCAGCGACAGGCAAGCGCTCATGAGCGCTGCGCCACCTCGCGCGACATGGCTAAGCGCGGCGAAGCTGCGCGGCGATTTTTTCCCGTGGGTATTGGCGGTCGTCACCGGTCTCGACTACTTTGACAATTCCGTCTTCTCGTTTTTTACCAGCTATATCGCCGGTGGCATCAACGCGTCGCCCGACGAACCGGTGTGGGCTTCCAGCGCCTACGCGGTGGCGGCGGTGTTGGGCATCCTGCAACAGGAATGGTGGGTGGAACGTTTCGGCTACCGACGCTACGTGGCCGGCTGCATGCTGTCCTATTCGGCTGGCTCGGTGGTCGCGGCGCTATGCGAGTCGTCGATTGAACTTGCCTTCGCCCGCGGTTTTCAGGGCTATTTCATCGGCCCGATGATGGGCACGTGCCGCATTCTCATCCAGATGAGCTTCACGCCTAAACAGCGGCCGGCGGCAACCCGCGCATTCCTGATTCTGATCGTATTGAGCAGTGCCCTTGCGTCTTTGATAGGCGGTCAACTGCTCGCATATTTTGGCTGGCGCGCGCTGTTCGCGTGCACCGCGCCCGCCGGCATGCTGTTCGCGGTTCTCGCCCTGCTCGCGTTACCCGATGCGGGCAACCGCCTGCCCGAGGAGCGCGGCTCCGCGCATTTCTGGCCGTACATCATTTTTGCGTTTGCGCAAGGCGCGCTGCAAATCGTCATGCAGCAGGTGCGCTTCCAGTTGTTCAGCGCATCGCCCGGTCTCATTTTGCTGACGGTCGCGGGACTGGTTGCGTTGGGCTGGTTCGCGTATCACCAGTGGCATCACCCGGCGCCCCTCATGCGCCTGCATGCGTTGCGCGAAAAGGTGTTCCAGGTCGGCCTCGTGCTTTACATGTTTTACTACTACATCTCGACCGCATTCAGCTATCTGATTTCGCGCTTTCTCGAGAGCGGTCTCGGTTATCCGGTCGAGAACACCGGGCAACTCGTTGGTGTCACGTCACTGATTTCCGCGAGCGCATTATTCATCTATCTGCGCTTCGCAAAACTTCTGACGCGCAAGAAGTGGATCATCGTGCCGGGGTTCGCGGTCGCCGCGGTCACGGCGGCGTGGATGACGCGCATGTCGCCGGACGCCGGCGAAGCGGCGCTCGTCGGGCCGCTCCTGTTGCGCGGCCTGCTGCTGTTGTTCATCGTGCTGCCCGTCGCCAATCTGACCTTCCGTATCTTCGCGATCGAGGAATTCACGCACGGCTACCGGCTCAAAAACATCGTCCGGCAACTGACGATATCATTCGCGACGGCCTCGGTGATCATCGTGGAACAGCATCGGCAGGCATTGCATCAAGCCCGACTCGCGGAGTTCGTGAATCCGTACAATCCATTGTTTCAGAACTCGCTTGCCGCGCTGACCCGAGCGTTTTCCGCCGCGGGACGCTCGCCGTCGGACGCGCGTTCGCTTGCAGTCGTGGAAATCAGCCGGACAGTCGCGCGACAGGCGAGCTTTCTGACGTCGCTCGACGGCTTCTATTTCCTGATCGGCATCGCGATATGCGGCGGAATTTTTGCCGCGTGGCAAAAACAGATCGATTAACGTTTCATCGGCCCATGCTTTCGAAACTCACTCAATGGTTCGGCGCCCGCCGGCGCGAGCGCGCGCTGCGCGAGTACGCGATCGACGACGCGCTGTGGCAGGCCACGCTCGACGGCTTGCCGTTTCTCGTGCATTTGAGCGCGCCGGATCTCGCGCGCCTGCGCGAACTGAGCAGTCTTTTCATCGCGCAGAAGGAATTTTCGACCGCGCACGATCTGGAACTGACCGACGCAATGACTGTGGCGATTGCCGCCCAGGCGTGCTTGCCGGTGCTGAATCTGAGTCTGGATCTGTATCGCGGATGGGTCGGCGTGATCGTCTATCCCGGCGAATTCGTGATCCGCAAGACCGTTGAGGACGAAGACGGCGTCGTTCACGAAGTCGAACACGACGCGAGCGGCGAAGCGTGGGAAGGCGGCCCCGTTGTGCTGTCATGGGAAGACGCGCAGATGACGGACGGTGCCGATGCGTACAACGTGGTCATCCACGAATTCGCGCACAAGATCGATATGCTGAACGGCGAAGCGGACGGCCATCCGCCGCTCGTGCGCCGTTGGCACGCGCCGCTCGACTCGCAGGCGTGGGCGGACGTGTTCGATTCCGCCTACGATCAATTCTGCGCCCGCATCGACGCGGTGCCTCAGCGGCGCTGGACGCGTTTCGAGCGCGAGTCGCTGATCGATCCGTACGCCGCGGACCATCCGTCGGAATTTTTTGCCGTGTGCAGCGAGGCGCTGTTCGTCAAGCCACAGGCCTTTGAAGCGGAATATCCCGAGTTATATCGCCTCCTCGCACGTTATTACCGCCAGGACCCGGCGCGAGTCGGTCTCACGTTTGCGTCGCCGTAATAACTTGAATCCGGATAAGGCGGGCAAAAACCTCCCGGAATTCGTCAAGCGACTGATTTTCTGGCATAATCGCCGTTTTTCGACCATAGGCAAGTGGCTCGCGCCTAGATGCGGTCCGCGCTCAAGCGGCTGCACGCGGGTTGGCTACCGCCAGATTAAAGGAAAGACCATGAAAGAAGGCATTCACCCGAATTATCGCGAAGTGCTGTTCATCGACATGTCGAACGACTTCAAGTTTGTAACGCGCTCGACCATCCAGACGCGTGAAACCGCCGAATTCAACGGCAAGACCTACCCGCTCGCCAAGATCGAAGTGTCGTCGGAATCGCATCCGTTCTACACCGGCCAGCAAAAGATCATGGACACGGCAGGCCGCGTCGAGAAGTTCAACAAGAAGTTCGGTTCGCGCGCTACCGGCAAGGCAGCAGCGAAGTAATACCCGCCGCTCCGGCTCGTTCGGCCGATTTATGCAGGTTTGGCCGGCAGCGAAGCAGCAAAAGAAGGGCAGCGCAAGCTGCCCTTTTTTGTCGCCTGCGCGCAGATGCCGGGTCGCGAGTGTTCGACCCGGCGCACGCGTCACACAACCGGCATCGTGTAACAACATGCTCGACGCCGTTGCAGGCCATTACCGGCCGTGACGCGTACAGCCCCGCCCGACTACAATGCCGGATGCTCCAATCAGGCCATTCAAGCCCGACATGCCGTCCGGTGACGGCTTTCGCTTATCCAAGATCCCAAACCGCATGAGACCTGTCGTTCGACTGACTGCTTCTGCGACCAGTGCGTTGCCGCGCTGGCTGCTGCTGACCATCTGTATCGTCTATGCATCGTTCGGACTGTTTGGCCGCGATCCGTGGAAGAACGAGGACGCAGCCGGCTTCGGCGTAATGTGGACCATGGCGAACGGCAGCGCGCACGACTGGCTTCTGCCGAATCTGGTCGGCAAGTATCTGACTGAAGACGGCCCGCTCGGCTACTGGCTTGGCGCCAGCGCGATCCGCGTGCTCGCGCCGTGGGTCGATGCAAGCAATGCATCCCGCGTCGTCACGGGCTTGCTGTTTTGCGCGGGCTGCGCGTTCGTCTGGTACGCCGCCTATCTGCTGGGACGGCGCGCCGAAGTACAGCCGTTCAAATATGCATTCGGCGGCGAGCCGGAACCTCGCGATTACGGCCGCACGCTCGCCGACGGTGCCCTTCTCATTTTGCTCGCCTGCTTCGGCCTCGCAGAACGCGGCCACGAAACCACGCCTCAGTTGGCGCAATTCGTGTGCATAGCGATGCTCGTCTACGGGCTAGTGCGGATGATCGACAAGCCGATTCAAGGCGCGTTGATCTGGGGCTTCGCGCTCGGCCTTGTCACACTCGCGAGCAGCCCCGTGCTGGTCGGCGCGCTTCTGCTCGGCACGCTCGCCATGACGCTGATCGTGCGCGAAACGCGCTCGCGCTGGCTGCTGTTGGCCGGCCTGCCGGTTGCGCTCGCGATCTCGGTCGCGTGGCCCATTGCCGCGCTTGCCGCCTTTCCCGTCGATGCCGTCTGGTATCTAAACCAATGGGTGCATGTCAGCCTGAGTTCGTTCGCCGGCCCACCCGGCTCGGTCGCAGCGTACGCGCTGAAAAACCTGCCGCTCTTCACATGGCCCGCGTGGCCGCTCGCGCTGTGGGCCTGGTTTAGCTGGTCGGGTCTGCGCCGCGCGCCGCACGTCGCGATTCCGCTTTCGGTGATCGGGCCGCTGCTGGTGCTGGTGATCCTCCAGAGCCATCAGTCGAACCGGCTTTATATGTTGCTGCTGCCGGCGCTTGCGGTGCTGGCCACGTTCGCGTTGCCCACGCTCAAGCGCGGCGCGATCAACGCGATCGACTGGTTCGCATTGCTCAGCTTCACGATTCTGGGCAGCTTCGTCTGGCTCGTGTATGTGGCCGGCCTGACGGGTTTCCCGCATCCGCTCGCGCGCAACCTCGCGCGTCTCGCTCCGGGCTTCGCGCCGCAGTTCAAGGTTCTTTCGTTCATCTGCGCGGTCGCGGTAACCATTTGCTGGTTCGTGCTGGTGCAATGGCGGCTTGCGCGTCATCCGAAGGTGCTGTGGCGCAGCGTGGTGCTCTCGAGCGCGGGCACGACGCTGATGTGGGTGCTGCTGATGACCTTGTGGCTGCCGGTCGTCAACTACAGCCGGACCTATAAGGACGTCGCGCAACAGATCGCGAGCCATCTGCCGGAGGACTACACGTGCATATCGCCCGTGCGGCTCGGCAATGCGCAGATCGCGACCTTCGCGTATTTCGGCGACATGCACTTTGCGTTCGATCAGGACTGCGACGTCATTCTGCGTCAGGACACGCAGGAATACGGCGAGCCGAGTGCGATGTCCGACTTTGTGTGGAAGCTCGTGTGGGAAGGCCGCCGCGTGGCCGACCGCGATGAACGCTTCAGGCTGTATGTGCGTATCGATCGTCCGAAACCGCCTGTCGTCAAACGGCGCAACTGGCACAAGAAATCCGGCTGACCATGCTCGCCGACGTACGAAAAATCGCCGGGCTCGCGTGGCCCGTGCTGATCGGCCAACTGGCGATCATCGCGTTTGGCGTAATCGATACGGCCATGGTCGGGCGCTACTCGGCGGTCGATCTCGCCGCGCTGGGCCTCGGCTCGTCGATCTATATTTCCGTGTATATCGGCTTGACCGGCATTCTCACCGCGCTGCAACCGATCACCGCGCAACTGTACGGCGCGCGCCGCTATCTCGAGATCGGGGAAGAGGTCCGGCAAGCCTTGTGGCTCGGGCTGGCACTCACGGTGATCGGCTTCCTGATCCTGTACTTCCCGGGCTACCTGCTGCATCTCGCGCGCGTGCCCGAAGCACTGCATGAGCGCACGATCTCGTATCTGCGGATACTCGCGTTCGGCCTGCCGGCCGGCCTCGCCTTTCGCATTTACGGTTCGATCAGCAATGCGGTCGGCCAGCCACGGCTCGTAATGATCCTCCAGATCGGCGCGCTGTTGCTGAAGGTGCCGCTCAATACGTGGTTCATTTTCGGCGGTCTCGGCGTGCCGGCGCTCGGCGGCCCCGGCTGTGCTCTTGCAAGTAGCATGATCAACTGGGGCCTGGCGCTGGTAGGCATGTTGCTGCTGACGCGTGTCGACGTATTTACGCCTTTCGCGATCTTCAAGCGCTTCTGCTGGCCGGTCTGGCGGCGTCAAGCCGCACAGTTGCGCCTCGGCATTCCGATGGGACTGTCGTATCTGATCGAAGTCACGTCTTATACATTCATGGCGCTCTTCATCGCGCGCTTCGGCACGACGACGCTCGCCGGCCATCAGATCGCCGGCAACATCGGCGCGGTGCTGTATATGACACCGCTGTCGATCGGCATCGCATCGTCGACGCTGGTCGCTCAGGCGCTCGGCGCGCATCGCCCTGAGGCTGCGCGCACGCTGTCGCGTCACGGCATCATGATGGCCGTCGCGATCGCCTGCTGTTACGGCGCGATCGTGTTGGTGCTGCGGCCCTACGTGATCGAGGGCTATACGCCGAACGCGCAAGTGTTGGCTGCGGCGATGCCGTTAGTGCTGATCGTCGTCTGTTATCACCTGTTCGACGCGTTGCAGATCACCACCGCGTTCGTGCTGCGCGCCTACAAGGTCGCAGTCGTGCCGACCGTGATCTACGCGGTCGCGCTGTGGGGCGTGGGTCTCGGCGGGGGTTATCTGCTCGGCTTCAATGTGACCGGCACGATCCCGTCATGGTTGACCGGGGCACGCGGATTCTGGGTCGCCAATACGGCGAGTCTGGCGATTGCCGGCATTGGCTTGCTGCTCTACTGGCGCGTGATCAGCAGGCGGCACGTGCGCGCGGCGGCGGCGCTGCGGCCGGATGTCACCGTCTGACATCACCGTCTGACAGCATCGTTTGACACGACCGTCTGACACCACCGTTTGACGCTGAGGCCGCGCGCGCCGTCGCGGCCACCATCTGACGCCGGGGCCCCACGCATAGCCCAGCACCGCTTGACTCTGATACCGCGCGTAGACGCCACCGCTCGACGCTAGGGCCGCCCGCGCGGGTAACGCACATGGCCCACGCGCTACTCAAGCCACCTGCGCGACCTGCACAGCCCTTTCCGATTGTGCCTTTTTCGATGCCTGATCATGGCGCTCGAAAATCTCGCGCGCCGCGAACAACGCGTTCAACGCCGCCGGAAAGCCAGCGTACAGCGTCATCTGCATGAACACCTCGACGATTTCCTCGCGCGTGCAGCCGACGTTCAACGCGGCTTCGATATGCACCTTCAACTGCGGTTGAGCACAGCCGAGCGTCGCGAGAGAAGCGATCGCCGCAATTTCTCTCGCGCGCAGATCGAGCTGCGGGCGGCTGTAAATATCGCCGAAACCGAATTCGATCAGGAGACGCCCGAAGTCCGGCGCAATCGGCGCGAGCGCGGCGATCACCTGCTCGCCGGCCGAACCGTCGATTTCCCTCAGTTTGTTCCAGCCTTGCGTGTAGCGGTCGTTTTGTGCGTGGTCCATGGTGAGTCCTTTTCCGAGTGTGAAAACGATGACGTGTCGTCGATCTGTCGTGTCGCACTATCCGCGGCGGACGCTTGCGCGGCCGCTTCGCCTTCGTAGTACGCGATCTTGTCGGTGATCGCGCCCAGGCTGGTCTGCAACTCGGCGATCCGCGCCAGAACCGCATCGCGATGCGCCACCAGCAGATCGCGGCGTGCGCCGATCGTAGGCTGACCCTCGGCACGCAGCGCTGCGAACGCCTGCATGCCCGCGACCGGCATGCCGGTCGCTTTCAGGCGCATCACGAATTGCAGCCAGTCGAGATCGGCCGGCGAATACAGGCGATGTCCCGCCTGGGTGCGACCCACCGTGCGAATCAGCCCGGCCTGCTCGTAGTAACGCAGCGTGTGCGTGGAGACGCCGATGGTTTCGGCGACTTGCCCGATGGTGAGTGCGTTCGACGTTTTCGACATGACAGGACTCAGGTTAGGACTTCGAGTGCACTCTAAGTCAAGTGCGCCGCGCTGTCATTTTTGGCGCCAACCCCGGCGCGTGATAGATCGAGCCGATTAATCGGCTCACAACCGCCCCATTAGCAGGCAAAAGGTTTAAATATTGTCCACAGTGATTTACTTGCCATCAATCGATCGGTATAAATCGTCGGCGTTCGCAAATAAGGGCGCGCATTTGTTCTATGCTTAAGCGCACCGTCTACCGACAGGTTGCGTCGTCTATTCCGGCTAACTTTTTGCCCTCTGTGGAGTGCTTGCCATGCTGAAAAAGCTTCTGATGCTTTGTGTTGCTTTGGCCTTGTCGCTGTCAGCCGGATTCGCGGCCGCAGTGGAAGTGAATTCCGCCGATCAGGCGGCGCTCGAATCAGTCAAGGGCATCGGGCCGGCCCACGCGAAGGCGATCATCGAAGAGCGCTCGAAGAACGGTCCGTTCAAGGACGCCGACGATCTGGCCGCGCGCGTCAAAGGCATCGGCAGCAAGTCGGTTGTGAATCTCGAAGCGGCGGGCTTGACGATCAACGGTTCGTCGACGCCGCCGGCGGGCGCGAAGCCTGCCACGAAGGCCGCGAACACGGGCAGCACCGCCAGCACGAAGGCCGCGCCTGCGGCGACTACTGCGGCAACCACTTCCGCGGCAACGACCGCAGCGCCCGCCACGCCTGTCGAGGCGTCCGGCGCGAAGCCGTCGAAGTCATCGAAGAAGAAGGCGAAGGCTGCCGCTTCGGAAGCCGCGGCGGCGTCCGCGCCGGCAACGACTGCCGCGGCACCCGCGGCCTCAGCAAGCGCGCCTGCCGATGCATCCGGCGCGAAGGCGTCGAAGAAGAAAGCGAAGAAGAGCAAGGCCGCGTCCGCGGCGGCCGCTTCGGGCGGCGCTTAAGCGGACTTGCGTAAGAACACTGAGGCAAGTGCACTCACAAGAGAGAGATTTCATCAACCCAGCAAGGTCGAGCGCCCGGAGCGACGTTCCTGTGCAATCACCGCCCAGCCGGCGCGTGACCAGCACATCGGCATCGCCCTGTCGCGCGCCTTCCTTCCCACGACGCCGCGCGACCGCACGGCGCGTCACCCGCCGACTCGTCATCCACGTGTCGGCATTCAAGAGAGACCGTCATGAGCTTACTCGACACCCTCGGTTCCCTGGTTGGCAAATCGCCCGAAGGCGGCGGCCAGCAAGCGCTGATCGCAGCCGCACTCGAATTCGTCAATAGCCAGCCAGGCGGCCTGAACGGCCTGATCCAGCGCTTTCAGGAAAAAGGCCTCGGCGACGTCGTGTCGTCGTGGGTCAGCAACGGCGAGAACCAGCCGATTGCAGCCGATGCGCTGCATAGCGTACTCGGCTCCGAAGCCGTTACAGGCCTCGCCGCAAAAGCCGGCGTGCAACCCGACCAGGTCACCGGCCTGCTTTCGCAGATCCTGCCGCACGTGGTCAACGCCGCGACGCCGGACGGCGAAGTGCCGGCCGAAGGCAAGCTGAATGCGACCACCGTGCTCGGCGCACTCGGCGGCCTGTCGGCACTGTTCGGCAAGGGCACCGCGTAAGGCACCTCGCCTGTCCATTGAGATGGCAAAAAAAAGCGGCAACGAAGGTGACTTCGTTGCCGCTTTGCCATGTGCGCGAGTTTCGGCGTGACGGGCCTTAATTCAATTCAACGCGCCACGCCAACGCGCGCCTCATCAATGCACCACGCGCTCGAACACCAGGTTGCCGTCTTCCAGCTCGACCGGAATGACATCCTTCGGACCGAACTTGCCGGCCAGAATCAGCTTGGCGACCGGGTTCTCGATCTCCTGCTGGATCGCCCGCTTCAACGGCCGGGCGCCGAACAGCGGATCGTAGCCGACCTTGCCGACGTGCTCCAGCGCCTCGTCCGACACCACCAGTTGCATGTCGAGCTTGGCAAGCCGCTCGTGTAGACGCTGCAACTGGATTCGCGCGATAGACTGCACGTTCGAACGATCGAGCGCATGGAACACCACGACGTCGTCGATCCGGTTCAGGAACTCGGGCCGGAAGTGCAACCTCACCTCTTCCCACACCGCGTCCTTCACCGCTTCCTGCGGCTCGCCGACCATCGACTGGATCACCTGCGAACCGAGGTTCGACGTCATCACGATGACCGTGTTCTTGAAGTCCACGGTACGGCCCTGGCCATCGGTCATACGGCCGTCGTCGAGCACTTGCAGCAGCACGTTGAACACATCCGGATGCGCCTTCTCGATTTCGTCGAGCAGGATCACGCTATACGGCTTGCGACGCACGGCTTCCGTGAGATAACCGCCCTCCTCGTAACCGACGTATCCCGGCGGCGCGCCGATCAAACGCGCGACGCTATGCTTCTCCATGAACTCGCTCATGTCGATACGGACCAGATGGTCTTCCGAATCGAACAGGAACGCCGCCAGCGCCTTGCACAATTCCGTCTTGCCCACACCGGTCGGCCCCAGGAAAAGGAACGAACCGTACGGACGGTTCGGATCCGACAGACCGGCACGCGAGCGGCGGATCGCATCGGCCACCGCGCTGATCGCCTCGTCCTGGCCGATCACGCGCTCATGCAGCTTTTCTTCGATCTGCAGCAGCTTTTCGCGCTCGCCCTGCATCATGCGCGAAACCGGAATGCCGGTGGAGCGCGACACGACTTCCGCGATTTCTTCCGCGCCGACCTGCGTGCGCAACAGGCGCGGACGCGTCGGATTGTTCTGCTCCTTCGCCTCGGCCTGCGTCACTTCCTTCAGTTGCGCCTCGAGACCCGGCAGCTTGCCGTATTGCAGTTCGGCGACCTTTTCGAGCTTGCCTTCGCGCTGCAAGCGCGTGATTTCCGCCCGCGTCTTCTCGATCTCTTCCTTCAGTTGCGCGCTGCCCTGCACCGCGGCTTTTTCCGCTGTCCAGATTTCTTCCAGGTCCGAATATTCGCGATCGAGCCGCTCGATTTCTTCTTCGATCAATTGCAGACGCTTTTGCGACGCTTCGTCCTTCTCCTTCTTCACGGCCTCGCGCTCGATCTTCAACTGGATCAAACGACGGTCGAGCCGGTCCATCTCTTCCGGCTTCGAGTCGATTTCCATCTTGATCTTCGACGCGGCTTCGTCGATCAGATCGATTGCCTTGTCCGGCAGGAAGCGATCCGTGATGTAGCGGTGCGATAGCTCGGCGGCCGCGACAATGGCCGGGTCCGTGATGTCGACGCCATGATGCAGCTCGTACTTCTCCTGCAAGCCGCGCAGAATCGCGATCGTGGCTTCGACCGTCGGTTCGTCGACGAGCACTTTCTGGAAGCGGCGTTCGAGCGCGGCATCCTTTTCGATGTACTTCCGGTATTCGTCGAGCGTGGTCGCTCCGACGCAATGCAGTTCGCCGCGCGAGAGCGCCGGCTTCAGCATGTTGCCCGCGTCCATCGCGCCTTCGGCCTTACCCGCGCCGACCATCGTGTGAATTTCGTCGATAAAGACGATGGTCTGCCCTTCGTCCTTCGCGATGTCGTTCAGCACGGCCTTCAGACGCTCTTCAAACTCACCGCGATACTTGGCGCCGGCCAGCAACGCGGCCATGTCGAGCGACAGCACGCGCTTGCCCTTGAGCGTTTCCGGCACTTCGCCGTTGACGATCCGCTGCGCGAGCCCTTCGACGATCGCAGTCTTGCCCACACCCGGCTCGCCGATCAGCACCGGATTGTTCTTGGTGCGGCGTTGCAGGATCTGAATGGAGCGGCGGATTTCGTCGTCACGGCCGATCACCGGGTCGAGCTTGCCGGCCCGCGCACGTTCGGTCAGATCGACGGTGTACTTCTTCAGCGCCTCGCGCTGGCTTTCGGCGTCCTGGCTGTGGACTTGCGAGCCGCCGCGCACCGCCGCGATCGCGCTTTCGAGCGACTTGCGCGACAAGCCATGCTGACGTGCGAGACGGCCGACTTCGCCTTTATCGTCTGCGACCGCCAGCAGGAACATTTCACTTGCGATGAACGTGTCGTTGAGCTTTTGCGCTTCCTTGTCGGCCTGATTCAACAGACCGGTAAGTTCGCGGCCGATCTGCACGTTACCGTCGGTGCCCTGCACTTGCGGCAGACGCGTGATGGCCTCGTCGAGAGCGGTTTGCAGCGCCTGCACGTGCACGCCGGCGCGCGACAGCAGCGAGCGCGCCGAGCCGTCCTGCTGCGCGACGAGCGCTGCAAGAACATGAACTGGCTCGATGTATTGATTGTCATGGCCGACCGCGAGACTCTGCGCGTCCGCCAACGCTTCCTGGAATTTAGTGGTGAGTTTGTCGATTCTCATGCGAGACCTCCAATTTCGATTACCACCAAAATGAGGCGTTTTATTCAGGTTTCAAGCGCTTTCTTGCGGGCCCGGCCGGCTTTTGAATAGTTGACACGAAGAAAATTGCCTTGCTGGCCTTGGCGGCCGCGTTCAGGCGATCGGCACGGGATTGTCGCTCGCTGGCGCGACAGGCGCCACCGGCACTACCGGAATGATGGCGCGTATGCCGAGCAACGCCGCCAGCGGACCCTGCGGACCCGCGACCTCGCCGATCGTATGGCGGTCGAGTTCCGCGAGAAAAGCGTGGCGCGCTGCCTCCAGTGCGCTGCGCAACCGGCATTGCGGTGTAATGACGCAAGGACGGCGCTCGCCGTTCTGGTCCGGCAGACAGGCGACCAGCGCGAAATCGCTTTCCGTTGCGCGCACGACCTCGCCGACGGTCCGCGCGCGGGTTTGCTCGGCAAGCCGCAAGCCGCCATTGCGTCCGCGCACGGTCTCCACCCAGCCAAGTTCGCTAAGTTGCTGCACCACTTTCATCAAGTGATTCTTGGAAATGCCGTACGCATCGGAAATGTCCTGGATCGTCGACAAGCCCTGGTCACGGACAGCCAGGTATAACAGGACGCGCAGCGAGTAGTCGGTATAGTCGGTCAGTCTCATAGGTGCAGTATCACGATGAGCGCAAGCCGCGATCCGTGGGATAACCGCGTCGACGCAAGGGTTGCCGGGGGCCGCGGCTTCGCCATAAGATGCAGAGGTGGCACATATTTAATTATGCTGCATGATTGAAGCCGGACCTTCGACACCAATGGTAACGTTTCCCGCCGTGCCTATTCACATGAAAAGCATGGTATTTACCGCGCACTTCGGAGCAACTGGCCCTATTTGAGGTCATTCGTCACGGTCTGTGGCGCGGTGTGGCGAGCCGGATGAAATCGTCGCACACTTCTGGAACTTGCATGAACCCTTCTTTTCCCGCCGCGCCGGTCGTCGAGCGCGCCGCCGAACCTACTGAAGCGAATATCCGCGAGCTTGTCTACGCTTTCTACGATCGCGTTCGCGCCGATCCGCTGCTGGGGCCGGTGTTCGATGCGACGCTCGCCGGCCGCTGGGACGATCATCTGCCGAAGATGTGCACCTTCTGGGCGAGTCTCGTGCTGGGCGCGAAGCAGTACCGCGGCAATGTGCAGCAGGCGCATCAGCCACTCGAAGGAATCGAGCCGCAGCATTTCAGCCGCTGGCTGTATCTGTTCCTGGACACCGTCGAGACGCGTTACGAGCCGGTCGCAGCTATCCGCTTCATGGAACCGGCGCTGCGTATTGCGCAGAGCTTGCAACTGAGCCGATTTGGCTGGGACTACAAGATTCCGGCGGAACAGCAGGCTTTGCTCGAGCGCGTCGCGCCAAAGCGCCAGCCACGTGAGGAGGAGCCGCAGCTTCCCGCGCGGCCTGCTGGGGAGCCGTTTCCGGCACGCATCATCGGACGGGCGCGGGACCAGTGACGATGCTGGCCGGCGCGAGCCGCGCCTATAACGGGACAGGCCCGGGCCAGGCGCCTACTCCAAACCACCGTTCACCGATTCGATGCCCCATCGTGCGAGCGCGGCATCGTCGGTCACGCGAGCGTCGACCCAGCGCTCGCCCGCCTCAGTTTTCTCCTTCTTCCAGAACGGCGCCTGGGTCTTCAAATAGTCCATCACGAATTCACACGACGCAAACGCATCCCCGCGATGCGCAGCCGTAGTCGCGACCAGCACGATCTGATCGAGCGGATGAAGCTTGCCGACGCGATGCACGATCAGCACCTCGATGCCCGGCCAGCGCTCCCGCGCACTCACGATAATCGCTTCCAGCGACTTCTCGGTCATGCCGGGATAATGCTCGAGCTCCATGGCCTCGACGGCGCTGCCGTCGTTCAGATCGCGCACGGTGCCGATGAAGCACGCCACGGCGCCTATCTTCGGATTGCGCGCGCGCAGCGCGGCGACCTCCGCGGTGAGGTCGAAATCTTCGGTTTGGACACGTACGGGCATGGCGGGCTCCTCGCGGGTCAACCGCCTGTAACAGGTGGAAAAAACGCGACCTCGCAACCCTCGGTGATCCGCGTGCCGGCGCCCGTCATCACGTGATTGCAAGCCATGCGCAGCGCGCGGCCTTCGGCGAGCGTGTCGGCCCAGATGCCGCCGCGCGCGCGCAGCCACGCGCGCACGTCGCCGACCGTTGCCACGCCCTCGGGCACCTCGACCGTTTCGTCGGCCAGATCGAGCGCTTCACGCACGCTCGCAAAATATCGGAGTTGAATCTTCATCGGATGCTGCCGGCTTTGCCGGCCTCAATTCAGCAATTCAGAAAAGGGAATGAAGCGCACGGTTTCGCCGGCGCTGATCGCATGATTTGGCGGATTGTCGATGAGGCCGTCGCCCCATACCGTCGATGTCAGCACCGCCGAACTCTGGTTCGGGAACAGATCGAGGCCACCGGCGCAATTGATGCGCGCACGCAGAAATTCGTTGCGGCGATCCGCCTTGCTCTGCGTGAAGTCGGCGCGCAGCGACAACGCACGCGGCGCGACGGCCTGCACGCCGGCCAAACGCAAAACGAATGGACGCACGAACAGCAGAAAGGTTACGAAACTCGAAACCGGGTTGCCGGGCAGACCGATAAAAAACGTCTCGGCGGAGGCTGATGCGAAGCCAGCCGGTCCGGCGTTGCCACTGCCCGCGCCGCGCCGAACAGCGCCGAACGCGAGCGGCTTGCCGGGCTTCATCGCAATTTGCCACATCGCGATGCGCCCTTCCGCTTCAACAGCCGGCTTCACGTGATCTTCGTCGCCGACCGACACGCCGCCGCAGGTCAGAATGAGATCGTGCGCGTGCGCAGCCCCACGCAGCGTGGCGCGCGTCGCATCGAGCTGGTCGGCGACGATACCAAAGTCGCTGACCTCGCAGCCGAGCTTCTCCAGCAATCCGCGCAGCGTAAAGCGATTCGAGTTGTAGATCGCGCCGGGCTTCAGCGGCTCCCCTGGCATGGTCAACTCGTCGCCGGTGAAGAAAACGGCAACTTTCACTCGCCGGCGCACTTCGAGTTCGGCGCAACCGACCGACGCAGCGAGCCCCAACGCCTGTGGCGTGAGCCGCGTTCCCGCCGGGAGGATGACCGAGCCGCTGCGGATGTCCGCCCCTTGCACGGTGATCCATTCGCCGGATTTAGGACTGTGCAGAATGGTGACTTCGTCACCGGCGGCTTCGGTTTGCTCCTGCATTACGATCGCGTCGGCGCCTGGCGGCACCGTTGCGCCGGTGAAAATGCGGGCTGCGGTGCCCGGCGCCAGCGGCTCCGGTGCGTGACCGGCGGGAATGCGTTGCGAGACCGGCAGCCGACGATTGCCGTGGGTCGTCACGTCGGCGGCGTGGATCGCGTAGCCGTCCATTGAACTCGTGTTCATGGGCGGCACATCGAGCGGCGACACGACGTCGGCCGAAAGCACGCGGCCCAGCGCTTCGAGCGTCGGAATGGATTCGGTGCCGACGACCGGGCTCGCAGCGTTCAGCAGTGTCGCCAATGCTTCGGCGGTAGCGAGCATCGGAGCGCGGGGGGTGGGTGTGGACATCTGATTCGAAGCCGCAGATTAAAACAACATTGTAGCGGTCGATGGCGGCGCCCTGTCGGCCCTGCGCTTATGAAGGGTTTTCCCGGTTTTTTGCCGGGTTTTTGGGCGCTCACCGCGCGCGGCTGCGGCAAGCGCCTTTCGGTCGTATCCAGTGTCAACTGGATCGCGCAGCGGGAATTGCAACGTGGATCGCGTAGTGCCGACTCAGCTTTCGCGCGGGCCGCCGGCCCGCACGAAATTCACGCGCTTCAGGAGAATTACGCCCCCGTGTTCGCCACGATAAAGTCCTTCACGCGCTGCGCGTCCGCGGGCAGGACTTCGAAACGCTGCGGCAGCGACTCCAGCCCCGAGAACGCAGCCGGACGCCCTGGTTCGCGCAACAGCGCTTCGCGAATCGTCTCGCCGAACTTGATCGGCTGCGCGGTCTCGAGCACGATCATCGGAACGCCCGGTTGCAGATGTTCGCGCGCCACCTTCAGGCCGTCGGCCGTATGGGTGTCGATCATCGTGTCGTAGCGCTGGAACACATCGCGGATCGTCTCAACGCGGCTATCGTGGCTGCTGCTGCCCGACACGAAACCGAATTCCTTCACGCGAGCAAAGTCGCCGCTCGCCGCAAGGTCGAAACCGCCCTTTTCCTCGACGTCGCGGAACAGTTGCAACACGCGCGCAGGATCGCGGCCGAGCAGGTCGAACACAAAACGCTCGAAGTTCGACGCCTTCGAAATATCCATGCTCGGGCTGCTCGTGTGATAAGTCTCGGCGGCCTTGCGCACGCGGTAGATGCCGGTGCGGAAGAACTCGTCGAGCACGTCGTTTTCGTTGGTCGCGACCACGAGTTGCTCGATCGGCAGACCCATCATGCGCGCGATGTGACCCGCGCACACATTGCCGAAGTTACCCGACGGCACCGTGAACGACACCCGCTCGTCGTTCGACTTCGTCGCGGCGAAATAGCCCTTGAAGTAGTACACGACCTGCGCGACGACGCGCGCCCAGTTGATCGAGTTGACCGTGCCGATCTTGTACTTCGCCTTGAACGCGTGATCGTTCGAGACGGCCTTGACGATGTCCTGCGCGTCGTCGAACACGCCTTCAACCGCGATGTTGAAGATGTTCGGGTCCTGCAGGCTGTACATCTGCGCAGTCTGGAACGCGCTCATCTTCTTGTGCGGCGACAGCATGAAGACGCGAATGCCCTGCTTGCCGCGCATTGCGTATTCCGCGGCGCTGCCGGTGTCGCCCGACGTCGCGCCGAGAATATTCAGCGTTTGGCCGTGCCTGGCGAGCGCGTATTCGAACAGGTTGCCGATCAGTTGCATCGCCATGTCCTTGAACGCGAGCGTCGGACCGTTCGACAGTTCCAGCAGCGACAGCGGCGCGCCGTTCTCGATGCCGAGCGTTTTCAGCGGCGTGATCTGCTCCGCGCTTTCGTCATCGCGCACGTTGCAGTAGGTCTGCGCCGTGTAGGTCTTGCGGGTGAGCGCGCGCAGGTCTTCAGCGGGAATATCGTCGCTGAATCTGGACAGGATCTCGAATGCGAGGTCCGCGTACGGCAACGCGCGCCAACGCGTGAGTTCGTCGGCGCTGACACGCGGGTATTCGGCCGGCAGATACAGGCCGCCGTCTTTTGCCAGACCGCCCAGCAGGATGTCGGAAAAGGTGTGGCGCTCGCCGGCTCCGGCGCCGCGCGTGGAGAGATAGTTCATAGTTCGGCCTAGTTCAGCGCTTCCATGCGCAGCTTCGTGACTTGCGAGACAACGGTCTGCAACGCTTCGATCGACCTGATCGCCACGTTGACGTTCTTTTCAACCGTTTCGTGCGTAATCAGGATGATGTCGGTCTCGCCCTTGCCGTTCGCGTCGACCTGCTCCGATTCCTTCTGCAACAACGCGTCGATGGAGATGCCCCTATCGGCCAGGATGCGCGTGATGTCGGCCAGCACGCCGGTCACGTCCGCTACACGCAGACGCAGGTAATAGCCGCTCGTCACTTCGTCGATAGGCAGAATCGGGGTGCTCGACAACCGGTCCGGCTGGAAAGCCAGATGCGGCACGCGATGCTCGGGGTCAGCCGTATGCAGGCGCGTCACGTCGACCAGATCGGCGACCACGGCCGACGCCGTCGGCTCCGCGCCCGCGCCCTTGCCGTAATACAGCGTGGCGCCGACTGCATCGCCGTGCACGACGACCGCGTTCATCGCGCCTTCCACATTCGCGAGCAGGCGCTTTTCCGGAATCAGCGTGGGATGCACGCGCAGTTCGATGCCCTTGTCGGTGCGCCGCGCGATGCCGAGCAGCTTGATGCGATAGCCGAGTTCCTCGGCGTATTTGATGTCGATCGCCGCCAGCTTGCTGATGCCTTCCACGTAAGCACGGTCAAACTGCACCGGCACGCCGAACGCGATCGCGCTCATGATCGTTGCCTTGTGCGCGGCGTCCACGCCTTCGATGTCGAAGGTCGGATCGGCTTCGGCGTAACCGAGTTCCTGCGCGGCTTTGAGCGCAGTCGCGAAGTCGAGCCCGCGGTCGCGCATTTCCGAAAGAATGTAGTTCGTGGTGCCGTTGATAATGCCTGCGATGTACTGGATGCGATTGGCCGTCAGCCCTTCGCGCAGCGCCTTGATGATCGGAATACCGCCCGCGACCGCCGCCTCGAAAGCCACCATGACGCCGTTCGCGCGTGCCGCTTCGAAGATCTCCGTGCCGTGCACCGCGAGCAGCGCCTTGTTAGCCGTGACCACGTGCTTGCGGTTTCTTATCGCGCGCAGAACGAGGTCGCGCGCGACGCCCGTGCCGCCGATCATCTCCGCCACGATGTCGATCGACGGATCGTCGACCACCGCGTTGAAGTCGTCGGTCAGCGCGACGCTGGCGGCGTCGGCGCCGAGAGCCGCGGTCGCCTTCGCGGGATTACGCACGGCAATGCGCGCAATCTCGATGCCGCGGCCCGCGCGGCGTTTGATTTCTTCCTGATTGCGGCGCAGTACCGTGAAGGTGCCGCTGCCTACCGTGCCGAAGCCCAGCAGTCCAACTTTGATCGGTTCCATGCAGCGTGTCGTCGAATAGATGTTTAAAAAGTGCCCCAACCCTGGCGCTTCGCGCCAGGCCCCCCGAGGGGGCGAGAAAACTTGGGGTCGGCCCGGCGTTTTCAAATGCCCCCAACCCTGGCGCTTCGCGCCAGGCCCCCCGAGGGGGCGAGAAAACTTGGGGGCGGCCCGGCGTTTTCAAGTGCCCCCAACCCTGGCGCTTCGCGCCAGGCCCCCCGAGGGGGCGAGAAAACTTGGGGGCGGCCCGGCGTTTTCTCACAAGGAAACGGATATCGGTGTGGCGCGCCGTGCACCACATTGTGCGCTAGGCCGTATGACGTTTGCGATAACCGTCGAGAAAGCGCGCGATCCGGTTGATGGAATCCGCGAGGTCGTCCACGTTCGGCAGGAACACGACGCGGAAATGATCCGGCGTTTTCCAGTTGAAGCCCGTGCCCTGCACGAGCAGCACGCGCTCTTCCAGCAACAGATCGAGAATGAACTGCTGATCGTTCTGGATCGGATAAACCTTTGGATCGAGGCGCGGGAACATGTACAGCGCCGCTTCGGGCTTCACGCAGCTTACCCCGGGAATCGACGTCAGCATGTCGTAGGCGAGTTCGCGCTGTTTGTAGAGGCGCCCGCTTGGCATGATCAGGTCGTTGATGCTCTGATAGCCGCCAAGCGCGGTCTGGATCGCGTACTGGCCGGGCACGTTCGGACACAGGCGCATCGACGCAAGAATGCCGAGCCCTTCGAAATAGTCTTTACCGTGACGGCGGTTCTCGCCAGTCAGGCCCGAAATGAACATCCAGCCCGCGCGATAGCCGCACGAGCGGTAGCTCTTCGACAGGCTGTTGAACGTGACGGTCAGCACGTCTTCGGAGAGCGCCGCCATCGACGTATGCGTTTTGCCGTCGTAGACGATTTTGTCGTAGACCTCGTCGGCGAAGATCACGAGGCCGTGCTGGCGCGCGATTTCGATCAGGCCGAGCAGCAGTTCGTCCGAATAGAGCGCGCCGGTCGGATTGTTCGGGTTGATGACGACGAGCGCGCGCGTGTTCGGCGTGATTTTCGCGCGGATGTCGTCGAGGTCCGGCATCCAGCGGTTCCCTTCGTCGCAGATGTAATGCACCGGCGTTCCGCCCGCGAGGCTCACGCCCGCGGTCCACAGCGGATAGTCGGGCGCGGGCAGCAGCACCTCGTCGCCGTCGTTGAGCAGCCCCTGAAGCGCCATCACAATCAGCTCGGACGCGCCGTTGCCGATGTAGATGTCGTCCAGCTCGACGCCATGCACGCCTTTTTGCTGCGTGTAATGCATGATCGCCTTGCGCGCGGCGAACACGCCTTTGGAATCCGAATAGCCAGACGAGCCCGGCAGATTCAGGATCATGTCCTGAATGATTTCGTCCGGCGCCTCGAAACCGAACGGCGCCAGATTGCCGATGTTCAGCTTGATGATGCGGTGGCCTTCTTCTTCAAGCCGTTTCGCATGTTCGAGGACGGGCCCGCGAATGTCGTAGCAGACATTCAACAACTTGTTGGATTTGAGAATCGGTTTCACGGCGGGCACTTCATCCTGGTTAATGGGGCTTAGGGCTTAGGGCTTAGGGCTGGGGCCTCGAGCCTGGGCGAAAAAGCGCCGACAGACTAGTCAACGCGCAACGCTACGCGCGGGGCAGATTCGCCGGGACTGGAAACCGGACGCGGTGGGCCCAGATCGAGGCCGCCCTTTGCAGCCACTTCTTGAAGCCCTTGCTGAACCTGTTCAGCGCTTCGCGGCGAATTGCGCCGGGCAGCAGCGAAAGTGACAAAAGCAGACAAAAAGCGGAACAAAAGTGGACGAAAGCGGGCAAAACCAGGGCAGGTAGCCGATGGGCCCGCCCCCGGATCGTCAGCGCGGCTTATGGCGGCGGTGAGCGGAGGGCGCCGCTGGGCGGCTAAAAAGTTATAATTTAGCGGATTTTGGCCGACTTCCGCAATGCACCAACCGCAACGGGAGCTTTTTCGGCCCTCTCGTGTCCCACTCGCGTCTGACCGCCCTGTTCGCATTTCCCCGATCAGGCCGCCAACACGCATGATGTCTCGCGACGATTTCGGAAAACGAATTTGAAATTACATCAGGATTCCAGCGGCGCCCTCAACACTGTGACCGGCTACGGCGCCGGCTATGTCGAAATCAACCTCGTGCGTCATTCGGGCAGCCTCCTCGTGCTGCCTGAAACGCCAGTCATTGCCTGGCCTGTTTCGTCCTTCGAGCAACTGAGCCCCGAACTTTTCGCCATGCTGGTGGACCCCGCGCCCGAGGTGGTGATATTCGGCAGCGGCGAGCGGCTACGCTTTCCGCATCCGCGGCTGACCGCCGCGCTCACCGCTAAACGCATCGGCGTCGAAACCATGGACTTCAAGGCCGCCTGCCGCACCTACAACATTCTGATGGCCGAGGGCCGCAAGGTCGCGGCCGCATTGCTGATCGAAGCGTAGCGCGTGCCGAACCGGTAATCGCGGCTGGTCCCGGCGGCGGCGCGACGGTTCAAGGTCGATGCCGACGCACCGCCCGCCCTCGCCGCGTCACGCACGATCACGTACACTGCGCGCCATCGGCGCCATGCCGGCAGCTCAATACGCGCGATTGCGGCATGCATCGTCATGAGTACGCGAACTGTTTGGGCGGTCGCCGCGGATGCCGGCGGCGGATCACCGGGGCACGCAACGCATAAGCAACGGCGCACGAAGCCCGCTGCGCATGAGCGCACAGAACTGGCCGTCGGGCGTAGGCGGCCGCCATTTCCGAATAACAACGCAGCGCCGCCGATGCGGCGTCGCCAGAAAGGTTTAAATTCATGAACGATACGCCGTCGAGGCTACCGCTCAACCGCACCACGATCCTGCTGCTGGTGCTGGCCCTTGCCGTCATCTGGTTTGTACCGCTCGGCTGGCGCCATCTGCTGCCGAGCGACGAAGGGCGCTACGCCGAAATGGCGCGCGAAATGTTCGTCACCGGCGACTGGATCACGCCGCGCTACAACGGCTATAAGTACTTCGAGAAGCCGCCGCTGCAAACGTGGGCGAACGCGCTCACGTTCGCGTGGTTCGGCATCGGCGAATGGCAGGCACGGCTCTACACTGCGCTCACGGGCTTTGCCGGCGTGCTGCTGATCGGCTTCACCGGCGCGCGCGTGTTCAACGCGGCGACGGGCGTGTTCGCGGCGCTCGTGCTGGCGACCTCGCCGTACTGGAACCTGATGGGCCACTTCAACACGCTCGACATGGGCCTGTCGTTCTGGATGGAGCTGACGCTGTGTGCATTGCTGCTCGCGCAGCGCCCCGATCTGAAGACCTCGTGCGTACGCGGCTGGATGTGGGTGTGCTGGGGCTCGATGGCGCTCGCGGTGCTGTCCAAGGGCCTCGTCGGAGTAATACTGCCGGGCGCCGTGCTGGTGCTCTATACGCTGATCGCTCGCGATTGGGCGCTGTGGAAACGCCTGCATCTAATCGGCGGCGTGATCGTGTTCTTCGCGATCGTCACGCCGTGGTTCGTGCTGGTGCAGCAGCGCAATCCGGAATTCCTCAATTTCTTCTTTATCGTTCAGCAGTTCAAGCGCTATCTGACGCCCGAGCAGAACCGGCCGGGGGCGTTCTATTACTTCGTGCCGGTGCTGATCATCGGTTTCCTGCCGTGGCTTTCGGTAACCGTGCAAAGCGTGCGTCACGCATGGCGCCTGCCGCGCCAGCCGAATGGCTTTGCGCCGGTCACGATAATGCTGGTTTGGACCGTCTTCATCTTCCTGTTTTTCAGCGCGTCGCATTCGAAGCTGCTCTCATACACACTGCCGATCGCGCCGCCCATTGCGCTGCTGATCGGCATGTACCTGCCGCTCGTCACGCGCGACCAGTTGCGCCGCCACCTGGCTGGCTATGCACTGTTTCTCGTAGTCGCCGCGTTCGCCGCGCTGTTTCTGCCGCGCTTCGGCACCCAGCGCAATCCCGCCGAACTCTATGCGGAGTACCGCACCTGGGTTCTTGCGGCGCTCGCCGTCGCCTTCGCACTGACGCTCGCCGCGCTCTGGCTGAATCGCCGCAGCCGCGCCGGCAGTCTCGCTACCATCGCCAGTTTCGGCGCGGCGTGGCTGCTGCTCGGCACGATCGCGGGCATCGGTCATGACATCTTCGGCCGCCTCAGTTCCGGCGCGCCGCTCGCGCCCGCGATCAAGGCGCAGATGGCGAAATTGCCGGCCGACACGCCCTTCTACTCGGTCGGCGTACTCGATCACACAATGCCGTTCTACGTCGGCCACACGATGACCATGGTCGAGCATCCGGACGAGCTGGCGTTCGGCGTGTCCGTGGAGCCGCAGAAATGGCTGCCGTCGGTCGATGCGTGGATCGAGCGCTGGAAGGCGGATCGCTACGCGCTGGCGCTGATCCCGCCGTCGACCTACGACCGGCTTCTCAAGGAAGGCTTGCCGATGCAGGTGATCGCCCGCGACTCCCGCCGCGTCGTCGTGATGAAGCCGCTTCCGGCGTCGGGCGCAGCGGCCGCGCCGGTAGAAAAACCACAACAATGACCCCATATCAGGATCTGATCATTCGATGAACCCGATTTCCCTCTTTTGTATCCTCGCCGGCGTCACGTTGAACGCAGGCGCGCAGTTGCTGCTCAAAGCCGGAACGAATGCCGTTGGACACTTCGAATTCACCCGTGCGAACATCGTGCCCATCGCCTTTCGCCTTGCGACGCAGCCGCCGATTATCGGCGGCCTCGCCTGCTATGTGATCAGCGTTGCGGTCTGGGTGATCGGGCTGTCGCGCGTGGATGTGTCGATCGCGTATCCGATGCTGTCGCTCGGCTATATCGTCAACGCTTTCGCGGCGTGGTATCTGTTCGGTGAAGTGCTGTCGGTGCAGAAGCTGGTCGGCATCGGCGTCATCCTGCTCGGTGTGGTGATCCTCGCGCGCAGCTAGCCGCGCCGCGGCAAAGCTGCCGCAAAGATAACGTAAGCCGGCATCCATGCCGACCAAGCAAAACGTAAGGTTGATCGCGGTATGCTCCGCGGTTTGCACCCTTTTTAGCCTTGTCCTGGATTTGCGCGTAGTGTGTGTCGACTGCGCCCTTCGGGCCGCGGCCCTTTCGATCGAGCGAAGCATTCATGACCCAGTCAACCGTTCCGTCTCTGCCGTTCCTGCCGTTCGTAAAACCGGAAATCGATGAAGAAACGATTCGCGGCGTAGCCGACGTCCTGCGCTCCGGCTGGATCACCACCGGCCCGCAGAATCAGAAATTCGAGGCGGCGCTGTCCGAGTTCTGCGGCGGCCGTCCGGTGCGGACCTTCAACTCCGGCACGGCGACGCTCGAAATCGGGCTGCGCATTGCCGGCGTGGGCGAAGGCGACGAAGTGATCACGACGCCGGCCTCCTGGGTCTCGACCAGCAACGTGATCTATGAAGTCGGCGCGACGCCGGTGTTTGCCGACATCGATCCAGTCACGCGCAACATCGACCTGAACCTGCTCGAGAAGGCGATCACGCCGCGCACCAAGGCGCTGATTCCGGTTTACCTGTCCGGCCTGCCCGTCGACATGGACCGTCTCTATGCGATCGCCCGCGCGCACAAGCTGCGCGTGGTGGAAGACGCCGCGCAGGCGTTCGGCTCGACGTGGAACGGCAAGCGCATCGGCGCGATCGGCGACATGGTCTCGTTCAGCTTCCACGCGAACAAGAACCTCACGTCGATCGAAGGCGGCGCGCTGGTGCTGAACAATGAGGAAGAAGCCGTCCTTGCCCAGAAATACCGGCTACAAGGCATCACGCGCACGGGTTTTGACGGCATGGACTGCGACGTGCTCGGCGGCAAGTACAACCTGACGGACGTCGCCGCACGTGTCGGCCTGGGCCAACTACCGCATCTGGAACGCTTCCTCGCGCAGCGCAAGAAACTCGTGCGCGCATACTTCGACGGGCTGGAAGGCGGCGCGGCACTGAAGCTGGGTGTCGGCCTGCCGTTCGCCGACTTCGAGAACAGCAACTGGCACATGTTCCAGATCACGCTGCCGCTCGAAAAACTTTCCATCGACCGCGCCGGTTTCATGAGCCAGTTGAAAGAACGCGGCATCGGCTCGGGCGTGCACTATCCGGCCATTCATCTGTTCTCGCTCTACCGCGCGCGCGGCTTTACAGAAGGCATGTTCCCGCACGCCGAGCGTTTCGGCGCGACGAACGTCACGCTGCCGCTCTTCACGCTGATGAATGAAGGCGACGTGGAGCGCGTATGCCGCGCGGTCAACGAAATTTGCGAACAACACGGAAAATAAGCGGAAATGATTTATACGGAACAACGCGCCGCCGCACCGGAAGTGTCGATCATCATTCCGGTGTACAACGAGGAAGCCGGGCTGGCGGAGCTCTTCGTGCGACTCTATCCAGCGCTCGACGCGCTCGGCACGTCGTATGAAGTGATCTTCATCAACGACGGCAGCCGCGACAAATCGGCCGCGCTGCTCGCCGAGCAGTTCCGCGCGCGCCCCGACACGACTCGCGTGATCCTGCTGAACGGCAACTACGGTCAGCACATGGCGATTCTCGCGGGCTTCGAGCAGTCGCGCGGCGAGATCGTCATCACGCTCGACGCCGATCTGCAAAACCCGCCGGAAGAAATCGGCAAACTCGTTTCGAAGATGCGCGAAGGCTTCGACTACGTCGGCACGATCCGCCTGCAACGCCAGGACAGCTTGTGGCGCCGCAAGGCTTCGCGCGCGATGAACCGGCTGCGCGAGCGGATCACGCGCATCAAGATGACAGACCAGGGCTGCATGCTGCGCGCGTACAGCCGGCACATCATCGACACGATCAATCGCTGCGGCGAGATCAACACGTTCATTCCAGCGCTTGCGTACACCTTCGCGCAGAATCCGGTCGAGATCGAAGTCGCGCACGAGGAGCGCTTCGCCGGCGAATCGAAGTACTCGCTGTATTCGCTGATCCGCCTGAATTTCGACCTGGTCACCGGCTTCTCGGTTGTGCCGCTGCAGTGGCTGTCGTTCATCGGCGTGATCCTGTCGCTCGGCTCGGCGGCGCTGTTCGTGCTGCTGCTGATTCGCCGCTTCATCATCGGGGCGGAAGTTCAGGGTGTGTTCACGCTGTTCGCCATCACGTTCTTCCTGCTCGGCGTGATCATCTTCGCGCTCGGGCTGCTCGGCGAGTACATTGGCCGCATTTATCAGCAAGTGCGCGCACGTCCGCGCTATCTTGTGCAGACTATTCTCGAACAGCGGGACGGCACGGCAGTGGCCGAAACGCCGCGTCAAACGCTCGTGCAAGGCGTGCAAAGCGTTCAAGGCATTCAGTCCGCGCCGCTCGCCGATCATCACGACGAGGGTCCGAACCGATGAAACCGCGCGCCGTCGTATTCGCGTATCACAACGTCGGCGTGCGCTGCCTGCAGGTGCTGCTGGCGCGGGGCGTCGACGTCGCGCTCGTTGTCACCCACGAAGACAGCCCGACCGAGAACATCTGGTTCGGCAGCGTGGCAACGGTCGCGGCCGAACACGGCATTCCGGTCGTCAAACCCAACGACCCAAAGAGCCTGGAACTGCGTGCGGCCATCAGCGCGGCGCGCCCGGACTTCATCTTTTCGTTCTACTACCGCCATATGTTGCCGGTGGAATTGCTCGCGCTCGCCGCACGCGGCGCTTACAACATGCACGGCTCGCTGCTGCCGAAGTATCGCGGCCGCGTGCCGACGAACTGGGCCGTGCTGCACGGCGAAACCGAAACCGGCGCGACGCTGCACGAAATGGCCGCGAAGCCCGACGCGGGCGCGATCCTCGCACAAACGCCGGTGCCGATCCTGCCCGACGACACGGCCGCGCAGGTGTTCGACAAGGTCACAGTGGCCGCGGAGCAGACGCTCTGGCGCGTCTTGCCCGCTTTGCTCGCAGGCGAAGCGCCGCATCTGCCGAACGATCTGTCACACGGCAGCTACTACAGCGGGCGCAAGCCGGAAGACGGCCGCATCGACTGGACCCAGCCGGCGCAGCAGGTCTACAACCTGATCCGCGCAGTCGCGCCGCCGTATCCCGGCGCGTTTACCGAAGTCGGCGGCCGGCGTTTTGTCGTTGCGCGGGCGCGTCTTGCGGCGCCCGGCGCGCTTCGTTCAGATTTGCCGCCGGGCCTGCACGTAAGCGATAATGCCGTTTTTGCGATATGCGGCGACGGCCGCGCGCTCACCATCCACGAATTGCGGCATCAGCACGACGGCACCGAAACCGTTGTCACGCCGGCCGAATTCGCCCAGTTCATCCAAACTCCCCGTCATTCATGAAAACCGAAGGTTTCGCTAAAAAAGTCCTGATTCTCGGTGTGAACGGCTTCATCGGCCATCACCTGTCCAAACGCATTCTCGAAACGACCGATTGGGAAGTCTTCGGGATGGACATGCAGACCGAACGTCTCGGCGATCTCATCAATCATGAGCGGATGCACTTCTTCGAAGGCGACATCACGATCAACAAGGAGTGGGTCGAATATCACATCAAGAAATGCGATGTGATCCTCCCGCTGGTCGCGATCGCCACGCCGGCCACGTACGTGAAGCAGCCGCTGCGCGTGTTCGAACTCGACTTCGAGGCGAACCTGCCGATCGTGCGTTCGGCCGTGAAGTACGGCAAGCACCTCGTGTTTCCGTCGACCTCCGAGGTCTACGGCATGTGCACGGACGAGCAGTTCGATCCGGAAGAATCGCAGCTGTCGTACGGCCCGATCAACAAGCCGCGCTGGATCTACGCGTGCTCGAAGCAGTTGATGGACCGCGTGATCTGGGGCTACGGCATGGAGGGCCTCAACTTCACGCTGTTCCGTCCGTTCAACTGGATCGGCCCGGGCCTCGACTCGATCTACACGCCGAAGGAAGGCAGCTCGCGCGTGGTCACACAGTTCCTTGGCCACATCGTGCGCGGCGAGAACATCAGCCTCGTCGACGGCGGCGCGCAAAAGCGAGCGTTCACGGACATCGACGACGGCATCGGCGCGCTCATGAAAATCATCGAGAACAAGAACAGCATCGCCACGGGCAAGATCTACAACATCGGCAATCCGACCAACAACTTCTCGGTGCGTGAACTCGCGCACAAGATGCTCGCGCTCGCTGCGGAATTCCCGGAATACGCCGACACTGCGAAGAACGTCCAGCTCGTCGAAACGTCGTCGGGCGCTTACTACGGCGCGGGCTACCAGGACGTGCAGAACCGTGTGCCGAAGATCGACAACACGATGCAGGAACTCGGCTGGGCGCCGAAGTCGACTTTCGACGAAGCGCTGCGCAAGATTTTCGAAGCGTATCGCGGCCACGTCGGCGACGCGCGCGCGCTCGTCGAACAGCAATAAGGGCCGATCCTTGGCCCGTATTGTCCTGAAGATCGACGTCGACACGCTGCGCGGCACGCGTGAAGGCGTGCCGAATCTCGCGCGCATTTTCGACCGCTTCAAGGCGCGCGCCACCTTCCTTTTCAGCCTCGGTCCCGACCACACCGGTTGGGCCATGCGCCGCGTGCTGCGCCCCGGCTTTCTACAGAAGGTGTCGCGCACGTCGGTGGTCGAACATTACGGCGTCAAGCAGTTGATGTACGGCGTGCTGCTGCCGGGGCCGGACATTGGAGCCAAGGCGTCGGCGGAAATGCGCGCGATCCACGAAGCCGGCTTCGAGTGCGGCATTCATACGTGGGATCACGTGTACTGGCAGGACAACGTGCGCTCGAAAGATCGTGCGTGGACCGCGGCGCAAATGCAGAAAAGCCACGACCGTTTCGTCGAAATTTTCGGCGGGCCGCCGCTCACGCATGGCGCGGCCGGCTGGCAGATGAACGGGCATGCGTTCGAGCAGATCGACGCGTGGGGCATGCACTACGCGTCCGATGGCCGCGGCCACTCGCCGTATCTGCCGGTCGTCGACGGCAAAACGCTCGCGCATGTGCAGATGCCCACTACGCTGCCCACGCTCGACGAAGTGCTCGGCGTCGACGGCGTGGACGAGCGGAACGTAGCCGCCTTCATGCTGAAGCACACCGAAAACAATCCGCACGATCAGGTGTTCACGCTGCATGCGGAACTCGAAGGACAGAAGCTCGCGCCGATCTTCGAACAATTGCTGGAAGGCTGGCGCGCACAAGGCCACACGTTCGCGACAATGGGCGACTACTACGTCACGCTGGACCGCGGCGCGCTGCCATCGTACCCTGTTACGTGGGGCGAAATTCCAGGGCGCTCCGGCGAGCTGATCGTCCAGCCCTGACCGGTCAGTTGGCATGCTCAGTTGACGCACTCTGTTGACATATGCATTGAGATGCCTGGCTGCCGCCGGCCCTGACGACCCAACCGCCACGCGAGAATCTGCGCGCACCGGTAGCCCCTCCCCCCAACTCGATGCCAGGCCGGCGCCGCCGTGTCGGATTCACACGGCGGCGCCGGCCATAACAACCGGAGAACCTCGTGCCCATCGCAGTCGACCAACTCATCCCCGACTTCACCGCTCCCGCTACCGGAGGCGAGATCACGCTGTCCAAACTGCGGGGCAAGAAGGTGGTGCTGTATTTTTATCCGAAGGACAACACGCCCGGCTGCACGACTGAAGGTCTGCAGTTTCGCGATCTGTATCCGAAGTTCAAAAAGGCCGGCGCGGAAATCCTCGGCGTGTCACGCGACAGCCTGCGCTCGCATGAGAACTTCAAGGCAAAGCTCGAACTGCCCTTTCCGCTGGTTTCGGATCCGGAAGAAAAACTGTGCGCGCTCTTCAATGTCATCAAAATGAAGAAAATGTATGGCAAAGAAGTACGGGGAATCGAACGCTCCACGTTCCTCATCGACGGTGAAGGTGTGCTGCGCCAGGAGTGGCGCGGCGTCAAAGTGCCCGGGCATGTCGACGAAATTCTGGAGGCTGTACAAGCGCTTTGAGGCGCGTTATATTGGGTTGCAATGAGTGCCTGTCCACCCCAAATCTTTCGTCGCTGCGCCGGACTTGACGGCCGCTTTGCCCGACTTGTCGGGCCCGTCCGAGTCATCAGGCGCAACGCGAGTACCGTAGGCGAGCCGCTTGTCCCGTACGCCGGGGCGGCGGCTTTTTTAATTGCGCGCAGCCGTTCGTTTACTCGGCCGCGCGTTTCCGTTAAGGAGCCGATCGAAGACCAGGCGAACCGGCATCTCTAGACCGAATGCGCGCCTCCGGGCGCAAACTGCGTGCGCAACATCGGCACCGGCAGAATGCGACAGGCGGCGCACGATATGTGACCCGATTATTTCGAGGGAAACCATGCCTTTGCCTACCCCCCCGAGCAAGCTCGGCAATCTCCTGCCACCTGACGAATACAAGGCCAAAGCCGCCACGCCGGCGCGCTCCGCCGCGAAGAAACAGGCTGAAGGGGAATCCGCGGAGTCGGCCGATTACGGCCGCACGAACGTCGCCACGCCAATGGCGCATGCCGCCAATGCCGCGACCACCTTGCGACCGGTGCCGGCATCGTCGGCTGCCGCTACGGCGTCCGCAGTCGTGGGCCAGGCCGCCCAGGCGCGCGGCGCGTCGGGCTCCGGGCGCAAGACCAAGCAAACCGCAGCGCTGCTGCAACCGGTTCCCGCTAGCCGTCCGCAAGCCGAGCCTTCCGCACCCGCTGCGGCGCCGCAGCCGGCCATCGCACGTGCGCCGAGCGCAAAGCAACCCGCGGCGACCCCACCCGCGGCCGCGCCCGCCGCACGCGGCACGACGAAAAAAGGTGGGACGGCCGGCCAGCCGGCCGACGTCCAGAAGCTCTTCGTGCTCGACACGAATGTGCTGATGCACGACCCAAGCTGCCTGTTCCGTTTCGAGGAACACGACGTCTATCTGCCTATGATGACGTTGGAAGAACTCGACAACCACAAGAAAGGCATGTCGGAAGTCGCGCGCAACGCTCGCCAGGTGAGCCGCACGCTGGACGCGCTAGTGGCGAACGCCGGCAATATGTCCGACGGCATTTCGCTCGCGCGTCTGGGCAGCCGCGAGGCGTCCGGGCGTCTGTACTTCCAGACCAAGCTCACCGCGATCGAGCCGGTCGAAGGTCTGCCGCAAGGCAAAGCCGACAACCAGATTCTCGGCGTCGTGCGCGCATTGCAGCGCGACCGGTCGGATCGTCAGGTCGTGCTGGTGTCGAAAGACATCAACATGCGCATCAAGGCGCATGCGCTGGGTCTGCCCGCCGAAGACTACTTCAACGACCAGGTGCTCGAAGACAGCGACCTGCTGTATTCGGGCATCCGCGCGTTGCCGCAAGACTTCTGGACGAGGCACGCCAAGGGCATGGAGAGCTGGCAGGACACCAAGACTGGAACCACGTATTACCGCGTGACCGGTCCGCTGTGCCCCTCGATGCTGGTCAACGAGTTTGTGTATCTCGAGCCGCAGAACGGCGAGCCGGCGTTTCACGCGCTGGTGCGCGAGTTGAACGGCAAGACGGCGTTGCTGCAAACACTGCGCGACTACGGTCACCACAAGAACAACGTGTGGGGCATCACGGCGCGCAATCGCGAGCAGAACTTCGCACTGAACCTGTTGATGAATCCCGAGATCGACTTCGTGACGCTGCTCGGCCAGGCGGGTACCGGCAAGACGCTGGTTGCGCTCGCGGCGGGCCTCGCGCAGGTACTCGACGACAAACGCTATAACGAGATCATCGTGACGCGTGCGACGGTGCCGGTCGGCGAAGACATCGGCTTCCTGCCCGGTACGGAAGAGGAAAAAATGCAGCCGTGGATGGGCGCATTCGACGACAACCTCGAAGTGCTGCAGAAAACCGACGACGCCGCGGGCGAATGGGGCCGCGCCGCGACCCAGGAGTTGATCCGCTCGCGCCTGAAGATCAAGAGCATGAACTTCATGCGCGGCCGGACGTTCGTCGACAAGTATCTGATCATCGACGAGGCGCAAAATCTGACGCCGAAACAGATGAAGACGCTGGTCACGCGCGCGGGTCCGGGCACGAAGATCATCTGTCTGGGCAACATCGCGCAGATCGACACGCCTTATCTGACGGAAGGCAGTTCGGGTCTGACGTACGTTGTCGATCGCTTCAAGGGCTGGGCTCACAGCGGGCATGTGACGCTGGCGCGCGGCGAGCGTTCGCGTCTTGCGGATTACGCGTCGGAAATTCTTTAAGAAATCAGCCGCCTGGCCTTAATGCGAAGCCGCGCCCCGAATATCCGGGGCGCGGCTTTTTTATTGCCACATTCATTGCCGCGGCGTCTTTGGCGAACAACACTTAGCGCATGAACTTCAAGTAATTTGTCAAGAATTCTTGCCGCTCCTTCGTTTCACCGGCTACCATCCGGACATCGTCCGTCTTTAAACGAGCGTTTACCGCTTTCCTTTTTCATGCGCCGACTTGCCTTCTCGCTGCTGACCGTCCTGCTGCTCGCCGCCTGCGCCGGCGCGCCGCAAAAGACGTCGTCGCGCGGCTCGGCAAGCTCGCTCGCCGTGGCAAACGGCGCTTACCGCGCGCCGCCGCCGGGTTTTCTGAACTTCGTGGATCACAGCATCGGCCGCGAGGAAATCTCGATTCAGGCGATGAGCCTCGTCGGCGTGCCGTACCGCTGGGGCGGAAACACGCCCGATAGCGGCTTCGATTGCAGCGGCCTAGTACGCTATGTCGTCGCGCGCGCGGCTTCCGTGAACCTGCCGCGCACGACCGCCGACATGAGCGGGCGTGGCGAATCAGTGGAACCGGACGGGATCGCGCCGGGCGATCTGATTTTCTTCAACACGACCGGTCGCCCGCACTCGCACGTGGGCATCTACGTGGGCAAGCTGCGCTTTGTCAATGCGCCGTCGACGGGTGGCACAGTGCGGCTCGATTATTTGACCAATCCGTATTGGGCAAAGCGCTTTGACGGCATCCGCCGCGTGGCCGGCCCGGCCGCGAAGCCGGCGCCGTTCGATGCGCCAAGCTATCAGGCTGCGGCGCCGCAGCAAGAAGGTGCGGCGGGACTGGCGACGGCGGCGACCGTGGCATATGCAGGCGGTCAAACTAGTGCGGCAAATGCACCACCGCCAGCGACGAAGGCAGCACCGGGCTATGCCGCAGGTGCTTCGCCGTCTCGGACACTCACTCGCGTGACAGCCGCGCCGCACGCGCCATCGACCGCTGACTCCGCTTCTGCGGCCATCGCCGTCGCGCGGACACCGCAAGCGGATCCATTTGAACCACCGCCGCCCGGTATGAGCGCGGCGCAGATTCAGGCGCGCGCAGCAGGTGCGGTGTCGCCTGTGCCAGTTGCGTCCGCTCAAGCAAGTGCCTATGACGCCAGCGGCAGCGCTTCAGCTCAACGGCAGCCCACCCCGGCCGCACGCGCGGCGATTTCGCAGGCGGCAACCTCTGGCGCACCGGACGCAATCGATGCCGCCGCCGATGCGTTCGAACCGCCACCGCCCGCTTCTGTTGCCGCACGTCAGGCGCGCCAGGCACAGCAGACGCCGCAGGCACAAGCCGACGATGGCAGCGTGCAGATCATGCGAGCCTCGACGGCCTCACGAGGCATGCCCGTGCCCTCACAAACTAGCGATGATCCGATTGCCCGTTTTGCTAATGGGAATTTTTAACGGAAAGGTGGCTCGCTTGTGCGGCGGCAGGGAAACAGCGATTCGTGATCCGGACGCTGTTCGAAGTCAGCGCGCACGATCTGCTGGTTGCTTGAAATGACGCGGAGCTTAACGGTGGTTTGCCGCGCAGGAACGTGCAGTGAACGTTGCGAGACTCCAACAAGGACTGCAAGGCACGCCCATCCTGATCGTCGCCGGCGACCGACAGCAGCGTGGTCCGGGCGCCAAGATTGATCGTGTTGACGACCACATTGGCCGCCCCGCCCGCCACGTGCACATCAACCGCCTCCAACATTGCGGGACGTCTTAACGACACGCACCGGCGCTTCGATGACGCGATAGTTCGGCTCGCGAGTACTTTCTATAAGAACTTGGAGTGCGCGCATTAAGTCGGTTCCGTTTTTATTACTTCGTTATCCTTAGTTATTAACACTGAGCACAGAAAAACCGCGCAACCCAGACGCGCACGCTTTTTCACAAATGAGACGGGCAACCGAGGCCACGCTGATGTCCCCACTCAACGAATGATGCAAATCGGACTCGTCCGACTGGCACATTCATTAATCTTCTCCGATCGCGGCTCACCGAGCACACACCGACCGCCGATCTGCTATCGTCATCGGTATTCTTCCGAAGCGGGTGGCGATAATGGATCTCGGACTGAAAGAAAAAGTGGTGCTGATCACGGGCGGCAGCAAGGGAATCGGTTTTGCGTGCGCCCGGGCTTTTGCGCTGGAGGGCGCGAAGGTTGCAATCGTCTCGCGCGATCCCGCCAATCTGGCGCGCGCCTATGAACAGTTGAAACAGGAAGGTCTGCATGTGCATCGCACACGCGCAGATCTGCACGAACCGCACGGCGCCGCCGACATCGTCGAGGAAGTCAGCGCCGCCGTCGGCCCAATCGACGTGCTGGTGAACAGCGCGGGCGCGGCGCGCCGCTATGACCCCGAAACGCTCGACGCCGACGCATTCCGGGCCACGATGGAAGCCAAGTATTTCCCCTACATCTATCCACAGCAGGAAGTGCTGCGCCGCATGGCCGAGCGCGCGAAATCGGGCCATGGCGGCGATCCGGGCGCCATCGTCAATATCATCGGTATGGGCGGGAAGATTGCGAGCGATATCCACATCGCCGGCGGCGCCGCCAACGCCGCCCTGATGCTGGCGACCGTCGGCCTCGCCCACTACTACGCGCGCTACGGCATTCGCATCAACGCGATCAATCCGGGCGCGACGCTGACCGAGCGCGTCGAAGAAGCGGTCACGCTGGAAGCAACGCAGCAGGGCATTCAGAGCGCGGAAGCGCTGGCTCGTGGGCAGGCCAAGGTGCCGCTCGGACGCTATGCGAAGCCGGAGGAAATCGCCGATGTCGCGCTGTTTCTGGCGAGCCGCCGCGCGAGCTATGTCACGGGCGCCATTGTGCCGATGGATGGAGGCAGCACGCCGCTGATCTGATCGGCGTGCTGCTTGGGCGCTTTGAGAGCTTTGTCGTAGGGTTGTGGTCGGCTGCGGACGGTCTTTGCGTCCGCACTGCAACCGTGACTTACAGCAAGCGGTGCCCGAGCCACCAGGCGGCGGCGGCGAGCGCCGCTGAGGCCGGAATCGTCAGAATCCACGCCCAGACGATGTTGCCGGCCACGCCCCAGCGCACCGCGCTCAGTTTCTGCGTCGCGCCCACGCCGACAATCGCGCCGGTAATCGTATGGGTGGTGGATACCGGAATGCCAAGCCACGAGGCCGTGAACAGCGTGATCGCCCCACCCGACTCCGCGCAAAAGCCGCCGACCGGCTTCAGCTTAGTAATTTTCTGACCCATCGTCCGGACGATTCGCCAGCCGCCAAATAAGGTGCCTACACCCATCGACAGATAGCAGCCCCCGATCACCCACAACGGCGGCGCCTCCGCGATCGACGACGCATAGCCGGTCGCGATCAGCAGCATCCAGATGATGCCGATGGTTTTCTGCGCGTCGTTACCGCCGTGGCCCAGGCTGTACAAACCGGCGGATACAAGCTGCAGGCGCCGGAACCGCCGGTCGACCTTGCTGGGCGGCGTACGGAAATAGATCCAGGACACCGCCAGCATGAAAAACGAGCCCAGCACGAAGCCAAGCAGCGGCGAAACGAAAATGAACGTCACCGTCTTCATGAGGCCGTCGAAATTGAGCGAGCCCCAGCCGGACTTGGCAAGCGCCGAGCCCACGAGCCCCCCGATCAGCGCGTGCGACGAACTCGACGGAATGCCGTAATGCCAGGTGATCACGTTCCAGCCGATCGCGCCCACCAGCGCGCCGAAAATCACGTAATGATCGACGATGTTCGGATCGATTGTGCCCTTGCCAACAGTCGCGGCCACTTTCAGGTGAAACACGAAATACGCGATGACGTTGAACGCGGCGGCGAACGCCACCGCCTGCTGGGGCTTCAGCACGCCGGTGGACACCACGGTGGCGATCGAGTTGGCCGCGTCGTGAAAGCCGTTCATGAAGTCGAAAACGAGCGCGACGGCGACCAGGCCGGCGACGACCCAGATAGCGAGTTGTATCGATTGCATTATGCGTTTTCCAGCACGATGCCTTCGATGATGTTCGCTACGTCTTCACACTTGTCCGTGATCGTTTCGAGCAGTTCGTAAATAGCTTTCAGCTTGATCAGGGTCTTGACGTTGTCTTCCTCGCGGAAGAGTTTCGACATAGCCGAGCGCAGCACGCGGTCGGCCTCGGACTCGAGGCGGTCGATTTCCTCGCAGGCTTTCAGAATCTGGCTGGCCTGTTTCATATCCGACAACAGGCTGACGGCGAACTGCACGCGCTCGGAAGTCGCCGTGCAGATGTGCGCGAGCTGGCTCGCCTCGGAGGTGACCGACTGAACGTCGTAAAGGGAAATTGCGGTGGCGACGTCCTCCATCAGATCGAGGATATCGTCCATCGTAGTGATCAGCTTATGGATCTCATCACGGTCGAGCGGCGTGATGAACGTCTTGTGCAGCAGGTCGATGGTTTCGTGGGTGAGCTTGTCGGCAGCCTTTTCGGCCTTCTGCACGTTTTGTTTGTGGGTTTCGGCGTCTTGCAGATTGTCGATCAGCAGCTCGAGTTCGCGGCTTGCAGAGACGATGCACTGTGCGTGCGCATTGAAAATATCAAAGAACTTGCCCTCGGTGGGCATGAATCGACCGAACATTGGGATCCCGAAAATTGGTCACATAATGGCTGACATAAAACCGCCATATTGTACCGTTGCGGGATCGATGTAGCACTTTGCAAAGCGCCGTTACAACGCCCGATTGCCTTGGCGCCGCTTTTTTCGCTGATTGCGCTTTACTCGCTGTAGAAATTCTGGGCGCCGGCAAAGTTATCGAACTTCGTATATTGACCGTGGAACGTGAGCCGAACGGGTCCGATCGGGCCATTCCGCTGCTTGCCGATAATGATTTCGGCGGTGCCTTTATCGGGGCTGTCCGGGTTATACACTTCGTCCCGGTAGATAAACAGGATCACGTCGGCGTCCTGTTCGATAGCGCCGGATTCCCGCAGGTCCGACATGATCGGCCGCTTATTCGGCCGTTGTTCCAGACCCCGGTTGAGCTGGGACAAAGCAATGACCGGTACATCGAGTTCCTTGGCGAGACTCTTGAGGGAACGCGAAATTTCGGAGATTTCCGTTGCACGGTTTTCGCCGGACGACGACCCGCTCATCAATTGCAGATAATCGATGATGATCAAACCCAGCTTGCCGCACTGGCGCGACAGCCGGCGCGCGCGGGAGCGCAGTTCCATCGGGTTCAGGCCGCCGGTTTCGTCGATGAAAATCTGCGCCTCGCTCATTTTCTGCACGGCGTGCGTCAGCTTCGGCCAATCCTCGTCGGTCAGACGGCCCGTTCGCATGCGGTGCTGATCGAGCCGGCCAACCGAGCCGAGCATACGCATGGTGAGTTGGGAGCCCGGCATTTCCATCGAGAACACGGCGACTGGCAAGCCGTACTCCACGGCCACGTATTCGCCAACGTTCATCGAAAACGCCGTTTTACCCATCGACGGACGCCCCGCGACGATGATCAGTTCGCCGCCATGCATGCCCGAGGTCATGCGGTCGAGGTCGACGAAGCCAGTCGGCGTGCCGGTCACGTCGCTCGGATTGGCGGTGTGATACAGCGTGTCGATCCGCTCGACCACCTGGGTTAGCAGCGGTCCGATTTCGAGGAAGCCCTGCGTGCCGCGCGCGCCGTCCTCGGCGATCGAAAAAACCTTCGATTCGGCCTCGTCCAGCAGTTGCCGGACCTCCTTGCCTTGAGGATTGAACGCGTCGGCCGAGATTTCGTCGGCGACGGAAACCAGCCGGCGCAGCACCGCGCGGTCGCGCACGATTTCCGCGTAGCGGCGAATATTGGCGGCGCTCGGTGTGTTCTGCGCGAGTGCGTTCAGATAGGCGAGACCGCCGACCTCTTCCGCCTTGCCCGCGGTGCCGAGCGCTTCATAAACGGTGATGACGTCGGCCGGACGCGTGGCCGCGATCAATTTGCCGATGTGCTCGAAAATGAGGCGGTGATCGTAGCGGTAGAAATCGCTTTGCGACAGAAAGTCGGCGATGCGGTCCCATGCCGCATTGTCGAGCAGCAAGCCGCCCAGCACCGATTGCTCGGCCTCGATCGAATGCGGCGGGACTTTCAGCGACTCGAGCTGGGGATCTTTGGACGGTGCGTTCATGGAGACGAATTATCGTGGAATCGGGCGACCGCGGCCAGCGGGAGAATCAAAAATGACGGGCACAAAAAAGGCAGGGGCCGGTTGCCCGGCCCCTGCCTTCAGCCAGCAACATCCTGGCCAATACTATCTGATGCGTGATGCGGTCGGCTTGGACGCGTCGGCTTAAACGTGCTCGCCGAGCACCGACACCGTCACATCCACAACCACGTCGGTGTGCAGCGAAACCTGAACCGGGTGGTCGCCCACCAGCTTCAGCGGGCCTTCCGGCAGGCGCACTTGCGCCTTTTCCACTGCGAAGCCTTGCTTGACCAGTGCTTCGGCGATGTCGGCGTTCGTGACCGAGCCGAACAGACGGCCGTCGACACCGGCCTTCTGACCGATCTGGACCGTCGAGCCTGCCAGCTTTTCGCCTTGAGCCTGAGCGGCAGCCAGCTTTTCAGCGGCGGTCTTTTCGAGTTCAGCGCGGCGGACCTCGAATTCAGCCAGCGCTTCTTTCGTTGCACGGCGAGCCTGCTTGTTCGGGATCAGGAAGTTACGTGCGTAACCGTCCTTGACCTTCACGATATCGCCCAGGTTGCCCAGATTGACGACTTTTTCCAGAAGAATGATTTGCATTCGGATGCTCCTTATCGCGTCGTCGGGTTAGGCCTTGTGCTGGTCGGTGTACGGCACCAGCGCGAGGAAACGTGCGCGCTTGATTGCCGTGTCCAGCTGGCGTTGATAGTGCGACTTCGTACCCGTGAGACGCGCCGGCGTGATCTTGCCGTTTTCGCCGATGAAGTCCTTCAGCGTTTCGAGGTCCTTGTAGTCGATATGATCGACGTTAGCGGCCGTGAAACGGCAGAACTTCTTGCGCTTGAAGAGCGGATTTTGTTGCTGACGACGCTTGTCGAATTTCTTACCAGTCGGGCGGGGCATGTTCAGTCCTTTCCAATGTCCTGCAATGCTGTGATGTGAAATACCAGAGTTCTCGCGTTGCGGTGCTTTTTCGCCAGGAAGCCTGTGAAGAGCGTTTCCACGCCCATCGGACAGCTTTCCAGCTTACCGCTCGCCTCGCCCGCGGCTACCGCCTGCATGGTCAGTTCGACTTGCCGGGCAATGCCGGCTTCGACCACTTCCGTGCGGTGGTGCAACGTGCAGCCTGCAATCGGAACGCCGGCGGGGGTATACCGCACCGCTTCGCGTTCGACGACGCTGGCCTTGAGTTGCAGCCGGTTCATGAAGCCTTTGACGAGGGTGACGCTTGGTCTGGTAGCTTAAATAATGTGTCTTAAGCCTGCGCTTCGGACGGTTGCGTAGCAGCCGACTTCTTGGCTTCTTCGCGCTGCACTTCCTTCATCATCGGCGACGGGCCGGTTTCGGCCTTCTTCATCTTGACGATGAGATGACGCAGAACGGCGTCGTTGAACTTGAACGCGTGTTCCAGTTCGTCGAGCGTGGTCTGGTCGCATTCGATGTTCATGCAGACGTAGTGAGCCTTCGCGAGTTTCTCGATCATGTAGGCCAGTTGGCGACGGCCCCAGTCTTCGATACGGTGGATCTGGCCACCGTGCGACGTGATCGTGCTCTTGTAACGCTCGATCATGGCGGGCACTTGCTCGCTCTGATCGGGATGCACGATAAAGACGATTTCATAATGACGCATACACACTCCTTGTGCTGACTTTTGGATAGAAGCCACCCGGGCGTCTGAACCGGTGTGGCAAGTGAGAAGCCGAAGAGTGTAACCCGGTTGGGGCCGGGTTGCAAGGCACCGCATTGTCCCGTCACGTGATTCAGGCGTGTTTTCAAGGATTTAGGGGCACTTGCCGAGCCGGGCTCGCTCATCACGCGATGGCCACCGCGGGGCGTCCTGCCTCAAAAACGCCGCCGAGACGATTGCCTCCCGCTGTCCGCATACGCGAACCGGCAAGCCGTCCGCCGTTTGCGGGCCGCTTCTACGAGCCCGCCTCCGTCCGTTCGCTGCCGCCTTGCAGGCGCGCGGTCAGCGCCTTCTCCAACGCGCTAAGCGCATCCGGCGCCGCATCGCTAATGGCCCACCACGTCATGCCTTCCGCGTTCCAGTGAGCGATCGAATAGCCTTCCCGGCCAAGCGTCGCCGGGGCCGCACCGCTCGCAGCGCGGGCTTCCACGGACTGCGGAAAAACGTACACGTCGATGACATGCTTCTGGTAGCGGTACACCAGCACGGCAACCCGCTGATGCGCAAGGTAATCGAGCCGGCCGCCTTCCAGCGCAAAGCCGCTCGCCGCCAGATTCTCGACCGGCGGCGAATAGTCCAGCCGGCCGTTGAACCAGGGCTTGACGGTATGCCGGTCCGTCGAAATTACGTCGATGTCGCGCCCCGACACCTGCGCGCGCACGTGGCTCGCGACGAGTTCGTCCGCAAACGGCGCGAAGTCCGCGGGACGGCGCAGGTTCAGCGTAACAGCCACGCCCACGGCGCACAGCGCGACGACCAGCGCCGCCAGCCAGCCTGACGCGAATGGCCCCCCCGAACCACCGAACGCTACCGGCCCGCCCGTGCCGCCTTGCGCAAGACGCCCGCCGCTCAACCATCTGTCGAGCCAGCCGAACCGCCACCGGGGCGAACGCCGCGGCTGCGGCAGCGTGCCGGCGGCGACCGCGTCGGGCGTTTCCGTCGTCGTAGGGTCAGCGCTTTCTGCGTCCGGCAGACCAGCCACGATACGCGCCCGCAGCGACTGCGGCGCGCGATGATAAGGCGCCGTGCGCAGCGCACGGCTCATCGCGTGAAGGTTTTTGCTTTCGCGCCGGCAGGCCTCGCAGCTCTCGATATGCTGCTGCACGCGCCGCGCATCCGGCGCGGGCAATTCATGATCGGCGTTCGCATCGAGGAGCGGCCGCGCTTCGCTACAGTCCATCTGGCGTCTCCTGAGCGTTGCCGGCGGCAGCGCCGCCGGGGTTGTTGAGCGGCCGGGCATTGGCCACTGCGCGAAGCGGCGTCACGGAGGCTGTCGGTATGACGGATGGCGAACCCCGCGCCGCGCCGCTTTGTCGGCCTCCTGCGTCGTCTTGAAAACCTGACTCAGTGCCGGAACGCGCCTGACACGCCGATTCAGCCCCCGACTCAGACCCGCCCCCCGCGGCTTGCTGCGACTTCCGCGGCGCGCCGCGCGAAACCGGCCCCGGCGGCGTTCCTGGCAAACCGTTGCGCGGCTCCGCGAGCAGCGCCGCCAGCTTGCGACGCCCGCGCGCGAGCCGCGACATCACCGTGCCGATCGGCACATCGGCCACGTGCGCGATCTCGCGGTAGCCCATCTCTTCCAGCTCGCGCAAGATCAGTACTTCGCGATACTCAACCGGCAACAGCGCGAGCGCTTCGTGCACGCGCCTCGTATCCTCGTCGCGAATCAGCAGCGCCTGCGGATCGGCGCCGCCCGCGCTCCAGCCGTCGAAAACGGCGTCGTCCATCGTGTCGTCGAACTCGACCGTTTCGTGCGACGACGCGCGCCGCCGCCACTCCGTGTACCAGGTCCGCCGCACGATCGCGAGCAGCCAGGGCCGCGCCGAATCGCCGCGAAAGGTGTCGAAGAAGCGGAACGCGCGCATGAACGCTTCCTGCACGACGTCGTCGGCATCGCTCGGATTGCCGCATAGCCAGCGCGCGAGGTTGTACGCGGCGTCCAGATGCGGCAGCACGAGCTGCTGGAAACGGCGGCTTTGCGCGGCATCGGTCTCACCATTTATGCGAACGGCGTCTGAATCGGTCTGGACCACCTCGGCCCTCCGGGGGATGTGCGGCTACGCTGTGCGGTTCGTCGTGACGCTTCACACCGCATAACCGGCCATGCGCCGAGTTTATTCCCGCTGCGTGCCTGGTCCGCAAAATCACCCGCAAAAAAACGATCGGCAAAAAGAGCCGACCGCTCCCGCTAATAGGCCGGGCGGTTCCAGTAGTCCTCGCTCGCGTAAACTTCCTTCAGATAATCGATGAAGTAGCGCACCCTGGCCGGCACGTAGCGCTGTTGCGGATAGACCGCAAGAATGTCGTAGTCGGGCAGCGCGAATTCGTCGAGCACGGTTTCCAGTTCGCCGCGCGCGAGTTGCTGCTGGATTTCCCAGGTGGAACGCCAGCCGAGCCCGAGCCCTTCCGATACCCAGCGGTGCAGCAGTTCGCCGTCGTTGCAATCGAGCGTGCCGCCGACCCGCACCGTAACGAGCTTGCCATTGCGGCGGAAGTACCAGCCGCGGTTCTGGCCGCCTTGCAGATTGAACGCGAGACAGTTGTGGCGCGGCAGATCTTCGAGCGTTTTCGGCTTACCGTGCTTGCGAAAATAGTCGGGCGTGCCGCATACCACGCGTCGGTTCGAGGCGAGCTTCACCGCGACGAAGTTCGGATCGACCGCGCCGCCGATACGGATCGACAGGTCATAGCCCTCGCGCACCAGATCCACAACGCGGTCGGTCAGATTGAATGACACCTGCAATTCCGGCTTGTCGGCGACAAAGGCTGGCGCGAGGGGCGCCACGTGCTTGCGGCCGAATGCGGCCGGCGCCGACACGATCAGGTGGCCGTTCACCGCGCGTCGTCCGGCGCTCAGTTCATTTTCCGCCTGATCCCATTCGCTCAGGAGCCCCCGGCAGCGTTCGAGAAACGCGGCGCCCTCTTCGCTGACGACGAGCCGCCGTGTGGAGCGGTACATCAGCTTCACGCCGAGGCGCTTTTCGAGCGCGTCGATGCGGCGGCCGAGAATCACCGGCGACACGCCCTCCTCCAGTGCAGCCGCCGCGAGGCTGCCCGCATCCGCGACGCGCACAAAGGTTTCGATCTGCTTGAAGCGGTCCATGTCGTCTCCTATGTCGACCGGAGTTGGCGCTTTAGCTGTCGGCCGGAGTTCGCGCTTTAGCGTGTTACTCCGGCCCCATGCAAAGCACTTACTCCGGTCCCATGCAAAACGGTCGACCCGAGTTCGCGCTTTAGCGCGCTACTCGGGCCACAAGCAAAGCACTTGCTCCGGTCCACACAAAGCGTTAGCGCCGCCTTCCCCATTCCATACTTTTTGTCTCGAAATAAGCGACGCGGACTGATCTTATCAAACCTTTCCGTCAGGCCTAAAGTGCTTTCAACAGCTTTGTTAGCCAATTTCCCAGACATTCAGGAGACATTCATGGCCAAGATGAGAGCCGTCGACGCCGCCGTGCTGGTGCTCGAAAAAGAAGGTATCGACACCGCGTTCGGCGTGCCGGGTGCAGCCATCAATCCGTTCTACTCGGCCATGCGCCGCGCCGGCAACATCAGCCACGTGCTGGCGCGTCACGTCGAAGGCGCTTCGCACATGGCCGAAGGCTACACGCGCGCCCAGCCCGGCAATATCGGCGTGTGTATCGGCACGTCCGGTCCAGCGGGCACCGACATGATCACCGGTTTGTACTCTGCGCAGGCCGACTCGATTCCTATTCTGGCTATCACGGGCCAGGCACCGCGTGCGCGTCTCTACAAGGAAGATTTCCAGGCCGTCGATATCGAATCGATCGCCAAGCCCGTCACCAAGTGGGCCGTCACCGTGCGTGAGCCGGCGTTGGTGCCGCGCGTGTTCCAGCAGGCTTTTCATCTGATGCGCTCGGGCCGTCCGGGCCCCGTGCTGGTCGACTTGCCGATCGACGTGCAACTCGCCGAGATCGAGTTCGACATCGACACGTACGAACCGCTGCCGGTCTACAAGCCGAAGGCGACTCGCAAGCAGATCGAAGCCGCGTTGACGATGCTCAACAACTCGGACAAGCCGCTGATCGTCTCCGGCGGCGGCGTGCTGAACGCAGCCGCAGAGGATCTGCTCGTCACGTTCGCCGAAGCGGTCGGCGTGCCGGTGATTCCCACACTGATGTCGTGGGGCGCGATTCCCGACGACCATCCGCTGATGGCCGGCATGGTCGGCCTGCAAACGTCGCACCGTTACGGCAACGCGACTATGCTCGCGTCGGACTTCGTCCTCGGCATCGGCAACCGCTGGGCGAACCGTCACACGGGCAGCATCGAGGTCTATACGAAAGGCCGCAAGTTCGTGCACGTAGACATCGAGCCGACGCAAATCGGCCGCGTGTTTGGCCCGGACCTCGGCATCGTATCGGACGCGAAGGCCGCGCTCGAACTGTTCGTCGAAGTCGCCAACGAATGGAAGGCCGCCGGCAAGCTGAAGGATCGCAGCGCATGGGTCGCAGATTGCCAGCAGCGCAAGCAGACCATGCATCGCAAGACGCACTTCGACAACGTGCCGATGAAGCCGCAGCGCGTCTACGAAGAGATGAACCAGGTGTTCGGCCGCGACACGTGCTACGTGAGCACGATCGGTCTGTCGCAGATCGCCGGCGCGCAGTTCCTGCATGTCTACAAGGCGCGCAACTGGATCAACTGCGGCCAGGCCGGCCCGCTCGGCTGGACGATTCCTGCAGCGCTCGGCGTGCGCGCCGCTGACCCACAGCGGCCGATCGTCGCGCTCTCGGGCGACTACGACTTCCAGTTCATGATCGAAGAACTCGCGGCGGGCGCGCAGTTCAAGCTGCCGTACGTGCACGTGGTCGTGAACAACTCGTATCTCGGCCTGATCCGCCAAGCACAGCGCGCATTCGACATGGACTTCTGCGTGCAGCTCGGCTTCGAGAACATCAACTCGCCGGAAATGAACGGCTACGGCGTGGATCACGTCGCCGTCGCGGAAGGTTTGGGTTGCAAGGCGATTCGCGTGTTCAAGCCGGAAGAACTCAAGCCAGCGCTGCAAAAAGCGCAGTCGATGCTCTACGAGTTCAACGTGCCGGTGATCGTCGAAGTGATTCTGGAACGCGTGACCAATATCTCGATGGGCACGGAGATCGACGCGATCAACGAGTTCGAGGAACTGGCCGTGAAGCGCGAAGACGCGCCGACTGCGATCAGCATGCTCGATTGAGCTTTAGGACTTCAATCGCGTGAGCGCGATTGCACGATCACGTTGCAATCGTCTCACGAAGTTTTTCCACTGACCGACCAAAGAGACCTACGCACTATGCCGAAATTTGCAGCGAATCTCACGATGCTCTTCAACGAAGTTCCGTTCCTCGACCGCTTCGCGGCCGCAGCGGACGCGGGCTTTCACGCCGTCGAATTCCTGTTCCCGTATCCGTATCAAATCGCCGAATTGAGCGAGCGTCTTCAGCAGAACCGGCTGAAGCTGGTGCTGCACAACCTGCCCGCGGGCAACTGGGAAGCCGGCGAGCGTGGCATTGCCTGCCTGCCCGATCGCGTGAGCGAGTTCCGGGAAGGCGTGGGCCGTGCGATCGAATACGCGAGCGCCCTCAAGGTATCGCAACTGAATTGCCTCGTGGGCATTCCGACTGCGGGCGTCGATGCCGACAAGGTGCGCTCGACTATCGTCGATAACCTGCGTTTTGCAGCGGGTGAATTGAAGAAGGCTGGCATCAAGCTACTGGTCGAGCCGTGCAATTCCTACGACATTCCGGGTTTCGCGTTGAACCGTTCGAGCGAAGGTCTCGACGTGATTCGCGCGGTGGGCTCGGACAATGTGTTCCTGCAATACGACATCTATCACATGCAACGGATGGAAGGCGAACTGGCGGCGACGATCAAAAAGAATCTGCCGCAAATCGCCCATATCCAGCTCGCCGACAACCCCGGGCGCAATGAACCGGGCACCGGCGAAATCAACTACCCGTACCTGTTCGACCTGCTCGACTCGATTGGCTACGACGGCTACGTCGGCTGCGAATACAAGCCGCGCACGACGACCACCGCCGGGCTCGGCTGGGTCCAGAGCGTCGCAGGGCAAACGCGCGGCGCCGCGCACGCCGCGGCTTGAGCGATGTATTGAATACGACATCGGTCAAATCAGGCGCATGACGCGTTGAAGGAAGCCCCCCCTAAAGGGGCAGCAAACAACACTGGAAACACTGGAGATTCAGACACATGGCAAAGATTGGCTTCATCGGGCTCGGCATCATGGGCGCGCATATGGCGCGCAACCTCATCAAGGGCGGTCACACGCTGTTCGTGAACGGCGCGTACCCGGTGCCCGAAGACCTGGGCAAGAGCACGAACGTGGTGGCCAATTCCACTGCTGTCGCGCAAGCCGCCGACATCGTCATCATCATGGTGCCGGACACGCCTGACGTGGCCAACGTTCTGTTTGCCGACGACGGCGTTGCCGCCGGCCTCTCGGCGGGCAAACTCGTTATCGACATGAGCTCGATCTCGCCGCTGGATACGCAGGCGTTCGCTAAAAAGATCAATGCACTCGGCGTGGATTATCTCGACGCGCCGGTGTCCGGCGGCGAAGTCGGCGCGCGCGAAGCAACGCTGACGATCATGGTGGGCGGCCCGGAAAAAGCCTTCGCGCAAGCAAAGCCGCTGTTCGACCTGATGGGCAAGAATATCTCGCTGATCGGCGAGAACGGCGCGGGTCAGACGTGCAAGGTCGCGAACCAGATCATCGTCGCGCTGAACATCGAGGCGGTGGCCGAAGCATTGCTCTTCGCCTCGCGCTCCGGCGCCGATCCGGAGCGTGTGCGCAAGGCGTTGATGGGCGGCTTCGCTTCGTCGCGCATTCTCGAAGTGCACGGCGAGCGCATGACGAAGCGCACGTTCAATCCGGGCTTCCGCATCGAACTGCATCAAAAGGATTTGAACCTCGCACTCGACGGCGCGCGCAAGCTCGGCATCGCGCTGCCGCATACTGCGAGCGCCCAGCAATTGTTCAGCGTGTGCGCGGCGAACGGCGGGAAGGCATGGGATCACTCGGCGATGGTTCGCGCACTCGAAATCATGGCGAATTATGAAGTCGCGCAAGCGCCGGATAGCGAGGCGAAGGCAGCTTGATCCTGACGCGTTGCTGTGCGAGTTGCGGCTTCGCGATCAGAGATCAGCGATTAGCCACAGCCGCTTGCATAGCGACACGTGAATAACGCAGTAACACAGATTGCCGCAAGCGTTGCTTCGTCGACGTCACGGCAATCGCAGGTGGGGCGCCCGGTTCGTCGCGCGGCATCGCGGCGGAACGGGCAAATCGTGCCGCTCTGGGCTGAGAGCGGCAAAGTGGGGTCCGCAGCGGCACCCGGCGGCGCCGGGGAAGCCTTGGTCGGTCAGACGTCGTCGTCGGGTGTCCGGCTGTCGGATTTCATCATCATGCTTTTTCCGCCACACACTCTGCTCTTCATGCCGCGGTTCATCATGTGCGCCGCCGGCTTGCACGTTCGCTTGCATTTGCTTGCAACTCCGTGCCTTTTCCCCTACCTTTCTTGACACATCGCCGCGGGCTTTTCTCCTACACTCGTGAGTCTGTTGCATGCATTTGAACGCTCGCGCCGCTTCGGCCCGGCATGCGGGTTCCGCGGATCGTTCGCGCCTGATATTCGCGTGCATCGCAACCAGTGCTTAACCCGTACGCAAGCATGCTTGCGTACCAACATGAGGAGTGTGATCGATGGGTATTCTCAGTTTCATCAAGGAAGCCGGCGAAAAACTGTTCAGCGCCGCGTCCACGCCGGCCAAGGCTGAATCCGCGCCTGCCGCACCCGACCTTGCCGCGCTCAACAAGACCGCGGGCGACGCAATCGCCACTTACATCCGCAGCCAGGGCCTCGACGCAACCGACCTGCAAGTCACGTACGACGGCACGAGCCACACCGTGACCGTGGCTGGTGAAGCCGCGGACCAGCCGACCAAGGACAAGATCCTGGTCGCAGCCGGCAATGTGCAGAACGTCGACAAGGTCGACGATCAACTGAGCGTCACCACGCCCGCCGCGGCGCCCACGCAGTTCCACACGGTTGTGCCGGGCGACAATCTGTGGAAGATCGCGGAGAAGTACTACGGCAGCGGCGCGAAAAACGACGTGATTTTCCAGGCTAACACGCCGATGCTGAAAGGCCCGGACAAGATCTATCCGGGCCAGGTGCTGGTGATTCCAGCGCTGCAATAAGCCAACCCGCGGGCTCGCATCGCGCGAACACAACACGGCAGTAAACGACAACACGGCGACAACACGGCGCTCGAGTAACCACCTCGAGCGCCGTGTTTTTTATTGAGCGCGTTGCTATTGAACGTTGAGCAGCATCAGTACGTATCGAACGCCTTCTGCAGCGCGACTGGCCCCGTGGCTCCCGCGGCCAACGCTAGCATCAGTAGCACGCGCGCCTTATACGGATTCAGCGAGCCCGCGCTGACGAAGCCGAGCGCGTCGTCGGCGGCCGCGCCGTTGCGCATCACATGCCCCGAGCCCACGCGCGACGAACGCACCACCGCCACGCCTTGCGAGGCGGCATCGGCGAGCGCTTGCGCGAGCGACACGTGAATCGAACCATTACCCGTGCCCGCCACCACGATGCCGCGCACGCCAGCTGTCACGAGCGCATCCACTGCAATGCGCGACACGCCGGCATAGCTCACGACGATTTCCACATGCGGCCAGTTCGAGCCAATCACGAACTCGGTCGCGAGCGTGTGCGGACGCACCACGTTCCGCTGGAATTCGACGCGCCCGTCCTGCACCCAGCCAAGCGCGCCGATCTCCGGCGAGTGGAAAGCATCGACGGCATAAGTGCTCGTCTTGACCACGTCACGCGCGCTGTGAATCCTGTTGTTGAACGCGACCAGCACGCCCTGCCCGCGCACGCCGGAATTCGCCGCGACCGTCACGGCGTTCAGCAGATTGAGCGGACCGTCGGCGGACAAAGCGGACGCCGGCCGCATCGCGGCGGTCAGCACGACCGGCTTGTCGGACTTGATGGTCAGATGCAGCAGATAAGCGGTTTCTTCGAGCGTATCCGTGCCATGTGTGACGACCACGCCGTCGATGTCGTCGGCGTCAAGCAGTGTATTGATGCGTTGCGCGAGCGTGGTCCAGAGCGGCATCGCCATGTCTTTGCTGTCGATGCTCGCAATCTGCTCGGGCGCAATCCGGGCCACCGTGGACAAAGCCGGCACCACAGCCAGCAGTTGTTCGACGCCGACCACGCCCGCCTGATAGCCGGAGGTGTTGGTGGCGTCCGCGGCCGCGCCCGCAATCGTGCCGCCAGTGGCGAGCACGGCGATGCGCGGCAGCGGCGCAATGATGGACGAAGGAGAGGAAGTCGGTGTATTCATGGCGGCGATTGTAAGCGATGATGCGCTGCCCACGCGCGCCTAAAAAACCCTTAAACCGCCTCGCGCAACTGCGCGGCGATTTCCGCCTCGGTCAGTTGCGGCGCGAACATCTCGATCAGCCGATACGCATACGCGCGCAGGAACGCGCCTTTGCGCAAACCGACCCGCGTCGTGCTCGCTTCGAACAGATGCTGCGTATCGAGCGCGACGAGTTCGCTGTCGCGCTTCGGATCGTAGGCCATTGCCGCGACGACGCCGATACCCATGCCGAGCTCGACGTAGGTCTTGATCACGTCGGCGTCGATCGCGGTCAGCACCACGTCGGGCAGCGCGCCCGCTTTCGCAAACGCCTGGTCGATATGCGAGCGGCCCGTGAAATCCTGGTCATACGTGACGATCGGGAATTCGGCGATTTCGTCGAGTGTCAGATTCGGGCGGCCCACCAGCGGATGATCCTTCGGCACGACCACGACGTGATGCCACGAATAGCACGGGAACGTGACGATATCGGGGAAACGGTCCAACGCTTCCGTCGAAATGCCAATATCCGCCTCGCCGTTGATGATCATCTGTGCGATCTGTTGCGGACTGCCCTGGCGCAGCGCCAGATGCACCTTCGGGAAGACCTCGGTGAACTGACGAATCACCTTCGGCAACGCGTAACGCGCCTGGGTGTGCGTGGTCGCCACCACCAGATGGCCGCTGTCCTGATCGGCGTACTGGCGTGCGACGCGGCGCAGATTCTCCGCGTCGAGCAGCATCCGCTCGATCAGCTGATGCACCGCCTTGCCCGGCTCGGTGAGGCCCGTGAGCCGCTTGCCGCGTCGAATGAAAATGTCGACGCCGAGTTCGTCCTCGAGGTCCTTGATCTGTTTCGACACGCCCGACTGCGACGTGTACAGCACGTTCGCCACCTCGGTCAGATTCATGTTCTGACGCACGGCCTCGCGCACGAAGCGCAGTTGCTGGAAATTCATCTTGAAGTGTCCGGTTCAGCGAGAGTTGAATTGTTGGTATCGGATCGCATCCTGTCGTGTTTGCAGCGGTCGCCGCTCACTGCGCGGGAAATACCCGCAACGCGCGCGGCACCGCCGTCACGCCGTCGCCGACCGCCAGTTGCAGATCGCGCCACGCTTCACGATCGAGTTCGGCTTCGAGCAGGTTGCCCTCGCGGCCCGCGAGTTCGACCCGCACGGAGCCGCCCAATGTCACGACGCGCCGTACATCAACGACGATACCCTCGCGATGCCCCGACGACTGCGGATACAACTGCAGATCGTGCGGACGCACATAGGCGAAAGCCGGACCGCTGAAATCGGTGCTGATCGCGACCGGCAACGCGGCGCCGTCCACGACGAAACCGCTTGCATCGACCTTGCCATGCAGACGGTTCGCCGCGCCGAGAAACTCATAGACGAACGACGTTTGCGGGTGGTCGTACACGTCCTGCGGACTGCCGACCTGTTCCACGTGTCCGCGATTGAGCACGACGATGCGATCCGCCACTTCGAGCGCCTCTTCCTGATCGTGCGTGACGAAGATAGTCGAAATATGCAGATCGTCATGCAGGCGCCGCAGCCAGCTGCGCAATTCCTTGCGCACTTTGGCGTCGAGCGCGCCGAACGGTTCGTCGAGCAGCAGCACTTTGGGCTCGACGGCGAGCGCGCGAGCCAGCGCGATACGTTGGCGCTGACCGCCCGACAGTTCCGACGGATACCGTTGCGCGAGCCAGTCGAGTTGCACGAGCTTGAGCAGTTCATGCACCTTCTCGCGGATCACGGCTTCCGACGGGCGCTCTTTCCTCGGCTTCACGCGCAGCCCGAACGCCACGTTCTCGAACACCGTCATATGGCGGAACAACGCGTAATGCTGGAACACGAAGCCCACTTCGCGCTCACGCGCGCCGACCGTCGCGACGTCCTGGCCTTGCAGCACGACCTGGCCGCCGTCCGCGTATTCGAGGCCCGCGATCACGCGCAGCAACGTGGTCTTGCCGCAACCCGACGGCCCAAGCAGCGCAACCAGTTCGCCTGGCGGAAAATCGAGCGAGACGTTATCGAGCGCGACGAAATCGCCGAAGCGCTTTTGCAGGTTACGTACGGTGATACCCATTACAGCTCTCCTTGCTTGAGCGGGTGTTGCTGCGAGGCTTGCGTTTTTTGCGGCTGTGCAGTGGACGGCAAAGCGGACGACGAGGCGGACGGAGATGCTGACGAAGATACGGACGACAAGGCCGCAGGCAGCGTGACGGGACCGGCGTGCGCGGGCACATCGCGCGCGTCCGACAGTTCCGCCGACATATGACGCTCGGCGAGCAGCTTGAGTGCGAGCGTCACGAGCGCGAGCAAGGCCAGCACCGACGCCACGGCGAACGCTGCCGAGAAGTTGTATTCGTTGTAGAGAATTTCGACATGCAGCGGCATCGTGTCGGTCTGGCCACGAATATGGCCCGACACGACCGACACCGCGCCGAACTCGCCCATTGCCCGCGCATTGCACAGAATCACGCCATACAGCAGGCCCCATTTCACATTGGGCAGCGTGACGCGCCGAAATATCTGCCAGCCCGACGCGCCGAGCACATGCGCGGCTTCTTCTTCGTCGTTGCCTTGCGCCTGCATCAGCGGAATCAGTTCGCGCGCGACGAACGGGAACGTGACGAAGATGGTCGCCAGCACAATGCCCGGCACTGCGAAAATGATCTGCACGTTATGCGCTTGCAGCCACGGACCGAACCATCCTTGCGCGCCGAACATCAACACGTAGATCAGACCGGAGATCACCGGCGACACAGAGAACGGCAGATCAATGAGCGTAGTCAGCAGCGCCTTGCCGCGAAACTCGAACTTCGCGATGCACCACGAAGCCGCCAGGCCGAACACGAGATTCAGCGGCACCGCAATCCCGGCAGTAATCGCCGTCAGTTTGATGGCCGCAAGCGCGTCGGGATCGGCGAGCGATTCCAGATAGAAACCGAGCCCCTTGTTCAACGCCTGATAAAACACGGCGACGAGCGGCACCACGAGAAAGAGCGAGAGAAACAGCAACGCGATGCCGGTCAGAATCCAGCGCACGAGTGGCGGTTCGGTGATCGGATCGGGCCGGCGCGCAACGTTCAGCGGCGCGCGCGCCAATTGCTGAGGCGCAGCCACTGCGTGCGCCTGCACGCCGGTTGTGGGATCGGTGGAACGGCGGCTCATTGCACACCTCCGCCGATGCTTGCGACGCTCGCCGCGGCCGGCGCCGGACCCGAGCCGCCGCGGCTCGTCCGGCGCTGCAAATACCACTGCAGTGTGTTGATGAACAACAGCATCAGGAACGACACGACAAGCATCACGACGGCGAGAGCGGTAGCGCCGGCATAGTCGTACTGTTCGAGCTTCGTGATGATCAGCAGCGACGTGATCTCCGACTTCATCGGCACATTGCCGGCAATAAAAATGACCGAGCCGTATTCGCCGAGCGCACGCGCGAACGCGAGCGCGAAACCCGTCAGCAACGCCGGGAAAACGGCCGGCAACACCACGCGTCGAAACGTCAGCCAGCGCAATGCGCCGAGGCACGCGGCGGCCTCTTCCTGTTCGCGCTCGAACTCTTCGAGCACCGGCTGCACCGTGCGTACGACGAACGGCAAGCCGATGAACGTCAGCGCAACCAGCACGCCCGCCGGCGTGAAAGCGATCTTCAGTCCGAGCGGCTCGAGGAACTGGCCGATCCAGCCGTTGCCCGCGTACACGGCCGCGAGCGAAATGCCGGCAACCGAGGTGGGCAGCGCGAACGGCAGATCGACCACGGCGTCGACGATGCGCTTGAACGGGAACCGGTATCGCACGAGCACCCATGCGACCAGGAAGCCGAACACCGCGTTGATCAACGCGCCGCCGAGCGCGGAAAAGAACGTCAGCCGATACGAGGCGAGCACGCGCGGCGAGCTGACGGCGCGCACGAACTGACTCCAGTCGAGCGTCGCGGTTTTGAGAAAGGTTGCCGCGAGCGGAATCAGCACCACGAGGCTCAGATAAGCCACCGTGATGCCGAGTGTCAGGCCAAAACCGGGCAAGGCGCTCGGCTTTCGGAAGGTCAACGTCGTCATGCTCGTTACTCTTTCAGGTTGATGCTTGTGTTGCAGGCCGTCTGGTCCTGATCGGCCAAAAGCGCGCCAGTGGGCGCGCTCCGGGTGACGCGCGTTCGTGTCGCGTCGCTCTGCCCACGCCGGCTACGGCGCGGACGTCGGCGGTATTACTGCGGTTGATAGATCGAATCGAACACCCCGCCGTCGGCAAAATGCGTCTTCTGCGCGGTCGCCCAGCCGCCGAACGAATCGTCGACCGTATAGAGCTTCAGCTTCGGAAACTTCGCGGTCAACTCGGCCGGGACCTTGTTCGAACGCGGACGGTAGAAGTTCTTCGCGGCGATTTCCTGACCCTGCTCGCTGTAGAGAAAGTTCAGATACGCTTCGGCCAGCTTGCGCGTGCCGTGCTTTTCGACGACCTTGTCCACCACCGCCACCGGCGGCTCGGCCAGAATGCTCACGGACGGCACGACGATTTCGAACTTGTCCGGACCGAACTCCTTCAGCGATAGAAACGCCTCGTTTTCCCAAGCGATCAACACGTCGCCGATGCCGCGTTGCACGAAGCTGGTGGTCGCGCCGCGCGCGCCCGAATCCAGCACGCCGGCATTCCTGTAGAGTTTCCCGACGAATTCCTTGGCCTTCTGGTCATTGCCGCCCGGCTGATGCGCGGCATACGCCCACGCGGCCAGGTAGTTCCAGCGCGCGCCGCCCGAGGTCTTCGGATTCGGCGTCACGATCGACACACCCGGTTTGGTCAGATCGTTCCAATCCTTGATGTGCTTCGGATTGCCTTTGCGCACCAGAAACACGATCGTCGATGTGTACGGCGACGCGTTGTCCGGCAAGCGCTTTTGCCAGCCCTTGTCGATCAACCCCTTGTTCGCGATGGCGTCGATGTCATAGGCCAGCGCGAGCGTCACCACATCCGCCTGCAAGCCGTCGAGCACCGAGCGCGCCTGGGCGCCGGAACCGCCGTGCGACTGCTTGAACGTGACGCTCTCGCCCGTCTTCGCCTTCCATTCCTTGCCGAAGGCCTGATTCACGTCCTGATAGAGTTCGCGAGTCGGGTCGTAGGAAACGTTCAGCAGCGTGCTGTCGGCGGCTTGCGCGTGACCCACTGCACCAAGCGCGCCGAGCGCGGCTGCCGCGCCGAAGGAGAGCGCCGCGATGAGTTTTCGGGTCCTGCCTGCCCGCCCCGTGTCCTGATGGTTCATGCCAAGTTCTCCGCGTGTTGGTCCGCTGAAACAGCGTATGGTGTTGTTTTGCGTCGGGTCACGTGCACATGAGCGACTGGAAGGCCAGTCTATCGAAGGGCTTTCATCATTAAAAATAATGTTTCTTCATTTTTTAATACGCAAAAGTGGTAATGACAGCCGGACAAGGCGTTGCGGCATAAAAAGGGAACGTTCCGACGTCGATTTGCGACGTTGCGGCAGCGCGGCACCGCGCGAACTTAAAGTAAAGCTTGAATTGCGCCGGATACTGTATAAAAATACAGCCACCTGTTCATCCATACAGTGGCGCTATGACCAAACTCACCGCACGACAGCAGCAGGTTTTCGATCTCATCCGCCGGGCCATTGAACGCACCGGTTTTCCGCCTACCCGCGCGGAGATCGCCGCGGAGCTGGGCTTCAGCTCGGCCAATTCGGCTGAAGAGCATTTGCGGGCGCTTGCACGCAAGGGCGTGATCGAACTCGCGGCCGGCGCGTCGCGCGGCATTCGTCTACTGGCAGGCCCAGACGACGCACCGCATCAGTTCACGCTGCCGCACGCCAGCATCATGCAACTGTCGCTGCCGCTGATCGGCCGGGTTGCCGCCGGTAGCCCGATCCTCGCGCAGGAACATATCGCACAGCACTATGCGTGCGATCCGGCGCTCTTCTCGAGTAAGCCCGATTACCTGCTTAAGGTGCGCGGCCTGTCCATGCGCGACGCGGGCATCTTCGACGGCGATCTGCTCGCGGTGCAGAAACGAAGCGAGGCCAAAGACGGCCAGATCATCATTGCGCGGCTCGGCGACGACGTCACCGTCAAGCGCCTGAAGCGGCGGCCGAACGGCATCGAGCTGATTGCGGAGAATCCCGATTACGAAAACATTTTCGTTGAGACCGGCAGTGCGGACTTCGCACTGGAGGGCATCGCTGTCGGGCTGATCCGCCCCGGCGAGTTTTGATCGCGTTCGCTGCGTTGACTCACTGCGCCAACCGCTCGATGGCCCAAACGCTCGCTGCTTCACCGACTAAAGCTGTCCCAACGTTGAATCGCCCGGAGACACTCATGGAACGCCTTGCCCGCCTGTTGCCTTTTCGCCAGTTCGGCCGTCTGCGCCATTTGCGCAAGCTGGTGCCCTGCTCACCGATCGAGGCGTCCACGGCCAGCACTGCATCGCTGTTCGACTCGCCCGCGAGCGCTTCGAGCCTGCCGTCTTCATTGCCCGCATTTGCCCGCGTGTCCCTGAATTCGGGACTCAATACTGCGGAACCGGCGCGTCGCGCACCGGTGCGGGTCTATCACGGCCCGTCGCGGCTGATCATGGTTGGCACTGTGGATGCCGTGTGCCGCATGATCGATCGCTGCATCGCGGACGAAACGAACGTCCACGGTGCCGTATTCGAGTCCTGAAGATGTGAGAGGCGTGCGGGTGCATCCGTGGATTCACTGTTCAAGGCATCGCACCGGATCGTTTCGGCGTGGCCCCGGTCCACGTTAGATCGCACCTGATGGAGAGTCCCACCCGATGGCAGTTTCAACACGGACCAAGCGCGGCGCCCGTCCGCTGATCGTCACCCTGATCGTTATTGTGGTGATTGCCGCGTTGGGCTTTGCTTATGCATCGCCGTATATCGCGCTCAATAACCTCAAACGCGCCGCCGATGCGCGTGACGCGCAGACGGTGAATCAATACGTCGATTTTCCCGCGTTGCGCGAGAGCCTCAAGCAGCAGGTCGCGGGCCTGTTGACGCGCCGGCTTGGCTCGCATGGAAACGGCAATCCGTTGGCCGCGATCGGCGCGATGATCGGCGTGGCATTGATCGGTCCGCTGGTAGATGCCTATGCGACGCCCGATGGCGTGGCCGCGCTGCTGAACGGCATGCCGCCGCGCGGCGAGCCCGGTGAGCAACCACCCGCGCCACCCGCCGCGAGCAATCCTCCGGCCGCTAATGTGCGCTCGGTGCCGGCGCCTGCATCGCCCGGTGCGGGTAACAACGCGGGTAACCGCGCGAATAACAGCGCCACGTCGCCGCAGCCGCCGCAGCCGCCGCAGCCGCCGCAAACCACGGCGGGCTATCGCGGCCTCAACGAATTTGCGGTCACCTATCAGCACGGCGTCGGCGACGCGCGTTATTCCGCGATCTTCCTGCGCGAAGGCCTCTTCACGTGGAAGCTGGCTGCAGTCAATCTGAACGAGTAAGCAGAACGCGCGGCCTCGCGCGTCTCAAGCCGCCTCTTGCTGCTGCTCCTGTGCGGAAGAACATGCGACCAGAATGCTGCACGACACGCGATCGAGCAGCGGCGTATTGCCCGCGCCCATCCACCATCGGGACAAGCCGGTGCGGCAACGGTGGCCGACCACTACGAGGTCGACATGCAATTCATTGGCGAGATTCGCGATCTCGTCGATCGGATAGCCAAACGCAAAGTGCCCTTGCGCGTTGACGCCCCGCTCGGTCAGCCAGTTCACGCCCTCTTGCAGAATGTCCCGCGCCGTCTTTTCGAAGCTGCCGCACGCGACATCGGTCAGCAGGCCCGCGCTTTGCGCAATGCTCGAACGCATGTCCACCACCGAGAGCAGGTGCGTTTCCGCTTTCAGGTCCAGCGCGAGATCCGCGCCGCAACGTAATGCTTTGCGGCCTTCACGCGAGCCGTCGTAGCACAGCAGGATTTTCTGGTAGCTCGCCATCGTTTTCTCCCTTTTCCGCAAAGACGCGGTCTGGTTTAAATCATGGTGCGCCGCAATTCAGCTTGCAAGGGATGGAAAACGCTAAGTGTCAACGAAGCGTGCCCCTGCCTTGTGCATCGGAGGCTCGCGCCTTGACAGCGGCTTCTTCGACAACCATGCGGCGGTGCAAGAACCGGCCGGAAAGCGTCCGGCGCGAGCCAACGGTTCGCAGCCGATGACCTAGAATGAGCAGCCTTTCCCGCCATTCGGGTCTTTTCCGGAGCCTCGGTCCAAGCCATGCCTGAAGCCGCCATCGAATTTCATCAGGTTCAAAAAAGCTACGGCGAAAAAAAGGTCGTCGACGGACTGTCGTTTCATGTCGACACCGGCGAGTGCTTCGGACTGCTCGGACCGAACGGCGCGGGCAAGACCACGACGTTGCGCATGCTGCTGGGCATCGCGGCGCCGGACGCCGGTGCGATCCATCTCTGCGGCGAGCCGATCCCCGGTCGCGCCCGCATCGCGCGGGCACGCGTTGGCGTAGTGCCGCAGTTCGACAACCTCGATCCGGATTTCACCGTACGCGAGAATCTGCTGGTGTTCGGCCGCTACTTCGGCCTGAGCGCCGCGCAATGCCGCGCGATGGTGCCGTCGCTGCTCGAGTTCGCGCGTCTCGAAAGCAAGGCGGACGCGCGCGTGAGCGAACTGTCGGGCGGCATGAAGCGGCGTCTGACGCTGGCTCGCGCGCTCGTCAACGATCCCGATGTGCTGATCATGGACGAGCCGACCACCGGCCTCGATCCGCAGGCGCGGCATCTGATCTGGGAGCGGCTGCGCTCGCTGCTCGCGCGCGGCAAGACGATTCTACTGACCACGCATTTCATGGAAGAAGCCGAGCGCCTGTGCGACCGGCTGTGCGTGATCGAAGAAGGACGCAAGATCGCAGAAGGCGCGCCGAGGGCGCTGATCGAGTCGGAGATCGGCTGCGATGTGATCGAGATTTTCGGCCCGGATCCGGTCGCGTTGCGCGACGAGCTTGCGTCGCTTGCCGAGCGCACGGAGATCAGCGGCGAGACGCTCTTCTGCTATGTGAACGACGCGCAGCCGGTGCACGCGCGACTGAAGCAGCGCGCGGATCTGCGTTATCTGCACCGCCCGGCGAATCTTGAAGATGTGTTCCTGCGGCTGACCGGCCGTGAGATGCAGGACTGACTTCTATCGACTGCACGAGACACGCAATGGATGCACGCACCTACCGAAGCCGCGACGACACTCTGTCAATGCAAGCCCCGCTCGCCGCCCTGCCCGCCAACGCGATCAACTGGATTGCGGTGTGGCGCCGCAACTATCTCGTATGGAAGAAGCTCGCGCTCGCGTCGATGTTCGGCAATCTCGCCGATCCGATGATCTATCTGTTCGGCCTCGGCTTCGGCCTGGGACTGATGGTGGGTCGTGTGGATGGCGTGTCGTACATCGCCTTCCTCGCGGCGGGCACGGTCGCGTCGAGCGTGATGATGTCCGCGAGCTTCGAGTCGATGTATTCGGGATTCTCGCGCATGCACGTGCAGCGCACGTGGGAAGCTATCATGCACACGCCGCTGACGCTCGGCGACATCGTGCTCGGCGAAGTGATCTGGGCGGCCAGCAAGTCGGTGCTGTCGGGTGCGGCGATCATGCTGGTGGCCGGCGCACTCGGCTACGCCAACTTTCCGTCGATGCTGCTGGCGTTGCCAGTGATCGTGCTAACGGGGCTCGCGTTCGCAAGCGTCGCGATGGTCGTGACGGCGCTCGCGCCGTCGTACGACTTTTTCATGTTTTACCAAACGCTGGTGTTGACGCCGATGCTGCTGCTCTCCGGCGTGTTCTTCCCGATTTCGCAATTGCCCGCGACCGCGCGCGGTGCGGCCGAAGTGCTGCCTTTGGCGCATGCTGTCGATCTGATCCGGCCCGCGATGCTCGCTCGGCCTCTCGACAATGCGCTGTGGCATGTCGCGGTGCTGGCGGTTTATGCGGTGGGTGGGTTTATCGTTTCGGCGGTTCTGTTCCGGCGCAGGATGATGAAGTAGCGTCGGGCACGCAAGTGCGTTGAGATTCTTCGCGGGCGCGAGACAGTGGCAATCAGCGCCCGTGAAGAACCTATGAACTCAGTCCTCGTCGTCGGTCCAGGGAATGTCGACGTCGGAGATGAAGGCGACCGTCGCGAACGGACCGCCCTCCTGACGCCCGATCTTGCCGTCGGCACGCTGCCATTCGACCCGGAACACGGTGCCCGGATCGTCGGCGATTAGCCGCACCGTGCGAATCTCGTCGGGATCGGCGTCTTCGACGGGACCGTCGAGCGAGATTTGCAGCTCTTGCGGCCATAGTCCGTCGGCCGGATCGTAAATCTTGTCGCCATCGGGGATCAGCGTGAACGCCTCCACGCCGATGGTCGCCGAGGCATCCACGATCATCTTGGCCAGCGCGCGCAACAACGCGGTTGCCCGCGCGGAGTTCGCCTGACGGATTGCAAGGTCCCCGCGCGTCAGCGCCTGCTCAAGTTTTGGGTTTGTTTTTTGTTGCGCCATTGATGTCCTGAGTCCTATCGCTGTGTTGTGACCAGCGCAGCGCAAGCCGCGCCGCCGCTTTTTTCGGGCTGCATCCCACCATCCGCATGCGCCGCGCTACCGCACCACGGCTTCGGCATACTGCAGACGCCGAAGCCCGTCCTGCTCACCACAGTTTAGGTCGTGATTCGCCGACAGGCAGGGACATTTGCCTTTCGTTGCATGTCCCAGCGAACTCACGGCGCCGGATTGGGCTGCAACTGATGCAGCGCGTCGATTTCATCGAGCAGTTCCTGCGACAGCTTCACGTCGACGCTGGCAATGTTGTCCTTCAGTTGATCCAGCGATGTAGCGCCGATCAGATTGCTCGTCACGAACGGCCGGCTGTTGACGAACGCAAGCGCGAACTGCGCGGGCGACATGCCATGACGCTTCGCCAGTTCGACGTAACGCGTGGTCGCCTGCACCGCTTGCGGCTTGCTGTAGCGCTGAAAGCGCTCGAACAGCGAAATGCGTGCGCCGGCCGGACGCGCGCCGCCTTCGTATTTGCCGGACAGCCAGCCGAACGCCAGCGGCGAATACGCGAGCAAGCCGATGTTGTCGCGATGCGCGTATTCCGAAAGCCCGACTTCGTAAGTGCGATTCAACAGACTGTACGGATTCTGGATGCTGACGATACGCGGCAAGCCGAGCTTCTCCGACGCGCGCAAAAACTGCGCGACGCCCCACGGCGTTTCGTTCGACACACCTACATGGCGCACCTTGCCCGCCTTGACGAAATCGGCGAGCACGGACAACGTTTCGTCGATCGGCACCGTGTATTCGTCATCGACCCATGGATAAGCCGGACGGCCGAACGTCATCGTGTTGCGATCCGGCCAGTGCAACTGGTATAGATCGACGTAGTCCGTTTGCAGACGCTTGAGGCTGTCGTTCAGCGCCTCGGTCAGGTTCTTGCGGTCGAACTGATTGGTCTCGCCGCGAATGTGACGCGGGTTATGCGGCTGACGCGCGGGGCCGGCGATTTTCGTGGCAAGCAGGATTTTCTCGCGCGCGCTGCGGTGCTGCGCGAGCCACGTGCCGATAAAGCGTTCGGTCGAGCCTTGCGTCTCGGCGCGCGGCGGCACCGGGTACATTTCGGCGGTATCGATCAGGTTGACGCCGTGATCGAGCGCGTAGTCGATCTGCGCGTGCGCGTCCTGCTCACTGTTCTGCTCGCCCCACGTCATGGTGCCGAGCCCGATCAGGCTGACCTGCACATCTGAATCGCCGAGTCTGCGGTATTCCATCGAACTTGTCCTGTTGGTTGTATGAACATAAACCGCTGACGTTACCATGTCCGCTCGATGCCTGCAGCACGGCTAGAATGCCGTTCTAGCTGGCGTCAGCCGGTTCGTCACGCTCAACATTTTTGCGTCGGTCCATCACGATGAATCCGGAACACCGAACTGCTGGTCACGCGCGTGATGCCTTACGGCAAGTACAAAGGCCGCCTGATCGCGGACCTGCCTGGCCACTACCTGAACTGGTTCGCGAGTCAGGGCTTTCCGCCGGGCGAGATCGGACGGCTGCTCGCGTTGATGCACGAGACCGATCACAACGGTCTATCGTCGTTGATCGAGCCTTTGCGCAAGCGTTGAGTTATTCGTCCGACAGGATGACAGATGGGCCGCCCGCGCTCAGATGCTGAAGATTAACGAACTGTTACGACGCAACGGATGCGTATGCCAAGGTGGCAGCCGGCTCACGCAACGCACGCAATAGCTTCCCGGCGCGGCATGAGTTGCGCCTCTCCGCCAGCGCGGATCACGCCGGTAATGCACGGACACAAATGCGGGTGAACTCCTTTGCACGCGATGTTTCTGATTCTTTATGTCAGGACGGGAGACGATCGTGAGCAGACTCTTTGCATCGATGGCATTGCTGGCCGTGGTGGCGAGCGTCGGCGGATGCGCAGTCGCACCTGGCTATGACTACGCCGATGCGCAGCCCTATTATCCCGACTACGGCTACGCGTACGGACAACCCTATGCACCCGTCTACGGCACGGTCGGCATCTGGAGCGGCTGGGGCGGACCATGTTGCTACTACCGTGGCGGCGGTGGCCACTGGCACGGGGGCGGCGGTTGGCACGGCGGCCACGGGGGTGGTGATGGCGGTGGTGGCTGGCATGGCGGCGGGTATGGCGGCGGGTATGGCGGGTCTCGCGGCGGCAGTTCGTGGAGCGGCAGTGGCGGGCACGGCGGACGCAGCCATTGAGCCTCCTGCTCTCGAAGCAGCCGCTTGCCGCTCAGTGCAAACCAGAACCTTGTTGCGGCTGGTTAGCTAGCCAGGTCGCCGCGCCCGCTACGGTTCAAGCCCGGCCCCGGCCGTTTCGCGCGTTGCGGTAAAATCGCGGTTTCGATTCAAGCCGTTTGGCCGCCCATGTCTTCACCTCGCACTCCCAGTCCACGCCGCGTTTCTGTCGCGCCGATGATGGACTGGACCGATCGCCACTGCCGGTCGCTTCATCGCATGATCTCGCGCCATACGTGGCTTTACACGGAAATGGTGACGACCGGCGCGCTGCTGCATGGCGATGTCCCACGTCATCTCGCGTTCACGCCTGAGGAAGCGCCTGTCGCCCTGCAACTCGGCGGCAGCGAGCCCGCGGATCTCGCGCGCTCGGCGAAGCTCGGCGAGCAGTGGGGTTACGACGAAATCAATCTGAATTGCGGCTGCCCGTCAGAGCGGGTGCAGCGCGGCGCGTTCGGCGCGTGTCTGATGAACGAGCCGCAACTGGTCGCTGACTGCGTGAAGGCGATGCGCGACGCCGTCTCGGTGCCCGTGACGGTCAAGCACCGCATCGGCGTGGATGCCGTCGAGGACTACAGCTTCGTGCGCGATTTCGTCGGCACGATCGCCGACGCGGGCTGCACCGTTTTTATCGTGCATGCACGTAACGCGATCCTCAAAGGCCTGAGCCCGAAAGAGAACCGCGAGATTCCGCCGCTCAAGTATGGCTACGCGTATCGGTTGAAACGCGAATTCCCGCATCTCGAAGTCATCATCAACGGCGGGGTTAAAACACTCGACGAAGTGGAGACGCATCTTGAACACATCGATGGCGTCATGCTCGGGCGCGAGGCGTATCACAACCCCTATCTGCTGGCCAATGTCGACGCCCGCTTCTACGGCTCGACAAAAGCGCCGCTCGCGCGCGAGCAGGTCGAGGCGAAGCTGATCGAATATTGCGCGGCTGAAATGGCGCGCGGCACTTATCTCGGCGCGATCACGCGGCATGCGCTCGGGCTCTATCGCGGCGAAGCTGGCGCGCGCGGTTGGCGGCGCGTGTTGTCCGACAGCAAACGTCTGGCTGCGCGCGATCTCGCGATCTTCGACGAGGCGAGACAACATCTGCGTGAGCCCGCCGAGATTTTTGAATAAAGGACTAGGCAAACGCGGTTCCTCTTCGTATAATCTCGTTTCTTCGTTGACGAGCCAAGTTTTCCGGCAAGTCAGGCAGATCTCAGTGGTGGCTGTAGCTCAGTTGGTAGAGTCCAGGATTGTGATTCCTGTTGTCGTGGGTTCGAGCCCCATCAGCCACCCCAAAGAATTCAGGCAGTAAAGTTTGGCAAACGGTTTTGCAAACGGCGTTGTGAGAAATCACAACGCCGTTTTTGTTTTGGGGTTTCGTTCGCCTGTCGCATTGCCACCGCAATGCCCGCCTCGCCTATCAAAAAACCCATCCCAGATGAGGTCCTTTTCCTCGCCGAACACCATCGCCCATCGGGCCAGACCGTCGCTCACGCCCGCCCCACCTGACGTTCACCGATTATTTCAGCAGCGAGAATAGTAATTTCAGATTATCGGCACAAATTTTCGATAGTAGGGGTATACACTGCATTTCATCGGCGGTGCAGACACAGTTCAACGGCTCCTGCAACGCCACCCTGAATCGAAATCGAAACATCATTGGAGGTACATCATGAAGACCAAATTTATCGCCGCCCTGCTCGTTGCTGTTTCCGCCTCGATCGCTGCTCCCGCTTTCGCGAGCGGCTACGGCCCGGCACCGTTCTATCGTCCGTCGGTCGGCGCACCGGCTTCGCAACAAGGCCAGAGCGCGCAAACCGTCGCGGCTGAACGTGCTAACGCCAACTCAACCGCATATGGCGGCGTGACCAACGTGTCGTCGCAATCGGGCACGCGTGAGCCGGTTTCGAGTCCGCAATCGGTTTTCTTCGGCCACTAAGCATTCGCTGTTGAGCATGCTGCGTCGTAGCAGCACGCAGACTGGGCGCCGCGCATCGAGCTCCGATGCCGGCGCCCAGTTGCGTTTACCTCGGTGGGCAGCGCTGGCTGATGCAGATAGCCGACGCCTCAAGCGGCGAGACCCGCGTCGATCACTTCGCGCGCGGCGCGAAAGCCCGCCTCGGCCGCCGCATGCTCGGTGGACCACAGGCTGTCAATGTGCACGAGCCGCCAGTCGACCACCACGGCGTCTTCCCGCAGCACCCGAAAATGCGCCTTGACGCCGGTGAGCACCTGTTCGACCGCGACCTCGATGTCGTAGTCCTGATAGCGCTCCTGGTAATCCCCCATGTCAAGGCCCTTCGGCTCCATGTTCGACCTCCTCGTTTAATCTGTCTTCGTAGCGCCTGTTGATTGGGCGCGAGCGTACCGGGGAAGTCAGCGCGACGCCGCACGAGCGCCGATACAGGCTCGTCCGCTGCCTGGGGTCACACGGCTCTCGACTCGCGCTCAGTCGCAATCGCCGGACAGGTACTGCCTGCCGTTGCAGGTGATCTCGACCTCATCGCCGCTCGCTTCGGCGACGAGCCCGCACGCCAGTAATTCCGCGGTGACGGACTGCGGGAATTTCGGCATCGGCTGCCCGACGCCCACATCGTTCAAGCGCCGCAACGCTTCTATCGCTTCCGGACTCAATGACTTCGACATGGCCGTCTCCATCGAGGTGACTGAATTCATCGTAGCAAGTTTCGAACGCGTATGCAGGTACGTTGGCGTATAACGCGCCGCGACCATGGGACGGCGCGACCGCGCGTGAATTTTCCTTGCCACGGTGGGTCTACCCAGAAACCTGACACGGCCTAATCCGCAGCGATGGACGCAAAGGAGAAAGAGATGAAGCGAAGCACTCTGGCAACTCTGATAGCAGGCGCCACGCTGGCGGCGATGGGCGCGAGCGGTATGGCTGCGTCGGCGCAAACGGGTTCGACTGCGCCGACGCAGCAAACGGCGCAAAGCGGCAAGCAGGCGCCCCCGCAGGGCAGCGACGCTGCAGCGTCGATGGTGAAGCCACCGGAGTCGGCCTCCGGTTCGACCGGATCGAGCAATCCGGATAACATGCCGATCAAACGTCCGCGCAAGCCGACCAACGACAAGATGATGCACGAGCCGCCCGCAAGCGGCGCGAACGCGAAATAACGCGGGCCTTACAGGCGCGCGATCGACACCTCCGTCGACTTGACCAGCGCGACGACTTCCGAGCCGACCTGCAGATCGAGTTCATCGACCGAGCGCGTCGTGATCACCGAGGTGACGATACCGAACGGCGTATCGACATCGACTTCGGACACGACCGGTCCGCGGATGATTTCCTTGACCTTGCCTTTGAACTGATTGCGTACGTTGATTGCGGAAATGCTCATAGCGAGTGGCTCCAGTGAAGCGATTGAAAACAGTCAGTCAAGGGAATGTCAGACGGCCCAACGGACGTCTGTGGGCCGCGTGAAGCGGCGTTCTATACGTTCTCCACGTGCGTCGTATGCACGTTCCGACAAGGCGTCGTCGTTCGGCGCATTCTTCAGCACGCGTTGCAACACATGCTCTTCAAGGGCGGCGAAGCCCGCCGACGCGCGCGCTCGCGGACGCTCGAGCGGCACCGGCTGATCCAGCGCGATGCGCCCTTCTTCTATCAGCAAAATGCGATCGCCGAGCGCCACGGCCTCGTGCACATCGTGCGTGACGAGCAGCGCGGTGAACTTATGCTCACGCCACAAGCGCTCAATCAGCCCGTGCATTTCGATACGCGTCAATGCATCGAGCGCGCCGAGCGGTTCATCGAGCAGCAGCAATTGCGGACGATGCACCAGTGCCCGCGCCAACGCCACGCGCTGACGCTGACCGCCGGAAAGTTGTGCGGGCCAGTCATTGGCACGCTCCAGCAAGCCGACTTCGGCCAGCACCGCGCGCGCATCTTCACGCGCGCTGCGTGGCAGCCCAAGCATCACGTTTTGCAGCACGTTCTTCCACGGCAATAGACGCGCGTCCTGGAACATGATGCGGGTGTCGAGCGGTCGGCCGTCTTCGGTGCGTTTTTCGAGCACGCCGGCCGTGGTCTTCTCCAGACCGGCGACGAGCCGCAGCAACGTCGACTTACCGCAGCCGCTGCGGCCGACGATCGCGACGAAACTGCCGCGCTCGATCGACAGATCGAAGTCCGTCAGCACCTTGCGTTCGCCGTACCGTTTGCCGACGGCGCGCAGTTCGACCGAATAATCGTCGGCACTATTTGCACCGCTTGCATCGTTGCGCGCCAGTGCGCCGACCGGTGCCACCGTAGACCGACCGCCATGTGCATAACCGTGCGCGGCATCGCCGTGCTCGAAATCGGCGGCCACCTCCGCGTCGCGATCGACGACGCGCGCCTGCGCCAGTTCCGCTTCCAGATCGCTGCCCGCGATGCCGCCGAACGACGCCGAGAGTGTCGTTGCGCTCATGCTTTGCCTCCTCGCTGATAGGCTGGATGCCAACGCAGCGACACGCGTTCCAGGCTTTTCGCCAGTACGTCGGCGAGTTTGCCGAGCGCCGCGTACAGCAGAATGCCGACCACGACGACATCGGTTTGCAGGAATTCACGCGCGTTCATCGTCATGTAGCCGATGCCCGACTGCGCCGAGATAGTTTCCGCGACGATCAGCGTCACCCACATCAGCCCGAACGCGAAGCGCACGCCGACGAGAATCGACGGCAACGCGCCCGGCAGAACGACATGGCGGTACAGCTGAAAACCCTTCACGCCGTAACTGCGCGCCATTTCGGTCAGGTTGGAATCCACCGAACGAATACCGTGAAACGTGTTCACGTAGATCGGAAAGAACACGCCCAACGCAACCAGAAAAACTTTGGCCTGTTCCTCGATGCCGAACCACAGGATCACGAGCGGGATCATTGCGAGCGCCGGAATATTGCGGATCATCTGCACAGTCGAATCGAGCGCGATTTCGATCGGCTTGAAGAGACCCGTCGCGAGACCGAGTGCGAGACCGATACCGCCGCCAATCGCGAAGCCGGAGACAGCGCGCCACGTGCTGACCTTCACATCCGCCCACATTTCGCCCGACTGGATCAGCGACCACGCGGCCTTCACGACCGCCAGCGGTTCGGGCAGCACGCGCGTCGACAGCACGCCGCTGCGCGCGGCGAATTCCCACGCGAGCAAAATCAGAAGCGGTGCGAGCCAGGGCGCGAGATGCGCGCCGATGCGCCGTAACGACGTAAAGACTGAGACCAGTATGGAATCGAAAGCCGCGCGTGAACCCGCGCCTTCATTGCGGTCCGCACTCACAGTGGATTGAGCCATGACGATTTTCCTGATTGCCTGTCGGATGTGCTGTGTGGGTCTGAGTGCGCTCAACTCGCGCTTGCCGCCTTCGGCAAATAACTGTTGCCGACGATCTCGCCGAACGGCCCCGACAGCGGGCCATTCGAGGTCTTGCCGCGACGGTTCGGCAGCAGCGGAAACACAAGTTCCGCAAACCGATACGACTCTTCGAGATGCGGATAGCCCGACAGAATGAAGGTCTCGATACCCAACTCGGCGTATTCCTTCATGAGCGCGAACACCTGCTCCGGATTGCCGACGAGCGCGGTGCCTGCGCCGCCTCGCACGAGGCCCACGCCGGCCCACAGATTCGGATAGACCTCGAGTTCGGCCCGGTTGCCGCGCTTGCCGCCATGCAGCGCGGCCATGCGGCGCTGACCTTCGGAATCCATCTTCGAGAACGACGCCTGGGCGCGCGCGATCGTGTCGTCGTCGAGCTTGCTGATCAGCTTGTCGGCGGCGGCCCATGCTTCTTCTTCCGTCTCGCGCACGATCACGTGCAGGCGGATGCCGAATCTGATGGTGCGGCCATGAGCAGCGGCGCGTGCGCGAATGTCGCCGATCTTCTTCGCGACCGCCGTGGGCGGCTCGCCCCATGTCAGATAAGTGTCGATATGCTCGCCCGCCATGTCGTGCGCGGCCGGCGACGAGCCGCCGAACCACAGCGGCGGATGCGGGTTTTGCACCGGTGGATACAAGGCCTTGCCGCCCTTCGACTTCAGATGCTTGCCGTCGAAGTCGATCGCGTCGTTGGTATGCGCGGCCGTCAACAGCTTGCGCCAGATGTGCAGGAATTCGTCGGTGATTTCGTAGCGCGTGTCGTGGTCGACGAACACGCCGTCGCCTTCGAGCTCGGCCGCATCGCCGCCGGTCACGACGTTGATCAGGAGCCGCCCGTTCGACAGACGGTCGAAGGTCGCGGCCATGCGCGCGGCAAGACCCGGCGAGGAAATGCCCGGGCGAATCGCAACCAGAAACTTCAGGCGTTTTGTCGCGGCGATCAGGCTCGATGCCACGACCCAGGCGTCCTCACACGAACGGCCCGTCGGCAGCAACACGCCTTCGTAGCCGAGCGTATCGGCCGCGACGGCGATCTGCTGGAAGTAGTCGTAATCGGCTGCGCGCGCGCCTTGCGACGTACCGAGATAACGGCTGTCGCGATGAGTTGGAATGAACCAGAACACATTCATTTGCTGCTCCCGCAAACTCAAACAGGATTGGATAAAGACGGTGCACGCCGCGCATGCAAACGCAAAGGCACACGCAAACGCACACGCAAAGGCACACGTACGCGCCGGCCGCGCGCATTGAGCCGGCCATCAGGACTCGAGCCGGGCGATGCATCGCCAAAAGCACGGAAATTGCGGTAATCGACGCTATGGGTGACGGCGGCAAGCACCGTCTGCATGGAGAAACAGTCTAGGGATGGGGCTGCGGCTTTTGAACGATTTTTTTGAGCTTAGGTTTTCCACTTCTGTGATTAGCCCGACGCTAAAGCATACGAAGATGGCGTTTGATGCACGCTGAAAAGCCGCTACCGCTGGATATAATGGCGCACGTTTCCAATAATCCGGTACAGGCCACGCGAGGCACGCGCCTGGACCCTGGCGGTGCAATGCATGCAAAAACTTATCCTGCCGTTCGTCGCCGGTTTTCTGGCTTCACTGTTCTTTCATGAATCGACGCTGGCGCTGCTGCACGCAGCCGGGGTCATCGATCAAAGCGGTTTTTCAACTGCGCCGTTTCTGCCGTTCGGCCTGCCCGAGTTCATTGCGAACGCAATCTGGAGCGCCTTCTGGGCCGTGTTGATGGCGTGGCTGTTGCGGGTCTCGCCCGAACGCCGTGCGCCGTGGGTGCCGGCTTTCGTGTTCGGCGGCATCGTGTTGACGGGGGCGAGCGTGTTCGTGGTCGATCCGCTGCGCGGCATCTGGCCGAGCGGCAATATGTTGCCGCGCCTCGCTACGGGTTTCGCGGCGAATGCGATGTGGGGTTGGGGCGCGCTCGTATTCATGCGCGCCCTCATGGCAAGCGAAGAGGTGGATTGAGCGGCCTGGCTGGTTAGCTGCTTGGTCGCTTGGTCGCTTGGTCGCTTGGTCGCCGGCTCGCTTTTCGACGGCTCCGGCGGTCAGGCTAGACGTGAGCGAAGCTTCAATCGCGCGAACCGAGCGCGACTTAATCTCGAAGATCGCGCAGCGGATGTTCGTTGCCCGGCCACGGGCTTTCGAACATCTTCGCCACGTCCGCGCCGCTTACGTCTTCGATACGGGCGAAGCGCCAACGCGGCGCGTTGTCCTTGTCGATGATGCGCGCGCGAATTCCTTCCACTGCGTCGCCTTGCAGGAAACTCGAACGCGTCAGATCGAGATCGCCGCGCAGCACTTCCGCCATCGAACCCTCCGCGCGGGTCACTACGTCGAGCGACACCGCCATCGACAGCGGCGAGCGCTCGCGCAACACGGCGATGGTCCGCTCGGCCCAATCGGCGGCATCGCCATCGCACTTGCGCTGTAGTGAGGCGAGAATGCGCGGCATATCGGGCAGCGCAAAGTGCCGGTCGATCAGACCACGGGCGCTCGCGAGCGGCGAGTCGTCGGGCTCCGGCACGACCCGATGCGCGCGGCTTTCACGCTCCACGCAAGCCACGACATCCGCGCCACGCTCGAACAGTTCGCTGCGCAAGGTGTCGATGAGCGCGGGCAAGGCGGCGTCGTCCATATAGACGTCCGCGAGGCCGGCGTATAGCGCATCCGCCGCGCCGATCGCTTCGCCGGTCACCGCCAGATAGCGGCCTATCGCGCCAGGCGTGCGGGCGAGAAACCAGCTCGCGCCGACATCAGGAAAAAGTCCGATGCGCGTTTCCGGCATCGCCATTTTCGTGGACTGCGTGACGACGCGCAGCCCGCCGGTGCGATGCGCGCCCTGCGAAATGCCCATACCGCCGCCCATCACCACGCCGTTCGTCAACGCGATATATGGCTTCGGATAAGTGAAGATCGCGTGATTGAGCCGGTATTCCTCGATGAAAAACGTCTCGCGCGCTGCGTGCTCAGCGCGTTGCGCCGACTCGTACAGAAAGCGGATGTCGCCGCCCGCGCAGAACGCCCGGGGATGCTGGCTGCGCACCACGACCGCGAGCACGTCGGGATTTTCCCGCCACGCGTCGAGCGCTGCATGCATTGCGCGGATCATGCCGGTCGACAACGCGTTGAGCGCCTTCGGCCTTTCGAGTTCGATGAAACCGATGCGGTTGGCTACGTAAGTCGCGACTTGGTCGCTAGCTGCGGGCGAGGCGGAAAGAGACATGGAAGACGACGCACGGCGGCGCAGAGTCAAGGGAAACCCAACGTTATCACGGGCCCGCGGCCTGGGGTCTGTTTGCGCATGCGTGCCGCCTGCATGCACGTTACGCGCCGGCGGTATGCCAGCAATATGCCGGCTAGGTGCTCGCTTTCGCGGAAATTCCGCGGACCTTGGCCGGACCTTTCGCCGACGCTCCCTTCGCTCTACCCGGCCGAGTTGCCCGGCGGAAAGTGCCCGCTCTTGAGCAGCACAGGCGTGCCGTTGCTGATCTGCAAGTGCTCCCGCGCCACCGCTTCGATGCGCGGACGTCCGGCGTTAAACGCGCGCATCCAGCCTTCCAGGTCTTCGGAGCGCGCGCCGAAGTGATCTTCGAGCGCCTCGACGGAAATTGCGCAGGGCACCGGCTCGCCGTCCACCAGCGCGGAAAAGACAACGGTCAGATTGGAGTCGCGGTAGGCTGGCGCGCCCGCGGGAAACCTGATTTCCATGGTCGCCTCATTAGAAATATCCGGCATGGAACCCGGGCCCGCGAGAACCGGCCGGCCCCGGACGACCTCGATATGGTACTCGCGCGGCCGGACCGCGGTCCACCCCGCCGCCGCGTCCGCTTCGCGGCCGGCTTCCTTGCAGTCTTGCGTTTCACGCGCCGTCATGACTTGCCTCCCAGCAGACGGTCGATGTAATCGCGCGCGGCCTGTTCGACGAATGCCAGCGCCTCCTCTTCGCTGCGAAAGCGCTGCCGATCGCCGAGTTCGAGCAAGGTTTCCATCCGGTGCGGATCGTCGGGACCGAGTTCGGCGAGGCTGACCGAACCGACGTAGGTACCGCCCGCGCTTTGCGCGTCGGCTGCCGGCATGAGCCGCGCGGCGGCACTGATGTAGTAGCCGCGATAAGGGCCGCTGACCCGTTCAGCCATGTTCGTTCTCCTCGTTGCAGTTGATCAGGTAAGGCGCGTGGCAGTCCAATAAGTTCTGCGCGATGCAAGATCGCACTTGCCGGGTTCGCGCGAGTCGAACGGCATAATCGGCACGCTCTGTGCTGCCGAAGTGGCGCCATTTGGAGTTCAGCGAGTGCAATATGGGAAAATATTTTCTGCAAGATCACGAACTGCCCGAGCCGGATGCGGCAAACAGATGGTTTGCCTATGCCGAAAGCCACGGCATCGACATCGCCAAAGCCATCAGCATCTGGGAAGACGCGGCCACGGAGAGCGGCACGGAAAGCCGCCGGCTGGTCAGCGCGGCAGGCATCACTATCGAAACGCCCTGAACTCGCGCGCACCGCGCGAGGCACGCGGCGCAAGCCAACTTCATCAAAGGAAACATCACGATGCATTTCATGATGCAATTGCTCCGCACCAGCCGCCTGCGACGTGGCCTCGCGCGGGCTCTGCTGCGCCGTACGCCCCTCCTTGCCGCCTTGCCGGCCGCGGTCGTGCTGGGCGCTGGACTCGCCGGTTGCGCGTCGTCGAACACGACCTCGCTGATCAACCTGCCGAACGGCCAGACCGGCTTCGCGGTCAATTGCAGCGGCGCGGACGCCGGTTCGAGCTGGGCGTCGTGTTACGTGCAAGCGGGTAAAGCGTGCGGCGCGACGGGCTATGACATCGTGTCGAAGGATAATGACGAAGGCGGCACCGCGGGCGGCAGCGTGACGAACGTCGTGTCGGCCAACGTCAAGAACCGCTCGATGATCGTGCGTTGCAAATAAGCGCGCTGAAGCAGGGCCAAGCATCGGCAAGCGCCGCAAAGCCCCAAACGCGCACGCGGTACATGCAACGCAGATACGTCGCGGCGAAAGGCGCGCGTCAATGGGCCTGCATCTTCGAGAACATGTTCAGCACCGCGACGCCAGCAACGATCAGCCCGAGCCCGATGACGGCGGGCACATCGGGCACCTGGCGGTACAGCAGCAGAGCCACCAGCGTGATCAGCACGATGCCGGCGCCCGACCACACCGCGTAGACGATGCCGACCGGAATGCTCGTGAGCGTCAGCGACAGGCAGTAGAACGCGAGCGCGTAGCCGAGCACCACCACCGCGGACGGCACGAGCCGCGTGAAGCCGTCCGATGCCCGCATCGCGGAGGTCGCAATCACCTCGGCCACGATCGCGATGCCGAGCAATGCATAAGGCGGCATCCGCATGGGCTCAGGCCTTTACAAGCGCGAGCTTGCTGTAGTCATGACCGAGGTGCGCGCACAGCGCCTCCACCACGAACTCATGATCGGCGCGCTGTGGCAAGCCGGATACGGTGACCGAGCCGATCACGCCGGCGCCCGCGACCGTCAACGGAAACGCGCCGCCGTGCGACGCATATTCGGTGGCGGGCAGGCCGTGCTTGTCGGTGAGCGTGCTGCCGGCCTGCTGCATCTTCAGGCCGATCGCGTACGAGCTGCGCCGGAAATGCGCGACCGTGTTGCCCTTGCGGCGCGCCCAGTCGACGTTGTCGGGCGTCGCGCCGTCGAGCAGGCTGAAGAACAGCGGTTGACCGAAGGTACGCACGTCGATGGCGGCGGCAATGCCGCGTGCCTTCGCGACTTCGTGCAGATAGGCGCCGATTTGCCATGCGCGGTCGGCATCGAATTGTGGGAACACCAGCGCGTGTTCCTGAGCGGCAATGACCTGCAGATCGTGAGCGATGTCCATGGAGTTCCAGGGCGAGTAGGAGTGCGGGCGCGAGTCGTCGTGGATTCGGGGTGCTTTCGTCGTGGAGTCGTCGTTGATTCGCCGCGAATGTGAGACGGCGCGCCGGGAGGATCTGATTCTAGCGCAGCACCTCATGAAGGCCTTCCGCGATACGACGCCGCCCACGCCTCGCGCGACCTGACCTGCAATCTGACCTGCAAGGGCCGCCAGCAGCGGGACCGCCCAAGATTTGAAGCCGTTTCTTAAATGGCTATTGCGTCAGCTTTCGCTTTGTTCTATAATCTTTTCTTCGACGGGCGCGGGGTGGAGCAGTCTGGCAGCTCGTCGGGCTCATAACCCGAAGGTCGTAGGTTCAAATCCTACCCCCGCAACCAAAAGCTGAATCAGCGAACTGGTTGGAACGTCGAAGACAACATTGAAGGCTTGCCAAACCGGCAGGCCTTTTTTGTTTGCGCGGCTGCTTGTTCTCCTCATGTAGCCCAAAGAGATACCTGCACCGGATTGATCCGCAAACACCGCAATTCGCGCATCCGCAAGCGCTCCCCGCGTCTCTTTCGCACCACCCGCGCGCGGCACAGATCACATTGCGCGCCGCCGTCTCCGCGCACGGTAAAACGCCGCCCCAGTGATAAACTCCTAGCACCCTTTCTCGCCCCCTTCCTATGAAATTCTGTTCTGTCTGCGGCCACGGGGTCAGCCTGAGCATTCCGCCGGGCGACAACCGCGAGCGCTTCGTATGCGGCAGTTGCGGCACGGTGCACTATCAGAATCCGCGCAACGTCGTCGGCACGGTTCCGGTCTGGGACGACAAGGTGCTGCTGTGCCGTCGCGCGATCGAACCGCGCTACGGCTACTGGACGCTGCCCGCGGGCTTTATGGAAATGGGCGAGACCACGGCCGAGGCCGCTTCGCGCGAAACGCTCGAAGAAGCCGGCGCACGCGTCGAAGTGCAGAACCTGTTCTCGCTGCTGAACGTGCCGCATGTGCATCAGGTGCATCTGTTCTATATGGCGCGTCTGCTCGATCTGGACATTGCAGCGGGCGAGGAAAGTCTCGAAGTGAAGCTCTTCGACGAAAGCGATATTCCCTGGGACGAGATTGCCTTTCCCACCGTCGGACAAACGCTGCGCTTCTTTTTCGCCGACCGCGCGGCCGGCAGTTTCGGCCTGCATACCGGCGACATCTTCCGCTCGCTGCGCGAAGGCTGAGCGGCGCGCATGGTTCCCTGGCTCGGACCCGACGATCCGTTTCCGCCCGTCGAGCGCGCGCTCGGCGCGGCAAGCGGCGCCCCCGGTCTGCTCGCGGCGAGCGGCGACCTGCTGCCGTCACGGCTCATCGACGCCTATCGCCACGGCATCTTCCCGTGGTATTCGGACGGCCAGCCCGTGCTGTGGTGGAGCCCCGACCCGCGCATGATCCTGCGCCCCGCCGAGTTCAAGGTGTCGCCGTCGCTGCGTAAAACGCTCAAGCGCGTGCTGCGCGACGACGCGTGGGAAATCCGCGTGGACCACGATTTCGCCGCCGTGATGCGCGCCTGCGCGCAAGCGCCGCGACGTGGCCAGCGCGGCACGTGGATCACTGCGGACGTGGTGGACGCGTATTCGTCGCTGCATCGCGCGGGCGATGCGCACAGCATCGAAACATGGTTCGAAGGCGAGCGCGTGGGCGGTTTGTACGGCGTCTCGTTCGGCAAAATGTTCTTCGGCGAATCGATGTTCGCGGACGTCACGGATGCCTCGAAAATGGCGCTGGCCGCGCTTGTCGGGCACTTGCGCCGTCACGAAATAGAAATGATAGACTGCCAGCAGAACACGTCGCATCTGGCGTCGCTCGGCGGTCGCGAGATAGCGCGCAAGGCGTTCATCGCGCATGTTCGCGCGTCGGTCGACGCACCGCGCATTCCCTGGCGCTTCGACAAGACCGTGTTGCTCGATCTGCTCACGCGAGCGGCGTAGGAAGAATCAGGCCGAATCCGGATCCGCTGACTGAAACGCGCGGATCGAAAGCTGCAACAGGAGCCGCAACGCGCGGCGGATTTGCATTACCAGAGACGCTTCGAGAGCTGCCAACGTGACTCATCCCAACGAGCTGCCTCTTTCTCCGCTTTCGGCGCTGCAATTTTATGCAACGGCGCCCTACCCCTGCAGTTATCTCGACGGGCGCATCGCGCGCTCGCAAGTCGCCACGCCCAGTCACCTGATCAACTCGGACGTCTATACCGATCTCGTCAAAGCAGGCTTCCGGCGTTCGGGCGTGTTCACCTACCGTCCGTATTGCGACGGTTGCCGCGCGTGCGTGCCGGTGCGTGTGCCGGTCGATCAATTCGAACCGAACCGCACGCAGCGGCGCGTCTGGAAGAAGCATGGCGACATGATCGCCACGGTCGCGCCGCTTCACTACGACGAAGAACACTATGCGCTCTACATGCGCTATCAGTCGGCGCGGCATGCGGGCGGCGGCATGGACCGCGACAGCCGCGATCAATACGAACAGTTCCTGCTGCAAAGCCGGATTAACTCGCGGCTCGTCGAATTCCGCGAGCCGCTGCGGGATCGGCCGGATTCGCCCGGCCTTTTACGCATGATCAGCATGATCGACATTCTCGGCGACGGGCTTTCGTCCGTGTACACGTTCTTCGAACCGGGACTGCCGCATACGAGCTTCGGCACGTACAACATCTATTGGCAGATCGAGCAGGCGCGCAGCCTGAAGTTGCCGTATGTGTACCTTGGCTACTGGATCCGCGAGAGTCCGAAGATGGCGTACAAGGCCAATTTCAGGCCGCTCGAAGGTTTGATCGACGGCGTGTGGCGCGTGCTCGATCCCGCCGGCATCGATCCCGCGCCGGTCGGCGTGACGCTGCAGGGCAAGCGTGGGCCACTGCGGCCCTGAGTGCTTGCGATAGCGGCGGCGCGCTGCGCCTCGCCTTCTGCCTCGCCTTCTGCCTCGTCTCATGGCATGCGCGGGCCGCTGCGGCCCTGACCGGTTGCCCTGACGGTCACGCACCCGCCCGGCTCCTGCCGGGCCTCATTAAAAGCGCAAAGCCGGTAAAATAGCGGGTTCCCATTTTCCGGCCGCCCGGCTTCGTCCCGTGTTCAGTTCCCTCTATCCGCTTGTACGCGCCCAACTCTTTCGCATGGATGCGGAAGACGCTCATCACCTGACCTTGCGTGTGCTTGGCGCCGCGGGCCGAACCGGTCTTGCCGGCGCGCTCGCCGCGCGCGTGCCGGACGCGCCGCGCACGGTGATGGGGCTAACGTTCCGTAACCCGGTGGGGCTCGCCGCGGGGCTCGATAAAGACGGCGCCTCTATTGACGGTCTGGCCGCGCTCGGCTTCGGCTTCATCGAAGTGGGCACCGTCACGCCGCGCGCGCAGCCCGGCAATCCGCGGCCGCGCATGTTCCGTCTGCCGCAGGCGAATGCGGTGATCAACCGCATGGGCTTCAACAATGCCGGCGTCGATCAGTTCGTGAAGAACGTGCAGGCCGCGCGCTATCGCGGGGTGCTTGGCCTGAACATCGGCAAGAACGCCGACACGCCGATCGAACGCGCCGCCGAAGACTATCTCTATTGCCTCGAACGCGTGTATCCGTTCGCGAGCTATGTGACAGTCAACATCTCGTCGCCGAATACGAAGAACCTGCGCCAGTTGCAAGGCGCGGACGAACTCGACGCGCTGCTCGCGGCGCTCAAGGACAAGCAGCTGCGTCTCGCCGACATGCACGGCAAACTCGTACCGCTCGCGTTGAAGATCGCACCCGACCTCGACGACGAGCAGATCAAGTCGATCGCCGACACGCTGTTGCGCCACCGTTTCGAAGGCGTGATCGCGACCAATACCACGCTCTCGCGCACGGCCGTCGCAGGCATGCAATACGGCGACGAAGCCGGCGGCCTGTCTGGCAAGCCGGTGTTCGACGCGTCGAACGAAGTGATCCGCAAACTGCGCGCCGAAGTCGGCGAGACGGTGCCGATCATCGGCGTCGGCGGGATTTTTTCCGGCGACGATGCCCGCGCGAAGCTGGCCGCCGGTGCATCGCTGGTTCAGCTCTATACCGGCTTCATCTATCGGGGACCTGCGCTCATCGGCGAATGCGTGCAGGCGCTTCGTTAGCCGCGTGGCGCGGTCTCAGCGCTGTTCGGGCCTGGCCTCGCGGCGGCCCGGTAATACAGGCATGAACAACGGTATTTAGCGTTCGGCCGTCTGCTTTGTTAAGCTTCCGCCCGCTAAAACGCCATACGAACAAAAAGGAACGCAATGCAACTCGGGTTGTTGAAAAAAGTTTTCGTCGCCGCTCTGATCGGCGCTTCGTTCACCGCTGTCACGGCACACGCCAACGACCTGCTGGATCAGGTCAAGCAGCGCGGCACGCTGCGCATCGGCCTGGAAGGCACCTTCCCTCCGTTCAATTCAAAAGCGCCGTCGGGCGAACTGGTCGGCTATGACGTCGACATCGCCAAAGCGGTGGCGGCGAAGCTCGGCGCGAAGCCGGAATTCGTCACGACCGAATGGAGCGGCATCATTGCGGGCCTGCAGGCCGGCAAGTTCGACGTGATCGTCAACCAGGTCGGCATCACGGATGCGCGCAAGCAGGTGCTCGATTTCTCGCCGGCCTATACGTACTCCGCCGCGCAGTTGATCCAGCGTAAGGATGACACGCGCCAGTTCAAATCGCTCGACGATCTGAAGGGCAAGAAGCTCGGCGTCGGGCTCGGCACGAACTACATGGACATGGCGAAGTCGGTGCCGGGCATCGACGTCAAGACGTATCCGGGCGCGCCTGAATACCTGCGCGATCTGGCGGCTGGCCGTCTTGACGCGGCGCTCAACGACCGTCTGATGCTCGCGTATCTGTTGAAGAACTCGCAGTTGCCGCTGCGCACCGGCGCGAATGTCGGCGCGGGCAACCCGTCGGGCATTCCCTTCCGCAAGAACAACCCGAAGTTCGCCAAGGCGATCGACGAAGCAATGACCGAGCTCGAAGCAGACGGCACGTTTGCGAAGATTTCGGACAAGTGGTTCGGCATCGACGTCAGCAAGCCGATCAGGTAACCGGCTTCGGATGAAACGAAGGGCGGCATCGTCGGGATGCCGCCCTACGCATTTTGCGGCACGCGTCCACATAGATCATGTGCGCTTTGCGCGCCAACCCGAGCACCGCTCATGTCCACCACTTCCCTGCTCGTTCAATCGCTTCCTGTGCTCGCGCAGGGCGCCGTCCTGACGGTCAAGTTCGCAGTTCTGTCGATGTTCTTCGGCCTGATCGCGGGCGCCATGCTCGCGTTGATGGGTGTGAGCCACAGCCGCATATTGAACTGGATCGCTCGCATCTACGTAAGCGTGATGCGCGGCACGCCGCTGCTCGTGCAGATCTTCGTGATCTATTACGGGCTGCCGAGCTTCGGCATTTCGCTCGACCCGACGCCGGCGGGCGTGATCGCCTTGTCGGCGAACGTGGCCGCGTATCTCTCGGAAAGCATGCGCGGCGCGATCCTCGGCATCCACCACGGACAATGGCTGGCCGCCTACAGTCTCGGACTCTCGCGGCGCCAGACGCTGCGTTACGTGATCGCGCCGCAAGCCTTGCGCATTGCCGTGCCGAGTTTGTCGAACAGCTTGATCAGCCTGATCAAGGATACCTCCCTGGTCTCGGTGATTACCGTGACGGAGTTGCTGCGCAGCGCGCAGGAAATCATTGCGTCGACTTATCAGCCACTGCCGCTTTATCTCGCAGCAGCGGCCGTCTACTGGGTGCTGTGCCAGGTGCTCGAACTTCTGCAGCGCTGGTATGAACGGCGCCTCGCGTTGCCGTCCAGACACTGAACATCAGACACTGACCATCAGGCACTGAGCAACTGACCACTGAGAGCCGAACGCGCGCACCGCCTAGCGGCTCGCGAATGGCGCGGCCTGGTCCAGCGGCGCGCCGAAACGCTCGAAACGCGGCGCGTAGTAGCGGTCCGGATCGAGCGAGTACGCGACGTGACGTGTGCGCCCCATCAATTCCTTGCGCGGAAAGAAGCCGAAATAACGGGAGTCGGCACTGTTGTCGCGATTGTCGCCCAGCATCAGATACTCGCCCGGCGGCACCGTCACCGGCCCGAACGAATCGCGCGGGCTCGGCGCTTCGGGCGTGAGGCGCACGGTATGCACAACGTCGTCGAAACGCTCGGTCAGATAATCGCCCGGCGATGCGGCATCGCCCGGCAGCGGTTTGACCGTGAGCGGCTGATAATCGGCACGCACGCCATTCACATACAACACGTTATCGTGCATCGCGACCGTATCGCCCGGCAAGCCGATCAGCCGCTTGACGATCAGCTCGTGCGCCGCCGACGAATCGATCGTCACAATATCGCCACGCTGCGGATCATGCAGATGCGCGATCGCGATATGCGTGAGCGGCAGGCGCAGATCGTAGGCCATCTTGTCGACGAAAATCCGGTCGCCTTCGCGAATGGTCGGCAACATCGAGCCGCTCGGCACGACGTTCCAGTCGGCCACCGCGCTGCGAAACAGCACCATTAGAAAGAGAAACGCGACGAGGCTCTTGTTATCGCGCCATAGTTTGGCAAGCATGCGCATGGCAGGCGGCTCCGTTGGAAGGTGTTCGAAAGCATCGGACATGACGGCGTTTTCTTCGCCGCATGCCGGTGCAAATCGTACCACCGAGGATGGGCTGTTTTAGCGGTTGCTATCGTTGTTGCCCGTTGCGGTCCCGAGCGCCGCTGCGCCACTTTCGCCCCGCCGTCACTCCCCCGCGAACTTCAGGCCTAACGCCGCGCGCGCGGCGTCAGCCATCGCGATCATCTGCAACGACTTGCTGTGCGGCATCAGTGGACTTTCAATCTGCCCCGCGCGGATCAGCTCGCAGAAATGCGCGGTCTCGTAGTTGAGGCCGCCGCCTTCAAACGGCTCGTCAAGCTCGACCATGCGGCCATCGGCGTAACGGATGGTCGCGCGCGACGGGTTCCACCACGGTTCGTGAATCGTCACGTGGCCGCCTGTGGCCATCAGCAGCGCGTCGCCCTTGCCGTGCAGGTCGAGCCCGCAAAAAAGCTGCGCGATGCCGCGCTCGTGCTGACTGTTCAGGCTCGCAAACGTATCGACGCCAGTCGAACCGAGCCGCCCGAGCGTTTGCACTTTACGCGGCGCGCCGAGCCAGTCGACGGCGAGAAACATCTCGTAGATGCCGATATCGAGCAGCGCGCCGCCCGCATGCTCGAACGACAGCGACGGGTGATCGTCCGGCACGCCCGGCACTGAGCAACCGGCCCGCACGAGTCCGACTTCGCCGATCGGATCGTCGCTTAGATGCGCGCGCAACTTTCTGTACAGCGGATAAAACGGTGGCTTCATCGCTTCCATGAAGAGCCGTTGCGCGGCGCGCGCGGCGTCGATCACGCGTTCGAGTTGCCGCTCGTTGATGGCGGCGGGTTTTTCGCACAGCACGTGCAGACCGGCGCGCAATGCGGCGACCGCGTAATCGGCATGGCTGTCCTGGACCGTGGCGATATAGAGCGCGTCGATCCCGCTTGCGAGCAGCGCGTCGAAGCTTGCGCAGAGTTGGCCGCCGAACTCATCGGCGAAAGCCTGGGCCGGCTCCGCGCGGCGCGACCACACCGCGGCGACGCGCGCCTGCGGCACATGCGCGAGACCTTGAGCGAAACGGCGGGCAATGCGGCCCGTGCCGACGATTCCCCAACGGATCGCGCCGTCCGATGGGATTGCTTGCATTGGGTGCCCTATGGCGTTTGTCACGGCATTTGTCACGATTAGCTGGCGTCCATGCGGTTAAGAGCAGCCGCTATTGTCGCGCATGCCGCCCACGCGTGCCGGCACGAGCGAACGCCGCACGTCGTGCGCGCTTTTCGAAAAAGGACGAACGGGAGACAAACAGAAGGAGGTCCATGCGCTGCTGTAGTACCGCTTACAGCAGCGCCAGAAGCCGCGCTTTCTCTGGGCTTCGTCTACGTCTTATCCGCGCGTGGGTGCTGGCGGGACCGGCGGCGCGGAAGCGAAGGTACCGGCGATTTCCTCGGAGCTATAGTCGATCATCGCCATCGACGCGAGTTCGGCTTCTTTCGGGTCGTGCCGCTCGATCGCTTCGACCACACGCCGATGCGAGTTCACCGCCGCTTCCCAGGCGCCTTCCCTCGCGTTGACAATCGGATTCGCGGTCGACAGCGCTCCGCGAATGATCGCCGCCATCTGCTTGAAGAACTGATTGCCGCTCGCGACGACGATACGCGTATGGAACAGTTCGTCGGCTTCCTGATAACCCGGCTCGCCCGGACGGATCACGCGAAACGCCTCGAACGCATCGCGAACAGCAGCGATGTCCGCCGCGCTGCCGCGCGACGCGGCCTGCGCCGACGCACGCGGCTCGATCAGGATGCGAAATTCGATCACGTCGCGCAGGAATAGCGGATCGGGCTTCGCACGAAAGCGCCAGTTCACCACGTCCTCGTCGATCATGCGCCAATCGCTCATCGGCCGGATGCGCGTGCCGATCTTGGGACGCACGTCGAGCATGTCGCGCGCGAGCAGCATCGACAGCGCTTCGCGCATGACGGTGCGGCTGACGTCGAACTCTTTCGACAGCACGTCCTGTGGTGGCAGTATCGCGCCGTACTTCTCCTCGACGATGCCCGTGACCAACCCGTCCATCACCTTGCTGACGAGTGATCGATCCTTGTTTGCCTGTTCCATGACCCTCTCCCCGAAGCGGTGTTCGCCCCCGCGTAGCCTGTTGATAAATCGTTCTTTTGTGTGTTTTATCGTCGCGTGGGTGCTAATCCACGATACGTTGCTAGCTTCACAACCGTTACGCCAGTTGGGACACTTCCTGACAGGGTTATCCCTCTGAAGAACTGTTTCTTCTCTGTAACGCGACACGCTTCGTCGGACCATAAGCTTGCGTCTCAAGCATGCCCTCGCCGCTAACTTTGCATCGTGCGAAGACGCACGTTGCAAGCCAATTTGTCTGAACGGAAACAGTGCCGAGCTAACCATGATTTGCCGCAAGAGCCGGACCCGGCTGCGGGCCCTCGGTGACGACGGTGGCCGGAGGCACGCTTGCAAGTGCTGTGAAATGTGGCATCGACGCGCTCGCGAAGCGCACGGAGCGCATGACGCAAGCCGGGTTCGTCGAAGCGGGCTTGTGCGCGATGAAGTGCAACCACCACGCGTCGCTGTTCTCGACGTCGTGGGGAATACGGTTGCCCTCGCAACTTTCGAACACCGCATGCCATTGCAAGCTGATCCGTGCGAGGTGCCCGCGCTGTTCGCGCAGCGTCGTGTAGACGATCACAATGCCAAAGTTGTGAGCCGCCGCTGTCTTCACCGTATAATCGCCGATGCATTGGCGCAGGCACGCGTCAAGTTGACGGCGACGTTAACCGACGGCGTGATCAGCATGCACTCCATCACAGCATCTCGAACGTGTTGACGAGCGCGGCGCGGTCACGCTCGCCGCGCCGCACGGCAAGGAGCGGCTGTGAGCCGCGCATCTGCCGCGTCAGACCGATGAACGGCACGCCATGTTCGAGATACGGCCCTTCCGTCTTACGGAAACCGAATTGCTCGTAGAACTCGCGCAAGCTGAGCGGCGCGCTCACACGCGCCGCGTGTCCCGGCCAACGCTCGGCGATGGCTTGCAGCACGCGCTCCACCAGCATTTCCGCAGTGCCGTCGCCACGCCGCAGCGGGCTCGTCAATACCTTGTCGATCGTGATCTCGGGATCTTCAGCATCGCCGGGCTGTATGCGAGCGTACGCGAGGATCGGCATGGGGCGCGCCATGTCCTCGACGGCGAAGACGTGTAGCGAGCTTTCGTCGCGGCCGTCGGCGTCGAGACAGACATGCGACTGTTCGACAACGAACACGGCGCTGCGGGCCCGCAAGATCAGATACAGCTCCCGTGCAGAAAGCTGCTCGAATTCCAGCGTTTTCCAGTTCATCACGTTCCCCAGCGGTCGATGAAGTTCAACGAGAACGGCACCGCATGCCGCCCTCATGGGCCGTGCTCGATACGCCGGCCCGTTTTGCTGGCTACACGTTAAGGCCGCGATACGCGCGTTTCCGTGCGGCATCGCACCGACGCCGGACTTTAAGGATTCTTAAATACGAGGCAACCGGACAGATCATCCGCGCCGTCAATGATCAACAATGACCGCACCGAAAAGAACACCACGAGCCTGCCGCTCATGCAGCGGCCCGCCGCTGCCGCGAGAGCCTGATGAAGACGATGAGCGACACCGCCGCGCTCGCTGTCGCTACCGATGAACCGGCCGCGCCGAGCTTGCGCGATGAGTTGCTGGCTACGGGGCTTGTGATCTGATACCGGCGACAACGGGCGATATGGCCGCAGCCATGTTTTCGAGGACTCCGCGGACCGCCTGAACGTCGCGATCACGCAGCGAGTATAAATTAGCATTCCGAAGTACTTCGCCTTCATCTAGCCGTGCGCCGCATGGACTTCGAAGATGGCGAATATCGGTTTCGGCGTGGAGCGCATCACGCTCGCGCTATTCGTCATCATCGGCTCGACGTGAAGGCGTGGCCCAATGACGTGCGCGCGCTACTGTGGGGCGATACGAGATACGGAAGCGAGCGTCGCGCATGGCATCGAGCGCATGGAAGCGCTGGCGGCGATTGCACAACGCGCGGGAGACGGCGCACGAGTTCGTCGCTGACACCGTTGGCGCAGTACACGTCATGCGCATCCCAGTTGCTGCGGCGCGCCGCATTATCCGCTGACGGCAGCGTAAGCGCGATTTCATCGCAAAGCGCGATGGCGCGCGCAACGGAATCGCCGCCGCGTCAGGGCGAGCGCGAGTAGCAGGAAGCTCTCGCTCTTTGACGCCAGCGTTGGCGGCAAAACGCTCGCGCGCGCCATGGCGCCGACGACTCGTATCGCTGCCGATTTTGAGCACGGTGCGCAGCGCGCTGCTGGGTCACATGCGGGGCTGGTGTCCCTGTGTGCAAGCGGTTAGCCCATGGCGCCCAGTCGAATTGCTGAGCGACGCATTCATGCGATCGATCACGTCGACGTCATGAGCCGGATCCATCGCGACGACGGCATTGTTTCGCTAACGCTACATTTCGTTCATCCACATGATGCGGCGGCATGCGGTGCGTCATTCAATTGCGGCGCCCACGTTTCGTTCCTGCAATGGACGGACGTGTACACGCGCTGACCGGCAGCGTCCGCGTGCCACGCGCCGTTTCGCTTCGCTCCCGGTGTTGTGCGGCGGCAGCGAGGCGAGCAGCAAACCGCGATGTTCGGACTGTCGCCTTCGATGCGCGCGCAACCGGTATTTACCGAACAGTTGTCTGAGATTGTCGCCCGCAAAGGTCAGATCTACCGTATGCCTGCAACTCGCCGTCAGCTGCGGCGGCGCACTCGTCCGGCAGCGTCAGGTCGCCTGCGCGTGATCGATGCCACAGGACGGCCTGAAAGCGCCCTCCACGGCCCCCCGCGCGCACTCGAACCCATACACAGGTGTCGATCACCGAGGAAGGCCTCAACGGCCTCGATATCCACCTGATCAATGAGCCCGCCAAAACACCGCGGTGCAACTGGAACGGGTCTGTCTGGGCGACGGCTGCTTCAACGTTGCGGTGGCGAGCCGCGCGGTCGAATGGGCGCCGTAGTATGCAGCGTATTAGCGCAGCCGCGTGCCTCGGCCCGTTCTTCGGTCCGATACGGCCGCGCGCCGGCAACGGCTGGCAACGGGTCCTCGAGTGAAGCGCTTCGCGCGCTTCGTTCATATTATTGAGTCGCACTACCGCGTGCCGCACGACCGCTTTCATTTCGCACTGAACCGCCGGTGCATCGTGCCTCTGGTTGCGCTTGCATCGAACGTCGGCTTTAAAGCTTACGGAACGCATGCGACGCGCGCCCGCCGGGTCCGCGCGCTCAATGCGGCCTGCGCCGCGTTCTACGGATAAAGCCGTCCTGCTTGAGCGAGCCATCGCAACTCGCGTAAAACCCCGCACGCGCCAAAGGGCCTGTCTGCGCCGTGCAATCACTGTCGGTTTTTTTGCGACTCCTGAAATCCAGAAACGATGAACCGTATCGCACCGAAGGCAGTGCGTTGAACACATCTGAATCAATTCCGGCACATCGCGGACACCGCGCCAAAAGGCGCTCGCGCAGGCCGGGTCAACCCTGGCAGCGCTTGCGCAACACCCCGGCTAGCCGCCGCGAACTCAATCGGATCAAGCACTTGGCCCGTATAAAAACAGCGTTCGGAACGCGGCCCGATCGAAAGGCCGATGTACAGAATTGAAACAAAAAGCCCCACACAGGCAGGCGGATTCGCTAGAGCGTCGTCGCTGCGGCGCATCAGTCCGGCTTTTCGCTATGGTTGGCACAGTCCTCGCTAATAGGAGAACGCAACACCGCGGCGCCGTAGGGGAAGAAACCAGAACGGCGGCGGCGCATCAGGCCAATACGGGGCCGATCCTGTTCATCCTCCGCTGCTTGCAACGCAGCGCATGATTCGCCAAAGGATGCAGGCGTCGGATCAAAAACAGGAAGACGCGCGACGCGCGGCTTCACGCGAGGACCGATCATGTTGACACTTCAATCAGATCTGCACGGTAACCATTTGCTCGGCGCATTGCCGTCCCACGAATGGCAAGCGCTTGCTCCCCACCTCGAACTGGTTCATCTGCGCACTGAGCAGCTGTTGTGCGACTCCGGCCAACGTATCCATCACGTGTACTTTCCGACGACCGCGATCATTTCGATGCTGTCGACGATGGAAGACGGCAGCTCCGTAGAAATCGCCGCGGTCGGCCGCGAAGGCATGACCGGCGTGCCGGTGCTCACGGGCGGCGAAACCATGCCGAACCGCGTGCAGGTTCAATGCGCTGGCTTCGCGTACCGCATGAGCGCCCAGGCCCTCAAGCAGCAATTCGCACGCTCCGACTTTCTGCGCCGCCTGATGCTGCTCTATATGCACGCTCTTCTCACGCAAGTCGCGCAAACCGCGGCGTGCAACCGCCATCACGCACTGAACAAGCAGCTGTGCCGGTGGCTTCTGATCGAAGTGGACCGCGTTGCATCGAATGACCTGACGGTGACGCAGCAACTGATCGCCGACATGCTCGGCGTGCGCCGCGAAGGCATTACCGAAGCGGCCGGCAAACTGCATGACGAAGGTCTGATCCATCATAGCCGCGGGCACATCAAGGTGCTCGACCGCAAGGGACTCGAAGCGCGCGCGTGCGAATGCTACGGCCTCGTCAAGCGCGAGTTCGACCGCCTTCTGCCACGCCTACGCCAAGCCGAGACTGTCGAATAAGGCAACGCACGATTCGACCACCTCGCAGAGTCATTTATGTTCAGGAATACTGCGCGATGTCTCGACGCACTTTTCGTGGTTGCGGGAGGCCTGCTCGCTCACTGGATGCGCTTTTCGACATCCGTCGCATTGCCGGACACCGAACGTCTGCTGATCGCGTTCAACTGCGTGCTGATGCTGTTGATGTTTCCCGGCTTCGGTGTCTACGAAACGTGGCGCGGCAAGGCTTTGACCTCCATGCTGGCGAGAGTCGCCGCAGCGTGGCTGGCGGTGGTCGCGACCGCGTTGTTGCTAGCGTTCACGCTGCATCGCATGGACTTCGTATCGCGGCTGTGGTTCGCTTATTCCACACTGATTTCCGGCGTGCTGATCATCGCGACCAAATGCGCGGTGCACGTGGCTTTGCGCAACTTGCGCCGCCGCGGCATGAATTTCCGCACGGTTGCGATTGTCGGTGCACGCGGCTTTTCGCGCACGCTGCTCGCCCATCTCGAACATGCGCCGCAAGCGGGTTTCAAACCGGTCTGCGTGTTCGATAACAGCATTGATGCCGGCATCGATACGAGCATTGAAGGGGCCGGAGCTTATGGCGCGACTCACGGCGCGCGGCTGAATGGACTGCCGGTGCTGACCGATCTGGACGCGTTCGCCGCCAAAGTGCGGGACGAGCACGTGAACGAAGTCTGGCTCGCGTTGCCGTTATCAGAAGAACCTACGATCTATCGCTTTCAGCGCATGTTCAGGAACGACTTCGTGAATCTGCGCTTTATTCCCGATGTACGCAGCCTCTCGCTTTTCAATCACTCGCTGGTCGACGTCGTCGGTTTGCCCACACTGAATCTGAGCGCGACGCCGTTCTCGTCGCCGCAGATGTGGCCGAAGCTGATCTTCGACCGCCTGTTCGCTGCCGCCGCGCTGCTCACGCTTGCGCCGGTGTTTCTGGTGCTCGCGGCTGGCATCAAGCTCACTTCACCCGGACCGGTGTTCTTTCGCCAGACCCGCAAGGGCGCCGACGGGGAGCCGTTCTCGATCTACAAGTTTCGTTCGATGACCGTGCATCACGAAGCGCATGGGCAGCTCACGCAGGCATCGCGCAACGACGCACGCGTGACGAAGCTCGGCGGCTTCATGCGCCGTACGAGCCTCGACGAGCTGCCGCAATTTCTCAACGTGCTGCTCGGTCAGATGTCGGTGGTCGGCCCGCGTCCGCATGCGATCGAACACGACGATCTGTACAAGGACCAGGTATACGGTTACATGCACCGCTATCGCATCAAACCGGGCATTACCGGATGGGCCCAGGTAAACGGCTATCGCGGCGCCACCCGCAAGGTGGAAAAGATGGAGGCGCGCGTGAAGTTCGATCTCTTCTATATCCATAACTGGTCGTTCTGGTTCGACATGAAGATCGTGTTCATCACGATCTTCAAGGGCTTTGTCAGCCGCAACGCGTTCTGAGCATGCCGTGACGGGAACCGCTCGTGAAAGTCTCCGTGATCGTGCCGACGTACCGGCGCACTGCCGATCTCGCGCGTTGCCTCGCCGCGCTTGAAGCACAGGAGCGCAGGCCCGACGAGGTCATCGTGGTCGCACGTCATGACGATCATGCGACGCTCGACTGGCTGCGCACGCGCGAGGCGAACCGGCCCGATCCGCGCCGCTACGTCGTGCTCGTGCACAAGCCGGGCGTGGTGGCCGCCTACAACCTCGGCATCGAAAGCGCATGCGGCGACGTGCTCTGTTTCACCGACGACGACGCCGCTCCGCATCCGGACTGGGTCGCTCGGATCGCCCGCGCATTCGAGAGCGATCCGTCATTGGGAGGTCTCGGCGGCCGCGACATCGTGCATGAACGCCACGGCATCCTGCAGGGGCGAAAGCCCCGCGTCGGGCTAGTACGCTGGTATGGCCGCACGATCGGCAATCATCACATCGGTCATGGACGAGCGCGCGAAGTCCAGGTACTGAAGGGCGTGAACATGGCGTTTCGCCGCAAGGCGATCGGCAGGCTGCGCTTCGACGCGCGCCTGCGCGGCAGCGGCGCGCAGGTTCACTGCGAAATGGCTTTCAGTCTCGACGTGCAGGGGCGCGGCTGGACGCTCATCTATGACCCGGCGCTTGTGGTCGAGCACTTCCCCGCTCGACGCAGCGACGAGGACCCGCGCTTCACATTCAACGACACGGCTTTCTATAACGCGTCGTTCAATCTCCGACTCATCATGTGCGAACACCTGACGCCGCCCGGTCGATGGGCGTTCGTCGTTTACTCGACGCTGATCGGCGACAACGCGGACCCGGGATTTCTGCGCGCCTTATCGCGGGCATCCGAGCACGGCGGCGTGGCGCTTGCACTTCGTAAATGGCGAGTGGGTTTACGCGCCATGCGCGGGGCATGGCAGGAAGCAGTGCGCTGAAGAAACTGTGCCGCGCTCGCGCGCGCGGTGGGCGGCGTAATGAATGCTGCGCTGCTCAATAGCCGCAATAAAAAGTACGCGTTACTACGCTTATGCGTACCCGTATACGACCGCCGATCCGGGTCATACTCGCAAGCCGGACTGAGTGCGTTCCTAACGGCGGTGAATCAAGGGCTGCGCCATATGAAGGCGCAGCCCTTTTCTATTGACGCCTATTGCCGCCGCGCAATGGAAAGGTTCGGACGATGGCGATTGGGATGCAGCAGCCAATGACGCCGGCAGCTCAAAAGCCACCAGCGCAGCGTGGACGGAACGACGCGGCCGAAGACAGCGCAATAAATCGTTTAAGGCCTACGCTGCTCCGCGGAGGTCTTATAAAAACGCGCTGACGTCTGTCTGAAAACGCACGGCGAGCGCCTTGGCAACCTTCTTGCTGATCGCGCGGCGACCGGCCAGGATATCGCTCACGACGGTCGGCGATGCGATTCCAATCAGGTCCTTCTGCTTGAGGCCGTGCGTTTCCAGCAGATGCCGCAATACCTCACGCGGCTCCGCTGCTGGAATCGTCACGTTGTGCGCCTCCCAGTTCCTGACCAGATCCGACACGATCGCGAAAAGATCGGTAAGCGGATCGTCTTCCTTGCCGTTCAGATGATCGGCAAGCGCGTTGGCGAGCCGGACCATCGTCTGATAGTCGTGCTCGTCGCGAATCGGAGTGATGGGCAACTGGGCCTGCAACGCAGCCCAGCTTTGAGCGATGTCGGGAAATGATCCCGGAAGGCGATCGGCATTCATGAGTTTTAATTCTTCCTCGTCCAAAGGTCGTGCTCCGCATGCGTCATGACGTGACAAACGAATAACGACTGCCTGTTGTAGTAAACAACGCTTTCTTTGAGATGATCCGCGTCGAGCATGTGCAGTGCGCGCATGCAGAGGAGCCCATACCCAACGCAACGAATCGTCCCCGATAGCCGGTCGGATGGCATAGCCCGAGCGGTCTGTTTGAACGTCTGATGCTTCCGAAGCTCGCGCAAACCCGCGGCTCAGCGTCCCCAACTACTCTCCTGCGCCGGTTCGGCGGGCCACCTGATGTCCTTCGCCACCACCTGGGGCTCGATGCGTTCGCCCCCCTCCAGCTTGCCGCGCAAGCCCTCCGCTGCGATCGTGCGCGTAATCTCAGCCATGAACGCACGACGAAATACGGCCGCCGAGAAGCGCTCCGCGTTCGCGCGACATGCGGCCGGCGTGATCCGTTCGCGTTGACGCTCGAAGCGGTCGATTGCGTCGAGCATCGACACAACAGTTTGTTGTCCGAAGTAAACGCCGGTCGGATGCGCATCGCCGACGGGCACCACCGTTTCAAGCGCCCCGCCCTTGCCGAACGCGATCACCGGCGTGCCACATGCTTGCGCTTCGAGCACCACGGTGCCGAAGTCTTCTTCGGCGGCGAATACGAAAGCCTTCGCACGCTGCAAGTGATCTTTGAGAACCTCGAACGGCTGATAGCCGAGTATCGTCACATTCGGCGCGGCCTTTGCGCGAATCGCGGCCATCTCCGGTCCATCGCCGATCACTATCAGCTTGCGACGCGGCGTTGCGCTAAAGGCTTCGACGATCAAGTCGATGCGCTCGTACGGCGCCAACCGCGAGGCCGTCAGATAGAATTCTTCCTTGTGCGCGCACAGTTCGAATTCCTTAACGTCGACGGGAGGCGGAATCACGGCCGCGTTGCGCCGGTGCGTCTTCATCACACATCGCGCAACGAATTGCGAGTTGGCGATCAGGCAGTCGACACTATTCATCGAATGGGAATCCGAGCCGCGTAGATAGTGCAGCAGCACACGCGCGAACCAGGACTTCGGCCGACGAGTCAATCCGGCTTCGCACAGATACTGATGCTGCAGGTCCCACGCGTAACGCATTGTCGAATGCACATAACTCACATGCGTTTGATCGGGGCCAACGAGCACGCCCTTCGCCACTGCATAAGAACTCGTGATGACCAGATCGTAGCCGGCCAGATCGAACTGCCCGACCGCAAGCGACAGCAAAGGCAAATAGGCGCGATAACGGCGCCGCGCGAAGGGCAGGCGTTGAATGAAGGAGGTGATGACAGGCTTGCCGCGTAACGGCCTGCGATCTTCGAGAAAGTCGACGAGGCTGAAATGATCCGCGTCGGGGAAGCACTCGATAATCTGCTCGAGTACCTTCTCCGCGCCACCTGGTGCGACCAGCCAGTCATGCACGATCGCGACTTTCATGGTCTTCGTACCTGTGAGTAAACGCCTGCTGGGCTTAGCAACGAGTGTAGGTGGCGCATCGTTTGCTGTGCGTGCGCGTGCCCACATTCGCCGCGCGACAGTACGCGAATAATTAATCGTCGCCATTCGCCATTCGCCATTCGCCTCTTGCGAATGCGCAAGACGAGATCACTTCCCCTTCCTATGCGCCGTGCGATCGACGCTTCCCCGCTCACCGACGCATTGCCGCTCGCCAAGCCGGCGCGGATCGATCCGCGTTAATGACTTGCATGTGTGCGCCGAGCGCTTCTAGGCGCGTACGGAACGGACCGTGCGGTTCGTGAGCACACGGATCGCGTGCACTTCGTGGGCTTTCAGGACGACGTGTCCGCGTGGATCGAAGCGATGGATCTGATCTTGCAGACGTCGACCGAACCCGAGCCTTTCGGACGCGTGATCGTGGAGGGTATGGCGGCGGGCGGTCCGGTGATCGCGGCCGCCGCGGGGGCGCCTGCGTTTGCGCAACAAGCGCATCTCGACGCAAGCGGAGTTTTCAGCGGATCAGGCATTTGCCGCGAAGGATGGATGCGCTGACAGCATCAATGCACTGATCCGATGGCCGGGCTAACACTCAGCGACTAGCTGAAGCGTTGGCCGCGATGGCTGCAATGCCTGCGCGCGAGCCCGCTTGACACGGGCTCGCGCGTCGTTCAGTCCTTGCGGTACTCGATGGTTTGCACGCCGGCGTCCGTGCCGAGCAGGCACAGATTCGCGCCGCGGCCGGCGAAGAGCCCAACGGTCACCACGCCCGGCCACGCATTGATGTGCGTTTCCAGCGTGCGCGGATCGCTAATGCGCAGACCTTTTACGTCGATGATTTCGTTGCCGTTGTCGGTGATGAACGGCACGCCCTCTTTCGTGACCCGCACGATCGGCACACCGCCGAGCGCGGTCACGCGACGGCCGATTGCGGTGCGCGCCATCGGCACCACTTCGATCGGTAGCGGGAAGTTGCCGAGCGTGTCGACGACCTTGCTCGCGTCCGCGATGCAAACGAACACGTCCGACACCGACGCGACGATCTTCTCGCGCGTCAGCGCGCCGCCGCCGCCCTTGATCATCGCGCCGCTGTGGTCGATTTCATCGGCGCCGTCGACATACACGGGCAGCAAATCGATTTCGTTCAGATCGAGCACCTTGAAGCCGTGCGACTGCAGGCGCGCGGTGGTGGCGAGCGAACTCGACACCGCGCCGCGATAGCGCGCCTTGTTGGCGGCCAGCGCGTCGATAAAACAGTTCGCGGTGGAGCCGGTGCCCACGCCGATCACCGAGCCTTCGGGCACGTTGGCGTGGACATAGTCGGCGGCGGCCTGGCCGACCAGTTGCTTGAGTTCGTCTTGAGTCATGAGAGCGGGCGAGCAGTAAAAAGCGCTAGTTTACCGGAGTGGAGGTCACGAACCGCCGGAGCTACTTCTTCACCGCCCGCTGCCGGACCGCCTCGAACAGACACACGCCGCTTGCTACCGACACGTTCAGACTTTCCACTGTGCCGGCCATCGGAATCTGCATGACGACGTCGCAGGTCTCGCGCGTGAGGCGGCGCATGCCCTCGCCTTCGGCCCCCATCACGAGCGCAACGGGGCCGTCGAGCTCCGTGTCATAGAGGCTTTTGGTGGCCTCGCCAGCCGTGCCGACGACCCACACGCCCGCGTCCTTCAATTCGCGCAGCGCACGCGCCAGGTTCGTCACGGTGATGTACGGCACGGTGTCGGCGGCGCCGCTCGCGACCTTCGCGGCCGTTGCGTTCAGGCCGACCGCGCGGTCGCGCGGCGCGATCACCGCGTGCGCGCCGGCGGCATCGGCAACGCGCAGGCAGGCGCCCAGATTGTGCGGATCGGTTACGCCGTCCAGCACGAGAAGAAGCGGCGAGCCGTTGATGCCGTCGAGCAATTCGGCCAGATTCTGCGCGAGCGGCATGTCGCCCGCACGCGCCACCACGCCCTGGTGACGCTCGGTGTGTGCAAGCCCCCACAGACGCGTTTCGTCGGCGGCGATCAGACGCACGCCGGCTTCCTTCGCCGCGTGCAGGAACTCGGTCATCCGACGGTCCTTGCGCGTCGCGTCGTAATAGACATCTTCGACGGTCGACGCATCATGTCGAATACGCGCGGTGACTGCGTGGAAACCGTATAAAACCTTGAAACGTGCCATGACTGATACAACCTTTGATTGAGCGCGACATCGAAGCGCGCTGCTGTGATGAATACGTGTGCCTGTCTGCGACCGGACCAGCGTATGAAGCCGGCGTTAAGCGCGGACCAAACGAACACCGCGCGCAACCGGCACGTATGAACGTACCCGCTGCGCGCGGTTCAAGCTGCGAGGCCGCTTCAGCGCTTCTTGCGCGCCGTCGGCTTGGGTGCCGGTTTGACCGCCGCGCCATGCTTCTTCGCAGCGCGCGCGGCGCGTGCTTCCTTGACAGCGACGGTTTGCGCGGGTGCCGCCTTCTTGCGACGCGCGCCCGGCGCCGGCGCGCCGCCTTCCACCGGCGGCAAGGCGCGCACGCGCGCGCCGCCGTTTTCACCCGATGACTTGTCGGCCGCCGCTATGCCACGAACCGGATGCGGCTTGATCGGTGTGTCGCGCACGAGGCGGAAGTCGATCTTGCGCGCGTCGAGATCGACGCGGCTCACCTGCACGCGCACGCGATCCGACAGCCGGTAGCGAATGCCGGTGCGCTCGCCGCGCAGTTCGTTCTTGATCTCGTCGTACTGGAAGTAGTCAGAGCCCAGTTCGGTGACGTGCACGAGGCCTTCGATGAAGAGCGAATCCAGCTGCACGAAAATGCCGAACGACGTCACGCCGTTCACCATGCCGCCATACTCTTCACCAAGTTTGTCGCGCATGAAGTAGCACTTGAGCCACGCTTCGACATCGCGCGATGCTTCGTCGGCGCGACGCTCGTTGGCCGAGCAATGCAGACCGAGTTCTTCCCAGATCGCCACGTCGTTCGAGCGCGAGCGGCCGCGTTTCTCTTCATCGGCCTGTTGCATGGCGCGAGCGCGCGGTGACAGCGCCGTATTCAGCTCGACGCCTTGCGCCGCCTCCGGCTGATACTTGCGGCCCTGCAGGATCGCGTAGATCGCGCGGTGCGTGAGCAGATCGGGATAACGGCGGATCGGGCTCGTGAAATGCGCGTACGCCTCATATGCGAGTCCGAAGTGGCCGATGTTGTCCGGGCTATAGACGGCCTGTTGCATCGAGCGCAGCAGCATGGTTTGCAGCATCTGCGCGTCGGGCCGGTCGCGGATTTGCGCCATCAGCGCGGCGTAATCGCTTGCATGCGGCTTGTCGCCGCCGCCGAGCGTGAGGCCCATGCCGCGCAGGAACGTACGCAAATTCTCGAGCTTTTCCGCGGTCGGACCGGCATGCACGCGGAACAGACCGGGATGCTTGTTGCGCTTGAGGAAGTCGGCGGCGCACACGTTCGCGGCCAGCATGCATTCCTCGATCAGCTTGTGCGCGTCGTTGCGCGTGCGCGGCACGATCTGTTCGATCTTGCCCTGCGCATTGCAGACGATATAGGTCTCGGTCGTGTCGAAGTCGATCGCGCCGCGTTTCTGACGTGCGGCGAATAGCGACTTGTAGACGCCGTAGAGGTTCTGCAATTGCGGCAGCAGCGCGGCGCGGCGCGCGGCTTCCGGACCCTTGGTGTTCTTCAGCACCGCGGCGACTTCGGTGTAAGTCAGACGCGCGGCCGAATGCATCACGCCAGGATAGAACTGATATGCCTTCACTTCGCCGCGCGCGGTGACGATCATGTCGCACACCAGTACGCAACGGTCGACGTTCGGATTCAGCGAGCACAAGCCGTTCGACAGCTTCTCCGGCAGCATCGGAATCACGCGGCGCGGGAAATAGACCGAGGTGCTGCGTTCGGTCGCGTCGGCATCGAGCCCGCTCTTCGGATACACGTAATGCGAGACGTCCGCGATCGCGACGATCAGGCGAAAGCCCTCGCCGCGGCCCACCTTGACGGGCTCGCAATACACCGCGTCGTCGAAGTCGCGCGCGTCTTCGCCGTCGATCGTAACCAGCGGCACATCGCGCAGATCGATACGATGCCGTGCGTCCGCCGGACGAACCTCGTCGGGAAGTTTCGCGGCTTCATCGAGCGCGCTCTGGCTGAACTCGTGCGGCACGCCGTACTTGCGCACCGCGATTTCGATTTCCATGCCAGGGTCGTCGATATCGCCCAGCACTTCCGCCACGCGGCCAAGCGGCTGCGAATGACGGCTCGGAAAATCAGTCAGTTCGACCACCACCACCTGGCCGACCTTGGCCTTCTTGGTGTTCTGCTGGATCAGGATGTCGTGACCGATGCGCTTGTCTTCGGGCGCGACGATCAGCGCGCCGTTCTCATTCAGCAGGCGTCCGATCACGCGCTTGTTGGCGCGGTCCGTCACTTCGACGATATGCCCTTCCGGCCGCCCGCGCCGGTCATAGCCGACGATGCGCGCGAGCACGCGGTCGTTGTGCATGACCTTCTGCATCTCGCCGGTGGGCAGGAACAGGTCGTCCTGGCCGTCGTCGCGGATCAGGAAGCCGTAACCGTCGCGATGACCCTGCACGCGGCCCGCGACGAAGTTCGACGGATGAGTCAGCTGATAGAGATTGCGCTGATCGAGCCGGATCTGGCCGTCGCGCTCCATGGCGCCCAGGCGCTTGAAAAATCCTTCGCGCTCCTGGCGCTTGATCGACAGGGCTTCGGCGATCTCGTTCGCGGCGAGCGGCGCTTCGCTCGTACGCAAGACACCCAGGATTTCTTCGCGGCTCGGAATCGGATACGGAAATTTGCTCAAGGGCTTGTCGATGATTTTTTCTCGTTGCATGGACGTCGGTCGGCGATGTGGCTCGGCTTAAGAAGCGTTTGCGTGGCGCCTGAACGGCGCTTGCTGTTGCACTGAAAGACTGTCTCGGGTCCGGCTCGTTCAAGGCTGAGTCCGACGGACTTGTGCACCGTGCCAACGAACTACTGCGAGGCATTCTAACACCCGTCTCGCGCGCCACGCGGGCTGTCAATAGTCGCCGGGAAGCCTGTGGCGGCGCCCCGGCACGTCGTTTAAGCAAGTTTTGAGAAACGCTTGACAGACATCATTCTGTCGCTATAATGGCGGTCTTTGCTGTTCATCACCTGCCCAGGTGGCGAAATTGGTAGACGCACTAGGTTCAGGTCCTAGCGGTGGCAACACTGTGGAGGTTCGAGTCCTCTCTTGGGCACCAAGATTCAAAACTAAAGCCGCCATGTTGCATTGGGCGGCTTTAGTTTTTGTGTGAGGCGTTCTTTGCCTGAGGTCATGCGGTCCGATTGCCGTTCGTCGGCGTTGGTTGCAGGGTCGGCGGGAAGGCTTGTCTGGCGGTTGGCGTTGTGAAGGTCTGCAACGCCCTACCGGCGGACCAAAGACCGAGTTTGTTGTGCAGTGGGGATTGACACACTGCATCAGCCCGCTAAAATAGCGGTCTAGCTTGAAGACGTGCCCAGGTGGCGGAATTGGTAGACGCACTAGGTTCAGGTCCTAGCGGTGGCAACACCGTGGAGGTTCGAGTCCTCTCCTGGGCACCACAAGGCTGTTTAGCGTAGTACAGAGAAGTCCAGAAGACCCCGTAAATTGTTGAATTTGCGGGGTTTTTTGTTTATTGCCGTCCAAGCCGGAACACGGCAAGCCACGTGCAGATGAGTGCGTTTTTGAGTACATTGAAAGTTCGAGATCACACAATGTACTCACCATGCCCCTCACTGTCCGAGAAGTCGAAGCAGCCCGGCCCCGGCCGAAGCCCTACGGTATCGCCGATGGCGACGGTCTCGTCCTCTGGGTAACCCCGGAGGGCAGCAAGTTCTGGCATTTCCGCTATCGCCTGCACGGCAAGCAACCGCGCATCTCGTTAGGACGCTTCCCCGACGTTACGCTTCAGAAAGCAAGGCAGCAGGCCGCGACATACCGGACGCTCGTCGCCGACGGCGCCGACCCTCGCGCGAAGCGACGGATCGAGCGCCAGCGGGCGGACACCAGCGACGATGGCACGTTCAGGGTAGCCGCTGAGCTCTGGTACAAGAGCAAACAGGATGCGGGCCGATCCGCCTCGACGCTCGACAAGATCCGAACATACCTGGACAAGGACATTCTGGTCGAGCTCGGCTCCATCAAGCTGGTGAACATCACACGCGCAGACTGCGCCCGCGTCCAGGCGCGGTTCGAAAAGCGCGACGCCCTCAATGTATCGAAGAAGGCCCGCGGCTGGCTGCGCGAAATCTTCAGTCAGGCCATCGCACGCGGCCAGTGCGAGTTCAATCCGGCATCCGAGCTCAAGGTCATTGCGAAACCCGCCCGAAAAGCAAGACCCTATCCCCACCTCCTCGAACCGGAACTGCCCGATTTCCTGCGTGCGCTCGAGAAATCAACGAGTCGCCTCATCGCCTACGTCGCGGCTTGGATGACGATCTGGACGGCGAGCCGTCCCGGTATGGTCCGCTATGCCGAATGGACCGAGGTTGATCTCGACGGCGCGCTGTGGACGATCTCGGCCGAAAAAATGAAGATGCGCCGCAGCCACGTCACGCCCCTCCCGTCGCAACTGGTCAATGCGCTCGGGGAGCTCAAAAAGCTGACAGGCCGTCACCAGTACGTTTTCCCAGGAATCGGGACGAAGCACGAGGTCATCAGCGAGAACACTATCAACCTCGTGTTTTCGAAGATTGGCTACAAGGGCCGCATGGTCGGTCACGGAATACGCCATACGGCGAGTACCCTCCTTCGCGAGCACGGTTGGGTAAAGGATCACGTCGAAACTCAGCTGGCCCATCTTGAGGAAGGCATTGCCGGCGACTACAACCACGCCAGGTATCTGGCGCAACGTCGCGCGATGGTCCAGTGGTACGCCGACTACCTTGATGCGCTGAAGGCCGATATGCACCCCGCCAAGCAGCAGTCATTTGCCCAACGGGTCAACAGGATACCCGTGCAATCGACCTCTACGCCTTCGCAAACGCTCGACAACGACGAAATCGCAGCCTGATGAAACCGCGGTTCGTTGCTTCAACGTTATTCACCGGGTCCGATGGCAACGGCGGGAGCTACGTCTATAGCGTGCACGGGCCGCCGCATGTCGACGATCTATGCAGCCAGTAATGCGGGACAATGTGCAGCGGGCAGGTGTCGCCGTGTAGCACACTTCAACCGTGACACGCTGAGCGACTTCTCGGAGATTGATTGCCAAACGCAGAATGGGACACGACTGAGCCATGAACGACAAAGAACAGAGCACGAGCGAGCTGTGGCTGGAAGCGCACGCGCCCGGCTTTCGGGATCTTCCCGACCCTGATCGCCGCGCCATGTTCGAGTTCGCCTTTCTTTGGACCCTCTTCGAAGCACAGGTCATGGACAATTTCGCCCGTGCCGACCGCATCCGGGAGCGAGCCGACGCCTGGGCGGCGGACGGTACGCTTGAAGCTGATCTCTACGAGGCGGAGCTTGCTTACTTTCGGAACCGTTACTTCGCCGATGGCGCCCCGACCCATCGCTTCCCTTATCTGAACCTTCGCCCCTCCGACCATCCCGACCTCGTTCAGACTGTGCTTGAGGGCGCGAATGACGACCCACGCGACAAGGTTCTGTGCCTGCTGATGATCATTTGGAGACTGCGCAACAATCTATTCCATGGTGCCAAATGGGCTTACCAGCTTCGCGATCAGCGGGAGAATTTCACGCAGGCGAACAGAGTCCTGATGCGAATGCTTGAACGCCATGGCCGGCTGGGGTAGCGTCAAATATTCACCCACCCAGCTTACTCGATCCTATGCAGGTGTATCGATCGCCCTAAGATCCGTCGGTACACGGCGCCCGGGTCAATGCTCCTTCTAGGCGTTGATGATGTCCAGCCAGGAACGGCAATCTATCGGTGCCGCTCGGGTTCCCGTGTAAGCAAGCACCGGCACCTACGACAGGCTGCGATAAGATAACCAACAATACCTACCGTGTTAAGCCGGCTTCGGGGAAAGAATGCCAAGCGAAAAAAATGTAAAACGCAACAAGGCATCACTTGATCACAGGTTTGAGTTCGTCGAAGACGCCATCGCGCCGGGAGACCGGGCCGCCCTTCGGCCGGCCGTCTTCGAGGTCGAGGAAAAGACATCCGGCGCAGAACGCAACCTGAAGCTCTGGCGCAAGACGGGCACGGCGCTTGATGATGATCTCCGACAGCTCTGGCTGCACGAGATGCGGCAGGTGCAGCGAGTGATGTCGTACGAGGGTGCTCGCGAGGTCATTGTCGACGTCCTAGAGTTCGTGGAAGACAAGTCCGATTTCGGTGTCGTCCTTGAACGGACAGGGCGACCACTCGCCGAGATGCTCAGACGCGCTTCTCGCCAGCACTGGCTGAACAATCTCCGTGCGCCCCGTGCACGGCTCCTCTTCTGGCGCAATGTCAGGCGACTTGTCACAGCGCTTGGAATTGTCCACGCGCAAGGTCTCGTGCATGGTGCGGTTGGCCACGACGCGGTGATGACGGAAGGCGCGGACGAGCCGGATTTCCGGCTGGGGGGCTTCGAGTGGAGCCTGTGGTTGACTCCCGACGCAACGGACCGGTCACATGCGAAGCTCGGATCAGCCACCGCTGAACGCAGATCGGAGCGCTATTCGTTCGCCGAGGACTGGCAGTCGTTGGGCCAGATGATCGCAGACTGTCTAGACTGCATCGTCCGGGAATCGGGCGATGTCATGCCGGCCGGGCGACATAGCCCCGCCATTGAGCTCAACACGGCCGAACGTCTGCTGTTGCTGCGCCTCGTGAGGCCGGCGAGAATGGATCAGCTCGACGCCGGATCAATCGGACGTGCAATTGATGATCTGCTCGCGAACGTTGCACAGTCCGCCTCGACGCGCGCCGGGACCTTCATCCTCTGCATTCCGTCGAACCCGAACGTCAGCGATGCCGTGTACACGGCAACCGACGGGGAAATTCCCGCTGATGAACACCGGCGTCAGCTCGACTGGATCCGTGCCGACCTCGACGGCGGCGCAACACTGCTGGTGCCTCGATCCTTCGATCCCGCAACCGATGCCATCCGGCTGGTGACATCGACCATGGTCTACAGGCTAACTGCCTTCCTTGACGACGGAGCCGCTCTGTGGGACATCGCAGTCTGCAGAAAGGCGGAGCTGCGGAACGGCACGTTCAGTCTTGGCGAGACCGACGAACATGCTCTGGTACAGACCGTGACAATAGTGAGGAACGCGCGTGACGCTCGCGAGACACGCGACCGGCTTGGCGCCGATACGCTCGACTGGAGCACTTTCGCCAGCCCGGCACGTGACGCAATCGGGCCCGACGAGCGTGACACCGTGCGCAATGCACTGCTGCTTGTGCAAACCGTAGAAGCGGTTGTCAAGGCGCTGGAAGTCTATCCTGTGCAGGTTCTAGCAACCGAGGTACACAAGGGCCGTCGTTCTGTGCTCCTGCGTGCCGAGCCCGGTAACGAGCGCGACCGTATCGCAAAAAGGATCGGCCTGACCGAAAGCGCCGTTGCACTCAAATGGCTGTTCGAGGACGACCGCCGCGATGCCGAAGCGAAATGGCAACTCTGTCGTGCCGCCGGCCTGGGATCCACACGAACCAGCGACGTGGTCGCCAGCTTTGTCGAAGCACTGGAGCATCGCGGCATCCAGGCATACCGCTTTGAGATCGACGAAGACCTTGAGAACCAGGGGCCCTATTTTCTCCGAACGGAGCGCGACGCCGGAACAGAGCAGGCCATTTCTCGGCGCCTGCGTAACATCAAGGCACTCGACACGCGTGCGGACCTCGTCGACATGCTGGCCGATCCATGGCGCGTACGCAGATCCAGCCGTGAGGAATTCAGCCAGGAGGCACGCCGGGACGAAGCCTTTCTGGATCTTGACCCGCCCAAGCAGAAGGCCCTGATCGGCCTCTGGTCGACGCTTCCGTCGTTTTTCGTCGTGGGGCCGCCTGGCGTTGGCAAAACCAGGCTGGCGACCGAAGTGGTCAGACGCCAGTTTGCCCACGATAGCTCAACGCGCATGCTGATAACCGCGCAGGGCCATGACGCGCTCGACAATCTTCAAAAAAAGATCGGGGAGACGCTCGGCGAGGCAGGACAGCATGACGTTCTGATCGTCCGGTCGACTACATCCGAGCGTCGACCGACGAGCGGTGAGGAAGTCCATCGGACGGGTTTGGACTATCTGGAGCGCCTTTCGCAAAGCACGCTTGCGAGAACGGCACCGGAACCACTTCGCGCGCGCATTGCGGAACTGCGCGATGCCGCCGGTCGCATGGAACGTGCGAAGGACACCATCACTCGGGAGCAGCGGTCCGGCCTCGGCGCGGTCTCACATCTGATACTCGATGCGGCGAACATCGTCATCTCCACTGCCAATTCATCCGACATCGAAAGCCTCGTCGAGGCCCGGCAGCAGTTCGACTGGGTCATCGTCGAAGAGGCAGCCAAAGCGACCGGACCTGAACTGGTTGGCCCGCTCATGCTTTCAGGCCGCCGCCTCCTGATTGGCGACCACCGGCAATTGCCGCCGTTTGAGTCGGAACGGCTTGTGCGCATTCTGCGCGACCAGAGCCTCGTGAGCGAGGCCTTGCAGATCGCTGGGCAATACGTAGGCTCCCTGTTGCACGACGGTGAACTCGACGAGCTCGAACTGATCGCCTCGGATGCCGCCATCCTGAAAGCATCGGCAGACATGGCCCTGAGGCTGCTCGAACCGTTTCGCACCTTCGTCGAGAACGACGAGCGACGTCGCCACGGCAACCCGACGCACCGGCCGATCTCGGAAACGCTCACCGAGCAGAGACGGATGGATCCGGCCATCGCCGAGGTCGTGTCCCACGCGTTTTACGGCGGACAACTCCAGACGGCCGCCAGTCGGGCGAAAGCTGCCGAGACGCAGGCGTCCCCCGTCGTTCAGCTTGGCGCGCTCCCCCGTTCCCCCATTGTCGTCGTCAATTTTCCGCACGTGAGCTCGACCGGCCGCGCAACAGAAATCGAACGTGGAAAGCCTCGCTGGCACAACCCCGCCGAGGTGGAGGCAATCATGAACGTATTGCGTCATCTGCGGGCCCACGAAACCGCGAAGCCGCCGACGCTCGCCATACTCTCGCCCTACAAGGCGCAAGTCGACAAGATCCAGGAGCAGCTGTCATCGCGCAGATCTGGTGACCTGCAGCACCTGAACCATTTCAAACCCGTGCGAAGCGATGGCGCACTGGTCGGAACGGTCGACTCTTTTCAGGGTAGCGAGGCCGATGTCGTCATTCTCTCGCTCGTGCGAAACAATCCACGCAATGCCTTGGGCTTCCTGCGCGACCGACGGCGCATGAACGTTGCGCTCAGTCGCGCCAAAACACAATTGATCATCGTCGGCAGCCTCGATTTCCTCGCCGAGGCGGTCCGGGCAGTCAACCCGGACGCGGAAGATCACGACCTTTCTTTTCTCGCCCTGATGGCTGAGGCGATCCGCAAGCTTGAAGACCAGAAACGAAATGATGTCGCGCTCGCCCGCTCGATAGGCCCCGATACGCTAAAGGAGCGTGTATGAGCGTATTGATCGCAGTCCCGGTATTCCGGGTCAGTTGCAGGGTCGGAATCGACCGCGGACGGTCATGGAGTGTCATTGACGAACTCGTGTTGTGGGCCATCGTGCGCGAGCCCCGCTCGATCGCCACGCTTGCCCGCGAAGCTGATCTGCCACACCAGGTCATCATTGCATCCATCGCGCGCCTGATGCGCTTTCGCCTTGTTGAGGTCACGCTGAGTGGCGACAGTGTCGCCTTCCGCGCAAGCGAATTCGGATTTCGGACCGTGGCCAGCGGCGAAACCCTGCCATTTTTCCCTAAACGCGTTTCACGACGCGTCAGCTTTGTCATTGATGCAGCGACGGGTGATTTCTTCCCGACGCGTGAAGTGCGCCTCATACCGGGACACCGGCTCGACCGGGAGCGTCAGGCTGGATATGAAGTCCGGATTGTCCACGTCGAAGGTGGCGCTCCTTCGATGTCCCATGAAGCCAACATGGGCCGTCTGTCCGATATCGCCGTCCGGGGATGGGACGAACAGGTCGCGACAATAGACGGCAAGACCGCTGTCTTGCGGGACGACGAGTTTATGGTGTTACGTGTCATCGATGGAATCCCTAAGGGTCTGCCTGAATCGGCAGGCGCGAACATTCGCGATCTCGTCGCCCAGGCTGCGACGCTGCCACCTGGCACGAAACACCTCACCGTGACCTACGCGGGTGAACCGGACGCGCCTGACACCACGCTCACGAGTCATGCCTGCCCATTTGAGCCGTCCGATCTTGTCATTGGTGGATCGGCGCACAGACAATGTCTTGTGTCACTCCTCGCAAGCGCTCACAGGCGCGTCATCATCCATTCCACGTTCCTCGACCCCGACCGCTTCAGGGACCTGATGGACGCGATACGGACCGCATGTGTGCGTGGCGTGACGTTTGACCTGCTCTGGGGCGCTGAGCTGGATGATGAGACGGAGCGAAAACATGCTGCCGCAGCTGTCGCGATCGCGCGGCTTGTGCGGGAAGACGAGGTTTTGAAAGGCCGCGTGCGCGTGCACATGAGGACCACCGGATCACACGCCAAACTAATCCTGCTGGATACCGCGCACGACGGTTGGATCGCAGGCGTCGGTTCATGCAACTGGCTATCGTCCCCTTTCGAGGCTGTCGAGATGTCAATTGTGCTTCGGGATCAACAGTCCGTCGCAGACGTCGCCGTGGCCATCCAGCGACTGGCGGGACGCCGCGGCCTGTCCGATGATATTGCCACCGAGATGTCGACGCTTGCCCGTGACCTGCGGCGCATGCCGGCAATGGACGGCGCCGGTCGTGTCGCGCTTGTTGTGGGTGACGCGCACGACCGTCTGATACGTGCCGCTAGCAGTGCGGCGGTGACGCGGTTTGTCGTGGGCAGTCACCGACTGGGCTCGACAGCAAGACCGGGGGCGTTAATGCAAGGGGAGAAGGCGGCTCAACGCCCCGGCGTGCGGACCGTCGTTTTCTATACGCGCACGACAGGCCCACTGAAGAACCGGCACGCCAAGGCGCTCGCTGAAGAAGCAGGACTCAACGGCGTGATTCTTGCGAAAGCGGGGAAGATCCCCTCGCACGGGAAGTTCGTCGCATGGGATGACGACAATCTGGTCGTCACGAGCCTGAACTGGGCATCTGCATCGGCAGATCCCGACTTCCCCTGCGGCGAAGTCGGCGTGCACATCTGCGCGCCGGGCATTGCCGCCCACGCGCTGACCCGTCTCGAGGAAATATTCCCTGAACTGGCGCAGGACGCCGGGTCCTTTGCCAGGCAGTAAAGCCATCGCGAGCAGCCGTTGCGGCCGCACTGCCTGCTGCCGCCTAGGCTTCGTCTCGGTGCCGCGGAGGCCATACGTCGGCGCCACGAGGCAACCAGAGCAGACTCAGTGTGGCATCGTACTGCCCGGCGTGAATCTTCATTTCCCGCAGCGACATCTGAGGATCGGCATGCCCAAACCAGACCGAGGCGCGAATCTCCGCGCCCCGTCGGTCATGTCTGATATCCGGGTTGGCCGCGAGGGACTGTTCGGGCACGGGGATGACGTGGCCGCGCGTCCTGAAGAACGCACCCGCCCGGAAAGCCGGCTCGCTCGACCATGCCCAGTTGATGAAGCCGTCGTTGGACATCACCAGGACGGCTTTTTCGTCGGTGTACTGCAGCCACTTCAGCACTGCGGCCGTGAGTGACACGCCATACCGGTCCGCGCAATGGCTCAACGCGTCGAGATCAACACCGGAAGAAAGCTGCGCGCGAAAATCGTCGAGCGGCATCAGCAGATAGGAAGCAAACAGGTCGGCCTGTGCCTCAATATCGCGATCGTCCTGCGACCAGTTCAGCATATCGGCGTCGCTGCACTGGAACGATTCCCTGTTGAGCCGGTGAAGAATGTAGTGCCCCAGCTCATGCGCCTGGGTGAACCGGATCCTGCCGGGCGACGAGACCGTTTCGTTGTAGAGCAGCAGCCAGCGCCTGCGCTCCTCGTCTGGCAGAAGCGCCCCCTCAAATCCCCGGATATCGGCCGGTTCCACCTGGGTAATCGGATCGCTCCATCCGAATACGCGCGCGGCTTCCAGAGCCAGCGTTGGCACATCAACCGGAAACCGGTCGACGCCGTGTGCGAGCGCAAAGGCTTCCGTGACGCGCACGAGGCGGGTCGCGGCGCGCGGCGGCGTCCAGGGTTCGGCCATCACTAATTCTTCTTGAACGTGTTGAGTATCCTGCGAAGCTGTTCCTTCGCCTCCGGATCGAGCTTCTGGTAGCCGCGGAAGAATGCCTCATCGAGATGGCGCTCTTCAGGCGCGCGCACGTCCTCCTCAATGAAGTACGACGTGGCTACCCCGAGTACATCGGCCAGTGCAGTCAGTTTTTCGGCCGACGGTCTTTGCGACTCACGGTTTTCGAGTTCCCAGAGATAGCTCTTGCTCATCCCTGCCAGTTCGGCCAGCTTCTCCAGCGTAAGTTGCCGCTCCTTTCGAAGCTTCCGCAATTTCTCACCGAGACGTGTCGCCATCATCGCGTCTCCCAACAGATTAGGTGTCAACCTAATATACCACGGTACCGAACTTTTCGTTTGACAATCGAAAGATCTGATGTAACATCATGAAAGTTCGCTATTCCGAACTTTCGATCTGGACTTCCCGATATGCTGGCAAGGAGCGCGTCGATCCCGACCGAACTCAACCTCGCACCGCCGCAGAGACCATATGCCACTGAGCAATACCGATATCCGATACTACGACAGCACCGTATTGCGTCTGCCTTCCGACAGGCGCACGGCGTATCACGAGCAGGTCGACCGGCTTGTGGCGGCGCTGAGCAAAAAGCTTCACGAACAGACGGACATCAAGATCACGAAAGTGGTCAAGGCAGGCTCGTTCGCCAAGTACACGATCCTGCGCAAAACCTCGGAGGACCCGGTCGACGTCGACGTGGTGTTCTATATCTCGGGACGCAGCGTAAGCCAGGAAACGCTCGCGAGCCTTAGCCAGACCATCTACGACGGGTTGATCAAGCTCTATCCGAACAAGTCCGTCGAGGACTTTCAGATCCAGCGCAAGGCAGCCACCGTCACCTTTGCTGGCAGCGGCCTGAGCGTCGACATCGTGCCTGTGATCGAAGACCCCACGCGTGCGGGTTACGGATGGCAGTTCGACATCCATGATGGCACCCGCGTGCAAACCTGCGCGCCATGCCAGATCAGGTTCGTGCGTGAGCGAAAGAACGCGGATCCAGACTTTCGCACGCTGGTGCGTCTGGCGAAGAAGTGGCGCAACCGCGTCGAACTCAAGCCGCTCAAGTCGTTTGCGATCGAACTGATCATGGCGCACGTTCTGGCAAAGAACGGCACGGCCGGCTCGCTCGAGAAACGTTTCCGCGACTTCCTGCTGTACATCGCCCAGTCGGGGTTGAAGGAGGCCATCACGTTCCCCGAGAACGGCAACGTTGTCCCGACTTTTCCCGATCCCGTGGTGATCATCGATCCCGTCTGCAACACCAACAATGTTGCCAGCCGGATTTCGGAGGCGGAGCGCAAGGAGATTGTTGCAGCGGCACACGAGGCATGGGAAACGGCCGTGTTCGCCTCGACCGAAGACGATATCGAAATCTGGAAAGAACTGTTCGGACCGCGCTTCACGGTCGGGGAATCAGCATGAGCGAGACCTACGCATCCACCGAAACCTATTCGGTTGCCGATATCGAAATCGTCATGCGGCGCGTTTGCGCCGACCTGCTGATGATCGCGGGAAGCACCAAAGCGGTGACCGAAGAAAAAGCAAGGAACTGGGCTCACGATATCGAGGTCCTGGCGAAGAACGGATATCTCAGGATGGTCGACCTCACCCTCCTGTACGCGGGAGTCGAAATCCGGGCGGCGCGCTTTGTCGTAAATACCGATTCTGGTGAGCTGTCCTCAAGCCGCCCTGGCGGTGTCCTTTGGCCGGAAATCCCTGGTGCCGAACTGCGCATCATCCTGTCTTACACCGGTGCGTACGACGCGGTGGCTAAGGAAAAGACGAAGAATCGCCTGCGCATCGGCTGGGTCGCAAGCAGCGCCGACACGAGCCATGCAGGCCTGACGTCGGGTATCGGCCGCGATTACATGAGCAACGGATACGGCATGCAGCGAAAGGATTTCAACTGATGACTCAGACGATCATTTTCGATGCCAAAACGCCGCTGCCCGATGCGGGCCTCGCGGCGCGCGAAAAAACGCTGCTGGGTTTTGACGCACGTTATACACAGATCCACGACCAGCTTCGCCTGCTGCTCAATCTGGGCGATCTGGCAGAGTGGAGCAAAAAGCACCACAGGAAAAAGCTGGCCTTGTGCGATCTTGTCGCCGAACAGTATCCGCTCGTGATCTTTCATGGCGATGTCGGCACCGGCAAGACGGCGACGGCCGAATGCATCGCAAACAGGCTGGCCAGGGAGTCTCGCACAGAAGACTCCCTGCTCTTCAGGCTCAGCAACCGCGTGCGCGGCAGCGGCAAGGTCGGCGAGATGGGCACGCTCCTGACCCAAGCTTTTCAGGAGATTACGCAATCGGCAGGCAAGACGCGCCGCGCGATTCTTGTGATCGATGAAGGCGACTCGCTGGCAGCAGCGCGCACGCAGGAGCATAGCCATCACGAAGACAAGGTAGCGGTCAACACGCTGATCCAGTGTATCGACGATCTGCGCCGCTTCGGGGGCCGTGTTGTTGTATTCCTTTGCACCAATCGTCTGTCGGTGCTGGATGCGGCCTTACAGCGCCGCGCCGCCGTCATCGAGGAATTCACGCGCCCCGGCGACGCCGAGCGGCGCGAGCTGTTCTCGATGGATCTCGAAGGACTGGGTCTCACGCAGCAGCAGATCGAGGATCTCGTGGCTGTTACGGGCGCCCGCTCCAAACTGCCGCCGTGGACCTATTCGGATATCCGCACGCGTCTGTATCCCTCCGCAATGGCCAAGGCGTTTCCGAACAACCCGCTCGCCTTCAGGCATCTTCACGAAGCCGCGTTGTCGTTGCGCCCGTCGCCCATCATGGAGGACAGGTAATGACCCGATCCGCCCTCTTTGGCCGTCGCGTCCACATTACCGGCAGCATTTCAGGGGATCTTGCGCTCGCGTCAGCGGACGAAGTCAGGCGCGCTCGCGCAATCGTCGAGTCGCTGGTGAAGGAACTGATTCGCAGGGGTGCGATGTTCGTCATCCCCGTCGACGCGGAAAAGCTTCGCGAGGACGGCTTGCCCATCTGTTTCGACTGGCTGGTGTGGGAAACTGTCCACAAGCATTTGCATGCCCGTCCCGAGGGTGCGCCGAGCCCGCTTGTCATTGCGGTCAAGCATCACAAGACTGAAACGCAGATTCCCGAACAGTACGCGGCACTGTGGAGCTCGCTACGCGGCTCGCCAATGGTCCAGATCGAAAGCTCGGCACTGTGGAACATGAACAGCAAGCGCATGGAAATGCAGGCGCGTCATGGCGACATGCTCATCACCCTCGGCGGCGGTGAGGGCGTTCTGTTCCTGGCCAACATCTATCACGATGCAGGCAAGCCCGTAATTCCGTTGAACCTGAAGCTCGGATCGGCGCAATCAGGCTCACTTCGCCTCTTTGATTTCGGGCTTGCAGGAAACAATGCGACGCGTCTGTTCCAGACGGACACCGCGCTGTCTTCACACGGGTGGCTCAACCGGCTTGAGATGCCACCCAGGCAGGCCGTACCGGAGAGCGTCGATGACCTGATGGCATTGCTTGAGGCATTGGCGCCGCCCAAGGCATTTGTGGTCCGGCTCCTCAACCCTGAGCACGAGGACTTCAAGGACGTGCAGGCATTCTTCGACACCGTCGTGAAACCCGTCATCGAAGACGAATTGCGGTACAAGATGATCACCGTCGACGGGTACCAGGCCTTCGATCACGCCCGCATCGATCAGGAAATTTTCGCAAAGCTCCATCGCAGCAGCATTGTCCTCGCTGACATAACGGGCTCGCGGCCAAACTGTTTTCTGGAACTCGGCTATGCGCTTGGTCGCGGCCTGCCGACCATGTTGATGGCGAAGGCAGGCACCGCGCACCCATTCGACATCACCACGTTTTCCGGTCATCACTGGAAGACGACGGGAAGTGTCGAGGAGCGGCGCCGCGAGCTTCGGAAACATTGGGAGGCAGTCAGAAACCGCCCCACCCTCGTCCCCACGGAGCCGCTAATTCCATGACCAGCTCGCGCGAAATCTATATATCGGTCGATGTCGAAACTGCCGGACCGATTCCAGCGGAATACAGCCTTCTCTCGATCGGCGCCTGCAACGCAGAGGAGCCAGCACAGACCTTTGCATGCGAACTGAAGCCGACCACCCGCAATGCTGACCCCGCTGCGCTGAAGGTCACCGGGTTATCACTGGAGCGGCTTGAACACGATGGGCTTGAACCACACGCCGCCATGCAGTCCTTCCAGGAATGGGTTGAGCGCGTCGCAGGTGCTGACGGAAGCCCTGTTTTCGTTGGCTTTAATGCAGCCTTTGACTGGTCGTTTGTGAACTATTACTTCCACCGCTACCTGGGAAAGAATCCATTCGGCTTCGCTGCCCTTGACATTAAGTCCCTGTACATGGGCACCGTAAAGAGTACCTGGAGTGGGACACGTTCGCGCCAGATTGCGGCGGCTCTAAAGCCGTCGCTCAAGGGCGATCACGATGCGCTGCATGATGCTCTTTACCAGGCCGAGCTTTTCCGGGCTATTCGAGCCTTAGAATAGCCCGGGAACGATCGGGTCTATCGCATGTGCTGATATCGACCTTAGGTCGTGCATCTTCAGGCAGCAACTGAAAGACCTCATCGTGGAACAGTGACCTGTAGGGACCGCGCGTGACGGTTTCTGGCTTCGCAAACATGGACGCCAACCCTAGGCGTGCGGCATCCTGAGAGAACATCTCGAACTCCTGGGCACTGAAGACGCGGTACGGGCACTCTGACAGCAGCAATGGTGGCAATCTCTCCCGTTCCAACTCGTCCACGACAAGTCTCCGCAACTCGGGCTCGATTAGAGGATGACCCAATCGCCAGTTTTCCAACGTCACGATCGCGTTAAAAAACGGCAAGTCACGATTGGGAAAGTCACGTCTAACGCCAGTCCGGGCTTCGTGAATGTTCTTGTAGTTCTGAACGACGAACTGGGCCATCTTTCGCAGGTCTTCTGCGAAATGCTCGTGGTCCATGTCCGCCTTTGCCGTAAGCCTGATTCGCTTCGTCTTGCATTCAATGAAAACGTGACAGCCTTCATCGCTAACATGCCAGTCTGAGCCGGCTCGCCCGTGCCCTTTCTTCACGTCAAAAGACGTCTCTGCCATCACACGAAACGTCGGCGCTGTGAGCACTGTCTTCAGAACATCGCCAACGTAATGTTCAAAAGCAGTCCCGAAAGCTTTTCCGAAGCCCGAACGGCCCTTCGCGACGTCGTAGTACACCCCATCCGTAATTCGCCACAGGAGCAACTTGCTGCTGAAACCGAACACTATCTGTGGACGCTCGGAGCTGTAAAACAACGGCTTTCCACGAAGTGGGTTGTACGTTAGCGCCCAAGTCTTGTCATATTTCTGCTCCGCTCGAATTTGTGAGCGCAATTCGTCTCGCTCGGCCGCGCAAAGTTCGAAGAATCGGTCAACATGATCTCGTGGAACCTCGGGAAGCCGGTAGTAGTCTCGCCACTGTACTCCCATCTGGTAACCCAGAGAGCCTGCGATCGCAATCCCCATAATGTAAAGACTTTGGAGCGACATTCGCAGATCTCCTTCTACGGCTTCTTTTGTAAGAGGATGCGCGAAAATCTTTCTGTAGCGCGCGGCCTTACCCAAGAAATCCTCATCCTGCCATTGAAATTGCTCATGAAACAATGTGAAAACGATCTTCATCGCCGCATGGGGCGAGCTCACATTCTTCGCCGAAATCGTATTCTTTATCTTCCTAATGTAGTTGATGCTCTTCGGCACGAAGTTTCTCTCTATCACTCCGTTCGCGAAAAACGGTCGATGACATCGCAACAGAACTTCTCGCGCTAGGAGTTCGAGCTCCCAGTCGTGAATTTCGCAATTTGACTGCGTTTCGCCTGAAGATGAGGTCTGCTCTCCAATCCTACTAAACGAGTTCCACACTAGGTGGCAGGCCCCTGCAACTGGCTGCTTGCGCAAAAACTCGCTAAATTTCTTATAATTTTCACGCATTGAATTTTCGCTCGCTCCTAATCAAGGTCGTGGACGTCAATTGCCGGTGATATGGTGCTGGACTATGCTCTACGCAGTCGGCCAACTCGTCGCGGCGTTGTGAAGCGCGCTCGAAAGGGCTCGACGATTGCCGGGTCAACCGCAACGGGCAGTACCGGGAGTCCGCGATCGCGAAACCATGCGAATCGGTGCCGCCCGTTTGAAAAAACCACTTCGCCGCGGCTCAGGCCGATCTCCGGTACCTGAACGGGGCGATGCAGATTTGCCGCGAGCCACTCTCCGAAGAATGCATAGCGATTATCCGTGCCGCCCTTGCCACCAGGCCCAACATAGAGGCCCTTATCGTGCTGCCATGATGCGTCGATTGCATTGACGGACACCCAAACGACGGGATCAGCAGGGATGCTGTGTGTCCATACCAGTCGTTCGAAATTCACTTTCATTGCCCCTCAAAAGCGCGGTCCTCAGATCCGCGGAGATGATCACGACCGTCATGGCGCGAGCGGCTCGTCGTGTTCTTTGCCAAACTCTCCGATATCGGGTTTTCACCGTCACCTGATCGCCGTTGATGCTGCCACCCGCATATTCGATAACGAGCGCGATATGGGAAACTGAATTTAGCGGTCACCGACCGTTCGCGAGGGTGCAGCAGTCATCATCGATGAATATGCAATTAAATGTAACAAGATTGTATCTCTCTCGACCAGCAAAGCTGCATTGATGTCACCGTGCTGAACGACGTGTCATGGTGTCCCCTGCGGTCGTCCATTGCCGGCAGCCTGGCTCCGTGGATAATCGTCAATGGCGATTGCAACCCGGAGGGGTAAAAATGGATCAGGTAATGCGCATGAAGGATGTCGTCAAAAAGATCGGCCTCTGTCGAGCCACGATCTACGCAATGATCAGCCGCGGAGAATTTCCGCGCCCCATCCGAATCGGAGAACGTGCAACAGGGTGGCGTGAGTCGGAACTTGAAGCATGGCTCTCGAACCGAACCTCGGCGCGAGAGCGATCGGCACCAGCGCTACCATCGGGCCGCTGATTCTCTGCCTGCAACGTCACTAGCCCACAGCCAGCATCGTGCCCCGGCATCCCGACGCGCCGCACCGGCAGACATCGCTTAGCCGCGCATCTTCGTCGGCAGGCTCGTCAACGACCAGTTGGTAGTCCAGAAAGAGTTCATCGCCGGGTGCGATCGCGGTCGACGCGTGGATAAACACGCGGCTTTCGATCTCGATCGCCTCACAATTGGCGTTGCATGAGTGATTCAACCAGCGCGCGCTGTTTCCCCGATGTCCGCCGTCGATCACGCGTCCGTCCGACAGGCCGAAGAAATACGTGTGGCCAGCGGTGCCAGTACTTTCATGGTGTCTGATGGCCGTCGTCCACGTGAGCGTCTCACCCTTATATTCGAAGATCCGTTCGCCGGCTTCCAGTGCGCGTAACGCAAAAACGCCACGCCCATGCACGGGTGAGCGTCGGACGACTACACGCCGCGCAATGCCCTGTCTATTCGCTTTTTTCATCGCAGAAGTATACAGCGGCAAATTGCAACCTACGTGTACTTCTTGAAGTACTTCGCCATGTTCCATACCGCAATCACGATCATCACTGACACCGGCCAGAAGAGGAGATAGATCGGCAGCCGTACCGGCGCGGCGAGCCAGATAACCGCAGTCAACGGTATTACGCCGAACGTCAGGAAGTGCTTGGCGTGATGGTAGCGGGTCGCCGACTCATGCCCGCCCTGAGCGCGCCTCAAGTCTCGCGCGACCAGCCCGTCAAGCACAGCAACGGCAATCGCCAGTGCGAACTGTGGAATCGTCATCGCGAGCATGGCGAAGCGAACCCCGAAGAGCTTTAGCCCGTACATCGCCACCACGAGCCCTTCACGGGTCGCTCCTGAGAACGCCGGACGCAAATAGGAGCCCAGACCATGCGACGGCAGGACGCCTGCGTCCCATGACCTTGCCGACGCATCCACGCCGGTCCAGCCGAACCAGCCCCAGTACGCGGCATCGGCCGCGCGCGCCGCCAGCCCGGGATTGGTCGTCTCGCTCAGGTAATAGCGCAGGAGCTCCTGCATGCCGCTCACCGGATCTTCGCGCCACAGGTAGTGGGCGGCAGCCAGATCGGCCACCACCGCGAGGATGCTCGCCAGCAGCAACCAGAGGACCGCGTGAATGGCCAGATCGACAACCCAGAAAAAAGACTTCACGCCATCGGCATTGCCGTCGCGCGTTTTCGTCGCCATGGTCGCCTCTATCGTCAGAACCCGGCACCCTTGCCTTGCACGGCCCAGGGACCAGAGGTCGGCGCCTCTGTCTTTGCATTCGCATCGACCGGCAGGAAGGTGCCCACCGAGCCGCCGATGGCATCGGGCGAGACGCCTCCCGTCTCATCGAACGGCGATACCGCCTGGACGTACGACGCATAGCGAGACCGCATGTCGGCCACCACATCGTCGAGTCCGGGAAGCATGATCGGGTCATGCGCCTCAAGCAGCGGCAGCCGCACCTTCACAAGCTGGCCGCCCTCGATGAGCGCAAACGCCTGGCCCTTGGGCAACTGCGTCAGGTCGGACGCCTGCAGCATCGGCACCTCTCGCACCGAGATCTGGTCATGCGTCTGCGCGGTGAAATGTACGCCCTCGCCGCGCCGCACGGCGTCCGTCGCCGACGAGGCGAGCGTCAGCGATTTGACGTCCACCATCGGAAGCTGGTCAGTCAGGATCTTCGCGGTTGTGATGTATTTCACGCGCAGCATCACGAGCGTGTTGAAATTCCCGAAAATCTGCTCGGCCTTCGCGCGCGAGCCGATCTTCGCCTCGAGATCGGCGCTTGTCTGCGTGTAGGCCGTAACCTGATACCCCGCGCCGCCCGCCTTGTTGACCATCGGCACGAACTCGTCGCCGACCAGCTCGTTAAACTCGTCCGCATGGATCGAGACGCGCCGCCTGGCGCCTCCCGTGCTCTGTCCGTAGCTGTGCCCATACTTGTAGATGCGACCGGCTGTCGACGTCAGATCCGCGAACATCGCGTTGCCCACCACCCCCGCCACCTCGAAATCCGACAGGGCGTCGAGCCCGACGTAGACAATCCCGCCCCGGTCCATCACGCGATTCCAGTCAAACACGGGCCGCGGATCATGCGGATCATCATAGTCGGGCGACAGCAGCTCCGATGTCCGGCCTGTGGTGAGCTTTTCCAGGAGCGGATACAGCGACGAGACCAGCTTGTCGAAGTACGAGCGCTCGTTGCTGATGACCGAGAGCAGCCCGTTGGCGATCGGATCGGCCCAGCCCTGCTGCCGGATCAGGTTGGCCACCTGCAGTACTTCCTGGTTGCGTTGCAGTCGCATCGCCTGCTTCGCCTCTTCCTTGTCCAGCGGCTCCAGCCCATCCTTCCATCCCGCGTGATCGCGGTCGAGCCAGAAGCGAAAGTACCGTAACGCGAGCGCGTCGATGTTCACGGCATTGCGGTAGATCATCTCGTAGGTGGGCCGAATACCAAGCGCACTCATCGCCCGCGCCATCACGTTCACGAAGCGCCAGACGAAGTCCCGGAACGCGGCCGACTGCCCCTCCTTCGGCAGATTGCCGGCGATACGTGTGGCTACCTCCGTGATCCGCGAGTATGTGCCGATCGGGCTGTAGCGCGCCGATCTGTCGGGATAGCCCAGATGAAAAAACGTGAACTCGCCTTCCCGTCCGCAACGTTTCGCCTCGGCGTACATACGCAGCAGCAGGTCGACGTCCCCTTTCGGATCGAACACGATCACGATGTCGCCGCGGCGGATGTCCTGGGCAACGAGGACCTCGCACAGCCGGGTCTTGCCCACGCGCGTCGTGCCCAGCACCGCCATGTGCCCCACACGCTCGCCGATGTCGAACCAGATGTCGCGCTCGTCCGGTTCGACGCCATGCAGTGCGGGGTCTCCTCCGACCGGCGGCAACGGCGCGACGGGATTCCACCATGCCTCGCGACGCGTCACACGCGCGATCCGGCTCGCCGGATACCGACGCTCGTGATCGCGCGCCCGGTCGTACAGGTCATTGCGTGCCAGCAGCCGGCGATTTTCGGGAAACCGGGCCTGATGCAGGCGCTGCGTGTGAATGACGCTCCAGCGAAAGCCCCGCCCGAGAAACACTTCCTTCAATGAGCACGGAATGTCAGCTGCAGGGATCACATACTGCGGCAAGCGTCGGAGATTGCGCTGGAAACGGATCAGCCGCCATGCCTGTCGCCCGCGAATGCAGGCCAGTGACAGCAGCGCGACGGTCGTGACGCCGCCCGTGGCCGGCGTGATCAGAAAGAGTGCTGGGTGAGACCAGAGCACGCCGGTCGCCGCGAGCGCAGCAACGGCTGATAGCAGTTCGACAGGCCTGCGAAAGAGGTTCTCGACCGGATACGCCATCGCCGTTGTCCCGGTGCCCCGATCACCCAGCTGATTGCGGTGAATCCGCGTCTTCGGATACGACCGCCTTCTCCTTCGACTGGATCATCGCGTTCGGCGGCGGCACGGGATTGAAAAACCGCTCCGGCTCGGGAACCAGCATCACGGATAGCTGGCGGCCACCCGCGCCCTTGATGGTGTAGTGGAGCAGATACGAGCGCCCCGCACCGCCAGCATCCGCTGTTACCGGATAGCCGCACTTCTGGAAATCGCGCTGGACCTGCTTCCAGGGCTCCGGGGTCCGTCCATCTTCGGTGGGCGTCTGCTCGATCGCGTCCGGATGCGCCTGCGCGAAATCCCGGAAAATCGCGGGTGTGACAAGCAGCATCCCCTCCGGCACGAAATGTACACGGGCCATCGATTCGTTGTAGGGCAATGTGCCGGTCGCGATACCGCCCTGCACCCACGCCATGAACCGCTCGGCATTGGGGCGCGGCTGCCGGGCACCCGCGCGGGCGGCGACGGATCGTGACGGAGCCCGCGCCTTCTCGCGCGGGCGGACCGGCGCGCTCACCTGGTCCGGTATGTGCGCATCGGCTCTGCCCTTACCGTGACCGACGATCGCTTCGTCATCGAGCACGGCGGCGCTCTCGGCGTCCGGCAGATACGCCGGCTCGCCTTCGTCGCTGGACGACGCACCGGCATCGGAAGCGGTCCTCTCCTGCGGCGCGGACGAGACATCGTCTGCTCTACATTGAGCCCGCCGATCCGGTTCTTCGCACACGGTTGACGCTGCGAACTCTGGCGCGTCGACGCGGTGCTCTACCACCTTCGTCACCGGGTCCGCGACGGGCGGCGACGCTTGCTGCGCAGACTCTGCCTGCGCGTCCGATCCGCCGTCATCAATGAGGTCGACACGTTCAGCCGTCGGGGTCGGCTGGGCGCCCACTTCGATGACCTGAACCGAGCCCGCCGGCAACGCACGCGGATAGCAAGCGGGATCGGCGTAAAGCCGATCGAGCGGAAAGCGCAGGACGGTGAAGGTCTGCTGCCAGGCGCCAATCTTCACCGTGATGGTCCAGATGGCGCCGCCCTCGGGCGTCGGCACGAGTGCACCGTATTCCTGCCACGTGTCGAAGAGCCGGTTGTTGTCCGACGGGATTCCTGCCGCGCCGGCCAGCTGCTGCTCGTGCGTCGCGACGTAAGTGCGCACGGCCTCTACCAGCGTTTTTGCCACACACCAAAGCGATTCGCCGTCGCAATAACCGGTCGCTCCCGCGCGGTTGAGGGGCACGCCGCCCTCGGCCAGAAACCCACGCAGCCCCTCCATCAACCGCTCGATCAGCGGGACCGCACGCGCCGTCGCGAATCGCGTGCGCGGACCGGCGAGCAGGTTTTCCGCGACCGAGCGGCGATCTGCGTCGCCCACGATCTTCGCGAGCGCGCTATCTTTCGACCTTGCCTCACCGGACAGATACGCCGCCAGCTCGTTCAGCACCGGCGGATACTGGGCCAGCCAGCTCAACGACGCCGATGGCACAAGACGCGGCAGCAGCACGATGGCCAGACGCGAATGGGCACCGTAATCGCGCTCGCCAGGCTCCGGGAAATCGACGCAATACCATTCACCGCCCTGCTCGCTCATGCTGCCGGCCATCGGCACCCAGGGTCGGACATGATGCCCGGCAGCCAGTTCGATTTTCAGGTCCGCGAGTGGCTTGCCGATGTCGTGCAGCAACGCCCCGAGCAGAACAGCATAACTGCACCGCGCGCCATGCTGCATCTGGTCTTCGGGACTCGCCCCGAGCGGCAACCGGTAACCCTCACGGAAATGCAGCGCATAACGCGCCACCTCGAGCAGGTGGATCAACAGGCCGCCCGGCTGCGCATGATGATGAGACTCCGAGGCGGGCATAAGTTGCACAAATTCGGCGAGCCGCTGCAGCAACGGCTCGAGGTCGCGCTGCTCGCTGTCGAAAGACAGAGCCAGACTGCTGGCGATACGCCGGAGCGCGCCCTCGACGCCCGTTCGCCGGATCAGCTCACGATAACCGAGTACCGGCAGATACTGCGGCGAAGGCGGCACGCTGCGCCTCGCAGGCGGCGCGGGCGGCATAGCTTGCGACATCGGCGGCGGCACCGGCGGCGTCGCGTGCGCCATCGACGGTCGTGGCGTTTTCAACCAGTTAAGGGCATCGACTAAAGCCATGTGTGATTTCCAGCAGAACGGGAGAACAGGACTGTCCTCGGTCATGGGGCGCGCGACTCGACGCGTCGCATGGCTCAACCGTACGCACTGGGTAGCAGCGCCTGCCGCAAATAGCTGCACGAAAACGTACCGCCTCGCGCAGTCATGCTGCCGGGCGGCCCGCTTTCATCCGGAGCGACCCATTGGTCCTTTCCTGGCCTTCTGCGGCAAGGCGCGCGGCGCTTTTCTCCCTTGCTCCACGCCCTTTTTTCCCCTTCACCGTTTGAGCCTTTGAGCGGGTGATGCGATCCATCCCAGCATCATCCGCGGCCTTTGGATTGGGCCCTTCCCTTTACGAGGTCCTTTGTTCCCCTTGCCTTTGCGGCTTTCTCCGGATGCCTTTGTCCCGCACTGGACAGCGCGTCCGCTATCGGCTCCTGTCTCTTATACACATCT
>NZ_PNXY01000158.1 GCF_002879865.1 Paraburkholderia rhynchosiae
ACAGGGACACCTTTCTGATGTCCTGAGTGCTTCGTAGTACTATCATTGCACAGGTATGCCTCAAGACGTGCGGTGATACCTGCTTCTTCGACAGCGAGGGGCACTTATGACTAGCCGTCGCAGTGTGTAATGCCGTTCAGTTAAGCGACTGAACGGCATTTTTGTTTGTGGCGCAAAGTGGTTGTAAACGTGACGCAGGGGTGTTAAGGAAGGTCTGCAGAAGTCGTTTTCGGAGCGATGATCTTCCACATCCATCGCAGCCTGAAGGTTGATAACATTTTTGGTGCGGAGATCGCCTAGTACTGCCACCTGTCAGGGGCTGTGCCGG
>NZ_PNXY01000159.1 GCF_002879865.1 Paraburkholderia rhynchosiae
CTTGCGCCCCGGATACCGGAAGCGTCTCGGCCTTGCTGGCGGTAGAAGTGGTTCGATCAATGCCCACAATTCGTCGTCGATGATTGGCCTGGCCATCTCCTCGCTCCGCTCGTCACAACGGTCGAGGCTAACAGCTTTGCGTTTGAGTTAAGGAAGGTCTGCAGAAGTCGTTTTCGGAGCGATGATCTTCCACATCCATCGCAGCCTGAAGGTTGATAACATTTTTGGTGCGGAGATCGCCTAGTACTGCCACCTGTCAGGGGCTGTGCCGGCGAAACATATGGCGACACCGGCCATATTTCAAGATTTTCGCAAAGCTC
>NZ_PNXY01000160.1 GCF_002879865.1 Paraburkholderia rhynchosiae
GAGCTTTGCGAAAATCTTGAAATATGGCCGGTGTCGCCATATGTTTCGCCGGCACAGCCCCTGACAGGTGGCAGTACTAGGCGATCTCCGCACCAAAAATGTTATCAACCTTCAGGCTGCGATGGATATGGAAGATCATCGCTCCGAAAACGACTTCTGCAGACCTTCCTTAACTTGAGGCACCGCCACAGGAACTACACGTAATTGCCTTCGACCGACAATCAGGATGACCAGGACGACTGGGCCGACATCGAATTCGGCGCGGCAAATCTGGGCGATGCCCGTCTGACGAGCCG
>NZ_PNXY01000161.1 GCF_002879865.1 Paraburkholderia rhynchosiae
ACAGGTCAGCCAGTCTTTCATGCAACAGATCGATTTCATGTTCCCACGCTTTCGCGATCTCTTTCATAGTCCTATACCAAGTAGTAGTACTAACTTACTATAGGAAAAAATAACTACGGCTGTAGTGTTAGAGAATGTTTCAAAAAGAGTCGTCCGAGCGCTGAAGCGTTCGCCAGCAGATCAGGCAACATGCGAGTTTAAGGAGCCCTTCATGGATGTCGGCACGACGCTCATATCGAGTGCGAAGGCGGCGAAA
>NZ_PNXY01000162.1 GCF_002879865.1 Paraburkholderia rhynchosiae
GGCAATCGTCCAGGCGTTTGGGTCGGGATATTCGTAGTCCACGGGTGCATGTCCCGCCTCGACTGGCAGCTCGCTGCCAGTCCCACCAGTATCGATGAAAGCGGGACGGACTATCTATATCGGGTCGATGACGGTCTACTGGATGTGAGAGTGCCAGCAAGGGAAGAGTCGACACTGCCAGAAGTGATGTCCATCGTGGTGCAAGATGTGCGGCCTTACGCTGGCAGCCGCCAGGCCTACCCCTTGCTATGA
>NZ_PNXY01000163.1 GCF_002879865.1 Paraburkholderia rhynchosiae
CGGCGAACTGCACGCGAGCGCCCGCAACAAGCTCAAGAGCGCTCAAAAGCGGCCTTCGATCATTGCCGCTTGCTGGATGCAGGCTACGCTGTGGTGACGTCATGAATTATGGAAGTCTCAATAGTTGAGGAGAAGAGTGATGTCGCAGTTGGGTCTTGGTCTGGATCTGTCAACGAAGCGCACGCGCAAGCGGGAATTTCTCGATGAGATGCGGCGTGTTGTGCCTTGGTCGAAGCTGATTGCGCTGA
>NZ_PNXY01000164.1 GCF_002879865.1 Paraburkholderia rhynchosiae
TAACGCGTTGCGTGCCTGGATGGTGGTACGGGGAACTGTCGCAGTACCGGAATTGTTCGTTAATGCACGGGGCGAAGCGATGAGCCGTTGGGGTTTCGCGTATGTCCTTAAATGCCACACTGCGACGGCTAGTCATAAGTGCCCCTCGCTGTCGAAGAAGCAGGTATCACCGCACGTCTTGAGGCATACCTGTGCAATGATAGTACTACGAAGCACTCAGGACATCAGAAAGGTGTCCCTGT
>NZ_PNXY01000165.1 GCF_002879865.1 Paraburkholderia rhynchosiae
CCAATATGCCTTTGAATTGCGCTGAGATAGACAGCCAATGAAAAAGCCGCAGCGCCTTACGGCGTGCGGCTTGTATCTTGGTCGGGGCGAGAGGATTTGAACCTCCGACCACCTGCACCCCATGCAGCTTGGAAACCGCCGATAGACGCCTGATACAAGGGGGTTAGGTGGTTTGTATTCCAATATTTTATGGCAATAGTAGC
>NZ_PNXY01000166.1 GCF_002879865.1 Paraburkholderia rhynchosiae
TCTGATGAGTCAACATCAGGGTAATGCGGGCTGTGCTGTTTCTGGCACAACACTGAATCCCAACCGTGCGTTGTGCGACCCCCATCTGGAGTTCACACGCCTCCCCCTTCGGGGATCGGACCCGTGCTAAGCGCTGAAGCGCTGACGCGGGTCGAGACACACCTGTTATAGGATCAAGCCTTACGGGCAATTAGTATCAG
>NZ_PNXY01000167.1 GCF_002879865.1 Paraburkholderia rhynchosiae
ACTGATACTAATTGCCCGTAAGGCTTGATCCTATAACAGGTGTGTCTCGACCCGCGTCAGCGCTTCAGCGCTTGCACGGGTCCGATCCCCGAAGGGGGAGGCGTGTGAACTCCAGATGGGGGTCGCAGAACGCACGGTTGGGATTCAGTGTTGTGCCAGAAACAGCACAGCCCGCATTACCCTGATGTTGACTCATCAGA
>NZ_PNXY01000016.1 GCF_002879865.1 Paraburkholderia rhynchosiae
GAGCTTTGCGAAAATCTTGAAATATGGCCGGTGTCGCCATATGTTTCGCCGGCACAGCCCCTGACAGGTGGCAGTACTAGGCGATCTCCGCACCAAAAATGTTATCAACCTTCAGGCTGCGATGGATATGGAAGATCATCGCTCCGAAAACGACTTCTGCAGACCTTCCTTAACGCGCCGCCCAGGTTTCTGCGCCATCATCTCGAGCAGATAGTTTCGCACCGTCACGGCTCCCTATGACGTACGCGCCGCCGCGACTGCGACCAGATCGCAGGCGCCATAGATCAATATTCGTTCCGCGAGTTCTACGACCCGCCAACAAACTGCATCGCGTAGCCAGACCGGGTCTATCGAGGTGGCGTGGCCCTGCCGGTCACATTTGGCGCGCGTGGATCGGGGTTCATATACAGGCTCGTGCCGTTCGCCCGCATGTTGTTGAGCGCCGGCCCCCAGCCGATGCCTCTTGTTGCGGAGACCGAGGTTCCCAGGCCCGCAATTGGGCTGGCGCCGGCCCCCGTGCCCACACTGGTTGCCGCCGCGGCGCCCGCGCCGCTCACGCTGCCCCCGGCGTCGCCTGGCGGCTGAGCATGCGCAACGCCCGTCGCACCGATCATTAGCGCTGCCACGACCGCGGACATCGACACCCAGATACTGCCCGTTACGTTCTTCATATCCCGCTCGATCACATTGTTGAACTACCCGACGTGCGCCCCGGCATCGAACGCGCGTCAACCAGCCGGCTGACCCGCCGCTTGCGCGGGTGCTGCACCGGCCGACGTCTGCGCTGCGCTGGCGGAGTGCTGCCCTGCAGCCGGGACACAGTCCGCGCGATACTCGGCTTGCAACTTCTGTTGCGCGTGGTCCAGATCGTCCGGGTAGGTGTTGGCGTCGTCGGGGTTGTAACCGACCGCTTCCAACTCATTCAATTCCCGCATCAATTGCTTGTGCGTCACTTCGCCTTTCAACTGCACGAAAGGGTAGTCGTTGCATTGCTGTTGTGTGAGTCCCGGGGAGGCCATTGCCGACGCGCTGGCGATCAGAAGAAGGGTGGTGATCAGGGGTTTCGTTGTAAGCCACATTTTGATTCCATCGACGAGAAGGTTCAAGTCGTCCCGCGAACAATGCAGCGGGATGGCATCAGGCTAGTCGAGGCGACCTACCGGAGCGGCGTCAAAAAAATGAAACAGGTTTTATCCTTGCCCATCGCGATGATGCAGGCGAGGGGGCTCCCGTGGATCGGCCTCGTGTTTGTCGGGTGCCAACATGCCTTCCGTCGTGGGATCAGCAGGTTTGTCGGACGATGGAAGGGTTGGGGTCGGTCATTACAGGCCCGCTCACTTTCGCTGGACTTAAAACACATCTGGAGCATGCGATTCTACCCGCCTCCGGCGCGTCGAACGCCGCGCTCTAACGAACGGACAAGTGTTCGCTGTCATTTCGCACACGGAAATAGTCCATTTCACCGCTTAAACGGAACCTATTTAAGCGTTATAAAATCGCAAATAAAGCGGATCCAATGCCGCATATAAAATAGAAGAATCGGCTTTCTGGCCGGTAAGAATACTTCCAAACTGGCGACGAATTAGATAGCGCCCGAGGCGACGAATACTCTATTGCGTGAATCGCTGTGAATTCGGGTTCATCCAGCAACCTCTTTTGGACTTTGGCAGTAAGGCTGGTTGAAAGCCGTCGCGCGCGGGCAACAGCACCATAAGCTGTAATGCGGCGCTTTATTCGCCCGCGATTGCGTTTTCGCCTTTATTTTTGTGTACTTACGCCACCTAAATCGCTTGGTTGCGAATTCAGGAAATGACTGTTGCGCCATTCACGCGATTGGATAAGCGAATACGGGGAATACACTTCGCAACGGATCGTCACGCGGCCGGCGCAATCAGCGCAATGGACGGCCCGCACCGAATGCGATTCTCGATGCATTGTCCCTGGAGTCATGAAATGAAAAGAACCCTCATCGCAGCAGGTCTCATGGGCGCGTTTGCGCTCAACGCACACGCACAAAGCAGCGTCACGTTGTACGGCACGCTCGACGCCGGCCTCGTGTATTCGAACAACCAGGGCGGCCACAGCAACTGGCAGCAAGGTAGCGGTTCGGTGTCGAACACGTACTTCGGCCTGCGCGGCAGCGAAGACCTGGGCGGCGGTCTGCACGCCATCTTCACGTTGGAGAGCGGCTTCAATCTGAACAACGGCCAGTTCTCCGAAGGCAACACCATGTTCAACCGCCAGGCTTTGGTCGGCCTGAAGAGCGACCAGTTCGGTACGCTGACGCTCGGCCGTCAATACGATTCGGTCGTCGACTATCTCGCGCCGCTGTCGGAGGCGGGCGCGGGCTACGGCAACAATCTCGCGGCCCACCCGTTCGATAACGACAACCTGGACAACTCGTTCTCGATCAAGAACGCGGTCAAGTACACGAGTGCGAACTACGCGGGCCTGAAGTTCGGCGGGCTGTACGGCTTCAGCAATTCGGCCGGCCAGTTCTCGAACAATCGCGCGTGGAGCGCGGGCGCTTCGTATGACAATGGCCCGCTGAGCGTCGCAGCGGCTTACCTGCAACTGAACAACTCGGGCAGCTCGAATCTGAGCGGCGCGGTCTCGCAGGGCGACGGCACCGCGCAGGTCGCGGCTAACCTGCAGCGCACGTTCGGTGCGGGCATCAACTACTCGTACGGTCCGGCAACGGCGGGCTTCGTGTACACGCATACGCAACTGGACGGCATCACCGGCATCGACGTCGGCGGCGCGACACTGCCCGGCATCGCCGGCACGAACCTGCATCTGGACAACTACGAGGTAAACGGCCGTTACGCGCTGACGCCGGCCATGAGCCTCGCGGCTTCGTACACGTTCACGGACGGCAAGATGTCGGGCGCTAACGGCTCGGGCGATCCGAAGTGGCATACGGTGTCACTGCAAGGCGACTACTCGCTGAGCAAGCGTACCGACGTCTACGTCGAAGGCGTGTATCAGCATGCATCGGGCGAACTCGGCAACTTCGGTTCGAACGTGGCGGCGATCAACACGCTCGCGCCGTCGTCGACCGGTAACCAGATCGCCGCGGCTGTCGGCTTGCGTCACCGCTTCTAGATTTCCACGCACTGCTTGCAGCGCGGGCCTGGCAATTCGCGCTGCCTTCTAACCCGCACGTTACACGGGGACGTCGCGGGTTTTTCATGGACGCGACGTTTCAGCCTGTAACGAAGGTCGCCTGCTGCCAGGTACCCCTGGAGATCGTTCAGGTCGACCAAACACAAGCGGGCGTGCTGCTGGTGAGCCAGTACGACAGACGGATGATCGGCCGTCAGTGGCTGACCATCGCGCTGTACGTGGCGACGACGGCAACGGTGGGATCGCTCCTGACCAGAGCGGCACTATGCAAGGAGCCTTGGCTTGCGAAGATAGAGGCGGACGCGGATTCGCCGAGGCGTGGAATTCAGGAAGTTCTACATCTCGGCAACGCTGCCGAGTTTAAAAGCAGGGCGCTTCGCAGCGGGTGCCGCGAATACGGCATTGACCTCGTGTATCGGCCTGCGGGACGTCCCATTTCGGTGGCCATATAGAGCGCCTGAACCGGACTTTCATGGAACGGGTGCGGGGTCTGCGGAGGGTGACCGGATCGTTCCCGAAAGGGCGCAAAGCGCGACAGTCCGAAAAGACGGCCGCACTAACGCTGCGTGAGTTTGAGCAATGGCTCGCGATTGAAGTCCGAGATTCATCATGTGGATTTGCCTTTCGGACAGCTTCCTTTTTCGTGTCGCGAGCGACCAAGACCGGACCGCTCTGATGGTAGGCGCGCGCCGCCGCGGCGACATCGAAGCAGTCTTTGGCGACAAATATCCGATCACTACGCTCCCGGGCCGCGACTACCAGTTCCGCGCATTCATTCCGCGCCCCGTTGTTGGACATGGAGACCGGAGCTATCCCTGCATGTTAGCCGTGATCGAGTCCCGGCGTCGCGTTGGTGCAGAGTGTTTTCAATGCTGGTCTTCTTGACCAGTTCATTCATGGCTCGTCCCTTTTTGTTTGCGTCGCGCGCTTTTTGGGGGCTCGCGAGATAACAACCATTCCCGGCAGCACGATATCAACGCGGCCTCCCGCAGCCGCTGCCAGACAGCGCGCGGCAGAATCTGCGACAGCATGAATCAGCGCGGACGTTGGAACGCTTGCTCGCTCAAGCGCGCGGGCTGACTCAATCAGGTCTCGGGTAGACATTGGGCCTCGCTTCGGAGCTTGCGATTCACCCCTGAAGGTATCCCGGGATAGGAACCGCCTCATATTTCGATGTATTCAGGGTGGCCACCGCGCGATCATTGAATATCTCGCAGATAACGCGCCCCCTCTCTTTCTCGCGAATCGCCCAGCTTGCGGTGCGCGCGCCAGACTCCGCGTGAACATCAGTTGACCGGGCGACTGCGTAGTTTTACGTACGTCAGGGCCTTCCTGGCCATCGCGCGAGCGGCATCCATTTCGTGTTCGTGATACGCAATGCACGCGGCCAGCAGGATTTCGATTGGAGGCTCTGACCATGAACGTCGATCAGTTCAGCGGTATCCATAAGTCCCTTGGCCGCTGCGTCATCCTCTTATTCACGCCGCTTTTGCACCAATCCTGCGCCTCACCGCTCCCATCGCCGTAGCATGCGATGCCGGTATTCGAATCGAAGTAGCCAACGTCGGCGCGCACTTCAGTGCTGTAGGTGGAGTCGCGGAACATGTACACGCTGCGATCCGGACTGGTTACGATAGCCGTCACGTGGCCAGTTGCGACAACGCGGCTTTTGCCTGGCTCAGATTCATTGAAGTATCCCCTTAGGAGGACTGCTGAACCCGCCGATCGTTAGTCGTTTATGTCGTAAGCATTCCCATTGATCAGCGAAGCGGATGCTTACGGAAGCCTTGGCGTGGCCTGGCGTCGAACAGGGGAATCTCCTGTAGGTCGGCTATGACGCCCCACACCTTGACGTAAGCGTCGTGCAAGTTATGGCTGCGTGAAAGCGGCCGGCGACAGATAGTCCAAACGCTCCTGTGTGCGCTGCCGGTTATCAAAGATCTCGGCATCACGCGATCCGCATGCGGCATTCGAGCGAACGTTGTCTTCGGAACGATCGATGTCGGCTGGTTATCAAGGGACGCGGGCGGAAAGCCCGCAACTGCCTAAAGCACAGTTGCCACGTCGTTGCCTTGCCCCGCGCCGGTAAGACTCGCGCTCAGGCCACGAAGCGGCAGTGGGACGCGGGCGTGCGCGTGTCCATGTTGCGTCCGCGGTTGAGATGATCGTCGATTTCCGCCGCGCAGCCGAGCATGCGCGGATAAAGGAAGATCGTGAACGCGGCAGTCTCCAGATCGGACTCGCTGAATTCACCGCGTCGCAGCGGCTGCCACAGCATCTTCAGCAGCAATGCGGCGATCACCGCATCGACATTGACGCAATAGACGTTGCGCGAGACACCTGCGTCGAACAACGCCTGCACCAGCTCGCGATAGTACGCATGGAACACGTTGTATTCACCGCGCTTCTCGCTCAAGTCGGCGATGAACACTTCGCGCGGGTCGTGGTTGACCGGTCTGTCCTTGAACACCGGATGGTTCACGCCCGGAAGCTTCGCAATGTCGAGGCTGCCCACATGTTTCTGCCGCGCCTTGTACTGCGCGTATCGCTCGACGGAGCGTTCGGCGAGCGAGCGCAGGTCCACACCGTGGCCGGGCTTCGACGGATCGTCCAGCGCGGTTTCCTTGAAAGTATCAATCAGGAACGCGATGCCCTCGTACCCGTTCCCGCCGTGCGCGTAGCCGGTATGCGAGAGAAAGCCGACAAGCGCCTTGTTGAGCTGCACGCGCTCGGGGCCTTCCGGACCGTCGGCGGATACCGCGCCCTTCGCGCCCTGCGCCGAGATCGCGCCCGGACCGTTGGTGAGCAGCAGGCCGACGAGCGTTCTGAAGGCGAACAGGTCGTCGGGGCCGGGCTTCACGTTGAGCAGCGCGGCGAAGCCGATTTCGGTGAGACTGCGCTCGTTCAGCAATTCGTCGGTGGAGAAGCCGCAGAAACCGTCCGGGCCATGCCGCGACGCATCGGCCGATGCACCGATCAGCGTCCCGAACAGCATGCTCCACCAGGGCAGGCTTTCGGCGGTCACGCGCGAGATGCGTTTGCGCATGAGCGGGCCCCACGCCAGCGTCGTCGTGATTGCGGCCAGCACCGCGTCGCCGGTCGGGTGAGCGGTCTGCGACGTCAGCCAGCGGACGAACGCCGATTTCGCGCCGCGCGCGGCGAGTCCCGCGAGCATTGCTTCGGCGAGCGGATCGCGAGAGTCGGCGAAGAATTGTCCACAGCCGCTTGTGTCGATGCGTGCGACGTCGAAGGCTTCGTTCAGCGCGTCGGCAAGACCAGCGGCCGCAAAACGATCGATCAGCCACTTGGCCGCGTCCCGCGCTGCGCGCTGACGTTTCGGCCCGACGATCGACGCCGCAGCCGCGAGAATTGCATTCGGGGCGTTGCCGGCTTCGCGTGCTGCCTGCGCCGCCGCGAGTTCCGGCCTGCCGTGCAGGTTGACGAATGCGGCGATCGCGACATCGATGAGTTTTTCGTCGTTCTCGCCGCCGAATTCGTGCAGCAGGGCGAGGCCGACGTTCGCTTCGAGCGAACGCGTCGCCGCCTCCAGCATCGACGCGCCGTGCAGGCTGCTCGCCTGCGTCTTCGCGTCCATCTGCGACGCGCCCGATGCGTCCTTGAGCGCCTGGCGCGGAGCGATCACGCCGATCTGTCGATTGACCTGATGGACCTGCTCGTTGTACGGCGCAACAGCTTCCACGACCGGAATCGCGAGGCCGTCCGGCAGCGCGATGCCCTGATCGGAGCCGAACCACGGCTTGAGTGCGAGACTGCCCTCCGAGTCGAAATCGGGCATCGTCGCGTTGGCGTACATCACGGCGCTCAGTGCGGCGGGGATATACGCGATGTTCGTCACGACGGCACCTTTCGTCGTGCAGCATGGGTCATCCGGCGTGAAGAGGCGCTCGACGCCGAACTGCTGCATGAACCAGCGTTCCTTGGCTTGCGCATCGTCGGCGCCGCCAGCCATCGCGCCGGCGTGTCCCACTGCCCGCGTGAGGCGGCTCTTCCACCGTCCCACGACGCACGCGACGACCGGCTTCGTGAAGACCGCATCGGCCTCGTAGTAGCCACCCGGTTCGCAGTAGAGCACAGCGGCCTTGCTGCGCGCATCGTTGGCGAGCGCGAACGCGAATTCCGGCGCGGCATAGTGGATATAGACGTCCTTGCCGCTCGAGATGACCGTTGACGTGCCCCAGCCACCCATACGCAGGTATTGCGCAATCGTCGTGCTGAAGCCACCGGAGTTGGAGAAGATCGCGATCGAGCCCTTGCGCAGCGAATCGTCAGGATTGTCGCCGCCGAGCGCTCCGCCGATCCTCACGCGATTCCACGAATCTGCGACGCCGAGGCCGTTGGCGCCGAAGATGTCGATGCCCGCCTGCTGGCCCATCGCGCGGATTTCGCGGGCGTCGTGGACCGCGATCTTCTCGGTGATGATGAAAATTTTCCGCAGCTCGGGATTCACGCGAATCAGTTCAGCGACGCCATCGCGGGCTGCGGACGGCGGCAGGTAAACGACGCCGCAGTTGAACCGGTGTCCCGCCTGCAGCCCCTCGCGGACGTTGTTGTAGACGGGGATATCGCCGGCCGGCGTCGCGAGCACTTGACCGCACTTGCCCGGCGCCGTGCCGAATACGACGTTACCGCCCGAGAATGCGTGACTCACGGGCGTCACGTCCGACGATTCACCGCCCAGGATGTTGAGCACGCACACGCGATCCTCGCGCGTGGCGATCTGCGCGAGCGAATTGATGCCGACGAAATACTTGAACGTATTGCTGCCTTGCTTGTACATGTCGATCTCCTCAGGCACGAGCCATTTCGGTTTGCGTCGCCGACGCGCCGATCCTTGCTGCGATCTGGGCGCGGCCGCCGGCGCGCATCCAGGCATCCGCCTGGCGTGCGTACTGAATCACTTCGCTGATGTCAGAGTCGAAGCCGAACAGCCGATAAGGCAGGCCCAGCGAGTCGCATGTGTCCCTCAGCGCCGACATGCCCCGCACGAGGTTCGGACCTCCACGGCCCAGCACGACATAGAGCGGCGTCGGTCCGTGCTTGCTGAAGTGCTCGCGCAGGGCGTCGGCCATGGCGCACAGCGTCTCGTAGATGTCCGTGTTATTGGACTTGCCGCCAATGATGAAAAGCACGTTCGCCTGTTCGATCCAGTGCCTGAAACAGATGCGCGCCACTTCCTTCATCTTGGCGTAAGGCGGATTGCCGCCGAAATCCGACGAGATGATCGCGGCGTCGCCGAGCATTTCGGTGACGAGCGAGTTGGCGCCGCCGCCGAAGGTCGGGGCGAGGATCGTTCCGTTATCGTTGATGACGTACACATCGCTCTGGCCCTGATGGGTGCGAAGCTGGTTGATCTCCTGCTCGAAATCGGAGTAATCGGCGGCGAACAGATGAGGCGGCAGGCCAAGACGCGCCCAGCGCGGATCGTCGCGATCGAAGCCGCACTTGAAGTCGCACGCAACCGGCGTAAGGCGACCGTGCCTGTCCTCGCGCATGCGGATCGGATTCAACTCGAGCGTCGTCATGCCGAAGTCGTGAAAGAGTTCCCAGAGTTTCGGCAACTGCTGCACGAGGGGCGAAATGATCTCCTTCGGCGCGCCGATCTCGCTCAGTGCATTCGCTACGACGAACGCCTTTAGCCCGGTTAGCGCATCGAACGGCACCATCGCCACCTGCTTCGGGTCGACCTCCTCGATGTCCATACCGCCCACGTGCGAAAGCGTCATCGTCGGCGCACGAAAGCGGGTGGAATCCGTGATCGAGAAGTAGACTTCGTGCGTGGCCGGCACACCGGCTTCGAACGTTACGCCATTCGCCTTCGCCTTGATGTGGCCGACGGTATGCTCGGCGAAGTAAAGCCGCTCCTTTTCCGCGAGCGCGGTCTTCAGGTCGGTCGCGCGGCCAAGCAAACCTGCCTTGCCTTTCTTGCCGACTCCGCCCTTGAAGACGGGCTTGATGAAGATCTGGCTGTGACGGTCGATCAGCGCCTTGACTTCCTCTTCGCTAGCGCCCGGACCCAAAATTTCGCTGGCCGGAAATCCGACGAATTGCAGCAGGCGCGCGCCGTGCAACATACCGGTGATTTGCATGGAAATGTCTCCTGAAGTATAAGCAATGAACTTCGCTTGCTTACATGGTTCTCGGTTCTGTCGCGGTAAGGCGATGTCGGCGAATGATAGCGATATGATAAGGATTGCTTACATTACCAACGAGTAGAATTGCTCGAAGTACCGTCGGGCCGCTTCCTTGTCCCGATTGGCTCGCAGCTGGAAGTCAACGGTGTTGCCGGTCTTGTCGACGGCGCGGTAGAGATACTTCAATGTACCCCGGACCGGAGCGCGGGGATTTGGACGAGCTGCGGCAAGCACTTACTTTGCGGCAGGCGTCTTCACGCCAGTGCCAGGCAACACATCGAAGCGCAGCAGCCTTCCGCCAGCGCCTGATTCGCCAGGCGAGACCGCGACATACAGGCAGTGGCGCGCAGGCACCAGAAGCGCCGTCTTGGCGCCCCTGGCCGTCGGCACGCGTGCGATTTCCTGATAATGACCGGGATCCTTCTGCTGGATCACGCCCAGATAGTTATCGCCGGCCAGGTAGATGCGTTGGTTGACTTCGTCGAAGATCACCTCGTTCGTGCGCTGCGGCGCGTCGAACGTCGCGATCGTGTTGCCGTTCACCGCGTCCAGCACAAGCAGCTTGAACGGCTTGCGCGTGCCGACAAAGAGGCGCTGATGTGTCTCATCGAATGCCATCGGCGCATTCAGCTCGGCGCCATGGATCGGCCAGTTTGCAATCACCTGGCGCGTCGCCTTGTCGACGACGGCGAGCGTGCTCTTGCCCGTGACGTTGACGAACAGACGATGGCCGCGCTGCTCGGCCGCCATCGCTTCGGTAAAGTCGGTGTCGAACCTCACGTCGCCGACGCGGCGGCCGGTGCGCGGATCGACCTCCGAGACAATCGTCTGCGTCATCCTGGGCTCGGCGTTCTTGCCGCCCGTGACGACATACAGGTGACGGCGCGACGGGTCATAGCGCATCGAGTCCGCACCCACGGTGAGCGGGATCGAGCCGATGACGCGATAGCTTGCGCCATCGACGATGCGCGTCATGCCGGCGCCGCTGTCGGTGACGATCAGACGGTTCAGGTCCGGCAGGTACAAGATCGCGTGGGGCTGGTCGAAACCTTTGACGGTGCGCAGATGCTTGCCGCTGCCCAGATCGAATACTTCGAGTGTGGCACCGTCTTCGCCCGCGAGAAATAAGCGCCCGCCGCCAACGTCGGCGGCGAAGTGGTCGAAATCGCCTTGGTAGTCCGGCAGCGCCGTGCTGCCGATCAGCCGCAGAGGCGCGCCCGCCGGGCTGCGCGCATCGACCGCGGGCGCCGCTGCGCAAGCGGTTTGCGGCAGCGTCGCGCACAGCGCCGAAAGCGTCATCAGCGATACGATCGCGCAAATTCGCAAACGCATGGTCAGACTCCTGGATGGGATGGCTCGATGAATGCTGCGTCGTCCCCCGGCACATCGGGACGACGCAGCGAAAGCGCTCGGCGAGGCGAGCGCGCGACTACTTCGCGGGCTCGAACAATGCGGCGTAGGTCGGGATCTGCTGCTGAAGTTCGTCCCGCAGGCGCGTCGATGCGAGGAAGAAGGCGGTTTCGCCCTTTGCATTGGCGCCGTCGTTCTTGTACGCAAGCACGATCTCGCCGACGTTCTGGCCGCTCGCGTCGCGCAGCGGCAGCATCATCACGAACTTCTTGACCGTGTCGTTGGGGCGATGCCAGCGCGGGTCGACGATCGTGATGCCCTTTTTAGAGATGTCGATATCGTCCGGATCGTCGGCATTGCCGATGCGCTCGAGGTAGGACCCGGCGAACATCGTGTACGCGTCGCGCATACCCGGCGGAACGCCGTGCAAGGTCACGCTGAGCAGCTCGGGATGCTGGCTCATGATCTGCTCGGACATCTTCTGCGCGTAGATCTTCGCGCTCGGCGGCGTCCAGTTCCTCGCGTGCGGTTCGGGCGCGGCGGTGGCAGCATCCGCCACGTACGACGCGGAAGCCGACAGGACGCCGAGCGTCACGGCGAGCAGGGTTTTGGTCAGGGTCTTCATGTCTCTCCTCTCTTTGCCCGATGGGCATCATGGAAGCAGGTGCGAGTCGAATGTAGGCTCGCCAGATTGAACGAGCGTTAGCGCGTTCTGAACGCAAATTCAGGCTGAAATGGCGAGGCCGGCGCGTCGCGGAGTCAATCCGCCTGATCGAGCTTCGCGAGCTCTTCATTGACGACGGCCGGGGTCAACGGGATATAGACGCCTTCTTTCGCGACCACGTCCTGTCCCTGCCGGCTCAATACCAGTTTCAGGAACTCCTTGATCTTCGGCTGCAGCGGCTCGCCGGGCTTCTTGTTCACGAAGATGTACACATAGCGTGAGAGCGGATACCTGTGCGTGTACACGTTCTGCAGCGTGGGCGCGAGGAAGGGTCCGCCTTCGCTGGCCGCGAGCGGCACGACCTTTACGTTCGGCGTCACGTTGGCCAGCAGCGCATACGTGAGCCCGCCCGGATGCGTCGCCATGTCCTCCGCGGCCACCGTGAAGGCATGCGTGAAGCCCTTGCCCTTGACGAACTGGATGTCGTCCTTGTATTCGCCGCCTTCCAGCAGGTTCAGCTTGAGGAAGTATTCGATGCCGTTGACCGGCTTCAGACCGTAGAGATGAATTGGCCGGTCGGCCCATTCGCCGCCGAGTCCCAAGTCGCCCCACCTGGTGATATCGGCGTGTCCTCGATTGCGCGTCTTCGAATAGATCGCGTCGAGCTGGGCCATCGTCAATCCCTTGATCGGATTGTCCCTGTCGACCAACACAACCGACGTCGCCGTCTTGCCGAGCGACCCGACACTTCCCGTCGCGACGCGAATGGCGAACGGCTTGTAGCCGAACTTGTCGACGAAGGCTTTCTCCTCGGCCGGAAGCAATTCGCGACCGACCGGCGCGAGGTCCCCGGTGCCGTTGGTCAGCGCCGGGCCGCCGGCACCGGACGCCTTCGCTTCCATCGTGACGCTCAGGCGCGGGTAGGCCTGGCGGTATTGCTTGATCCATCCCAGCGTGATTTCATCCATCACATCGGCGCCGACGAGACGCAGCTCTTCCTCCGGCACGGACTGAACTTCACCCGGATGCCAGACCGGGATTGACGGGTCGACTTTGAGGTGATGCTCGACGGCCGCGTACTTCAGCGCGAATGCCGGCGGGGAGCTCAGCGCGCCCAGCGTTGCAATGCCGATCGCTGCGGCGGCCGATGCCGCCACTGACCTGCGCATCCGGCCAGCCTTCTGAGTCTTGTTCATGTGCGTCTCCTGATTGAACACAATTCGTGAGTTCACCCTCGGCGGGGTGATTCGATGGTGGACCATCAACCTAAACTCGACCTGAAGGTTTCCTTAACGGATTTTCAGACGGGCGACGACAGCTAGTGCGTGGGTTCAAACAGCGCCGCGAGCGATGGCGTGCGCCGCGCCAGCTCGTCGCGCACGCGCTCGGCCTCGTGCACGATCACATCGCGCTTGACGCCGTGCGCAAAGTGGAACGTTGAGCCGATGACTCCGATCGTCTTGCCGGTCACGTCGCGCATCGGTAGCTCGACCGACAGATCACCGGTTCTCGTCAGCTCCACGCGGGGCTGGCCGCTCTCGAGCACGGCCAGATCATCCGCATCGGCGCGCTTGCCGATACGGCCGATGTTCGACGCGATGATGACGTTGTCGCTCTCTGTGGGCGGGGTGACGTGCAGTGCGAGGACCGTCAGCTCGGGGTGCGCGGCCAGCGTGGTATCGACGAGCTGCTGAGCGGAGGGGGCAGCGGTGATGGCGGTCGTCGCGGCGAATGCAGCGCAACCAGCCGACGCGAGCAAAAGCGCCGCCGTCGCGGCGCGGATGGGTCGGTGCATGTGGACACTCCTGGAGTCGGCGCCGCCCGGCGCACATGCGCGGGGAGGCGGACGGCGCCGGGTTGGCGAGGGAGAGACGGGCGGCGGGCAGTCAGTTCGCAGACATCGCGCGCGAGCTTTCCGCCTGCGGCGCGCGCAGCGGCACGTACATTGCGTGATCGATCACCGCTTGCTGCCCCTGCTTGCTCAGCACATAGCGCAGGAATTCGGCGATAGCCGGGTTCAGCGGCTTGCCGGGCGCCTTGTTGGTGTTGAAGTAGATCAGCCGGCTCAGCGGATAGGTCGCCAGCGCGACGTTTTCGTACGTCGGTGCGACGTATGGACCGTTGCACGAAGCGGCGAGCGGCAACATTTTCACGGGCGCGTCGATATAAGCAATGCCCGAGAATCCGATGCCGTAGCGATCGTCGGCGACGTTTTTCGCGAGCGGGAACACGAGCTTGTCGTAATGTATGTCGTCACGCCACTCGCCGCGCTCGCCGTTGACGCTCAGCACGCGTTGCCGGATGAACTCCTCGAACCCGTTCCATGGCTTGATCGCGTAGGCATGCACCGGCTTGTCTGCCCATTCCCCGGTGAGCCCGAGGTCGCCCCAGGTCCTGATCGGCTTGCCGCCGCGCAAGTGCGTGCGCGAAAAGAGCGCGTCGATCTGCTCGTAGCTGAGCTTTTCGAGCGGATTGTCCTTGTTGACGAAAAAACCGATTGCGTCGAGGAAGCCAAAATGCCGGTAGGAGCCGCCGGAGATCGGCACGCTGAGCGGATCGTACCCGAACTTGGCATTGAATTCGGTGACGTCATCTGGCTTGAGCTCGCGCGACACGAACACGAAGTCGAGCTTCTCCTTGAGCAATTCCTTCGCGCCGACGCTGCCTGCGTACGGCGGAGCAATACGGATGTTGACATTCGGATAATACTGCTTGAAGCCTTCGATCCACCGGTTGACGAGCGACGGCAGCACGTCGGAAGCCGCGCCGCTGAATGTGGCGGCGAGCTTGGTGTCGGTGCGGGGCCGGAAGTCGGGCAGCGCCGGGTCGAGGCGCGGTTGCAGGACTTCTGGCTCGGTCAGGGCGCGTCCGACCTTCATTCCTTCGTCGGCTTGTTCCTTCGTTTGGGGTGTCACCGTCTCGAGCGGGGGCGCGAGCCACTCGACCATCGGCGTGGACGGAGCGTCGGCGCATGCGGCGCCCACCGTCCAGATCGACGCTGCCGCAGCGGCAATGACCAAACGGCGCGAGCGGCGGTGCGACTTGTGCCAGCTTGCATCGCGACTGGATTCGTTTCGATTCACGAGTGGTCTCCTCTTTTATTCAAAGCGCGCGTGATTCCGCGACCGTCCCATTGTGAGGCAGTTCTCGCGAAAAGCCGAAGCGCGGGGAGCGTGCCGCTCGGCGCGTGTCCCGGCGAGCAGCGCTGCATCCATGCCACGTATCCAACGATAGTGTCGCCGAGTGAACGCAATCTGAAGAGATCCTGAAAATTCATTCATGAAACGGCCCATCGAGCATGAATGACTTTTCAGCATCGGTTCAGCTTCGGTTCAGTGTGCCGCCGTACTGTGGGGCAGCCTTTCCCGGCGCGACGGCGGTGCGGTGTTTCTGACAGGAAGCCGGCCCGCTGCGCGTCCTTCTCCACGTTCGGCAGGAGACCCACGTGCCTGTTTTCGATTGTCCGTTGCGGCGTGCATCGTCATCGATGCCGCCCCTGTCGCGCTCGTTCCTGCCATTGCGTTCGCAGCATGCATGCTCGCCGTTGGCGCGCCGACGCGGTGCCGGAATCGGCCTCCTGCTTGCCGCCTGCCTGGCGCTCATGACGCCGTGCGTCGCGCAGACGGCCGATGCCGTCGCAGGCTTGCCGGTCTATCACTCGCTCCCGGAGCTTAGCGGCACCCTCAGCAGCGTCGGCGACGACGCGATGGGGCCGCTGCTCGATGCATGGCTCGCCGCATTCGAGCGACGCCAGCCGGGCATCCATCGCGGGCCGCATTGGCGGCACGCCGGCAGTGCGACCGCATTCGGCGCATTGATGTTCGGCGACGCCGATATCGCACCGCTCGCGCGTGAGCCGTTGCCGACGGAGTTGCAACCGTACGCGCACCAGTTCGCGGGCGACATGATGAAATCGCCGCTGCTGGTTCGCGTCGCAAGCCTCCACGGGCAGGCGGCCTATCTCACCGTGAATCGGCGTCCAGGTGCGCCGCTGCCGCCCAAAATCAGCGCGTTCCTCGCGTTTGCGTTAAGCGACGAGGGCCAGGCGATCGTCGCCGCGCAGAAACGCTTCGCGCTGCTCACCGCCGCACAGGCCGCGCATGAACGCGCGAAGCTCGGCGGCTTCTTGCCGCCGCTCGACGCGCATCTGGCCGTCTATCGTCCCGTGGCCGGCCTGCACGGCGCGATTGACAGTGTCGGCAGCGACGGGATGAAGTCGCTGATGGACGCCTGGATCGACGGCTTCACGCAGGTCCAGCCCGCCGTCCGCAAGGGCGACCGATGGGAACACCTTGGCACGTTGAACGGGTTCCACGCGCTGCTCGCGGGCGACACCGCCATGGCGCCGATGGGCCGCGAACTCTGGCCGGACGAGCGGGCTGTCTATGCGCAGATCCGCCACGCGGCGCCACTCGAAATTCGTGTCGCGCGCGGCGGCTTCAACACGCCGCAGCGGACCACGGCGCAGGCGATCTTCGTGCATCCGGACAATCCGCTCAAAGGCATCACGCTTGCGCAGCTGGCGTCGATCCTGCGCCGCAACCCGGGCGTCACGCGGTGGGGCCAGCTTGGCCTGACCGGGGATTGGGCAGACCGTCCAATAACAATCTATATCCCGCCGCGCGTCGCGCCCAATGCGATGTCGATGCAGATCATGGTGCTGGCAGGCGGTGCGTGGAATAACGCCGTACATGAAGGATCGATCGATGACACCGCGCGCGCGATCGCTGCGGATCCGGGCGCGCTCGGCTTCGGCGGGCTCGAGGAAGGCGGCCCCGGACTCAAGACACTGACGGTGGCGCGCCGCGCGGGCGAGCCGTTCTATGCGCTTGATGCAGACAACGCGGCGAGCGGCAGGTACCCGCTCACGCGCTACATGTATATCCGCCTGAATCGCCCGCTCACGCCGCCGGTGAAAGCGTTCCTGCGCTACATCCTCAGCCGCGACGGCCAGGAACCGGTGCGCTATTCGGCGTACTTCCCGTTGAGCGCGGCAGAGGTGCGCGAAGAGTTGGCGAAGCTCAGGTAGGCGTTGCGCGAATCCGTCCCCGCGCATGCCGCAGGCGGCGCCGGTTGTCCCTGAATAGAGATTTATCTTCCGTTCAGCCTGACTTTAAGGTTGCTCCGTATAACTGAAACCGTTCCATGAGCCCACCTGTCCCGATACGGGACACCGCACGAAAGCCACCTGGAAAACGGCACCCATACCTATCGAAACCGGAGGAGACATCCCATGAAACACACTGTCCTGCGCATCGCCGCTGGCGCGCTGGTGCTCGGCACCCTGGTTCCGGCCGCGCATGCCGCCGAGAAACTCACCCTGATGGTCGGCGGCATGGAAAAGCAGATCTATCTGCCGGCCAAGCTCGCCGAGCGGCTCGGCTATTTCAAGGAGCAGGGCCTCGACGTCGAACTCATCAACGAGGCAGCGGGCGTCGATGCCGAGAACGAGCTAGTTGCCGGCACCGTGCAGGGCGTCGTCGGCTTCTACGACCACACGATCGACCTGCAGTCCAAAGGCAAGTACATCGAGTCCGTCGTACAGTTCAGCCACACGCCCGGCGAAGTCGAATTGATCTCGTCGAAGCTCGCCGACAAGGTCAAGTCGCCCGCCGACTTCCGCGGCTTGACGCTCGGCGTGACCGGGCTCGGCTCGTCGACCAACTTCCTCACACAATACCTCGGCGTATCGCACGGCGTGAAGACGTCGGAGATGACGTCGCTGCCGGTCGGCGCGGGCAACACGTTCATCGCGGCGATCAAGCAGGGCAAGATCGACGGCGGCATGACGACCGAACCGACGGTCTCGCGCCTCATCAACACCGGCGACGCGAAGGTGCTGGTCGACCTGCGCTCGCCTGAGAGCACGCAGAAGTGGCTCGGCGGCCTGTACCCGGCGGCCAGCCTGTACATGCAGAACGACTGGGTGCAGGCGCATAAGGCGACGGTGCAGAAACTCGCGAACGCGTTCGTCAAGACACTCCGCTATATCAATACGCACAGCGCCGAGGAGATTACCGCCCAGATGCCCGCCGACTACTACGCTGGGGACCGCGCGTCATACATGAAGGCGCTCGCCAACGGCAAGGTGTCGTTCATCGCCGACGGCCGCATGCCGGAATCGGGGCCGCCCACTGTGCTTAAGGTGCTCGGCTCGTTTGATAGAGCTGTGATGGGGCACAAGATCGACCTGTCGAAGACGTTCACCACCGAGTTCGTCAACGCCGCGCAGGTCAAGTAGCCGCGCCGCGTGATGGCCCGGCAGCGAGCCGTCGCAGGCGTTTCGTCGAAGCCAATCTCCTAAAGGTGGCAATCCAATGACAGCCTCCCAGGCAATCATGCCGTATCCCGCCGCTGCGTCGAACGACGTTCCTGCGATTGAACTCGATCGTGTCAGCCGCCGCTTCGTCAGCCCGGAGGGTAAAGCGATCATGGCGCTGCAGAACTTCAGCATGTGCGTTGCGAAGGGCGAGTTCTGCGCCGTTGTCGGCCCGACCGGCTGCGGCAAGTCCACAACGCTCAGTCTGATCACTGGCCTTGCCGCGCCGAGCGCCGGGGCGGTCAGGATCTGGGGCAAGCCGATCACCGGCATCGATCCTCGCATCGGTTTCGTGTTCCAGTCCGACGCGGTGTTCCCATGGAAGAGCGTGCTCGATAACATCGCGGCCGGTCCGCTGTACCGCGGCGAGAACAAGGCGCAGGCCTACGAGCGCGCGATGGAATGGATTCGCCGCGTCGGTCTGGTTCGTTTCGAACGCCACTATCCGCACCAGCTCTCCGGCGGCATGCGCAAGCGCGTGGCGCTGGCTCAGACCTTCATCAACGAACCTGAGATTCTGCTGATGGACGAGCCGTTCTCGGCGCTCGACGTCCAGACACGCATGCTGATGCAGGACGAGTTGCTGCATCTCTGGAGCGTGAATGGCGCATCGGTGGTGTTCGTCACGCACGATATCGAGGAGGCCATCGCGCTCGCGGACAAGGTATTCGTGCTGACGTCCGGACCGGCGACCGTCAAGACGTCGTACGAAATCGACCTGCCGCGCCCGCGTGATGTCGCGGAAGCGCGCTATTCCCCCCGCTTTATCGAACTTTCGCGGCAGATCTGGAACGATCTTCGCGACGAGGTCCACATCTGAGCGCCTGGCGGCGCGCTAAGGAAAAACATGAATACCCCGATGGCAGGAGCCGTATCGAATGAGATCGAGTTGCGGCAAGTAGAAGTCCGCGCCCAGGCAAGCATGCGCCGGCGCCAGACGCTGGTGCATGTGTTGCGGCTGGCGGTACTCGTCGTCACGCTGGGCGGATGGGAACTCGCCGGGCGGGTGGGCTGGATCGATCCATTCTTCTTCTCGACGCCCTCGCTCATCGCCGTCCAGATCTGGCAGTGGCTCACCGAGGGAACGTCGCAAGGCCCTCTCTGGGTGCAGGTGCTGGTGACGCTGGAGGAAACCGCGCTCGGTTTCCTGATCGGCAGCGTGGCAGGCGTGGTTGCCGGGATCGCGCTGGGCCGCAACAAGTTGCTAGCGGACGTCTTCAGCATCTACATCAAAGTCGCGAACTCGATTCCGCGCGTGGTGCTCGGCTCGGTGTTCATCATCGCGCTGGGGCTCGGCATGGCGTCCAAGGTCGCGCTGGCCTTCGTCATGGTCTTCTTTGTCGTGTTCTCGAACGCATTCCAGGGCGTGCGGGAAGCGGACCGGAATCTCATCGCCAATGCCCATATCCTCGGCGCGACAAAGCAGCAGGTGACCTACACGGTCGTCCTGCCAGCCGCGATGAGCTGGATTCTCGCGAGCCTGCACGTGAGCTTCGGCTTCGCGCTGGTGGGCGCCGTGGTCGGTGAATTTCTCGGCTCGAAGCAAGGGATCGGGCTGCTGATCTCGACCGCGCAGGGCGCGTTCAACGCGGCCGGCGTGTTCGCCGCGATGATCGTTCTCGCCGTCGTCGCGCTGGGTGCGGAGTTCGTGCTCACGCAGCTCGAGAACAAGCTCCTGAAATGGCGCCCGCCGCAGTTCTCCGACGCTGGTCACTGATCCCCGCGCGCCGCGCCGGTCCGCCTGTCTGAGGGCCCGGCGCGGCATCCGCAGTTCGCGCGGCCACGCGTCGCCGTTGAATCTGCCCGCCCCAAACGTCCTTCATCGGACCCATCCCGCTCGTGCCTCATGCCGGGCGCTCGCACGCAGCGCCGGCCACCCTTCGATCAGGAGAATCGGCCTCATGTCGTCCACCCGTCATCCGGAGTCGGCCGCGCCCCGCGCACCGCATCATGCGCGATTCGTCAAGGCCGCGCTCGCCGTCGGCGCATGCCTGGTTTGCCATGGCGCGCTTGCCGGCCCGCCGTTCGTGACCGACGATCCGGAACCCGTCGAACGGGGGCATTTTGAAATCGATGCCGCCGCGTCGGGCACCGTGCGCGCCGGCAGTCACAGCGGCACGCTGCCGGGCCTCGAGATCAACTACGGATTGGTGGAGAACCTGCAGATCAACGCGACGGCCGGCGTGGCGTTCATGCACGAAACCGGGGATCGCACTCATTACGGATTCGGTGATACCGAACTGGGCGCGAAGTACCGCTTCATCACCGAGGACGAGGCGGGCTGGCGTCCGCAGGTCGCGTTCGCACCCAGGGTCACGCTACCTTCCGGCAACGATCACCGGGGCCTCGGCGACGGGCACGCCCATGTGCTGTTGCCGCTGTGGGCGCAGAAGACGATCGGTGACTGGACGACGTTCGGCGGTGGTGGATACGTCGTCAACCGCCATGCGGGACAGAAGGGTTACTGGACCGGCGGTTGGGCCGTCCTGCGCAAGTTCGGCGAACGACTTCAGCTTGGCGGCGAGGTCTTCTACACCGGGGCGGCGACCAAGGACGATCCGTCCGCGATTGGCTTCAACCTCGGCGGCGCCTACGGGCTGACGGAACACGACCGCATCCTGTTCTCCGTCGGCCGCGGCCTCACTCACGTGAGCGACACGAATCGCTTCTCCTATTACGTCGGTTATCAGCTCGACCTGTGACGCGCGCCCGCTGTATGTTCAGGCGGCGTCGGTGGAATGAAGCGGCGCGTTGAAGGGGATATTGCCGGCGGTGTGGGACGGCGTGACGGCGGGGATCTCGAAGACCATCGACAACCCGCGGCCGTCCGGCCCGGCTTCCGCGAAGATGTGGCCGAGGTGCAGCTCGACGATACTGCGGCAGATGGCGAGGCCCAGGCCGCTGCCCTTGTCTTCGTCGCCCGGACGATGAATGCGCACGAAGCGTTCGAAGATGCGTTCGCGCTGTTCGGCGGCTACGCCGGGCCCCTCGTCCTCCACGCGGACTTGCCAGCATTGGTTCACCAGCGTGGAACGCAAGGTGACCCGGCTTCCCGGCGGCGAGGCCGCCAGTGCGTTGCTGAGCAGGTTCAGGAGCACCTGGCGGATCCATTTCGACTCGATTGCGGCCTTTCCGCTGCCGTGATGGGTCAGAAAGAAGCGCTGCTGGCGGTGTTCGGCGAGTACGTGGGCGTCCTGCGCAAAGTTCTGCAGTAACGGTTCCGGATCCTGCGGCCTCAGATCGAGCGAAATCGCGCGTGCGTCGGCGCGCGACAGGAACAGCAGGTCCTCGATGATGCGGTTGAGGTGCGCGAGTTCCTTGATCTGAATTTGCACCGCCTGTTCCTGCGCTGGCGTCAACTGACCGTCGACGACCAGTTTCTCGGCTTGAAGGCGCACGAGCGTCAGGGGCGTCTTGAGTTCGTGGGAGGCCTCAGCTGTAAACCGCCGGATCTGGTCGAACGACGCTTCGAGACGGTCGAACATCTGGTTGAGCAGGCGCGCCAGGTCCGAAATCTCGTCGCGCGCGCCTGACAACGGAATGCGCTCGCTCAGATTGTCCGAGCGGATGTGGTCCGCCGTGTCCTGGATCAGCCGCAGGGGCCGCAGCGCCATTCGGCTGAAGCCGTAGCCGATCACGCTGCTGATCGCGATCATGACGATCAGCAATCCGTAGAAAGTATGTTCGTACGCGGTCATCACCACACGTACGTGTTCTTTCGTCGTCGCCACCACGACCGTGTACGGTCCGAGCGCGAACTTGCCCGCGCGCAGTTCGCCCAGCCCACCGACATCCACATTGAACGCCTGGTGGCGAGGCGACGGCACCATATCGCGACCGTGAAGACCCGGCGAGCGAAACACTACCGTCCCGGCGGGCCCGTAAATCTCGGTGAAGAAGAGTTCGAGCTTGTCGGACATCATCGCCTGAACACGCTTGCGCAACTCCGCCTCCGATGGCTTCGTCCCGAGCGCGGTCTGGCTGGCGCGAATCTGTTCGAACTCAGATTGGTTGAGCAGATCCAGCGCGTGGATCGCGTGATGTTCGACGAAGTATCGTCCGGCAAGAAACAGCGACGCGAACGTGACAGTCGAAGCGAGCACGTAGCAGATGGCGAGCCGCGCGCCGATGGATTTCATAGCAGCTGGTAACCGACGCCGCGCACCGTCTTGAACAGCGGCTTGCCGAGCGGCGCCTCGAACTTGCCGCGCAGCCGGCTCATGTAAACGTCGAGCAGGTTGGTGTCGACGTCGTAATGGGATTCCCAGATCTTCTCCGCGATCAGAGTCCGGGTCAGGATGCGGCCGGGATTCTGCAGGAAGACTTCCAGTAACGCGAACTCACGGCTGGTCAGATCGATCGGCTTGCCGTTCAGATGAACGGTGTGGCTCAGCAGGTCAAGCTTGATGCCCTCATGCTGAAGCACGGTTTCCTTGACGGACGATTGGCGGCGAAGCAGCGAGCGCATGCGCGCGAGCAGTTCTTCCAGGCTGAACGGCTTAGGCAGGTAGTCGTCGGCGCCGACGTCGAGGCCCTTGACGCGATCCTCCACGGCGTCGCGCGCGCTGAGGATCAACACCGGCTCATTGAACCCGGCCGCGCGCCATTCGCGAAGCAGCTGCAGACCATCACCGTCGGGCAAGCCGAGATCGAGCACGATGACGTCATAGCTCGACTCACATAGCGCTTCGCGCGCCTCGGCGCAACTTTCCACCCAGGTCACCGTGTACGCGCGTTCGCTTAGCGCCTGCTTGAGGTACAGGCCGAGCTTGCGCTGGTCTTCGAGGATAAGGATCTTCATGATAAAAGCGCGAGCGCGAGGGAATTTCAGGCTAGCGCAAGCGGATGTCCGTGACAAGCGAAGCATGGCCCTGCGGGGGTTTTCCCGATTTTTCTGAACGCAAATTCAGGAAGCGTTCACGTCTATTTCAGCTTGGAAGCGCGCATGCGGGTCGTGGGGCGATAAGTCACGCGCAACGAGTCGGGACTTACCCCGACTTTGCGCTGAATTCAGACTTCATTCAGGTTCGCCGACAAAGATGATGGACATCAACAGTCGTCGCCTGGGCAACCCATGAAACCCGCATTCCGTCCGATCGTCTTGCAGATCCATCGCTGGTGCGGCCTGACCGTCGGGGTCGTGATTCTCCTGATGGCGATCACGGGTGCATCCATCGTATTCCGCCCTGGCCTCGAGCCGGTGCTCAATCGCGATCTGCTGACAGTGCCGGCCTGCGCGGCGCGCGTACCGCTCGACACATTGACCGCGAATGCTGCCGCATCCCGGCCGTCGGCGACGCTGGACTACATTCGGCTGGTGGCCGGCAAGCACCAAGCGCCGCGCATGCCGTCCGCGATGGTGCGCTTCACCGATCAGGTGTTCGTCTACCTGAATCCATGCACCGGAGAGGTGTTGGGCGAGCGCTCGCGCTACGGTGGCCTGCTTGGCACGCTCGAGCAGATTCATCAGTTCCGCTTCATGAAGCACGGCAACCTGATTACCGGCACAAGCGCGCTACTATTCGGCATCCTGATGATCGGCGGCGGTATCGCACTGTGGTGGCCACGCTCACGTCACGGCTGGCGAGTCGGGTTCACGACCGGCTCCAGCGCGCGTGGACAGGCATTGACCTATCGGCTGCATCGGACGATCGGTGTCTATGCCAGCGCAATCCTGCTGCTGACGGTGCTGACCGGGCTGCCGTGGGCGTTCGACTGGTATGCGCACGGCATCTATGCGATCACCGGTTCACCGCGGCCCGCCAGTCCGCCGAGATCGGCCGCGCCCTCGAACGGCGCAAGGCGGCAAACGCTCGAAAGCTCCTGGCGCACCGCACAGGCGCTGTCGCCCGACCCGCAGGATGCGCTGCTGCACATCCCCGAAAAATCGCGTGACCCTGTAGAGATGTACCTGATCGATCGCGGGGCGCCGCATCCGAACGCACGCACGATGTTGTTCATCGACGCATACACGGGCCAGGTGTTGCGGTTCACTCCGTACTCCGGGAGCAGCGTCGGGCACAAGCTGTATTTCTGGGCGTTGTCGTGGCACACCGGCGCGATTGGCGGTGTGTTCGGGCAACTGCTGCTGCTGTTCGGCGCGCTGTGCGTTCCGATACTCGCCTACACGGGCATCCGGAACATGCTGCAACGCAGGCAGCGCCCGGTCGCGCGCGATGTGCGCCTCGTCCTGCGCGTCGCGAAGAAGACCATCGAGGCCGACGGTGTGTGTTCGTTCGAATTGAGGGACCCGGCGGGACGCAGACTGCCGCGGTTCGCGTGCGGCGCGCATATCGACGTGCGCCTTGGCGACGGTCTGGTCCGCCAATACTCGCTGTGCGGCGATCCACGCGAGCGGCGGCGCTACCTGATTGCCGTGCTGCGCGTGGCGGATTCGCGCGGCGGCTCAGCGGCCCTGCATGAGCGGGTTCACGCCGGCGATCTGCTGGAGATAGGCATGCCGGTCAATCAATTCGCGTTGGACGAGATGGCGCCGCGTTCGCTGCTGCTTGCGGGAGGGATCGGCATCACACCGATCCTCGGCATGGCGGAACGGCTCGCGCGTTGCCACGCGGACTTCGAGCTGCACTACTTCGGACGCTCGCGGTCGCGCGCGGCGTTCGTGCAACAGCTCATGCGAGCACCGTTCGCCAGCCGGGTGCAATTCCACTTCACCGATGAACGCTCCGGGCAGCGCTTCGACGTCGAGCGCCTGCTGGCCAGTCAGTCGCCGGGCACGCATCTGTATGTCTGCGGACCCGCCGGGTTCATCGATGCGGTGCTGTGCGCCGCGCGCAAACGCGGCTGGACGGAGCGGCAATTGCACTGGGAGCGCTTCGCGTCGAGTGCACCGAAGCCAAAGGCGCCGCATGCGTTCGACGTGCAGCTCGCCAGCACCGGCAAGGTATATCGGATTCCCGAACACAAGTCCGTCGCCGTGTCGCTGGCCGAACACGGCATCAGGATTCCGACGTCGTGCGAGCAGGGTGTCTGCGGCTCATGCGTGACGCGGGTGATTGCCGGTGAAGTCGAACACCTCGACTGCGTGCTGACCGCCGTGCAACGTGAACGGCACGGACATTTCACACCGTGCTGTTCGCGGGCGAAAGGCGGTCTGCTGGTGCTGGACATCTGATCCAGCGGTTGGATCAGGACGGATAATGCAAACAATCTGGAGGAGACCGTTGTGATCACAAGAACTATGGTGGCAATGGCCGTCATGGCGTTGTTTTCGCCGGCGCTCTACGCGCAGGCCGACGGCGCCCCGCGCGAGAATGCACTCGCGCCGCGGCTGGGACCGGCAAAGGATTATGTGCAGCAACTGGTGGACCGCACAATCGCGCTGCATCCGGAACTCGTCGAACTCGATATCCATATGCGCCCCCCCGGCGGCACGCAAAGCGTCATCGTCGCGGCCAGGTCCGCGAACCGGATCGGCAGGAAGTCGGACCCCGACGATCTCGACGTGATCAAGACCGGCACGCCGTTCGTGGAAGTTAACAAGCGAGCCGATCAGAACGTCGAAGTGCATCTGCCGCTGCTCGACGTCATGCGCAAGGTGATCGGCGAAGTCGAAGTGACCTTTCCGTATCCGCCGGGGTCCGGGCTCGGCAACGAGGCGTTGATCCGCGCGGGCGCACTCATCCGAGACGAGTTGAGCCGGCAGATCCGCTACGGGAATGAACTCTTCGATCCGGTGGCCACGGATACCGGCATCCCGGCGAATCCGTACGCGCAGACGCTTGTCGACGAGGTGATCCGCAAGCGCCGTGACGTGATGGTGCTGGCGATGCACGTGGCGCGCCCGGACGGCGACGGCGACTATCCGATCATCGCGTCGAACATCGGCCGCATCGGCAAGCCTGCCGATGCGGATGACCGGCGTGTGATCGAGACCGGCAACCCGCATCTTGAAGTCGGCCGCGAGGGCGATCGCCTGGAAGTTGAACTGCCGCTGCTGGACGCCGGTGGCGCGACTATCGGAGCGCTCGGCGTGGTAATGCCGTACCGTGTTAACGACGATCAGGCGGCGCTCGTGAAGAAAGCCGAGGCTATCCGCGATGAATTGCGAGGGCGGATCCCCGGTGTGGCAGCGTTGTACGAACCAAGGCGGCTCGTGCCGGCGACGTCGGTGATCACGGCGCGGCTCGACGAGGAGGCGCTAGGCAACAAGGAATCGCTGCCGATGACCAAGGAGGTGACAGGTGCCGGCACGCTGCAGAACGCGCAGGAAGGGGTGACCGACGCGGTCAAGAACCAGGCCGGCGTCGCGCCGACCAACTCGTCGGGTAGTCCTGCCGACGCGGCGAGCATTCGCGGCATCAAGGTCAACCTGTTCGCGAACTACCGGCTCAACGGCGGTCTGCCGACCGCAAACGTGATGTCGGTGCCCGCGGAGGACAAGCAGCGCGTGGAGACGCTGAAGGGCGCGAACGCGCTGATGTTCGGTGTTGCAAGCCCCGCCGGCATTCTCAATATGGTGACGAAGCGCGCGCCGATGGACAAGGACGTCGCGTCGGTGGCGCTGCTCGGCAACTCGTTCGGGCAGTTCGGTGCCGCGGCCGATGTCAGCCATCGGTTCGGCAGCGAACAGCAGTTCGGCCTGCGGGTGAACGCATCCGATACGCACCTCGAAAACGGTGTGCGGGGAGCGCAGGGGCGCGGCTGGTTCGGCAGCGTAGGCGCCGACTGGCGGGTCACCAACCGCCTGCATTTCCAGTTCGATGTGGAGAGCTATCGGAAGGAAGTCGTCGAACAAGGCAGCATCAGCTTGCCGACTGCAGTCAAAGGGCGCATCACGTTGCCGCGCGTGCCCGATCCGCGGAATCTGCTATCGGGCCCGTGGGCCGTTTTCTCGGCGAAGACGACGAACGTGCAAGGGCGGGTCGACTACGACATCGCGCCCGGCTGGAAGGCGCTCGTCGAAATCGGTCAGTCGGACTCGAATCGTTCGCGCTCGACAACCCGGATCGGCGGATACAACGTGTTCACCGGAGCGGGCGGAATCCCGACCGTCAGCGAGGTGACGCAGATCTACTTCAACAAGTACAAGCGGGCGGAGCTGCTGGGCCAATTCGCCACGGGTCCGCTGTCGCACGACATCACGTTCGGCGTGTCGCGCAGCGAGCGCATAGCCGAGACACCCGCACAAAACACAATCGTTTTGCCGGTGCGAGTCAACATCTTCGATCCCATCCCGTTGCCTACTCCGGTGCCTACCCGTCCTGACACGTCGCTGCCAAAGCAGGTCAACGCGGATACCGGCCTCTATACCTACGACATGATCGGCGTCGGGTCGAAATGGAAGTTGCTGCTCGGCTTCCGCGAGAGCCGGTCCTCATCGAACGACGGTGTGGTGTCGTCAGCGACCTGGGTCGGGTCTCCGGCATTCGGCATCCTCTACGATTTGCTGCCGACCACCACGCTGTTCGCCAGCTACATGAAAGGCATCGAGGATGGCGGCGTCGCCCCCGCAAACGCGAAGAACGCCTATCAGGTCCTTGCCCCGGCGGTGTCGACGCAGTACGAGTTCGGCGTTCGCGATAACTACTTCAAGTGGCTGCAGTTCAGTGCGTCCGTGTTTGACATCACGCGCGCGAACGCGGTGACCAATTCGACGACGCAGATTTTCGCGAACGACGGCACGATCGAATACCGGGGCGCAGAGGCGGTGCTTACGCAGGACATCTCGCGCCAGTGGTCGGTATCCGAAGCTGTCCAGTACCTGCACGCCGTCCAGAAACCGATGTTCGACATGTCGATCAGGGGCCGTACTCCGGAGAACACGCCGAAATGGATCGGCAACATCGCACTGACGCACCGTTCCCTCTGGCTCCCCGGCCTGTCGCTCACGGTGCGTGCATCGTTCATCACGAAGCGCCCGGTGAACCCGCAGAACCAGGGTTACCTCCCCGGTTACACCATCTACTCGCTCGGCGCCAGCTACGCGACCCGGATCGCGGGCAAACACGTCGACATCAGGGTGGCCGTCGATAACCTGTTCAACAAGCGTTATTGGAACTCGGTGCAGACCGGCACGCTTGGCACTGGAATGGACCGCAGCGTGCGGATGGTGGCCAAGATCGATTTCTGAAAAAACGCAGAGCCCTTTCCATGCCCAACCTTGACAGAACCATCATGAATCTTCTCTACATTCGGGCCATCGGCCGTGCCTTCTTCGTCGCCGTCGTACTGGCGGGCATGCTGCCCCCGAGCGCGGCTCGTGCGACCGGGCCGTCGGATAACGACGCGCTGTCGCTGATCATCACCTACCAGACCGCGCCCGCGAACCGGCCCGCGTTGCGCCACGAACTGGCGCAGTCGACCGCGCGCGAGCTCGCGCGCTGGAAGCACGACGGGCGAATCAGGCAATACAGCCTGCTGTTCAATCGCTACGCCGATTCAGACAACTGGGACGCGATGGCCTTGCTGACGTTCGCGACGCCCGACGACCTGTACCGCTGGCGTACGCTCGAGCAGGCGCAGCCCGCAGCGCTGTCCGGGAAGGCGCTCGCGGTGACGACTTCAATCCATACGACGCCGGTTGACACCAAACGCGCGGAGGCGCTCGACGCGAAGGCGGTGAATCCGGTCTACGTGGTCATCCCGTACAAGACACTGGTCTCAGCCGGCGACTACGAGAAGTACGCGGACGCCTATGTGATTCCGCAGTTCAAGGGATGGATGGACGAGGGCGTGCTGTCGAGCTATTCGCTTTATACGAGCCAGTTTCCGGCCGGCCGTCAGTGGACCGCGATGGTACTCCTGCAGTACAGGGACGAGGCGGCCCTCAGCGCGCGCGAGGCGGTGGTGGACAAAGTCCGCGAGCGCCTGATGCACAACCCTGAATGGAAAGCGATCAGCGACAGTAAGAAGAACGTGCGCACCGAAGAACAGGTGGTGATCGCCGATCCCATCGCCGTAAATCAATGAGCTGTCTGCTCGCAAGGAATATCCGATGAGAAAAATCGCACTTACGCTCGTTGCCGCTTGGCTGGTCGGCGGGCAGGCCACCGCCGCCGAACCGCCCACGCCCGCTGCCGATACGGCGCCGCAACGAATCGTCCTGCTCGTCGACGAGGTTAAGGCCATCCGCAATTTCCCGGTGGTGCTGGCGGAGCGTCTCGGCTATCTGAACGACGCCAGGACGACCGTAACCGTGATGAACATCCGGGACGACGTGTCGACCGTCGACATGCTGAAGGATGGGCGGGTCGACGCGGTGGTCGCCTACTACCATCACAGCGTGGTCAACCAGGCGCATGGCATCGATACGGAGGCAGTCGTCACGCTCGGCGTGACGCCGGGCGCGAAGGTGCTCGTCGCGAACCAGGCGAGGGAGAAATACCAGAGCGTGACAGACCTCAAGGGCGCGCGTTTCATTGCGGGCGGCGCCGGGTCGTCGAAGAGCACGGTCGCGAACGCGCTCGTGCTGGCGGGTGGTCACGCCATCGGCGATTACACGCGGCTCGGGACGGACGGCAAGGAGAAGAACATTGACGCGCTGCGTGACGGAACCGCCGATTTCGTCGTAGCGCCGACGCCAGACGGGGACGTTTACGAGTCGAAAGGCGTGGCCACGGTGTTTGCGGACCTGACGTCGGTCGACGGCACGCGCCGGAATCTGGGCACGCTGTTTCCGTCGAGCACGGTCTACATGTCGGGCGCACGCGTTCGGGCGCATCCGGAGATTGCGCGGCACCTGGCCGGCGCGTTCGTGCGCACGCTGCAGTACATCAATTCCCATTCCCCCGAGCAGCTCCTCGCTGTCATTCCGCCGGAGATCAGCGGCAAGGACCGCGCGGCTTATCTGAAGGTGTTGAAGGAGGAGATCCCGATGTTCGCGAACGACGGACGCATGCCGGACGACGGCGCGAGGAAGGAGTGGCAGGTGCTCGCCGCGGCGAATCCGGCTTACGGGTCGGTGAAGGTCGACCGGACCTACACCAATGCGTTCGTGGACGAAGCGCTGCGTACGCTGCACTGAGCAGAAGGGTTTGTTCGCGCGGGGGCGGCCGGTGTGGGGCTGCGTTTCGCCCGCGCGGCGCATACAGCGTGATGCTGCAGCCGGCCGCGAGGTCGTTGAAGCGTAGTGCCATCCCGTGCATCGTCGCGACGGCGACGGCGACGGCGACGGCGACGGCGACGGCGACGGCGACGGCGACGGCGACGCCGGCGGCGAGGCTGAGGCCAAGGCCGCTGCCGGCCGTATGCCTGCTCGTCTGCGCGCGATAGAACCGTCGCAGCACCGCCTGGCGCTCGTCGGGCGGGATTCCGGGGCCGTCGTCGGCGATCGTGATGCCGATACCGCCGTCGCGTTGCGAAACGACTGGATCGATACATGGCCGCGTTCCGGCGCGAACTTGATCGCACTGTCGATGAGATTGGCCAGCGCTTCGAACAGGAGGTCACGGTCTCCATGCAGTTCGAGCGGACCGTCCGCCGCCCGCTTGTAGTCGAGCGTGAGGCGCTTGTCTTCGGCGGTAGGTTCGCAGTGTTCGACGACGTCGTTCGTGACCGTGGCGAGATCCACGAGGGCGAAACTCTGTTGGCACGCGTGGGACTCGATCGCGGAAATGCGCAGCAGCGCATTGCATGTGTGCGGATGCTGCCCGCCGCGACGATCACGTCGTCGATGCCTGCTCGATAGTTCGCCTCGATCCGTGCCCGCGTGGGGCGCTCGACCCCGCGAGCAGGCGAGTGAGCGGCGCGCGCAAGTCGTGCGCGATCTCGTCGCATACGCCCTTGACGTCGCGCATCAGCCGCTTGATCTCGTCGAGCATGCCGTTGACGACGCGCACGAGCCGTCCGACGTCGCCCTAAGAATTCCTTAAATTTTTTAATGCAGATTTCAGATTGTGTTTATCCGGCGTCGCTATTGTTGGATCGTGGTTAGCAGTTCGGATCTCTGCCGTGCAAGCGCTCCCGCACCATCAGGAGCGTTCGCTGCCACCGGGTCAAGGCACGGTATATCCATTGCAGCCAAAGGAGAGCAGTCATGCGCGCCGCCGATAATTCCCTGCACTCGCTGGTCGACAAGTGGCTTGGCCTGGAACTGGCGAACCCCGTCCGCGTCATGCGCTTCGGGCACACGCCGGCGAACCGGCGGCGCTATGCACTCGTGGCGACGCGGCGCCCGACCGGCATGCTGTCGATGTTTTTCTTCCGCCATGACAATGGCGGGTGGTGCGTATTCCCGCCCGCCGAAGCGAGTCCCGCGATGCGCTTCGCCGCGCTATGCATGCCGCAGAGCTGCGATTGCAATGGATGATGACGAGTCTCACTGCAACGGCTGATCCGCGCAAAGTGTGCCGATCCAGGTAAGGATCGCCGTGACTGCGAGTCACGCCGGAACGACGCTAGTTCATGATTTGCGCCGCCGGTCTCACAATCGAGCTATACGGTGCTTCGGTTGGCAGTAAAAAAGAGAAGAAGAAACCGATGGTGATTGGCGTTCGCCGGTTCAGTGTCGTCCGCCCGCGCCGGATAATGGGCTTTGATCGGACCAGGTTGGAAACCACCTGACGGTACCGACGACGGTATCAACTGCCGTAAATCGTTTCGTGGGTAGCCCATCTCCATGATAATTTGACGAAGCGACATTCATTTCCGATGCGATCGGCCGAGAGCCGCTTAGTGCTGGCAGGATTTTTCGGTATCTGGCGGTATCATGGTCGCGCGAACTGGCGGAACCGCCGTCCGACAAGGGGCGCGGCCGCTGATTGACAATCGAGTGGGGAGCGTGGCCAAGGAGTGGGGGAAGGCGTTGAATGAATTGGGCGGTGCTCCAGGCGGCGATGGAGTCGCCGTCGCTCGGCTCAATTACGACTTCGTGTTGCAGAGCCGGTCAATGTAATCAGCCCACTCTTGCATAACGCGGCGACGGTCATCGTCGAACGTTGTCCTGTCATACGCCTTTTGCACGTCCCCTCGTTTTGCGTGCGCGAGTTGCGCCTCCAGAATGTCGATGCCTAGCCGCTCCCTCCGCCCGGTGCGTAGCATGCCGCGGAATCCGTGAGTTTGCATGCTTTCCCTGGAAGCCCAATTCGCGCAATGCTTTGCTTAGGGCATCCCGGTGCAAATGCGGCGTCTTCTGGCGCGCCGGTGAGGGGAACACGTAGTGTCCGCGGCCAGTCAGAGCCTCGAGCTCCTCGAGCAACTCAACCGCTTGCTTCGGCAGTGGCACGATGTGCTCGTGTTGCATCTTCATCCGGCCGGCCGGGACTTGCCATTCAGCCACATCGAGATCCATTTCGTCCCAAGATGCGGAAGCGACCACCCCGGGGCGCAGGCCGGTAAGCATGGTCAATTTCAGGGCAGCCCGTGTGATCGGCGACTTATAGGTGTTGATGGCTTGTACAAGCGGCGCGATCTCGGCGGGTTTCGTGATTGCCGGGATGTGGCCTTTCTTGTGCCGCGGAATCACACCGCGCAGCGACAGCGGAATACCGTCTTCTCTTGGACCGTGTTGTATTGCGTAGGTCACGATGCCGCCGACGTACTGGCGCGCTTTCGTGGCGAGGTTCGGCGCGTGCGCCGCAATTGTTTCCAGCACGGGTTTAACCTCGGGCGTAGCCAGCGTTGAGATCGGCTTATTGCCAAGCGCCGGACTCAGGTACTCGCGCACCACAAACGCGGCTTTCCGGTATGTCTCATCGGCCCACTCCTTGCGCTTGAATGCGAGCCACTTCTGAGCCACAAGCGGAAACGCGCTTTCGGCTGCGCGCTTGCGCGCCGCTGTTTCGGCTCTCCGGTGCTCGACGGGATCGGTGCCTTCGCGGACGAGGTTGCGCGCGATGGTGGCTGCTTTACGTGCATCCACGAGCGAGACCTCAGGGTAGGGCCGAGGCTGAGGAAGTTTTCTTTGCCAGTGCCCGGTCGTCGATATCGCAACAGCCATGTTCGGGTACCGTTTGGCCGGACCCTCAGTGCAAGACCATTTCCGTCAGCGAGCAAGTAAGGTTGCGCGCGGCTTGGCGGCGCGGAAGACCAATTCCGACTTCGAATCGACGCGTCTGGGCATGGAAAAGCCCCCGAATCTGGTATACGCAACAGTATACGTAAAAATGATCGACGTCAGCGGAACGTAACGGAAACTGCAGGCAACAAAAAACCCCGTAAGACGTTGATCTTACGGGGTTTCTCGGACTACTTCGGCTTTCGCCGGAACATCTATTGGTGCCCAGGAGAGGACCATAATTTCCGGCGCAATCGTTTGATCTTTAATGGTATTTTTACCATATCGACCCTTCAGTGTACTTATTGATGTACTCATCAGTCGATGGCTCAAAAAATATTGCTGCCTGTCGCGCCGGAACGACACTGGACTGCGGTTCCCCGCAATGCAGGCCGGCCCACTGATCAGTGGCGGCAGACTGGTTGCGCTCGCCCCCGGGCACGACCTGATGATCGATCTTTACTGGCATCACTGGGAGCAGGAGCCCGAGCCGCTCGCGACAATGAGTGGACTGGTCATGGCAGCGGCGCGACGGAGCCTGGTTCAGCCGGTGCCAAGGCACGCATGCACCAGTTGACGGGGCGTTGCGACTCGCCGCGGCGATGCTTGCAGTCGACTCTTCCGGTCGCGGTTATCACGCGGCTCGTCGCCGGCATTTTTTTCACGGAGCCAGCAGACGCGAACATGATGGTCGTGGCGCCGTCTGCGGTCGTCTGATCCAGGCAGTGGCGTCGCTGCGGCAACCGGACCAACAGCAGCGTTGTGGGGCTCGGCGGGGGCTGGCTTGTCGACCGTTTCAGTGCCGGAACGGTCTTTCAAACAGTGACGCACAATGTACCGCCAAGGCGTCGTCAATCTGGCGATCAGGAGCTAACCGATATCGCGCGGCGCCGAACAATGTCAGTATTAGTTACGAGTTTGCCGCCAATTTTGACGTCAACTGCGCCTTCGTCCATCGGCGCTTTCGGCCTCCTCACGGACATCGTCACTCTTGGTCACGCCCAGGACCTTCGTGATTCGCAAGGCTGCGGCTTGTAACGTCGGTACGAGCAGGGGGATGTCTTCGCGCGACTTTCGCCCTCGGTGCAGAAATGCCCGCTGCGCCAACGAAACCGTTAGCGAACTCCAGGTCGTTGGTCGCATCGCCCTGCGTGCGAGCCATATCGATTTCCTGTCCTAAACGATCTGGGTTGACGATTGTGTAAGGAGCAATTGGTTTCCGACGACCCGCTCAACATATAAGCGTTGAGTTGCTTCTGATCTACGTTGGCGATGAGCACTCGGCCGCTCGACTTGCCGTGCAAAGGCGCAAATTGAGCGTCAGATGTGAATCGCCGATTGCACTACCGACGTAAGCCACCCCTCATCGGTGCATAACGTCAACACTCACGGTTTCCGAAATGCGCCTTGCAGGTTCCCTGAAAAGTGCGTGGACGTGGCTGTGCGAAGACGAAGTAACGAGCGACTACGTTGGTCGGGAGTTCCAGCAATCGGACCAACCTGATAGCGCCCGCGTTCGATGCTGTGATCAAGAAAGCCGAGTTTCTCGAGCAGGTGCACGGGAGGGGAGCCGCCGTCTTCGGGATGCCGAGTGCAGTGATGATATCGGTGGTCGATAACATCCGTATGAGGATATCGAAGCGTACGGCTTTGCTCCCTAACACGCCGATTAGAAGCGATCAGAATCGACGCTCGGGTCATTCCACATCAGGTTCAGCACCTGTAGGTGGTAGTTCCAGTGAACCGTGACGAACCGCGCATCGAATTCAAGCACGGACAAGGACCGAACTCTCGCCGAGATTTCGATGCCATTCAACCCAGTCCACGAGCGGCGATGCAACGATATGGAGGCTTGCGTTTCAAGGGAAATCCACAGTACACGCGAGCCTGTCAAACGGCGCCTGGAGAACACCATAAACAGTAATCCCTGGGTCGCTCGTGACCATTCGATATAGCCGCCGTAGCATGGGATAACCATTCGGGATGCCGAATATTTCTTCCACTTCGGCGGAGGCGGGAGCAGCGTCAATGACTAGATGGGTTTTGGTCACATGAATCGAGTGCCTGACCAGGGCATCTACGACGAAGCGCTCTCCAAACTCATCCACAACTTCGTTACCGATATCCGGAGAAAGATAGGTCGTGTCGTGCATGATCGGCGCATCATCCATCCAAATCGTTTTTCGGACGCACAGCATCACCTGATCAGGAGGGGCAATTGTGCTCAGCGTTGGATCCGATATTTTTTCTCTCGTCACCGACACAGAACGTATGCTGGTGTCGTCCAAGGATGTCCACCAAGGAGATCCATCGTTGCCTGAAGCGCTATATCGTCAGGGAGTTGTATCCGCTCATCCTGGCTGACCTGGCCGATTCGACGCGTGCCGCTTGACATAGGAGCGTCAATGCGCCGACCGAAAGTCTGTGGGGTTCGCTGAAGGTAGCACGTATGCACGGCAGGCACTTCGCCACGCGGCGAGCCGCAATGGATGAGGTAATTGATTGGCTGGGCTTTTACAATGCACGCCGGTTACACTCGACACTCGACTACGTCAGCCCCATGACATTCGAGAAGAACTGGTTCGCGGCTCAGCAAGGTGAAGCCGCATAATTCGCTTGGTTAAGGGATTCGTCAAACAGGGGCAAGGTCAGAGAAATCGAAGCCGCTAACGCCCGAGTACGCCCGCGAGCTGGAAGTATGGACGTGCGCCTGGTACGACGAAGCCGTTGCAGCGAATTTCGTGCGCCCGCCGTATCACCCTGACGCGACGAACATCAAACGTCTCCAGGGCTACTTCCACGCCGGCCTGGCGCCGGCTGAAGCCGCAGCGGCATGCTTCGGAAGGAATCACTGAACGGTGTCGTCATCGCGTCTCCGCTGGGCAAGGATGGTCCTGCGGAAGGCACACAACGATCCGATCCGCGGAGGCAACACACGTCATTGCATTGCCACAACGCACACGAATATCATCAGCTACCGTATGGATTAAATTCGAAATACTTCTTTGCGATTCTAGAACAAGTCCCATCAGCCAGCATTCCCTCAATAGCTTTATTTATTCTATTTTCCAGATCAACGTCACTCTTTCTCAAACCGATTCCGGCCCCGTTACTCGAATAAATGTCTCCGCCAGAAAATTCGAAATTCTTTCCATTCTGCGTCTTCAGAAGGCCGAGATGGAATGGACACCGCCCTCCCTTGTATCTTGAAGTTCATGGTCTTTAATAATCATGATAGGAGGCTGTGGAGCTTGTGGGCGAAGGTGAGCGCGGTGGGCAACGTGTAGCGTTGTCCACGGTAAGCTCGCCGGTGCGCCGCAGGCGCATCGTCCACAAATCCACAGCCTGTCGTTAATTTTTGTTGTTGATGTCGGTTTGGCAAAGCTCGTGCAGCCTGATCTCCTCCCTGGGGTTTACAAGCCCGTCCCGAAGCACATGGCGCACGAGCCGAGCCGCTCATCGGAAGCCCGAACAGTTGCCTGAACCTAATTCGCATAAGCAAGGATGGGAAATGACGAGCCTGCCAGATTCGACTTCCACACCGGTCACGATTGGCATTGATGTGGCGAAAACCACGCTGGACATAGCGGTAGGCCTGAATGCACCACCCCTGACGCTGACGAACGACGCCGAAGGCTTCGATACGTTACTGGGGCAGTTGGCGACACATAAGGTTGCACTGGTTGTAATGGAAGCCACGGGTGGTCTTGAAACGGCTGCCGCCGCTGTATTGCAGGCTGCAGGTTACGCGGTGGCCGTCATCAATCCCCGACAGGCGCGAGATTTTGCACGAGCGATGGGACAACTGGCGAAGACCGATCGCATCGATGCACGCATTCTCGCGCAGCTCGGCGAAGTCATTGAACGTAGTCCGGAACGCGACAAGTACGTCAAACCTCTGCCGAGCGCAGAGCAGCAAGCCCTCGCGGCTCTGGTCACACGCCGTCGTCAACTGATCGCCATGCTCGTCGCCGAACGCAACCGGCTGGCCCAATCGCCTGCGGCAACCCGAAAAAGCATCGACACCATCGTCGAAGCGCTGGCCAAAGAACTCGATCGTATCGGCAGTGACATGACCGGGCACGTTCAGACGAATTTCGCCGATCTGTCGGCGCTGCTCGATAGCGTAAAGGGAGTTGGCAAGACAACGATTTCGACCCTGATCTGCGAGGTTCCTGAACTTGGCAAACTGTCGCGTCGCGAGATCGGCGCGTTGATTGGCGTCGCACCGGTCAACCGCGACTCCGGACAGATGCGAGGAAAGCGCACAATCTTCGGCGGCCGTAGCAGCGTGCGGCAAGTGCTCTACATGGCGGCGCTGTCCGCGACTCGCTTTAACCCTGTCATAAAGGTGTTCTATGACCGTCTCGTCGTAGCGGGCAAGCCAAAGAAGGTCGCCATCGTCGCATGCATGCGCAAGCTCCTAAGCATCCTCAACGCAATGGTCAAAACAGGAGCGTCCTGGAATGCTTCGCTTCATCAGTCGAAGCGCGAAAGCGCTTGACGTTCAACACAGTTGCTTCGGGGACGCAGGGCCCAGCAGGTGTACGGAGGCCCTCCAGAACCGATCGGCATCAGTGTGCCAGAGCGGCGTTTCGACACGTCCACTTGAGGAACGGAGGGCCCAAATGAATGCTACGACATACGGACTGGATGTTGCAAAGCAGATCTTCCAGATGTACTGGGTCGATGCACCGACCGGCGAGATTGCCAATCGGCGCTTTCGACGCGACGAGTTGATCACGTTTCTCGCGCAGCGGCCGGCTGGCCGGGTGGCACTTGAAGCATGCGGCAGCGCGCACTGGTGGGCCCGCAAGATCCAGGCACTGGGACACGAGGTGGTGCTGTTGCACGCGAAGTTTATCCGGCCATTTGTCCAGACGAACAAGACCGATGCGGCGGATGCGCGCGCGATCTGGACGGCGGTGCAGCAACCGGGAATGCGGACCGTAGCAACGAAGACGGAAGACCAGCAGGCCATACTCGGTCTTCACCGGATGCGCTCGCTGCTCATCAAGTTCCGGACGATGCGGGTCAACCAATTGCGAGGTTTGCTCTACGAGTTCGGTATGTCGTTCCGAGCCGGTCGGGTCGCCGGACTCAACGAGATCCGCGCACGCATGGCTGAACTTGAAGACGCCGTGTCGGGAATGATGATCTCCAGCCTGCAAGACCAGTTGAGGCGCATCGACGGGATTGAGCAGGATATTGATCAGCTTGAGAAACGGATAGGCTCTTGGCACAAGCACGAAGCGGCGTGCCGTGCAATCGCTGAAGTGCCTGGCATCGGCAGACTCACGGCAACAGCGCTGGTGGCAACGATCGGGGATGCAAAGACGTTCAAATCTGGCCGCGAGTTTGCGTCGTTTCTCGGACTGGTTCCACGGCAAAGCGGCACCGGTGGCAAGATCCGGCTGGGCTCGATCTCGAAGCGAGGGGATCCCTATTTGCGTACGTTGTTGATCCATGGAGCCCGCTCGGTGATGTGTCATACCAAGGTTCCGGCAGCATGGCAGAAAGGAATTCAGGAGCGACGACCTGCCAATGTAGTCGCCGTGGCCCTGGCCAACAAGATCGCACGCACCGCATGGGCAATTCTCGCTCACGGCAGCATGTACGAGAAGCATCACGTTAGTGTGAAATCTGTTTAGCAGGGAAGCGGAAAAGGTAAGATCGTAGTCTCGATAGGTTGCTGAGGTTGATTAACATGTGATGGCGAAACAGGTCGGACCGCAGGAACGTGAACCTGAACACACCCTTGTACTGAAAAGTACGTGGCCGAGATGAGGACGTTCCTGGCGCATTCCATCAGGGCTCGCGGCTTCGGCTTGCGCAAAGCCGAATATAAGTCTGCTGCCGATACCTCGTTAAAACGTCACATCACGATCAACTTGGCAAACCGGGCGGTGTCCATAGTGTGCTACGAATGCAAGCGCAGCGGTTGCGTGAGCAATGCTTTATTGAAGATGAGGGCGGGCCCCTCGAAGTCGGCTTGCAGGAGCTGGCTTCAAATCACCTCAAGCTGCGCGGGTAAAGAGTCCGCGTGGTGAGCGTTGAGGAAAAGGCGGAGAGAAATTCTGTCAGATGAGTGCTGGTGAGACGAACGCGAGTGAACCACTGATGACGTGTCGAAACCCCATGACGACGCCAAAACCGGGGGGTATGGATGCCCCGGGACAAGGACAGACGGAGCCTGTTGACGGGCTGTCTGGCGTCCGGCATGAAGGTGGCGTGACGCCAGCGCAGGCTTCAATGAGGAACGTAGGAACCTGTCGTCGCGATGCGAAGGGAGAAGCTCAAGCAGGCAGCCCCTGCAAGAGCCTGAGTACCGATGCGCGGCACGGGGGCGGAGTCGTCCGTAGTAGGGAGGAAGGCCCTGTAACGGGGCTGGACCGAAGGGGCGACGTTGCCCGGCAAGACGAGGCAGACAACCGGCAACGGGAGGATCTGTCTCGGCATGCCAAACCGTTTGATATTTCCAAGCGCGAAGTGTGGGAGGCCTACAAGAAGGTCAAGGCCAACCGGGGCGCTGCTGGAGTTGATCGGCAGACGATTGAGGAGTTCGATTCGAGGTTGGCTGACAACCTTTATAAACTCTGGAATCGACTGGCCTCGGGAAGTTACCAACCTCCGCCTGTTAGACGTGTGGAGATCCCGAAGGCAGGTGGCGGTGTGCGACCGTTGGGGATACCGACGGTCGCCGCCCGGGTGGCTCAGATGGTGGTCAAACAGCGTCTTGAGCCACAACTGGAACCGCGCTTCCATCCCGACTCTTACGGCTACCGGCCGGGTCGGTCGGCACATCAGGCAGTGGCCATGGCGCGCGTGCGTTGCTGGCGATATGCCTGGGTGCTTGATCTCGACATCAAGGGCTTCTTCGATTCCATCGATCACGCCTTGCTGATGAAGGCGATACGGCATCACACGAAGTGCAGGGTGACGCTTCTGTACATTGAGCGGTGGCTTCGGGCTCCGGTCAGTCTGGCAGACGGCACGACGCAGCAGCGGGACGCTGGCACACCGCAAGGCGGAGTCATCAGTCCGTTGCTGGCCAATCTGTTTCTGCACTATGTGTTCGACGAATGGATGCGCCGCAACTACCCGGGCGTGCCGTTCGAACGTTATGCCGATGATGTAGTTTGCCACTGTCGCACCCTGACGGAGGCGCAGGCGCTCAAGGCAGCCCTGGAACAGCGGATGGCGCAGTGCTCACTTGCTTTGCATCCACAGAAGACGAAAGTCGTCTACTGTCGCGATGACAATCGGCGGGAGCGTTTTAGCGTTCATCAGTTTGACTTCCTGGGCTTCTGTTTCCGACCGCGATTCGCAAGATCGCGCGCCGGTACGGTGTTCGTGAGCTTCCTGCCTGCGATCAGCCAAACAGCGGCCAAAGCCATTCGCCAGACAGTGCGTCGATGGCGACTGCATTGCCGACACACCGTGGACTTGACGGACCTGGCGCAGGAGATCAACCCTGTGCTCAAAGGGTGGCTGAAATATTATGGCCGCTTCTATCGTTCGGCGTTGTACGCGGTGTTCGATTCGTTGGATCAGTACCTGGTGCGGTGGGTGCGCAGGAAATACAAGCGCCTGAAGGATAAAGTGAGTCGGGCACGGGAGCTGGTGGTCAAGATAAGACATCAGCAGCCGGGTCTGTTTGCTCACTGGATTCTGGCGCAAAACGGTGGGCAATAGGAGCCGGATGAATCGAGAGATTCACGTCCGGTTCTGGGAGGGCCTGTGGGTGCGATTCCCACGGGCTACTCACCTAAGGGTGTGTGAAAACGCACTCATCGCCTAAACTGAATCAACTCATTGAGGCCGGGTGACTCATGAAGCGATTCGTTGAAGGCGATGACCGCAAGCAGGTCGCACTACTTCCCGAATGCGTCGATGACTACATCGGCCAGGACAACCCGATCAGAATCGTCGACGTGTTCGTGGATGAACTGGACCTCACGACTCTCGGCTTTAACGGCACCACGCCCGCAATCACCGGGCGCCCGTCCTACCACCCTGGCGTGATGCTCAAGATCTATATCTACGGGTATCTGAACCGGGTACCCTCAAGTCGGCGTCTTGAGCGCGAATGCCAACGCAACGTCGAGTTGATGTGGCTGACAGGACGTCTGGCGCCAGACTTCAAAACGATCGCCGACTTTCGCCGCGACAACGGGCCGGCCATTCGCAACGTATGCCGTCGCTTCGTCGAGCTGTGTCGAGGACTGAAGCTGCTATCGAGCGACATGGTCGCCATCGACGGCAGCAAATTCAAGGCGGTGAACAGCCGCGACAGGAACTACACGGCGGGCAAGATCGACAAGCGTCAGCAACAGATTGAGGAAAGCGTCCAGCGATACCTCGACATGATTGAAACCGCAGACCGGACCAGTCCGACAGGTTTCGATGTGAAGACCGTGCGCCTGTACGAGAAGATCGCTTTGTTGCGCCAGCGGATGCGTGAGCTCGAGCAAATCAAAGCGCAGCTGAAGAAAGAACCTGACGGACAACTGTCGCTTACCGACCCGGATTCCCGCTCTATGACCAGCGGTGGCAAAAGAACCGGAACTGTCGGCTACAACGTGCAGACCGCCGTGGATACGAAGCACCATCTGATCGTGGAACATGAGGTGACGAATATCGGAGGCGATCACGGGCAACTCAGCAGGATGGCCGTGTCAGCGAAGAAGGCGATGGGCAAGCCGGGGCTGAAGGTGCTAGCTGATCGAGGCTACTACAGCGGTCCGGACATCCGCGCCTGTGAACTGGCTGGGATCACCACGTATGTCCCGAAACCACTCACCTCGGCGTCAAGGAAGAAAGGGCTCTTTACCAAGCGCGACTTCATCTACGTTGCCAGGAACGATGAATATCGATGCCCCGCCGGTGAGCGCGCAATTCCTCGATTCAAGACCGTTGAGAAAGACATGAACCTGCGCGTGTACTGGCCCAGCGCATGCCCGCGTTGCCATCTCAAGGAGCGATGTTCCCCCAGCGACTACCGCCGCATCCGACGATGGGAACACGAACATGTACTGGAAGCCGTGCAGCGTCGACTCGAGCGCATGCCCGATGCAATGACCATTCGAAGAAGCACGGTCGAACACGTCTTCGGCACGCTGAAGCATTGGATGGGGGCCACCCACTTCCTGACCCGGACGCTGGGACGGGTGAGCACCGAAATGAGCCTTCAGGTGCTAGCCTACAACCTCAAGCGCGTCATCAATATACTGGGGGTCGCCGGAATGATGAAGGCGATGAAGCGGGCTACCAGCTGAGGCCCCGAGGGGCTTCTTGCGGCCGCGATGTTCGATTAGCGCAAGCTCGGCGCATCTAACCTGATCGATCCGACCGGCAACGTCGCCCTCAGCGGTTGAAATGGAGTTTCCACACGCCCTCGGCCATATTCCGTCGTCACCGCGTCCTGGAATGCTCCATCAAGTCTCCCGGAAATCAAATCGGCGTAGACCTGATCCGGGGTTTGATAGGACACGACAATTGCACCCGCTGGCTCCCAATATTTCTTTGCGTACGTCTCCTGGATGGAGCCTTGTTGAACCCCGATTTTTTTACCCTTTAATGACGTGGGGGTCGGCTCCAGACCTGAACTTTTTCGTACAACCAGGCGATTTGGTGTCTTATACAGCCTCGAGGGAAAATCTATTTGCTGACGTCGCTTTTCCGTCATTGACATCGAAGACAGAATAGCATCGAATTTTCCCGCCGCAAGCGCGGGAATCAGACCATCAAATTCATTTTCCACCCATACGCACTTCGCATGCAAACGCGCACATATCTCCGTCCCAAGATCGATATCAAATCCGATCAGAGTGCCACTCGGCGTTTTTGATTCGAACGGCGGAGAAGTTGGATCCACTCTAAACCTGATCGTCGACCAATCTTCAGCGGACGCGACGCTCGAAAAGCAAGCGATCGGAAGGGAAATAGCCACAAGAAATATCTTCTTCATCAATGCACCCATTCAGAAATGATCGCGAGATTGTCGCCGCCTTTCTTCGCCGCCGTCGTGGTGCCTGCCGTCGCCGTGGATGACCGAAAGGTCAAGCAACTGGTCCTGATGAAGTTGCTGCACCGAGCCCGAAAAGATGGCATCGATGCAACCATCGGCCTGCCAGCGACGAAACGTGCGGTAGATGCGCGTATAGTGAATTTCAGGGTGACCTTCTGCATTCCTGTCGATCGGCAGCATCTTCCATTGGCAACCCATGTACAGTGCCTGCAGGATGTAGTTGAAGATCCGTGCGCCGGTCAAACCGGCAAAGTGTTGTGAATGAAAGAGTCATACGTTGAAGGCCTAGCCAGCCACGGCGGCCCCGAGTCATGCGTTTGTACCCGTGAGGGTGCAGGCGAAGCGTTGACAGGGGTACGCACGGGCCGGGTATTGAGCCGCGAAATAAACTCCTCGTGGCATGAGCTACGAGATGATCGGGGTGCCGAGGCGCTGGGTCTACGCCGAGGGCCACACCGACGCTGCCGCATTGGCGAGGCAGTGCCGGACCCCGCGCGGTCAGAGACCCCGTGCACGTGCGGAAACACTTTGCTCGGGAACCGGGAGGTCCCGGGCCCTACTGTGCCGCGCTGGGAAGCGTCGGGCGCAGTGCGCATCGTGAAGCCTGAGGGCGCACGACGATGAGCTACGGGCGTGGGAAGTCGGACTGCTGCGTAGTACCTGAGAAGCTGCCGAACAAGACTGCGGGCGCAACTCCTGCGGTGGCGGAGGCGGTGGAGGGAAGGCGGCAGGCCAAGGGCAATGCAGTCGGTGCGCGCATGTCCCGCAGATTGGGGCGGGAATATGACATGGGAACCGCGCTCGACGGCATACGACAGACGGCCAAAGGCCGACCGGGTGCGAAGTTCACCACCCTGATGCATCACATCTACGCGGTCGACCGCCTGCGGGTAGCCTACTTTGCGCTGGAGCGCAAGGCGGCTGCCGGGGTGGACGGCCAGACGTGGCAGTCGTACGGACTGGACCTCGAAGCACGGCTTCTGGACCTGTCCGACCGGCTGACCCGGGGGGCTTACCGGCCCCAGCCTGTCAGGCGCGTGTACATCGACAAGGCCGACGGCAGCAAGCGCCCGCTGGGCGTGCCGGCGCTGGAAGACAAACTCGTCCAGCTCGCCACGGTCGAAGTACTCAACGCGATCTACGAACAGGACTTCGTCGGGTTCAGTTACGGCTTCCGTCCCGGCAAGAGTGCGCACAACGCACTCGACGCCGTGAGTGTAGGTATCGAGCGCAGAAAGGTGAGCTGGATACTCGATGCGGACATCAGCAAGTTCTACGACACAATCGAACACGACTGGCTGATGAGATTCATCGAGCACCGGGTAGCGGACACGCGGGTGCTGCGGCTCATCAAGAAATGGCTGCACGCTGGCGTGCTGGAAGACGGCAGGTTGACGCAAAGTGAAGTTGGTACCGTTCAGGGCGGCAGCATCTCGCCGCTGTTGTCGAACATCTACCTGCACTACACGTTCGATCTGTGGGTGAAGCAGTGGCGTGCGCGGCACGCCGAAGGCGACATGATCGTTGTGCGGTATGCCGATGATTGGGTCGCGGGGTTCCAGTACGTGCGGGATGCGGAGCGCTTCCAGCGCGAAGTGACTGAACGACTGGCCCGCTTCGGCCTGAAGCTGCACGAGAGCAAGACGCGGCTGATCGAGTTCGGACGCTTTGCGCGCGAGAACTGTCGACGCCGCGGCGGCGGTAAGCCGCAGACCTTCGACTTCCTGGGCTTCACGCATTGCTGCGGGAAGACCCGTAAAGGAAAGTTTGCGGTATTGCGGCTGACCAGCGCCAAACGAATGCGAGCCAAGCTTCAGGCAGTCAAGGAACAACTGCGACGACGCATGCACCAGACTATTGCGGAGCAGGGGCGGTATCTGCGCGCCGTGGTGGCTGGGCATGTGCGGTACTTTGGCATGCCACGAAACGGATCGCGCCTCGGGTGCTTCCGGGTTGGTATTGCCCGCCTGTGGTACCGCACGTTGCGCCGCCGTAGTCAGAAGCATCGCCTGACGTGGCTGCGGATGACCCGGCTCGTAGCACTTTGGTTGCCCCTGGCTCATATATGTCATCCATATCCGAATCAACGTCTGATCGTTACGACCCAAGGCAGGAGCCGTATGCGGTAATTCCGCACGTACGGATCTGTGGAGGGGGTGATGGGTGACTGTCATTCCTACTCCGACTGTGCAAGGCCAGCGTGGGGAGAGGTCCGCGACGGCCCAGGCTCTCAGATGCCGCCAGACAAGCTGCTCGAACTGGCCCCGGCGCAATCTTGTTGGAATCTTTTGCAAGCATGGGCTTCGGCTCATTCGCTGCGTCCAGAAAGTCTTCGCAGGCATGCGCGAAGTCGCTTCAACACGTCCCTTTGCATTTCATTAAACCGGTTGCACTTCACCTTTCAAACTGCCCAACCAAATGCGCTCGCCGCTTAGCTCTGAGTCTAAACGCGTGCGGTTCGTGGGGAAGTCGACCTCATTGTCTGAAGACCGACGTTAGCGAGCGGCACAATTCTTCGCAAGTGGGCCAGAGGTCCTGTCGTGCCGGGATTCCGAGGGTTTGCGACCCACATGGCCCGGAAGCTGCTCAGAGACTGCGTGGATACAGTCCGGTCGCTGCCGCAACCGCGGAGAAAGACCATATGCCCCAAGCACACGGAGACATGGTCGCGCTATGCAGCCCCGATTCGCAACCACGTTTCTAACTTTTTCTCAACTGGAAGGTGCCAATGTCGATGATTTTTAGCCCAAATAGAGCGCGAAATGAGTGATTCACGCACGAACGTAGCCATCATTGGATCAGGAATGCTTGGTACCGATCTGATGTGCAAGGTCCTCGCGTCGGAAAGCTTGAGCCTTGCGTTTTTGGCCGGACGCGATCAGAAGAGCCGCGGGCTCGCCGTTGCGAAAGAGCGTGGCGTCGAGACGTCGGCGGATGGAATCAATTTCCTGAAAGCGCACCGCAATGCATATGACATCGTGTTCGATGCGACCTCAGCCTATGCGCACGTCGACCACAATGCCGTTTTTTCTGCTTGCGGGAAATTTGCCGTCGATCTGACGCCGGCTGGCATTGGTATGGTGTGTGTGCCATCGGTCAATCTCGCCGACGTCGCCGCGCAGCAAAACATCAGTCTGGTTACCTGCGGCGGACAGGCGAGTTTGCCGCTCGCGCATGCGTTCAGGCAGGCGACGCAGCAGATTGACTACCTCGAGGTCGTTTCGACAATAGCGGCCGCGAGCGCGGGCATGGCGACGCGGGAAAATATCAACAATTACCTTACTACTACCGAGCGGGCCCTGTCTCTCTTTTCGGGGGCGAACAAGGTGAAGGCGATCCTAAATATCAATCCTGCGGAACCGGGCGTAATGATGCAAACGACGATCTACGCTTACGCGAAATGTGGTGACTTTTCCGAAATCGAGGGCGCAATCAGTAGCGCCGTCGCTTCCGTACAGGAATACGTCCCCGGCTTTCAGATCGTGCTCGCGCCGATTCTGGATGAAGGACGAATCACTGTCAGCGTGAAGGTGCAAGGCAGCGGACATCATCTACCGAGCTATGCGGGCAATCTCGACATCATCAATTGCGCGGCTGTCGCGGTAGCGGGGCACAAGGGCCGTGTGACGAGGAGCATGCAATCGTGAAAGGCTACATCACTCTGACCGACGCATCCCTGCGCGACGGAAATCACGCGGTGCGGCACCAGTTGACAATTGGGCAGATCGTCCGCTACGCGCAGGCCGCCGACGAGGCTGGGATCAATATCGTGGAGGTGGGCCACGGTAACGGACTGGGTGCCTCATCGGCTTTGCTGGGTAAAGCGGCGAGCACCGATGCGGACATGCTGGCGTCCGTGCGTGAAAAGCTCAGGCATACGAAGCTCGGAGTTCATTTCATTCCCGGGCTCGGCAAGATATCCGACATTGAGGTGGCGCTCGAAGCCGGCGTCGACGTGTTTCGGCTGGCATCCCATTGCACCGAGGCCAACATCACCCGGCGTTTCATCGAGTACGTGAGGCACGTCGGGAAAACCGCCTATGGCGTGCTGATGATGTCGCATATGGCCGATGCCAGAGAGATCCTGGATCAGTCCCGCTTGATGCAATCGTACGGCGCGCATGCGATCGTCCTGATGGACAGCGCGGGCTTTTCGACCCCGGAACTCGTCAAGGAAAAGGTCGAGACCCTGATCGATGGTCTGTCAATACCAATCGGGTATCACGCTCACAACAACTTGGGGCTCGCGGTAGCGAACTCGATTGCCGCGGCGGAGAGCGGTGCCACGCTCCTCGACGCCTGCGTGTGCGGTTTCGGCGCCGGCGCCGGCAACACGCAGCTCGAAACGTTGGTTCCAGTTCTTGAGCGCCATCGGTACCAGTTAGGTACAGACTTCGCGCGCATAGCCAGACTAGCGAAGTGCGCAGACGAGGTGCTGCCGATTCGGACCCCTCACATCCCCATCGCTAACATCATCACGGGCGTTTTTGGCCTCTTCTCGGGCTTCGTTCCGCACATCGAGCGCCTAGCGTCCGAGCTTAAGATCGATCCATTCGAGCTGTGTCAGGCCCTTGCCCAGCGAAAGCTGGTAGCGGGGCAAGAGGACGTGATCGTAGAAGAAGCGCACCGCCTCGCGGCAATGAGCGCACAGAGCGTCGCGGTGAGGTAGTTCCGTCCGCGAAGATGGCACACTCCGACGTTTGCCGTCCTTGCCGAGAGTGGCGATTTGAACAACATGTATCTGGTTGCGTTGTATGCGCAGCGCCGGTGCAGCATCTGACAGATCTTATCGCGTCATGATTTCTTACAGGACAGAGAGCAATGAGCAAGCTTGCACATAAAGCAGCAGTCGTAACGGGCGCATCGAAGGGTATCGGTGCTGCCGTTGCAAAGGCGCTGGCGGCCGAAGGCGCGGCCGTCGTCGTCAACTATTCAAGCAGTAAGAAGGGAGCGGATGCGGTTGTCGATGCAATTACAGATGCCGGAGGCAAAGCCGTCGCTATCGGCGGCGATGTATCGAAACTGGCGGACGCACAAGCTATCGTCGATGGCGCGATCGAGCATTTCGGTCGCCTTGACATCGTCGTCAACAACGCAGGGATCTACGAACTAGCTTCCATAGAGGACGTGACGGAAGAGCATTTTCATGAGCAGTTCAATATCAATGTGCTTGGCACGCTGCTCGTCACACAAGCTGCGATCAAGCATCTGCTCGGCGGCGGCAGCATCATCAACCTTAGTTCCGTCGCAAGTCACGCGGCACTTCCGAGAACGGCAGTCTATGCGGGTACGAAAGGGGCCATCGATGCCATTACGGGGGTGCTTTCGCGCGAACTCGGACCACGCCACATTCGCGTTAATTCGATCAACCCTAGCATAGTCCTGACAGAAGGTACGCACAGTGCGGGCATCGTCGGGTCCGATTTTGACGCTCTGGTGCTCAGACAGACGCCTCTGGGTCGTCTTGGGCAGCCCGATGATATTGCTGCTGTGGCGGTGTTTCTCGCGTCGGATGACGCGCGGTGGATTACGGGCGACAACCTGCTCGTTGGAGGTGGCTTCCGCTAGATGAATTAGCCAGAGTTGCGATACAGGCTGGTTGATATAAGCCATGCGCGCGGCGCATTGGCATTCCGTTTGCGCGAAGCGCTGGGGCAAGATTTCACGGCGAGGGCTGCGAGATGCTGCATTGTCGGCCAGCGTCCCGCATGGCGCGCTGACGCAGGAAGACAGGCTCGACCCGGCAACTTATCGCTGCAACGAATCGACGAGGCTCGATTTTCGCAACCACTGGCCGCATTACCGCCGGCTATGGCACAGGGACTCTTCAAAGCGGTACTTCCACACGATAGAGGAAATGATTTATGGAACAGGAAAAAGATAGTTTTCTTAGCGCTGGTCAGCGGGAACTGAATGAAATCTATCATCCAGCGCACGCCGCTTCGCTAAGGACGCTGAAGGACTTTTGCCCGGACTACTTCTCGATTGTCGAGGAGTTCGGGCTGGGCAACTTGTGGCAACGGCCGAGCTTGACGGCACGCGAAAAGGAACTCGTCGTTTTTTCGACGTTGATTACTCAGGGCGATACCGAACTCCAATTGCGCCAGCATGTGCATACCGCATTGAAACGGGGCATGAAATTCGAAGAGATTCTCGAAAGCATCATCCTGCTCGCAGTCTACATCGGCGTGCCGCGCACGCTGAACGCAATTCAGGTCGTTCGATCCGAACTGGCGGAGGTCGCGTGAACGTTGCTGACGCCATCGTTACCGCTTTGCGCGAGGAAGGCATCGGGCACCTCTTCTGCGTGCCGGGTGAAATGATCGACCCGCTGCTCAGAAGCCTGACGCGGCAGCACGAAGTGCAACCCATCGTTTGTGCGCATGAAGCCGGCGCAGCCTATATGGCCGATGGGTATGCACGTGCAGGAGGCCGCTTCGGCGTCTGCGCGACGACGAGCGGGCCAGGCTTCACGAATACGCTGACCGCCCTCGCAATGGCCCACACGGATCGATCGCCGCTGCTGGCGATCTCGGGAGAAGTGAAGCAGGACCGTGCAGGACGGGGCGCTTACCAAGACTCCAGCGCTACCGGAATCCGGGGTGCCGATATGTCGGGTTCGGTCACCGCATTACAGCGGGACCTTACTTCGCCATCGCTTGCTTGGCATCACCTCGGTCATTTACTGCGTAGTATGCTGGATCACGCGTCACGCGGCCCAGTACATCTATCAATTCCGTTCGACGTCCAAGAAGCCGGCATCACGGGCGAGTGGGCAAGACTTCCTTCGTCGCTGTATCAGCCTCGATTCGTGGACACCGGCAGTTGCGACGCGTTTTGGGAGCAGGTCGGAACCAAGGCCAAAGTTGCCGTGCTTGCCGGTTCCGGCTGCGTGCAGTCGGACGCTACCGAAGCGCTGGTTCGTTTTGCGGAAAGCTTTGACATACCGGTGGCGACGACCTTGCCCGCAAAAGGTGTGTTCCCAGAGGACCATCGCCTTAGCCTCGGTGTGATGGGCTGGCCGGGCAACAGGCCGGCGATCGACGCGCTCACGTCCGGCAACCTCGATGTGCTTTTTGTGCTCGGGTCGCGACTGAACATGCTGGACACGCTGGTCTGGACGACTGGATTCAGGCCTCGGCATGCGCTGATCGCAAACGACATCAACGCAAGCGGTGTGTTTCAGGACTATCGTGTCGACCTACCGATACTCGGCGACGTCCGCTGCTGCCTCGACGCGCTTAACTGCGCCGCGCCGTCGCTGTCCGCTAGCCTGCGAGCGAGCCGGGGAGCCCGGCTGGACTGGCTCGTATCGCTGAAACCGAACGGCACGCTGACCGATCCAATCCGGCGTAGTGCATCTGAATCAAGGGGGCTGCACCCGGCCGAAGCAATCACGGTGCTACGTCGCGTGATGCCCCGCTCAACGATGCTGTTCATTGATAGCGGCGCGCATGCTTTTTTCGCGGGTCACTACTGGACCGCATACGAACCGCGTCGTTTCTTTACGTCGATCAAGTATATGGGATCGATGGGGTGGGCGATTCCCGCGGCGATCGGCGCGAAGCTGGCCCGTCCTGACGACCCGTGCGTGGTCGTGACCGGCGACGGCTGCATGCTGATGCACGGCATCGAAATGCAAACTGCTGCTCGCTACGGCGTTCCGCTGATCTGCGTGGTACTGAATAACTCGGCGTACGGCAATCCGAAACTGCGCGCCGACCGGGTCAGCCCGGAGTTGGGGCGATTGCATGAGCTGCCGACGCACGACTGGGCGAAATTCGCCGCGTCGCTTGGAGCGCGCGGCGTGACCGTGTACAACGCATCGGACCTCGCGGATAGATTCGAGCAGGCGCTGCAGGCACGAACGGCCGTGGTGATCGATGTGCGTACCGCAAATGTCCCAACGCCAACCGAGGCGTTCGACCGGATGGCGGCGAGCGGGCAACTCCACGGATCACAGCTCGGCGCTGCACTTCGCGCGGACGAAGTGCCGGACGCCAGGCGCGCAGGGGCGTTCGACGTTCCCAAGGAGCAGTGCTGACATAGGCAGCTGTCGTCCGGATCCGTGCTTATGCGCGTTCTGGACCAAGAACTCGCGACCTCGGGTGCGCGGTCACTGACTCTGCTTGTCGACAATATTGTTGCGACGCGGTCGAACGGGCATCCGAAAGCCCAATGGATTACGGCTGATGGAGTGGGGCGGCTTGCCGTTATGCTGGCTTCGCGAGAGGCCGCTCCGTTTGCCGAACAGGTCGTGCATGCAGGTCAGCTGCGCCGGGCGGGCTGAGTGAGGGAGACCTGGCTATTGGCTGGTGTCGAACGGAAGTCGAAGGTCGGAAGGTTTGCCCACTGTCGATCGGCCCTGCAACGTAGCGCCAGTGGGCTGCGGTTTTCGCCTGTTGCTACGGATTCCGGTAGTTTTGGATCTGGCGGCTGCAAGCCCCCGCATCGCGCCTCACGGTTCGCCAAGTCAGACGCAAAGTGGACCGCCATCCGGAAGCCCAATCTTCCCGGCTCCGACCGGGTGCTGATGGTTGATCAGAGGGTTGGCGCCGCGGCACCTGTGCCGAATCGCAGTTGAAGGGCGTCTTCGCGATTTATGGATCAATCAATCACTCATCGTAAGCGTAGGCGTAGACCGAAGGAAATTGTCAGTGCGCCGGGAGACCGGCAAGGAGTAAAGAGTGGAAGTCTCTGACAACGAAGGTCTAGCAAACCACGTTGTCCCCGAGTCATGCGCAGTCTGTCGCGAGACATGCGGCGAAGCGTTGACAGGGGTAAGTGCGGGCCAGCCATTGAGCCGCGATAGTTTAATTATCCCGAGCGCCGACGCTGTTGACATTGCGGAAGGCAACACGACGGGGAGCGCTAATGCGAGCACTCCGTCGGCTCGGCGTGGTCGAAGACCCTGGCACGCACGCTCGCTCCTCGTACAGGAACCGGGAGATCTCCAGTCTGGCCAGTTGCAGCATGGACCGGTCCGCATCGGGAAGGCGAGGAGCCGTAAGCTTGTTTGGAATCAGCAAGAGGGGTGACACCTACCCCACCAATTCCCGGGAGAACGACAATGCCTGCACTAACCATTGGTCTGGATATCGCAAAAAACGTGTTTCAGATTCATGGCGTCGACCGCCATGGCAAAACCGGTGTTCAGCGGAAACTTCGCCGAGCTGAGGTGTTGAAGTTCTTCGCAAAGCTGGAACCGGGTCTGGTTGGAATCGAAGCCTGTCACGGCTCCCATTTCTGGGCTCGTGAATTGACCGCCTTGGGTCATACGGTCCGCCTGCTGCCACCGCAGTACGTGAAGCCGTTTCTGGTCGGCGGCAAGAACGATGCGAATGACGCGGCGGCGATCTGTGCGGCAGTGATGCGTCCGAACATCCACTTCGTCGCGATCAAGAGCGCAGAACAGCAGTCGCTACAGTCGGTGCATCGCATGCGCCAACGGCTCGTGCTGGAGCGTACTGCCAAATCCAATCAGATCCGGAGCATGTTTGCTGAAGAGGGGGTGATCTTCCCGATAGGTCTTCCGCAATTGAGAAAGGGAGTGGTTGAGCTCGTCAACAATCCCGATTCCTCCATTACCGCCTTGCTCAGACGGCTTGGCTCGATGTACCTCGAACAACTGACGGCGCTGCAGCAATGGATCGACGAACTTGCTGCCGAGATAGCGGAGATCTTCAAGAGCAATGAGGCTTGCCAACGGCTCGCTACCGTTCCAGGAATCGGACCCGTGATCGCGACCGCGCTCGTCAGCAGTGTCGGTGATCCGTCCCAGTTCAGGAACGGGCGGCAATTTGCGGCCTGGCTGGGGCTGACGCCAAGGCAAAAATCCAGCGGAGGCAAAACCAGGTTAGGCGGTATCACAAAGCGCGGCGACACTTATCTCCGAACCCTGCTTGTACAGGGCGCCCGCGCGGTCATGCACTTCGTGAACCGTCGCGACGATCGGCACAGTCGCTGGATCAAGGCTGTGATGCAACGCCGCCACGTGAGCATTGCTGCGATCGCCCTGGCGAACAAGACGGCGCGCATTGCCTGGGCAATATTGACAGGTAACGGCTGCTTCCGAGGTGCGTAACAGGCAACAGATATTGAGTATTGCTTTATTTCTTTCGCGATTGCGCAAGAAGCGGCAAGCACGGCGAACCGGTCGGACCGGCGCTTGCAGATCCTGATATATCCGGTGGCTGCAGTACGAAGCCAGAAGGCCGATGAGGAGCAAGCGCGCAAATTTCCATGATGGCTCGTGCAGCAGCAAGCACATCAGAAGCCGAATGTACGGACGCAGTCGTGACCCTCAAAATGCAAACCGATCTTGCTCATAGGCGGGAGTCCATGTACGGATATACAGCTGCAGCCCGTCTTGTTCTGGAATGCCAATCGAAGCCTCTCGCAAAGGGAGGCGTTCATATACACTACAACGAGTCGCATCTGCACAGCGCCCTGAAATACTGCTCACCACGCGAGTATCGCCAGCGAGCAAATTCACCAATCTAAGCGTGGCCCCATGTCCGGTCATGCAGGGGCAAGTCCAATTTGGCAGCCCCCGCGCAAATAGTCGCCTGGCGTAACACCGAAAGCAGCTTTAAAAGCTCGGTTGAAGTTCGATAAGTCTCGAAAGCCGGAGTCTTGAGCTAGGTCAATGATCCTCACCACTCGACCAGAACGGACTGAAACATCCATATACTCTGCGGCGAGCTTTAAACGCTTGGCACGGAGCGTTTGAACGAAGCTCGTTCCGTTCGCTTCAAAATCTCGGTCAAGCTGACGCGTCGATATGCCGAGGCGTTGAGCTAGCCACGGAAGGGATAGCTCTGCGGAATTCAAGAATGTGTCGATTTCCCGAACGGCCAATTCGAAGCGCAATCGTGGCGTCCGCATAACTTTCGCCGGACGAGAAGCGTCGTTATGGGAAAAAGTCGCTCGCGTCAGTCCAAGTAGGTAGTCGGCATCACCGCCACGCTTCGTATCGTTCCAATTCAAGACATAGCGATACAAGCGCAGCAAAGCGGCTCGGTCGGCGCAATGAGGCGCACCGGTCATAAGCCCCGGAGGCCCGTCCAGCATTAACAGTGCACGCGGAACATGGACGGCAATGTACCGACAGAAAGCGTCGCCAAAGCCGACGGTCGCCGGAAGAGTGGAATCAAGCAGGAATAGGTCGCCGGGCGCTACGATGCTTCGCTTCCCGTCTTGCTCCATTTGTATCTGACCCGAGGTTGGCGCGATGAGAAAGGCGTACTCTCTGCCGTCTCTACGGACTCCCTCGATCGGGCGGTCTATCTTTTCGATATCACACGCGATATCTACCGTGCTCAGCCCTGCCACGTCGCGCGACCAAAAATGACCATCTATGACTTTTTGGCCTTTTCGCGGCGCTCCGAAATAATGACCACAATTCTGCTGCAGTGCAGCGTTCCACGCTTCAAAGTACACCGTCCCTCCCGCCTCTAGATTCTGACCGATTGGCCGCGCCCTCCGTGACACCGACTATGCCAACAACCGAGCCGGTACCTAGCCACAGTTTCAAAGCCACGCTACCGAAATCGTTACAGGAAACAATCGGTGTTTCCTCCTGAGGGAAAACACTAAGGGTCGTGGTTCAACGCGATGGCGCAAAAGTCCTAGTCGACGCAGATCGGGCTCAGTACGCTTCGTTCCAGATGTCAGCGACGAAAAAATTCGAACAGACATCGTCCCGAAAGAGTCGAGTACGCAACAAGCATTACTAACCTAAATCATCTGTGCATAAAAATCGCGTCCTCAGTGCCAGAGCGACGTTCAAAATTGACGGAGACAAGCATGAAGACAGTGTGGAGAACGATCGGCGGCTCAGTCCGAAAAGCGCAGTCACGCTCGGCGATGACTTTCAAGCGCGCTGTACTAGCGTGCGCCGCTACCCTCGTCGCGGTGCTGACGCCCGTATCGGCTTCAGTCGCGGCAGACGCTCCGCTTACCCCGGAAGCTTCCGCGGCGAAAGTGGCCGCCGAGCAGTTGATGACTGCGAAGATCGAATGGCGAGGTCCGTCATCCAGTTCGAAGCCGATTGTCGGCAAGCGCATAGCGGTCGTGTCGTGCTGCGAGGCGGCCGATGGCGCGGCGCGCGCTTCGCGCGCCATGGTCGAAGCGGGCAAGGCGCTCGGCTGGCAGGTCAACGTGCTCGATGGACGCGGCGATCCTCAGGAGCAGAACAAGGCGCTGAACTCCGCCATCGATGCGAAGTACGATGGCATCGTGCTCGAATTCGTTGATACGACGACCGTCTCGGACGGCGTGGCGCGTGCGCTGAAAGCGAAGATTCCGCTGATCACGCTCGGCACGCTGAAGAACACGCCGGACTCGATTCCGGATGTATCGTGGGATTATGCCAAGCATGGCGAAGCGCTCGCGAACTATATGATCTGGAAGTCGAATGGCAACGTCAACGCTCTGATTCTGCTCAATACGGATCTCTACGTCACGCGAAATGGTCAGTGGGTTGGCACGAAGAACGTCCTCACCGACTCGAAGAAATGTAAGGACTGCAAAGTTACAGTGAAGGAATGGGCCATGGCAAACATCGACACCCAGCCCAGTTCAATCGCCTCGGCGGCCGTGCAAGCGAATCCGAAGATCAACTGGACGTGGTGCTTCGATGCCTGCATGAGCCGTGTGTCGCGCGCGCTGGTCGCCTCGGATCTGGCGGCGAAGGTCCGAGGCGCCGGCTTTGACTGCAACGCCGAGAGCCTTCAGCTCATCAAGGACGGGCAGGTCGAAGCAGTGTGTGCCGCCGATCCACGCGAATGGGACGCGTACGCCGTCATCGACAACTTGAACCGGTTGATGCAGGGCCAGCCCACCGTCAATCAGGGCATTCCGGTGCGACTGTTCGACAAGACCAATATCGGTATGCTCAGCGATTACGAGATGTCGCACGGCTGGCAGGGCGGCTACGACTTCCGGGCGGCATATCGCAAGCTGTGGGGCGTGCAGAAATGAGCGACGTTCTCGAGGACGATCAGGAAATCCGCGTCCGGATTCGCGGCCTAAACAAATCGTTTGGCGCGACACATGCCCTGAAGGACGTGAGCATCGACTTTCGCGCGGGCCGCGTGCATGCGCTGCTCGGCGCGAACGGATGCGGCAAGTCCACGCTTGTCAAGATTCTCTCGGGCTATCACGAACCGGACAGCGGAGAGATCTCGCCGACGGGCCACGCGGCGCGCGAGCGCATCGCGTTCGTGCATCAGGACTTGGGGCTCGTGCCTTCGCTGTCGATTGCCGAGAACCTCGGCCTCACCTGCGGCTTCACGCTAAGCAGGGGCGCGATCGACTGGCGCGAGGAGCATCGCCGCGCGCAGAAGCTGCTCGACGAGTACGGCATCGCCACCCTCGCGAGCGACGCGGTCGCCTCGCTCGGTCCCGCGCATCAGTCGATGATCGCCATCGCCCGCGCGCTCAACAGCTTGCCGGAGAGTGGTGGCGTACTGGTGCTCGACGAACCGACGGCGCGTCTGCCCATCTCCGAAGTCGATCACTTGTTGCAGATGGTACGACGCGTGAAGGCTCGGGGCGTCGCAATTCTCTACATCACACACCGGCTTGAAGAAGTGATGCAGGTGGCCGACGAAGTATCCGTGCTGCGCGACGGTGCGATTGTCTTTTACGGCCCTACCTCTGCCATCGACAAGGAAAAGCTCGTGACGCTGATCGTCAACAAGGCGATCAGGCCGCTGACGGCGCGTTCGGCGACGACCGCGCGCGCGGCGGAACTGCTGCAGGTACGCGGCTTATCTGGTATCCGGCTTCGTCAAGTCGATCTAACTGTAGGACGGGGCGAGGTTGTCGGTGTCGCGGGGCTCGTCGGCTCGGGACGTTCGGAGCTCGGTAGGCTGCTTTTCGGGCTGCAAAAGGCACAGGCCGGAACCATCCACCTGCACGATGCCAACATCACCAACCTTTCAACACGCGCGCTCGTTGAGAAGGGCCTCGCATATGTGCCGCAGGAGCGCCGCAGCGGCGTGTTCCACGGCCTAGGCGTCGCGGAGAATGCGGTCCTAGCGGATTTCAGCGCGTTGATGAGCCGCATCGGCATCGTGTCCGCACGAGTGCGACGCGCGGCGGATGAAGTCGTGCGCACGATGAGCGTGAAGACGGAAAGCATCAGCACGCCGATCGAAAACCTCTCAGGTGGCAATCAACAGAAAGTGTCGCTTGGCAAGTGGTTGCGCCGCGATGTGCAACTGCTGATTCTAGATGAGCCGACGCAGGGCATCGACATCGGTGCGCGCACGGAGATTTTTAACACGATCCGCGAAGTCGTCGAGGCGAAAAAAATCGGCGCGCTCGTGTTTGATTCCGACCTCGACATCCTGGTCGATTTCTGCGATCGAGTCATCGTCATGTGTGACGGACAGGTCGTCGGCGAATACCAGGGCGCGCAGTTAACGCACGAGGTGATAAATCGCGCCGTGTATGAGCGCTAACGTGGTCGTGCGATCCACAATCAATTTTTATTGCTGGAGGGTATCAACATGCGTCGCGTCAACGTTTTTCTCAGCCGCTACAGCCTGCTGATTGCGTTGTTAGTGCTGGTCGGCTTCTTCTCCATCATTCGGCCCGAATCGTTCGCCACGCTGGAAAACGCGGGTTCGATCATGAGCGACGGCGCCGTTCTCAGCCTTATCGCCGTCGGCGTGATGGTGCCGATGATTGTTGGCCAGTTCGATGTCGCCCCGGGGTTCGTTGCAAGTCTCGGCGTGATGTTCACGGCGGGACTGCAGTCGAACAATCAGTGGCCGTGGCCGCTCGTGCTGGTCGCGGTACTTGCAATTGGCGCGCTGATCGGCCTGCTGATGGGCGTGCTGGTCGGCTATCTTCAGCTTAATTCGCTGGTCGTGAGCCTTGGCGTGGGTAGCGTGCTCTCCGGCATTGTGTTGGTGTATTCGGGTGGGCAGGTCATCTACAAGGGGATCCCGCCTAGTTTTCTCGCGCTCGGGCAGACGCGGCTATTCGGCTTCGTGCCGCTGCCGTTTCTCTATGCACTGGCGATCGCGGCGGTAATGTGGTTCGTCCTCAATTATCGCCCGGTCGGACGGCGGCTTTACGCGGTCGGCGGTGGTCCGGACGCGGCGAAGCTTATCGGGGTGAATCTGCCGCGCTATATCGCGATGTCGTTCGTCGTGTCGAGCACGCTCGCGTCGTTGGCGGGATTCATTCAGGTGTCGCGGCTCGGCGCCGGACACCCGACCGCCGCGCAAGCGTTCCTGCTGCCCGCGTTCGCCGCGGCCTTTCTAAGCGCCACTTCGTTCCGACTTGGTTTCTACAACGTCTGGGGCGCTTTCCTCGCAGTCTATCTCGTCGGCACGGGAACCACGGGCCTCTTCATGCTTGGCGCGGATTCCTACGTGCAGCCCGTCTTCAACGGCGTGGTGCTGGTGGGCGCGGTGACGCTTGCGCGCGTGCTGATCCTGCGCCGCAACCGGCGGCTCGCCCTCGCAAGAGCGGCCGATCAGCAAAACGCGGCGCCGCTCAAGCGATCCATCGTCGGCGATGCAGAGAACTCGGTGGTCGGTTAGATTTATTTTTAGTTCTATGAGGAGGAGATGATATGAACGCAGTAACCGACTTCGAACCATCGACGTCACTCGAGCGGGCGCACGTCGCCCTGAGCGCATGGCTGAATGAATTCAACGATGCACTCGCCGCTGGGAATGCCGCTGGAGTGGCGGGTCTATTTACTGAGCATTGCTTCTGGCGCGACATGCTCGCGCTCACGTGGAACATCAAGACCGTCGAAGGACGGCCTGCCGTCGAAGAGATGCTGACTGCAACGCTTGGCACTGCGCGGCCTCACGCCTTTACGGCGAGCGAGGATCCAATCGAAGCGGACGGCGTAATCGAGTCATGGCTAACCTTCGAGACGTCGGTGGCGCGTTGCATTGGCCATGTGCGGCTAAAAGATGGCAAGGCCTGGACGCTGCTGACGCTGGTCAACGAATTGAAGGGACATGAGGAAGCATCCGGCACGCGCCGGCCTAGCGGCGCTGAGCACGGCACACGCGAGGATCGGCAAACTTGGCGCGAGAAGCGGCAGAAGGAAATCGATGAACTTGGCGTTTCGAAGCAGCCATACACCCTGATTGTCGGGGGTGGCCAAGGCGGGCTGGCGCTCGCGGCGCGGCTGCGGCATCTCGGCGTACCGACCCTCATCATCGAGCGCAACGAAAAACCCGGCGACTCATGGAGAAAACGGTACAAGTCGCTCTGTTTGCACGATCCGGTGTGGTACGACCATATGCCGTACATCGAGTTTCCGAAGACGTGGCCGGTATTCACCCCAAAAGACAAAATCGGCGACTTTCTTGAAATGTACGCGAACATCATGGAGCTGAATTTCTGGGGGTCAACGACCGCCCGCTCGGCTTCCTACGACGATGCCACGCGGGAATGGACTGTTGTCGTAGATCGTAACGGCGAGACAGTCACGCTGCGTCCGAAGCAACTCGTACTTGCGACAGGCGTGTCCGGCAAGCCAAATATGCCGGTTTATCCAGGGCAGGAAGTGTTCAAGGGCGTGCAGCAGCATTCCTCGCAGCACGCCGGGGCGGAAGGTTGGAGCGGCAAGAAGGCAATCGTTGTCGGTTCCAACAATTCGTCGCACGACATCTGCGCTGCGCTCTGGGAAGAAGGTGCCGATGTCACGATGGTACAACGCTCTAGCACCCTCGTCGTCCGCTCGGCTACCCAGATAAAGCACGCACTTGAGCCACTTTACTCGGAAAGCGCAGTTCAGCGTGGCATAGGCGTTGAGAAAGCCGATCTCATTTTCGCGTCGATTCCATATCGGTTGCTGAGCGAAATGCACAAACCGGTTACACAACGCATCCGTGCGGAAGACGAGGCGTTTTATCGCTCACTCGAAGACGCCGGCTTCATGCTCGATTTTGGCGAGGATGATTCGGGACTATTTATGAAGTATCTCCGACGCGGCTCGGGTTATTACATTGATGTTGGCGCGTCGCAGCTCATCGCTGACGGCAAGATCAAACTCAAGTCGGGAGTAAGCATTAAGCAGATCAAAGAGCATTCGGTGGAGTTCAGCGACGGCAGCGAACTCGAAGCGGACCTGATCGTCTACGCGACCGGTTACGGCTCCATGAACGCATGGGCCGCCGATCTCATCTCGCAGGAGGTAGCCGACAATGTCGGCAAGGTGTGGGGACTGGGCTCCGACACCACTCGTGATCCTGGGCCTTGGGAAGGCGAGTTGCGCAATATGTGGAAGCCGACAATGCAGGAAGCCCTTTGGTTTCACGGAGGTAACCTGCATCAGTCACGACATTACTCCAAATACCTTGCCATTCAGCTGAAGGCGCGGATGGAAGGCATCGCCACGCCGGTGTACGGCATCGAAGATGTGCATCATCTTTCATGAGGTTCGTCAGCGTCGCAATGTTATTTACACAAAAGGGAGACATGAAACATGTATTTAGACAAGTTTGGTTTGAAAGGCCGACGGGCTGTTGTGACCGGCGGGGGGCGCGGCATCGGGCTTGAGATATCCAAGGCGCTGGGCGAGGCGGGCGCGAGCGTCGTCATCGCCGAGCTGGATCCCGACACTGGCATCACCGCCGAGGAAACGCTCAAGAGCCTGGGCATCGACGCGACAGCGTGCCAGATCGATGTCACGCAGCCAAATGCTGTCGCCGAGCTAGCACGTCAGTTGAACGACGAAAGCGCCGTAGACATTCTCATCAACAATGCAGGCATCGCGTTAGTCACCGATTTCTTCGATACCCCCGACGACGTCTGGACTCGCACGATGCAGGTCAATTCTGACGCTGCGTTCTGGTGTGGCCGAGAATTCGGCCGCCATATGGTGAAGCGCGGGGCAGGCAGCATCGTCAATATCGGCTCGATGTGCGGATACATTGTGACCAAGCCGCACAACCCAATTCCGTATATGGCGAGCAAGGGCGCGATTCACATGACGACGAAGGCGATGGCCTGCGCGCTCGCGAAGACTGGCGTGCGCGTCAACGCGGTCGCACCGGGCTATGTCGAGACAGAGATGGTTAGGCCTCTGTACGATAGCAATCCGGACTGGATTGCTTGCTGGAAAGAGATGACGCCGATGGGCCGGCTTGCCCAGACCCACGAGATCGCAAGCACGGTCCTATTCCTCGCGAGCGATGCAGCGAGTTATTGCACTGGCACGATTCTCTCGGTAGACGGCGGTTACACGTCGTGGTGAACCCTATTAAGGAGACGGACAATGTATGACTTCAAAGGGCGTTCCTTGCTGATGACTGGTGCGAATGGCGGTATTTCGCGCGCCATCGCAGCGGAGTTCTACGCGTGCGGCGCAAACATGGTTCTTACGGACCTTAACGAGAAGGCATTGGGTGACTTCGCTCAGGAACTCGACCCGTCGGGCGAGCGCATCGTCGTCGCGAAAGTGGACGTCACCGAATCGGCGAATGCCGACGCGGCGGCCCGGCTGTGCAACGAGCGCTTCGGTGGAATAGATTTTCTGGTAACGGCTGCGGGGCACTTTCCGAGGAGCCCCACGCGCGACATGACGGACGAAGAGTGGCGCGACATCATTGCGATCAATCTCGACGGCACGTTTTATATTTCGCGAGCCGTCATGCCGTATCTACGTGACAACAGTGCAATGGTGCATGTCGCCTCGCTCGCGGGCCACGCCGGCGTTATCTGGCATTCGCATTACGGCGCGGCCAAAGGCGGTGTGCTCTCTTTTGCGCGCAGCCTCGCTAAAGAACTGGCACCGCGTACACGCGTGAACTCCGTGTCGCCGGGCATCATCGATACCCCGATGGTCCGCGCGATCATGGATAGCGACGGCGATGCATGGCTCGCCAGCACGCTGCTCCGGCGAATGGGTGATCCGCGCGAAGTAGCCACCGTGGTCTCTTTCTTGTGCAGCGATGGCGCGAGTTTTCTGACAGGCGAAACCATCCACATCAATGGTGGCCTATATATCGCTTCATGACTGGAGGGGTTTAAGGAAGAGCCACCAACCGCTTCAGCGGCCGGCGGTCGCTAAAGCGGGATACCCGGGCAACCGCTTTCCTGGGTCGATGTGTCTGTGAGGGGAAAAGCAACAGCTTTCATCGTTGAAGCGCAGCCGCTCCCGCTCCCGCGAAAACGTATCGCTGCGCCCAGTGAGAACTTCGCATGGCGCGATGTTGGATAGGGCGGTGATGATATCTGGCGTCCTAGTTTCAGGGGCGCGCCATCGACTGCATCACAGGTGGGTCGCAGTGGAACCAAGTGAATGGCGGTCTGCGCGTCCGGCCGCATGTGGCAGGCGGAGTCAAACTAGTCAGGATGAGTCTCATGCAAACAAAGACAACAGCAGTAATCGGCGCGGGGCGTATCGGGCGCGCGTGGGCAATCGTATTTGCGCGCAGCGGCGCCACGGTAAGAATTTACGATGCCTGCGAGGACATGCTAAAGGGTGCGCTTCCCGCCATTCGTCAGAGTGTAGAAGATCTCGCGTCGTTTGGCCTTGTAGACGAACCTGTGGATGCGATCGTCGCGCGCATCACCGCATGCAGCACCCTCGAGGAAGCCGTCGCGGATGCCGCGCTCGTGCAAGAGAATATCGCCGAGGTCGTTGAAGCAAAGCGTACGTTGTTCGCCGATTTAGATCGACTGGTCGAGCCCGACGCGCTGCTTGCCAGTTCGACGTCCGGCTTGCCGGCATCGACGTTCACAAAGGAGCTGCATGGTCGCGCTCGCTGCTTCGTTGGGCATCCAGTGAATCCGCCGTCGCTGGTGCCACTTGTAGAGCTGTGCGGTGCACCGTGGACTTCCCCGGAAGCACTAGAGCGTGCTCGCGAATTTTACGAGCAGGCCGGGCAAAAGCCCGTAATTCTCCGGCGAGAAATCGCGGGATTTTTACTCAACCGTCTGCAAGGAGCCGTGCTCGACGAAGCGCTAAGCCTCTATGAACAGGGCTATACCACCGCAGCAGATCTTGACACCGTGATGCGCGACGGTCTCGCGATGCGCTGGTCGTTCATGGGACCGTTCGAGACCATCGACCTTAACGCGCCGGGCGGCGTGCCTGACTACGCGTCCCGCTACAGAGACACTTACCGCAACATCGCAGCAACGCGTATGCCGTTTGATTGGGGCGCAGAGACGCTCGACGAACTTGATGCCGAGCGTCGCACCGTGCTTTCGCGTGATCGAATCGAGGAACGCAGTCGCTGGCGAGATCGCCGACTGATGGCGCTGCTTGCGCATCGACGTTCATTAATGGAATAGCGCTCAAAGCCTGACTTTAATGGGACCGATAGACGATCGGGCCTACCGCTATTAACGGTGTACGAGCGCCGTTAGCCGGACGCAAAGTCCACTACCCGAAAAGACATGCCCGGAAGATCGACTTGCTGGATCGGCAGGCCCGTCGCTTCAATCCATTGTGCCGAAGGAAGGTCGCTCTAACCGTCAACGTAGAAATGGCTGAAAAGTCCTAGTGCGTGCCGAAGACGCTTAGTAACCTGCAATAGACGGAAGAGGCGGCCACTGCCGCAACTGTCATTAACATAGTAAAAAAGCCTGCTGCGCCTGGTCGAACCTTAGATGAGCACGGTCTTCTCGACACTGCGTTTCAGAAAATTGAACATTTTGGAGATGAGCATGAATCTTATCGAAGCATCGAATCTGGGCGTTCAAAATCCGTTCAAGAAACGTTATGGAAACTACATCGGCGGGAAGTGGCAAGAACCGCTTTCCGGTCAATACTTCGAGAACGTGACGCCGATCACTGGTCAGGTTTTCTGCGAGGTGCCTCGTTCGAACGCGAGTGACATCGAGGCAGCATTGGATGCTGCACACGCGGCAAAGGCTACATGGTCGAAAACGTCGCCGACGGAACGCGCTGCGATCTTGCTTAAGATCGCCGACCGAATGGAAGAAAATCTGAAGCTGCTGGCAGTAGCGGAAACTGTTGACAAAGGCAAGCCTTTGCGCGAGTCCATTTCTGGTGATATTCCGCTTGCTATCGACCACTTCCGATATTTTGCCTCTTGCATCCGCACGGAAGAGGGGACAATTTCAGAGATCGATAATTCGACCTATTCCTATCATTATAAAGAGCCTCTCGGAGTGGTCGGTCAAATTATTCCCTGGAACTTTCCGCTGTTGATGGCGGCGTGGAAGATCGCGCCCGCATTGGCCGCGGGCAACTGTATCGTTCTGAAGCCGGCGGAGCAGACGCCCGCTTCGATCTTGGTGTTGGTCGAACTAATTCAGGATCTTCTGCCCCCTGGCGTTTTGAACGTTGTGAATGGCTTCGGACTTGAGGCCGGGAAGCCGCTGGCTAGCAGTCCGCGAATCGCGAAGATTGCATTTACAGGAGAGACCACGACGGGTCAATTGATCATGGGGTATGCAGCGGAAAATTTGATCCCGGTGACTTTGGAGCTGGGCGGAAAGTCGCCGAGTATCTATTTCGACGACGTTGCGGCCAAAGACGATGCGCTCTTCGAGAAAGCTGTTGAGAGTTTTGCGATGTTCACCTTAAATCAGGGTGAGGCCTGCACCTGTCCGTCGCGGTATCTGGTGCAAGAGTCAGTGTATGAACGTTTCATCGAACGCGCGGTCAAGCGTATCAAAGCTATCAAGATCGGTAACCCGCTCGACATGGCCACAATGATCGGTGCGCAAGCATCTAAGGAACAGTTCGACAAGATCATGTCGTACATCAAGATTGGCTTCGATGAAGGTGCGACATGTCTCAGCGGGGGGCGGACTTCGGACCTTGCAGGCGAGCTGAAAGGAGGCTGGTACATTGAGCCGACAATCTTCCGCGGCGAAAACAAAATGCGCATCTTCCAAGAAGAGATTTTCGGTCCGGTTGCCGGTGTAACGACCTTCAAGACCGAGGAAGAGGCGTTGCATATTGCGAACGACACGCAATATGGTCTCGCTGCCGCGGTATGGACACGTGATATTTCGGTTGCACACCGTATGAGTAAGGGCATCCAGGCTGGTCGCGTGTGGAACAACTGCTACCACCTCTATCCTGCTCACTCAGCCTTCGGCGGCTACAAGAAGTCGGGCATTGGACGGGAGACTCACAAGATGATGCTAAACCACTACCAAAACATCAAGAACGTAATTGTGAGCCATGATCCGAATCCGACAGGATTTTACTAAGATCCGCAGGCGGCCCAGAACTCTTCTCATGGTTTGGTCAACTCGTTATTGCTTATCGATTGGCGAGTAGAGCATAGAAAGACGGGGTTCCTTCACAATTGGCGAAGCTCGGTTTTTGGGCAGATCGCTGGCGATGGTCTTCGTCTCATCGCTTGTGAAGGTTAAATGTCGCCTTTTCAGATACACGGTTCAAGGTGGCTCGCCTGCGGAACCGTGTTGGCTATGCCGCTCTCCGTCTTAGTTTGGGGAGGCGTGTCTCTCGATCACAAATGCGTACGATGTAAGCGTGACCAAGGATCCGCTCGCTAACGGATGGCGGGCCGTTCGGGAGCTTCGTGGACGGTTTGTGGTCCGAATAGGATCTGATATGTCTGCCCACGACCAGACGATTGGCGCAATCGTATCCCCGAGTGAACGCGCATTTTTGGTGGAAGCTCTCGACTTGCTGATGCGCGAGCGTGCAAACGCCCTCCGCATCGCCTCGGTTGTCGCCGAAGGGCGGGGCGACCGAGTTCCGGAAGTCCATGACTTTGGGTTAGATGCCATCTTGCGGCTCCGTCGAAAGGTGGCCGGTCTTTCCTCCGTTGATCCTCCCGTTACTATGCGAGACACACCTCAGTGGAGCAAGGATGATAAGAATGTTAATGCTGTCGATAATAGATCGATAGGTAGCAGTACGTATCGAATGGAGAAATGAAGAAGTAGCCTGATTGCGGTATGCGTTGCATCGGTCAGTGCGGCCGAGCATAGTGGCGCCGCTGTAACCTTCAAAGGATGGGGGAATTCATGGCGATTGTAGGAATGTCGTTGAGAAGTATGGTTCAGGATTGGCTGGCCCCCGACCCCAAGAGAGGATTTCGAGTTAGCCATTACGGACGATCCAGCAGGGGGCGATATGTGTGCGTCGTCGCAGACAATGGAAGCGGGTCAAAGGCGATGTTATTTTTTCGACACCAAAACGGAAAATGGTGCATTTTCCCACCCGATCCAGAGAGGCCTGCGATGCGCATCGCTGAAGTTTAGTATGCGCGGGACTGACGGTGAAACCAGACGTCAGGCTGAACACTCGGAGCATGGTCGGTGCCACCGACCATGCTCCAGGGACTTTCTTCGTGTGCTGTGGGTGAACGTCGTTGATGGTGGTCAGTTTTTCCACGTCCTGATTCGTGGTTGCGTGGCCAGTTCGCTGCGATCATCGAACACGTGTCGACCGGGAACCGGTGAATGCGTGTTCCGCGCCAGGCGTGGCTACGCGGCGTGCAGCGAAAGGTACTGTGGACGTTTAGCATACCGAGGTGACTATGGAGCCGTCCGAAAATCCTGCTCACGAGCTGAGTAGATCCGCGTCGATCCGGCCTGCCGGGCGGGCGGCCTGTGATAGTAAGGGCGACGCGTGCAAGGAGAGTTTCGATGATCAGCGACAGACGGAAGATCGTCCACGTTCTTACCAGTGGTCGATGTTCACTCGAACCGACGCGCAGGCGGAGTCTGCGGGATCGGTCGGGGAGCTCTGCGTCGTCGCAACGATCATAAATCTGCGCGAGATTGAGCAGGTGTATGGCGAGACGACCGCACTTGCCGTGCGGCATGTTGTATATGAGCGGGCCCGGGCGCTCTCACGATCAGGGAGGGCTACCGTTGCAACAACCGGTGCGCATATCGTTTTTATCTTCGACCTGTCCTGGCTGTCCTACAAGGGCAACACACCGGTGGAGTTATGCGGGCCCATCATCGAGCACCGGGTAGTCAAGGTACTTGGCGCGCACGCCGTACCACTGGGAGACGCGGCCATCATGCCTGTGGTACGCGCGTCAGCGATGCGCTCCGGGTATCAACCATTTCAAAATTTCATCGATGCGGCAAACCTGGCGACTGCGGGCCATCACTGGTGTGAGCGGTACAGGGCCGATATGGTGGTGGCTGCTGCCGTCTTCGCGGCACTGGAGGAGAAAAGGCTCGATTTCGATCGGGAACCCGTCTGCGCCGCCGGTGATTCGCAGGATGTGACGTACTACGAGGTACTGCTTTGCGAGATAAGGAACGGCCAGCGCATCCGTATCGGTAGTCTCGTGGGGGCCGTTGAGCGCCTGGGAATGGTGAGGCGGCTCGACGAATGGGTGGTCGGCTCGACGATCGCCGCATTGCGCCGCAATCCTGCGCTTCGACTCGGCTGTAATGTGTCCGGGCATAGCGCCACACTCGATGCGTGGTGGACACCGATCGCCTCACAGTTGCATGCAGACCGATGCCTTGCTTCGAGGCTGACGATCGAGATTACGGAAACAGCCGCATTGACTTCGACGACAGAGGCACGGAACTTCGTCAGGACGTTCCAGGCGCTGGGCTGCCAGATGGCACTGGATGACCTGGGCAAAGGCCACAACAATCTGATCGCCCTGATCGGGCTTGGCGTCGATATCGTCAAGATCGATCTGCGTTGCCTGAGACAGGAAGGCGGCACCCGAAGTCCCCTGGGTCTGCGTCCGCTTATCCAGTTCGCGAAGACTTACGGGGCGAGCGTCATCATCGAAGGCATCGAGACTGAGGACGACGCGCAACAGGCGCGGGAGTGCGGGGCGACCTGCCTTCAGGGCTATCTCTATTCAGGTCCCTCCGCACCAGACATCGCTGCGGAACGTGGATGAAAGGGTTTTCATGAAAGTGGGTGCGATGTTGAACATGGTCGAGCTGGAGACGTTTGCCGCGGTGGTCGAACATCGCAGTTTCACGCAGGCGGCGGTTGCATTGAACATCTCCTCTGCTGCAGCGACGCGCCGCGTGAAGCGGCTCGAACAGTCGATCGGGGCGCTACTCCTGGTCCGCGAACCGGCGGTGATGCCGACGAAAGCGGGCGAAGAAGTCTTTCGTCATTTCATGACCGTCCGGCTGCAGGAAGATGACCTGCTGCGGCGTGTCACGCCGGGGAGGGCGTCGACAACAGCGCTGGCCCTTGCCGTTAACGCCGATTCCGTTGCCACCTGGTTTGAGCCGGTCACGCGTGAGCTGGCGCAACACCATGTGGCGCTCGAGATCGTCGTGGACGATCAGGACCATACGCTCGAGGCGCTGGCGCGCGGCGACGTCAAGGGCTTTCTGTCCACGCAACCGGAACCGGTTGTCGACCGTTTTGTGGCGGAGGCGGTCGGACAGATGCGCTACCAGTGTGTCGCCACGCCCGGATTCGCCCGCGAGCATTTCGCTGGGGGCCTGACCTTGCCGGGCGTGCTCGAGGCCACCGCCATCCTGTTTGACCGGAAGGACACCCTGCACGATGTGTTTTTCGGGTTGCATTTCGGGGTGACGGTCGGCCGGTACCCCAGACACTATTTTCCTTCGCCGGCGGCCTTGCTCAATGCGATCCTGGACGACCTCGGTTACGGGCTGGTCCCCGCCATGCAGGCCGAGCCGCTGATCCGTGGCGGCAGACTGGTGGCGCTCGCACCCGGGCACGACCTGATGATCGATCTTTACTGGCATCACTGGGCGCAGGAGCCCGAGCCGCTCGCGACGATCAGCGCACTGGTCATGGCAGCGGCGCGGCGGAGCCTGGTTCAGCCGGTCCCGGGGGGAGAGCGCGCCAGTTGACGGAGCATTGCGACGCGCCGACGCGATGCTTGCCGTCGACGCTTCCGGTCGCGGTTATCACTTGCTCTGCGATGCGAGATTCCGGATCGAGTGGTAATTGGGAGAAAGCTATCGAATCAATGGGTTATGAGGTGCTCAGCCTTCTCTGTACTTCCTCATTTGATTTTGGACTCCAGGAGAGGACTCGCATTTGTCTTGTAATACCTTGATTTTTTAACGATTTGTTTTCAAAGTCCCCTTAAAACGTACTTTTTTATGTACTCATTTGCGGTCGCTTGAAATTGTGACGTTTTCTGCGCAAACGCAACACTGGGTCAACGATACAGTGATGGATGTTTCAGGTTACGGTTCCCCTGCGTCCACACGTGCCGCAGGGAAGTCAGGGGATGTTCAGATTTTTTATGCGTTCATAAAGGGTGAACCATCAGCGACGCAACCCGGCGCAGCCGCGTTCCATTGAGTGTTATCGGCTTTCGTCCGGCTGGGCGAAGTGATGGTTTGACCAAGGAGGGCGGATTCGACCGGCGGATGCAATAGTTTGCTGGAATCGTTCGGCGGGCGTCTCGTAGTCCAGTGTCTTTCTTGGACGCTCGTTCAGTCGTCTTGCCACAGCGTTGAGTTTGGCCTGCGAATGCACTGACAGATCGGTACCTTTCGGGAAGTACTGCCTCAATAGTCCATTCGTGTTCTCATTCGACCCACGCTGCCAGGGATGTTGCGGGTCGCAGAAGTAGACGGCAATGTTGGTGGCGACGGTGAAGCGCTTGTGCCCGGCCATCTCCGTCCCGGAGGTTACGACTTTATTTGAAATGGAAAATGCCATCTGTGCCTTGTATGACAGCGCTCGCTGACATATTGCACCTGCACGCCGGGAGTTACAGGTTTATTTGCGCGAGCGGGGTGTTCCCGCTGACCCGCGACCGGGCAGTGTTCCGAAGGGTTTTTCGCGCTCCGGTACAGACTGTCGCCGGGCGCCTGCGAACGGCAGTTCACGACCCCAATTGCGGCACATCGGCAAGTCGGGCATGTCCCGAAGTACCCCCTCGGCAGGTTGCTTTTCGCAGCAAGCCGGAAAAACGCTCAGTCATTGCCAAAAAGACAAACGCGCATCGGGGCTGCATCTGTGGAGAACCAGATCGCAGTATCGCTGATGTCAGAGCCTATACACCCGCTCCGCATTGTCGTGAAATAGCGCGCGCCGCTCGTCGGACGAAAATTCTTGCGTAATTTCCTTGAATGCGTTGAAAACCGCGTCATAGCTGCTAAACAGTTTGTCGACCGGGAAATTGCTCGCGAACATACAGCGGTTTGACCCGAACGCTTCAATCGCGTGCAGGACGAACGGCCGGATGCTATCCACCGTCCATTTCCAGTCACCCATGCCCAGCCCGGATATCTTGCAGAAAACGTTCGGAGCCGATGCGAGCGATTTCATGCCCTGCTTCCAGCCTTCGATCTCTTCCGGTGTCCGGTCGACTGGCATGCCGGTGTGGTTGAGCACCATCGGCGTATCGGGAAACTCCCGTGCGAGAGATAAGGCCTCTTCCATCTGGGTGTAGTAGAGCTGCAGGTCGAACGACAGGTCGTAGCGCTTGAGCAAAGCATAGCCTCGACGCCATTGCAGATCGCTCATCAGATTTGGGTTAGCGATAAACGTCTTCACCGGATCGCGGTGGAAATTCAGACACTGACGGATGCCCCGCACGTTGGCGAACTGACAGTGTTCCTCGATCACAGCCTGCGTGTTCGGCGCGGCGAGGTCCGCGAATGCGACGATACCGTGCGGATAACCGTGAACATCGGCGACGCCCTGGAGCCAACGCGTCTCGGCGACAGGATCGTTGTGGTCATATTCGACCTGCAGGTGGACCGACTTCACGACGTTCTGGTTCCTGATGTCGGCGAGGAAATCGTCGATGAGATAGTCGCGGCGAATGGCCGAATAGTCACCGAATACGCGCTCCAGCATCGGCCCCTGCAGCCAGGGATAGTTACCGGTTTTGAGATCGTAGAGATGATGATGCGGGTCGATGATCGGCAGATTGTCCATGATGTCTCCCGTTTAGAGTAAGCCGGAATGCGTTGCCGCTCGCGGCGTACGAACGTCAACGCCACGACCTCACTGAAGTATCAGTAGTTACCCGCTGACGGCGGATAGACTCGTTTTACCGTCGCCTGTGCTTCCGGCTGATCGATCGTTGCCTTCGTAACGAGTGGCTCCTTGAGCGCCAGCTGCTGGGTGGTCGGCTTATGGTTCAGCGCATTGAAGACCTGCGTGGTCGCGTCGATTCCCTGCCCGACTGCCTCCTGCAGAAATATCCCTTGGACCGCGCCATCGCGCAGCAGCTTAATCGTCGTCGGACTGCCGTCGGCGGTTACGACGGCAACCTTGCCCACCATGCCGCGCGTTTGCAACGCCTTCGCGGCGCCGGTAGCGGCCTCGTCGTACATGCCGTAGATTGCCTTGACGTCCGGATGCGCCGTCAGCACGTCGTTCGCCTGAGTGACCGCTTCGTTGACGGTCAGGCCGTGCGTCTCTAACACCTGTACGACTTCACAGCCATCGGCCTTGAACGACTCCTGCGCGCCCTTCAAATACTTCTGCGCGTTCTCGCGATCCTGCGGCAGCGACAGCACCGCCACCTTGTTGCCGCCACGCTCCTTCGCGAGCTTGCAGACATAGGTGCCCTCGGCCTTGCCGGTATTGTAGTTGTCGGCGGTGACCGCCGACGTATAGTCGGTTTGACCGGCTTGCGGCCCGATGCCGGTGAATGCGACCGGGATAGACTTCGACTTCAACAGACGCAACACTGGTGGCGTGCTGGTCGAACTGACCGGCCCCATGACGATCGCGCTGACACCGCGTGTCATCGCCGTGCGGACGTTGTCCATCTGCTTGGCCGGTGAATTCTCGGAGGTGAACTCGATGTAATCCATGCCGAGTTCCTTCGCCCGTTGCTTCACCCCGTGGGCCACCCACTGCCAATAGGAAATATCCAGTGACGGCGCGATGTACGCGACAGTCTGCTTGTCTGCCGCGAACAACGTCTGCGACGCGAAGGCCATGCTGAGCGCCAATGCCGATGCCGCGACCAGCCGTCCGAGCGGACGGTCTGACAACCTGCCGGCTGAGTGCAACGTATGCTTGTCCATCTCTGTCTCCTGAGCTAACCCGTGCTTAACGCCGGGCTTTGGTAACGCGGTCGACGAGGACCGCAATGAGAATGACGACGCCTGTGACGGTGCCTTGCCAGAAGCTGTTGACACCGATGAGGTTCGCGCCGTTCTGAATGATGGTGATCATGAGTGCGCCAAGCAGCGCGCCGATCGCGGAGCCTGTTCCGCCGAAGAGGCTCGCTCCGCCGATCACGACCGCCGCGATCGCCTGCAACATCAGGCTCGAGCCCGCAGTCGCTTCCGCATTGCTGATGTAGGACACGCTGACAATGCTCGCGAATGAAGCGAACAGCCCCGACAGCAGATAGGCGCCGAGCCGCACGCGATTGACCGGGATGCCGATCACGCGGGCCGACGAACTGCTGCTGCCGATTGCATATAGCCACCGCCCCGCGACGACCTTGCGCAGGCAGTACTCGATCGCGACGAGCAGCAGCACGCACCACAGAGCGTAGTTCGGCAGGCCGGGAATCAGCGTTCCCGAATTCAGCAGGTAGTAGTTGGGATCGGAAATGGGCAGGGAATGGCCGTCCGTAACGATGAACGAAAGGCTTCCCGCGATCGCGTACGTACTCAGAGTCACGACGAACGGCGCCAGCCCGACGAAGGTCACGAGCGCACCGTTGAGTGCACCGATCACGACCCCGACCGACAATCCCGCGAGGCTGCTGACGATTGCGCCATAACCGTGCACCATGGCAAGGCCCGTGACCATGCCGGTCAGCGAAAACACCGAGCCAACGGACAGATCGATCCCGCCTGTAATAATCACGAGCAGTACGCCGAACGCCATGATTACGAGCGGCGCGGCCGCTTGCGTCACATTGGAAATGTTGCCGCCGGACAGCGCTGCGGGCACGATCATGCCAACCGCCAGCTCGATGACGATGATGGCGATTGCAATGGCAATTTCCGTGCGATAAGTCGAGAGCAAGCGGCGTAATGCGCCATCGGGCTGGCGATGCTCGCCCGCGATCGCGTGGGTGACTGATTTCATGACTGTCTCCAGATAAATATCGTTTTGCCAGGCGGTCTAGGCGGCCATGCCGGTTGCGGCGGCCAGTTGCGTTTCATTCACGTCGGAGTGGCGCAATACTTCGGTTGGCTTACCGTCGAGGTCGAAAGCCAGCACCGTGTCGCACAACTCGACGAGCTCGATGTATTCGGTCGACCACCAGACAATCGTCGTGCCCTGCTGCGCCATCTTGCGGATCAGCGCGTAGATTTCCCGCTTCGTGCGGATGTCCACGCCGCGTGTCGGTTCTTCGAGCACCAGCAGCCTGGGTCGCAGCAATAGCCAGCGGGCCACCAGCAGTTTCTGCTGGGTGCCGCCGCTGAGCGTCGCGGGCAAGTCCCACAGCGAAGCGGCGCGGATTTTCAGTGCTTCAAGTAGTTGGATGCTTTGTTCGGTCTCCGCGCGATCCACGACATGGCGCCGCCCGACGACACGCGCAGCGGCAACGAGGTTGTCAACGATTGGCAGGGTGGCGAGGATGCCTTTGTTGGAGCGGTCGCCGGAGACAAAGCCGACGCCGTCGCGTGCGCCGGCGGAGGGGTGAGCGTAGCTTACGCGGCTGCCGTCACGCGTGATGGCCCACGCTCCGGCGGGTGCGATACCGGTTAGCGCATCGATAAGCGACGATGGGCCGACAGGTGCGCCAGCGAGACCGACAATCGCGCCTTGGGGAACCTCGATCGCCACGCCATCACGCTCGATGCGAAGCACGCCGGCGGACTGAACCTTGGCGCCATCGTGAGCTTCGCGGTCGGCGAGCGGCGCGGCCTGTGTCAACTGCGCCGACTCCGCTACCCTTTCCGCCGCTTCGTCGACCACAACGCTTTGCCCCATGCATTCAATGATTTCACGGTCCGTGATCGCGTCGAGCGCCGCTCGGTCGACCGCTGTCTTGCCATCGCGGATGATCGTGCAGACATCGGCGATCTGGCGGATCTCGCGCATCCGGTGCGAGACGAACAGTACAGCGAGCCGCGTGTCGGCGATCAGCCGGCGTATCACAGCAAAGAGGCGGCCCGTTTCCGCCGCAGTCAGATTGGCGGTCGGTTCGTCGAGCAGCAACAACTTCGCCCCTGAGCCGAGCGCGCGCGCGATCTCCACCAGTTGGCGCTCATGCAGGGTCAGACCGCTGACGAGCCGTCCTGCCAATTCGCGCGCGAAGTGAGGATCGATCAGCGAGAGCGCTTCGATGGCGATGGCCATCGAAGCCCGTTCGCTGTAGCGGGCGGACCCGCGCCGTAAGCGCGGCATCGCGATGTTTTCGGCGACGGATAGATGCGGCAGCAGCGCCAGTTCCTGATTGACCACGGCAATGGTGCCGGCGGCGACATGGGCGCCCACGGATGCGCCGATGTCCTGTCCGTCGAATTCGAGCGAGCCGCCGTCGCGGTCGAACTGGCCGGAGATGATTTTGATGAGCGTCGATTTGCCTGCGCCGTTGCCGCCCAGAAACGCGTGCACTTCGCCTGCGGCGATTGAGATATTAAAAGCCTTCAACACGCTCGTAGGTCCGAAGCTTTTGACGATCGAACGTCCCGTCAGCAGAAAGGACGGATAATTCATCGCTGTCTCCTGCGCAGTTGTTGCGCTGCGCAATATATGTCTATTGTTTACCGCAGTCCTGCCCGTGCATTGGCGCGGTCAGCATCAGCAAACTTCACGGGCCCGGGATAAGCGGCTTGCCCACAGAATGGCAGTGCGCATGGCGTGCTAACAAGGCGGTTTCATTCAACTTCGACTGAAATAAATTTCACTATGCGCATCCCACCGCGAAAGCTATCGTCGCTTTCGAGAGCGTGGCCCGAACCAGGAGTGTCAGCCGTGCATCCGAGGAAGTTGGTCTGACCGCTTCTGCGGTCGGCCAACCACTTTTCTATCGATCGGGCCGGGGTCTCGTCCTGACACCGACAGGCGAGCGCTATCTGTCGGACGTGACGGGCTCTCTTGCTGATCTGAGCCGCGCGACCGAGCGCGCATCGAGCCGCGCCGACGTCGATATCCTGCGTGTTCATTCCAGCCCCAGCTTCGGGCTCATGTGGCTGTTGCCCAGGCTCGAATCGTTTCAGCAGGCCAACGGCGATATCCAGTTGAATCTGGCCTGCTCGTATGAAGATGTATCGTTTACCAGTGGCTACTACGACATCGACATGCGGCACGGCTATGCGAACTGGCGCGATATCGAGGTCAGGACACTGCGCAATGAATTCATCGCGCCGCTCGCCTCGACGAGATATCTGGAAAGCCATCCGGTCAGAACGCCGCAAGACCTTCTGGCGCATCGTCTGATCTATTCGGAGACGCAGCTCGTCCAGTGGAAGCAGTGGTTCGGACGCACCGGCGTGTCCGCTGCGCACAAGACCCTTCGAGCTCGTACATGTCGCTCGAGACTGCCGCACTCGGCCTCGGCATTGCGCTTGAAAGCCTGATGCTCGCGTCGGTACGGATCAGGGAAGGCGCGCTCGTGCCGGTATTCGCTGATTCGCACTCTGTCGAAGTGGGCGCGCATCATCTGGTCTATCCGCCCCAGAACGCGGAGCTCCCACGCGTTGCGCGGTTCATCGCCTGGATCGAGCGGGAAATCGGTCACGGGGACCGTGCGGCGTAATGGCTGCGCCGAATCGGCACCAGGGTATTCCAGTACGCGCATGCATGCGGGTTGTTGCGGCGAGTCGACAGAGCGACCCAGCCTGCCTCGCGGGCTGGCAGCCGGTTACCTGAAAATTTCTCAAGCATAGTTGAGCGCCACGGTGTTGATGCGAGTGACCGCGTGCCGGACACTGCGCCATCACATCAACACCCAGGAGACAATCATGCTGCTCGACAACAAGGTCGTTATCGTCACGGGCGCGGCTTCACCGCGCGGAATCGGCAAAGCCACCGCCAAAGCACTGACCGAGCAAGGCGCGCGCATCGTGATCCTCGACCTGCGCGAAGGAGACGCTCGAGCGATACGGCCGCATTGACGGCCTCATCAACAACGCCGGCATCACGCAGCCAGTGCGCACGCTGGACATCACCGCCGAGGACTTCGACGCAATCGTCGACGGCAATCTGCGCGGCACGTTCTACATGTCGCAGGCCGTATTGCCGGCGATGAAAGAGCAGAAGGGTGGCAGCATCGTGTGCATGTCGTCGGTGTCCGCGCAACGAGGCGGTGGTATTTTCGGCGGCCCCCATTACAGCGCCGCGAAGGCCGGCGTAATCGGTCTCGCCCGTGCGATGGCGCGAGAGTTCGGTCCCGACAGCATTCGCATCAACTCGATCACGCCCGGTCTGATCCAGACCGACATTACCGGCGACAAACTCACCGCGGAGATGCGCGTGGACATCATCAAAGGCATTCCGCTTGGCCGGTTTGGCGATGCTGCCGATGTCGCAAACGCGTGCCTCTTTCTGGTGAGCGATCTGTCAACGTATCTCACCGGCATCACACTCGACGTGAACGGCGCCATGCTTATTCATTGACTGACAGCGTGCGCCCGAGAGAGGGCGCTGAATTGCAGGTACCCGGGCGAACCCGGGGCCGGTGGATGGAGACAAAACATGAAATCCAAGAATACCGCTTCGCCCATCGAAGGCGGCGTGTTGCCCCTTGCCGACTCGCCCAGCTTCGAATCGAAGACCTACGCGAAAGTAAGCCGTCGGCTTATCCCATTCCTCATGCTGTGCTACCTTGGCGCATATCTCGATCGGGTCAACGTCGGCTTCGCGAAGCTTCAGATGCTCAACGATCTGCGCTTTAGCGAGACCGTCTACGGCATGGGCGCGGGCATCTTCTTTCTCGGCTATTTTCTGTTCGATGTGCCGAGCAACCTCGTCCTTCACTGTGTCGGCGCGCGCAAATGGCTCGCGCGAATCATGCTCACGTGGGCGGTGATTTCCGCGAGCTTCGTTTTTGTGTAATCACCGACGGCGTTCTACGTGTTGCGATTTCTGCTGGGCGTCGCTGAAGCGGGCTTCGCACCTGGCGTAATTCTCTATCTGACCTACTGGTTTCCGGCTGCTCGCCGAGCGAAGGCGCTCTCGCTGTTTTTTATGGCAATTCCGCTGGCCGGCATAATCGGCGGCCGCTTGCGGGCTGGATTTTGCACTCGCTGCATGGCACGCTGAATATGGCCGGCTGGAAATGGCTGTTCCTGCTCGAAGCGCTGCCCTCGCTCGTGCTCGGTATAGCGATCCTGCTGTATCTCGATGACAGCATTGTCAAGGCAAAGTGGCTCACCGAATCGGAAAAGACCCTGCTCGCACGCAATGTCGCGCACGCAATGTCGCGAGCGATAACGCGCATAAGACCGCCCACATCTCGGTCAGATCGTTCATTGGGGACCGTCGCTTGTGGCTTATGGCCGCGATCTACTTCTGCATCGTGCTCGGCCAGTACGGTCTGACGTTCTGGCTGCCGACGATCATCCGCAAGTCCGGCGTTGCCGATCCGCTGTGGGTGGGACTGTTCACTGCGATCCCGTATCGGTGCGCCATCATCGCGCTGCCCTTGATCGGCATGAGCGCTGACCGTCGCCGCGAGCGCCGGCTGCACCTGGCGATTCCCATGCTGGTCGCCGCCGCGGGCTTCGCCGTATTGCCCACGCTCGGCAGCATCCCCGCCTCGATCGTCTGTTTGAGTATCGCGGCAGCAGGCATCCTCGCCTCGTCGTCGCAGTTCTGGTCGTTGCCGACAGCCTTGCTAGGCGGCATGTCTGCGGAGTCGGAATAGCTGCCGTGAACTGCGTCGCCAATCTCGCCGGCTTCTTTTCTCCAGCGATCGTGGGCTGGCTGAACGACCTGACAGGTAAGTCAACAGCGGGGCTGATCTTCATCTCGACCGCTATCACGCTCGGTGCCTGCCTTGTCTTCCTGGTGCCCGCTAAAACCGTGAACCGCTGAACCTCCTTCACCCATTCCGACTGATCACAGGAGACGAGATGAACAGTCCATCCAATGCCTCGACGGCATCGCTTGCCGAGCACGCTTACCGTATCCGCAGAAACGCCCTGTTGATGGGCGAAGTCCAGGGACAAGGCTACATCGGGCAGGCGCTCGACATCGCCGATGTGCTGGCCGTTGCTTACTTTGGCGCGATGCGCTATCGCACGGACGACCCTGAGTGGGAGGACCGCGACCGCTTCCTGCTGTCCAACGGACATTACGCGATCGCGCTGTATGCGGCGCTGCTCAAAGCAGGCATTCTGCCGGCCGAAGAGCTAGAAACTTACGGCAGCGACGATAGCCGCTTGCCAATGTCCGGCATGGCCAGCTATACGCCTGGCATGGAGATGTCCGGCGGTTCGCTCGGCCACGGCCTGACCATCGCGGTCGGACGGTGCCTCGGACTCAAGCGCAAGCATTCTGCTTCGTTCGTGTACACGCTGTTCTCTGACGGCGAACTGGATGAAGGCGCGATCTGAGAAGGCGTCATGTCGGCCAGCCACTGGAAGCAGTACACCGACCTGCACATTTTCGCCAGGGAGTTTCCCGAGCGCTACTACCAGATGGGCATGGCGGAGCAATTGCTGATGGGCGCCGCGGCCGGCCTTGCGCACGCGGGCGCCCAACCGTTCGTCACGACCTATGCGGTATTCGCTACGCGCCGTGCCTATGACTTCATGCATCAGGCCATCGCCGAGGACAACCTCGACGCCAAGATCGTCTGCGCATTGCCGGGTCTGACTACTGGCTATGGTCCGAGCCACCAGGCGGCTGAAGATATCGCGTTGATGCGCGCGATGCCGAACATGACGGTGATCGACCCGTGCGATGCGCTCGATATCGAGCAGATGGTGCCGGCGATTTCCGCACATAAAGGACCGGTATACGCGCGCCTGCTACGCGGCAACGTACCTGCTGTGCTCGACGAATACGACTACACCTTCGGCAAAGCGAAGATGCTGCGCGACGGCGCCGACGTGCTGATCATCTCCTCCGGCATCATGACGATGCGCGCACTTGAAGCGGCGAAGGCGTCTGAAAAAGATCGGATCGACGTGGGCGTGCTGCACGTACCGACCGTCAAGCCGCTCGACACCAAGACGATTCTCCGCGAAGCGAAGCGAAGCGCTCGGGTCGGCTCGTGGTGGTAGCGGAGAATCACACGGTAATTGGCGGTCTCGGCGAAGCGGTGGCGGCGGAACTGATGCGCGCGGGCGTGTCCTATCCGTTCCGGCAGGTGGGACTGCCGGATGCGTTCCTTGCTGCCGGTGCGTTACCTACGCTCCATGACCGCTACGGAATTTCCACGTCGACGATGGTTGAGGCGATCAAGCGGTGGTTGGTCTGAGGCAAGGTACTCGCCATCAAACGGGTGACTCGGAATCAGGGGGGAAACGGACATCGGGCGTGGACGGCATCACATGGTCTACACAGAAGTCCGGACTCGAAGCAGCGTCGTCACGCAAACGGGGTGGCCACCGGCCATGGCCGCTGAGACGGTTATACATCCCAGAGGGCGATGGGACAAAAATGCGGCCGCTAGAAATTTCATGCATGGTCGACAGGGCGCAGCAGTCGCAGCAGGCGCTGCATTTGCTCGCCTCGGAGTCCGTCGCTGAGACAGGGGCGGACCCGAATTCGTATGGATTCCGCTTCGCCGGTCCGCCGCAGACGCAATCGAGCAATGCTTCACAGCGCTGGGGCGCCCCCAGTGCGCGCGGTGGATTCGGGAGGCCGATATCCGTAGCTGCTTGGATCGCTCATAGCAATGCCATCTGGGCAATTAAGTGTGTTCGAAGAAGTTCGGCGCGGATCGTTGGAGACCTTCATGCGCAAGCCTTTGCATCGTCCGCCACGACCCAGGACGGCGTCGAGCTTGCCGCGCTTTACACGCCGCAACGCTTGCCGAGATTTACACGCTGCAACACCGTTTGACGGGAAGCGCCGCGTTGCGGTCGGCAGGACTACCCGTCGGGACTGTTATCAACGAAGTGGCTACACAGGGCGTCGGTAATGGGGACCGGGCGTCGGTTGTTCGTCGGCGGCGAAGCCATGGTTGAGCCAGCGATGTAGTGTTGGCGGTGCTGTACCCGGCATGCGGGCCGCTATCATAGTCATGTTGCGGCGGCGAAACAGATCTTCAGCTCAATTGGTCACACGATCTTGTAATGTGTATGGCAGTGGGCGTGGCGGCGGCATCCGAACAAAGGCGCACGCTGGGTTCAACGGAAATATTTCTGTACCGTTGGCGGACAACGCTGCGTCTTTGGAACGACCACCGGCAAAACGCTCAGCACGGAAAAGCCTAACTCCTGACACTATACGATACTGCCAGCACGCCGATCCGAAGGCACCGGAAAATCAAGGCTGCCGCCAACACGTTCCACCCGCAATGGGAAAGCTATTTTGAAGCTCGACCTGGCGTCAGGATGGCGTCGTCTGTCACCGACGCGACACCTTATTGCCGCCCCTTATTGACTGGCTCATTGCATCGGCTCTCCGAGGACGAACGGGCCTCCCTGGAACCGCTGCTCTGGATCGGGCAATTCGGCCGTCGGCGCCGTCACCGGGAAACGGTCGGCGAATTGCGCCGAACTGTCGCGCGGACGGAAGCCCAGGAAGCCGGCCTTTGTGTTGTCCCACCACTTTATCGGATTGTCCGATGCGCCATAGACGACCACATGGCCCACGCGATTCGTGAATAGCGAGCAGCGCACCAGTTCGATGAAGTCACGATAGCTCAGATACGTGACGAGCATGCGCGGATTCTTCGGCTCTTCGAACGACGACCCGATTCGCAGGCACACCGTCTCCATACCGAAGCGGTCAAAGTAGTAGCGCGACAGCGATTCGCCAAAGCACTTCGTTACGCCGTAGAGGCTGTCCGGACGTTGCGACGCATCCTTGTCGAGCACTTCGGTAACGGGATGGAAACCGATTGCGTGATTCGAGCTCGCGAACACGACGCGCTTCACTCCGTGTTTGCGCGCCGCTTCGTACAGGTTGTACGTGCCGCGGATGTTCGCTTCAAGGAGATCGTCGAAGGGAGCGTCAACCGAAATTCCGCCCAGGTGAACGATGGCATCTACTCCATCAACGAGCTTCATCACCGCACTCCGGTCCGCCAGGTCGACGATGCTTGTTTCTTCGCCCGACGCTGCATCGCCCACGTCCACGATGTCGGTGAGGCGCACGACTCCGGCCCAGGAGGCCAAACTGGCGCGCAGCTGGCGGCCGAGGTTGCCAGCTGCGCCCGTGAGGAGGAGGCGGCCAAACGGTTTCTGTGAGAGGGGCTGCTGGGACATAAAGGGCTTAGTCAAAAGAAAAACGTTTTCCCAATATAGCCGTGAGCGATGGAGGCGTCAATGCTCAACTACGCTTGGAGAACGTCAGATGCGTTGAGGCGCTGTTCCCTGTGCTTGCCTTCTTTCTGCGACAATCGCATCGCCAAATTCTCAAACCTCCTTTTTCATGAAGAACGCGTCCCCCACGATCCGCGACGTCGCCATGGCAGCAGAGGTATCTGTTGCGACCGTGTCGAAATACGTCAACGGCACCAAACGCTTTTCGCCCGAGGTCGAATCCCGGCTGAAGGAAACGATCGAAAAGCTCGGGTACCGGTCGAACCCCCTTGCGCGGTCGATGATTACAGGCCGCACGCGTACCATCGGGCTGGCAATCCTCGATATAAGCAACCCGCACTTTACGAATGTGGTGAAGGGCGCAAACCGGGTGGCGCTTGAGCACGACTACACTTTGCTTCTTGTCGATACCGAAGAAAACCCGGCGCGGGAACGTGCGCTGATTGAGGCACTTGCACAGCGCGTCGACGGGCTTGTCATCAGTTCGCGCCTTTCGGAGAAAGAATCGACGTGGATGCTCGAACTGAACAAGCCGGTGGTGATGCTGCGCCATTCGCATGAACTGACGATCCCGACGGTTGGCATCGACAACCGCCTTGCAACCTACATGCTGGCCCGGCACCTGTTGAATCTTGGGCACAGGCGAATAGCCTATTTGGGGTTTGGCCAGGCGTCGATTAACGATGAGCGTATCGGCGGTGTGCGTGATTGTCTTTCAGAGGTTGGCCTGTCGCTTGACCTGTACGATGCTCATGCGCCCACGGCACAGGCGGGCGAACAGGTCTGCTCAAAGGTCTTGTTGGGTCCGCAGCGTCCACAGGCGGTGATCTGCTACAACGATCTGATCGCCCTTGGCTTTATGAAAGAGGCCAAGGCGCTTGGGTTCCGGTTGCCCAACGACGTTTCAGTCACGGGCATCGACAATGCTCCCTATGGGGAGTATGCCGAGCCCACGCTGACCACTGTTGATACGCAGAGTGAGAAGATGGGTGAACTTGCGACTCTCAAGCTGGTAGACGCGCTCGCTGGTCGAGCTGATACCGCGCACCTGATCCTTGAGCCTCGCCTGATCGTCCGGGACTCCACTTCGGTCTGTACGGATCTGGCGGCCGGTAAGACCTGACTCTTCGAAAACGTCTCACCGCCACCTTCACAATCGTCGTAGACGGAAAGAGTCCCGACGCCCAACGTTGCTTTGCCGGAGCTGCCGAGCCCGGCTTTAAATCCTGCTTTCGCACGGCCGAAGCGGCCGCTCGCTCCTCTTCTGCGTCAACTGACAACAAACGAATAACCGTTCGAATTACGGGTGCGGTTCCCCGCCCGCTGCCTTCTTTCGGGTAACTCAGCGTTAATACTTACTAGCCAAACAGAGGGGAAGGCACTAATCTTGGAAAAACGTTTTCCCACGCCGAATCCCAAACTGCGGCACGTTGAGCGTACCCATCACTCGCTATCGGAACGACAAGGTGCGGCGCGCAAAGCGATGACTCCCAACGGAGACTTACATGCAGTCTGCTGTCCATGGCGTTCCGCAAGCAGTAAGCCAGCCGATGCGGGATCGCTTGTGAATCGGCGCACTGGCTTGTCTTGCTGCGTTCGCGATCGTGCATCTGCTATTCCGCGTGTCACCCGCAAAGCTGAACGCATAACTTTTTATCGATCCACGGCTTGGAAAAATTGAAAACTATGAGACAGAGCTTATTTACCAGATTCCGCGGCGGCATCGCAGCGACCTTTTTCCTCTCGATGTCGTTGCAGGCAATGTGTCAACCGGTCGCGATCAACATTGTCGACGTTGCCGGCGATCTTCAGTTGACGCAAAAGGGTTTCGAAGCCTTCAAGGCCAAATACCCGAATCTCGTTTCCAACATCACATACACGAACGCACCCGCGCCGCAATTGCCCGGCAAGATCAAGGCGATGCAGGCGGCCGGCCGTTCGGACATCGATCTCGTGCTGACGGGCACCGACGCGCTCGCCGCCGGCATCGAGCAGAAGCTGTGGATCAGGTTGCTGCCGGATAACGGCACAGCGTTCCCCGGCGCGCTCGACAAGTACGCGCCCGGTCCGCGCAAGATGCAGGATCTCGCGCAAGGCTTCGGTCTTGAGGTCGCGTACATGCCGGCTGGCCCGCTGATCGAATACAACCCGGCCAAAGTCAGTGATCCGCCCAGAACGCCGGACCAACTGCTGCAATGGTGCAAGGCGCACCCGAACAAGCTGATCTATGCGCGTCCCGCGAACTCGGGCCCGGGCCGCACGTTCCTGATGGGGCTGCCCTATGTGCTCGGCGATAAAGATCCGAAAGACCCCACCAACGGCTGGGACAAGACGTGGGCGTTCCTCAGGCAGCTGAACGATTGCATTCCTTACTATCCAGGCGGCACGTCGGCGGTCATGAAGGAACTCGGCGAAGGCACCCGCGACATGACCGTGACGGTGACGGGCTGGGACATCAATCCGCGCGCGCTCGGTATCGTGCCGGCCGATTTTCGCGTTCAGGCATTCGACAACATGACGTGGGTGAACGACGCGCACTACATGGTGATTCCCAAGGGCGTGCCGAAGGAAAAGCTCGACGTGATCTACAAGCTGATGAACTTCATGCTCGAACCCGCGCAGCAGGCCATGACTTACGACGACGGTTACTTCTATCCCGGCCCGGCGATCAAAGGCGTAACTGTCGAGCAGGCAACGGCGCATAGCCAGGAAGTCCTGAAGAAGTACGGGCGGCCTGAGTACGCGAAGTTGCTCGCCGATCGTCCGCATGTTCTGCCGCTCAGCGCGGAGGCGATGGTGGCGGCGTTTCAGAAGTGGGACCGCGAAGTCGGCTCCCAGAAGAACAGATAAGGTGCAACAGCGTATTGGTGACCGCAGCAAAGTCAATCAATCGATTCCGCACACGTCGTGCGTATCGCGCATATTGGCAGATCTTGACGGCAGGTGGCGCCATGCGGCGCTGCGGCCAACATCGTAGGGAAGCGATCATGAAGCACCAATTCGAACAGCTGCGCCTGGATTCCGTCTGCCGCAGTTTCGTCAATACTGAAGGGCAATCGGTGGCTGCGTTGCAAGGCCTCGATCTGAATATCCGCCGTGGCGAATTTATCGCGCTGCTGGGTCCGTCGGGCTGCGGCAAGTCGACGGCGCTCAACTGCATCGCGGGCCTGCAGCCGCTCACGGACGGCGGCATCTGGCTCGACGATGAACGCATCGACGGGCTGCCGCCGGAAAAGCGCGGCTTCGGCATGGTGTTTCAGAACTACGCGCTGTTTCCGCACATGTCGGTGCTGGATAACGTTGGCTTCGGCTTGAAGATGCGCGGCATCCCCAAGGCGGAAACGGTGAAGCGCGCGCGAGAAGCGCTGCAACTGGTGCAACTGGTCGGTCATGAGAAAAAGCTGCCGGGGCAACTGTCGGGTGGGCAGCAGCAGCGCGTCGCGATTGCGCGCGCCATTGTGATCGAGCCGCCGCTCATCCTGATGGACGAACCGCTGTCGAATCTCGATGCCAAGCTGCGCATCGAAATGCGCGCCGAGATTCTCCGCATTCATACGCAACTGGATCGTGCGACCATTTATGTAACGCACGATCAGGACGAAGCGCTGTCGATGGCCGACCGCATCGTTGTAATGAAAGAGGGTGTCGTGCAGCAGGTCGCGACGCCGAAAGAAGTCTACGGACGGCCGAAGAATCTGCACGTCGCGCGCTTCATGGGCTATCGCAACGTTCTGCCCTTCACGCTGGAAGGTGTGCAGGGCGAAGGCGCGACGGTCGAGTCGAACGGCGTGCGCCTCGTCGGCGTGGCAATGGACGGTTTCGATAGCAAGCGCGTTTCCGTTGCGCTGCGTCCTGAGGACATGGAGCGCGCCGCGCCCGGCACGGGGAACGCATTCGATGCAACGGTGACGACGGTCGAATACGGCGGCCGCGATTCGCTGATTCGCGTGAAGAGCGCGTTTGGCGAACTGTGGGCGCGCGTCGCGGGCGAATTCAGCGAGGGCGAGGGCATTACGCTGCGCGTGTCGACGTCGCGCACGCTGGTCTACGACGGAGAACCGTCATGAGCACACTGACGCCCGTCGCGGTGCGCGCACCGCGCGACGGCAAGGCGTGGCTCGTCTCACCCGCCTTGCTGTTCATTTTCGCGCTGTTCGTCTATCCGTTCATCTACGGCCTCACGCTGTCGTTAAGCCCGATGGAAGGCGGCGGCATGTGGGCGAACTACGCAAAGTTCTTCAGCGACACGTCGATGTGGCCGACCATCGTCGTCACGCTGAAGCTCGCCGGACCGGCGACGCTGATCAACGTCGGCGTGTCGGTGCCTGTCGCGTTCGCGCTGCGCCGTCCGTCGCCGTATCAGAAGTTCGTGACGACGCTGCTCGTGATTCCCGTTACGCTCGGCACGGTGCTGATCGCTGATGGCATGCTTTCATACTTCGGTCCGAACGGCTGGTTTCCGCAAGTGCTGCAGGGGCTGCATCTCTACACAGACGAAGTGCGCCTCACGCATAACTTCTGGGGCGTGCTGATTTCGCTGATCGTGTCGGGCTTTCCGTTCGCGTTTCTGCTGACACTGTCATACGTGACAGGCATCGATCCGACGCTCGCGAGCGCCGCCGCGACGCTCGGCGCCGACCCTTTGCAACAGTTCCGGCGGATCTATCTGCCGCTGCTCGTGCCCGGTCTGACGATGGCCGCGTGTCTGTCGTTCGTTCAGGCGTTTTCGGTGTTCCCGTCGGCAGTGCTGCTCGGCGCGCCGGCTGGGCCGACGCGCGTGATGTCGATTGCCGCCGCCGAAGCCGCGTTCGAGAGCTACGATTATTCGCTCGCCTCTGCGATCGCGATCGTGATGGGATTCGTGCAACTGGTGATTGTCGCCGCGATGCTGGGCGCGCGCCGCTTCTTCTACAGTGGACCGGCGACGGGAGGTAAAGGCTGATGGCAACCGAAAGTGAAATTGTCCGTCCGTGGCCTGCGGCGCCGCAGGAGCACACGGTGAAATCCGAGAAACCGCGTGTCAGTTTGCGCGACCGTGTGTACAAGGCGCTCGTCTGGGGCGCGATGATCTTCTTCCTGCTGAACATCGTGCTGTTGATCGCGACCGTCGCAATCAACTCGGTCGCGACACGTTGGTTCGGCACGTTGCTGCCACAGGGCTTCACGCTGCGCTGGTATGGACAGGCATGGAGGGACTTCCAGCTCGCGGCCGTGTTGTGGGTGACGGTTGAAGTGGTCGGCGCGGTCGTGCTGCTGTCGATCCTGCTCGGTGTGCCCGCCGCATATGCGCTCGCTCGCGTACAGTTTCGCGGCAAGCCATTCGCGATGTTGGTTTTCCTGTTGCCGCTGATGGTGCCGCCCGTCACGTACGGCATTCCGATGGCGACCGTGATGTACAAGATCGGGCTCGCGGGCACGCTCGCAGGCGTGATTCTCGCGAACCTCGTGCCGGCGTTGCCTTTCGTGATCCTCGTAATGACGCCGTTCATCGAGCAGATCGATCCGAATCTGGAATCGGCGGCACGTATCTTCGGTGCGAACACATTGCGCTATTTCCGCTACGTATTGCTGCCGTTGCTCGTGCCCGGCATGCTCGCGGCGGGTCTGTTGGTGCTGGTGCGTACCATCGGCATGTTCGAGCTGACATTCTTCACGGCGGGACCGGCGACGCAGACGCTCGTCGTCGCGCTGTATTACGCCGTATTCTCGACAGGCGTGCGTGCGCCGCAATCGATCGACGCGATGGCGATGATCTATATGGCGATTACGCTGATCTGGGTGCTGATTGCGCTGCAGTTCGTGAGCCCGACACAGATCGTTAGCCGGGTGAGGCACAAAAAATAGTCGATTTGATGGCGTGGGTCCGCGAGACAGTAAAAATTACAAATAGGATTGCGAAACGAAATTGACGAGGCATTAACGTCAATCTCTATGAAGCGATCTATGGAGATAAAGGAGAGAGACATGGAAAAGCTACTGATGAAATCGGGTGTATCGATGATGGTGGGATTCAGTCTGCTATTGAACGGATGCGGTGGTGACAGCAATAGCGGTACGATTTCGGCAAGCAATCCGACTCCGTGGATGGACACGTCATTGAGACCCGAGCAACGCGCCGCCCTGCTTGTTGGGGCGATGGCTTTGCCTGACAAGGAAGAGCAGCTGGTCGGTGCGGCCGGAGTGGTTGCTGAACTTCCTCAATGCTACGGAGCCCGTCATATCCCCGGCCTCCCGAAATACCGCATCCCCACGCTCCGGATTACGAATGGACCAGTCGGCATAGGTCAGAACGATTGCGTTCCCTCGTCTTCGGCCGGCGGCGGTGTGGCTGCATTAACGAGTCCCAACTCCGCCAGGGCAACTGCGTTGCCATCTGCCATCGGGGTTGCTGCGTCATTCGATCGCGCTGTGGCGACGCAATTTGGCGACGTGATCGGGAAGGAGGGGACGAACTTGGCCCTCCATATCTTTGAAGCGCCTGGCATGAACCTGGCCCGGTTACCCGTCGGCGGGAGAAACTTTGAATATATGGGAGAGGACCCATATCTCACGGGCACGATGGGTACGGCCGAAGTTCGGGCAGTTCAGTCCCGCGGGATGATCGCGATGGCGAAGCACCTTGTGGCCAATGAACAGGAGACGAACCGGATGACGATTTCGGAAAACGTCGATGACAGGACATTGCACGAACTTTACATGCTGCCATTCGAAATGGCGGTGAAGGACGGACGGGTAGGCGCGGTGATGTGCTCATACAACTCCGTAAACGGATTTTCGATGTGCGAGAACCGGCATATCCTGACGGACGTGCTGCGTGGACAGTGGGGTTTTGATGGTTACGTGCAGTCAGACTTTTTTGCCGCGCATAGCACGGCTCAGACCATGCTCGCCGGGCTCGATAATGAGATGCCTGGAGTAAGTATTCCCGGTGTTACGACATGGTGGACCCCCGACAAGTTGAATGCAGCGCTCGCGTCGGGTCTGATCAAGACATCGGACATTGATACGGCGTTGGCCCGTCGCTACACGCAGATGTTCAAGGCCGGGATATTTGACCGTCCGCTCGTTCAAACGGCGATTGATGCAGCTACCGACGGTGTGGTCGCAAAGTCGATAGGCGAGCAATCAGCGGTACTTCTGCAGAATGACGGAACGCTGCCTCTGAGCAAGGGGGTTCAGAATGTGGCCATTGTCGGCAAAGCCTCCCAGGTCTTCGCGCAGCAGGCGGTGGCGGGCGGCAGCAGTGTGGGAAACCCAATGGGTTCGGGCGGGGGCAGTTCAGACGTTGCCGCGCTGTACACGGTTTCGCCGCTACAGGGAATGCAGGATGTACTCGCGAGTCTCGGTAATTCAACTGCGAAGGTTCATCTTGTTCTTGTTGACGATACCAACACGAACGCCACTATCGACGGAGCCAGTTCGACCTTCGCCGCCGTTCAGACCTTGATAGCGAGCGCGGATGCCGTCGTGGTGATGGCCGGTTCGATCTCCGAAGAAGGGGCGGATCAGGCTACTTTCACCGACGCTTCCGGCTTGAGCGTCGACCCCGACAAATATCTCAACACGCTTGACTGGTACGGGCCGAAGGCCAGTTCTCTTACGACAACCGGTACGGTGAAGAGCAGCAATACACTTGCCATGGTTCAAAGCATTGTCGCTACAAATAAGAAGACCGTACTCGTTCTGAAAGACAATGCGGTCGAAGCAATCGATCCGACGCTGCTCAAAGGGGGAGCGTCGGCGCCAGCTGCAATACTCGAAGCCTGGTTCCCCGGCCAGGAAGACGGGCATATCGTCGCGGACCTGTTGTTCGGTGTGGCGAACCCATCGGGGAAGTTGCCCGTTACCTTCCCGCAAGTGGGCCAGGGGTTCATGGATTCAATTAATGCCGCCCAATATCCGGGTATCTCAGTCAACGGAGTTCCGACCGTGACATACGCTGAGGGACTTAACATGGGCTATCGGTGGTACGACGCTATGGGCAAGAATCCCGCCTTTGAGTTTGGGTTCGGGCTTTCCTATACAACCTTCTCAGTCCAGAATGCTGCCGTTTCTTCAGGAAGCAACGGAATCTATAACGTCACCGCGTCGGTAACCAACACAGGGAAGATTGCCGGTGCGGAAGTAGTGCAGGTCTACGTTGGCTTGCCTTCATCGTCGGGTGAGCCGCCGAAACGCCTGGTCGGATTCCAGAAAGTTTTCCTGAACGCGGGTGCGTCTCAAACGGTGACGGTGAACATTGATCCGAATGGAAATAATCACCCGTTAAGCATTTGGGACAAGGACGCACAGCAGTGGAAAGCCGCCAGCGGAGGATCAACCGTGTATGTCGGCAATTCCTCCAGAACGCTCGCTACGGCTGGGACGATCACTCAATAAAGCTGTGCCTACGGCGGTCCTGGGGTCTACGTGACGGGCAATCAGCTCTTGTATGACGTCAAGGGTTAACGGGGCGAACGCATCTTTCAACTGGAAGAGGATCTTGGACGATGCGCCGTAGGCCTGCACGTCTTACACCCGATGCTTCGGATCCACCCAATTTGTTGAATCGGATATCGAATGGCGACTCCATGTTGTTAGCGCTATTCAAACACTTGAGGACGAATGTCATGAAAAAATCAAATGTCAGTCGCATCCATGAAAAATCGATCGGCTTTACCTGTCAAAGCAGGGCAAGTCTATTCATGTTATTTCCAATTCTGGGCACTCTTTCCATCGCGGGGTGCGGCGGCGGAGTAAGCAGTGATGACCCGTCGCTAATTCAACGATTTGCTGCCAGTTCACCCACTATTACGGCGGGACAAATCACCACGTTATCGTGGCAGGCCTCCGGATCAAAGTCCGTTTCACTGAGTGGTGTCACGGCGACGCCTGTAGCCTCGGCTGTCGTGGCGCCTTCGCAGACGACGACATACCATCTGACGGCAACCAGTGAAGTCGGTAAGTCAACGACCAGAGACGTGACAGTGACCGTTGCGCCTGCAACGACTGTCGGAAGCGTCACTGTGAATCCCGCACAACCGGGAAGGGCTATCCCCTCGGGATTCTTAGGGTTCTCGCATGAGTGGGGTCAAGCGCAACTGCTATTGGGATCACCAGCAGTTCCGAATCCCGTCTATAGACAGCTGATCGCGAATCTTGAGCAATATGGAGGCGGACCTGTCTCCTTACGGATTGGCGGCAGTTCGACGGACAGTACCGGAGAGCCCGACGCTAATACTGTTCCACCCTTTGCGCAGATGTATGCAGACAGCAAAAGCATGCCGTCAGGCGTTTCGTTTATTCTCGGGGTCAACTTTAAAGCGGGGAACGTAACGCTAGCAACGGACCAGGCAACGGCATATCTCAAGTCGATGCCTAGTGGATCTGTGCAGGCAGTTGAAATTGGCAACGAACCTGACCTTTATCAAAACACGACTTATCCGTTTTCTCAATTCCTGACGGACTTCCAGACTTTTGGTCATAGCATTCAAGCTGCGAATCCGGGAACTCTGCTTATGGGTCCGTCCATTGCTCGTTTCCCAAACACACAACTTTCGAAGCGTCTTCCACCGCGAACCGATTTCGCTACGACGGATCAGTTGAATACATTTATTCAACAAGAAGCATCCTCGCTTGCATTGGTGAGTTGGCACGCTTACGTTACGGCCGGTGCTAACGCAGGCAATACGGTTCCGTCAGGCTTTTTGCTTCAGCCGACCTCTTCGACCCTCAAGCCATCGTTAGTCGCAGCGTATGTGCCGCTTGCCACTGCCGCGGGGAAGCCCTTTCGAATGGCCGAGATGAATTCTCTATCGTCGTCGGGCCAGGATGGTGTGAGTAACGCGTTTGAAGCAGCACTCTGGGCTGTTGACACGATGTTTGAATTTGCGAACGTCGGAATTTCAGGGGTTAACTTCCACAGCAACAATTGGAATAGTTTTAATCAATGGGACGCATATGGGGCGTTCCACTTCAACGTCCCCGAGTCGCAGTACCTTGCGTCCAAGTCGATCGCGCCACCGAGCGGCACGCAGTTTTCGCAGCAATACTCGCTTCGCGAAGTACAGTCTCTTTACTATGGAATGTTGCTATTCGCGGAGTCAACAGGTCATCAGTCGAAATTGCTGCCTGTGGACCTGCAGACAAACACGAATGTCAAAGCATGGGCGACAATCGACCCAACGACAAACAAGGTTAACGTTCTGGTGCTCAATAAGGACCAATCTGCCTCCGGTGTAGTTTCACTTACAATCCCTGGATACAGCTCGGGTGTCGTAACCCGGATGATAGCGCCGACTCTCAGCTCCAAGACGGGTATTACGCTTGGCGGGCAGACGTTCGACGGTAGCCAGGACGGAAAGGCTGTGGGAGTAGAGTACGGAGAAACGATCACGGGGGAAGGCGGAAAGTTCACGGTGTCTAGTGGTGCAGCGAGCGCTTTTTTGCTGACACTCTCTAAATAGGGGGATGTCGTGTGTGCGGCAACTCTAGGTGCGCCGCACGCGGGACCATACCGTTGAACTCGGGAGCAATGCCCCACCGGGCGTTGTCACATTACCGATTACCCGCCCATGATTCGCCGGGTGACCGGTAATGTGACAACGCCAGGATAAGTCATCGACCGGATTTCACCGCGGCTCTGCTGCCGACCAGTGCGAGCAGGACTTGTACCGGGTGGGGCAGGGCGACCGCATCAATGGCGCTCGCCTGGCAGCGGCAAGAGTAGCCGGTCGCCATCAGCCTGCCACCGGCATAATGCCGTGCCACCGTCGGCCCCCAACTCATCTGGTAAATCGTTTCGGAGGTTGAGCGGTTCTGGGCTTCGTGCCCGTAGGTGCCGGACATGCCACAGCAGCCGACGGGCAGGACGTTCAACTGGGCGCCGCAAGCCGTGAAAACGCGTTCCCAGTTGTCCATTGCAGCTGCCGCATTCGTCCGCTCAGTGCAATGAGGAAGCAGGAAATACGGTTCGACGTCGTCCGAAATGTGGCTCCCGGCTGATGCGAGCGCTTGGGCCAGCCATTCCTGAAGCAGATAGACATGCGGCGAATTTGCCTCGCCGAGCGTTTCCTTGTATTCCGAGCGATAGATCAACGTCATCGCTGGGTCAATGCCGATCAGGGGAGTGCCGGTGCTTTCAAGGCGCTTGAGCATCGTCGCATTCTTCTCCGCGGTGCGGTGAAACTGACCGAGGAATCCATGCACGTGGAGAGGTTTGCCGCCAGGCAGAAAAGGAGCGAGCAGCGGATGGAATCCAAGTCTGTCGAGCAGGCGAAGGGTGTCGAGAACCAGGCCGGTTTCGAAGTGGCTGGTGAACGCGTCCTGCACGACAATGACAGCCCGGCGCGCTTGAGCTTCGACAGCAGCGATACTGGCCGGGGTCGCTATCGCGAAGCCGGCGCGGCGCGCTTCGGCGATCAGGTCGACACCGCTCAGCATCGGCACGCGGACCAGGCCGACGCGGCACAGCAGTGATTTTACGACGCGGCTCGCCAGCAGCGCGTTTACAAGCCAGGGTGCCTTGGCGAGCTGTGGCAGAGCAGGTTCCAGCCATGCCAGCAACAAGTCCCTGATTGGGCGTAGATAACGCGTGTGGTACAAGGCCAGAAATCTGGACCGAAAGGCGGGCACGTCGACCTTAACCGGGCATTGTCCCGCGCACGACTTGCAGGCCAGGCAGGTATCCATCGCCTCCTTCACCTCGTGCGAAAAGTCGTACTCGCCTCCGAGTTTGGCGACGGTATGGCGAAACCTCGCTGGAAGAGATGCGATCCATCGCAAGCCACCCGCCATTTGCCCGTTAAGATCATCGCCTTGTCCCTGCTGGCTTAGCAGGTATAGCCATTCGCGCAGCAGCGAGGCTCGGCCTTTGGGCGAGAAGCGGCGATCACGGAGCGCTTTCCATGACGGGCACATTGCGTCATCGGGATCGAAGTTGAAGCAGGCTCCATTGCCGTTACAATGCAGTGAATCCGGGAATGACCGGCGCAGTTCGATCGGAATGACGCGGTCGCGTTGGCCGCGCGTCGAAACCTCGTCCAGACGCAGGAGTGCCTGCCCGGCGGGCGCGGCAATCTTGCCGGGATTGAACTGGTTGTGTGGATCGAACACCGTTTTGATGTCCTGCAGCCGGCTGTACAACGGCCCAAAGAAGGCCGGCGCGTATTCAGAGCGCAGCCCCTTGCCATGTTCGCCCCACAGCACGCCTCCATATTTGCGCGTCAGGGCCACCACTTCGTCGGTGATCGAGCGAATGAGCTCTTCTTGCTCTGCATCCTTCATGTCGATGGCTGGACGGACATGCAGGACGCCGGCATCGGCATGCCCAAACATGCCGTAGACCAGACCTCTTCCGTCGAGCAGGGCGCGGAATTCGGCGATATAGTCAGCGAGATTCTCGGGTGGCACGGCAGTATCTTCGACGAATGGAATCGGGCGCCGTGCGCCTTTCAGGCGTCCAAGCAGACCGACCGCGCGCTTACGCATACCCCAGACCATCTCAACCTCTGCATGGCCGTTGGCAATCGAATGGCCGAGCACGCCAGAAGCGCTGCCCGCGCTGCTGAACAAAGCGAGGGCAGCGCTCAGCGATGCGTTCAGGGCATCAGAATCGTCTGCGGCAAATTCGATCAGGTTCACACCTTCAAGCGGTGAAGCAGCATCAGGAAAAAAGCGCTGGATCGCAGGCCAGGTATTGTCTTCACGTGCCAGGTGTAGGACGACGGCATCGACCGTTTCGATCGAGGTCGCATTCAGTCTCAGGAGTCGCGGTGCATCGCGCAAGGCTGCATCGAAGCTCGCGTAGCTGACTACAATCAGCGCCGTGAACAGTGGAATGGGCAACAGGTTAAGCTTCGCTTCGGCGACGAAGCCGAGACTGCCTTCCGAGCCGCATAGGATACTGTTGAGGTCAAACTGGCCTCGACTATCCCGGATATGAGCGAGATCGTAGCCTGTCAGGCTACGGTTCAGTTTTGGGAAGTGATGCTGGATGAGTTCGGCATCGCGTTTCTGAATTTCGTCGACGGTACGGTGCAAACGTCCGATTAGATCAGGGCGCGCCTTGATCTCCGCCAACTCCTCATCGTCGATAGGAGCGGAGGTCCAGGGCGTCCCGTCGGACAGCACCGTGACCAGTTCCAGCACATGATCGCGAGTCTTGCCGTATCGGCACGAGCCTTGGCCGCTGGCGTCGGTATTGATCATGCCGCCGATGGTGGCCCGATTGGAGGTGGAGAGTTCCGGGGCGAAAAAGAGCCCATGCGGTTTGAGTACCGCTTCCAGTTGATCCTTGACGACACCGGCCTGGACCCGCGCCCAGCGTTCCTCGACGTTGATCTCGACTATGCGGTTCATGTGGCGCGACAGGTCCACGACAACGCCGTCACCGAGGGACTGCCCATTCGTGCCCGTGCCCCCTCCTCGGGGAAACAGCCGCAGGGAATGAAATCGCGGATTCGAGGCCAGACGGGCGATCCTGATCAGATCCTGTTGCGTCCTGGGAAAGACCGCCAGCGCAGGCAGGATCTGGTAGATAGAGTTGTCGGTAGCCAGTGCCGTACGGTCGGCGTGCCCACCGCGGATGTCTCCCTCGAAACCGTGCATCCGCAGTTCCGTCGCGAACTCCAGATAAAGATTGTCGATCTGCGGAAGACGATCGAGACGCGGAATCATGAGGGGCTGCTCCGTTACGGGTTTTCGGCTTCGAGAAGGATGGGTGGACGACATCAGGAGATTTCTTTGCCTTTGGTTTCGGGCAGGAAGATTGCGGCGAGGAGGACGATGAAATAGGCGCCACCGGCGAACATGCCGATGGCCGCGCCCAGTCCACTCGTGTTTGCGAGATAGCCCACCAGGCTCGGGAAGAGCGCGCCGATGCCGCGACCGAAGTTGTACGCGAAGCCTTGACCGGTGGCCCGCACGGCGGAGGGAAAGAGTTCGGTTAGGTACGCTCCCATGCCGCTGAAGATGCCGGAGGCCGCGAAACCAAGCGGAAAGCCCAGGAAGAGCATCTGCTCGTTCGAGAGTGCGACGCGGGTGTAGATGTAAATGGTGACGCTCGAGAGTGCAGCGAAAATCAGCAGGTTGGCCCGGCGGCCCAGGCGGTCGGTCAGAACTGCACCTACCAGATAACCGATAAAGGATCCCAGGATGATCACCGACAGGTAACCGCCTGTACCAATGACCGACAGGTGGCGCTCAGTCTTCAGGAACGTGGGCAGCCAGGTCGTCACGGCGTAATAGCCACCCTGCACACCGGTGCAGAGCAATGCGCTCAGTACCGTCGTCTTGAGCAGTCTTGGCGAGAAGATGGACCAAGCGGACATCGGTTTTTCGCTGGCCACTTCCTGCTTGCGCGTGCGCTGATACAGTTCGGGTTCCGGAACGTTTTTGCGGATGAACAGCACCAGCACTGCGGGGACGACGCCGATCCAGAACAGGACGCGCCAGGCATACTCGTCCGGCAGCAGGGAAAAGGCGACGGTGTAGATCCCGGCCGCCACTGCCCAGCCGATCGCCCAGCCGCTTTGCACCGTGCCGACAGTGCGGCCGCGGTACTCGGTGCGGACCATTTCTCCGATCAGTACTGAGCCGACTGCCCATTCCCCGCCGAAACCCAACCCTTGCAGCGCGCGCAGCACGAGAATCTGATCGAAGCTTTGGGCGAAGCCGATCAGCATCGTGCACACCGAGAACCAGAGAATGGTGCCCTGCAGGACACGCACGCGTCCGATGCGGTCGGCCAGTATGCCGGCCAGCCAGCCGCCAACGGCCGAAAAAAGCAGGGTAACGGTGGCCAGCATGCCGGCCTGCCCTTTGTCGATGTGAAAAATGGTACCCAGCGTCGAAATGACAAAGGTAAACACCATGAAATCGAAAGCGTCGAGTGCCCAGCCGCCGAATGCGGCGATAAAGGTGCGACGTTCGGTCTGACTCATTTCGGCGATGAACCCGCGCCGTTCGGCCGGGTTCGTTTGACGATAGGAACTCATGTCCTTGTCTCCTTGCTTGTGCTTGTGAAATCAGGTGGCGCGGCTCTCGAGGCTCACGAAAAGCCATAGAGGCGAGCGGGATTGGTGACCAGGATGCGTCGGCGAATTTCTGCGTCTGGCGCCCATTCGGCGAGCAGGTTGAGCAGCCTGCCGGTGTCCGGCGTGCGGTTCAAGGATACGTGCGGCCAGTCGCTTCCCCACAACATGCGGTCCGGCGCGTCGTCGATCAGCGTCCGGGCGAAAGGAGTGACGTCTTCGAAGGTTTGAAAGCGGTCGCTGATGCGATAGGCGCCCGACAGTTTGACCCAGTAACCGTGATCGGTGACAAGGCGCCGCAGCGCGGCAAAGCCCCCATCCTCGAGGCCGGCGGCTACGGGCATGTGCCCCAGATGATCGATGACGCCCGCGACTGGCAGGCTCGCCATGCGTGGCATCAGTTCGGGCAGGTGGCGAACGTCCATCAGGAACTGCATGTGCCAGCCAAGATGCTTGATGCGTTGGGCGAGCGTCTCCATCGCCGCGAAGCCGATGCCGCCACCGAACAGTACATTGATGCGCAGACCGCGCACGCCGGCTTCGTGCAGCGTTTCCAGCTCCCGGTCGGTGACGTCGGGAGACACGACGGCGACGCCCCTCAGGCGGTCTGCGTGGCGCCGCAGCACTTCGAGCATGCAGCGGTTATCCGTGCCATACACACTGATTTGGACCAGTACGCCGTAGGTCATGTGCAGAGCGTCGAGCATGGCCAGATATTTGCCTTCAGTAGCTGGCGGCGGTGTATAGCTGCGTGCGGCTGCAGCCACCATCGGATAGGCAGAATCGCCAGAGATTACGTGGGCGTGGGTATCGACCGCGCCATACGGTACGTCGAAGGCAGGGAGCTCAACCTCGTCGTGCGGTGCGGCGCACGGCGGTGCCGACTCACTATGGGTCGGTTCGTTCATCTGTCGCCTCCATCTGAAACATTGGGGATCATCCCGCGACCGCGCGTGATTTTCACGCGCGGCAGGCGCTCTGAAGCCTACGCTAAACTTGTGTATCGCCAGTCTATGTTGCCGTGGCGACGCCAAAAAGCGTATTATTTTCCGCCTAAGCATGAGTTCTATGAATGAATCCTCGTACTCTTACCCCTTCTATGTCCCTCCTGCTAGCTTTCGAGGCCTCGGCGCGGCACCAGAGCTACACCAGGGCTGCCGAGGAACTCTCCCTGACGCAAAGTGCGGTCAGCCGCCAGGTGCAAGCACTGGAGGAGCTTCTCGAGGTCCGGCTATTTCAGCGCAAAGGACGACGGATCGAACTGACCGATGTTGGACGAATGTATATGCGCGGCGTGGGTGTCGCGATTACGGGTCTACGGAATGCGACGTTGCAGGCCATCGCGTATCGGTCGGGGGGCGGTATCCTGAATCTGGCGGTGCTGCCTACCTTCGGCGCGCGTTGGCTGATGCCGCGCTTGCATTCGTTTTACGCCGCAAATCCGAACGTGATCGTTCACATGCATTCCAGAATCGGATATTTCGATCTCGAAACGGCAGGCGTGGATGCGGTGATAGGCGTCGGCAACGGCGAGTTGCCTGGCCTTATATCTCATCGCCTGCTCGAAGAGGAACTCGTTGTTGTCGCTAGTCCAGACTTGTTGGCCCGACATCCCATCAAATTGGCACGCGACCTGGGTTCGCTGTTGCTGCTGAGGGTCGCTACGCGGCCGAACGTTTGGCAGGAGTGGTTCGATGCTTGCAACGTCAAGCTACGCGGCTCCTATCTAGGACCAACCTTCGAATTGACATCGCATCTGATCCAGGCAGTGGCGACAGGTATTGGGGTCGGTCTGGTTCCGCGATGCCTGGTTGAGGAGGAGTTGCAGTCAGGCAATCTAATCGTGCCTTTTGAAGCTCCCTATGTCAGCGGGCTCAACTATTACTTTGCCTACCCCACTCAGAAGGCAGATTTACCGTCGATCGCTGCTTTTCGCGACTGGCTCCTGGCAATCAACTAGACATCATGTATGGGTGCGACGTGAGGTCGCGTAGAGGATTGTTTCAGCTGGCCTGTCCCAGCGAGGAAACCGGCTGTTCCGTCAGCCGTTCCCTACCGGCGCATGCGATCTCGGTAACGAGGTGGTATGAAGCCGCCGGCGGCGTAACCCACCCACCTCAAGGTCAAGAAACGATAGAGCTAGGCTGGTGAGCCAAAGAACTGCCTACGCACATGTAACGCGCCGTCTACAACAAGTAGCCCGACAGCGGTCCAGATTGGAATATAGGTCATCATTTCGTCCGGCTTGATCCGCTCGCCGATCGCGAGCGCCACGAAAACAATGAGTACCGGTTCAACATACCCGAGGAGGCCGAACAGGCTGAAGGGGAGCTTGCGGCTCGCGAGGATGTAGGTCATGAACGCGGCCGCGGTGAGCATACCCAATAACGGCACAAGGACGTAAAGGCCGGGCGCGCGCTGGAAGGCCGCGCCCATATCGGCATCTTTAAAAATGAAATAAGCCGCCACAGGGAACGTGAGGAGCATGTCGAACCAGAGACCGCCAAGATTATCGGTTCGCAGCTTCTTTCGCGCGGCAAAATAGAGTGGGAAGCCCGCAGCCACAAAAAGGGAGAGCCACGAAAAGTGGCCGACGAAGTAAAGCTGATGCAGCACGCCGAGCGCAGCACTCACCGTCGCGATAGTCTGCAGCAGCGACAACCTCTCACGGTAAAAGATCTGTCCCACTAGCAGCAGGGTCAGAGGGAGCATGAAATACCCGAGCGACAGGTCCATCCCGCGCTGGTTGATGGGAGCCCAGAGGAAAAGCCATTGTTGTGAGCCGAGCAGCGCGCTGCTTGCGCAAAGTCCAACGAGGAGCCAAGGTTCTTTTTTGATTCGCGCGAAGAGAGCTGTGATGTATCGTGATTCGTTTCCTACCACCATCAGCATGGTGAGAAACGGCAGCGTGAGAAGCATGCGCCAGGCAAAGATCTCTTTCCCATCAAGAGGGACGAGGAGCGTCGCATAGAAGTAAAGCCCAGCGAAGAGAGCTGATGAAGCTAATGAACAAGCGATACCGAACCTGAGCAAAACAACACCGTACAAGGTTTGAGATTACTGGATGAGGCGCTGGAACGCGCACCCAGGGAATGGATGGTCCCATATCGGACCATTTTCGAATTTGGACACCAGCCAGTCTTTGAACGCGAGAGTTTTGGCGGGTGAAAATCGCGCAGAAGGCCTTACAAGATAGACCGCTCCGGAGCCATCGAGCTGCCACTCTGGAAGAATCCGGACCAGCTTGCCGCTCTTCAGATCACGGCTCATGAGCCACTCTCCTGCCCCGAGGATGCCCACGCCGTCGCGGGCTGCGGCCAGCAAAGTTTCGCTGTCGTTCGCGGTCAGCGAGCCTTTCGGCACAATTGTTTCGTGCAGGTCTCCTTGAATCAAACGCCACTCCGGGAAAGTTGCGAGCCGCGTGAACCTCAAACAGCTGTGTCGAAGGAGGTCCTTGGGAGCGTCAGGTGAACCATGTCGTTCCACATATTCTGGCGAAGCACAGAGGATGCGGTGGTGGTCACACAGTTTCTTCGCAATCAGCCGGTTGTCACTGAGCTCACCGATACGTATGGCAGCGTCAAACCCCTCGCCGATGAGATCAGCGAATCGCTCGCTGTAATCGGCGATGATGGAGACTTGCGGGTGCTTCTCAAGAAACTCGGGTAGCATCGGACCGATCCAGAGGCGTCCCATTGCAGCAGGAAGGGCGAGACGCAGGACGCCTCGGGCTTCGGCGGCGCCTGATGACGCTTCCTGTTCTGCCTCCATGATCGAGCCAATGGCAGACCGGAGGCGCTCGACGAGCGCCACACCGGCATCCGTCATCCTGACATGTCGAGTAGACCGCTCGATCAACCGCACACCCAACCGTTTTTCCATTGCGGCGAGCCGCTTTGAAATCACCGTTGGATGACGCTCCAGTTGCCGGCCGGCCGCGACAAAGGAACCTGCGGAAGCGACAGCAAGTAGCGCGGCAATCTCGTCTGCGTGGGTTGTATCGAGCGTAGTCGGGATCATGGTTTCAGAATAATCGCTCCTGCTGACGCACCGGTTTCGAGGTCTGCGTGTGCCGTTGCTGCATCTGCCAGCGCGTAAGTGCGCCAGATGCGCGCCGAAATTGTACCTGCCGCCAGCGCAGACAGTACATCCCTCGCGCGCTTCTGGTATTCAGCTGCGGTGCTCGTATGGGCCACAATCGAAGGGCGCGTCAGGAAGAGCGAGCCTTTTGCGTTCAACGTGGATACGTCCACCGGACCCGGAGCGCCGCTCGATGCTCCGAATGACACAAGAAGACCGCGCGGTCGCAGACTGTTCAGTGAAGCGTCGAATGAGATCCGACCAATCGGGTCATAGACGACGTCGACCTTCCGGCCTTCGGTTGCCTTTGCAACTTCATTGGCAAGCGTAGCGGGATTAAACACAATCACGTCGTCGCAGCCTACGTTCTTTGCGACCTGAACACTCGCGGCCTTCGACACGACGCCGATCACTGTTGCCCCCAGCGCTTTTGCCCAAGAGGCCATAATCTGGCCCACGCCGCCAGCCACGCCGTAAAGAAGGACAGTTGTTCCCCGCGTAACCGGAAACGTTGACTTCAAAAGATATTGCGCCGTAATGCCCTTGAATAGCACCGCCGCTGCATCTTCGCAGGAAACGTCGTCGGGAAGGGGCACGAGTCTGTCGGCAGGAAATAGCCGTGCGCTTGTGTATGCGCCAATCGGGCCGGTCGCATACGCGACTCGCTCCCCGACCTTGACGTTGTCGACCCCCGCGCCGACTGCTACGACCCGACCTGCACCCTCAAGACCCAGTCCGGATGGTAGCGGGATTCGCACGGCGCCGTTTCGCTGCGTGACATCGAGATAGTTCACGCCGATCGCATCCTGTTCCAGCCAGACTTGACCTGCTGCCGGGTCGGTCTTCTCACCTGTACTGACTGTCATCACATCTGGCGAGCCTGTGTCGGTAATCCGGATTGCTGTGATCATTAACACTCCTCTGTCGACCGATCGCTTTCCCTATGGTCCCCCATTCTGATAGCTGCGTCGGACAAGAGCAATGGCACGTTTTTGCATTTCAAAAATGCACCCTGTGCAGCAATCGATTCAACCGCCTCGAAACGGTGATGGCGATGTTTGCCTTGAGAGCGCTGTGAGGTCGGTGGGAACGTCAACCGACCGAGACCCGGTTTGCCTGTGCTGCGTGAACGGACTCCATGGGTCCAAGTTTCGCAAGCGTCAGGACGAGGATTGCGACAGCGGCTCCCGCGCATACAACGGCCATCCACCCAATCGTCTGTATGAGTCCACCGGAGAACCTGCCGATTGACTCGACGACGAGCGGGCTCAGGAAATTACCGAGGAAGAACGCTCCCATATACCCGCCGGTGGCGCGGCCGCTTTGCTCGAACGGCACTCGTGCGAGGGCCCACGTCCCAAGAAGCGGAAGTGCCATGCCGCCGCCTGCTGCGGCGAGAAAAGCGCCCCCGATCGTCGCGTTGACACCTGCGGACAATGCGATGATAAAAAAGCCTGATGCGAGCAGTCCGAAGGCGGCCACCAGAAGGCGATTGATCGGCCACCGTGCGAGCCGGTGAAAAATGAACGAACCCACCGGAATGCCGGCGTTGGCGATCGCACCGCCGAAACCAAGGACCGCCGGCGCGGTGACGCCGCGCGCGCTCAGCAAAAAGCTGATCTGAACCGGCACGACAAAGAACATAACTGATGCGAAAAGGATCAGCAGGCAGAGGTGGCCGATCGCGCGCCACGGAAATGGCATCTTTTGCGCGTGTACATGTTCAGCGTGCGCTTCTTCCGGTTCCCAGATCAGCGCCGCGATAAACGGCAGGAACAGAAACGCGCATCCGTAGACCAGGAACGGCGTGCGCCAGCCCGCAGCCAGGCTACCGAGCCCACCGCCAACCGAGAACATCAAGGCGGCTACAACGGAGGCCGAGGCGTGCTGCATCGTCAGCCACTTCTGTCGCTGCACCCCTGAAAAATAGTTGGCCACCAGCGCAGTGGCCACCGTGACGATTGCCGCCTCGGCAAGACCGATGACCGCGCGTGAGACGACGATCGCGTACAGGTTCGTCAGCCAGAACGGCAGAACGCCGGCAACCGCATAGATTGCGACCGCGGTCATGTAAAGACGTTTGCGCCCGAACGCGTCGACCAGCGATCCTACGAGCGGGCTGAACAGCGCGATCATCAACGCGGGAATCACCAACACGATCAACGTCAGCACATCGGCGTTCGGAATGCCGGCGAAGTTGTGGCGCATCAGGGGAAGGACAGGGGCGATCAGCACGGCACCGGTCGATGCCAGCCAGCAACTCGCCATTAACAGCCAACCATGCCCGTTGCCAGCGACGCGCGCGGACCGGGCTCCAGGGGAAATCTGAATCATGTCGTCTCCAATGTGTTTGGTGTTCGTGCGCACGCGCTCGCCTGCGCGAGCCATCAACCGACCTCGATCGCCTCCTGCTGGCCGCCGCTTGCATCGCGGCGAGCCGGCCCGATCGATACCCGGCACAGCTAGAAGGCGACCTGGTCGCCGCCCTTCAGATCGAGCATGCGTCGCACTTCGTCGGGCGAGGCGATTTCGATGCCAAGCTCGCCGAGAATCCGGCGAATCTTGCGGACCTGCTCCGCGTTGCTTTGCGCAAGCTCGCCGCGGTTGATGTACAGGCTATCTTCCAGCCCGACCCGCACGTTGCCGCCCATCAGGCTCGCCATCGTCGCAACCGGCATCTGATGCTTGCCGGCCGCCAGCACCGACCAGTGATAATCGTTGCCGAACAGCCGGTCGGCGGTACGCTTCTGATGCAGCAGATCTTCCGCATGCGCGCCTATTGCACCCCGCAGGCCGAACACGGTCTGCACAAAAAGCGGCGGCTTCACGAGCCCCTTTTCAAGGAAGTGCTGCAACGTGTACAGATGGCCGACGTCGTAGCACTCAAACTCGAAACGCGTGCCGCCGGCTTTACCGACGTGCTCCAGAATCCATTCGATGTCGTCGTAGGTATTCCTGAATATGAGCCCGCGCGTGCCCTTGAGAAAGGGCACTTCCCAGTCGTGGCGCCATTCGCGCTCGCGCTTTGCCATCTCCGATAGCACCAGATTCAGCGAGCCCATGTTGAGCGAGCACATCTCGGGCTTTAGCGCGCGGCCGGCGGCCGCGCGTTCCTCGATAGGCATATTGGGGCCACCGCCGCCCGTTGAAATATTGATGATCGCGTTGGTCGCCGACTTGATGGCCGACACGAAGCGCCGAAAGATCTCGGGGTCGCCGGAAGGGCGGCCATCGTCGGGATTGCGCGCGTGCAGATGAATGATCGAGGCGCCGGCTTCGGCGGCCGCGATCGATTCCGCCGCGATCTGTTCCGGGGTGACGGGCAGAAACGGCGACATCGACGGCGTATGCGCGCCGCCCGTCACCGCGCAGGTGATGATCGCCTTGCTCACAGCGGTTCTCCTTCAACGAGGTCGAGCAGCACGAAGGCCATCCGGCACGGCTTGCCCGAGCGGTTTGCCCAGCTATGGTTGGTCGCGCGCTGGATCAGCACGTCGCCAGCGCGCATCAGCGTTTCGCCTTCGTCCAGCAGCGCCCAGATTTCGCCGTCGAGCACGATTGCGTAATCGAGCGATTCGGTTTTGTGAAACCAGAAATGCCGCGCGCCGGACTTGTCGCGCACGCCGCTGTCGTCGAGGAATTGCTTCAGTTGCGCTTCGTCGTAATTCTCATCGGGCGGGAAATCGACGATGCGCAGCAGCGAGCCGCCCTTCGAATGAAAACCAAACGCATGGCCGGGCGGCGCCGGTTCGTCGCCGGTCGCGCGCGCCTCGCCGGTCGCCCAGACGACTTGCGCAATCGGCAATCCGGGACGATTCGTCCTGTTCAATGTGGGTCCGTCTGAAACGACGCAGGATCCGCCTAGCGCATTGGTGCCCGTGACGATTCGGCGGACTGGGCGACAGTCGTTGGCGCCAAATTGCTGCGGGTCGCGATGAGTTACCAGAGTCTCCATTTTCCTTCCATTAACGAGTCGAATCGTATCGTATCGTTAATTAGGTGGAATGGACTGTCAATAGGGAAAAGACTTAGCCATGATCGGGGAATATGGCTCAAGATCGCCTTGACAAATGTGAACGGTCCGTTTTGTAATGTAGGCACTCAAACAACAACGGTCTAGATTCATGGAGACAGAAAGGATTCGCGTGATGTGGTTCGTGCCGCCGCTGCTGGCCATCGTCGCGCGTCAGGAGGAACAGGCAATGACAGTCGAGGCCACGCGCAACCGTTCGTCCGATGAGCAGTTCGACGCGCTCGTGGCCGGCGATGTGCACGCGGTCGTGACGTCGATGGACAACGTGATCGGCTGGAATGGCCGCGAGGGGCCGCGCGACTTTCGCGTGGTCGCGCAGATCGAGCGAGCCACGCCGCTGACGCTGGTCGCGCAGCCGCAATGGCGCAAGTTGAGCGACCTGCGCGGCACCAGCCTGCTGGTCGATGCGACCGGGAACGGTTTCGTGGTTGCGCTGAGAGCGATGCTGCGCGAGGCGGGCATCGAACCCGGCGCGGTCCGCTTGACGCCTGCGGGCGGCGTCAAGGAGCGTTTCGATGCGCTCATGGCCGGGCAGGGCGACGCGACCTTGTTAGGGCCGCCATTCGATTCGATGGCGGCGGCATCGGGTTTGACGCGTATCGCGAGCGTGCAGGACAGCTATCCCGACTTTCCCGGCCAGGGCGTCGTGGTACGAACCGGCAGCAAGGCGAGCCCGAAGGTCGCGACATGGCTGCGAACGCTGGAGCAAGCTCGCCGTCGCGTCGGCGAGAACGATGAGCTTGCGAGGCAGGCTGTGCTCGCCGCCGGCTTACCCGCAGCGGCGGCCGAGGCAATGATTGCGCTCAATCCCGACTCGCTGTACCCGAGCCGCGTGGGCGTCGCGCTACTCGTCGCCCATCGGCGGGCGCTCGGTCTGGTTGGCGCGGACAATGACTATTCCACCATCGTCGACGATTCGATGATTGGCAAATGCACCGGAGGAGCAAGGTGAAGCGATATGCGCTCGGAACATTTTCGGCGGGCGACGGTGCCCGCTTTGTCGGCCTTGTCATGAATGAGCGCGTGGCTTCGCTCGTCGGACTGGCGGCGGTTCATTGTGAGTCTGAACTGTTGCAGGCGACCACCGTGCTAGCGCTGCTGGAGAACTGGTCGACGAATGAGCCGGCCCTGGCCCGTCTCGCAGACAAGGTCGCGGAAAACGACGGTCAATGGCATGCGCTTGCCGAACTGCACACGCATCCGGCCATCGATCTGCCGCGCCAGATTTTTTGCACCGGCGCGAATTATCGCAAGCACGTCGTCGATCTCACCGTCGATGCGAAGGTGGGCCCCGAAGGACTCGACGAGGCCGCACTGCGGCGCTGGGCCGAAGCGATGATGGACGAGCGGCTTGCGAGCGGCGAGCCCTACGCATTTACCAAACCGGTTTCCGCTGTCTCCGGCGCCTTCGATCCGCTAGTGCTGCCGGGCACCACAAACAAGCCGGATTGGGAACTGGAGCTGGCCGTTGTGATAGGTCGAGGCGGCTACCAGATTTCACGCGAACGGGCGCTCGACCATGTAGCTGGCTATGCGATTGTCAACGACATCTCGGCGCGCGATCTGATTCCTCGCACCGACTACAAGATGCTTGGCACCGACTGGTTGCGCTCAAAGGGGCAGCCTGGTTTTCTGCCGCTTGGGCCATACCTGGTGCCGAAGGCGTTTGTGCCGGATCCCCATCGCCTGAAGATGCGGCTGACGGTCTCCGGGCAGGTCATGCAGGACGAAACGACCGCCGACATGCTGTTCGGCATCGAACGGCAAATCGAATACATCTCGCGCTATTCGCGCCTGTTGCCCGGCGACGTGATCTGTACCGGCTCGCCGGCCGGCAACGGCACGCACTACAACCGCTTTCTGTGCGACGGCGACGTAATGGAAGCCGAAATCGAAGGACTGGGCCGTCAGCGGCAAATCTGCATCGCACAACAACGTGGCTGAGCTATGGCTGAAATAAGCGCAACGACGGTAGCTCGCGACAATCCCGACCGTGCGTTGCTGCACGACCTTCTGTCGACGCAAGCGCGCAATGTCGCGCTTCACATGAATCCTGCGTTGATCTCGCTTGGCGCGACCTTGTTGATGGGCAACGCGGATTCGCTGTCGATCGGCTTCACCGCGCCCGAGCATTCGGTGCAAGGCAACGGCGTGGTATCCGGCGGCACGCTGGCTTCGATGCTCGACTTCGCGATGGCTCTCGCACTGCTTTCGAAGCTGCCGCAGGGGCGCACATGCGCGACCATCAGCCTCAACGTCGACATGATCGAGCCGGGGTATGTCGGCCAGTTTATCGCCGATGCGCGGGTCAAGCGTCTCGGCGGCCGCGTGTCGTTTGTCGAGGCCGACCTTTACGACGCGACCCGCGCCCGGCGTGTTGCCAGCGCCACTGCGCCGTTCGCGGTGTTCGACGTGCGCGGCTGAGTGCGAGCAGCGGCATTTGCCAGGCAGCCACCTTACCGTTCGAGAAGCCGGATGCCATCGGGTACGAATCGGGCAATGATCCGCCGCGCGCAATGGCCGCTCTTTGCGTGTTGCTGTCTGTGCTGCTTCGCGAGCATGGCGTCAATGCGTCTATGCGATTCGATGCTGGCCATTCTCGCGGCGCAGTTCGCGATGCCTGTCGAACGCGCGCCGCAAACCATCTCGCTGTTCGCGCTTGCCTATGGCGTATTTCAACTTTTTTCGGGACCACTCGGCGATTGGCTCGGCAAGACGCGCATGATCGCGCTCGCGGCTCTTGCTTGCGCGCTCGGCAACGTCGCTGCTGCCTTGGCGAACAACCTCGATCAACTGCTTGCAGCGAGGTTTTTTTCCGGCGCTGCAGCGGCCGGCATCGTGCCGCTCACGATGGCGTGGATCGGCGATAACACGGCGGATGAGCAGCGTCAGGAGGCGCTTGCGCGCCTGCTCAGCGCAACCGTGCTCGGCATGATCGCAGGGCAATGGGGTGGCGCGGCGCTGGCCGCGTCCCTGGGATGGCGAGCTTCGTTCCTGTCGATTGCCGCTGCGTTTGCGCTCGGCGCGCTGATGACGGCAAGCGCCTCGCCGCGCACTGCACAAAAGGCGGCGCTGCGGCAACTCACATTCGTCCGTCAAACAAGCGATATTCTGCGCGCAAGGTGGGTTCGGCTCGTGTTGCTTGCGACGTTCATCGAAGGAAGTTTTGCCTACTGTGCATTGGCGTTCATGCCGACGTATCTGAATTCGGCGTTCGGTTTGCCCTTGTCGCGGGCCGGCCTGATTGCATCCAGCTACGGTGTGGGAGGGCTGATTTTCAGTCTGAGTGCAAAGCGGGTAATACGGCGTTTCAAGGATGCACACCTTGCGCGCGCGGGCGGGCTGCTGTTCGCCGTATCGCTGCTCGCGCTCACGGCCTCGCCGCGCTGGTGGTGCTGCGCGCCTGCCTGTGCGCTGGCCGGCTTCGGCTTTTACGCTCTTCACAACGTCTTGCAGAACCACGCCGCACAGATGGCGCCGCAGGCGAGCGGCACGGCTGTTTCGCTGTTTTCGTGCGTGCTGTTTCTGGGGCAATCATTCGGGATTTCGATTGGCGCCTGGTGGGTCGGTCACGCTTCAGTGCGCTATGTATTCGTCGGCTGTGGGATCGGGGTGCTCGCACTTGCCGTTGCTTTTGCGCGCGTGCTGGAGCGAGGACAGGCGCCGGGCGATTCAAATGCAACGCCCGACAAGCCAGCCATTTCCCGCCGCCCTCACTGCTAGAACTTGAAGTACGCGTTTAGCCACAGCGCATTGCCGTAAGCCGCATTGCGCGCATAGATATGACGTTGCCAGTGCAGCATCGCCCCCCACTTTTGCGTTCCATAGCCTACCTGCGGCCCGAAGGCCAGCTCGTTGGTGCGATGTCCGTCGCCGAATGCGGATTGCCCGTTGATCTTGTCGTCATTGAGCTGCGTATTCAGGTATCCGCCGAGGCCGACAAGCCAGGTCTGGTTGATGTGATAGTTGACGCCGTAGTCGGCAGTCAGCTGAACGCCCGATTGATAGTGCGTCGCCGAATTTACGCTACTGTAGTTCAGGTTGATCTTGGAACTTAGTTCTAGCTGCCGCACCGGCATCCAGGTGAACGCGTATGCAAGATACAGGCTCGTGACGTTGGTGCCGGGATTGAACAGCCGGGTCTTGTCATAGGAGCCAGTCGGCGCGACTACGTCGACCTCAAAGGTCTGGAAATACTGCGGCGACTGCCAGCCGAGCAGTACACCAAAGAGCGGGTCGCCGAAACCGCGGCCGCCACCGGAAATCCCGTACGACGGGAAATGCAGCGTACCGTCGACGTAGGGAAGGGCGGCCTGCACGGCAATGTTGGCACCGAAAATCGGCGGCGTACCGAACACGTGCACCGCTCGCAGCGCATGAGCCTGCACGCCGCCGTTGGCGCCCGGCGGGCTGGTATTGCCGCCGCCGTCGCGCAGCGACGTGATGTCCTCGAAGCGGTTGTAGCTGTAGAGATAATTTCCGGGTCCGCCGAGTACGCCGCTCATGACGGTCATGATCCCGGACGGGTAGCTGCTGGTACCGTTTTCGAGCGCGAAAGCAGAGTTCTGTGCAAGACCCGCCGCGGCGCAGATAGCGCCGTAAATCGTGTATCGCTTCATTGTAATGTCTCCTGTAGTTATACGATTTATAGTTAGTTATACGAAGTTATAAGTCGAAGCCGATCGTCTCCTGTTGCGCAATCAGCTATGTTCCGTCAGAAGGCCGCGGCGCATGGCCGCTATTCTGGTCAAAGCGGCACGGGACATAGCGCGCTGAGATGACTGTCTGCTTCGAGTCTCAAGGGCACCGCTTGCAGGTGTTGACCTATGCACGGTCCGGCGATACACAGGCCGTCATCAAGTGTGAATATCGCGCCGTGGCCGTGACAAACAATGTGGTTCGCGCCCTGGTCGAGATAGCCGTGCTTTCGCCACGGCAGCGAAGCGCCGGGCCAATGCGGGCACGAATTCAAATATGCCCGCAGCAGCCCGTCGCGGCGCACGACAAAGAGATCGTCAACGCCGCGTCGGTTCAAATCGAATCCTTGTGCGCCCGTCGAAGGAAGCGCGTCCAGTTCGCACAGGCGCACCCAGCGCAGCCGGAACAGCGAACCCGATTCCGACATGGCGGATGACGCTCAGGATTGCGCCGTGGGCGGACCTCCCGGTGCCCACGTCTCGCGCCACTGGAACAGGAACTCCTGCGAGTTCTCGGGGATGGCCGGTGCGACGCGCGGCACCCACGAATCGTCGAGTTGATCCATGTCCGCGTCGTATTCGATGTGGCAACCCAGGGGACTGTTGAAATACCAGAACCAGTTCGAACCGAACCGGTGACGTCCCGGCCCCCAGAACGATTCGTAGCCCTTCGCGGCGAATGCGTAGCCGGCGCGCAGCACTTCTGACGGGCCGCCCATGTGGAAGGTGAAGTGATCGCACCCCTGCATCACCGGCGGGGTTCGGATCAGGAACAGTGTGTGGTGATCGAGCGTGCCTTGTGGCGTGAGGAATGGGCCCATTCCGTCGAACCGGTCATTGACGCGAAACCCGAGCCGGTTCACATAGAACGCCTCGGCCTTGTCGGTGTCGGGCACGAAATAGACGACGTGCGAAAGTGTCCTGGGAAGCGGCGGCGGTTCGTCGAAGCTGGCCGGTGCGCCGAGCACGTTGACGCCGCGCCGCGCGTCGCCGGGCGCATTGATCTGCTCGGCCGGAAGCGCCGGCGCACGACGCACGGATATCTGAAACCCAAGCACGAATCCGCTGTCGTCGGTCGCTTCAATCGAACCGTCCGGCAGGAATTTGACCTCGCGATCCTTGCCCAGCTCCTGCGCGATTTCGTCGAGTACGGCTCGATCTTCCACGCCGTAAATTGTCTTGCGCAGTTGATTGGCCGTCGGTAGCGGCCACTTGGGAAGCGCCGGGTCGTCCCTGTGGCGAATCACGACGCCGGTGCCGTCGAGCGCCTCGAATGCGCCGTCGCCCTTCGGCGCGAGTCCGTAGTCGGTGAGAAAGATTGCGCAGCGCTCGACGTCGTCGACGCCGAAAACCAGTGTGTCAGGTCCAAGGATTCTCACTGTAATCGTCCTGTTGATGAGAGAAGATCGCCATTGATTAATACGATACGGTACGGATCATAATATTCCCGTTGTTCTCTGTCGTGCAATACCAGTTGGGGTTTGTCCCGTGCATTTCTGCATGAGGAAAACCCTCGCTTACGATACGACGCGTATCGTATATATTGTGGATCGATTGCTAACGCGATGCCGTGGTCGTACCGGTGATGCCGGCGCGACGTGTGCAACTCACAAACTGGAGCCGAAGAATGAAGCTGGGTCGAATCGCTGTGAATGGGCCGGACGGAGAGGTTGCGCGTCTCGTACTCGTATTGCCTGAAGAGGGGCGCGTCATCGATCTGAAACGCGCGTCGATCCTCGCATTGGAGAAGCAGGGCGCGACCGCGGAGTCGGCGCGCCGGTTATCGGACGCGCTGTTTCCCGGCAGCATGTCGGCCGCGATAGGCCTCGGCGAACGGTTTCTCGATGCGGCCCGCCGCGCGGACAAGGAGCGTCCCGAAGCAGCATCGTTGCCGATCGGCGACGTGAAATGGCTACCGGCGAGCGATCCGTCCGTCGTCCGCGACGGCTTGACGTTCGTCGGCCATATCAAGGGTTTCCACGAAAAGATCGGCCATCAGCCGCATGAGAGCCTGTTGAAGGTGCCGGGTTATTTCAAGGGCACGCCGCATACGGTTATCGGCCATGAAGCGGAAGTGCCGTGGCCGGGCTACATCGAGCGTATGGATTACGAACTGGAACTCGGCTACGTGATCGGCCGGCGCGGCGGCAATCTGAGTCCGGAGCGGGCGCGTCCATTTCTGTTCGGCATCACGGTGTTCAACGACTTCAGCGCGCGCGATCGCCAGTCGATTGAAATGCCGATCCAGATGGGCCCGACCAAGTGCAAGGATTTCGCTTATGGAGTCGGTCCGTGGATCACGACGATCGACGAATTTGCCGATCTCGACGCCATCGCAATGGAAGTGCGGGTCAACGGCGAGACATGGGGCAAGGGCACCAGCGCGAACAAGCTGTGGAGCGTCGACGAACTGATCGCGTGGGTCAGCCTCGGCGAAGTGCTGGAGCCGGGCGACGTGATCGGCTCGGGGACGATGGGCGGCGGCTCCGCGCTCGAACTCGATCGCAAGCTGCAGCCTGGCGACGTGGTAGAACTCGAAGTGGGCGGCATCGGCATTCTGCGCAACCGCATGGGACAGCCGCAGAAGGGATTGTGGTGGCCGAAGGAGCGCGCGCCCTTCATGTGAGCTCGCCCGACAACAATTTCAAGGAGACACAGTCATGGCTTCACAGCATAAGGTGCTTATCGTTGGCGGCGGGATCAGCGGAATGACACTCGCTCACGGACTCGCGCGCGACGGCGCGGACGTGAGGGTGGTCGAATGCAGCCATCGAACGGATCAGCAGGGAACCGGCATTTCGCTGCTCGGTAACGCGCTGCGCGCACTGGATCGCGTCGGCCTGGCCGATAGCTGTATGGCGGCGGGTTCGGGCTGGGACACGGTAAGCGTGCGCAACGGTGCCGGCGAGGTCGTCAACGAGCGGCGTCCGCCGCGCACGTTTCGCGCCGATGCTCCGGGCGCCATCGGCATCATGCGGCCGAAGCTGGCCGAGGTGCTCGAAGGGCACGCGCTCGCGAGCGGTGCGCGCATCGACTATGGCACGAGCGTGGACGATCTCGAGCAGGATGGCAATGGCGTTTCATATCGGCTCTCGACAGGAGAAGCGGGGCGCTGCGATCTGCTGGTGATCGCCGACGGCACATACTCAAAAACGCGTTCGAAGGTATTCGGCGCGCACTATCGCCCGGAATATGCGGGACAAGGTGCGTGGCGCTTTACCGTCGAGCGTCCGCCGGGTTTCGACGGGCTGGTTCTGTACAAGCATGACGACGGCCGTATGGTCGGCGGGCTGCCGTTGTCGGACAAGCTTTGCTACTACTTCTTCCTCGAGAACGCGAAGCTTCACGCCCACATGCCGCAGGAAAAGCTCGTCGACATGTTCAGGCAACGTCTGGACGGATTCTCGGCTCCCGATCTTTGCGCGGCGCTCGAGCGTTGCGACGGCACGCGTTACATCAGCTACCGTCCCTTCGACATTCTGTTGATGCCGCAGCCGTGGCATCGCGGGCGAATCGTCCTGGCCGGCGATGCCGCACATTCGGTCACGCCGCAGTTGACCTCTGGCGGCGGCATGGCGATCGAGGATGCGGTCGTGCTCACGGAAGAACTGACCCGCTGCGCGAATATCGACGATGCGCTGCTCGCGTACGGACAGCGGCGCAGCGGGCGGGTGAAGCGCGTTTTCGATATCTCGCTCGCCATCTGCGCGGTCGAGCAGGACCCGCACGGCGACGGAGCGCGTGCCGTCGAACTCCTGTTCGAAGGATATGGCGTGCTGGCGCAGCCATTCTGAACGTCAGTCGCCGCATCGTTCCAGTCACTCTTTACTTTTGCTCATGACCACTACTTCATTTGCTCCTGCATTCGTTTCCGGCGACGCCGCACGCGCGGTGTTCGTCTGGACCGATGCGATACGCGCATTGCAGTCCGCCTATGCGCGTCCGATTCCGCCGCGCTCGAGCCCGCCACGCACCGTGGCCGTCGCCGGCAAAACATGGCTGCGCACGCTGCCGGCGGTGCCGGTCGGCGGCCGCTACTACGGCGCGAAGATCATGGGGATGGCGATGGGCGCCGCGACGCCCGGCGTCGAGTACGTGATCGTGCTGTTCGATCAGCAAACCAGCCGCATCGCCGGGTTTGTCGACGGCAATCTGCTGACCGGATTTCGCACGGCGGCGACTTCCGCAGCCGCGCTGGACCGGCTCGCGCCTCGCGGCAGCGCGCGCCTTGCTGTGCTCGGCAGCGGTCTCGAAGCGACCATGCATACGCGCGCCATCGCGAGCGTGCGCGATCTGAACGAGGTCGTCGTGTTCAGCCCGACGCGTGAGCGGCGTGCCACTTTCGCCGCAGCCGTGACGCGCGATCTCGGCGTGCCGGCGCGCGGCGCGGCCTCGGCGCGGGAAGCAGTGGAGGGCGCTGATCTCGTGCTCGCCGCGGCCCGCTCGCACGGCGAACAGCCGCTCCTTTTCGGCGACTGGCTCAAGACTGGCGCGACCGTTGTGTCGATCGGCTCGACGATTCCCGAGCAGCGCGAGATCGATGTCTCGGTGGTCGAGCGCTGCGACATCATTGTGTGCGACACGCTCGACGAAGTGCTCGAAGAAACCGGCGACATGCTCGCCGCTCACGCAGCGGGCATCGCGTTCCGCGACAAATCGTTCGGTCTCGACCAGTTGATGAGCGGAGCCATCGATGAACCGCTGCAGGGTGCGAGAACGCGCATGTACAAATCGGTGGGCAGCGGTCTGCAAGACGTAGTCATGGCGGAACTGATCCTCGACAAGGCGATCGAGGCGGGGCTCGCGACCCGCTTGCCGATCGAATTCGAAACCAAGCGCTGATACGCGCAACGTTCTTCGGCACAACACCAACGAACGAAACAAAGGGAGCACAGCATGTCTCGCTATACCAGAAGCGAAGCCCGCGAATGGGCACGCGAGCACCTCGTTGGCGTCGCCAACGTGACCATCCCGACGATGACCCGGGACTTCACGCACATCAACGAAAAAGCCATTCGCCACGACGTCGAACTGGCGATCGAACACGGCTTCGTCGGCTCGCTTTCCTGCTCGGAAGTCGCCATTACGCAGGCGCAATATGGCGAGTTCTGCGGCATCATGGCCGACCAGGCTGCGGGCCGTCTGATCGTCGTGCATCACGCGGTGTTCAACACGCTCGAGGACAACATCGAGGCCGTCAAACTGGCGGAAGCGGCCGGCGCCGATCTCGTGCTGCTCGGCTATCCGCCGTACTTCTATCCGAAGTCCTACGACGAAGTGTTCGAGTACACCAGGGCGATCTGCGCGGCGACGAATCTCGGCGTGATCGTCTTCCCGCTGCCGGCCTGGGGCTTTTCGCGGCTGCATCCCGCCGACATTCCGCTGTCGGTGCTCCGGCGGATGGTCGACGAGATTCCCAACGTCGTCGCGATCAAGGCCGAAGGCGGCATGCCGTATATCATGTCGGCGATCGAAGTGCATCGGGAATTCCACGAGGAAGTCGTGATTTCGTCGCCGCTGGAATACGAATACGTGCCGCTCGCGCAGGTAATGGACATTCCGTTTTGCGGCACCAATTATTCCGCTTACTACGGACCGCTGCTGCCGCGCATCCATAAGCTGATTCGCGCCGGCGAATATGATCAGGCGACCCAGCTCTGGTACGCAATGGACCCGGCGCGCAAGGCTTTTGCGAGTTTGCCGATTGCGGCCAACGGGCTGCTGAACCGCATGCTGTGGAAGTATCAGGCATGGTTGCAGGGCTACAACGGCGGGCCGATGCCGCATCCGACGCAGCGCGTGTTTCAGCGCGACATGAACGTCCTGCGCAAGGGGCTCGAACTAGCCGGCCTCAATCCGACCAGCGATCCCGACGAGGCCTTCTTCGTCGGGCGCAATCCATCGTGAGGACGACGTCATGAATCAACCGGTCAAGCTTCCGTTGAAGGATTCTGGCCTGCTGCGCGAGGCCATGCTGATCGACGGCGAATGGGTGCACGCCGACAGCGGCGAGACGCTCGAGGTGCGCAATCCGGCGACGGGCGAACTGCTTGCGCGCGTGCCGAATGGGGGCGCCGACGAGGCGCGCCGCGCGATCGAAGCGGCAGCGCGTGCAACGCGAAGCTGGCGCAAGGCGTTGCCGAAGGAGCGCGCCAAAGTGCTGCGCGCGCTCTACGACCTGATGCTTGCGCATATCGACGACCTCGCGGTCATCATGACCGCGGAGCAAGGCAAGCCGCTGGTCGAATCACGCGGTGAAATTCTGTACGCGGCGGGCTTTATCGAGTGGTTTTCCGAGGAAGCTAAGCGGGTCTATGGCGACATCGTTCCGCGCAACGTCGAAGGCCGCCGCATTCTCGTGCAGAAGGAACCAATCGGCGTTTTCGCCGCGATTACGCCGTGGAATTTTCCTTCCGCGATGATCACGCGCAAGGCCGGCCCCGGATGGGCCGTGGGTTGCGCTGGCGTCATCAAGCCGGCGAGCCAGACGCCGCTCTCCGCGTTGGCATTGGCGGTGCTTGCCGAGCGGGCCGGCTTGCCGCGGGGCGTCTGCAACGTCGTCACCGGCTCGGCGCGCGCGATCGGCGGTGAACTGACATCGAGTGCGCTGGTGCGCAAGCTTTCGTTCACCGGGTCGACGGAGGTTGGCGCGCAGTTGCTAGCGCAGTGCGCGCCAACCATCAAGAAGACCAGCATGGAACTGGGGGGCAACGCGCCGCTCATCGTGTTCGACGATGCCGACCTGGACGCCGCCGTCAAGGGCGCGCTCGCGGCCAAGTATCGCAACGCCGGGCAGGCTTGCGTCGCGGCCAATCGCATGCTGGTGCAGTCGGGCATCTACGATGCGTTCGCCAGCAAGCTGGCCGAAGCGACGGCCGCGCTGAAGGTCGGCAATGGCATGTATGAAGGCGTGGCGCAGGGACCGCTGATCAACGAGGACGCCGTTCTGAAGGTCGAAGAACATATTGCCGATGCTCGCTCGAAGGGGGCTCGCGTGTTGACAGGCGGCAAACGTCACGCGCTCGGCGGCTTTTTCTTCGAACCGACCGTGCTCGCCGATGTCTCCCGCGACGCGCTGATCTTCAACGACGAAACTTTCGGACCTGTCGCGCCGCTGTTCCGCTTCGACACGGAAGAAGAGGCCATCACGCTGGCCAACGACACCCCGTTTGGTCTCGCCTCCTATATATTCGCACGTGATGTGGGGCGTATCTTCCGTGTTGTCGACCAGCTTGAGTTTGGCATGGTTGGTGTTAATGAGGGGATGATCTCGACGGAGGTTGCGCCGTTCGGCGGGGTCAAAGCTTCCGGCCTCGGTCGCGAAGGCTCGAAGTATGGTGTCGACGACTATCTTGAGATCAAGTACGTAGCGCTCGGCGGCCTTTGAAGGCTTGGCGCTCGCAGGAGAAGGCGCACGGCCCATTTTCGGACTCCGTGCGTGCCAGGGGCCTCAGCAATAGCGGGCGGCGGAACGTACACGCGATGCTCCGCCGCTTTCGCGAACGCCTTCCTGAGGCGGCGCGTTGGCGGCATTGGCACGTTCGGCGAGAACGCTGCGGATGGGTGTGCTTCAGTTCGACAAGCAATTAAGATACGATGTGTCTTATAATTATGTACTGTCCGCCTTGTTGTCGCCTTCGCCCAGGTGCCTCGGGCGGTGCGCCAGACTATGGCGATATTGCACGCCGACCTCCCGTTACGCAAATGAAGACAAACGCTCCGCGTCCCGTTACAGCACTTTCTGCCGCGCGAGGCGTCGGCCGACCGCGCAGCGAGGGAACTCGTACGCGGATCCTTGCGGCGACAGTTCGTCTGCTTGAGACCCGCACCATTCAGTCGATCTCCATCGAAGCCATTGCCAAGGAGGCGGGCGTCGGCAAGGCGACGATCTACCGCTGGTGGAATTCGAAAGCCCTGGTTGTCATTGATGCGTTCATCGAACACCACGTTGTCAAGACACCGATGCCGCATAATTTGCCGCCCGGCGAGGCCATTGCGGTGCATCTGATCTCGCTCATTCACGAATACGCCGGATGGTCCGGCAGGATCGTTGCACAGATCATTGCCGAAGGTCAGGCCGATCCAGCTGTGCTGCGCGAATTCCGCGAGCGGTTCCACTACGGACGTCGGGCGCTCATCCGGGAAATGCTCGAGGAGTGGCGCAGTTCGGCGCGCATGCGCGTGCCGCCGAACATCGAGACGTTGGGCGAACTCCTGTATGCGCCGGTCTACATGCGCCTGCTGGTTGGAAATGGTCCACTCGACGATCGTTTCGCGCAGGAGCACATCAGTTATGTCTATACCCTGCTGGGCGTCGACGTGCCGAATGTCGTACAACTGTGCGAGCAAATGAAGCGGAAAACATCCACGAAAAAGACGGCAACGGTTGCACGTTGAGCGAAGGCGGAGGCATTGCGCTGGCCGGCATGCGGACCCGAACACCTTCAACAGATCGGGAGTGGCGAGAATAGTGCTCTCGCCACGTAGACGTGTCCTGCCGCCGTTCAAGCCTGTATCGAGGCACAGCGGCACTCCGTTGGATGCCCTTGGAAAGAGCCGAGCGTTCAACTAAAAAGCCACGCTTGATTGGTCGCGGGCGGCAACTGCTCGTGAAGGTGCACCGTCGAAACATTGGTCAAGGTGATCTTTGTAATGGAAGAAAGCGCCACATGATGCGTCGATTTGAAGATGCTATCCAGATGGTGCCTGTTGGCCGTCATCGTTCTCGTCAGGTCCCTGTGCGGGTAGTCTTGCGACAGGGTGGACAGGAAAACATGCAACAGGCGACAGCGTCTTAGCGACGCTGAAAAGCTGTAAGTCTCGCGGAAGAGGCGGCCTCCCTATTCTCGAGCGGTTACTCCGATAACCGTTGAAACTTCGTCAATAGCCCGCGGATGCTCAGGCGACAGGAACATTTCTCGTGGAGCGGCCCCTTTTCCGGTCTGATATTGACGCGACACACCGTCTGATATTGACGCGACGCACCTCTACGTCGGCTGACCTTGAGCGGCGTTGTAAGTGCTCGCCTGCTCCAGAAGCCAGTTCTTGAATAGTTCGAGTGGAGTGCCGTGACTGAGCTCAGTCGGGTAGACCAGGTAGTATGCTGAGTCAGTGACTGCGGATGCTTGGAAGGGAATCACGAGCCCCAATTGCTCAAGTTGGTCCTCAACGAAAAACTTAGGGACAAGCGCTACGCCCAACCCAGCCGCTGCTCCTGCGATAAGCATAGTGTGAAGTTCAAATCGGACTCCTCGCATGGTTGAGTTGTCTTCAATCCCCGCGTTCGCAAACCATTGCGGCCAAGCGTCCGGCCGCGTCGAGGAGTGCAGTAGCGGGTAATCAAGTAGCTCGTTTGCTTTTTTGAGGGGCTTGGTCAGGATCGAGGGCGAACAGACCGGAATGACTTCTTCTCCGAACAGGTAGTCGGACGACGTTCCTGGCCAGGTCGGTTTTCCATAGTGAATTGCTGCTTCAAAATGGGAGTCCTCGAACGAGAACGTGTCCGTTCGCACGCTCATGTTGACGCGAACATCTGGGTTACGGTCATTGAAGTTTCTTAGCCGGGGGATGAGCCACTGCGACGCGAATGTGGGAAGAACCGCGAGCTCGAGAAAACCACCGCCAGTCCCATGAGCGATGATTGAGAGGGTGTCTCGGTCCAGCGTCTCAAGTGAGCGGCGTACCTGCATTGCATACAGGCCGCCCGCGCGAGTCAATACAACCCGCTGCTTTGACCGGACAAAGAGTCGGACCGCGAGATTCGATTCTAGGGCGGCGATTTGTCGTGAGACAGCGCTCTCAGTCAGGAAAAGTTCCTTCGCTGCGAGAGTAAAACTCTCATGACGCGCGGCGGCCTCGAAAGCCATCAGCGCACCCATGTTGGGAACCTTGAATCTACGCATGTTAGTTCCTAAAACTCATCAAGCGATAATTTAATCTCGCTTTACTATGCGCGCAAGTCTTTCAATAATTCGAGGTATGCAGAACCGCCTGTCTAACAAAAGGCTGTTCTTTCAACCTTTCCCGCTTTTGAGCGGGCGTGCCCGAGAGATTAGCGATGCGCAATGCGAATGTTGAACGCCTTCTGACGAAGCTGGTTGGTCAAGAGAAGACCGAAACACTTTTTTCTACTTTGAACTTCCCGACAGCTCTCGATGACTGGGAAGAAGGGACGGTGACTCGGGCTGAACTGGCGCAGGCCATGAACATGGCGCTCTTTGAAGACTTGCTGCAGCGTTCGGAAAACGGTCGTATCTACACGAAGGACGCGATAGCAAACGGCGGTTCGGTTTTCTTCGACCACGGCGCATTGCGGACGGTCCGCTGGTCGAGCAACGGCGCTTTGCCGCCTGGCGAGGCTGCGTTCACCCGCATTCTCCGCCCGCTTGGGTTCAAACTGAACGGTCGTTATCCGCTCGACAAGCTGGGCATGACCGGACGCGCTTACGCGCACGAAGATGCGCCTGACGAGATTGCACAATTCTTCGTTAGCGAGCTTCATCCTGAGCGATTCTCAAAGGAATTTCAGCAGGCGGTCACGAACGTGGTCGCTTCATCGAAGGACCCACTTACACCGGTGGCGGCATCGCAACTGTCTGAGCTTGAGCGTGATGGGTCGCTTCCTGTTGATGCCGCTGAGCAGCTTTTGCCGGTCATCGTCGGTGCGTTCTCCCGTCAGCACGACCTTCCAAATGAGGTTGACTATGACACGCTGCTTCTCGAGTCGGCGGAGATGGCCTGGATTGCGACAGAAGGCAACGCGTTCAATCATGCAACGGCTCGCGTGGACGACGTTTTCAAGCTTTCCGATGACGAGAAGCTGAAGGGCCGACCGATGAAGCCGGATGTTGAGCGGTCGCGGTCGGGTCGGGTGTTCCAAACCGCATACAAAGCCGATATGGTTACGCGCCAGTTCAAATCATCCGACGGCAAGCTCACGAGCCGCAACGTTCCTGGCTCGTTCTACGAGTTCATCACCCGCAAGCGTACCTTCGACCAACAGTCACATCGCTGGCAGACGGACCTGCGCTTTGACGCAGGCAACGCTACCGGTATCTTCAAGATGACCGCAAACGCAGCAAAATAATGTGAAAGTCGCTACACCGTTTCAAGCAAGCGAGCAAACTTCTGCAGCAAGTTGAGTTCGATTCGACTCGGGCTCAAAGTTCCTGTACGCATCTGACGCCTCAAACTGTCGCCGGGTTCCTCTTGATGTGGTCGTGCCGTCGGATGTGGACGACCTCGTTAAGGCGTTGGAAGTCTGCCGCCGCAACGACGTTCCCTTCTTAACGAGAGGAGGAGGCAATTCTCAGAATGCACAGTGCGTCAACGTGGCAGCAGTGGCGGACTCAAGCAAGCACGTAAATCGAGTCGTCTCGGTCGACCCATCAACGCAGACAGCCATCATGCAGCCCAGTGTCATTTGCGACACTCTTCGGAACGCGGCTCGATAGCACGGTCTGACCTTTGGCCCGGAACCACTGACTTATGGTCGTTGTACGTTAGGCGGGATGATTGCCAATAATTCCTGCGGCGCGCATTCAGTGAAGGCTGGCAAGACGGTCGAGAATATCGGGGTGCTCGAAGTTGCAACGTACGGTGGCGCGCGCTTCTGGGTCGGACCGACAAGCGAGGTAGAGCTCGAGCAAATCATCAAAAACGGGGGCAACGCGGTGAGATGTATTCAAGACCCAGGGCACTTGCGCTGTCACGCTGCAGGCAAAAGTAAGGCTCGTTCATAGCCCTTCGTGTCGAGTCTCACTCGTCCTTGGCCTCAAGGACATCTACATCGCGGCAGATGCAGTTTCCCATTTCAACAAGTGTTCTCCCATCGCAATTGAGGGGCTTGTCGAACGAGCGTGCGAAAACCTTGAATTCGCGTTGTCGCGTAAATGTTGGAAGCGTAGAGTTTGCGAACTTACCGAAATTTCGTATTGGAAACATAAGGGGCATTAACGTGAAAGCATCGACCATTCTCTCGGACCTCCGCATCTCGCATCTGGCAGAAGCCGGTGACATCATTGTTCATTCGCCCATCAATGGCGACCTCGTTGGCCGAGTTGCAAGTCAGACTGTGGCCGATGTGGACTCCGCTTTGACGGAAGCACAAAAGGCTTACAAGGTCTGGCGCAACGTGCCGGCTCCGCGTCGTGGGGAATTGGTCCGATTGCTCGGTAACAAGCTCCGTGAACGCAAGCAGGCCCTAGGCAGCATCATTACCCTCGAAACGGGGAAAATCCTGCAAGAGGGTCTTGGTGAAGTTCAAGAGATGATTGACATCTGCGATTTTGCGATCGGTCTGTCTCGTCAGCTTTACGGCCTGACTATCGCATCGGAACGTCCCGGCCATCGCATGGCTGAAACCTGGCACCCGATGGGCGTTTGCACAGTCATTTCGGCATTTAATTTCCCAGCTGCGGTTTGGTCCTGGAATGCTGCACTTGCTCTCGTGTGCGGCAACGCTGTCATTTGGAAGCCCTCGGAAAAGACGCCGTTGACCGCGCTCGCGGTGGACCAGATTCTCAAGGATGCGTTGAAGGACTTTGGCGACGCCCCTGATGGCCTCACTGCACTTATCAATGGTGGCCGCGACGTCGGCGCCAAGCTGGTCGCAGACCCGCGCTCCAGCATCGTGAGCGCGACTGGCAGCACCGAAATGGGTCGCACGGTTGGCATCGAAGTCGCCCGACGCTTTGGTCGCTCCATCCTCGAACTCGGTGGGAACAACGCTGGCATCGTCTCGAATACCGCAGACATTGAACTTGCGCTGCGCGGCATTTTGTTCTCCGCAGTTGGTACGGCTGGCCAACGATGCACGACTCTGCGCCGACTCTTCGTGCATGAAAGCATCTATGACAAGGTAGTTGACCGTCTGAAAACGTTCTACGGCAAGGTAGCGATTGGTAATCCGCTGGAGCCGGGCATGCTGTTGGGACCGCTCATCGACGAGCAGTCGTTCAATCGTATGCAGTCAGCGCTTGAGCAAGCGAAGAGCGAGGGCGGCAAAGTCTTTGGCGGCGAGCGTCACACGGTTGCTGGACACGAGAAGGGCTTCTACGTCCGTCCCGCGATTGCAGAGATGCCGTTTCAAACCTCAATCGTGCTGCAAGAGACTTTCGCACCGATTCTCTACGTGATGAAGTACAGCGAATTCAACGATGCCGTCGAAGCGAACAACGCCGCGCATCACGGCTTGTCGTCATGTGTTTTTACGACCGATTTGCGTGAAAGCGAGCGCTTCCTCTCGGCCTCCGGCAGTGATTGCGGAATCGCTAACGTCAACATCGGCCCGAGCGGGGCTGAGATTGGCGGGGCCTTTGGCGGCGAGAAAGAAACGGGTGGTGGCCGCGAGTCGGGCTCCGACGCCTGGAAGGGTTACATGCGCCGCGCGACGAGCACGGTGAACTTCTCGTCGGCGCTTCCGCTGGCTCAAGGCATAGATTTCAACATCGATTAAGCATCCTTTCCCGGAGGCAATGACATTCGCTACCGGGAATGCTTGAACTACTTGCAGTCGCAGTTCGGTGATTGATTGCGTTCCGCTCTATAACGAGCGTTTTCAATTGGTAAATGGAGTAACACGTGAGTTCTCGAGTCGTTATTGTTGGCGGCGGTGTTATCGGCAGTTCAATCGCATTTTTCTTGCGAGCTTCGGACCCGGCAGTTGAGGTAACAGTGATTGAGCGGGACCCGAGCTATGCGAGGTCGTCGTCCGCGTTATCGGCCGCATCCATTCGACAGCAGTTCTCAACGCCTCTTTCCATTCAGATGTCGCTGTATGGAATCTGGTTCCTACGCAACATTGGCGACATTCTGGAGGTTGACGGTAACAAGCCTGCAATCGACCTTCATGAAGGTGGTTACCTGTTCCTCGCGACGCCTGCCGGCGAGGGCGTCCTACGCGAGAACCACGCCCTGCAAAGAAGCTTGGGCGCGAACATTGACTTTCTTTCGCCGAGTGCGCTGCAAGATAAGTTTCCGTGGCTTAACGTTGACGACCTCGCGGCGGGTGCATATGGCGTGAGTGGAGAAGGATGGTTCGACGGTTACGGACTCGTGCAAGCGCTTCGGAAGAAAGCTCAATCGCTGGGTGCGCGTTACGTGCCGGCCGAGGTAATTGGACTCGAGCGCCAAGGTCACAAAATCACGCACGTAGTTGCCAACAACGGTCAGCAGTATGCCTGCGACACGCTTGTCAACGCAGCCGGTGCGTGGACTCGCAAGATTTCCGAGATGATGGGAATCAACATTCCCGTCTATGCACGACGCCGAAGCATCTTCAACGTATCGTCGCCGGCGCGTCTCAGGAATGCCCCGTTGATGATTGACCCGACCGGTGTGTATTTCCGTCCAGAGGGCAAGACGTACATCACTGGAACCTCCCCGTCCGCAGACAGCGACCCCGACGACCTGCCGCTCGATGAAGTTGACCACAACATTTTCGACGAGGTCATTTGGCCAACCCTTGCGAATCGCGTTCCGGAGTTTGAGGCGCTACGCGTCGAGAACTGCTGGTCTGGTTACTACGAATACAACGTGTTTGACCATAACGCAATCATCGGATACCACCCGGACATTGACAACTGCGTCTTTGCCAATGGCTACAGCGGACACGGGCTCCAGCAAGGGCCGGCAACTGGCCGAGGTGTGTCGGAATTGATTCTGAACGGCAAGTATTCCAGCCTCGATTTATCCTCGCTGAGTTGGGAGCGAGTTCTTGAGAATCGCCCAATCATTGAAAAGAACGTCGTCTAATCCGAGCATCTTCTCAGTAGTGCTAAAGCGTTGGCACGACTCCGTCGGGCCAATGTTTTATGTCAAGGGTGTTCGCGAGTCCGTGCGGCTATAAAGGAAAGGTATTGACTGGGTGGGTCCTATCCCCTGAATTCAATACCGTTGCGACAGGGCTTGCGCGTCACAGTTCGTGTAATGAGGATTATGCATTACATAGTGCGTAGATATCGTTTGATACGGGACTATTGGCTGCTCACAATGAATCCTCAAATTCTAGTTTGATACGAAAAGCGTCGACGGACGGAGTTGGGTCTGAATGTGTTGCGCCGGACGAAGTTGAGACAGGGCGACGCCATAACTCATCGTTTGTCACTTATCGAGTAATTTCATGTACGAGTTCACCAGTCCGTTCCAGAGCCCTTCAGGCTCTCCCATTCGCGAACTGTTCAAGTATCTGAGCTTGCCTGGGATGATTTCATTCGCAGGTGGATATCCAGCCAGTGACCTCTTCGACGTGCAGGGGCTTGATGTGGCCGCCACGCGTGCGTATCGGACGCCAACTCGCTGCCTGCAATACGGGCCGACCGATGGTCTGCCGGAGCTTAAGAGCCAACTCCTTGCTCTGATGGGCCGTCGCGGTACTGCATGTTCGAACGATGAGCTCGTCGTCACGACCGGCTCTCAACAAGGTTTGGACCTTTTGCTTCGAATCTTCGTGTCGCCTGGTGACGCGGTATTGACTGAGCAGCCAGCGTATCCCGCGGCCTTGCAGGCGTTCAAGCTTCAACAGGCTCAAATAGTTACCGTGCCCGTGGACAACGCCGGGCTCGACGTAGAGCGACTCTCGACGCTTCTTTCATCGGGCGCGGTAGACGCTCCCAAGTTGTTGTACACGGTTCCAACCTTCGCAAACCCGACTGGCGGGAGCTTAAGCCGTGAACGTCGAGTCGCTTTGCTCAAACTCGCGGCGAAGTACAAGTTCGTTATCGTGGAGGATGACCCATACGGCGACCTTCGCTTTGCGGGCGAGAAGCTACCGTCGATTCTGGAGCTGACTGCGCAAGTGGAAGGCTCACGAAACTGGGTTGTTCACTTCGCGAGCCTTTCGAAAATCGTCGCGCCCGGCCTTCGGGTCGGCTGGATGGTTGCACCTGCGGAAATCGCTCGACGCTGCGTTGTGGCCAAGCAGACAGTCGACCTTTGCAGCACGCCCTGGACCCAAGCAACCGTCGCTGAATATTTGATGGATGGCGGGCTTGAGCGCCACCTGTCTCGTATCGCCTCTATGTACGGTGTCAAAAGCCAGGCGCTTTGCAGGGAGCTGCGTGCCCAATTCGGTGATGCCATTAAGTTCCATCCGCCGGAAGGTGGAATGTTTGTTTGGGCTCGTATTGATGATGTTGACGCCGCGACGCTACTTAGCTGCGCCATCGAGAACAAGGTCATATTCGTGCCAGGAAAGGCCTTTTTCGCAGACAAGGTTGACCCATTCACGTTGCGGCTCTCGTTCGCAGCCCCTGGTGTCGAAGATATTAAAGAGGGTGTTAGGCGGCTGAAGCGCGCGTATGACGAGGCGCTTGCAGTTCAAAGTTCATCTGTCCAGTCGTAGTTGCGCGAAAGGATGCTCGAAATGAAGATTTTGGTTGCTGTTAAGCGGGTGGTCGATGCGAATGTGAAGGTACGAGTCAAGGCCGACCAATCTGGCGTCGAACTCGCGAACGTGAAGTTCTCCATGAACCCGTTCGATGAGATTGCGGTCGAGGAAGCGGTCAGGCTGAAAGAAGCGGGGCGCGCGACTGAGGTCATAGCGGTTTCCGCAGGCTCGGCGCAGTGTCAGGAGACGCTTCGCACCGCCTTGGCTATCGGCGCGGACCGAGGCATTCACGTGAAGGTGGAAGGTGAACTCCAGCAGCTTGGAGTTGCACGCATTCTCCAAGCGATTGTTGCCCGCGAGAACCCCGACCTGATCATCCTCGGAAAGCAGGCGATTGACGACGACGCAAACCAGACCGGTCAGATGCTCGCCGCCTTGGCCGACTTTCCGCAGGCGACGTTTGCATCACGCCTTCAAATCGAGGGCGGCACGGTTCTGGTTGGCCGTGAAATCGACGGCGGTGCTGAAACTGTAAGCATCAGGTTGCCGGCTGTTGTAACGACTGACCTACGTCTGAACGAGCCGCGCTATGTGACGCTTCCCAGCATCATGAAAGCGAAGAAAAAGCCGATTGCGGTAGTCGAGGTTGCAGAACTCGGTGTCGATATCGTGCCACGACTCAAGACACTCAAGGTCACGGAACCTCCGCAGCGCAAGGCTGGTGTGATTGTCCAAGACACCGACGCGCTGGCGACCGCTGTAAAAAATACAGTTAAGATGGATTGAGGTTTGAAATGACGACATTAATTATTGCAGAACACGACAACATCGAAATCAAGGCCTCAACACTGCATGCATTGACGGCAGCGCGCCAGATTGGCAAGCCAGTCCACGTGCTTGTCGCCGGCTATCAAGCAAGTCAGGTCGCGACGGCGGCGGCGAAGTTGGAAGGCGTCGAAAAGGTGTTGCTTGCCGACGCTGAACATGTTGCAGCAGGCCTTGCCGAGAACGTGGAGCCGACCGTGACGTCGCTTGCGTCCGCGTACTCGCACTTGGTTTTCCCCGCGACTGCCTTCGGCAAGAACATTGCCCCACGCGTCGCAGCGAAGCTGGGAGCCAGTCAGATTTCTGACGTCACGACCATTGTCAGCGCAGACACTTTCGAGCGCCCAATCTACGCGGGTAATGCGATTGCAACGGTGCAGTCGCTGGACGAGGTGAAGGTCTTGACCGTGCGGCTTGCGGCTTTCGCAGGAGGCAGTGACAACGGCGGGAACGCGGTCATTGAGAAGGTCGAGGCGGCCGCAGACAGAGGTCTATCTTCGCTCGTTTCGCGAGAGCTGACGCAACTTGAGCGGCCCGACCTTTCGGGGGCTAAGGTAATCGTCTCGGGCGGCCGCGGGTTAGGGTCCGGCGAACAGTACAAGGCGGTGCTCGAGCCTCTCGCTGACAAGCTCCACGCTGCTCTCGGGGCCTCTCGTGCAGCAGTCGATGCTGGTTACGTTCCGAATGACTATCAGGTAGGACAGACCGGGAAGATTGTCGCTCCAGATGTCTACATAGCAGTCGGTATCTCGGGTGCTATCCAGCACTTGGCGGGTATGAAAGATTCCAAGACCATCATTGCCATCAACAAAGATGCGGAAGCTCCGATTTTCGCGGTAGCAGATGTTGGCTTGGTCGGTGACCTCTTCGAGGCCGTGCCGCAATTGGTTGCAAAACTCAGCGCGTAAGGAGCGACGTGTCCTCGCTCTACGCGGTCTAAGGACACGCCCAACACCAGTGCGAACAGAACGACAGGAGGCAAACATGGCGACAACTGCGATGCAGGACGATGTAGGCGACGAACTACCGCTTGAAGTAATCAAACACCTCTCTACCCAGATTGCAGCGGCGCCAGGCTACGTTTCGAAGGTCTTTGAGCGGCTCGCCGCAGAAGGGGCTGACGCGGGTGAAGAATATCCCGCAGTTCGGGGATATAACTGAGAGCATACGGTAGCTCGCAGATGTAGAGCCGCTAGGTCACTCAAGAACCAGTACTTAGCCAAGCGGGTTTCTCTCCTTAAACTGTTTTGGTACGTCCATGCATCGCATCGCAATAGTAGGCGGCGGCGCCGGCGGGCTCGAACTTGCCACTCGCCTTGGAGACACTCTGGGTCGAAGCGGGTTGGCTCGCGTTACTCTCATCGACAAAAACCCCACGCACATATGGAAGCCGCTTCTTCATGAGGTCGCTGCAGGGACGCTTGACACCGAGACACATGTGCTGGATTACACGGCACAAGCGCACTGGCATTTCTTCGACTTTGTCAGAGGAGAAATGGTCGCGCTTGATAGAAAGACCCGCACACTATCCATCGGAGCCGTTGTCGGTGGCGATAACTTCGATGAAGAAGTGTTGCCTCCACGCATTCAGCTTTACGATACTCTGGTTCTGGCGGTGGGAAGTTCAACACATTTTTTCGGGATTCCCGGCGCCGATATACACTCCGTCCCGCTGGATACGGTGGACCAAGCTGAGCGATTGCGGCGTCGATTGCTACAGTTTTGTATGCGAAGGACCGATGCAAGCCAGGCCGGAAATCCAGAGCAGGTGAACGTTGCGATTATTGGTGGCGGAGCGACGGGCGTCGAACTTTCAGCAGAGCTCCTTCGGATGGAAAAGGGCTTCCGGAAATTTGGATTGCGCCTTGGAGGGAATGACAGCTGCTTTCGCGTTACTTTGATGGAGGCCGGTCCTCGAATACTTCCGGCCATTTCGGAACGTGTTGCCGCGACCACGGCGCGACTTCTGGAGAAGCTCGGGGTTTCCGTCCTAGTAGGCGATGCAGTCACCAAAGTCGAGCAGCATGCGGTTGTGACGAAGAGCGGGCAACGCCATGATGCTGATATCACTATCTGGGCGGCTGGCATTAAGGCACCAGACTTCCTTTCGTCGCTTGATGGACTGGAAGTCAATCGAATCAATCAGGTCAAGGTGAACAGTGAGCTACAGGCCGAGCACGACGCGAGCGTCTACGCACTCGGTGATTGCTGCAGTTGCGTTTGGACGGAACAGACCTTCGTCCCTCCACGCGCGCAAGCCGCACACCAGCAAGCGAAATATCTTGCGAAGTCGCTGCAGGCTCGCCTCGCGGGTCGCGCCGTAAAGCATTTCCGGTATATCGACCACGGGTCGCTTGTTTCGCTTGGTTCCATATCCGCGGTAGGCAGTCTAATGGGCGGCATAATTGGTAGAGACATCCTCGTGGAAGGGCTTCTCGCTCGCTTGATGTACGCATCACTCTACAGAAAGCACATTGCTGCAGTCTCAGGAGTAAGGCGCATGGTATTTAGCGTGTGCGCGCAGCTCCTGCGACGTGCGGCAGCGCCTCGCGTCAAGTTACATTGAGATGGTCAACTACTCTAAATCATCGTTGACTATCTAAATTTCTCCATGCGCGTAACTCCTTAGCCGAGTCAGCGACTTTGCATCTTGCGATACATTGTCGGAAAGCAGCTTTTTTTGCAGCCCTGGGTGCACCTTTTTACCGTTAGGATGCGCTTTCGAAAGAATCGAATCGACCGTTCAACCACGGAGACAAGCGCCGTTGGTCGCCGGTGGCAAGCGCTCTTGGAGATGCCCTGGCGAAACGTTGGGCAAGGTCATCTTTGCAATGGAAGAGAGCGCCACATGGTGCGTCGATTTGAAGGTGGTGTCCAGATGATGTCTATTGGATGTCATCGCTTTGGTCAGGTCGCGAGAAGGGTGGTCTGGCGAGAGTGTGGAAAGGAAGACATGGAGCAAGCGACAACGTCGTAATGATGCTGAAAAGCTGTAAGCCTCACGAAAAAGCCGGCACCTCAATTCCCGCGGGATGACCCCAATGACCGCCGACACGTCTTGAATGTTCCATGGGTGTTCAGGTAACAGGAACATCTCTCGAGCCAAAGTGCTGCCAAATGTCGAGCGGCTATGTCGGTAAGCATCATGGAGCGCAAACCAATCTGGACCGTTGGCACGCTCTAGGTCTGACGAGCACAGGGTCAGCGTTCCCGAGGCAGACCCGCGGACCCCGGGTTCAATGTGAATGGAAAACAGAATCTCGGCAGGCACTGCCCAACCTTTTTCTGTTGGCCACTTTCGGAGCGCTTTCTCGGCTGATAGCTGATGCGTCCCATGTTCCGGTGTCCAATGGATAGGAACCGGGATTCGCAAATCCTGCACTTTCAACGTCCTGGACAAACTAAAACGGAGCTTCATATTTGTCGCTTCTGCGTCCTGCTTGATAACCGAGTTGATGTTCTCTAAGAAAGCTGCCGTATTGCAATGCCCGATTTTCCTGCGTCAAAATCGAGCTATATAAAACCGCGTCGTGAGTAAAAGCGCTCAAGTTCGTTTTTCTTCGCGCGACGGCCAGTGAACACCTCGACGTACTCTGGAATTCGCATCATGCGAACCGACATTTCCTCGCTCTGGTGTGTGGAGACGTATCCGACCTGTACGAAATAGGCGGTTCTGGCACGTACATCTGCTGCCTTCGGGTCATAGTTGAATCGCGTGAACAGGGCGGTCAACGCTGTAATCCGAGCGGCATCGTCTTCGGCCAATTTCCGTGCGATTTCCGGAGATTGCTGAGCCCAGCTTCTGATTGCAGCTTCGAATCGAGAATCGAAGATTGCATCATCGAACCAGCAATCGAAAACGTTCAATATCGCTTCGGCAACGCTCTCGGCATACGCCTCAGTCCGCTCTATCCAGTTACCCGTGTTCTTCTGCTTCCACTTATCGAGAAGTGCACCCAAGAGTTCATTGCGGTCCTTAAAGAACCAATAGAAGCTTGTGCGTGAAAGGTTGAGCTTCTTTCCGAGCGTCAAAACGCGAACCGAGTCGACGCCTCCTTCGAGCAGACATTCATAAGCAGCTTCAAGCCACAAATCGGCCGAACCGCGCACGGAATCGAGTGTTTGGTCTGCCGAGTCGAGTGCGTCTTCCATTGCGTCTGATCCCTATTGAGCCTTGCCGTGCTGCAGCGAAAGTTCCATTTTGCTGCGCCGCAGCGCAACTGTCATCCATCTCCGTCATGCAGACTGTACTACATTGTCCTTCCACTTGACACCTGTGTACATAGGTCTTAATCTTCGGTCACTCACAGCAGTGATCGCTCCCACCGTCTCCAAGAGGCACTCATGTCCGCGGACCCGCTTCTCCAGCCTTACACCCTCAAACACGTCACGTTTCGCAACCGAATCATGACGACGTCGCACGAGCCAGCGTACGCCGAAGACGGCATGCCGAAAGAACGTTACCGTGCATATCACGTTGAGCGGGCCAAAGCCGGCATCGCGTTGACGATGACGGCAGGCTCGGCAGCAATCTCGAAAGACAGTCCCCCGGTATTCAACAACATCCTGGCCTATAAGGATGAAGTTGTGCCATGGATGAGGGACCTCGTGGATGAGTGTCATGAGCACGGAGCCAAAGTGATGATTCAGTTGACCCACTTGGGACGCCGTACTCGGTGGGATAAGGGCGATTGGCTGCCGGCGGTGTCGCCCTCGCACAACCGCGAACCCGCGCACCGCGCGTTCCCGAAGAAGATGGAAGAGTGGGACATTGACCGCATCGTCAAGGACTTTGCGGACGCGGCAGAGCGCATGAAGGCCGCAGGCCTCGACGGTCTCGAAATCGAATCGTATGGCCATTTGATGGACCAGTTCTGGTCCCCGCTCACGAACACGTTGGAGGGGCCGTACGGCGGGTCACTGGACAATCGTCTGCGTTTTACGTTTGATGTCCTGCGCGCGATTCGAGCGCGAGTTGGGGAGCGTTTCCTTCTCGGGATTCGCTACACGGCGGACGAAATCATCCCGGGCGGAATCACGAAGGAAGAGGGTATTGAAATTTCGAAGCGACTGAAGAACAGTGGTCTCGTCGACTACCTCAACGTCATTCGTGGTCACCTCGAGACTGACGCAGGTTTGACCGACATCATTCCGATTATGGGGATGAAGAGCGCGGCGCACCTCGACTTCGCGGGCGAAATTCGCAAGGAAACGGAGTTTCCGACGTTTCACGCAGCGCGTATCCAGGACGTTGCGACTGCACGCTACGCAATCGAGGCCGGGAAGGTCGACATGATTGGCATGACGCGTGCGCATATGACGGACCCGCATATCGTCCGAAAAATCATCGAGAAGAGGGAAGATGACATTCGGCCGTGCGTTGGCGCTAACTACTGCCTGGACCGCATTTATCAGGGTGGTATGGCGCTATGCATTCACAACGCGGCGACCGGTCGTGAGGTGACGATGCCGCAGACGATTAAACCGGCCGCTACAAAACGGAAGGTCGTCATCATTGGTGCCGGTCCTGCCGGGCTTGAGGCGGCACGAGTTGCCGGCGAACGTGGCCACGATGTTGTCGTATTCGAAGCGATGAACAATCCCGGTGGTCAGATTCGGTTGACGGCACAGAATCTTCGTCGAAAGGAGATGATGGGGATTATCGATTGGCGCATGGCCCAGTGCGAAAAGCGTGGCGTGCGGTTCGTTTTCAACACAATTGCAGATGCTGGAGTGGTGAACGCGGAGAAACCAGACGTTGTCATCGTGGCGACCGGTGGTATGCCCCATACGGAGGTATGTGCCGAAGGAAACGAGTATGTAATCTCGTCGTGGGACATCATCTCGGGCGACATCAAGCCAGGTGCAAATGTCCTCATTTTTGATGACGCCGGCGACCACGCAGCCTTGCAGGCTGCCGAGACGATTGCGCAGGCAGGTGGGCAAGTCGAAGTCATGACGCCGGACCGTACTTTTTCGCCCGAAGTGATGAGCATGAACCTCGTCCCGTATATGCGCTCGTTGCAGAAGCTGGCTACGAAGTTCACGGTGACGTATCGACTCGAGTCGGTCCGCCGCGAAGGAAGCGATCTCGTAGCGACCATCGGGAGCGATTACGGTGGCATCCGGAAGGAAGAGCGCTACGACCAGATTGTGGTGAATCATGGGACCATCCCGATGGATGAGCTTTACTTCGAACTCAAGCCGTTGTCGAGAAACCTCGGGGCTGTAAACTACGAGGACCTTATCGACGGTAAGCCGCAGGTCGAAGATAAGAACCCGGATGGCCACTTCCAACTGTTCCGCATCGGCGATGCAGTGTCGGCGCGCAACACGCATGCTGCAATATACGATGCCCTGAGACTGACGAAAGACCTGTAACCCTTTCGAGAAATGTCCAGGTCGTGCAGCGTGGCTGCAGTTTCGCTAGGGGCGATTCCGCAGCCGCGCCAATCTTCTCGTCTCACGATGAGTTAGGCCCGACGGCGCGACCCAAACTATGAAAACTGTTTCTGTAGACATCGTTGTGTATCCCGGGTTTCGAGCACTGGAGGTAGTTGGACCCCTGACGGTGTTCAAGCAGGCTAATGACTGTCTGCGGCAAACAAACCAAGCCGGGGGATACAGCGTCCAGATAGCGGCGACCGGCACTGGCACTGTGGCTTCCGATATCGACACTCACGTCTTCGCTACCAAGGGACTTGGACCGTTGGTCGCACATACAGTAATAATCCCCGGTACAACTGACGTCTCGTTTCTCGGGCTGGAAACTGCGTCTGAATTGAAATTATGGCTGGCACGGGAAGGCCACAGAGCCGAGCGCATCGGTGCTCTCTGTGTTGGGACGCTACTTTTGGCCGAGGCGGGAATGCTTAACGGGCGACCTGCTGTGACCCATTGGTCTTTCGCGAAGTCGCTCCAATTGACCCACCCCCATATTCAGGTTGAAGAGGGGCGCCTGTTCACCAGGCACGGTAACGCGTGGACTTGTGCAGGGGTAACGGCCGGTATCGACCTCGCCCTCGCGTTCGTCGAAGAGGATTTTGGCTTGCAACTGGCTACCGACGTCGCGAAGGAACTTGTTCTCTTCACAAAGCGGCCGGGTGCCGAACCTCAACTAAGCGCTCATTTAAATCATCCGCGAACAATTTGCGATTCGATTGAGCGGGCCAAGCAGTGGATTCTGTCTAACTCGCACCAACGCGTTAGGACGTCAGACATCGCGAAAGCGGCGGCAATGAGCGAAAGAAACTTCGTTCGAGTTTTTCGGCGGGAGACGGGTAGGACACCGTCCGAATATCTTTGCGACGTTCGATTCGAGGCGGCAACCCGGGACCTCGCAGGCACTTCACACCCGATAAAAACCATCGCAAGTCGAAGCGGGTTTGGGACCTACACATCGTTGCGCAAGGTTTTTTTGGAGCGTGTTGGAGTTTCACCTCGCGCTTATCGTTTGGCGTCTGGCCGAGCGGATATCGATGGGATAGACGTCTCGGATGATGTGTCGTGCTGAGATGTGTTGCGATTTGTAATATTGACGAGTCAATAGGAAGGGCACACTTCTGCATACCCCTCCTTTTTGTTACACGGCTTTGAAGCAATAAGCCGCGAGCTTGTTTCCGTCCAGGTCGCGGACGTATGCAGCATATGCATTAGGCGCCCAGTCGCGCGTGCCGGCAGCGCCCTCGCACTTCGCACCTGCGTTCACCGCTGCACGATGAAACTCGTCGATGCTCGCGCGATTCGGTGCTTCAAAGGAGACAGTCACGCCGTTACCGACGGTCGCCGGTTGGCCGTTTGCAGGCTTCAGAACGAAGAACGACGGAGCACCGGCACCCCAGATGGAGCCGTTGTCTGAAAGGTCCGCGACGCGGGACAGACCGAGCTTGCCGAGCACTTCGTCGTAAAAGGTACGAGCACGGGACAGGTCGTTCGTGCCTACGGTTACATGAGTAAATGCGGTCATTGTGTTTCTCCAAAAAGAAGCTGGCGGATACCCACCAAATGATGGAAGTGCCTACTTTGAAAAAAGAATTTGCGCGTGATGCGCCATATGTTCGGCGATGAAGCTCGTGATGAAGAAATAACCGTGGTCGTATCCTTCATGCCGTCGTAGCGTGAGGCTCAATCCTGCCTCGCGGGCACTCGCTTCGAGCACATCGGGATGAAGCTGTTCGCTGAGAAATTGGTCGGCCAGTCCTTGGTCGATAAGGATGCGGCCAGAAAAGGGCGATGCTGCTCCCGCCTTGATTAGTTCATTGGCGTCGTACTGCTTCCATGCACTACGGTCGTCTCCGAGGTATCCCGAAAATGCTTTTACACCCCACGGACAGAGCGACGGCGCTGCTATCGGCGCGAACGCCGAGACGCTGCGATAGACATCTGGGTTGCGGAATGCAAGGACAAGAGCCCCATGGCCACCCATCGAATGGCCAAAAATGCCGAGACGTCTTTCATCGATTGGGCAGTGCGCAAGAACCGCGTGGCGCAAATCCTCGGTAACGTACGAATACATTCGGTAGTGCGATGCCCAGGGAAGGCGCGTCGCATCGACGTAAAACCCTGCACCGACTCCAAAGTCCCATGCATCGCTTTCGCCCGGGAGTTCGGCGCCGCGCGGGCTCGTATCCGGACAGACGAGCGCGATGCCGTGCTGTGCCGCGTAGCGCAGCGCTCCGGCCTTGATAGGAAACGTTTCTTCGGTGCAAGTCAGGCCAGCGAGATAGAACAAAGCCGGGACCAGATTCGATGAAGCCTGGCCTGGCAAAAACACTGAAAAGCGCATCGGCAGGCCGATGGCGTTTGATTCATGCCGATAAATCTTCTGCACGCCGTCGAAGCACCGATGCTCTTCCACGAGTTCCAACATCTCTGCACGTCCCTTAATAGATGACGACGGAGCGAATCGACTCGCCTTTTTTCATCAAATCGAAGCCGTCGTTGATTTGCTCGAGCTTGAGGTGATGTGTGATGAGGTCGTCGATGTTGATTTTCCCTTCCATGTACCAGTCGACAATCTTCGGCACGTCTGTGCGGCCGCGCGCTCCGCCAAATGCCGAACCCTTCCATTCACGACCTGTCACGAGCTGAAACGGACGCGTGCTGATCTCCTGTCCCGCTGCCGCAACACCGATGATGAAAGACTGTCCCCAACCCTTGTGGGTGCATTCCAGCGCTTCGCGCATTAGCTTGGTGTTGCCAACGCATTCGAACGAGTAATCTGCGCCCCCCCCGGTTAACTGCACGATGTGGTCGACCACGTTTTCCACCTCTTTCGGATTGATGAAGTGCGTCATGCCGAACTTCTTCGCCAGTTCGACGCGGCCCGGATTGATGTCGACGCCGATGATCTTGTCGGCGCCGACCATCTTTGCGCCCTGGATGACGTTCAGGCCGATGCCACCGAGCCCAAACACGACGACGTTCGCACCCGCTTCGACCTTCGCCGAATACACGACAGCGCCGACGCCCGTCGTCACGCCGCAGCCGATGTAGCAGATCTTGTCGAACGGCGCGTCTTCACGGACTTTCGCGACCGCGATTTCCGGCACGACAATGTAGTTCGAAAACGTGGACGTGCCCATGTAGTGAAACAAAGGCTTGCCGTCCAGAGAGAAGCGCGAGGTGGCGTCGGGCATCAGGCCCTTGCCTTGCGTCGCGCGAATCGCCTGACAGAGGTTCGTCTTACGCGACAAACAGAACTTGCACTGGCGGCATTCCGGTGTGTAGAGCGGGATGACGTGGTCGCCCTTCTTCAGTGTGCCAACGCCCGGTCCCGTATCTACGACCACACCTGCACCTTCGTGACCCAAAATTGCAGGGAAGATACCTTCCGGGTCGGCCCCGGACAGGGTGTAGTAATCGGTGTGACAGATTCCTGTCGCCTTCACTTCAATGAGTACTTCGCCAGCTCGGGGGCCCTCGAGGTCGACTTCTTCGATAGTGAGCGGTTGACCTGCTGTCCATGCAATAGCTGCTTTCGTCTTCATTGCCGTGACTTTCTGGATTGGGGGAAGCCCGGATGATTGCATGGCGATGCTCATGCAATCGCGACATTGGTGGTAAATGGCGCGGAACGTTTAAAGGATGGCGGAAAGTGCAACTTTGGCGCGAACCGCCGCAAGCAGCCGACCGCAGATGCTTGTTGGCTCACGGGTAAACACCATTTTTTAACTCGTTGACGTTGGTTCCACGTGGGACTAATCTGGCCATACCGTGAAACTGCTTGTCCGTGCCAAGAAGACTAGCCTCGTCCCCCCAAGGAGCTGAAGTGAACAACATGGTTTCCGTCGACGCGACGTCCTCCGTAGAGAATTGCGCTGCGACGCAGTGGGCCCACATTGAGGGCTACCAAATTGGCACTGTGGACAATTCGCTGATTGCTGAGTACGTATCTGTCGACAGGAAGGGGCTGCGTGCTTATCGATTGAATCGCCTGCGCGAGCAATTGAAAAAACATGACTACGCGGGGATGTTGCTGGCCGACCCGTTGAACATTCGGTACGCGACGGACACGACCAACCTTGGGCTGTGGGTGATGCATTCACCGAGCCGTTATGTCTTCATTGCCACTGACGGACCGGTAATTTTGTTCGACTTCACTAGCAGTAAGCACAACAGCACGCACGTAGAGTCCATTGACGAAATTCGTCCAGCGACGCCTTGGATTTACTTTCTTGCAGGACCGAGAGTCGATGAGAAGGCCGAAGCGTGGGCGACAGAAATCGCCGACGTTGTGCGCTCTTATGGAGGGGGGAATCTTCGTCTTGCAGTGGACCGGTGCGATCCGTGGGGAGCCGAGAAGTTGAAGAGTAAGGGTATTCAGCTGTTTGACGCGCAGCCTCTAACCGAGCAAGCCCGAGTTATCAAAGGTCCCGAAGAAATCCAGCAACACGCAATTTCGATGCGGGTTTGCGACCTCGGGATTGCGAGAATGAAGCAGGTTCTTCAACCCGGTATCACTGAGAACCAGCTATGGAGCGTCTTCCACCAGACAAATATCGCCCATGGTGGCGAGTGGGCGGAATCGCGGCTACTCACTTCTGGCCCCCGGACCAACCCGTGGTTTCAAGATGCCAGTAACCGCGCCATCGAACATGGCGACGTTGTAGCCTTCGACACCGATATGGTCGGGCCCGGTGGTGCCTTATCGGATATCTCGCGGACATTTATTTGCCCTGGCCGGCAAGCATCGGGAGAGCAACGCGACCTTTTGGGCTTCGCAGCGGACCAAATCGCGCACAACGTCAGTCTGCTGCAGGCCGGAATGTCCTTCCGAGAGTTTGCTGAGCTTTGCTGGCCAGTGCCTGAGCGCTACTTGCACAATCGTTACATGATGATGCTCCATGGCGTAGGCCTTGTTGATGAATATCCGAGCATTGCCTATGCGGTGGATTTTGACGCTTGGGGCTACGACGGAATTCTGGAAGAGAATATGGTGGTCTCCGTTGAGAGCTACATCGGTGATAAAGGTGGAAAGGAAGGCGTGAAGCTCGAGGAGCAAGTTGTGATCACATCGAAAGGTGCTGTGCCCTTCGCAAAGACCCCGCTTCTCAGTCTGTGAAAGCTAGGGACAGCAGAAAAATAACTAGCTCTATTCGCTTTCCGAGCTGCCGCTTTCCAGGCTTGGAAAGTGGCATTGGAACCTGGTTCGTTAAAAGTCGACTCTAGTATGAAGTGTCGTCCAATCCGTGCGGCAACTGCGCGATATGGATTCGTAGGTACTAGAATCGCTCGCACTCAACCCGGACAAGGAGGGAAGAAGATGGAGCGTGACCCCAAGACATCGCTTGGCCCGGTCGTGGCTGAGAGCAGTGAAAACGCCACTTACGTGGATGAAGTGTTCGATGCTGTTGTTACGAACGGGCCCATCAATGATGCATGGCGACTGACGTTATGGGGTAACTGCTACAACGAGCCTATCTTTACGGCATTAGCGTTGGAGTTCGATGTGGGTCGCGACGAGTTCAACGTTTTGAGTTGTCTTGCGTCGTACGGCTCGATGGTTGCAAGGACAATTTGCGACGTTACCGGAAGGCCAAAAAACAGCATCAGTCGAGCGGTGAACCGCTTGATAGAGAGGAACCTGCTTAAGAGAAAGACGAATGACAGTGACCGACGGGAGAGCGTTCTCATTTTGAACGAAGCCGGTCGCCGCATGTACGAGCGGGTACTTCCCGTCGCGGTCAGTCGCCAGAATTTAATGCTAGATTCCTTGAGTAAGGACGAGCGTGAAACTCTCGACTTCATCCTCAACAAGTTGATGCGCTCGAGGCACCAATGGTGACCAATGCTATCGAGGTTGTATGTGTAGTTCGGATATCTAACCACTGACTTGATGAGCAATATTCACAACGTCATGCGAAAGCATCGCTTGAGCAAAGTATTTTGGATGGGTCCAATGCATCTCGAATGGTGTCAAAGGTCGACATGAGAAATTCGAAAATGTTTCGTCCCCGCAGACGCCGATAACAACGGTGCAAACAAGCAGCTCGCTTGATCATAGATTGCGAATCGGTTGATGGAGAAGGCGTCATGAATAGTATTGCATCCCCATTCCTTGATGCAGGAGCTGCACGGAGTCACAAGGTCAGTTCGGGTCCCCCCATCTTGTGTGTCAACAGCGTCGGCAAAACTTTCGGTCCGCACAGGGTGCTTCAGGACGTGAGCTTCGAGATGCGTGCAGGAGAGGTGATTGCAATCATCGGACCGAGCGGCTCGGGGAAGAGCACGTTGCTCCGCTGCATCAATCAACTCGAACCACCGACTGAGGGGAAAGTAACCATCGGGGACGTGACCATTGAGGCGGGCCACACTCCAGCGCGCCGCGAGTTGGTGACGCTGCGTCGTCGCATCGGGATGGTCTTCCAATCCTTTAACCTGTTTCCCCATCTTTCGGTCTTGCGAAACGTGAGCTTGGCGCAAGAGCGGACTATGGGTAGAAGCAGGAAAGAAGCGGATGAGCGCTCCCTCGAATTGCTGGACCGTGTTGGACTCGCCAGCAAGGCGTCGCAGTTCCCAGTTCGTTGCTCAGGTGGACAACAGCAGCGAATCGCGATTGCTCGCGCGCTTGCGCTTGAGCCCGAAATCATGCTATTCGACGAGCCGACTTCAGCGCTTGACCCGGAGTTGGGATTGGAGGTTCTCGGTGTGATGAAGGAGCTCGCTTCTTCGGGCATGACCATGATTGTCGTGACACACGAGATGCATTTCGCGGAAAGCGTGTCCGACCGAGTAATCATCATGGCGGACGGTCGCATACTGGAGCAGGGTCCGAGTGAGCAGGTAATGCGTCGCCCGACGACTGAACGGGCGGCCAAATTCCTCAACGCCGTGAGGGATCGATAAATGCAGGACACAATTTTGGCCATTATTGAAGGCGTGCCATGGACCGTTGCCTTAACGGCGATCACGTTTTTACTTGGCGCGATCCTCGGCCTTCCCCTTTGCGCCATGCGACTCTCGAAGTTCTACGTGATTCGCGCGGTTGCAACTTGGATTGTCGTTATCTGCCGGTCCATCCCACCAATCGTGTGGCTCTTTTTCGTCTTCTTCGGCATTGGCAACGACATCATTTCGATGAGTCCGTTCGTTGCAGCAGCACTGGGGCTGGGTATTGTGACCGCAGCGAATATGTCGGAAGTCTATCGCGGAGCCTTGACGGCGATTCATCCCGGACAGTTTGAGGCGGCGAGGGTACTCAATCTCAACCGCGCTCAGCAGTTCCGAGATGTTGTCTTTCCTCAGCTGATTCGCATCGCGCTGCCTACTGCCGCTACCTATCTGATTGGCTTGTTAAAGGATTCAGCTGTCGCTTCAACGATTGGAGTTAGTGAACTCGCGTTTCAGGCATATCACGTTTCGCAGCAAACCTTCCAAGGGCTTAGCGTCTACGGCGCAGCTGCGCTCCTGTATATCGCTCTCAGCCTTCCCATTGCGTGGCTTTCGCGCTGGGCCGACCTCCGCCTTCGTTCACGGGTGTCACGATGAATGGACTTCTCGAACAGTGGAAAGAATGGTTGCCTAGCCTGCTTGATGGGTATCGACTGTCGCTTGAAGTCACTGGGCTGAGCTTGGCGATTGGGATTCCGCTGGGACTCGCTCTTGCACTCATGGTAGCGGCGCAGTCCCGAGCGGTTCGAACGGTTGCATTGGCATTCGTAGAGATTGGTCGCGGCACCCCCGCGCTGATTTTGCTGCAGTTCTTCTATTTTGGTCTTCCGACTGCAGGTCTGACTCTTACCTCGTTCGCCTCCGCGGTCGTCGCGCTGGCATGTTGTACCGGTGCGTACACAAGTGAAATGATTCGGGCGGGATTTGATGCGGTGCCATACGGCCAGAAGGAAGCGGCGCTGGTGATTGGGCTGAACGGTCTGGACGCGTTGCGCTACGTAATTGTTCCGCAGGGTATGCGGGTAGCCTTACCGTCGCTGCTTGGCTTCTCAATCATGATGCTTCAGGCGACTTCGCTGTGTTTCACTATCGCACTTCCCGAACTCGTGAGCCGGGCGTCGAATATCGGCTCCGCTACGTTCGAGTACATGCGTGTTCTTATTCTCGCGGGCCTGTTGTTTGCCGTTATCTGCGTTCCCTCGACGTTTGCAGTGTCAGCGCTTGAGCGCCGACTCGGTCGACATGCAATTCGGTAAAGGCCACTCGTTCAATACCCAACATCCACCAACCAATCGCCTTAAGGGATAGACCATGAATCAAGCAACGAAACTTTTTATGTTGTTGTCCGTAGGATGTGCCTTCGCTCTTTCATCATCTGCTAATGCCGCCGACGCGTGTACCCCCGCACACAAATTCACCACCATCAAACCTGGAGTTCTCTCGGTCGCAAGTTGGGACTTCGCACCATACTCGATTCCAGTGAGCAAGATGGATGTCAAGGGCGTGGACGGCGACATTCTGAAGCTCATTGCAGCAAAAGAATGCCTCTCCCTGTCGTTCTCGAACGTGGATGCGGCGGCGGTAATTCAATCCGTCGTGTCCGGGAAGGCAGACATTGCGATGGGCGATTGGTACCGGACCGCTGAACGCGCGAAGGTACTTGGATTGAGCGGACCGATGTATCTGGACCAAATGGGAATCATTTCCAAGGACGGTCTCGACACGGTTACGTCCTTGGAAGGCAAGAAAGTGGGAGCTGTGCAGGGCTATCTGTGGACGCCTGACCTGCAAAAGGTGTTTTCTAGCTCGCTCACAATTTATCCGAATCCCGTTGCGATGGCGCAGGACTTGGCGGCTGGCCGTATTGACGTCGGCACGGACAGCTACGCCGTCTCTGTGTATAACCAGAAAAAGGGAGGTTACAAGGGCATGAAGATTACGACGGTCAAGCCTGATAAGCGAGTCGCTGCATCTATCCAGCCGGGTCAGACCGCGTTTCCCTTCACCAAGTCCAATCAAGCACTCGGCGATGCTCTAAGTGCTGATATCGAGGCGCTTCACAAGTCCGGCGACATCGCGCGAATCTTGAAGGAGCACGGTCTGGAACCGACGGCGGGTGACGTGGGCACACCGCGTATGGTTGAGTGAAAGAAACGGGGAGAGCAGATGATGGAGCCGCGAGCAGCGTTTGACGAAAAGACGGTCGGTTCACGCTTTCTTGACCCGGCCTCCCTGGAGTGGGAAACGTCGGAAGTCGCCGGTTTCGAGGTTGTGACATTGTTTGAGAATCGGCTAACTGGCGAGTCGACAATGCTCATGAAAGTCGCACCCGGAGCATACGCCGGCTCGCACTCTCATGGAGCGCTGGAAGAGATTCTCGTCTTAGATGGGGAGTTCGCAGATGAGGGAAACCGGTACGGCAAAGGGCAGTACTGCATCCGCGCAGCTGGGACGCTCCACACCGCGTGGTCGGAAACGGGCTGTACTGTGCTGCTCGTTTACCGACCATCTTCCAGCTGATAATTTGCTACCGGACTGAAGTCTTTTTATGCATTTAAGTTAGTACAACGGATGGATGTTCCAGTTAAAACAATCAAAACTAACCACAAGTTTCTTTAGAAAACACAAGTTTGGAGATTACGAGATGAAGAAAAATCTGGCCGCGGCAGCGGTCTTGTGTGCGTTCGTTGCGCCTGCGATGGCGCAAAGCAGTGTGACACTGTACGGATTGGTTGATGAGGGTATCAATTACACCAACAATGCAAAGGGGCAAAAAGCATATCAGATGGAAAGCGGCTACTTGGCGGGTAGTCGCTGGGGACTGAAGGGTACCGAGGACCTTGGAGGTGGATATAAAGCGACGTTCCAGCTCGAAAACGGTTTTGACCTGAATACTGGCCGACTCGGACAGGGAGGCCTTGAGTTCGGTCGCCAAGCTTACGTTGGTATTGTCAATGACCAATTCGGAAGCGTGACTTTCGGTCGCCAGTATGACTCAGTAGTCGACTACTTCGCACAAACGACGGTAACCGGCAACTGGGGTGGCTATATCTTCGCTCACCCGTACGATAACGACAACGCCACAAACACGTTCCGTGTGAACAACACCGTGAAGTACACAAGTCCAACAATCGCGGGATTGAAGTTCGGCGGCACATATAGCTTCAGTAACGACACGAATTTCGCGAACAACAGACAGTACAGCGTTGGTGCGCAGTATACCCTTGGTGGCCTCTTGGTGGCAGCGTCCTACCTGCAGGCGAATAATCCTTCGGCCACAGCGACTGGCGCAATCAACAATGGCGGCGACGAGAACTTTGTCGGACAAAGGCTCCGGATTTTTGGCGCGGGCGTGAATTATACCGTTGGCCTAGCGACGCTTGGGTTTGCCTACTCAAATACGCACGTGGGTCAACCCGTCAGTTCTGGCTATGTGGGTGCCATTACGCCGACCGTCGGCACGCTGTCCTCGCTGCGGTTCCAGAACTTCGAAGTTAATGGCCGATATCAGTTCACGCCGGCTTTCTCCTTAGGCGCGGTCTACACCTACACGCGTGCGAGTTTCAATACGTCCGCGTCAAACACTCATCCTGTCTACCATCAAGGCGGTTTGATGCTTGACTATCTGCTGTCGAAGCGCACTGACGTTTATCTGCAAGCGGCCTATCAACATGCGGGCGGCGACAAGAACGGCTCGGTGCTTGACTTTGCGTATGTACCGGGCGCTGCGGATGTGTCGTCCAGCAGCAACCAGGTCTTGGTCCGTGCCGCAATCATGCACAAGTTCTGATGAAATTCGCTCGAAGCGACGAAACAACACGTTCTTCGAGCGTTATAAGCAGGACTCCGTACTCTCGCTCGCATTCAGGCTGCGAGCGACTGACACTCAGCCTGACAGCCGCGGATTTGGACAATTTTGGGCCGTGTTGGGCCGATGAAAAAGATGCGACTGAGCGTTGACGACGCACATGAATTTGCGTTTCGGGCGGCCAGAAAAGCTGGAGCGTCTGAGCAGGTTGCAACCTCGCTGGCGAGGGCCACCGTATCCGCTGAAGAGCGCGGTAAGAATCCTGTTGGATTCAAGCATCTTTTGGACTACCTCGATGGCTTGGCGCGTGGTCGCATTGATGGCCGGGCTCAGCCAGAGGTTCGCTTTCCGACCGATGCCTCGATTCAGGTAGATGCTCGCGGCGGCATTGCTCAAGCCGGCTTTGACTCCGCCTTTGAGCAATTGGTGAGCCGCACCACGTTGCACGGCGTTTGCGTATTTGCGCAGAGTAACGGATACACCGCGGGCGAGCTCGGCTACTACACGACACGATTGGCAGAGGAAGGTCTTGTCGCTATCGCAGGCACCAATTCTCATGCAATCATGGGGACCGTTGAAAGCAGGCAGCCGGTATATGGGACCAATCCATTGTCCTTTGCCGCACCTATGACGAACGGGGCATCGTTCGTTTTAGACCAGGCGTGCAGCGCTACAGCGTTTGTGAATGTCAGGCAAGCGGCAGCTAATGGCGAGCCGATTCCCGAAGACTGGGCCCTTGACAAGTCCGGCGAACCGACGACGAATGCGGACGATGCGGTTGAGGGTACTTTGCTTCCGTTTGGAGGTTGGCGCGGCGCGAATATTGCGCTGATGATTGAAATCCTCGCTGCAGGCTTGACCGGAGGCAATTGGTCGTTGGACGCGCCGTCGTTTGCAGTCGGGACTGAGTCGCCGGCGGTTGGCCTGTTTGTTGTGGCGCTCGCACCGGTTACGGGCTTCGCTGCGCGTCTTCAGTCACACTTGGAACGTCTCAAGGGGTACGGCATGAGGATTCCGGGCACTCGTTCTCGGGTCGATGAAGTCGAAATTTCTGATGCCTTGGCTGCGAAGATTCGCGAAGTGACGGACTGAACGTGCACCTTTTGTGGCGACCAACGCTCAAGACGAGTTCCTACCGCCGCCGCTCCCAAATCCCATTGGTGGCCGTAGGTGCCGATTTAGGCGATGGCCTGCAGGACGTGTAAAGGTCACGTGTTCGACACCGGGGACTTGGCAGTATCGGCCGCGATTCGAGGGCATGGGGGTGCCTTGGGCGACATGAATCTTGTGAACGAGTGCCAGGAGGTTGGGACGTTAGTGGCGCCGTTTGAAGACGTGGTGGATGAAGGACCAGCGTATTGCCTCGTCTACTCGAACAGGAAGACCGCTCTGCCCAAAATTCAACCGCTACGGAACTGGCTGCAATCTTCAAGAGCCGCCCCATGACGCTCACTGTTCTACGAAGCGCAGGATGCCTCGGGTTAACACTACATTTTGATAGATTGACTTTTGGTTCCACGTGAGACTAATCTCATCCGAGCCGGCCACGGTGGTCCTTCCCGCCTGTTATGAAGGCCGTTCCGCATCAAGCATGGCTGCCTGGATTTTCTCCGAGAAATACAACATAGCTGTGACTTATGAAGTCTGAGATTGACGGAGCGAAGGGTTTTCGACGCTTGATTCCGTCGATGACAGCGCTCATCGAATTTGAGGCGGTTGCCCGTCTAGGAAGTTTCACACTTGCGGCCAACGAAATCGGCGTCACGCAGGCAGCCGTTAGTCGACAGATTCGAGAGCTCGAAGACGGCCTTGGAGTTCGACTCTTCCACCGTCTCCACCGGTCGAACATCCTTACGTCGGAAGGCGAGGCGCTTTACAACATCGTGTCGACCTCGTTGCGTAACATCGCCGGTGGCCTCGACAGGCTAAGTAGAGGCTCGGAGCCGCAAGAGCTTGTGCTTGCCACCACGGCGGCCTTTTCTCACTTCCGCCTTCTTACGAAGCTGAGTGGCCTCAGAGAACTGATGCCTCATCTCACGATACGGTTAACCACCCAGATGTTTATGGCGGACCTCCGACAGAAAGAGATTGATGTCGCCGTCCGTTATGGTGATGGTAAATGGCAGGACGGTACCTCGTTCCTGCTTTTTGAGGAAGAAGTTTTCCCGGTCTGTTCGCCGCAGTGGCTCGAGGCTCATGGAACACCCGGCAGCCTAAAAGAGTTGGCGGAGTCTTCCCTGATTGACTACGACTCGACATCCGAGGGTTGGATGGCGTGGGAGGAGTGGTTTAGGGCGGTTGGAACCGTGCCGACGCAGATGAATTTCTCCTTCCGCTGCACGTTGTACACAGATGCGATTATGGCAGCCCGTCACGGGCAAGGCGTTGCCCTCGGATGGGCGCGGCTGCTGCAAGACCTGCTGGCCTCGGGTGAGCTTGTGCGTGTGACCGACGAGTCTTTCAAGGTAAAGGATGCGTACTACGCAGTCGTGCCTCATGGACGGAGCATTTCACCGACCGTCGAAAAGCTGATTGACTGGATGAGGCGAGAGGCTAGTGACCATGCAGTGGGTAGTTAGCACGTCGCATGAAGGGTCTCGATGGACGCATAAGCTACGGTAATAGGACAAGGAAAAGATAGCGCATTGACACCATTTTTCGACTCTCCAATACTGGTTCCAGATAGCCGCGCAGCGAGTTCGGCAAAAAGAACTGTTATGAGGTCCTCCATGTCTGTGGCTGATTTGAAAAACTATGGCGAAGTGCTTCGCAACCGGAACGAGGGCGATGCAATGCCCGGTGGCGTCTACGGACGGCAGGATATCTTCGAAAGCGACATAGACATCTTTTTCAATAAGCACTGGATTGTGGTCGGTGTGACGGCAGACGTTCCCGAGCCGGGGGATGTTTCAACGGTCGATATTGGGTCCGCGTCGGTCATCGTCGTCCGGGACGATGATGAGCAAATCCGCGCGTTTCGAAATGTCTGTCGGCACCGTGGATCTCGCCTCCGAGAGCCCGGCAAATCGACGGTTGGGATGTTGGTCTGTCCGTACCATCAATGGACATACGACCTTGAGGGCGAACTGCGCCACGCCGCTCACATGGGAAAGAACTTCGATAAGACCTGCCGTAGTCTCATCCCCGTCCATGTTAAGGTTGTTGGCGCACATATTCTGGTCTGTTTCGCAGAAGACACCCCGAGCGATATTTCGCGTCTTGAAGAAACGATGGCGCCGCGCTTTGCTCCTTACGACCTCCAGAATTCAAAGATTGCCTACGAGACAGAGATTGTCGAGAACGGCAACTGGAAGTTGGTGATTGAGAACAACCGCGAGTGCTACCATTGCTCCGCCGGGCACCCCGAATTGAATGTCTCGTTCCTGCCTGAGGACTTCGGCTTCAGCAAAGAAGAGATGAGCGAAGAGTCGCTTGCAGCTCTCGACACGTACTATGCCCGCAACGTGTCGACCAAACAAAGCTGGGAGGAGGGCGGCCACATCCACGCCGCTGTTGAATTTTTGGACGCGGACGCGACGACGCAGTTCCGAACACAGCGCCTCGTAATCGCTGGAGCGGGCGAATCGCAGACGATGGACACGAAGGTTGCCTGCACGAAACTGTTCGGCGATTTGTCTCGTCCTGACCTCGGCGACACGCACTTCTGGACGCACAACTCGTGGACGCACGTGATGAGTGACCACGCGGTTATCTCGTACCTCATTCCGCTCTCGCCGGACAAAACGCTTGTTCGAACCAAGTGGCTCGTTCGCGCAGACGCAGTCGAGGGTGTGGACTACGACCTCAATCGGTTGACCGAGGTATGGACGGCAACAAATGCCCAAGACGCGAGACTTGTTGCGGTCAATCATCGGGGCACGCAAGACCCTGGATTCGTACCCGGGCCGTACTCGCCGTTCACCGAGACATATGTCTATCAATTCACGCGTTGGTACGCGGCGCGCCTCAAGGCGCATGGCATCTGAGTGGCAAGCGATGTTGACTGAAATTTCTAAAACGGCACATAGTCAGATGACGGCAATCGACCGATTGGCCGAGAGCGGTACATGGGCGGCGATTCCTGCAAGCTGGAGCAGTGCAGAGAAGAAACCTCTGGTCTGCATCCGGGTAGTTCAGGAGACTCGCGATGTGAGGAGCTTCTTTTTTACCGGCTTTGACGGCCACCCATTCAGTTTCGAGCCGGGCCAGTTCGTGACTTTGTCGCTGAATATCGATGGGCAAGCGGTAGACCGGTGTTACACCATATCCTCGCCTCCAACTCGGCCACACACGTTCTCTATCACGGTGAAACGCGTCCCGTCCGGCATGGTGTCGAATTGGTTGCACGATAATATCCGTCCGGGCACAACGGTCGAGGCATACGGGCCGTCCGGGGCCTTTACTCCGATGGTCGCGCCGACTGCGACGAAGTACCTCTACCTGTCAGCAGGGTCGGGTGTCACCCCGCTGATGTCGATGCTTCGTGCTGGCATGGACCTTGGGCTTGACCGAGATATCGTCTTCATGCACAGCGCACGCACGCCTCTCGATATCGTTTTCCGTCGTGAGCTTGACGCTGCGTTGTCGACAGCCGACCGGCTGCAGATATTGCATGTTTGCGAAGGAGTAGGCGAGGAGCCAGATTGGAATGGGAGCATCGGTCGGCTAACTCCGACGCTTCTGGAGCAGTTGGTGCCGGATTTTAGAAATCGAGAGGTGTTCATCTGCGGCCCTGCAGGGTACATGCAGTCGGTCAAAGAAATACTGAAGAAGAGTGGGCACGACCCGGCCCGCTACCATGAAGAGAGCTTCAATCTAGACGCGGAAGAATACGAGAATCTTCACTTTCCCGAGTCGTCAGCGAAAACTGAGGCGATCGCTCCCTCAGAGTCTTTCGTGATTCGACTGGCTCGCTCCGGAAAGTCCTTCTCTCTGGATGGAGCGAAAAGCATCCTGGTTGCTGCGAAGCGCGAGGGCGCAAAGGTCGCGTCGTCGTGCAGTCAAGGTATGTGCGGTACCTGTAAAACGTCCATCCTTGAAGGAACTGTCGACATGAAACACAACGGCGGGATCCGTCAAAGAGAAATTGACAAAGGCATGTGTTTGATTTGTTGCAGCACGCCAACGTCGGACGTAGTATTAGATCTGTGAACGATGCCAGCTGTGTTTGAATTTTATGAGCGCTGGCGCCAGCAGGAACGAGTAATCGGACAACTCTCAGGTGTCTATCCAAGCTGCATGATTAGCGAGTATCAGGCGCATATAGACGAAGACCTCCCGGTTCGGCGGTCCTCCGAGTGGGGAGATATGTGAGCGCTACGCCGTTAGGCCATCCCCAACCAGTGTCACACGCAGGCGCGGCCGGCATAATGGTCTTTTGCAACTGCGCTATGGGCCTTCTCGTTGATTGCACCACTTTTACTGAGCGCATACACGCCGGTTGAAATTACGCTATCGCGTTATCTCTGCTATGGGTCAGTCTCCGTATGTTTTCTGCTTGCGCGTTATCGAGCCAGACCGCTGAGCAGGTCAGAATGGTGCCGCGCGGTATCTACGCAATGGGAGGCAATATTCTCTCTCAGTACTCTTGAGCTTTGCCGTTCAGGACTCGGGGGCGGAGATTGTTATTCCTAGCGCGGGATTCTTACCGGTTTGCGTTTCGCTTGCTGGAAGCCGCGCTTTGCCGCTGGCCAAATGGCTGCGACTGATTCTGCCGTTTTGCGTGTTTGTAACTGGACTGGCTCTACTACTTTTTGTACAGAGCGGCGGAGAGGCTCATCATGCCAGCTTTCCTTGACATGGCGCCGCTGCGGTGTTGGCTACGGTTGTGATTTGGACGTGGTACGCGCTGTCTGATGAAAGTTTTTTGAGGCAAAACCGGCGCTTTCTGGAACGCACTGGTCATGCGCCGTAGGTGTAATGACGTTGCTTCTGTCATTCGTATGCATTGCCGTTGCGATATCCGCCTCCCATGACGGCGCCGCCGTTTTTCATTTTCGTGGCAATGAGCGAAGCAAGGTTCTGTTTGTGGTCGTTTCGCTGGCTCTCGGTTTTGGAACGTCGTGGCTTGCCACATCCTTGTTCAACTACGCGTCTCACTCTCGTCCCATGGGACTTGTGGGGCAGCTTCTAATCCTAGAGACGATTTTGGTATCGCCTATACCTGCATCTATCATCAGTCTCTGCCACCGTTGTCGCAGGCGGTGGGTACTTTGCTCGTTCTGGCCGGCATCTGGTTCTCCGCACGCGTGCTTCTAAAGTGAATAGCGCTGTTCGGCATCGTCGGGCTAGCGTGATAGTTCCAGAGTTTCTTTGGGAAGTCACTATCGTCCAGTCGACAAAACGCCCTTTCGAGTGACGCACGTCGACGTAAATCAAGTTGGGTGAGCATACATGACGACATTGGGAATTTTGGGAGTTGGAGACCTGACGGAAAAGATGGTCCGTGGCTTGATACGCAGTGGCGCGTTTGCGGGTAGCGCATTTTATCTATCGGGGCGAAACAGAGAGAAGGCGATAGCTCTCGTTGAAGAGTTTGGGTGCGTATTGCGAACGAGTAATCAAGCGGTCGTGGATGAAGCGGACGTCGTTCTTGTCGGTGTCCGGCCGGCACAGCTTGAAGAACTGGCACATCAGCTTGTTCTAAGAACCGGCCAGCCGATAATCTCGGTTGCCGCTGGCGTCACGGTACGCCAGCTGACTGGTCTCTTTGGCGAGCGCGATGTAAGTCGCGCGATATTGTCTTACGCGTCTGAAATCAACCAGTCGACCGTTGCCGTTTTTCCAGCGCAATCGATGGCGGGGCAGCTGTTGTCAACGCTTGGAACGCTAGTGAGTCTGGATACTGAGCGCGATTTTGAACTCGCCACGATAGGCGCCTGCATGAATGGTTGGGTCTACTTCCTCATCGACGAGATGCAGCAGTGGCTCGGCAAGAAGGGTCTACCGTCGGAAACAGCGCGACGACTGGTGCTCAGTAGCGTTGCGGATAGCGCAGCCTATTCGCACTATCGAATCGAAACTCCCGTTGGCGAACTGGGCGCGTCGATTGCAACGCCCGGGACATACACTGCCAATGGCTTGGAGGTGTTGCGCGAACGCGGAGGTCCAGATGCTTGGCTCGGTGCCTGTGAAACCGTGTTCAAGCAGCTCGCAGTACGCGAGACAGAGTGAGGTCAAATATGCGCCTGGGCGGTTACGCGATATCGATTGACGACAGAGGAGAAAGCCTCCGCACCTTTGGACGTCCTCTCTCAATATGCTGAGTGTTGCTTCATGTAGGGCCGTGGCCATGATCTCGACTTCGCCAACACGCGAGAGCTGAAAGACGTGACACCGGAGCGTCGGCCCTTCGATTTGTGCGACACGGAGAGAGGGGAGGTGCGACCAATACTGCAACACGACAGTGGGAGTCGCAATTGTCCAACTCATACCGCCGGCGACCATTGCCATCGCGACGTCTCCCGCGTCAATTTCAATCTGACGTTCGGGAATGATGTTTCGTCGACGGAGATATCTCTCGATGGACGCCTGGAAGTTGGACCTTGGGCCAAACCTTATGAGAGTGAGGCCACAGGGTAATCGTTTCAGGTCCAGCGTCTTAAGCTCGGAAAGATAAGCTGCTGGTGCAACGACGCCAAACCGCTCGGTGAATAACTCCCGGCGTACTGGTCAGTATGACTAGGCGAGGTAGAGGCTGGCCCGCCGCGAGGACTCAAACGCGGGTTGGTATTTCTGCCAGAGCCGCACGGTGTGGACAGGGACACACCGTGCGATATCCATCACGGAGGCCAACGTGGAAAACGATAGCACACTGTACGCAAGGCTCGACGTCCACATGGATTTGATCACGGTTGCCTATGCGCTGGGCACAGGCGAGGTTGAACTGCTCAGCAAGATCGGCACGACGAAGGCAGATATTGATCGCCTATGTAAGCGCCTGCAATCGAAGGCGCGACACGTCCGCATCGTCTACGAGGCGGGCCCGTGCGGCTTTGGACTTTACCGTCAGCTCGTGCAGAAGGGATCCGACTGCATTGTGTGCGCGCCGTCACTGATTCCGAAAAAGCCGGGCGATGGGGTCAAGACTGACCGGCGTGATGCGATCAAGCTGGTGTGGTCGCTGCCCGCCGGCGACCTGTCAGCGGTGTACGTGCCAAGCGTGGAAGACGAAGCATTCCGCGATCTGGCTCGCACGTGGGTCAGCGCCAAGGACGATCTTAAGCGTGCCTGGCAACGGCTAAAGGCCCTTCTGCTCTTGCATGGCGTGCGCTATGCCGGCCGCGCCGACTGGGGACCTGCGCACCGGCGCTGGCTGAGCGCCTATGCTTTCGACAGCGTCTGGTAGCAACTGGCGTTCGAAGAGTACCGGCGCAAGATCGAGGCTCGCCTGGCGCAATGCGACCGGCTGGAGGCCGCGTTGCGCCAGGCCGTCGTCAACTGCCGATTCTACCCTGCCGTGTTGGGCCTGCAGACGATGCGCGGCATGCAGTTCACCACGGCAGCGGGCATGCTCGTGGAGCTCTGGGATCTGTCACGCTTCGCCCACCCGCGCCAGCTGATGGCCCGGCTGGGGGTGACGCCGTCCGAACACTCATCGGGCGACAAGCGCCGTCAGGGCAGCATCACCAAGAACGGCAACAGCTATGCAAGAAAGTTGCTGGTGGAAGCGGGCTAGAGCTACCAGCACCCGGCCCGCGTGACTCCCGAAATCCAGCGTCGCCATGAAGGCATCGCCAAGCCCATCGTTGACCGCGCCTGCGACCCGCAGATGCGCCTGTTCCGGCGCTACCGGAAGCTTCTCGCACGGCAAGCGGAAGAATATTGCGGTGGTCGCGGTCGCTCGCGAACTCGCCGGTTTCATTTGGGCCAGCACCCAGCTCGCCATGTGGCTTGCCGTACGGCCCGAGATGCGCATGGCGTGACGCAAGGCTTGAGCAACATGTAGACCAACCTCACCACCTGAGCAAGAGTTTCCTGAATGCGGTGTAGCCCGGTACGCGAGCAACCTGCGAAACGGTTAGGCAACGGATTTGATTCGACTTGCGGCACACTGGATAGCAGCAGGCTCGCTGGGCGGACTGTAATGCGGTAACGAATCCGCGGATATCATGATCCACCGTCGAGATTTACTGCTACGTCGCCCTCAGGAAATCCAGATGGCAGCTCAAACCAAAACCGATCCCTTCTTGACAAGCGGAGTCATATCCAACCGACTTGGTCTTCACCAGGCTCAGATGTGAAGATGATGTCAAGCTCGCGACCCGTGAGCAGTTCAGCTTGGTCCATCGCAAGACCGGCCCAGAGACGCGTTATGCGGGATACCAAACATTCTCATAATCGGACACTCTTCCTTTATGGTGGATAATATGGCATTCCACGCTCCGATCACGCCATGGTGTGACCCGAGCTTTCTCTGTCCACTTTTTTACTTATGTCAGATCTTAAAGTTGTCCGCGAAACCAAAACCCTTCGTGAACTAACGCTGGACAAGCTGCGCGACGCAATTGTGCAGGGGTATTTCCAGCCGGGCGCACGCCTCGTCGAACGCACGCTGTGCGACGAGTTGGGGGTGAGCCGCACGATTGTGCGCGAAGTATTGCGGCACCTCGAGACCGAGGGGCTGGTGGATGTTATCGCGCGCCAAGGGCCGGTCGTCGCGCAACTGAATGCCGGCCAGGTTAGCGAAATATACGAACTGCGCGGGCTACTGGAGGCGAATGCCGCACGCGCGTGTGCCGAGCAGTCCACACCCGAACTCGTGAGGCGACTGCGGGAGATCCGCAAACAGATCGAAGCAGCGTTCCAAGTCAAAGACTTGCCAGCGGTGCTCGCCTACACGGAACACTTCTACGAGGCGTTGTTCGAGGGCGCGCAACGGACCGTCTCCCTGGCCGTGGTCAAGACGCTCAATGCGCGGATTAATCGATTACGCGCACTCACGATAGCCACGCCGGGACGCAGCCAGGAGTCGAATCGCGAGATGAACATGATGCTTGATGCCATCGAACGGCGCGACGGCGATGCCGCGTCTTCCGCCTCGATCGCGCATATCAGGCGCACGGCGGAGCTTGCGCTTGCGGCGCTTGCTCAACGAAGCGAAGGGGCGGCCGAAGCTTGACGCGAACGGCCTGACGATTCTCCACCGCTTGTCTGCGCCGCGGTTCCGCGGCGCGCTCCGCGCGCTCCTTCCGAGCGCCAGACCACTCCCACTCCACTCCCCATAACGCGCCGTTCCTCGCGGCGTTGTCTTCGCTCGACCCGGCCGCGAGGCGATCCTGGTTTTTTCAGCGCGAGCCTCCGACCGTCAACCGCGTGCCGCTGGCAACATCCATGCCGGCCAGTTCTCCGTTCGAAATTATGGTATTCCATAATATTTTGACGCGAAAAGTTTGCTGTAGTATGGCATACCATAATCTTGTGGAGCATAAGCCGAATGAATCCTGACCGGACGCCCAGGCTTGCCGCAGCGCGCGGCGAGATTGCAGGGACGAGCTACAGCGTGCATGCGCCGAAGTCGGGCGAAGCGCCGGCAACAGTTGTCCTGATTCACGGCGTGGGGATGAATCAGAGCGTATGGTCGTCGCAGATCGAGCCGCTGACGGCGGCGAACTACGAAGTCGTGGTCTACGACATGCTCGGTCATGGCGCCAGTGCTCTGCCTCCGGCCGAGCCGACGCTCGATGATTACGCCGCCCAGCTCGAACGCCTGCTCGACGGCCTCGACATCGAGCAGGCGCACGTCGCCGGTCATTCGATGGGCGCACTCGTCGCACTCGAGTTCGCGCTGACTCGTGCGCCGCGTACGCTGAGCGTCGCTGCACTGAACGCGGTCTACGACCGCTCGCCTGCACAACGCGAAGCAGTAATGTCGCGCGCCGCGACGCTGGGCGATGCACCGCTAGATAGGGGCGGGAATGCTGGCGTCGATGCCACGCTCAAACGCTGGTTCGGCGATCCGGTGCCGGCGCATCTGACGCAGGCGGCGCAAGCGGTGCGGCACCTGCTGCTCTCGGTCGATCCGGTCGGCTATGCGCGGACTTACGGTCTCTTCGCCTGCTCGGACGACGTCCACGTCGGTCGATTGACGAGCCTCGCTGTGCCCGCCTTGTTCCTGACCGCCGAGCTAGATCTGAACTCGAGTCCGGACATGTCGTGGGCGATGGCAGAGGCCGCGCCGTTCGGTCGGGCCGAGGTGATTGCGGGTGCGCGTCATATGATGAACGTTAGCCATCCAGAAGAAGTCACCGCACGCCTGCTCGCTTTTTTCGCCGAAGCAGCGCAACGAAACGGGGCAAATGCAACGAACGTGGGGGACGACCATGTCTGAGCCGAGCGTCGAACAGACTTTCGACACCCTCGAATTTCGCCGCGCACTCGGCGCTTTCGCCACCGGCGTGACTGTTGTCACGACGATCCAGCCGGATGGATCCCCGCGCGGCTTCACGGCCAACTCGTTCGCCTCGGTTTCGCTCGATCCGCCGCTGATCCTCGTGTGCATTGCGAAGAGCGCGTCGAGCCATGTGGTCTTTGCCACCGCGAATCACTTCGCAGTCAGCGTGCTGGCGGGAGACCAGAAGGCCGTGTCGGGCGTCTTCGCGTCGAAGTCGGTCGACAAGTTCGCGCAGGTCTCATGGCGCGCCCGCGCAACGGGCGCGCCGGTCGTGGAGAACGCGGCGGCCACGTTCGATTGCAGGGCGCACGACGTCGTGGATGCCGGCGATCACATCATTCTGATCGGGCGCGTGGTGGACTTCGTGCATACGAATTCGTCACCGTTGGGTTACTGTCGCGGCGCGTACGTGAACTTCAGTCTCTCGCAGGACGCGCTCGCGGCAACCGGCGCGCGCGCCCAGGTGGGCGCAATTCTCGAACATCGCGACGGCGTGGTGCTGCTTGAAACGAAAGACGGTTTGCAGTTGCCGACCGGCGTCAAGCTCGAGCCCGTAAGCGATGCGGGGAGCCTGCGCGGCGTGCTGGCGAAGCTCGGACTCATCGCGCATCTAGATTTCATTTTTGCCGTTTTCGAATCGGGTAGTGGTCCGTCGGCGAGCGTCCACGTCTATTACCGGGGACGCGTGAGCAGCAGCCTCGCCGCAATGATGGACACCGCGATCCACATCGTCCCGCTGCCACGGATTCCATGGAGCGAACTGCGCGACGACGCCGTGCGCTCGATGCTGCAGCGCTATGTGCGCGAGCGCAGCGAAGACGCCTTCGGCATCTACGTCGGCGACACAGAGGCAGGACAAGTCCAGACGCTCGCGACAGCACATTGAGATGCCCGGTGTCGCACGGCTGCCGCCGTCATCCGGATACGCTTTGCGACGACCGGTTTGTCTTGGGTTAATCCACCAAAAAGATCCATCAATCTAGCATCGCAGTGGGGAGACAAAGGAAAAGATGGAAAACAGCAACATGAAGCCAGCGCGTTCTTCGCCGTTGGCCGCAGAGAAGACCGATTCGACGACCACGCATTGAATTTAGCGCGACCAAACCGACTTGAAGGATACCGATATGACCCGCACCCGCAGTCTGATGATTTCTCCGCTGTTCGCGCTGTGCGCGGCAGCGTTCATGGCGACGCCGGCGCTTGCCGCAGATCCCATCGTGTTCACGAGTTGGGGCGGCACGACGCAATCGTCGCAGCAAAAGGACTGGGCGCAGCCTTTCACCCAGGGGAGCGGCATCACCGTGCTGATGGATGGTCCGACCGACTACGGCAAGCTCAAGGCGATGGTGGACAGCGGCAATGTTAGTTGGGACGTCGTCGACGTCGAGGGCGACTTTGCCTATGCCGCGCAAAAGGCAGGGCTGATCGAGCCTATCGACTACACCGTGGTCAAGAAGGGCGAGCTCGATCCACGCTTCTCGAGCGCCGATGCGGTGGGCAGCTTCTATTACTCGTTCGTACTCGGCTATAACAAATCGAGCTTCAAGGGCGCGCAGCCGCAGGCGTGGGCCGATCTGTTCGACACGAAGAAATTTCCCGGCAAACGAACGTTCTACAAGTGGTCCGCACCTGGCGTGCTCGAAATTGCGCTGCTTGCCGACGGCGTGCAGCCGGACAAACTCTATCCCCTCGACCTCGATCGCGCATTCAAAAAGCTCGACTCGATCAAGAGCGACATCGTCTGGTGGAGCGGCGGCGCGCAGTCGCAGCAACTGCTCGCATCGGGAGAGGCGCCCGTCGGCATGTTCTGGAACGGCCGTCTGCATGCGCTCGAACAGACGGGCGTGCCGGTCGGCGTTTCGTGGAACCAGAACCTGACTGCCGCGGACATGCTCGTGGTCCCGAAGGGCGCGAAGCACAAGGCCGAGGCGATGAAGTTCCTCGCCGTCGCGACGAGTCCGCAGGCGCAGGCAAAGTTCGCGCAGGATACGGGCTACGCGCCGATCAACGTGAAGTCGGCGGCGCTGATGCCCGCTGCAGTCGCGAAGACGATGCCGGACCAGTACAAGACCTCGCAGATCGACCTGGACATGAAGTACTGGGCGGACAATCGCGACGCGATCGCGAAGCGCTGGTACGCGTGGCAATCGAAATAAGCGTTAGCGAAAGAGGCGTGCCCCGAAGCGGCGGTCAGGCAGAAGGCGCGTAGCAGCAACTGGAGAATGCAGGAGATACCATGCCCAATGTTCTGAGTACCGCGGCCCATCCGCCGGCGACACCCACACGTCGGCGTCGCGACTGGCGCAACATTCGCCTGTTGATACCGGGGCTCGTGCTCCTCGTGATCTTCTTCATGCTGCCGGTGCTTTCGCTCCTGCTGCGCAGCGTGCTGGAGCCCACACCGGGGCTGCACAACTACGAGCAGCTTCTCGGCTCTTCCACCTACCTGCGCGTGTTCGGCAACACGTTCCTGGTCGCGACCGTCGTGACCGTGGTGACGGTGGCGATCGGTTTCCCGACCGCATGGCTGCTCGCCATTGCGCCGCGCAGGCTGAGTTCGCTGCTGTTTTCGATCATGCTGCTTTCGATGTGGACCAACCTGCTGGCGCGCACGTTTGCCTGGATGGTTCTGCTTCAGTCGACGGGCCCGATCAACCGCATGTTAATGGCGATCGGCCTCATCCACGAGCCGCTGCCGCTCGTGAACAACCTGATCGGTGTGACGATCGGCATGACGTACATCATGCTGCCATTTCTCGTCATGCCACTGCACGCGACGCTGCGCAGCATCGACCCCTCGACACTGCGCGCCGCGGCGGTCTGCGGCGCGAGTCGCTGGCAGGCCTTCTGGCGCGTTCTTGTGCCATTGGCGATGCCGGGCATCGCATCGGGCGCATTGATGGTATTTGTCATGGCCCTCGGCTACTTCGTGACCCCAGCATTGCTCGGCGGCGCGCAATACATGATGCTCGCCGAACTGGTGGCCCAGCTGGTGCAGGAGTTGCTGAACTGGGGTCTCGCCGGTGCCGCCGCCTTCGTGCTGCTCGCCGTGACGCTCTCGCTCTACGCGCTTCAACTGCGGTTCACAGGCGGCGCGCGCGCCACTGTTGGAGGCCTTTGACATGTTGCTCGATTTCGACCGTTTAGGTGCGTTGCGCTGGGCGCTGCTTGCAATCGGCGCTGCCGTTGCACTTTTCCTTCTGTTGCCCATTGTGTTCATCGTCGCCTTGTCGTTCGGCGATTCGCAGTGGCTGATCTTTCCGCCGCCGGGCTGGACGCTGGAGTGGTACCGCCAGCTTTTCACCGACCCGGGATGGCTCGACTCGCTGCTCACGAGCGCCAAACTTGCGGTGATCGTGACAGTGCTGTCCGTGCTGATCGGCTTTCTTGCATCGCTTGCGCTCGTTCGCGGCAAGTTTCGCGGCCGCAACGCGGTGAAGGCGTTTTTTCTGACGCCGATGGTTCTGCCCGTGGTGGTGCTGGCTGTGGCGCTCTATGCGTTCTTTCTGCGCATAGGCCTGACCGGCACGATGACCGGCTTCGTGATCGGCCATCTGATCATCGCCTTGCCGTTTTCGATCATTTCAATCAGCAACTCGCTGTCGAGCTTCGATACCGCACTGGAAGACGCAGCATTGATCTGCGGGGCATCGCCGCTCGAAGTGAAGCTGCGCGTGACATTGCCGGCGATCCGGCTCGGCCTGTTCGCCGCGGCGATCTTCGCGTTCCTTGCGTCGTGGGACGAGGTGGTGGTGTCGATCTTCATGTCGAGTCCGACCTTGCAGACGCTGCCCGTGCGCATCTGGGCGACGCTGCGGCAGGACCTGACTCCCGTCGTCGCGGCAGCATCCTCGCTGCTCGTCGGACTGACGACTGTTTTGATGTTGGCGGGCGCAGTGCTGCGCCGCGCCCGATAACGCCCGAACAATGAGGTGATTAGCCATGACTTCCGCATTCCTGCAAATCCAGCGCCTGCGTAAGACCTACGACGACGTCGTTGCCATCGACCAGGTTTCGCTCGATGTGCGCAAGGGCGAGTTCATGACCTTCCTCGGGCCGTCGGGCTCGGGCAAGAGCACGACGCTCTATATCGTCGCGGGTTTTCAGGAGCCGACTGAGGGTCGCGTGCTGCTCGACGGCAAACCGCTGCTGTCGGTCGCGCCCAATAAACGCAACATTGGCATGGTGTTTCAGCGCTACACGCTGTTTCCGCATCTCACCGTCGGGCAAAACGTGGCTTTCCCCTTGCGGGTGCGCCGCCGCCCCGAGGCGGAGATCAAGAAGAAGGTCGAGCAGATGCTCGCGCTGCTTCATCTCGCGGAGTTCCGCGATCGCATGCCGGGTCAGCTCTCGGGCGGCCAGCAACAGCGAGTGGCGATTGCGCGCGCGCTGGCGTACGACCCGCCTGTGCTGCTGATGGACGAACCGTTGTCCGCGCTCGACAAGAAGCTTCGCGAGGAAATCCAGCTCGAATTGCGCCGCATCCACCAGGAGACCGGCGTGACGATTCTCTACGTGACGCACGACCAGGAAGAGGCATTGCGTCTTTCGGATCGTATCGCTGTGTTCAACAAGGGCTGCATCGAACAATGCGGAACCGGCGAAGAGCTCTATGAAAATCCGGCTTCGCGCTTCGTCGCCAACTTCATTGGCAATTCGAACTTCCTGCCTGTTCGCATCACCGCGCGCGACGCGGCGCAATCGAGCGCCGTCTTCCCGAGCGGCCATGCAATCGCGGCCACCGGCGATGCCACGCTTTCGGTGGGCGGCGACGGCACGCTAATGGTTCGCCCCGAGCAGATCCGCATTCGCGCTGCCGGGGCGGCCAAAAACACGGCGGGCTTGCCAGTTACCGTGCGAGACATCACCTATCTGGGCGACGCCATGCACTACTCGGTGACGACGCCGTGGGCACAGGACATGTCAGTGCGGATGCCTGCGGGAGATCATCGGGACAGTGGGATCGTCATCGGCACGCAGGCCTGGATCGACTGGGATGCGCGCGACACGAGGCTGTTCGCGCAGGCTTGATCGGATACAGCGATGCACGAACCGATCTCGTCCCTGAAAGTTGAGCGCCGAACGACCACCCTCAGAGCGCTTGCGCTCGAGAAAATGCGTAGCGCCATCCTGGACGCGCGTTTTCAGCCAGGCGCCCGGCTGGTCGAGCGGACCTTGTGTGAAGAGCTGGGCGTGAGCCGCACGGTCGTGCGCGAAGTGCTGCGCCATCTGGAGACGGAGGGGCTCGTCGATACCCTGCCGAATCAGGGTCCCATCGTTGCCGTGCTCGATCTCAAGACCGCAACGGAGATTTACGAAATTCGCGGCCTGCTGGAGGGCGAAGCGGCGTCCGCCTGTGCGCGGCTTGCCGACACACGCACCGTCGACGATCTGGACGCACTGATCGACAGCATTCAGCTCGCTTTCGACGACCGGGACTATCGCGCAGTGCTGTCCTTCACGACAGCGTTTTACGAGCGCATGTTCACCGCGGGCCACAAACATGTCGCGTGGGAAATCGTCCAGTCGCTGACGGCAAGAATCAACCGCCTGCGAGCGTTGACCATCGCGTCCGACGATCGCGGCAGCCAGGCAGTTCTGGAAATGCGTCAGATCCTGGCCGCGATACGCGCGGGGGACGCGGTCGCCGCGCACAGCGCCGCCGTCACGCACATCAGCGGGGTGGCGGAAATCGCCAGGAAGCTGTTGGTTGAAGGGCAGGGACTCTTGCTCCTGAAACGCGCGGGGTAATCTTCGGGCCCGTTGCTCCTTGCGCAGAAGCGGCGATAGAAAATATAAAACGGCTCGGTACGACGAAGCGTTCAGAAGAAAAAAGCACGTTCACCCACACGCCCCCACGTTTCTTGGCGGGTTAACAGCGCATTTGACAAGGAGAGAAGAAGGCATGAAACGTCGTGATAAGAAGAACATTGCTATGTGGTTATTGGCGGGGAGCGCTTTCGTCGCGTTGAACGCGCACGCGCAATCGTCCGTCACGCTGTATGGCGTGATCGACGAGGGCATCGACTACGTCAGCAACAGCGGCGGCCATTCGCTTTGGCGCATGCGCGACGGTACGTATGACGGCGTCTATGGCAGCCGCTGGGGTTTGAAGGGCAGCGAGGATCTCGGCGGCGGTCTGAGCGCGCTGTTCAAGCTGGAATCGGGTTTCAGCACGGAAAACGGCCAAAGCCGCCAGGGCGGACGCCTGTTCGGCCGTCAGGCCTACGTAGGGCTTTCGGATGCGCATCTCGGCACGGTCACGCTCGGGCGCCAGTACGATTCGGTGGTCGATTATCTGCAACCGCTCACCGCGCCCGGACAACTCGGGGGACCGCTCGTTCATGCAGGTGACATCGACAACACGGACAACTCTTTTCGCGTCGACAATTCGATCAAATACGCGAGTCCGAAGATCGGCGGCCTGACATTTGGCGGCCTCTATTCGTTCACCAATACGAACGCGCCCGGCCGTGGAACGACCGGCTTGTGGAGCCTTGGGGCGAATTACGCTTTTGGCGGGTTCAACATCGCGGGCGCTTACCTGTACGCGAAGAATCCCGCGGCACTTCTGACCGACGGAAATTACGTGAGCAACACCACCGGCGCGGCGATTGGCGCGAGCGGCCCGTTCAGCTACGTGGGCAATCCGGCCAATGAGCAGATCTTCGGTGCGGCGATCAATTACGCGCTGGGTTCGGCGACGCTCGGTCTGGATTACACCAACACGAAGTTCAACGACGCCAACGGCACGCAGGGCACGGTGATTTTTGCGAACTACGAAGCGTGGGGCCGCTACAACCTGACGTCGGCGTGGTACGTCGGTGCGCAGTACGTGTACACGCACGGCAACGTCGGCTACGACCAGTCGATTCCGATTTACCACCAGGTGGGACTCACGACGGCCTATGCCTTGTCAAAGCGCACCTCGCTATACGCGATGGGCGTCTGGCAAAAGGCAGCGGGCGCGGCGTCGAATGCCGACATCTTCGATGGCGCGGTGGGATCGGCGTCGTCGAACAATCATCAGACCGCGGTGCGTATCGGAATGTATCACCAGTTCTGATAGCAGCGTGCTCCGTCTTGGCGCGGAGCACGGTTTCGACCCAGCTTGATATCGCGCGCCCTGACCAGCATCGGGGTGCGCGACACTTTTTCGCAACCCCTTTAGGAATGACCATGGAATTGGGAACCCAGTTGAAGGATCCGCTGCTGTTTCGACAACAGGCTTACGTCAGCGGCGAATGGCAAAGCGCCGCGAGCGCAGAAACATTCGAGGTCCGCGATCCCGCAACGGGCGCGACCGTCGGCAACGTTCCTTTGATGGGCGCGAGCGAAACACGTCAGGCGATCGACGCAGCGAACGCGGCCTGGCCCGCCTGGCGCAAAAAGACCGCGAAAGAACGCGGCGCCATTCTGCGCAAATGGCACGATCTGATGATGGAGAACGCCGATGATCTTGCGCTGATCCTGTCGACGGAGCAGGGCAAGTCGCTTGCGGAAGCGAAGGGTGAAATCGGCTATGCCGCGTCGTTCTTCGAGTGGTTTGCGGAAGAAGGCAAGCGCGTGTACGGAGACACGATTCCGACGCCGTCGAGCGACAAGCGCATCGTCGTGGTGAAGGAGCCGGTGGGTGTGTGCGCCGCGATCACGCCGTGGAATTTCCCGGCCGCGATGATTACCCGCAAGGTTGGACCCGCGCTCGCCGCCGGTTGCACCATCGTCGTCAAACCCGCCGAAGCGACGCCGTTCTCGGCGCTGGCGCTGGCCGTGCTGGCCCAGCGTGCGGGCGTGCCGTCCGGTGTGTTCAGCGTGGTGACGGGCGACCCGAAGGCGATTGGTGCGGAGCTGACGTCGAATCCCGTCGTGCGCAAGCTCTCGTTCACGGGATCGACGCCGGTTGGCCGCCTGTTGATGAGCCAGTGCGCGTCGACGGTCAAGAAAGTGTCGCTCGAACTCGGCGGCAACGCGCCGTTCATCGTGTTCGACGATGCCGACGTCGATGCGGCCGTCCAGGGTGCCATCGCATCGAAGTACCGCAACAGCGGGCAGACGTGCGTGTGCACGAACCGCTTCTACGTGCACGACACGGTGTACGACCAGTTCGCGGAAAAGCTCGCCGCAGCGGTCAGCCGCCTGAAGGTCGGACGCGGCACCGAACCCGATGTCGCGCAAGGCCCGCTCATCAACGAGGCAGCGGTGCAGAAAGTTGAAGCCCATATCGCGGATGCACTCGCGAAGGGCGCGTCCGTTGTCACGGGCGGCAAGCGTCATGCGCTCGGCCACGGCTTCTTCGAACCGACGGTGCTCCGGGACGTCACCCCGGCGATGCGAGTCGCGAAAGACGAGACCTTCGGCCCACTCGCGCCGCTCTTCAGATTCAGCAGCGACGACGAGGTGATCCGCTTCGCGAACGACACCGAGTTCGGTCTCGCATCGTACTTCTACAGCCGAGATATTGGCCGTGTCTGGAGGGTTGCGGAAGCGTTGGAGTACGGGATGGTCGGCGTGAACACGGGCCTGATTTCGAACGAAGTCGCGCCGTTCGGTGGCGTGAAGCAGTCGGGCATGGGGCGCGAGGGTTCGCACTACGGCATCGACGATTATGTCGTCGTCAAATATTTGTGCATGGCGGTCTGACCTGAAAAAGGCGTGGTGCAAAAGGGGACGCTCGAACATGAATACCTGGTCATCCAGAAACAGTGAAGCGGGCGCGGCCCGTTTGCACGATACGGCGCTCGATCACACCGAATCCGGCGCGGTAAGCATACCGTTGCCGGTAACGATACGCGTCGTCGCGATCTGTCTGGCGATGATCCTCGCCGAAGGTTACGACGTCGCAATTTACGGCGCCGTGCTGCCCATGCTGACCCATGGCACGAACTGGTCGCTCTCGCCATTCCAGTTGGGCGCGATTGCGAGTTGCTCATTAGCGGGCATGATGATCGGCGCGATGTGTGCCGGCACGGTGAGCGACCTGATCGGCCGGCGCTGGGTATTACTCGGCAGCGTGGCGCTGTTCTCGGCCATGATGGCTGCGGCGGCGCTGGCGCCCACGCCCACGGTCTTTGTCGTCGCGCGTGTCGTG
>NZ_PNXY01000168.1 GCF_002879865.1 Paraburkholderia rhynchosiae
CTGATACTAATTGCCCGTAAGGCTTGATCCTATAACAGGTGTGTCTCGACCCGCGTCAGCGCTTCAGCGCTTAGCACGGGTCCGATCCCCGAAGGGGGAGGCGTGTGAACTCCAGATGGGGGTCGCAGAACGCACGGTTGGGATTCAGTGTTGTGCCAGAAACAGCACAGCCCGCATTACCCTGATGTTGACTCATCAGA
>NZ_PNXY01000169.1 GCF_002879865.1 Paraburkholderia rhynchosiae
TCTGATGAGTCAACATCAGGGTAATGCGGGCTGTGCTGTTTCTGGCACAACACTGAATCCCAACCGTGCGTTGTGCGACCCCCATCTGGAGTTCACACGCCTCCCCCTTCGGGGATCGGACCCGTGCAAGCGCTGAAGCGCTGACGCGGGTCGAGACACACCTGTTATAGGATCAAGCCTTACGGGCAATTAGTATCAGT
>NZ_PNXY01000017.1 GCF_002879865.1 Paraburkholderia rhynchosiae
CCCCCACTCACGCTGCGATCCGCCGCCCAAAAAGCAAAACGGCGATGTGGCTTCTTTCGAAGCTCACACCGCCGTTCTGGCTATGCGGAAAAAGCGTGCTTAGTGCAGCTTCTTCGGCAGCATCTGGCTGCGCAGGCGCTTGTGCAGGCGCTTCACAGCAGCAGCCTTCTTGCGCTTACGTGCCGTGGTCGGCTTTTCATACGATTGGCGCTCACGCAGTTCAGCGATCAGGCCATTCTTTTCGATCGCGCGACGAAAGCGGCGAATCGCCACTTCGAACGGCTCGTTTTCCTTCAGAAGAATCGTCGTCATGTAATTCCTAACTCAATCACTTGATACGGGTTAATTGCGTGGCGGGAGACCGCTCACGCGCCGGCCCTCCGGTCGTGTCGATTCATGGCCAGTAACAGGCAAACGCGGGCAGAACCCGGCCAAACCACGAATGAAACGAGAGGCAAAGCGGCCACGGAGGCCGGAAAAGAGAGGTGTGGAGCTCACCGCGGAACGCGGACAGACGTACCGAAAAGCCGCGCCTGCTGCCGTTTCGCCAACCTTTCATCAACAATAAAACATTGACGAAACAGGCAAAGATCTCAATTCACTCCCGATCATATCAGGAAACTCTCCATGCTACCAGGGGTTTAGGGATTGCGCCAGGCCCTCCGGCGGCGTTCAGGCGCTGGCGTCGTCGAGCTCGCGGATGTCGGCGCTCGTCAGCGTCAAACGAACGGCGGCCACGAGACTCTCGAGCTGCTCGAGCGACGTGGCGCTGGCAATTGGAGCCGTCACGCTCGGCCGCGCGATGAGCCATGCCAGCGCGACGGTCGCCGGCGTGCTCCCGTGCCGCGCCGAAACCCGATCGAGCGCCCCGAGAATCCCCAAGCCGCGCGCGTTCAGATATTTTTCGACCCGGCTGCCCCGCGTTTTATTGGCGAGATCCTCCCGCGAACGGTACTTTCCGGACAGAAATCCGCTCGCGAGACTCCAGTACACGACGACGCCGAGCTGATGGGCGAGCGCCACAGGTTCGATGTCGGTCTCATATTCCGCGCGGTCATACAGGTTGTACTCCGGCTGCAGCACCTGATACTCGGGCAAGCCATGCTGGCGCGACACAGCGAGCGCTTCCTCGACGCGCGCGCCGCTGTAGTTCGACGCGCCGATCATCCGCACTTTGCCCGCTTCGATCAGCCTCTGATATGCCCCGAGCGTCTCGGCGAGCGGCGTCTGTGCGTCGTCGTCGTGGGAAAAGTAGACGTCAATGTAATCGGTTTGCAAGCGCCGCAGCGAGTCTTCGACTGCCGCCTCAATGTTCGCAGCCGACAGCCCCTTGCGCTGCGGATGCTTCGACACCTTCGTGGCGAGCACGATCCTGTCGCGCTTGCCGCTGCGCCGGAACCACTTGCCGATGACGGTCTCCGACTCGCCGCCCTGATTGCCGGACGCCCAGGCGGAATAGACGTCGGCGGTATCGATAAAGTCGAGACCGGCGTCGACGAAGGCATCGAGAATCGAAAATGAAGTGGCTTCATCGACGGTCCAGCCGAATACATTGCCGCCGAACATAAGCGGTGCGACCTGCAATTGCGAGCGTCCAATACGGCGCTTTTGCATGACTTCTCCCGCTTTTCCTCAAGAGAAAAAGAGCATACGCCGCCTTTTCGAATCCCGCAGCGCATGCGCCAGGCAAGGCTGCAAGCCGTTCAGCGCCGGCGCCCGCGTGGCTCGTCAGGCAAAACAATTGGGTCGCAATGACAGAAAGTCCCTCAAGTTTTTTTTAGGAGGGCCGTCAACCTTCACTGAGGCGGCCAGCAATGAACGAGTGCTTCCGCCGATGCCAACGTGGCGTATTGGGCTCAGGCTTATTTAGGAGATTTTCCATGCTCGGAATCAATAGCAATATCAACTCGCTGGTTGCACAGCAAAACCTCAGCGGCTCGCAAAGCGCCCTGTCGCAAGCCATCACCCGCCTGTCGTCGGGCAAGCGCATCAACAGCGCAGCTGACGACGCAGCCGGTCTGGCAATCTCGACCCGTATGCAAACTCAGATCAACGGTCTGAATCAAGGCGTGTCGAATGCGAATGACGGCGTGTCGATGATCCAAACCGCGTCGAGCGCCCTGTCGTCACTGACCTCGAGCCTGCAACGTATCCGTCAATTGGCCGTGCAGGCATCGACTGGTTCCCTGTCGTCGAGCGACCAGGCCGCTTTGCAGAAGGAAGTTTCGGCACAGATCTCGGAAGTGAACCGTATCGCGTCGCAAACGACGTACAACGGCACTAACATTCTGGACGGTTCTGCAGGCAGCATCTCGTTCCAGGTCGGCGCGAACGTCGGTCAGACGATCAGCCTGGATCTCAGCCAGTCGATGTCGGCTGCGAAGATCGGTGGCGGCCTCGTGCAGACGGGTGCAACGGTCGGCACTATCGCCGTGAGCCTCACCTCGGCGGGCGCTTACACGGCAACCGGCGCGGCCATCACGTCGATCAACGTTCTGTCGGACGGCAAGGGCGGTTACACCTTCACCGACCAGAACAATCAGGCAATTTCGTCGGCCGCGACAAGCGCGATCTTCAGCGCAGGTACGGCAGCAGGCTCAGGCACCGCTATCACCACGCTCGCACTGAGCAGTGCCGCACTTCCGACGACTGGCGCAGCGTCCGCAGCAGCCATCGCGTCTGTCAACCAGATCAACGCGATCAACAGCCCGCCGGCAGTATCGGGCCTCGACATCAGCACGGTCACCGGCGCAAACCAGGCAATGGTTTCGATCGACAACGCACTGCAGACCGTCAACACGCTGCAAGCATCACTCGGTGCGGCGCAAAACCGCTTCACCGCGATCGCGACGTCGCAGCAAGCTGAATCGACCGATCTGTCGTCGGCACAGTCGCAAATCACGGACGCCAACTTCGCACAAGAAACGGCGAGCCTGAGCAAGGCGCAAGTGCTGCAACAAGCCGGTATCTCGGTCTTGGCGCAAGCTAACTCCAACCCGCAGCAAGTTCTGAAGCTCCTGCAATAAGAGCTCACGCAGTAACGGCTGTGCGCTTCGCGCAAGCAGGCGCACAGCCGCATTTCAAGCAACGGGAGGCATGCCTCCCGCTGTGCATTTGCCTCATCCGGTGATGTAGCATCGCGCAATACCTAATACAGAATCCCAGACGCCTGGAGCCTCCGCATGTCCACGATCTCAACCACGTCTTCCACTGCGAGCGCGAATGCCGCGCTTCAGTCAGCCGCTCAGTCGATTATCAGCGGCTCGACGGGCAACTCGTCGATGGATGTGTCGACGCTCGTCTCGGCGCTGGTGAACGCGAAGACGGCAGGACAAACCGCGGCCCTTGCGGCACAACAAACCAAAGACAGCACCACGCTGTCCGCCTACGGCGCATTGAGCTCCGCGCTCAGCGCTTTGCAGTCGGGCATTGCGGGCCTCGCTAACGGCACCACGCTGTCCACCTTCGCCGCGACTGCCAGCGGCAAGGGCTTGACCGCGACAGCAGGCGCGGGTGCCGTCGCTGGCAGCTATTCGGTCAACGTCACGCAGATTGCCGGTTCCCAGGCTTTGTCTTCTGCTGCGTTCGGTGCCAGCACCAAACTCGGCACTGGCACGCTCACGATATCGCTCGGCGGCACGCCAATGAGCGTCAATCTCGACGACACCAACAACACGCTGGCCGGCATCGCGTCGGCCATCAATTCGAACGGCAGCAACCCTGGCGTCACGGCCACCGTCGTAACCGGCACGGACGGCGCTCACCTGGTGCTGCGCTCGTCGAACACCGGGGCGGCCAACGTCATCGATGTTTCCACCAGCAACATCACGACCGATAACGGTCTATCCAGCCTGGGTGTGACATCGACCGCAAGCACGACCGGCGGCGTTTCGACAATCGTCTCGTCAGATACGAGCAACGCCTGGACGCAAAGCGGCGTGGCACAAGACGCGTCGTTCTCGGTCGGCGGCATTGCGGCGACAAGTGCGAGCAACACTGTGACGACAGCGATTGCCGGTGTCACGATGAACCTGACGGCCGACTCCGTCGGCACAACGCAAACGCTGACGGTCTCACAGGACACGACAGCGCAAAACACCGCCATCACCAATTTCGTCAGCCTGTACAACACCGTTGTGACGACGATGGCCTCGCTGAGCTCGTTTACCGCCGGCTCCAGTTCGCAAGGCCCACTGCTGGGCGATTCGACACTTCAGACAATCAGGAATCAACTGGCAACGATTGTCGGCGGCTCGGTCGGCTCCGGCAGCACCGGCAGCACCTTGGCCGCGATCGGTATCAAGCTGAAGGACGACCCGGCGGACGGCACGATGGTCGTCGACAACAACGCGCTGAACGCGGCGCTTCAAAGCAGTCCGGCCACCGTCGCATCGCTGTTTAATTCGACCAACGGTATCGCTCAGCAGTTGAACACCGCCATCACGAGCTTCACGCAGACCGGCGGCATTATCGACACGCGCAACACCGCATTGAATGCCGACCTGAAGAGCATTACAACCCAGCAGACTTCGCTTGCCGACTACACGACGCAATTGACGAACCAATATCAGGCGCAGTTCACCGCACTGAATACCCTGATGGCGACGATGAACAACAACTCGCAATATCTGACGGCCCTATTCGGCGGCACCAACAGCGCGGGCGCGCTGGCCACCAACAAGAGCTAGGTAAAAGGAGCCGCCCAATATGAACCAGACGGAATTGGTCGAACAGTTGCTCGCCATGACAGAGGCAATCAAGCAAGCAGCCTCGCTCGCCGACTGGCCGCAAGCGGCTCGTCTGACCGAGGAACGCGTGCCGCTGCTGATGTCGCTCAGTGCGGACCAGCAACCGGGCGCGCTCGACATGATTCGCCGGATTCAGGCAATCGACGCCGGGCTGATTGCCGATGCACATACCTTCCGCACCGAGCTCGAGTCGGAGTACAACGCCGCGATGACTCGTACGAAGGCTGCCGGCGCCTATCAGCAAGTCGCCCGCTTATAGAGGCGCGCGCGCGAGCCGCCCGACCCGTCGGCCGCTTGACCGAACAATAAGAACTACGTGCCAGATGCAATGGCACACTCGTTCTCTCAGCCCGCCTTGCGCGGGCTTTTTTCTTGCCGCCCGGTCCTCGGCTCCTGCGCCATACGCTAAACAGGCGGGCTTTTCACCGTCATCTCCGCGCATCGGAAACCCCTGCCCGGTCGCACAATTTCTTCCATAGACCATTCCGCGTTGAGACCATGACTTTCCTGTACGAACAGCCGACCGTTGAATTTTCGACGCCCGAGCAGCAACTCGAGCAGGACATTGCCCTCGTGTTGCAAACCGCACTGGCTCATCATCACAAGGGGGAATTCAGCGACGCGGAAGCGCTTTATCAAGCGATCCTGGAGGCGAAGCCGCAGCACGCGGACGTTCTCTACAACCTCGGCGTGCTGCTGGGTCAGACAGGCCGTTCGAAAGACGCATTGGCCCACTTCGAATTGATTCTCGGCCTGCAGCCGAATAACGGCCAGTACTGGGCGGCGTACATCAGCGCGCTCATCGACGCGGGTGAGACCGCCGCCGCCTGGCTCGCGCTGGAAATGGGCCAGAAGCAAGGGCTGAGAGGTCCGGCGGTGGACGGGCTGATTGTTCGGATGTCGAACCCGGGCAGGGTCATCGCGACGCGTCCCATCTCGCCAGAACCCGAACAGGCGAAGAACGGCGCGAACGCCGGAACAGACGCTGACACGGTGAACGCAGCGTCAGAGCAGGGAAAGTCCACCATTGCAGCGGGGCGGCGGATAAGCCAGCAGGAAACCAGCCGATTCACCTCGCTGTATAACAAAGGACAAATCGCCGAGGCCGTCAAGCTCGCAAGCACCTTTACCCAGCGCTTCCCTCTCGACGGTAACGCCTGGCGTTGGTTAGGAATCGCGCTGCACCGTCTTGGCAAGTACGACGAGGCGCTGGTCCCGTTGCGCAAGGTTGCTGAACTGCTGCCCGACGAACTGGAAAGCCGCACGGTCCTCGCTGACATACTTCGTTTGAAGGGACTTCCTAAGGACGCTGAAGAGGTCTGTCGCGCGATCCTTGCAATCAACGTTGACCATGCCGAAGCACATCGAATCATCGGTATGTCGCTGCTGCAACAGGGGCGTGTGGCCGAGGGCCTGGCCGCCTCGCGGCGCGCAATCGAATTGGCGCCGGATAATTCCAGCATGCTCAACACGCTCGGTGTGCTACTGCTCGATCTCGGCCTGGTGACAGAGGCTGAGCAAAGTTTTCGGGTTGCGCTGGAGAAGGACCCGAAAGATGCCATCGCGGCCAACAACTTTCTATTCGCGTTGACTCATGATCCTGAAGTCGATCACGAGACGCTTTTCGCGGAACACCGCAACTTCGCCAAACAGCACGAAACACCATTGCGCCCGCAATGGCCGCGCCATGCCAACAAGAAAACGCCGGACCGAAAGCTGAAGATCGGCCTGGTCTCAGGCGACCTGTTCCGGCACGCCGTCGCATCCTATTTGCTGCCCATCATGGAGCTTCTGGCGAAAGACCCGAGCGTGTCGCTTCATGTGTACAACAATCACATTGCTGAAGACGACTACACTCACTTGCTTCGAAACTGCGCCGATGAATGGCACCAGATCACTGGCATGCCGGACGCCCGGTTGGCCAACAAGATTCGCGACGAGCGCATCGACATTCTGATCGACCTGTCCGGCCACACTGGCCGCAATCGGCTCCTTACGTTCGTGCGCAAGCCCGCGCCAATCCAGGTGAGCTGGCTGGGCTATCCCGCCACGACCGGCCTTAGCTCGATGGACTATTACCTTGCGGACAGGTTCGGCGTGCCGTTCGGTGCTGCCGAGCGCCTGTTCTCGGAAAAGATTGTCCACTTGCCGGCGAACGCCACGTTCCTGCCGGAAAAGAGCGCACCACCGGTCAATATCCTGCCGGCCATGCACAACGGCTATGTGACTTTCGGCAGCTTCAACCGGTTGAACAAATTGCGCGCTGACGTGATCGCGCTCTGGGCCCAGTTGCTTCACGCCCAACCGACGTCGCGCATGTTGCTGGGCGCCATTACAACCGACGAAGATGAACAGCTTCTGATCAAATGGTTTGCCAATGCAGGCATCGGTCCTGAGCGTCTCATGTTCCGCCGCCGCTCGAGTATTCCGGTCTACCTGCAACAGCACTTTCACGTTGACATCTGCCTCGACACCTTCCCTTACACGGGTTCGACCACGGTGCTGAACTCGCTGTGGATGGGCGTGCCGACGTTGACCATTGCGGGAGACACATTGCCCAGCCGCGCCGGCACCACGTGGATGTCGCACGTCGGGCTAGAACAGTTTCTTGCCGCGGATAAAGAAGATTTCGTCAGGAGGGGCGTTGCATTATCTTCGGACCTCCCCGCACTCGCCGCGCTTAGAACTGGCTTGAGAGAGCGCTGCAACGCGTCGGCTGCATTCCGGCCAGAGGTGGTCGCCTCGGGACTCTCGCAGGCGTTGCGAATTATGTGGAAACGGTGGTGTGAAGGCCTGCCGGCCGTCGCTTTCCAGGTGTCCACGGAAGAGGCTATTGCCGCCACCGCCACGGTCGGCGTGAACGCGCCGTGCGAAACAGGGGAAAACAAGTGAACGCTGCCTTACCGCACGGCGCCATAGTGCCACGCATCGACGAGCGCATTTACGTCACCCAGCCACATCTTGCGCCGCTAGAAGAGTTCATTCCCTATCTCCAGCAGATCTGGGACAGCAAGGTGCTGACCAATGGCGGTCCGTTTCATCAACAGTTCGAAGCGGCGCTGTGCAAATATCTCGGCGTCCGTCATCTCGCGCTGTTCACAAACGGCACGCTTGCACTGCTCACCGCTCTCCAGGCGCTACGCATAACCGGCGAAGTGATAACAACGCCTTACTCGTTTGTGGCTACCGCTCACTCGCTGGTTTGGAACGGCATCAAGCCTGTCTTCGTAGACGTCGATCCCCAGACGCTCAACCTCGATCCAGCCAAAATCGAGGCAGCGATCACCCCGCAAACCACCGCTATCATGCCTGTGCACTGCTATGGGAAGCCGTGCGACGTCGACGCGATTCAGAAGATCGCGGACAACTATAACCTCAAGGTGATTTACGACGCGGCTCACGCTTTCGGCGTGCAGACGGAAAGCGGCAGTGTGCTGGAGCATGGCGACCTCGCCGTGCTGAGTTTCCATGCAACGAAGGTCTTCAATACGTTCGAAGGCGGCGCAATCATCTGCCAGGACGCCAAGACAAAACAGCGCATTGATCACCTGAAGAACTTCGGATTTGTGGACGAGGTGACCGTTGTGGCGTCCGGCATCAACGGCAAGATGAGCGAAATCAACGCTGCTTTCGGCCTGTTGCAACTGCAACATATTGACGAGGCACTGGCACGGCGCGCCCAGATCGACGCGATCTATCGCGAACGGCTGCGTGACATACCAGGCATTCGCTGCCTGCCTAAGGCCGGAGAAAAAGTGGCGAACCACTCATACTTCCCGATTCTCGTCGGCCCGGAATTTCCTCTCAGCCGTGACGCGCTGTATCAGAAGTTTCGCGACCACGATATCTTTGCGCGCCGCTATTTTTATCCGCTGATTTCGGACTTTCCAATCTATCGCGGCCTGCCTTCCGCGAGCCGCGATAACTTGCCTGCCGCTCATGCCGCGGCACAACAGGTACTGTGCTTGCCGATTTTTCCAGCGCTGACAGACGGCATGCTCGACCGCATTATCGGACTCATAGCGGATTGCTGAACGTCATGAAGCTTGCAATCATGCAGCCCTATCTGTTCCCGTACATTGGATATTTTCAGTTGGCGGCGGCAGCCGACAAGTTCGTCTTTTACGACGACGTCAACTTCATCAAGAACGGGTGGATTAACCGCAACAGGGTGTTGCTGGGCGATGAAGTCCGTTATCTGACCGTGCCGCTTAGCGGCGCAAGCCCTTTGCTGAAGATAAACGAAGTCAGGATCGAGCCACATGAGCGCTGGTTGCGCAAGTTGCTCGAATCCATCCGCCACGCCTATGCGAAAGCGCCTCAATATCCAGCGGTTAGCGCATTGATCGAGCGGATCCTTACGACGCCTTTTGAGACTATCGCTGCACTCGCCTCGCAGACGGTCGTGGAAATCTGCAAGTACTTGGGCGTCGGCCCCGAATTCGTGCCCTCATCGGCAAAGTACTGCAACGCAGAACTGAAGGGAATTGATCGGGTACTCGACATCTGTGAAATAGAACAGGCGACCACATACATCAACCTTCCTGGAGGCCGAGCGCTTTACGACAACCACGCGTTTTCCGCGCGCGGCATCGAGCTCGCTTTTATCGAACCGAACCTCCGCCCATATGCACAATTCAACCACGACTTTCGTCCCGCACTTTCGATTCTCGATGTACTGATGTTCAATAGCGCACAGCGCGTCAGAGACATGCTGCCGGTAGCGGTGGACGCATGAATCCACGCGAGCCGCGCGCCATCGGCGGATATTTTGAGCTGGAGCTGGCCCCGTCCGCGGCCACTCTTCACGCCGGATCGCTGCGCTTTCAGTCGTCCCGCGCAGCATTTCTAGCGCTGCTTCGTTCCATGCGTCCCACTGCCGTCTGGATGCCTTGGTACATTTGCGATGCAATGCTCGAACCCCTCCGCATGAGCGGCACACCGATCAAACGCTACGGACTCGATTCGACGCTGCGCCCGCAACCGGTCGAACTTGCGCGCGACGAGTGGTTCGTCTACGTCAATTATTTTGGCCTATGCGGGCACCAGGTCAGCGACGTACTCAGTCGGTTCCCGAGGGAGCGCGTCGTGATCGACAATGCTCAGGCGTTGTTCGCACAGCCGACCGATTGCCTCGCCACGCTTTACTCGCCGCGAAAATTCCTCGGCGTTCCAGACGGGGGATACCTCGTGACGCAGCAGCAGATTGAAATGCCAACCGCGATTGACGATGCCTCGCTGCTGCGTTGCAACCATCTGCTGACCCGACTCGCGAAAGATGCCGAAGCGGGTTACATCGACTACGCGGCGGCCGAAGAGAGCCTGAAACACCAGGAGCCGCTGCGAATGTCGGCATTGACTCGTCGCCTGCTCGCCGGCATCGACTACGAAGCCGTGCGCGCACGCCGAGTCGCCAATTTCGCTTTTCTGCACGAAACGCTGCAACGCTATAACTCCTTCAAGTTTCCGTACGACCCCGAGGCAGTACCGCTCTGCTATCCGTATTTCGGAGCGCCGTCCGGACTGCGCGAAGAACTGCAGGCCGAGCGCGTCTACACGCCCACGTATTGGCCGGACGTTGCATCCGCAACAGGGGTGCCGGCGTTCGAACGCGATCTGCCGGGTTCCGCGCTGTTTCTGCCGTGTGATCAACGCCTCTCTCGCGAAGATCTCTTCCCAATAGCACGACGCTTGCTGAGTCGAGTAGCATGAGCAACGACATGATTTTTTTGCGCGAAATCGAGCGCGGCGACTTGCCGACTATCAATGCGTGGCGCGCAGATAAAGCACTGGTCGGTCTGTTAGGCGGCGCCTTCCGTTACGTAGGCGCCGAGGTCGACAGTAAATGGTTCGACACTTATCTCTGTTCCCGCGCAGGTAATGTTCGACTTGCAGTGTGTCTTGCGTCCACAAAAGAAGTGGTTGGCGTGACGTATTTGCTGGGGATCGACTGGGTGAACCGTTGTGCGGAATTCTCTATTCAGATCGGTTCGCAGCCTGCGTGGGGGCGCGGGATTGGCGAGGCCGCGACGCGCCTGACGCTCGAGCACGCATTCGACGACCTCAATCTTCGCCGCATCTCGTTGACGGTGCTGGCGTCCAACACTCGTGCTATCGCTCTGTACGAGAAAGTGGGTTTTCGTACTGAGGGTCTGCTTCGCGAGGCTGTCTTTAAGGGCGGCAAGTACGTCGACGTCATTCCGATGGCCATACTGGCCACCGATGTATCGTGACTCCTTCACTTTGTCCGCTGCCGCGCCTAATTCATGAATACCACTGACGCCCAACACGACATCGAGCTTGCCACCGCAGGCTGGACAATTATTCCCCGGCTGATCGCCATTACGCTGATTGATTCGTTGATCGGCGCGCTTCCTTCTTCGCTGGCGCTGCGCGACGAAATCAGGCAGCGCAATGGCGTGCTGGAAAATAGTGCGGGCACCCTGCACCACCTGCTGATGGACGATGAGTGTTACGTCGAATTGCTAGCGCAACTGGCGGTGCTGCAACCAATTTTTCGGCATTTTTTCGCGGGCAACTTTGTTCTTAATTCATATGGCGGCGTCATCAATGAGCGCGAGTCCCGGTCCTACGTGCAAAGCGTGCATCGCGACATCCGCTTTGGCTCCGACTCGCGGCGCTTCATGCTGAACGCGTTGATCATGCTCGACGATTTCACGTTGGAAAATGGCGCGACGCACGTTCTCTCGCACTCTCAAAACGTTCAACAGCAGCCGGCCGACGAAGACTTTTATGCCAATGCCTCGCGCGCCATCGGCGAACGCGGCTCAGTTCTACTATTTGATTCGCGGATGTGGCACGCCACCGGACGCAACATGACAAGCGCGCCTCGCCGCGCGCTCACATTGACGTTCACGAGCCCATTTTTTAAACCGCAGTTGGACTACGCTCGCTTATTTGGCTATAACAATCTCGATCGCTGCGACCCTTGGATGCGTCAGGTACTTGGCTTCAACGCTCGTGTGCCGACGTCGCTCGATGAGTTCTATGTTCCGTTGGAGCAGCGTTTCTATCAACGTGGACAGGATTGATTACATGGCCAGGGACTACAACGCGGAAGCACGGAATCATCCAGACCATCGCTACGCTTACGAATTCGACTATCTGATGCACGAGTACATGCTTCGGACATTGTCTCCGTTTTTCGTTGAGGGCAACGCGCTGGAACTAGGGTGCTTCGAGGGCCATTTTTCTCATCTTCTGGCACAGCGTTTTGCTTCCGTGGAAGTCGTCGAAGCATCAGCGGACTGCATACCGGTCGCCTCAGAGAAGGTCAAACGGTCGGTCAAATTCCATCACTCGACGTTCGAGAAGTTCGAACCGACGCGACGATATGACAATATTTTCCTGATCCACACGCTCGAACATCTCGATCATCCGGTAGAGGTCTTGCGCAGGATCGCCGGCTGGTTATCCGAAGGCGGCCGCCTGTTTGTCGCAGCGCCGAATGCGCGCGCCGGATCGAGGCAAATCGCTGTCAAGATGGGGCTGATCGACCATCCGGCTGCAGTGACAGCAGCGGAAGCGGCACACGGTCACAGGGTGACATATTCAATCGACACGCTGTGCGCCGATCTACGCGCCGCCAAGTTGCGCCTGGTTACGGAAGGTGGCGTTTTTTTTAAGGGTCTTGCCAACTTTCAGATTGATGCCGCATTGCGTGCCGACATCATATCCAAGGAGTATCTTGACGGCTGTTTTGAGCTAGGGCGCGTTTATCCCGACCTGTGCTCCAGTGTGTACGCGATCTGCGAACGCGATATTCTCAAGTGATCCGCATGCGGGAACATACGTCCGGTTCGACTGGCGATGACCCGGGATGGAAGCTCGCCTACTTGATCAGCGGCTCAACGTAATCGCCAGATAAGTGGCGTAAAGCACACCACAGACGAGCAGCGCCCACACCGGCACCCCGCGCTCACGCGCGTTGGTCCGAAGCCATGCGGCCGCCGCGAGCGTAATGACGATACCCGTCACGACCTCGATGCGCGGCGTCCACGGCGTGAGCAGAATGCCGATCGCAGGGAGCAGCGTGCCCTGAAACACCATCGCGCCGGTGATGTTGCCGAACGCCAGCGTGTCCTTGCCACGGCGAATCCACAGGATGCTGTTCACCTTCTCCGGCAGCTCGGTGGCAATCGGGATGATCAGCAACGACAGCAGCAGCGGAGACACACCGAACACCTGCGACACGCCCCGCACGCCATGGATGAAGCCTTCGGCGCCCCACACCAGCAAGGCGACCGCGAGCGCGAGCTGGATCGCGATAGTCGCGAGATTGGTCGGCACCCCAAGGCGCGCCAGCATCATCTTGCCGGGGGCCTCAGTCCCGTGGCCCGCGTCCACCAGATCGTTCGAAGCACGGAAGGTCGCCACGACATACGCGACGTACACGCCGACGAGCGCGACGCTGAACAGCGCGCGGACGATTCTCTGCTCATGCGGCACGTACATGGCGGCGGCGGCCAGCAGGAACGCGAAGAGGAAATAGTTGAGGTCGCGCGTGAAACCCGAGCGCTCGGGCGCGACGCGCCCGCCGATGCCGCGTGAGCGCAGAACGGCGAGTGTCATCAGAAAGGTGGACAGCGTGGAAAGCATCAGCGGTGCGCCGAGGATTGCGCCGACGCCGATTTCCTCGTTGACGGCATGATCAGCCGTGCCGCCGATGATCGCGATCAGCGGCACCAGCGTCTCGGGCAACGCGGTGCCGACCGCTGCAAATAGTGAGCCGGTCACGCCTTCGGAGATATGGAGGCGCTCGCCAAGATGTTCGAGCGCGTTAGTAAAAAGCTCGGCCGCCACCAGAATGACGACCAGCATGACGGCCAGTTCGAAGAGAAGACTCGTCATGCGCGGCTCCCGGCATCGACGGGAAAGGCGCGGCGCGGCAGATGGCGCGGGATGAAGCTGGGCAGGGGACAACGTGATTTCACAGTGGCTCCGCGGTCGGACGTAAGACGAACCAATGACGCACCGCGACTCGTCCGACCCGAACGAAGCAGTACGCCAATGGTCTCGCCAAACCGACCGGTCGAACGCGCCATGACCTGCAGGCCAAGTATGTTGACGCGCTCTCCTTCATGCGTTGCGTGAAGGAAGGCTACTCCCCAGTGACCCGGGGGATTCTAACGGGAGTGGGCGTGGGCAACAAGCTTGTGGGGGGCAGAAGCGGGGCTGAGTCGTGCTGAAAATGAAAAAGGGCTTAGGCGCACAGACCTGAATAAACCCTTGATGCTGAACCAACGTTTGTTGGTGCGCCCGGCTGGGATCGAACCAGCAACCCCTGCCTTCGGAGGGCAGTACTCTATCCATTGAGCTACGGGCGCTTCAACACGAAAGCGCGGCAACCTGAGCGGATGCGGCGCCAAAGCGAGACCGAAAGGATACCCGGTTTCGGCCATACCGTCCACCGGACGGCCCCGGCGGCCATTTCCGGCGCTTTTCCGCGCCTTCCCGCCACTTCGCGCGATGCGGGTAAACGCCTGCTGAACGCCTCGCCGCGCCCCTCGCCGCCGTCGAAAGCTTGCGTCTATAATCGTCCCTGGCTGATTAAGAAGAAGAAGTTGCCGTCGCGCTGTACCGCTCACATACCCACGGAGACGAGACAAGCATGAGCGAAGCACCACACGGAGCCCCGATCAAAACCCCAGGACAGCTCATCGCCGCGGTCATCGCCGGGTTTGCTGTGCCGATCGTCATCATTGTTCTGCTGGCTTACTACGTCGACAATTCGACCCGCACAGGCGCCGGCACAGACAGTCTCTCCGAAGCCGAGGTCACGGCTCGCATCAAACCCCTCGCCCAGGTCGACATTCGCGACGCCAACGCGCCGCGCGTCTACAAGACGGGCGAAGAAGTCTACAAGGCGGTCTGCGCGGCCTGTCATGCGTCGGGTGCGGCAGGCGCGCCCAAATTCACCAATACCGCCGACTGGGCGCCGCGCATCTCGCAGGGCTTCGATACGCTGTTGCACACGGCGCTCACCGGCAAAGGCGCCATGCCCCCGCGCGGCGGCACCAGCCCGGACGATTACAGCGACTTTGAAATCGCCCGCGCAGTGACCTACATGGCGAACAATTCGGGCGCGAGCTTCCCGGAACCGGCGCAACCGGCCTCGGGCGCAGCAGCGGCATCGGGCGCAGCGGCATCTGGCGGGGCTGCGGCGTCTGGTGCTGCTGCAGCAGGTGCATCGGATGCTGGCGCGGCTCAAGCCGCCGCTGCAATCGCAGCCATGGCAAGCGTGCCGCAAGCCGCCGCGCCGGCAGCCGGCGCGACGCAAAGCGCGGATGCATCGCAGGCAGGCAAGGCCTTGTATCAGCAGGTTTGCCAGGCATGTCACGCGGCCGGCGTGCTGAACGCGCCGAAGTTCGGTGACAAGGAAGCCTGGGCCCCGCGTCTGAAGGAGCCGATGGACACGGTCTACAACTACGCGTTGCACGGCAAGGGCGCCATGCCACCCAAAGGCGGCTCGACCGCCTCAGACGCGGACGTGAAAGCCGCTGTCGATTACATGGTCAGCGCGGTGAAGTAACGCCCGTTCACTACCCACGCATAGACATCGGCGGCGCTTGCCGCACAGCAAAATCCCTGCAACGCAGTCATGCGATGCAGGGATTTTTTCATGGGCGATGAATTCAGGCGCGTGACTGTCCGCTCTCAGGCGCGTCGGCGGGACAACTGAATGCTTCGACAAACGTGAGCGCCGGCGTACTGCGCGCATGCTCGGTGAAACGCGTCTGCAAGTCGGCCGGCGCGAGCCACGGATAGCTCAAGCCGCCCTGCAACGCGTGAAGCAAAGCGCCATCGGCGTCGGGCACCACGTCCATGCGAGCAATGTGAATGTGAAAACGGCTGACGGCGGGCGTGTCATCGAAAGCCCATCGATACACGCCGTGGCCCACGCGTAATGCACCGGTCGCCGGTTCGCGCATCATTACGAGCCACGGCAGCGGGTCGATCGCGCCCTCGCGTACCGTGATCGAATCGCACACGTAATACGTGCGGCAACGCGTGTACGTCGCGCCGAAATCGGTGACAAGCGTCTTCGTGATCGCGTCGATGCCGACCGTGCGCGCGGGAAACGCAATGTTCGACGTCGCCAGAGAAATGGTGAGCACGGCGTCAGAAGTGAACGCGTCGGACATGCGTTGCGCGCGCGTGTTGTCTTTTGCGTCGATGTAGGCTTCGAGGGCGCGGCGATACGGCGCGAGCGGCAGCGAGGTCATGCGGGCGGTCTCCGGTTGGCGTGCTCGAAGGTGCGGGAACGTGCGACCGACTAGCCGCGCCACTGTAGCGCGCACATCCACGGAAACAGCCGAAGCACCTGCCGCGCGCGGGGTCTTGTCGCTTGAACCAGGCGCGGCCGGATACGCGTCCTTCAAGGCTTCTGCAACAGCGCCTTCAAACTCGCGAGCCGGTCTTTCGGCGACATCGGCGCTTCCTCGGGCGTCGGCGGCGGCGCATCGTCGAGCAGCATTTCGGGGATGAACCGCGACGGCTCGCACACTACCGTCTCCCGCGCGCGCTTGCGCTTCTTGCACCAGTTGAGATGCAGGCTGCGCTGCGCGCGCGTGATCGCCACATACATCAGGCGGCGCTCTTCCTCGATGCGCGCGTCGTCGATCGGTTCGTCTTCGGCACCGCCCCGATGCGGCATGATCCCTTCTTCGACGCCCACAAGAAACACGTGCGGATACTCGAGTCCCTTCGACGCATGCACGGTCGAAAGCCGCACCGCGTCCGGATCTTCTTCGCGGCCTTCGAGCATTGACATCAGCGCCACCGTCTGGATTAGGCCCAGGAGATTCTTGCCGGTATCGCCGAAACCGTCGGCGGTGTCGTAACCGGTTGCCTCGCTGTTCGCCGAACCAGCCGAGCCCGCCGAACCCTCGGGCTCAGCCTTGGTGCCCTTGCGCTTTAACCATTCGATGAACTCCAGCACGTTCTGCCACTTCGATTGCGCCTGACGTTCGTCGAAGGCGTCATAGAGATACGCTTCGTAGTGGATCGCGTCCATCAACTCGTCGAGCAGCGTGCCGGCCGCGTCTTTTTCGGCGCGATCGGTGAGGCGCTGCATGAAGTCGCAGAACACGCGCATCGGTTCGATCTGCCGCGGCGACAAACGCGCTTCAATGCCGCCCATATACACCGCTTCGAACAACGACACCTTCGCCTGCCCCGCGAACGAGCCGAGCGCTTCGAGCGTCGTGTTACCCACGCCACGTCGCGGCGTCGTGATCGCGCGGATGAACGCGGGGTCGTCGTTCGCGTTGGCGATCAGGCGCAGGTATGCGCAGATGTCCTTGATCTCGGCTTTGTCGAAGAACGACTGGCCGCCCGACAGCACATACGGAATCCGCTCACGGCGCAGCACCTGTTCGAAAATGCGCGCCTGGAAGTTGCCGCGATACAGAATCGCGTAATCGCGGAAATTCGCGCGACGCTCGAACTTGTGCGCGGACAGACGAAACACGACCGATTCCGCTTCGTGCTCTTCGTCGTTGCACCCCGTGACGGTGATCGAGTCACCCATGCCGTGCTCGGACCACAGCTTCTTTTCGAAGAGCTTCGGGTTGTTCGCGATCACGTTGTTCGCGGCCGTGAGAATGCGCACTGTCGAACGATAGTTCTGCTCGAGCTTGATGAGATGCAGCTTCGGGAAATCCTTGCTGAGTTGCCCGAGATTTTCCAGCGTCGCGCCGCGCCAGCCGTAAATCGCCTGATCGTCGTCACCGACCGCTGTGAACGCCGCGCGCTTGCCGGCCAGCAGCTTCACCAGTTCATACTGGCACGCGTTGGTGTCCTGATACTCGTCGATCAGCAGATAGCGCAGCTTGTTTTGCCAGCGGTCTCGCACCTGTTCGTTCTTCGCAAAGAGTTCGGCGGGCAAGCGGATCAGATCGTCGAAATCGACCGCCTGGTACGCGTGGAGCGTCGCCACATAATTGCGATACACGATCGCCGCCTGATGCTCGTCCTCGTTCGCGGCAATCGCAATCGCCTCTTCGGGCATGATGAGCCCGTTCTTCCACAGCGAAATGATCGACTGGATCTTGCGGATGAAACCCTTGTCCGTCGAGCCGACCTGCTCCTGGATCATGCCGAAGCAGTCGTCGGAATCCATGATCGAGAACTGCGGCTTGAGCCCGACGTGCTCCGCTTCCTGCCGCAAAATCTGCACGCCGAGCGAGTGGAACGTGCAGACCGTCAACTGGTTGACGGGCACTTTGCGGCCTTCCTTGCCGGGCGTCGTCAGCGTCTTGCCTTCGAGCAGTTTGCCCACGCGCTCGCGCATTTCCGCCGCGGCTTTGTTCGTGAACGTGACGGCGGCGATATGGCGCGGCTCGAAACCCTTGGCCTCGATCAGGTGCGCGATTTTCTGCGTGATCACGCGCGTCTTGCCGCTCCCTGCGCCGGCGAGCACGAGACATGGACCGTCAAGATAACGGACCGCTTCATTTTGAGCGGGATTCAGGCCTGCGGACATCGTCTGTGGATGGGATGCTGTTGAAAAACGGCGGTTGAAAAACGGCTGTAAAAGCGGCAGTTGAAAGCGGCGCTTGAGGGCGCTGCGGTGCGCAGCTTGCTGGCGGTGAACCCGGCGGTAAACCGCGCGGCGCGCGCTGCGAGAACGCCTGGCCCGCACGGTGCGAGGCCCGTCCAGCCCGCCGCGGTTCGCGCGAGAGGAGCGATGTTAACACGAGCAGGCGACGGAGGAATCGGCGGATAAAATCCGCGCATCAATTCGGCGGATGAAGCCGCTCGATCAACAGCGCTGCCACGACGTCGCGCGAAAAACCGACGCGTGGCGCCGCCGCAGTTCGCGTGCAACACATGCCACAATGACGGCGTTGCGCGCCGCCGCCGCGGTGGCAAAGCGGCGCGCCGTTTTTGCAGGAAGACACGCATGTCCGCATCGCTGAAAATTGGATTGATGGGCTACGGATTCGCCGGCGCGACGTTCCATGCGCCAGTGATCGAGCACTGCGGGCGCGCGAGCGTCGCCGCCATCGCGACCGGCAAGCCCGAACTCGCGCTTGCCGATTATCCGCACACCAAGGTGGTGGCCGACCTGGACGCGCTGCTAGCGCTCGACGACCTCGACTGCGTGGTGATCGCCACGCCCAACGACACGCACTTCGACCTCGCGCGCCGTACGCTGGAAGCGGGCAAGCACGTCGTGGTCGACAAGCCGGTGACGCTCACCGCCGCCGAGGCTCACACGCTTGCCAACATCGCACTCGCGCGGGGCAAGCTCTTCGTGCCGTTTCACAACCGTCGCTGGGACGGCGATTTCCTGACCGTGCGCGATCTGCTCGCGAGCGGCGAGTTGGGGCGCGTCACGCACTATGAATCGCATTTCGACCGATTCCGGCCCGAAGTGCGTCAGCGTTGGCGGGAGGAAGCTTCGCGCGGCGGCGGCTTGCTGTTCGATCTTGGGCCGCATCTGATCGACCAGGCGCTCGCGTTGTTCGGCGCGCCGCAGACCGTGTCGGCGTCCGTGCGCACGCATCGCGATCAGGCGAGCGCTCCTGACTACGTGCATATCCAGTTGGGCTACGGCGAATTCGAAGTAGTGCTGCACGCGAGCGCGCTGACGGCGATCGTCGCGCCGAGGTTTGCCATTCACGGCACGCGCGGCAGTTACGTGAAGTACGGGCTCGACACGCAGGAAGATCAGTTGAAAGCCGGCCTGCGTCCCGGCGACGATGGCTTCGCCGCCGGCAATGCCGCGGGCGTGCTGCGCGTGCTGGACGGCGATCAGGAAGTGGAGCGCGAATTGCCGACGCGCAATGGCGACTATGTGAGCTTCTACGTCGCCCTCGCCGATGCGATTCAACACGGCGTGAAGTTCCCCGTCAGCCCGCAAGACGCCGTCGACGTGATGACGATTATCGAGCTCGCCGCGCGCAGTTCCGACGAAGGCATTCGCTTGCCGTTCGAGCGGATTCGCTAAACGGCGTTGCGGTTTTGCGGTTTTGCCGGCGTAACGCGAAATGCCGCGTCGGCAAAACTGACAAACCCGAAAGCAATATAACGTTACAAATGAGCCGGCCTTCCGGGTCAGCGTTCCTCCTCCGTGATCCGTTGCTACGCCTGAAGCACCGCAAAACCACAACGACTTCACGGAGAGTCCATGCCACATCCCATCCGCGCCCTCGCCGCATGCGCGTTGCTCAGCTCGCTCGCCGCCTGTGTGGTCGCACCGCAGTCCGCGCCGACGCCGCGCCCAAACCCGCAGCAAATCGCCGATAAACGTCTGCATCAGGTCGACGGCCGCATCGACAATCTCAGCCGCCGTATCGACAATCGCGTGAATCAAGGCTATTACCCACCACCGCAAGGCGACGCGTTGCATCATCGGCTGGATGTGATCCATCGCGAGGCACACGACATGGCCGGACAACACGGCGGAGGCTTATCCGCCGACGAACAGCGCGTGCTGAACCAGGAACTGGACAGCGCGGCGCATGCTATCGGTGAATAACGACAAGTAAGCCCTTTATTTGACAAGCCCCCGGGCCTCGCGTAAATTCGCCGCACGCGTCGGGAGAGCGCGCTGGCTGCTGAATTGGCAGGCCGCGCCGCCGAAGGGGCACACCCGCAAACTCTCAGGCAAAAGGACCGAACGCGTCGAAAAACCCGCGCCCACGTAGTACTCGCAACATCAAGGCGCAGTTTTTCGCACTCTGGAGAGCGGCAGTAGCCGTCTGCATCGCATATGTCGTGCAGATTCTGGCAAGCTGCCCACCGAAGGGGCGCGCGTTTCACCGTGACCAATCATCGTCACGGCAGCGCAATCTCTCAGGTATCGAGGACAGAGGGGCCATGCAGAACCACGCTCGCAGCCAGTAGGCCGCGAGGCGCGGCGCCGCATGGCCTTTTTTGTTTCGCGAGACGCCCGAGGCCCCATGACCGAACTCAAACACACTCCGCTCAACGCCACCCATCGCGCGCTCAACGCCCGCATGGTCGATTTCGGCGGCTGGGACATGCCCGTCAACTACGGCTCGCAGATCGACGAACACCGCGCCGTACGCACCGACGCGGGCATGTTCGACGTCTCGCACATGTGCGTCGTCGATTTCACCGGCGAGCGCGTGCGCGCCTTCTTTGAATACGCGCTGGCCAATAATGTGGCGAAGCTACAAACGCCGGGCCGCGCGCTGTACTCGTGCCTACTGAACCCGAACGGCGGCGTGATCGACGATCTCATCGTCTATTACTTCGGGGAAGAACATTTCCGCGTGGTGGTCAACGCGGGCACCGCCGATAAAGACATCGCGTGGTTCAACCAGCTCAACGAAGGTGGCTTCGGCCTGACCATCACGCCGCGCCGCGATTTCGCGATCGTCGCCGTGCAAGGCCCGAACGCGCGCGAGAAAGTCTGGCAAACCGTGCCGGTCATCCGCGCCGCCACCGAAGCGCTCAAGCCCTTTAACGCCGCGCGCATTGAAGCGACGCCGTTTGGCGAACTGACAGTCGCCCGCACCGGCTACACCGGCGAAGACGGCTTCGAGGTCATCGTGCCGGCGGATCACGTCGTCGCGTTGTGGAATGCGCTGCAAGCGCAAGGCGTACGCCCGGCCGGTCTCGGCGCGCGCGACACGCTGCGTCTCGAAGCCGGCATGAACCTGTACGGCCAGGACATGGACGACAACATCTCGCCGCTCGACGCCGGCCTTGCGTGGACCGTCGACCTCACCTCCCCGCGCGAGTTCGTCGGCAAGAGCAAGCTGGAAGTGGACGGGTCGCGCGCGGCGTTCGTCGGTCTGATCCTGTTGAAGGAAAACGGCAAGGCCGCAGGCGTGCTGCGCGCGCATCAGAAGGTCGTCACGCCGCATGGCGAAGGCGAAATCACCAGCGGCACCTTTTCCCCGACGATGCAGGAATCGATCGCCTTCGCGCGCGTGCCGAAAGGCGTGCAACCGGGCGACACCGTTCACGTGCAGATTCGTGACAAATCCGTTCCTGCAAGCGTGGTAAAACTGCCGTTCGTGCGCAACGGCAAAGTGCTCGTGGCGAGTTGAACCACTGCAAGCAGCCGGCGCGTGCGTCTCATTCCAGTCTTTAGTCCATACCGAATTACACCGCATAGGAGCATCCGATGAGCATCCCGGCCGATCTGAAATACACCGAATCGCACGAGTGGGTCCGCACCGAAGCGGACGGCACGCTGACGGTCGGCATTACCGACCACGCGCAGGAAGCGCTCGGCGACATCGTCTTCTTCGAAGTCCAGGAACTGGGCAAGACCGTGACCGCCGGCGACACGGTCGCGGTGATCGAATCGGTGAAAGCCGCTTCGGACATTTACGCGCCGGTTTCGGGCGAGATCATCGAAGCGAATACCGCTGTCGCCGATACGCCTGATTCGGTCAACAGCGCGCCGTACGAAAGCTGGCTCTTCAAGATCAAGCCGGCCGCGGACTCTACGCAAGAGCGCCTGATCGACGCCGACGCGTATACCAAGTCCATCGGCGCCTGATTCACATCTCGTTTAACCGTCAGGTGCGGCGGCCGCGAACATCGCGCGCCGCACCGCCAGGAACACCATGAAGCTCGAACACCCGGATCGTCTGATGAACCGCACTCCTCTCTCGCTCGCCGCGCTCGAAGTGCATGACGCCTTCGCTGAACGGCACATCGGCCCCGATGCGGCCGACCAGCATGCGATGCTGGAAGCCCTCGGCTTCGCGTCGCGCGCCGCGCTGATCGACGCCGTCATTCCGAAGACGATCCGCCGCACCGAACCACTGCCGCTCGGACCCTTCACGCAACCGAAGAGCGAAGCGGAAGCGCTTGCCGCGTTGCGCGAACTCGCGGACAAAAACCAGGTGTTCCGCTCGTACATCGGACAGGGTTATTACAACGCGCACACGCCGACGGTGATCCTGCGTAACGTGCTCGAGAATCCCGCGTGGTACACGGCCTACACGCCGTATCAGCCGGAGATTTCGCAAGGCCGCCTGGAAGCGCTGCTCAACTTCCAGCAGATGATCGTGGATCTGACGGGTCTCGCGATCTCGAACGCGTCGCTGCTCGACGAAGCCACCGCCGCGGCCGAAGCAATGACGCTGCTGCAACGCGTTGGCAAGCCGAAGTCGAATGTGTTCTTCGTCGCCGACGACGTGCTTCCGCAAACCATCGAAGTCGTGAGAACGCGCGCCACGCCGGTCGGCATCGAAGTGAAAGTTGGCCCCGCGGCCGAAGCCGCAAACGCAAATGCGTTCGGCGTGCTGCTGCAATATCCGGGCGTGAACGGCGACGTGCGCGACTACCGCGCGCTCACCGAAGCGATCCACGCAGCGGGCGGCCACGTGGTGGTCGCCGCCGACCTGCTCGCGCTGACCGTTCTCACGCCGCCGGGCGAATGGGGGGCGGACGTGGCCGTCGGCAATACGCAGCGCTTCGGCGTGCCGGTCGGCTTCGGCGGCCCGCATGCGGCATATCTCGCGGTGCGCGACGAATTCAAGCGCCAGATGCCGGGCCGTCTCGTCGGCGTAACCGTCGACGCGCAAGGCAACCCCGCACTGCGTCTCGCGCTGCAAACGCGCGAACAGCACATTCGCCGCGAAAAGGCGACGTCGAACGTGTGTACCGCGCAAGCGCTGCTCGCGATCATGGCCAGCATGTATGCGGTCTATCACGGCCCGCGCGGTCTGAAGACAATAGCGCTGCGTGTGAACCGTATCGCCGCGTTGCTGGCCGAGGGCGCGAAGCAGCTGGGCTACTCGCTCGTCAACGAAACCTTTTTCGATACGCTGACGTTCGACGCCGGCACGCGCACGCAAGCGCTGCACGACGCAGCGAAAGCGAAGCGCATCAACCTGCGCCGCGTGAGCGATACGCAAGTGGGCGTGTCGATCGACGAAACCACCTCGCGTCGCGATCTTTCCGATCTGCTGGCCGTGTTCGCCGAAGCCGCCGGCGCGAAAGGCGTGCCGCAGGTTGACACGCTCGACGCCGCCATCACGGCTTCGAATACGGCCTCGGTGCCCGCCGCGCTTGAACGCACGAGCGCGTATCTCACGCACCATGTGTTCAACCGTCATCATTCGGAAACGGAAATGCTGCGCTATCTGCGCAGCCTGTCGGACAAGGATCTCGCGCTTGACCGTTCGATGATCCCGCTCGGCTCGTGCACGATGAAGCTGAACGCGACCTCCGAAATGCTGCCGGTCACGTGGCCTGAGTTCGGCCAGATTCATCCGTTCGCGCCGGCTGAGCAAACCGTCGGCTACCGTGAAATGATCGATCAGCTCGAAGCGATGCTGGTCGCCGCAACCGGCTACGCAGCGGTGTCGCTACAACCGAATGCGGGCTCGCAGGGCGAATACGCGGGTCTGTTGATCATCCACGCATACCATGCGTCGCGCGGCGAAGCGCATCGCAACGTCTGCCTGATTCCCGCTTCGGCGCACGGCACGAACCCGGCGTCCGCGCAAATGGCCGGCATGCAGGTCGTGGTGGTGGCCTGCGACGCGCAAGGCAACGTCGATATTGAAGACCTGAAGAAGAAGGCCGATCAGCACGCCGACAAGCTCGCGGCGATCATGATCACGTATCCGTCCACGCATGGCGTGTTCGAGCAGAACGTCCGCGAAATTTGCGAGATCGTGCATGCGCGCGGCGGCCAGGTCTATGTGGACGGCGCGAACATGAACGCGATGGTCGGCCTGACCGCGCCGGGCCAGTTCGGCGGCGACGTCTCGCACCTGAACCTGCACAAGACCTTCTGTATTCCGCACGGCGGCGGCGGACCGGGCGTCGGTCCGGTCGCGGTCGGCGCGCATCTCGCACCGTTTCTGCCGAATCAGCTTTCGTCGGGCTATGAGCGCGCGCCGAACGGCATCGGTGCAGTGTCGGGCGCGCCGTATGGCTCCGCGTCGATCCTGCCAATCTCGTGGATGTATATCGCGATGATGGGCGCGAAGAACCTCACCGCTGCAACCGAAACCGCGATCCTCAATGCGAACTACGTCGCGAAGAAACTCGCGCCGCATTATCCGGTGCTGTACTCGGGCCCCGGCGGACTCGTCGCGCATGAGTGCATTCTCGATCTGCGTCCGATCAAGGACACGAGCGGCATCACCGTGGACGATGTCGCCAAGCGCCTCGCCGACTACGGCTTCCATGCGCCGACCATGAGCTTTCCGGTGCCGGGCACGCTGATGGTCGAGCCGACCGAATCGGAATCGAAGGAAGAACTCGACCGCTTCATCGAAGCGATGATTGCGATTCGCGAGGAAATTCGCGCTGTCGAAGAAGGCCGCTCGGACCGCGAGGACAATCCGCTGAAGCACGCGCCGCATACGGCAGCCGTCGTGATCGCGGATGAGTGGAAGCATGCGTACGCGCGCGAAACGGCTGCATATCCGCTGCCCACGTTGATCGCGAAGAAGTACTGGCCGCCGGTCGGTCGCGCGGACAACGTGTATGGCGACCGCAACCTGTTCTGTTCCTGCGTGCCGGTTGCCGATTACGAGTAATACCTGGCGTTGCCGCGCATCGCCCGCGCGTTGTAAGCGGGCGGTGCACGGTTCTGTCGCTTCACGCCGCAAACGGCTAACATCACACACCGAATCAGCCCAACGAGGAGTTTCGCATGGTGCGAAAGGTGCGATTGATGCAAAGCGCGGCCGAGGCAACGCGAGTACAGACGTGGCGGCAAGCCTGCGTGTTGCTGCTCGCCGGCGCAAGCGTGTTGCTGCCGATGCGGCAAGCTCAGGCCGCGATGAATTTTTGTGCGGCACCCGCATGGCAAACCAGCGAGCGCACGAACGCCGATCCGGGCGTCAAGGCATTGGTGAGCAATGTGCTGGCGCATCTGAACGACCAGCCGCACGCGCAGGTCAAACTGCACACCGAAGGCACGCTGCAGCACGAGGGCATCTACGATCAGAGCGTCGAAGCGGAGAAGGATCTCGCTTTGCTGCGCGACGCCGCGCTTGCCTGGCGTGCCACCAGCGACGACCGCTACCTGAAGCTGGTTGACCGCTTGCTGTATGCATGGGTCACGACCTATCAGCCGAGCTTCAATCCCATCGACGAAACGCATTTCGAAGGGCTGATTCTCGCGTACGACATGACCGCGAGCGCACTGCCCGTGAAAACGCGCAACGCGTCGATGGCGTTCCTCACGAAGCTCGCGAACGGCTATATCGCGGAGATCGACGATCAGCCGCGTCCTTTGAAAGGCACTTACCGGAACAATTGGCAGAGCCACCGGATCAAACTGATAGCGATGGCCGCCTTCACGCTCGACAACCGCAAGATGATCAACGCGGCGCAGCGTCTCTTTGTCGAGCATGTCGGCGACAACATCAAGCCGGATGGTTCGACGATCGATTTCACCGAACGTGACGCGCTGCACTACGTCACGTACGATCTCCAGCCGCTCGTCACGGCCGCGCTCGCCGCGCGCCGCCACAGCCGCAACTGGCTGCCGGAGAAGGGCGCGAACGGCGCGTCGCTGCAAGCCGCGCTCAACTGGCTCGCGCCGTATGCAGCGGGCAGCAAGACGCATGAGGAATTCGTGCATTCGAGCGTCGCATTCGACGCAAAACGTCGCGAAGCCGGCATGCCCGGTTATTCGGGTCAGTGGGATCCGAATAACGCGACGGAACTGTTTCATCTGGCGGCGCGTCTCGACGGACGCTATACGCCGATCGCGCTACAGCTTGCACCGACGCCGCCTGCGTGGCTGGCCGTGTGTTTGCCGATGCCGGCGCGCTAAACCAACTTTCATCAGCAGGGAGCAGTAAATGGCAGTCAGCGTGTTTGATCTCTTTAAGATCGGCATTGGTCCGTCAAGTTCGCATACGGTCGGGCCGATGCGCGCGGCGCTGATGTTCGCGCAAGGGCTCGAACGTGACGGGCTGCTTGCGAACACCGCGTCGGTGAAAGTCGATCTGTATGGGTCGCTCGGCGCGACGGGCAAAGGGCACGGCACGGATCGCGGCGTGATGCTCGGTCTGATGGGCGACGCGCCAGACACCGTCGACCCCGACACCATCGCGCAACGGCTCGAAGCCGTGCGCGCCACGCGCAAGCTCGCATTGCTCGGCACGCATGAAGTGCCGTTCGTGCAGAAGGATCACATTTCGTTTTACCGGCAGGCGCTGCCCGAACATCCGAACGGGCTCAAGCTGCGCGCGTTCGACGCGCAAGGCGAGACGTTGCGCGAGTCGACGTATCTGTCGGTGGGCGGCGGCTTTGTGGTGACGGCCGGCGCAGCGAACACGAGGGTGCTCGCCGCCGTCGATCAATTGCCGCATTCGTTCCGCACGGGCAATGAGTTGCTCGCGCTGTGCGAATCGACCGGCAAAAGCATCGCGCAATTGATGTGGGAAAACGAGCGCGTCTGGCATACCGAAGAAGAAACGCGTGCGGGCCTGCTGAAGATCTGGGATGTCATGCAGTCATGTGTGTCGCGCGGCTGCGGCATCAACAATCCGGATGCGGACGGCAATTTGCCCGGCCCGTTCCAGGTGAAGCGCCGTGCGCCGCAGTTGTATCGCACACTGTCGGGCAACCCTGAGCTTGCGCTGCGCGATCCGCTGTCGATGGTCGACTGGATCAATCTCTATGCAATTGCCGTCAATGAAGAAAACGCCGCGGGCGGTCGGGTCGTCACTGCGCCGACCAACGGCGCGGCCGGCATCATTCCCGCTGTGCTGCATTACTACACGCGCTTCATGCCCGGCTCGAACCAGCAAGGCGTGATCGACTTCCTGATGACGGCCGCCGCGATCGGCATTCTGTACAAGCTGAACGCGTCGATTTCCGGTGCGGAGGTGGGCTGTCAGGGCGAAGTGGGCGTCGCATGCTCGATGGCTGCCGGCGCGCTCGCCGCGGTGATGGGCGGTACGCCGAGGCAGGTCGAAAACGCGGCGGAGATCGGCATGGAGCATAACCTCGGGCTCACGTGCGATCCGGTCGGCGGCATGGTGCAGATTCCGTGCATCGAGCGCAATGCGATGGCGTCGGTGAAGGCGGTCAACGCGGCGCGTATGGCGTTGCGCGGCGACGGCAGTCATTACGTGTCGCTCGATTCGGTCATCAAGACCATGCGCGAGACCGGTGCGGATATGAAGACGAAGTACAAGGAAACCTCGCGCGGCGGATTGGCGGTGAATATCGTCGAGTGTTGATTGGTGGATGCTGGATGCTGAATGCCGCGTGTTCTGCGGCGTACGAAACGCGGGCCTTCGGGTCCGCGTTTTTTATTTGCGCATTTGTGGATCGCGCCCGCTGCGTGAGCACGCATTGCGCTGCGCCGTGACACTGAGCGCGCTGTCGGCGTAAGCTGTTGAAGCGCCGGTCGGCTGACTGTCCAGTCGATGCGGCAACGTCACCGCACTCATGTACAGCCTGGAGACCTCATCGCAATGTCGCTGCCGAACGCTCCCGTTTCTGATACTGCCGCCGCTCGAACCACTGGCGCGCGCCTCGTAGTCGATGCTTTGCTCACGCACGGTGTTGAGCGTGTTTTCTGCGTGCCCGGCGAGAGCTTTCTCGCGGTGCTCGATTCGTTGCATGACGAGACTGAGGGCATCCAGACGATCGTCTGCCGCCATGAAGCAGCGGCCGCAAATATGGCGGAAGCAGTGGGCAAGCTGACCGGACGGCCGGGCGTCGCGCTCGTCACGCGAGGACCGGGTGCAACGCATGCATCGATCGGCGTGCACACCGCGTTTCAGGACTCGACACCGATGATTCTGCTAATCGGCCAATGCGCGCGCGAGCATCTCGATCGCGAGGCTTTTCAGGAGATCGACTATCGGCGCATGTTCGGTCAGATGGCGAAATGGGTCGCGCAGATCGACGATCCGAAACGCATTCCCGAGTATCTGAGCCATGCGTTTCACACGGCGACATCAGGAAGGCCGGGGCCGGTGGTGTTGTCATTGCCCGAAGATGTCTTGAGCGATGCATGCGACGTCGTGCCCGGCGCACCGGCTTATCAGCGCGTCGCCGCGTCGCCGTCAACGGCGCAGATCGGCAAGCTACGGGAGTTGCTGGAAAGCGCGCAACGGCCGATGGTCATCGCGGGCGGCAGCGGTTGGACGCCCGACGCATGCGCGGACTTGCAACGCTTTGTCGAGAACTGGCAATTGCCGATCGGCCTCGCGTTCCGCTTTCAGGACACGCTCGATAACGAGCATCCGAACTATGCCGGCGATGTCGGCCTCGGCATCAATCCGGCGCTGGCACAGCGTATCCGCGACGCCGACCTGCTGCTCGCGCTTGGGCCGCGCCTCGGCGAGGCGACGACCAATGGCTACACGCTGCTCGACATCCCGAAGACGAAGCAGACGCTGGTTCACGTGCACCAGGGCGCGGAAGAGTTGGGACGCGTTTATGCCGCCGATTTGCCGATCGTCTCCGGCATGCCGGAACTCGCGACGGCGCTAGCGGCGTTAAAGCCTTCTGCCGACAAGCTGACCTGGGCGGGCGCTGCGCAAGAAGCGCATCGCGCGTATCTCGACTGGCGCAAACCTCGTCCGATTCCGGGCGACGTGCAGATGGGCGAAGTCATCCAGCAGTTGCGCGCGCATCTTCCCGACGACGCGATTCTGACTAACGGCGCGGGCAATTACGCGACGTGGTTGCATCGGCACTTTTCGTATCGTCACTACCGCTCGCAACTTGCGCCCACGAGCGGCGCCATGGGCTACGGTGTGCCGGCGGCGATCGCGGCGAAGTCGATGTATCCGCAGCGCGCGGTGGTCGCGCTGGCCGGCGACGGCTGCTTCATGATGGCTGCGCAAGAACTCGCGACGGCGATGCAGTACGACCTGCATGTGCTGTTCATCGTCGTGAACAACGGCCACTTTGGCACGATCCGCATGCATCAGGAGCGGCATTATCCGAACCGCGTGCACGGCACAGGACTTACGAATCCGGACTTTGCGGCGTTCGCGAGATCGTTCGGCGCGCATGGCGAAACCGTTGAACGCACCGAAGATTTCCTGCCGGCGTTGCAGCGTTCACTGGAAGCGAAGCGCGCGGCGGTGATCGAGATCAGGATGCCGCAGGAGGCGAGCACGCCTGGCGCGACGTTAGAGCAGATCCGCGAGCAGGGGAGGAAGTTGCGAGGGGAGTAATTGCAAAGTTCCGGGCACCTGGCGCAGCCGCGCGAACCATAAAAAACCCCGCCGAAGCGGGGTCCTGACGTCAAAGCTCGCTGCAAAAACAGCTTACTTGCCGCCCACGCTTTGCAGCGTCGTCCACTTGCCGTCGACAACCTTGTACAGCGTGATGCCGCCGTTCTTCAGGTCGCCCTTGCCGTCGTACGAGAGGTTCGACGACGTCACAGCGGGCATCGACGTCTTCGCGAGCACCGGCAGATACTTCGCCGGATCCGTCGAGTTCGCCTTCTTCATTGCGTTGAACATCGCCATTGCGCCGTCGTACGCGTACGGCGAGTACGTTTGCACGTCTTCGTTGAAACGCTTCTTGTACTTCGCGACGTAGTCCTTGCCGCCCGGCATTTCTTCCAGCGGCAGGCCGGCGAGCGATGCCACCGTGCCGTTCGCTGCGTCGCCCGCAATCTGGATGAACGTCGGCGTGTGAACCATTTCGCCGCCCATCAGCGGCGCCTTGATGCCGAGCGCCTTCATCTGTTTGACCATCGGCGCGGCTTGCGAATCTGCACCGCCGTAATAGATCAGATCCGGATTCACTGCCTTCAACTTGGTCAGGATCGACTTGAAGTCCACGGCCTTGTCGTTCGTGTATTCACGATCGACGATCGTGCCGCCCGCTGCCTTCGCCGCCTTTTCGAACTGATCGGCAAGACCCTGGCCGTAAGCCGTGCGGTCGTCAACGATCACGATCTTCTTCACGCCCAAGGTCTTGACCGCGAACGTGCCGGCGACCGAACCTTGCTGCGTGTCGGACGTCATCATGCGGAACGTGGTCTTGAAGCCTTGCTGCGTGTATTCAGGCGCCGTCGCCATCGCGATTTCAGGAATGCCCGCGTTCGCGTAGATGCGCGAAGCCGGAATCGTCGTGCCTGAGTTGAAGTGGCCGAGCATGCCCTTGATGCCTTCGTCCACCAGCTTTTGCGCGACGGTGGTGCCGGTGCGCGGGTCAGCCTGATCGTCGGCCGCGTCGAGCACGAAGCGAACCTGCTTGCCGCCGATCACCGGCTTGGTGGCGTTCATGTCTTCCACTGCCAGCGTGATGCCGTTCTGGAAGTCCTTGCCGTAGTGCGCCTGCGCGCCCGTCATCGGACCGGCGAAACCGATCTTCACGTCTTCCGTCGATTGAGCATTGGCCGTCCCCGCCAGCGACATCGCCGCAACCAGCGCTGCGCCTGCCAGCTGTTTCATCTTGTGTTGCATATCTTCTCCTTGGTACCAGGTGTGGATGGAGCGGTTTTCGGGATCGCCGTACCGCTTCCGTTCTATTGAGGAAATCGATGAGGTTCGCTCAACCGATCGTCATCAAATTCGCATTACCGCCTGCGGCTGCTGTATTCACGCTGACCGAGCGCTCCGTCAACAGACGCTCGAGCGCGTAGTCTTCATCGCCGCTTTCCAACGCACGCGACGCGGCGCCTTGCACTGACACGATCGGCCCGGGGCGCTTCGCCACTTCCTTCACCAGCGTCAGCAGTTCGTCGCTATCGCCTTCGAACAACACGGCGTCGAAAGGCGTATCGGCGTTATTGCGCGCGCTCGCGTATGACTTCAGCGAGGCGGGCAATTGCGCCACCAATTGTTCACCAGCAGCGCCATCGAACAACGCTCGATTTCCCGTAGCCAGCGCCGCGGCAAACTGCACGCGCGCGCCGCTCGCCGTCGACGCAATACACAGCACCGTGCCGCGTGCGCCCAGCGTGTAGGTGTTGCGCTCGCCGGTCGGCCCCGAGAGAACCGCGGTCGCGCCCGCCGGCATATGCGACAGATAACCGTCGCAGCGCGCCGCCAGTTGCGGCTCGCGTTCGGCGATCAGCCAGTCGCGCAGCGCGCTCAGCGCAGCGGACGGATTGTCACCCTTTTCGACGGCTTGCGGTACATCCGCGACAAGCGCCTGCGCAAGCGACTTCGGCAAGCCCGCCGGACGCGTCGCCAGCAAGCGTTGCAGATAGAGCGCGCCGCCGGCCTTCGGGCCCGTGCCCGACAGACCTTCGCCGCCGAACGGCTGCACACCGACCACCGCGCCGATTACGTTGCGGTTCACATAGATGTTGCCGACGTGCGCGCGGCTGATCACGTGAGCGATGGTTTCGTCGATCCGCGTATGGATGCCGAGCGTCAAGCCATAACCCGTCGCGCGGATCTGTTCGAGCAGCGTATCGAGTTGGCTGCGGCGGTAACGCACCACATGCAGCACCGGGCCGAACACTTCACGCTTCAGTTCGTCGATGCTGTCGAGCTCGATCAGCGTCGGCGGCACGAACGTTCCGGCGGCGCAGTTCTCCGGCACCGGCAGTTGCTCGACCTTGCGGCCTTTCTCGCGCATTGCCGCGATATGCGCGTCGATACCGCGCTTCGCTTCGACATCGATCACCGGGCCGACGTCGGTCGACAGACGGTCCGGATTACCCACGGTCAGTTCGCGCATCGCGCCCGTCAGCATTTCGAGCGTGCGGTCCGCGACGTCGTCCTGCAAGCAGAGCACGCGCAGCGCCGAACAACGTTGACCGGCCGAATCGAACGACGACTGCATCACGTCCGCCACCACCTGCTCCGCGAGCGCCGACGAATCGACGATCATCGCGTTCTGACCGCCCGTTTCGGCGATCAGCGGAATCGGCTTGCCTTCCGGATCGAGACGGCTCGACAGCGTCTTGTTGATCAGACGCGCGACTTCCGTCGAACCGGTGAACATCACAGCACGCGTGCGCGCATCGCCCACCAACGCAGCGCCAACCGTTTCGCCGTCGCCCGGCAGCAGTTGCACGGCGCCCGCCGGCACGCCGGCTTCGCGCAGAATGCGCACGGCTTGCGCGGCGATCAGCGGCGTTTGCTCGGCCGGCTTCGCGAGAACGGTGTTGCCGGCAGCGAGTGCGGCCGCCACCTGACCCATGAAAATCGCGAGCGGGAAATTCCACGGGCTGATACAGACGACCGGCCCAAGTGGTCGATGCGTGTCGTTCGAAAACTCACTGCGAATCTGCGTGGAGTAGTAGCGCAGGAAGTCGATCGCTTCGCGGATTTCCGACACCGCGTTGGCGAGCGATTTACCCGCTTCGCGCACGACCAGCCCCATCAGCGTATGCATCTGCGCTTCGAGCAGATCAGCGGCACGCGCGAGGCAATCGGCGCGCGCTTCGACCGGCGTCGCCTGCCAGATCGGCGCGGCGGCAACCGCGTGCGCCAATGCCGCGCTCACATGCTCCGCGCTCGCTTCGACAACCGTGCCGACGAGATCCCGATGATCCGCCGGATTGCGCACGTCCCGCGCATTGCCCGGGGCGACCTGATCGTCGGCGAGCATCGGCGCGGCACGCCACGGATGATTCGCGCTCGCCAGCAACGCCGACGACAGCGACGCCAGACGATGCTCGTTCGACAGATCGAGACCCATCGAATTGGGGCGCTCGGCGCCGTACAGATTGCGCGGCAGCGGAATCTTCGCGTGAGGCGCGCCGAGCGGGACGATCTTCGACGCTTCTTCGACCGGATCGGCGATCAGGTCCTGAATCGCGACGTTTTCATCGGCGATGCGATTCACGAACGACGTATTCGCGCCGTTCTCCAGCAGACGGCGCACGAGATATGCGAGCAGCGTTTCATGGGTGCCGACCGGCGCGTACACGCGGCACGGACGGTTCAGCTTTCCAGCGGACAACGGACCGGTGACTTCCTCGTACAGCGGCTCACCCATGCCATGCAGGCACTGGAATTCGTACTGACCGGGATAGTAGTTGTTGCCGGCAAGATGATAAATCGCCGACAGCGTGTGCGCGTTGTGCGTGGCGAACTGAGGATAGACCGCGTCCGGCGCGCCGAGCAGCTTCTTCGCGCACGCGAGGTACGACACGTCCGTATAAATCTTGCGTGTGTAGACCGGATAGCCTTCGAGGCCGTCCACTTGCGCACGCTTGATTTCGGTGTCCCAGTATGCACCCTTCACGAGGCGCACCATGATGCGGTGACGGCTACGGCGCGCGAGATCGACAATGTAGTCGATCACGAACGGGCAGCGCTTCTGATACGCCTGCACCACGAAACCGATACCGTTCCAGCCGGCCAGCTCCGGATCGAAGCACAGTGCTTCCAGCAGATCGAGCGAGATTTCGAGGCGGTCGGCTTCTTCGGCGTCGATATTCAGGCCAATGTCGTAGCGGCGCGCGAGGATCGCGAGCGAGCGCACACGCGGCAGCAGTTCGCTCATCGTGCGTTCCTGCTGCGAACGGGAGTACCGCGGATGCAGCGCCGAGAGCTTGATCGAGATGCCTGGACCTTCGTAGATGCCGCGGCCGCCGGCGGCCTTGCCGATTGCGTGGATCGCCTGCTCGTATGACGCGTAGTAGCGCTGCGCGTCGGCTTCGGTCGTGGCGGCTTCGCCGAGCATGTCGTACGAGTAGCGGAAACCGCGCGCTTCGTATTTGCGGCTGTTCGCCAGCGCTTCCGAAATGTTCTCGCCCGTAACGAACTGCTCGCCCATCAGGCGCATTGCCATGTCCACGCCCTTGCGGATCAGCGGCTCGCCGCCCTTGCCGATCAAGCGCGTGAGCGCCGACGAGAGGTTCGTCTCGCTGTTGGTCGTGACCAGCTTGCCGGTGATCATCAAGCCCCAGGTCGCGGCATTGACGAACAGCGACGGTGCCTGGCCGACGTGCGATTTCCAGTCGCCCTTGCTGATCTTGTCGCGGATCAGTGCGTCGCGCGTCGCGCGATCGGGGATGCGCAGCAAGGCTTCGGCGAGGCACATCAGCGCGACACCTTCCTGGCTCGACAGCGAGAATTCGTGGATCAGCCCTTCGACGCCACCGCCACGGCTCTTGCCGCGCAGCGTTTCAACGAGCTTGCCGGCGAGCGTTTGCACGTCGTCGGCGAGCTTGGTCGGCACGCGCGCCTGGCCGAGCAGGAGCGGCAGGCATTCCGGCTCCGGCCGACGATAAGCCGCCGTGATCGCCGCGCGCAACACCGATTGCGGTTGCACGTTTTGCGCGAAGTCGAGGAACGGATGCGCGGCACCGTCCTCGTCCTGTTCGACTGACGCGCCGTCGGCCATATCGGCCGAACCGACCGCGCCCGACAGTTCCGGCGGCAGTTGGCCCTGCTCGATCTTCTCCAGGTACGCGAAAATCGCCTGCTTGATGAGCCAGTGCGGAGTGCGTTCGAGGCGGGTGGCGGCATCTCTCAGCCGGGAACGCAGGAGGTCGTCGACCTTGACGCCAAGGGTGGTGCTAGCCATGTTTCCTCTTCGGATGCCAGACGAAGTGCTGGCAAAAGACTAAAAGTTGGGCGAATCGTACGCTTCTCAATAAAAAGGTGCAACCGCAACGCGCGCACGGTTGCACCTTCATGAAACCCTTATTAGACGGGGCTTTGCGCCGGGTGGCGCCGCCCGCGGAAGTGGCGGCAAGGATCGGTGTTTTCCCTGGCGTGATTCTTTTACGTCGAACCCTTATCAAAGCTGGCGGCGCGCCGTTATAGAACACATAGCGGGCGCGCTCTCACGGCGCGCATAAAAACGGTAGCGGGTTTGAGGACAGGCGAAATGGAAAAGTGGCTGATCGTATTGGGCATCTGGGCGATGTGCGCGACCTGCGCTGTGCTGTTCATCCGTGGCGCGACCGGCCGTTCGGGCAAAGGTGCGACTTCCGAAGGACGCGCACGCGCGACGTCGAACGCATCGGCAGGCGAGGGGCGGGCTGCACTGAACGATTGAGCGCAACGGCTGACAACGGCTGACTTTAGCCGCGGGAGTTTCAGGCGCCTTTGCCGGCCGCCAGTGCTCGGAATGCGAAGAAGTGAACACTGCGAGATCCACCATGCTTTGCTCCAGCGACTACCGGTCTTCCGCGCGTTATCGGCAACTCGCGCCGCGCGGCGCGCATGCTTCCTCGCGTGCATCGGCGGTGTTGGGAACGCGGACCGCCACGCGCGTCGCGATTCCTGCCGCGAGCTATTCGAATACCGTGCGAGCGCGCGCACGGACCGCGCGCAGCCGGTGTCGATATTGATGGTTTAGTCTGCCGCGCAGATGGAAAGCGGCGTCACGCAGGGCTCAGATATCGAGCGGATCGACTTCAAGATTCCAGCGCAGCACGCCCTTCAGGCCGCGCAGCAACGGCTGCCACGCTCGTAAAGTGGCCTGCAGCGCGGCCCGCGAAGCGCTTTCGATCAGCAACTGCGCGCGGTGCACGTGCATGACCTTGACGATGGTGAGCGGCACGGCGTCATAGACGGTCACGCGTTCGGCGGCGGCGATCCCCGTCAGCTCGGCGGCGGCCTGCTGTAGAAAGGCGAGCGCGGCTTCGAGCGTGCGGCCCTCCGCCCTCAGCAACGCCTGGTAGACGAACGGCGGCAAGTGCGCGTCGCGCCGCTCGGCGAGCGTCGAATTGGCAAAGCCGACGTAATCGTGACGCCCAAGCGCGTGATAAAGCGCATGGCGCGGATAACGGGTTTGCACCAGCACCTCGCCGGGCAAACCGCCCCGGCCGGCTCGGCCGCTTACCTGCATCAGTTGCGCAAAAAGGCGCTCGCTCGCGCGAAAGTCGTGGGAAAACAGCGCGGTGTCGGCGTTCAACACGCCCACTAGCGAAACGCGCTGAAAGTCGTGCCCCTTCGCGATCATCTGCGTGCCGACGAGAATGTCGACTTCGCCGGCGTGCACATCGGAAAAGAGCGCCTGCGCGCTGCCTTTACGGCGCGTGCTGTCGGCATCGATGCGCAGCACGCGGGCACCCGGCACGGCGCTCGCCAGCGTTTCTTCGACGCGTTGGGTGCCGCGGCCCATCGGCGCGATGTCAACATTGCCGCACTCAGGGCACGAGCGCGGAATGCGCGACTCCCAGCCGCAGTGGTGGCAACGCAGCGCGCGCTCGGGCTTATGTAGCACGACATACGCACTGCAACGCGGACAGCCGGCGACCCAGCCGCACGCATCGCAGGCGAGCTGCGGCGCGTAGCCTCGCCGGTTCAGAAACACGAGGCTCTGCTCGCCGCGCTCGAGCCGCGTCTTCAGCGCTGCGACCAACGGCCCCGACAAACCTTCCACCGATGCACGCCCACGCCGCCGTTCGTCTTCGAGATCGATCAGCCGGACGGTGGGCAGCACGGCGTCGGCGACCGCGCGGCGCGACAAGGTGAGCCGCTTGTAGCGTCCCTGATCGGCCTGCCACCAGCTCTCCAGCGACGGCGTAGCGGACCCGAGCACCACCGGCAGGGCGAGCTGCTTCGCGCGGTAGATGGCCAGATCGCGCGCCGAATAGCGCAAACCTTCCTGCTGCTTGTAAGCCGGATCGTGCTCTTCATCGACGACGATAATGGCGAGCCGCGGCAGCGACGCGAGCACCGCGAGGCGCGTGCCCAGCACGATTCGCGCGCGGCCCGTGTGTGCCGCGAACCAGCTTCGGGCGCGTTCGCCTTCCGCGAGACCGCTGTGCAGCGTGACGATCGCGGTATCCGCGAGCGCGGCGAAGCGCGCGCGGAACGCCGCCTCGAACTGCGGTGTCAGGTTGATTTCCGGCACGAGTACGAGCGCTTGGGCGTCGGGGTTCGCGGCAAGAATCTCGGCGAGCGCGCGCAAATACACTTCGGTCTTGCCACTGCCTGTCACGCCGTGCAGAAGGAACGGCGCAAAGCCGCGCGCATCGCGGATCGCTTCGACGGCGGCGGCCTGTTCGTCGGTGAGTGTGGGGAGCGTTTGCGGCGGCGTTGCCGTCGATGCCGGCGCCGGCAGCACCGTGGCTGCTTCGACCACATCGAGCGTTACCCAACCTTCGGCTTGCCATGCGATGAGTGTGGCGATGGCCTTCGGGTGAAGCGCGCGAGCGTCGGCGGCGGTGAGAAACTCCGTGGCAGCAAGCGCCTGCGCCAGGTTCCTGAGCGCACTGGCGCGTGCCGGCAACGCATCGGGCAAAGCGGTGCGGCCTTCCGGCGTCAGCTTGTAACGCTCTTCCGGCGCGAGCAGACGCGGCCAGCGAGAGGCGTCGCGCAGCGCCTGCGGCAGCGCCGGCAACGCAACTTCACCAAGGCCGCGTTGGTAGTAATCGGCGGCGAAGGTGGCGAGCGCCAGCCATTCGGCCGAGACCGGCGGACACGCGTTGCAAATGCTGTCGACGTTGCGCAGACGGTCAGCGGCAAGGTCGCTCTGGGCGGTCACTTCGCAGACGAGCCCCACCACGTGGCGCTTGCCAAACGGCACGCTGACCAGCATGCCAGGCGCGGCGGGCTGCGGCGCATCCCAGCGGTAATCGAACAAGGTCGGCAGCGGGTGATCCAATGCGACGCGGACGAACATTTCACTCATTCGGCAGCGCGGACTTTCGGATACTCGGATGGCAAAAAAGAAGCGTCGTAGCGTCGCAGCGCGCGGTCGCCGTCGCGCGGCAATGCGCGGCCCCGTCGAAGTTAAAGTAAAACTTCAATTTCGGCGCTAAGTTTTGGATTCGGCTGAACAAATGTGTCGACCCCGTCTGCCTGTGGATAACTTTGTTGAGAACTTCGCTCCCACGGCCCGGGAACCGCGCCGCAGCGGCCTTCTGTGGGGTTCCACACACTTCTCGCAAAGGCCGCCAAACCCTTGCCAGACAAGGCTGAGATCAAATGCGCCCGCACTGTGCAAGGGTCGGGACGCGACTAAAGCTTCTACCGCGCCGCAGCGTGATGAATGTGTATAAGTCAAGTCTTGACAATCGCAAGACCGCCATCTGGCGGCCCAACCCGTACGAAATTTCCCTTAGGCCCAGAGCCCGGCGCGCTGCAATGCAGCAAAAAAACGGTAACGGTTACAGTGTCATTGCGGTGCACGCGCGCCGCTGCGAATCGCGCGGCTATGGCGGTGCACTTCGTCGACGAGTTCGGCGACGTTCTCCGGCGGAGTGAACTGCGAGATGCCGTGACCCAGGTTGAAGACGTGACCCGGATGATTGCCGAAGCTGTCCAGTACGGCGCGCGCTTCCATGCGGATGGCCGCCGGCGGCGCGAACAACACAGAGGGATCGATATTGCCTTGCAAGGCTACCTTGCCGCCGACGCGCTCGCGCGCATTGCGCAGGTTGACTGTCCAGTCCAGACCGACGGCGTCCACGCCGGTTTCGGCGATCTCGTCGAGCCATAGTCCGCCGCCCTTCGTGAACGTGATGACCGGCACCTTTTCGCCGTCATGCTCGCGCTTCAACTGGCTCACGACCTGCTGGATGTAGTGCAGCGAGAAGCGCTGATAGGCGCCGTCGGCGAGCGCACCGCCCCATGTGTCGAAAAGCATCACGGCTTGTGCACCGGCTTCGATCTGTGCGTTCAGATAAGCCGCAACCGAGTTCGCGTTGATCTCGAGAATGCGATGCATGAGATCCGGCCGCGCGTAAAGCATCGACTTGACAGTGCGGAAGTCCGCCGAACCGGCGCCTTCAACCATGTAGCACGCCAACGTCCACGGGCTGCCTGAAAAGCCGATAAGGGGCACGCGTTGACGGCCTTGCGCATCTGTCAGCGCCTTACGGATCTCGCGCACCGCGTCAGTCACGTAGCGCAATGTGGCGTCGATGTCCGGCACGGCGAGGCGCGCCACGTCGTCTTCGCTGCGCACCGGCCGAGCGAATGTGGGGCCCTCGCCGGTGACGAACTCGAGGCCGAGGCCCATTGCGTCCGGGACCGTCAGGATGTCGGAGAACAGAATGGCCGCGTCGAGCGGATAGCGCTCGAGTGGTTGCAGCGTGACTTCCGTTGCGAACGCCGGATTCTTTGCGAGCCCGAGGAAACTGCCCGCGCGAGCGCGCGTGGCGTTGTATTCGGGCAGATAACGGCCAGCCTGGCGCATCAGCCAGACCGGCGTGTAGTCAGTCGGCTGGCGCATCAACGCGCGCAGGAAAGTGTCGTTCAGGAGTTTATGGGCCACGTTGCATACGACTGAGGGCAAAGGAGCATTTTACCGGACAGCGCCCGCGCATCCCGCTCGATGCCGGCAATAAACTGCGGCGCGCCGTTCTCGGAGCCAGCTTCGGCAATGAGGCGCGGCACCGCAACCTGGCCGAACGGCCAATGTTCAACCGGAAATTGCCGGGCTATCATCCGACAGCCTTATTACACAACCACGCGCAACCAAGGAGACTCAATGAAGAAAGCAGCACTCGCACTGCTCGGCGTCCTCGCAGGTATTCTGATGCACACCGGCGCGGCTCATGCGCAAACTTCAAACACGGCCCAGCCCGCTTCGCGGCTCGACGAAATTCTCGCTCGCGGCACGCTGCGCGCTTGCACGACCGGCGACTACAAACCTTACTCGTTTCACAAAGGAGACGGCCAGTTCGAAGGGATCGACATCGACATGACGGAGTCGCTGGCCAAGTCGCTCGGCGTCAAGGTGGAGTACGTCAAGACTTCGTGGTCGAACCTGATGAACGACTTCGTCGCCAAATGCGATATCGGCGTGGGCGGTGTTTCGCCGACGCTGGAGCGGCAAAAGCGCGCGTTTTTCACACAGGCGTACATGGTCGACGGCAAGACACCGATCGCCCGATGCGACGACGTCAACAAGTATCAGACCGTCGCGCAGATCGACCAGCCAGGAACACGCGTGGTCGTCAATCCTGGCGGCACGAATGAACGTTTCGCGAAGCAGTTTTTTCCGCACGCCAACTTGACGGTCTACCCGGATAACGTGACGATCTTCAAGCAGATTCTCACCGGCAAGGCCGATGTGATGGTCACGGATGCGTCGGAAACGCTGCTCCAGCAAAAGCTGAATCCAGGCCTTTGCTCGGTGCATCCGGACAAGCCGTTCCAATACGGCGAGAAGGCGTGGCTGCTGCCGCGAGGCGACGTGACGTTCCAGCAATACGTCGATCAGTGGCTGCATCTTGCACGCGCGACTGGTGAGTATCAGGCCGTTTCGGACAAATGGTTGAAGTGACGTAGGCGGCTTCCGGCCACCCGCTTTTTCTTGACGCGCTCGAAACACTGGCGGCCGGGAACCCAACAGCAAGGTTGGTCAGCGCAATCGTGTAACGCGGCACGCGCACGCGGCACCGAAGTCAAACAATGGCGGTGGTTTGAGGTCCGCTGAACCGGCCCTTAGGCGCTGGCGGTTTGTGTGTGCTGTTTGTTGCGCCGCACCTGATGTCGCCAGGGATCCTCTTGCGATGGTCGGTTAGCGCGAACCGGTTGTAACAGCGGCGGTTTTTGAGCGTAACGATGAAGACGCAACCATTTCATGCGGTATCGGCTTAACAGTTTATGCGGCGCTATGCTTCTCGAATAGCATCAAACGGGTGTATTAAATTGCCGCGCAGTCATCGGTAGATGTTACTGTTTAAACGTTTCGATTTCGCAAAATGTCCCGGAGCGCCTTATCTGGCGGGCGTTACAACCTGAAACACTTTGTTACGGCGCTCCCAGCTTAATTCGCCCACAATGCCCTCAACGGTTTCAACACGGATGTGGCTGGGTGCGTGGTGTGAGCGGATACGATGCACTTGCCGGTCGGCGTATGCCGAAGCCCTGTGAAGGGGCATCCCTGCTGGGGCCGTAGTCGACGCAGGGTCGTCGTCTCAGTCGGTTCCTACTTTGGTCTCCTCGCGCTAACCCCGTAGCGTGTGGTTTTTAGCGGGCTCCAGGCCCGCTTTTTTTTCGTCTGGCCAAACGTTTGCGCACTGAAGAATGGCGCGTCTTACGTGCTTTTAGCGGTCGCTTGCTGTTTGGATCGCGCTTCCCGATTCCGGTTTGCCCTGATGGCTGCGCTTGAAATGGGCGCGCGTGGCGCACGCTTTCCCTCCAGCTGACGGTTCAGGCTGTCTTACCTTCCTCCAGCTTCAACTCGCTGATCATGCGTTCACGCATGACGAACTTCTGCACTTTGCCCGTTACCGTCATCGGGAGTTCGTCCACGAAGCGAATGTACTTCGGCACCTTGTAGTGCGCGATCTGGCCATGGCAGAACTGCTGGATTTCTTCCGCCGTCGCCTGTTCGCCCGAACGCAGCACGACCCACGCGCACACTTCTTCGCCGTACTTCGCGTCTGGCACGCCAAACACCTGCACGCTCTGAATCTTCGGGTGGCGAAACAAAAACTCTTCGATCTCGCGCGGGTAGATGTTTTCGCCGCCGCGAATCAGCATGTCCTTCAGGCGACCGACGATGTTGCAATAGCCTTCTGCGTCAAGCGTTGCCAGGTCGCCAGTGTGCATCCAGCCATCCACGATGCTCTCGCGCGTTTTCTCTTCGTCGTCCCAATAGCCTTGCATGACGGAATAGCCACGCGTGTAGAGCTCGCCCGTCTCGCCCACCGGCACGATGTTGCCGAGCGGATCGACGATCTTCACTTCCAGATGCGGCTGAATGCGGCCCACGGTGGTAGTACGCTTGTCGAGCGGGTCGGTGGTCGAGCTCTGGAACGAGACCGGACTCGTTTCAGTCATGCCGTAGGCAATGGTGATCTCTCTCAGGTGCATCCTGGAGACGACCTTCTTCATCGTTTCGATCGGGCATGGCGAGCCCGCCATGATGCCGGTGCGCAGCCGCGAAAGGTCATAGGAGGCAAAATCCGGATGATCGAGCTCGGCGATGAACATGGTGGGTACGCCATGCAACGCCGTGCACTGCTCTTCGGCGACTGCCGCGAGCGTCGCGGCCGGGTCGAACGCCTCGCCCGGAAACACCATGTTTGCGCCCACCGACACGCAAGCCAGTACCGCGAGCACCATCCCGAAGCAGTGATACAGCGGGACAGGAATGCACAGGCCGTCCTGCTCGCTCAGGTTCATGGCCATCGCAATGAAGCGCGCGTTGTTGACCACGTTGCTATGCGTCAGGGTCGCGCCCTTCGGATTGCCCGTCGTGCCGCTGGTGAACTGGATGTTGATGGCCTCGTGACACGAGAGCGCCGCGCCGATCGCGTCGAGCTTCGCGACGTCGAGCGTGGCGCGCCCCTGCTCGATCACGTCGGAGAAGCTCAGCATCCCGGGCGTTTCCGTGTCGCACATGCGGATGACGTAGCGCAGCTCGGGCAGCCTTGCGGCGTGCAGTTGTCCGGGCGCTTGCGTCGCGAGTTCGGGCGCGAGTTGCTGCAGCATTTCCAGGTACATCGACGTCTTGAACCGCTCCGCCGCGACGATAGCCTTGCAGCCAACCTTGTTCAACGCGTATTCGAGTTCGGCGAGCCGGTAAGCCGGGTTGATGTTGACGAGCACAGCGCCGATGCGCGCCGTCGCGAACTGGGTCAGCAGCCACTCCACGCGGTTCGGCGACCAGATGCCGACGCGGTCGCCCTTCGCAATACCGAGCGCCAGAAAGCCGGCGGCGAGCACGTCCACTTCTTCGGCGAACTCCTTCCACGTCCACCGAATCCGCTGTTCGCGAAACACCACCGCTGGCCGATCAGGAAAGCGCTCGACGGTGCCGCGCAGAAACTCGCTGATCGTCGCTTCGCTCAACGGAATCTCAGTCGATCCGCGGACATACGACAGGCCATCTTTCGGTTCGATGATTGCGCCTTCGCCTGACACTTGCGTTGCCATGGTGCTGTCTCCGGTGAGCGAATAGCCCTATTGAAATGAATTTGAAACCGATTGTGCCACCGGCGTGGGTCCGTCCGGCATCAAGTCTTACCCGCAGCGCTTCGCTGCGGCGGGCACTCGGCGCAGCTGCTTACTCGCTGCGCAATTGGAGCGCCGGCACACAATTTCGCTGACCTTTCCGTAAACGTCAAGTAAAGGTCAAAAAAAAGCAGCCGCGAGGGCTGCTTTCTCTCTGATACGTATTGCTTAGCTTTGACCGCGCAGTTTGCGCAGGCGCTGGATCGCAGCGAGTTGAGCCGTCGCGTACGCCAGTTCCGCTTGCGCGGTCGCGTATTCGAGGTTCGAGCCCGTGTTTTGCAGCGCTTCTTCTGCACGTTTGCGCGCATCTTCGGCCTTGGCTTCGTCGAGGTCCTTGCCGCGAATTGCCGTGTCGGCGAGAACCGTCACAGCGCCCGGCTGGATTTCGAGAATGCCGCCAGCAACAAACACAAACTCTTCGTCGCCGTTTTCAGCCTCAATGCGCACCGCACCCGGACGAATCCGCGTGATGAGCGGCGTGTGGCCCGGCAAAATGCCGAGTTCACCCGCTTCGCCCGGCAGCGCGACGAACTTCGCCTGGCCCGAGAAGATCTGCTCTTCCGCGCTGACGACGTCTACTTTAATGGTTGCCATAAGTGTCGACTCCTGTGGCGACAAGAGTAAGCGCTTTAGCGTTTACTCTGGCCCCATGCAAAGCTCGACGAGAGTTAGCGTTTTAGCGCTCGCTCTCGTCCCATGCAAGGCTGGGTTGAGCGTAGTGAGAAGCGCCGGGTCTGCGAAAAACTACCGGTTCGGTAGTCATTGCGCGCGGACTTCGGCGCCCGCTTCGTTACACCCGACCTTTACTGGATCTTCTTGGCCTTTTCGAAGGCTTCGTCGATCGTGCCGACCATGTAGAAGGCTTGTTCCGGCAGGTGGTCGCACTCGCCCTCAACGATCATCTTGAAGCCGCGGATCGTTTCCTTCAGCGGAACGTACTTGCCCGGCGAGCCCGTGAACACCTCAGCAACGTGGAACGGCTGCGACAGAAAACGCTGGATCTTACGAGCGCGCGCTACGGCGAGCTTGTCTTCGGGAGCCAGTTCGTCCATGCCCAGAATCGCGATAATGTCGCGCAGTTCCTTGTAGCGCTGCAGCGTTTGCTGCACGCCGCGCGTGATCGAGTAGTGCTCTTCGCCAATCACGTTCGGGTCGATCTGACGCGAGGTCGAATCGAGCGGGTCCACTGCCGGGTAGATACCCAGCGAAGCGATGTCACGCGACAGCACGACTGTTGCGTCCAGGTGGCCGAAAGTCGTAGCCGGCGACGGGTCGGTCAAGTCGTCCGCAGGGACGTACACGGCCTGAACCGACGTGATCGAGCCGGTCTTGGTCGACGTAATGCGCTCTTGCAGCTTGCCCATTTCTTCAGCTAGCGTCGGCTGATAGCCCACTGCCGACGGCATACGGCCGAGCAGTGCCGACACTTCGGTACCGGCAAGCGTGAAACGGTAGATGTTGTCGACGAAGAACAGCACGTCGAGGCCTTCGTCACGGAAGTGCTCAGCCATCGTCAGGCCGGTCAGCGCGACGCGCAGACGGTTGCCCGGCGGCTCGTTCATCTGGCCGTACACCAGCGCGACCTTGTCCAGAACGTTCGAGTCCTTCATTTCGTGATAGAAGTCGTTCCCTTCGCGGGTACGCTCGCCAACACCGGCGAACACGGAGTAACCACCGTGTTCCTTGGCGATGTTGTTGATCAGTTCCATCATGTTCACGGTCTTGCCCACGCCGGCGCCACCGAACAGACCCACTTTACCGCCCTTTGCAAACGGGCAGATCAGATCGATCACCTTGATGCCGGTTTCGAGCAGTTCAGTCGACGGCGACAGTTCGTCGAACGCCGGAGCCTTCTGGTGAATGCCGCGAACCACGTCCGAGTTGATCGGGCCGGCTTCGTCGATCGGGCGACCCAGAACGTCCATGATGCGGCCGAGAGTCGGCTTGCCGACCGGCACGCTGATCGGGTTACCGGTGTTCTTCACGACCGTGCCGCGACGCAGACCGTCCGATGCACCCAGACAGATGGTACGGACGACGCCGTCGCCCAGCTGTTGCTGGACTTCGAGGGTCAGTTCCGAACCTTCGAGAATGAGCGCGTCGTAAATCTTCGGCATGTCCGAACGCGGGAATTCCACGTCGATCACCGCGCCGATGCACTGTACGATCTTGCCTTCTACCAAAGCAGTAGTACTCATCGCTTTTCCTTTAGATACTCAATTCTTCACTCGCGCAAAGGCGCTGTTTCGATGGAATCGCCCAGACCGGTTGCCTGGACGGTGCGCCTTGTGGGCGCACACGAAGCGGTGCAACTGACCGTCAAGGTCAGACCGCCGCCGCGCCACCGACGATTTCCGATAGTTCTTTCGTGATCGCGGCCTGACGGCTTTTGTTGTACACAAGCTGCAGTTCGTTGATAACCGTCTTCGCATTGTCCGAAGCGGCCTTCATTGCGACCATACGGGCCGACTGCTCCGATGCCATGTTTTCCGCGACGGCCTGATAGACCAGCGCTTCGACATAACGCACCAGCAGTTCGTCCACCACTGCCTGCGCATCCGGCTCGTAGATGTAGTCCCACTGGGTGCTCGGCGTCGCGCCCTGCTCTTCCTTGCGCTCGAACTGATCCGCCGACAGCGGCAGCAGTTGCTCGATCACCGGCTCCTGCTTCATCGTATTGACGAAGCGCGTGTACGCGAGATACACCGCCGAAACCTTGCCTTCCGAGTACAGGTCGAGCTGCACCTTCACCGCGCCAATCAGCTTTTCCAGATGCGGCGTATCGCCCAGATGCACGACATTCGACACCACCTTGGCGCGCAAACGGTTCAGGAAACCCAAGCCCTTCGTGCCGATCGCAGTGGCTTCGATCGTCTTGCCCTGGCCTTCCAGTTCCTTGAACTTCTGCAGCGCCGCACGCAGCACGTTGGTATTCATGCCGCCGCACAGACCCTTATCGGTCGTGACGAGGATGATGCCCGCCGTCTTCGCGCCTTCGTTCGCCACCATGAACGGGTGACGATACTCGGGGTTCGCACGGCTCATGTGTGCAGCGATATCGCGGACCTTGTCGGCATACGGGCGAGCAGCGCGCATGCGCTCCTGAGCGCGGCGCATCTTCGATGCGGCCACCATCTCCATCGCTTTCGTGATCTTGCGCGTGTTTTGCACGCTCTTGATCTTGCCGCGAATTTCCTTCATTCCAGCCATTGCTTGCTCCTTGTCGGCCCGAGTTAGCGCTTCAGCGGCGCTTACCCGGGTCCCATGCAAAGCGATCGAAGCAGCGCGGGAACATTCGCATGCGGCCCGCGCCGCTTCAAGGTCCGTTTATGCCTTGCGGATCACTCGCGGATCAATAAGCGCCGGACTTCTTGAAGTCTTTGAGGGCCGTGTGCAGCAGGCCTTCGTCGTCCTTCGAGAGTTCCTTGTTGTCTTCGATGCGCTTGACCAGGTCAGCGTGGCTCGACTTCAGATATTCACGCAGGCCCTTTTCGAACGGCAGGACTTGCGACACTTCCAGATCGTCGAGGTAGCCGTTGTTCGCGGCGAACAGCGAAATAGCCAGTTCCCACACTTGCAGCGGCTGGTATTGCGGCTGCTTCAGCAATTCCGTCACGCGGCGGCCGCGCTCCAGCTGCTTGCGGGTTGCTTCGTCGAGGTCCGATGCGAACTGCGCGAACGCTGCCAGTTCACGATACTGCGCGAGGTCGGTACGGATACCGCCGGACAGCTTCTTCACGACCTTGGTTTGAGCCGCACCACCGACGCGCGACACCGACACACCGGCGTTAATTGCCGGGCGGATACCTGCGTTGAAGAGGTCGGTTTCCAGGAAGATCTGACCGTCGGTAATCGAAATCACGTTCGTCGGAACGAAGGCGGTCACGTCGCCGGCTTGCGTTTCAATGACTGGCAGTGCCGTCAGCGAACCGCTCTTGCCCTTGACTTCACCGTTGGTGAACTTCTCGACGTAGTCTTCCGAGACGCGAGCAGCACGCTCAAGCAGACGCGAGTGCAGATAGAACACGTCGCCCGGATAAGCTTCACGGCCCGGCGGGCGGCGCAGCAGCAGCGAGATCTGACGATATGCCCAAGCCTGCTTGGTCAAGTCGTCATAAACGATCAGTGCGTCCTGGCCGCGGTCGCGGAAGTATTCGCCCATCGTGCAGCCGGCGTACGGCGCCAGGTACTGCATGGCAGCCGATTCCGAAGCCGAAGCGGCGACGACGATCGTGTATTCGAGCGCGCCGGTTTCTTCCAGCTTGCGGACCACGTTCATGATCGACGAAGCCTTCTGGCCGATCGCGACGTAGATACAGAAGAGGTTCTTGCCCTTCTGGTTGATGATCGCGTCGACTGCGACTGCGGTCTTGCCGCACTGGCGGTCGCCAATGATGAGCTCGCGCTGACCACGGCCAACCGGCACCATCGCGTCGATCGACTTCAGACCGGTCTGAACCGGTTCCGAAACCGACTTACGCCAGATCACGCCCGGAGCGATCTTTTCGATTGCGTCGGTCTTCTTTGCGTTGATCGGGCCTTTGCCGTCGATCGGGTTACCCAGTGCGTCGACCACGCGGCCGAGCAGTTCGGGGCCAACCGGCACTTCCAGAATGCGGCCCGTCGTCTTGACGATGTCGCCTTCCGAGATGTGCTCGTACTCACCAAGAATCACGGCGCCGACAGAGTCGCGCTCGAGGTTCAATGCGAGACCGAACGTGTTGCCCGGGAATTCGAGCATTTCGCCCTGCATCACTTCCGACAGGCCGTGGATGCGCACGATACCGTCGGTCACGGAGATCACGGTGCCCTGGTTGCGAACGTCTGCGCTCGCTTCAAGGCCCTGGATCCGGCTCTTGATCAGCTCGCTGATCTCAGAGGGATTGAGTTGCATTATTCGCTCCTGATAGTCAATTCTGTTGCGTGCCAGCCGCTTCAGCGCGAGGCGCTTCAGGCCGTCAGAGCCGTTTGCATGCTGGCAAGCCGCGCGCGGACCGAGGTATCGAGCACTTCGTCGCCGACCGTCACGCGTACGCCGCCGATCAACGACGAGTCGATCTCGACCGTCGGCTTCAGCTTGCGTTTGAACTTGCGTTCGAGACTTGCGACGAGGTCGTTCAATTGCGCGCCTTCGAGCGGGAATGCGCTGACGATCAGCACATCGGCCGCCCCTTCGCGGGCGTTCTTCAACTCTTCGAACTGTACGGCGATTTCCGGCAGCAATTGCAGGCGATGGTTGTCCACCAGCATTTGCACCAGATTCTTCGCTTGCGCGTTGTCCTTGAGCGGCGACTTGACCGCGGCCAACAGCAGTTCGCTGACCTGGGCGCGGCTTACTTTCGGGCTCGAGGAGATCGACAGCACTTCGGGCAGACGCGCAACCTGTGCCAGCTCCTGCACGAGCGTGGACCAGGCGGCGATGTCACCAGCTTCGGCCACGCCAAACAGCGCTTCTGCGTACGGACGGGCGATGGTTGCAAGTTCGGCCATGATCAGAGCTCGGCTTTCAGTTGATTCAGCAGGGCAGCATGCGCTGCCTGGTCGACTTCGCGCTTCAGGATCTGTTCAGCGCCCTTCACAGCCAGTGCGGCGACTTCGCCGCGCAGCGTTTCGCGCGCCTTCACAACTTGCTGCTCCGCGTCGGCCTTCGCTTGCGCGATGATGCGAGCGGCTTCAGCCTGTGCTTGAGCCTTGATTTCGTCAGCGACTGCCACTGCGCGCTTTTCTGCGTCAGCAATACGTTGCTGACCGTCGTTGCGTGCCTGGGCGAGTTCCTGGTCGACGCGCTTGTGAGCGGCTTCCAGTTCTGCCTTGCCCTTTTCAGCAGCCGACAAACCGTCAGCGATCTTCTTTGAGCGCTCGTCGAGGGCGTTGATCAGCGGCGGCCACACGAACTTCATCGTGAACCACGCGAGGATCAGGAACACGACCATTTGCGCAAACAGGGTTGCGTTGAGATTCACGGTGTTTCCTTAAACGTTGCTAGTTCGGAAAGTGAAACGGCAAGGCGCTCATCGATTCTGTATTCGATCAGCGCCCAAGTGCCCGTTCCGCCCTGCGCCTTTACCAGTTATAGCTCAGGCGCAAACTTCCGAGGAACCTCAGCCTGCCAGCTTTGCCAGCAGCGGGTTCGCAAACGCAAACAGCATTGCCACACCAACGCCAATCAGGAACGCCGCATCGATCAGACCAGCCAGCAGGAACATCTTGGTTTGCAGCGGGTTCATCAGTTCCGGCTGACGAGCACATGCTTCAATGTACTTGCCGCCCATCAGGCCGATACCGATACAGGCGCCGATTGCACCCAGGCCGATGATGATGCCGATACCGATGGCGGTCAGACCCTGGATGTTGGCGATGAAAGCTTGCATGATCACTCCTTTGTGAAAAGTCTTTTTAGAACTGGTTGGAACTGGGATTTAAAAACTACGATTCTTTAGCGACAACGCGGATCAGTGCGTGTCGTGTGCCTGGCCGATGTACACCAGCGTCAGCATCATGAAAATGAACGCCTGCAGCAGAACGATCAGGATGTGGAAGACTGCCCACACGCTGCCGGCGATCACATGGCCGATGAAGCCAAGCACCGTCGTGTCCGCGCCGAAGCTCCAGATGCTGCCGAGCAGGGCAATCAGCAGGAACAACAGTTCGCCCGCGTACATGTTGCCGAACAGCCGCATGCCGAGCGAGACCGTCTTCGCGACGAACTCGATGATGTTCAGTGCAAGGTTCGGGATCCACAGAAGCGGATGCGCGCCGAACGGAGCGGACAGCAGTTCGTGCACGAAGCCGCCGGCGCCCTTGATCTTGAAGTTGTAGTAAATCATCAGCGCGAACACACCGAGAGCGATGCCGATCGTGCCGTTCAGGTCGGCAGTCGGAACAATGCGGTGGTGCGGGATGGCTTGCGACAGACCCAGCCAGTCGATTACGTGGCCCGGCAAGTCGACGGGGATAAAGTCGAGCGAGTTCATCAACGCGACCCAGACGAACACGGTCAGCGCCAGCGGTGCGATGAACGTACGCGTGCCGTGGATCATCGACTTCGATTGATCTTCGACCATTTCGACCAGCATTTCGATCGCGCACTGGAAACGGCCCGGCACGCCGGACGTTGCCTTACGGGCAGCAAAATGCAGGATAAGAATAGTGGCCAGACCGCAAACGATCGACCAGAAAAGGGTGTCCAGATTCCACACGTGGATGTCGAAAATCGACGTCTGGTGCCCGGTGGAAAAGTTCTGCAAGTGGTGCGCGATGTACTCGGACGGATCCATTGCGCGCGTGCCTTCGCTAGCTGCCATATCGTTAAAGCCACCCAAATTGTCGAAAATCGTCTTAGGCCGCGCCCGCCGAAAGCTCTATTGCGGGAACGCGCCGGGTGCGGACCGTGTCATCCGCACACTCTTACCGGCGCCTCGCGCCGGCTTCAAATCTTTTGCTGTTACCTCGTTGCTACTTCGCGGGGTGTCAACGCCACGCCAACGCAATCCAGTACGTCTTGAGCGCGATGAGATAAGTCACGAGCAGCGGAACCCAGCGTACGTCGTGATACCAGAAGGCGATGGCTACAAACATCGCGATCGTTGTCCCCATCTTGAGCGCTTCGCCGATCATCCAGCTCATCACTGTTTCGGCGCCACTCAGCGTTCTCAGCCGCGCCGCGAACAATGCGCCCGGCACCCAGCAGATCGCCCCCCCCAGGAACGCGGACAGCGCAGCAGCGCCCGGCGGCTCATAGAACAGCCACCACACCAACGTTGCACCCAGGGACAAGACCATTTGCGCCGCCACGACCTTGAAAGGCGTAACGCGCGATGGACGACTCACATTGGGACCAAACAGCTTTTCAGCTTCGGCCCGCGTGAGCGGAACGATATTGTTATCTTGCTCGGCATCCCACGGTTCTTCGTGCGTGGCATGCTGACCGGAGGACGCATCCGAAACGGTGCGTTCATCGCGGTGTTCGTCGCGCCCACTTTTCGGCGCTTGATTCGACGCTTTGACAGCCATCGCAGTGTTCCGAAAGTCTCGTTCCGAGCAGCGAGCTTTCGCTGCGCTTACGGGGTTGCCGTGCAATTAAATCCGGGCGATTGTAAGCGATAGTTGCAGGCAATTCAAGACTTTAGGCCGTTCAATAAACGGAGCGAAACGACGCTTCGCGATGTGGAAAAGCCTTCATGGCAAAGGGCAGCACGTCAAATGTAAGGCGGCTGGACAGGGGCAAAACATGCGCATGGAATGATCTCATTCCACTTTCGTCGATTGGCCTGAAAAACGTTGCGGTGGACGTCTCGAAAATGCAACAAACAACTATTGTGATTTGCTCCGGGCACGGCGAGATGCTTTTTGCGGGGTCGCGCCTGCATGAGGCCCCCCTTCTCTCCCCTTGGACGCGCGCCAAGGGCGCAGCGAGCGTATTATCGTCGATGTCGAAGTTAGTTAGGATTCCCGGATACTTTCGGCGCGCGAGCAAATTGGTCCACCGACAACTCGCCAGCACGCCGCGACTCAATGCCACTGCATCACGGAAGCGGCGCGCAAGCAATTCGCAGCGCCGCTCACGTAGTCAATCTCAAGCAATCAAAAGCTTAAGCTGTGGCATTTCCGCGCAGCCGCACAAGAATGCCTTCCAGCGCGTCCAGATCGCCGAAGTCGACAAGCACTTGTCCGCGACCGCGCCGGCCGAGCTTGATCTTCACCGTCGAGGCGAGCAGATCGGACAACTCTTCTTCCAGGCGTCTAGTATCGCGGCCGCCGTCCGGATTGGCGCGCGCCTTGACCGTCGGCGCCGCTTTTGTTGTTGCCGTCACCAGCTTTTCGGTCTCGCGCACGGACATGCGCTTGTTAATGACCTGGTTGGCCAATGTGATCTGCGTCGCCGCATCTACTGCGAGCAATGCGCGCGCGTGACCCATGTCGAGATCGCCGGCGAGCAACATCGTTTGAACCGGCGTTGCGAGGTTGAGCAGACGTAGCAGGTTCGACACGGCGCTGCGCGACCGGCCGACCGACTCTGCCGCCTGTTCGTGCGTGAAATTGAACTCGTCGAGCAAACGCTGGATGCCCTGCGCTTCTTCCAGCGGATTCAAATCCTCGCGCTGAATGTTCTCGATTAGCGCCATGGCTGCGGCGGCCTGATCGGGCACGTCCTTGACCAGCACCGGCACTTCTTCCAGACCCGCCAGACGAGCCGCGCGGAAACGTCGCTCGCCGGCAATGATCTCATACTTGTCCGCCGAAACCGGCCGCACGAGGATCGGTTGCATCAATCCCTGAGCACGGATGCTGGCCGCCAATTCCTGCAATGCGCCTTCATCCATGCGCGTGCGCGGCTGATACTTGCCTGCCTGCATTTTGCTGAGCGGCAGCACGTTCGGCGCACCCTCGATCACCACGGCCTCGGTGATGTCGGCACTACCGCCGAGCAACGCTTCCAGGCCGCGGCCCAATCCCTTCTTTCTTGCTACTGCATTCATCGTGCTTCCTCGATCCGCTTAGGATGCCAGGGGCGCGTCATTCAGTGCGCGCACCCGCTCAATCATTTCCGCGCCGAACTGCACATAGGCTTGTGCGCCACGCGACGCCCGGTCGAACACCACGCCCGGCAAACCATAACTGGGCGCCTCGGCAAGACGCACATTACGCGGAATCACCGCGTCGAACACCTTGTCGCCGAAATGCTCTTTCAATTGATCAGAAACCTGCTGTTGCAATGTGATGCGCGGGTCGTACATGACGCGCAACAAGCCGATCACCTTCAAATCACGGTTGAGGTTGGCGTGCACCTGTTTGATCGTGTTGACCAGATCGGACAGCCCCTCGAGCGCGAAGTACTCGCATTGCATCGGAATCACCACGCCATGTGCGGCGCACAGGCCGTTGAGCGTTAGCAGAGACAAAGCCGGCGGACAGTCGATCAACACGAAGTCATATTCGCTTTCGATCGCGACAAGCGCGACCTTTAGCTGACGTTCGCGGTTTTGCACGCTGACCAGTTCGACCTCGGCGCCGGCGAGTTCCCGGTTGGCGGGTAGCACGTCATAGTCGACAGCTTCCGGCCGCATCCGCGCGTCAGCCGCGGAGACGCCATCCACCAGCACTTCGTAGACGGTGTTTGCGCATGCCGCCTTATCGATTCCGCTGCCCATGGTGGCGTTGCCCTGCGGGTCCAGATCGATAAGAAGCACTCGCTGTCCCTGCGCTGCCAGGCTCGCCGCCAGATTGACTGTCGTCGTCGTCTTGCCGACGCCACCTTTCTGGTTCGCAACGCAGAAAATTTTTGCCATCGTCGGAGTGTCCCTTTTCTGCTTCAAGAAGTAGTTACGTTGTCAGTTCTGGATAGCGGCGCGCGCGAGCGGCGACGCTTAGCTGGCTTCATCCACTAGCACCGTGATCAGATGGCGCTCGGCGTCGAGGAACGGCACGTTCAGTCGAACGATCTTTTTCACGTGGGCGCCTGCCGGCAGGCGCTCGATCTCGCCGTCCGGACGCACCCCTTTCATCGCCAGAATCGCGCCCTGCTCCGCAACCAGATGACGGGCCAGTGTAACGAAATCGGCGAGCTCTGCGAATGCTCGCGAGACGATTACGTCGAACTTTGCCGGTACTTCGGCGCCGGGCTGCAACGTCTCCACACGCCCCGTGACAACTGAGAGATTAGCGAGCCCGAGTTCGACCTTGGCCTGAGCCTGAAAAGCCGTCTTCTTGTGGACGATGTCGTTCACTGTGACGCTCCAGTCGGGCCGAACGATCGCCAGCACGATGCCTGGCAAGCCACCGCCTGAACCGACGTCGAGCACCGAGCGCGGGCTGCGCTCCGCCAGATGCGACACGATCGAAAGCGAATCGAGGATGTGCTGAATCAGCATCTGGCCCGGATCCCGGATCGCCGTCAGGTTGTAGACGGCGTTCCATTTAGCCAGAAGCGCCACATAGTCGAGCAGCTTGCCCAATTGCGCGTCGCTCAACTCGAGGCCGAGTTCCCGCACGCCGTCTGCGAGAACTGGCGCCAATGCTTCCCGGTCGCTTCCTTTGGACTTCGACGTCATTGCGCCACCGGCTTGCTGTCCGCGCCCGGTTCGGCGGGCTTCGCCGGACGACGCCCCAAGCCGCGTTTGAGATGAACCATCAGCAATGAGATGGCCGCCGGCGTGATCCCCGAGATGCGGGACGCTTGACCAATAGTCTCGGGACGAAATTGCGTGAGCTTTTGACGGGCCTCGAACGACAGCCCTCTAACTTCCGCATAGTCAAACGCGTCAGGCAGCCGCGTACTTTCGTGCGCTTCGTTACGCTCGATCTCATCCGCTTGGCGGTCGATATAGCCCTGATACTTGATCCCGATTTCGATCTGTTCCTTGACCTGAGCCAGCAATACTTCGTCGTCTGCCAAGGTTTCAGGCGCGGCACAGGCACCGCCGCGGAGCCCGCAGACTCCGTCGTACGTTACGCCCGGGCGACGCAAGAGATCGGCGAGGCTGTACTCGTGATCGATGGGCTTACCGAGCAAGGCAGTCGCTTCGTCAGCGGCTAACGTCTTAGGATTCACCCAAGTTACCCGCAATCGCTCTGTTTCACGTGAAACAGCGTCGCGCTTGCGGCTGAATGCATCCCAGCGCACGTCGTCCACGACGCCAAGCTGCCGGCCCATTTCTGTGAGCCGCATGTCGGCGTTATCTTCTCGCAGGCTTAACCGGTACTCTGCCCGGCTGGTGAACATTCGATACGGCTCGGACACGCCTCGCGTCACCAGATCGTCGACCAGCACGCCAAGATAGGCCTGGTCGCGACGCGGGCACCATGCGTCCTTGCCCTGAACGAACAGACCCGCGTTGATGCCAGCCAGCAGACCTTGCGCCGCCGCTTCTTCATAGCCCGTCGTGCCGTTGATCTGGCCCGCAAAAAACAGGCCATCTATCACTTTAGTTTCGAGCGACGCCTTCAGCCCGCGCGGGTCGAAGTAATCGTATTCGATTGCATAGCCCGGCCGCAGGATATGCGCGTGCTCAAGACCGCGCATCGACCGCACCAGTTCAAGTTGCACGTCGAACGGCAGGCTCGTAGAGATTCCGTTCGGGTAGAACTCGTTCGTAATCAGGCCTTCCGGCTCCAGAAAAATCTGGTGCGATTCCTTCGACGCAAAGCGGTGAATCTTGTCCTCGATGGACGGGCAATACCGCGGCCCCACCCCTTCGATCACGCCCGTGTACATCGGCGAACGGTCGAGCCCGCCACGGATAATGTCGTGCGTGCGCTCATTCGTATGCGTGACCCAGCACGGCATTTGCCGCGGATGCTGCTCGGCGCGGCCCAAAAACGAGAACACCGGAACCGGGTCAAGATCGCCCGGTTGCTCTTCGAGCTGAGAGAAATCGATCGTACGGCCATCGATACGCGGCGGCGTCCCTGTCTTGAGGCGGCCTTGAGGCAGCTTCAATTCCTTGAGACGTGCCGATAACGACACAGCCGCCGGATCACCGGCGCGGCCGCCCGTGTAGTTGTTCAATCCCACGTGGATCTTGCCGTCGAGGAAAGTCCCCGCCGTCAGAACGACGGCGCGCGAGCGGAAACGAATCCCCACCTGCGTGACTGCGCCGACGACGCGATCGCCTTCCACCAACAGATCGTCCACCGCTTGCTGGAAAAGCCACAGGTTCGACTGGTTCTCCAGCCGATGACGGATCGCCTGCTTATAGAGCAGACGGTCGGCCTGCGCACGCGTCGCGCGTACGGCGGGGCCCTTGGACGAATTGAGGATCCGGAACTGGATACCGCCCTCATCCGTCGCGGCCGCCATCGCACCGCCGAGCGCGTCGACTTCCTTGACCAGATGGCCCTTGCCAATGCCGCCAATCGACGGATTGCAGCTCATCTGCCCGAGCGTCTCGATGTTGTGGGTCAGCAGGAGCGTCTTATTGCCCATGCGCGCCGAGGCCAAAGCCGCCTCTGTGCCAGCATGACCTCCGCCGACGACGATTACGTCAAATTCTGTGGGAAAAAGCATCGCGGATCTCACGCCGCATCGCCGCGTGAGCCTTCTAGGAAAAATGTATTGGCGAATTATAGCGGGTTCGGTTTCGGCCCCGAATTCGGCGGAATGGCCAAGACGTAAAAAAACGGCGTGTTTCACGTGAAACACGCCGCTCTCGACTACTCAACGGCAAGTCACGCCGCCTTTTTTGCGAGCCCTAGATACGTTTCGATCACCCGAGGATTCTGCGCAAGCTCAGCCGCCGCCCCTTCGAGCGCCAACTCCCCTGTCTCGAGCACGTAGCCATAGTCGGAAATCTGCAACGCTGCGCGAGCGTTCTGCTCGATCAGGAGCGTCGCCACGCCGGTCTGACGCAGCGCGTTAATGATGTGAAAAATCTCCTTCACGATCAGCGGCGCCAGACCCAAGCTCGGTTCGTCCAGCATCAGCAAGTCCGGTTTGCCCATCAATGCTCGACCGACCGCCAGCATCTGGCGTTCGCCCCCTGACAACGTCCCCGCCGCCTGCTTGCGGCGTTCCTTCAGGCGCGGAAAAAGCTCGAATACTGGCTCGAGCTGGTCCAGAAAGTTGCGCTCACCCGCGCGCTTGCGCCGATACGCGCCGAGAACGAGATTGTCCTCGACTGTCATCGACGCGAATAGCTCGCGCTTTTCCGGCACGAGGCACATGCCACGGGCCACGCGCTTCTCGACCGGCACCGCACTGACGTCTTCGCCTTGGTACACCACCGCGCCCTTCGCGTGACCCGTGGTCGGCAAAGCGCCCATGATTGCGTTGAGCAGGGTGGATTTTCCCGCGCCGTTCGGACCGATTACCGACACTATTTGACCAGGCCGCACCGTGATCGCCGCGCCGTGCAGCGCCTCAACCTTGCCGTACCGGACTGACAAACCGTTCACGTCGAGAATCGGTGCGGCAGCATTCATGATGTTGTCCATTACTCCACCCCACCGAGATACGCTTCGAGCACCGCCGGATCCTGCTGCACTTCCTGCGGCAGACCTTCCGCGATACGCGTGCCGAATTCCATGACGACTAGCCGATCGGTGAGATTCATCACGAAGTCCATGTCGTGTTCGACCAGTAGCACGCTCATGCCCTCCGCCTTTAGCCGGCGCAGCAGATCTGCCAGTTGCAGCTTTTCCTGGTACCGCAAACCGGCCGCGGGTTCGTCCAGCAGCAGCAAAGTCGGATCGCAGCACAATGCACGAGCGATTTCAAGAATCCGCTGCTGTCCCAACGCGAGACTTCCCGCTTCGTCGTACATGTGCTGCTCGAGTCCGACGCGGCGAATCTGGCGAGCGGCCTCCGCCATCAGGCGCGCTTCTTCCACACTGTTCAAACGCACAACGCTCCGCCAGACGCCCGCATGTCCTCGCAAGTGTCCGCCGATTGCGACGTTCTCGAGCACCGTCATGCCCGGCAGTAACTTGACGTGCTGGAACGTGCGGCCGATTCCCCGTTTGACGATTTCACGTGAACTGAGCGCGTCGATGCGCTCCCCGCGAAAAGTGATCTCGCCGCTAGTGGCTTGCAGCACGCCCGTTACGAGATTGAAGGTAGTCGATTTGCCCGCGCCGTTTGGGCCGATCAATCCGATGATCTGCCCGGCTTTCACGTCGAAGCTGACGTCGTTCACGGCGACAAGACCGCCGAATTGCTTGCGGGCCTTGTTAACCGTGAGCAGGTTCTCGCCGGCCGTCGGCTTGCTGCGTTGCGGCAACGCCTCTGCTTGCTCCGGCAAATGCGCGCGCGGTCCACGTGGGAAGAAGCGCGCGACGAACGGCCAAACGCCTTGCCGCGCGTATTGCAGCAACAGCACCATCAGAAGGCCAAAGACGATCACTTCAAAATTGCCGTTCTCGCCCAGCAGCTTCGGCAGCAGCGTTTGCAGATAGTCCTGCAACACCGTCAAGATCGCCGCGCCCAGCACCGCGCCCCAAACGTGCGATACACCGCCGACCACGGCCATAAACAGAAATTCGATGCCGTGATTCAAACCGAACGGCGTCGGATTCACCGCGCGCTGCAAATGCGCGTATAAAAAGCCCGAAACGGATGCCAGCACCGCCGCGTAGACAAAGATGACGACGCGCATCCACGCCGTATTCACGCCCATCGCTTCGGCCATCATGCCGCCGCCGCGCAGCGCGCGAATCGCCCGCCCGGGGCGGCTGTTAAGCAGATTCTGAAGGGAGACCACCGCGCCGAGCACCACCAGCCAGATCAGGTAATAGATATGGCGGCCGGATTCCAACTCAATGCCAAAAACGTTGAGCACCGGAATCCCGTTGATGCCGTCGTACTTGCCCAGCATTTCGAGGTTGCCGAACAGGTAGAACAGCGCGAGCCCCCACGCGATCGTGCCAAGCGGCAGAAAGTGGCCGGACAGACGCATCGTCACGAGGCCGAGCATCAGCGCGACCAATGCCGTCACCAGCACTCCCGCAATCAACGCAAGCCAGGGCGAGACACCGTAGCGCGTCGTCAGATACGCGGTCGCGTATGCGCCGATGCCCACGAACGCCGCCTGCCCGAAACTCGTCATCCCGCCGATGCCCGTCAGCAGCACGAGCCCGATCGCAACGATCGAATAGAGGCCGATGTAGTTGAGCAGCGTCACCCAGTACTCGGGCACGTGAATCGGCTGCGGCAACACCGGCAACGCGAACAGCACGACGAGGAACAGCCAGAAGAACTTGTTTTTCATGATCCGTTTCATCGCGTCACTCCTCGTCCTCTTCAGCGTGCGGGCTGGCGAGACTGCGCCAGAGCAGCACCGGGATGATCAACGTGAACACGATCACTTCCTTATATGCGCTTGCCCAGAACGACGAGTACGACTCCAGCAGGCCGACGAGAATCGAGCCCGCCGCCGCCAGCGGATAGCTGACGAGCCCGCCGATAATCGCCCCCACGAAGCCCTTCAGACCAATCAGGAAGCCCGAGTCGTAGTAGATGGTGGTCAACGGCGCGACCAGGATGCCGCACAGCGCGCCAAGCCCTGCGGCGAGTGTGAACGCGAGGCGCCCCGCTTGCGTCGTGCCGATACCGACGAGCCGCGCACCGAGCCGGTTCACCGAAGTCGCCCGCAACGCCTTGCCCGAAATGGAGCGGTCGAAGTACAGATACAGCGCGCCGATCAACACAACGGCGGTGCCGACGACCCACAGGCTTTGCCCCGAAATCGACAGGCTGCCGACGTTGAACGTCGCGTCCGAAAATGCCGTGGTGCGCGAGCCTTCCGCGCCGAACATCACGAGGCCCAGGCCGACCATCGCGAAGTGCACCGCCACCGCGACGATCAGCAGCAGCAGTGTGGTCGCCTCCGCGATCGGCTCATACGCGAGCCGGTAGACGAACGGCCCCATCGGAATGACGATCAGGAGCGTCAATGCGATCTGCGCGATCATCGGCAGTGGCTGCAGGAATACGCCCTGGGTGAGCGCATAGACCGCGACTGGAAATAACAGGTATTTGCCGACCAGCAAGGCCAGCGTGCGGGCCGCGTGCCGGCGCCGTTCGGCGTGCCGCGCAAGCCCCGCCAGTTCGACGATAAAGCATGTGGCGCCCATCGCCATCAGCAGCCAGCAGGTGGCAGGAAACTTTTGAGTTTGCAGCGCGGCGAGCGTGAGCGCGCCATACGAAACAAACTCCCCCTGCGGGATGAAGATCACCCGCGTCACGGAGAACACCAGCACCAGCGCGAGCGCGAGCAACGCGTAGATCGCGCCCGTGGTGATGCCGTCCTGCGCGAGGATCGCCGCAATTGATAGATCCATACTTCCTCGTCCTGAAGCGTCGAAATCGAAACTGGAAACGGTCGTGGCGGTGGAACCCCCGCCGTCCATCGACCTGCAATGCCTGAAAGGCAACCGCCGCGCCGGAGCACGGCGCGGCGGTCGGTGCAATTGTCATCGAACAGAATGGCAATGCGGCGTCATGCGCCGCAGTTTGCGAGAGGCGCGTACCGCTTTGTATTAGTCGTTTTGCAGTTTCCACTTGCCGTCGACGATCTGCACGATCACGCGTGCGCGCTTGTCGAGGCCGTTGTGCTCGGTCGTGGTCATGTTCATGATGCCGTGCGACACCGGCAACTCCTTGATGTTTTCGAGCGCCCCGCGCAGTGCGACGCGGAATGCCTCGGTGCCCGGCTGCGCGGTCTTCAGCGCTTCAGGAATCGCACGTTGCAGCATCTGACCGGCGTCCCATGCGTGGCCGCCGAACGTCGATACCGAACCGGCCCCATAGGCCTTCTCGTACGCAGCCTTATAAGCCAGCGACGACTTCTTCACTGCGTTCGAATCGGGCAGTTGATCGGCGACGAGGATCGGACCAGCCGGCAGGATTTCGCCTTCGCAGTCCTTCCCGCACACGCGTAGGAAGTCGTTATTCGCGACGCCGTGCGTCTGATAGACCTTCCCCTTATAGCCGCGCTCCTTTAGCGTCTTGGCCGGCAGCGCCGACGGCGTGCCCGAACCGGCGATCAGCACTGCGTCCGGATTCGCGCCCATGGTCTTCAACACCTGGCCAGTCACTGAAGCGTCCGTGCGGTTGAATCGCTCGTTCGAAACGACCTTCAGATTGTGTGCGTTGGCCGCGGCGGTAAACACGTTGTTCCAGCTATCGCCGTAGGCATCCGCGAAACCGATGAAGCCGACGGTCTTCACGCCGTGATGCTCCATGTAATCGGCAATGGCGTCGGCCATCAGGCTGTCGTTTTGCGGCGGTTTGAAGGCCCATGCGCGCTTCGCATCCATCGGCGAAATGATCGCGGCCGACGCGGCCAGCGAGATCATCGGCGTCTTGCCTTCAGAAGCAGGATCGAGCATGGCAAGCGAATTCGGCGTGACGGTCGAACCGATAATCGCGTCGACGTGATCTTCGTCGATCAGCTTGCGCGTGTTCTGCACGGCTTTGCCCGTGTCGGATGCATCGTCGAGGATGATGTACTGCACCGTCTTGCCGCCAATCTCTTTGGGCAACAGTGCAATCGTGTTCTTTTCAGGAATCCCGAGCGATGCAGCCGGCCCCGTGGTGGATAGCGTCACGCCGATTTTCACCTGTGCGAATGCTGCGCCCGCGCCGCACATCAACGCCATCGCGATGCCCGTGCGTACCCATTGCTTTGTCTTTGTCATTGCAAGTCTCCAAACGCTTCGAAGCGCGTATCTGAAATCCGACTCATGGGCCGGGTGTCTGAATCTAGTTATAGGGTCCGGGTGTGCCAAGCATGGTTTTCCCTGCTCAACGCGAATGCCCTCGCCGTTTTTATCTCACTCCCTGCTGCGTGCCGCCACTGCCTGCTGCTGCGATTCCTTGAGACGCCCTCGTGACCGTTCGCCGTCAAAACACTAACATGTTAGTAGTATTGCGTTGTGCATCATTGACGGTCAATAGCCTGCAACCCAAATGCGGGTTTGTCCTGAAGCCGGACAGCCACACTTTTCGTGCAACACGGGCAATAAAAAAGACGCGTCAACTGCACGCGTCTTTTGTGTGAGATCCCCTATCGCTTCGCCTTTGCTCAGTCGCCGGACAATTTCCACTTGCCGCCGACGATCTCCACCATCACGCGCGCCCGCTGGTCGAGGCCAGCATGGTCGTTCGCGCTCATGTTGAAGATGCCGTGCGACGCAGACAAATCCTTGGTTCCTTCAAGTGCTGCGCGCAGCGCCTCGCGGAACGCGGGTGTGCCCGGCTGACCCTTCTTCAGCGCGAGCGGAATCGCGCGTTGCAGCAGCAAGCCGGCGTCCCATGCGTGACCGCCGAAAGTGGACACCGAGCCGGCACCATATGCGCTTTCGAACGCCCGCTTATAGGCGAGCGCGCTCTTCTTCGCCGGATTCGAATCGGGCAGTTGCTCCGCGACGAGTAACGGGCCGGCCGGCAGATACGTGCCCTCGCAATCCTTGCCGCACACGCGCAGGAAATCATTATTCGCGACGCCATGCGTCTGATAGTACTTGCCCTTGTAGCCGCGCTCCTTGAGCGTCTTCTGCGGCAACGCGGACGGCGTGCCTGCGCCAGCGATCAACACCGCGTCCGGATTCTGCGACATGATCTTCAGCACCTGGCCGGTCACGGAAGCGTCATTACGCGCGAAGCGTTCGTTCGCGACGACCTTGATCTTCGCCAGATCAGCTGCCTTGCCGAATTCCTTGAACCAGCTTTCTCCATAACCGTCCGCGAAACCGATGAACGCCACCGTCTTCACGCCATGATTGGCCATGTGTTGAGCGATGGCCGTGGCCATCAGAATGTCGTTCTGCGGCGTCTTGAAGACCCACGCGCGCTTCGCATCCATCGGCTCGACGATGCCTGCAGCAGCGCCCAGCGAGATCACGGGCGTGGCGCTTTCCACCGCGACGTCCATCATGGCAAGCGAATTCGGCACGACGGTTGAGCCGATCAGCGCGTCGACGTGATCTTCGCTCGTAAGCTTGCGTGTGTTTTTGACGGCCTGGGTCGAATCGGTGGCGTCGTCGAGCACGATGTAATCGATTTTCTGGCCGGCCACTTCCTTGGGCAGCAGCGCGATCGTGTTCTTTTCGGGAATTCCGAGCGATGCCGCCGGCCCCGTTGCGGACACCGTGACGCCGATTTTCACGTCCGCGAATGCATGGCCGCTCCACGCTGCGGATACTCCGGTGGCGACCAATGCCGCGCTGATCCAACGCAATGCCGACTTCATCCCGCTCCTCTATGCCCCGTTAAAACAATTCAATTTAAATTCGTGATTTAAATCCCGACCCAGCGGTCGGTGAATAGGGAGTGTAGCGGACGCAAGCCGCGCGCGGCAAGCATTTTGCGGCACTGCGGGGGAAGAACCGGGACAATTCTCGGCGACATAAAAAGGTCGCGGAGTTAGCAAAGAAATTGAATGGCGCATTTTCAAGAGCGCAAATAAAAAGCGCTGTTGGATATCAATCCAACAGCGCTTCCGTGTGGGCACTTAGTGCCTCATGTCTCCTCGTTCTCCACCTGCAAATTCGTGGTTCATCAGAACTGCATGAAGGTTAAACGAGCACCCCGCATGCTACAACTAGCAATTACCCTAGTGGTGCACTGCGGCACTGAATTGGGGCGGGTTTGATCGACGTTCGCCGGGCTCGCGCAAATAAGGGCCTAAGCCCGGTTTAGTCGTCATACTGCATAGCAGCGCAATTACATCGGACGCCGAAGCAATATCCGATGCGGTTAATCATCAAGCGCGTAATGGCCGCACGCGCGCGACGATCTCGCCGACAATGCCGCGCCGGAACGCGAGCACACATGCGATAAAGATCACGCCCGTCACAATGGTCACCGACTCACCCAGCGAGCGGAACCATTCGACGCCGGTCGTTGACGCCAGCGCGCCACCGATATCGCCGAGACGATCCTCGAGCGCGACGATCAGCGCCGCGCCGAGCAGCGGGCCGAACAAGGTGCCCATGCCGCCAACAAGCGTCATCAGCACGACAAGGCCGGACATCGTCCAGTAGGCATCGCTCAACGTTTCGAAGCCCTGCACCACGACCTTCAGCGAACCCGCGAGTCCCGCAAGGCCGGCCGACAGAATGAACGCAAGCAACTTGAAGCGATCGGTATCGTAGCCGAGCGACACGGCGCGCGGCTCGTTCTCCTTGATCGCGACCAGCACCTGCCCAAACGGCGAATGCACGATCCGCACGATCAACAGGAAGGCCAGCACCATGACCGCCAGCACGACAAAGTACAAGGCGACATCCGACGAAAGGTCCAGCACGCCGAACAGCTTGCCGCGCGGCACGCCTTGGAGCCCGTCTTCGCCATGCGTGAAGGGCGCTTGCAGGAACACGAAATAGACCATCTGCGCGAGTGCGAGCGTGACCATCGCGAAGTAGATGCCCTGGCGTCGAATCGCGAAGATGCCGACAATAAAACCAAGCAGTGTGGCTGCAACGGTGCCCGCAAGCACACCGAGCTCGGGCGAGAAGCCGAGCGTCTGCATCGCATAGCCGGTAACGTAGCCGGCCGAGGCGAGGAACATTGCGTGTCCGAACGAGAGCAGCCCCGTGTAGCCGATCAACAGATTGAACGCTGCGGCGAAGAGCGCGAAGCACATCACTTTCATCACGAAGAGCGGATAGATGCCGAGCACGGGCACCGCAAGGAGCACGAGCAGCAACAAACCGTAGAGCACTTTTCTCTGCATCATTTTTCCTTGCCGAAGAGACCCGCCGGTCGCACGAGCAACACGAGCGCCATGATCACGAACACGACGGTCGCCGACGCTTCGGGATAGAACACGCGCGTCAGTCCCTCAATCACGCCGAGCATCAGCCCGGTGAGAATCGAGCCCATGATCGAACCCATCCCGCCGATCACGACCACCGCGAACACGGTGATGATCATCGGCTGACCCATCAGCGGGGACACCTGGATGACCGGCGCGGCGAGCACGCCGGCGAACGCGGCGAGCGCCACGCCGAAACCGTAAGTGAGCGTGATCATCAGCGGCACGTTGATGCCGAACGCTTCAACGAGCTTCGGATTTTCGGTTCCTGCACGCAGATAGGCACCGAGCCGCGTCTTCTCGATCACGAACCACGTCGCAAAACAAACGACGAGCGAAGCCACTACGACCCACGCGCGATAGTTCGGCAGGAACATGAAGCCGAGATTGGTCGCGCCAGAGAGCGCCGACGGCACGTCGTATGGCTGGCCGGAAGAGCCGTAGATCGAACGGAACACGCCCTCGACGACGAGCGTGAGCCCGAACGTGAGCAACAGCCCGTACAGATGGTCGAGCTTGTAGAGCCAACGCAGCATCGAGCGTTCGATTGCGACGCCGAACAGGCCGACGATCAGCGGCGCGAGCGCCAACATCGCCCAATACGGCACGCCGAAATACGACAGGCCCATCCACGCGAGCATCGCGCCGAGCATGAACAACGCGCCGTGCGCGAAGTTGATCACGTTGAGCAAGCCGAAGATCACAGCAAGACCCAGGCTCAGAATTGCGTAAAACGAGCCGTTCACGAGCCCCAGCAGCAACTGGCTCAGCATCGCGGGAAGCGGAATGCCAAAGATGTCCATTGAAGCCTTAACCCATTGCCAAGGTGAGATCGGTTATGCACGATCCGGCCGGCACGCGACGAGCGCTCATGACGCCTGTCGCGCGCAGCATATGAAACGCCCGGCTGTCCGCCCGCGCGCGGACAGCCAGCCGTCAGGCGTTCAGGCCGCGCTTATTTCCACAGCGCGCAGCGCGTTTCGGCCTTGGTCGTAAACGCCTGGTCGCCGGGGATCGTCGCGGTAATCTTGTAGTAGTCCCACGGCTCTTTCGATTCCGCCGGCGTCTTCACCTGCATCAGGTACATGTCGTGGATCATGCTGCCGTCCTGACGGATGTAGCCCTTCGCGTAGAAGTCGTCGATCTTCGTCTTCTTCAGTTGCGCCATGACCTTGTCGGCGTCCGTGGAGCCGACCGCCTGCACCGCCTTCAGATAATTCATGGTCGCCGAGTAGTCGGCGGCCTGCAGGCTCGACGGCATTTTGCGCATCTTGTCGAAGTAGCGCTGTGCCCACTTGCGCGTGTTCGCGTCCTTGTTCCAGTACCAGCTATCCGTCAGCACGAGGCCTTGCGTCGTTTCGAGACCCAGGCTGTGCACGTCGTTGATGAACATCAGCAACGCGGCGAGCTTCATGCTCTTGGTGATGCCGAATTCTTTCGCGGCCTTGATCGAGTTGATCGTGTCGCCGCCTGCATTGGCAAGACCGAGAACCTGCGCCTTCGACGACTGCGCCTGCAACAGGAATGACGAGAAGTCCGACGCCGACAGCGGATGACGCACTTCGCCCAGCACCTGGCCGCCGCTTGCTTTCACGACGTCCGCCGTGTTCTTTTCGAGCGCCTTGCCGAACGCGTAGTCGGCAGTCAGGAAGTACCACGTCTTGCCGCCCTGCTTCACCACCGCCGAGCCCGTGCCCTTCGCGAGCGCCGTGGTGTCGTACGCATAGTGAATCGTGTACGGCGTGCATTGCTCGTTGGTCAATGTGTCGGCGCCCGCGCCGATACTGATGTACACCTTGTGCTTTTCACCGGCGACGGTGTTCATCGACAGACCAGTTGCCGAGTTCGTACCGCCGATCAGCAGATCGAGGCCCTCGCGATCGAACCATTCGCGTGCGCGCGACGCCGCGATATCCGCCTTGTTCTGGTGATCCGCATACAGCACCGTGATCGGCTTGCCGTTCACCTTGCCGCCGAAATCGGCAACGGCCATGCGGATCGCTTCGAGGCCGCCCTGGCCGTCGATGTCCGCATACAACCCCGACATGTCAGTAACGAAGCCGATCTTTACGGCATCGTCAGCCGCTTGCGCGCTACCCATTGTGACGGCGGCGCCGGCGGCGACCGCGAAACAAATTGAAGCAAGCCGCGCGAGTGGGTTCTTTTTCATTCGTGTCTCCTGGTTCTTCGCTTGTGGTTATCAGAGGCAATCGGGCGCGCGCTCTCTCTATACGCCCAGCAGATCGTGCAACACCGGCATCTTGCTTTCGAGTTCACTTGCCCCGAAGTGCTCGACGATCGTACCGTGCTCCATCACATAGAAGCGATCGGCAAGTGGCGCGGCAAAGCGGAAATTCTGTTCGACCATCACGATCGTGTAGCCGCGCGCCTTCAACGTGATGATCATGCGCGCAAGTGCCTGCACGATGACAGGCGCAAGCCCTTCCGAGATTTCGTCGAGCAGCAGCAAGCTCGCGCCCGTGCGCAGGATACGCGCTACCGCGAGCATCTGCTGTTCGCCGCCCGAAAGCCGCGTGCCCTGGCTCATGCGGCGTTCCTGCAGATTCGGGAACATCGAATAGATTTCTTCGAGCGACATCATGTGCGCCTTGTCGCCGACGGGCGGCGGCAGCAGCAGATTTTCCTCGCATGAGAGGCTCGAAAAAATACCGCGTTCTTCCGGGCAATAACCAATGCCGCAATGCGCGATGCGATGCGTGGCCAGATTGATCGTTTCACGTCCGCCGATGCGGATGGAACCCGTGCGCCGCCCAGTGAGGCCCATGATCGCGCGCAATGTCGTGGTGCGCCCAGCGCCGTTGCGGCCAAGCAGCGTGACGACCTCGCCGCGGTCCACCGTCAGATCGACGCCGTGCAGAATATGGGATTCTCCGTACCAGGCTTGCAGACCCGCAATCTCCAGCGCAGGGGCGCCACTGCCCGTGCCGCTCACTTCGAGGCTTTCGCGCTCGGCAATTGTATTCATGCGTGGGCTCCGGCGAGCGCCGCATCGGCGCTGCCCATGTAGGCTTGCATCACGAGCGGATTCTTCGACACTTCGGCGTAGCTGCCTTCGGCGAGCACCTCGCCACGTTGCAGCACGGTGATGGTGTCCGAGATGCCGGCGATCACATTCATGTTGTGTTCGACCATCAGGATGGTGCGGCCGCTCGATACTTTTTTGATCAATGCCGTGACGCGGTCTACGTCTTCGTGGCCCATGCCCTGCGTCGGTTCGTCGAGCAGCATCAACTCGGGCTCCATCGCGAGTGTGGTGGCAATTTCCAGCGCGCGCTTGCGACCGTATGAGAGTTCGACGGTCAACACATCGGCGAAATCAGTCAGGCCGACTTGCGTGAGCAGGTCCATTGCGCGGTCGTCGAGTTGGCGCAAGGTGCGCTCGCTCTTCCAGAAATGAAAGGCCGTGCCGAGCGAGCGCTGCAAACCGACGCGCACATTCTGCAATGCCGTCAGATGCGGGAATACAGCAGAAATCTGGAATGAGCGGATGATGCCGCGCCGCGCGATCTGCGCCGGCCGCTCATTCGTGATGTCGACGCCATTGAAGACAATCTGGCCCGCGCTCGGTTCAAGGAATTTGGTGAGCAGGTTGAAGCAGGTGGTCTTGCCCGCTCCATTGGGGCCGATCAGCGCATGGATCGAGCCACGGCGCACGCGCAGGTTCACGCCGTTCACAGCAATGAAGCCTTTGAACTCACGAGTGAGGCCGCGCGTTTCGAGAATCGTATCGCCGAGAATCATGTTCCCTTCCATACGGAGTAAGGCGAAGCACTACGATCTTACGCGCGAAGCTCTGCGCGACTTATTTGGACGGCGGCACCCCGTGCACGCTCGTTGGCGTGCTGCACCAATCCGGACGGTAATCCTTGGGGCAACACGCAGCATGGCTGCCATTGTCGCGCCAATGATGCAGCGCATTCATTGGGATTTGCACTTAGTGGAAGATGCCCGTCACATGTCGCATGTCCAAGTCTCGGAATGTAGACATGCATGCACGGGCGGCAGGCGGCGTGTATCGTGCCGCCCGTGCATGTGTCATACGGCCGACATCGAGAGCACCGTGCCAGCTTGCGCGGCCATGCTGCCGGCCACGCGCGCCCGGCGATCCTCGCGGATCATGTCGCTGGCGCGCTCGGCGATCATCAGCGTGGGCGAGTTTGTATTGCCCGACGTGATAGTAGGCATGACCGATGCGTCGACTACGCGCAGTCCGTCAACCCCGATAACTCGTAGCCTGTTGTCGACCACCGCGCCGGGATCGTCGGCGGTGCCCATCCGGCATGTGCCGACCGGATGAAAGATCGTGGTGCCGACGAGGCCCGCGGCGCGTTGCAGTTCTTCCTCGCTCTGATACTCGATGCCCGGCAAAATTTCCCGCGGCCGATAACGCGCCAGTGCGGGCGCCGCCGCAATGCGGCGCGTGAGACGCAATGCGTTTGCGGCGACGTGGCGGTCGTAATCGGTCGAGAGATAGTTGGGCGCGATCAGTGGCGGCGCCGAAGCATCCGCCGATTCGATATGGATGCTGCCGCGCGAAGTGGGCCGCAACTGACACACCGACGCCGTAAAGGCATTGAAGCGATGCAGCGGTTCACCAAAGCGATCCAGCGAAAGCGGCTGCACGTGATACTCAAGGTCCGGGCGCGTGAGCGAGCGATCGTCGGGGTCCGACTTTGCAAATGCGCCGAGTTGCGACGGCGACATCGACATCGGACCACTTTGAAAGAGCGCGTACTGCACGCCGATCATCAGCTTGCCCCACCAATGCGCGGACGCAGTGTTGAGCGTGCGAACTCCGTCAACTTGATAAGCCATTCGCAATTGCAAATGGTCCTGAAGATTTTCACCGACGCCGCGCAGATCGTTGACCACGCCGATACCGAGATTCTGTAGACGCGCACCATTGCCGATGCCGGACAGTTCGAGCAGTTGCGGCGAGTTGACTGCGCCCGAGCTCAGGATCACTTCGCAGCGCGCTTTGGCGATGTAGTCCGTATCGTTGCCGCGATATTCGACGCCTGTGCAGCGGCGTCCTTCGAATACGACACGCTGTGTGTGTGCGCCCGTGATGATGGTGAGATTCGGGCGCTTCATCGCGGGGCGCAAGAATGCCTTGGAAGCATTCCAGCGGATGCCGCGTTTCTGATTGACGTCGAAGTAGCCGACGCCTGTGTTATCACCGCGATTGAAGTCTTCAGTGGCGGGGATGCCGGTCTCTTGCGCGGCCTTTGAAAATTCTTCGAGAACTTTCCATTTGAGGCGTTGTTTTTCGACGCGCCATGGACCGCCCGCGCCATGCGATTCGCTCGCGCCCGCATGGTGATCTTCGCTGCGTTTGAAAATCGGCAGCACCGAGTCCCACGACCACGACGCGTCGTTGGTGACGCGTGCCCATTCGTCGTAATCTTCGCGTTGTCCGCGCATATAGATCATGCCGTTGATCGACGAGCTACCGCCCAATACGCGCCCGCGTGGATATGCAAGCGCTCGGCCGTTCAAGCCTGGCTCCGCCTGCGTTTTATAAAGCCAGTCAGTGCGAGGATTGCCGATGCAGTAGAGGTAACCAACCGGCACGTGAATCCAGTGATAATCGTCCTTGCCGCCGGCTTCGAGTAACAGGACCTGCACGTCCGGATCTTCGGTCAGGCGATTGGCGAGCACGCAGCCCGCCGTTCCGGCACCGACAACGATATAGTCGAATTCGCCTTCGAGACGCCGCCCCGAAGAGGTGGCTTGCGCGTGGCTCATCGTTCAGTCTCCTAATCATTTTTTTCGGCCTATGCACGACCGATTTTTATCGATGCCTTCGGCGCGTCGTGAGGCAAACAGGCAGACACCGCCGAAGGCCAACTCCCCAACTACTTCGCTACCGGCATGGTGAACTCGGCGCCCTTCGCGATACTGTCGGGCCAGCGCTGCATGATGCTCTTGTAGCGCGTGTAAAACCGCACGCCTTCCTCGCCATATGCGTGATGATCGCCGAAAAGCGACTTCTTCCATCCGCCGAACGAATGCCACGCCATGGGCACCGGAATCGGCACGTTGATGCCGACCATGCCGATCTGAATCTGCCGCGAGAAAGCGCGCGCGATGCCGCCGTCGGAAGTGAATAACGACACGCCGTTGGCCAATTCATTGGCGTTGATCAGTTCCACCGCGGACGCGAAGTCCGGCACGCGGACCACGCACAACACCGGCCCAAAAATTTCCTCGCGATAGATCTTCATATCGGTCGAGACATTGTCGAACAACGTACCGCCGAGAAAGAAGCCCTTCTCATGCCCATCCACCTGATGACCCCGACCGTCGACAACCAGCTTCGCGCCCGCCGCGACGCCAGCATCGATATAGCCCACCACTTTCTCGCGATGCGCGGCCGTCACCAACGGTCCCATCTCGGCGGCGGATTCCATGCCGTTCAGAATCTTCAGGCTCTTCACGCGAGGCGTAAGCCGCTCGATCAATTCATCGGCGATATGCCCGACTGCCACAGCGACAGAAATCGCCATGCAGCGCTCGCCGGCCGAACCGTACGCGGCGCCGATCAGGGCGTCAACGGCCTGATCGAGATCGGCGTCGGGCATCACCACGAGGTGATTCTTGGCCCCGCCCAGCGCCTGCACGCGCTTGCCGTGCTTCGTGCCTTCCGCATGGATGTACTCGGCGATCGGCGTAGAACCGACAAACGAAACGGCACTTACGTCGGAATGAACAAGCAGTGCGTCCACCGCGACCTTGTCACCGTGCACGACGTTGAACACGCCGTCGGGCAAGCCCGCTTCCTTCAACAGTTCCGCGAGACGGTTCGATGCCGACGGGTCGCGCTCCGACGGCTTTAGCACGAACGTGTTGCCGCACGCGATCGCGACGGGGAACATCCAGCATGGCACCATCATCGGGAAATTGAATGGCGTAATGCCGGCGACCACGCCGAGCGGCTGGCGCAAATTCCAGTTATCGATGCCGCCGCCGATCTGATCGGTGAAGTCGGTCTTCAACAGGTTCGGAATGCCGCACGCGAACTCGACCACTTCTATGCCGCGCATCACCTCGCCCTTGGCGTCGGAAAACACCTTGCCGTGCTCGCGCGTGATCAGCTCCGCGAGTTCGTCGTGGTGGCGGTCCAGCAATTCCTTAAATTTGAACAGCACGCGCGCCCGCTTGATCGGTGCGGTTTCGCTCCACGCGGGAAACGCGGCATAAGCGGCGGCAACCGCCGCATCCACTTCGGCGACGCTTGCCAGCGGCACGCGCGCGGCGACGTGACCCAATGCGGGATTGAAGACGTCGCCGAAACGGCCGCTCGTTCCGTCAATCTTCTTGCCGTTGATGAAATGGGTCAGCGCCCGGATGCCGGTATCGTTGCGGACGGTGTCGTCCTGATATGTCTCGCTCATGTTCTGCCTCTGCAGTGGGAATCTTCCGCCGACGCAACGGCGTGTTGCCAGCGTACGGCGCTTAGCCCGCTCAGATCAAATGAGTAATGCTCAACTGCACCATAAGGCGCGTTAATATCAGCGGATGGACTTCACTCTGCTGCGCGCGTTCGTCACCGTTGCACGCGAGGGCAACCTCACTCGCGCTGCGGTGCAACTGCATCTGACCCAACCGGCCGTCAGTCTGCAAATCAAGCATTTGCAGGAGACGCTGGGCGTGACGCTGTTCACGCGGACGTCGCACGGGCTCTCGCTCACCCGCGACGGCCAGGCGCTGCTGCCGCACGCGGAACGCGCGCTGGCCGCGGCGAGCGACGTGCAGCGGGCGGCGCAATCACTGCGTCACGAGGTGCGCGGACGCTTGCGCATCGGCACGATTCTCGATCCCGAGTTTCTGCGCCTGGGCGGCTTTCTCAAGCAACTGGTGGAAACGTGGCCGCATATCGAGACGGCTTTGCGGCACGGCATGTCGGGCTGGGTGCTCGACCAAGTCCGCGCGGGCGAGCTGGATGTCGGCTACTACATCGGCGTCCCGTCCGACGACGATACACGCGAAGGGCCCGCTTTCCATACGCTGACGCTCACGCACTTTCAATACCGCGTGCTGGCGCCGGCCGGCTGGAAAGACCGCGTCAAAGGCGCGCGCGACTGGCGCTCGCTCGCCGCGTTTCCCTGGATCTGGACGCCGCCCGCTTCCGCGCATAACCGGCTGTTGTCGCGCTGCTTCAGCGAGGCGGGCGTGAAGCCGGTCAAGGTCGCGGAAGTGGACCAGGAGCCGTCGATGCTTGATCTGGTCAAATCGGGCGTGGGCCTCACGCTCGCGCGCGATGCGATTGCGATTGCCGAGGCGCACGCACATGCATTGACCATCGTCGAAGGCATTACGGTGCCCACGCAACTGAGCTTCATAACGCTCGCCGAACGCAAGGACGATCCCGCGATAGCCGCCGCGTTGAAGTTGATCGAACAGCAGTGGACCACGTGAACACCACGCGCGGCCGCGATATGAGCCGCTCTCATGACAGGCTTCGGGTAATCGCAGCCGAATCCGCACCGACTGAAACCGCACCGTCGCACAGTTTTTGTTAGATTGGCGGTTCGCGCCATGCGCCCAGGCTCATGCGCCGCGCTCACCCGCTTTCCGTTCCAACTGACTCTGTCCTTCCCGGCAGCTTCGCCCCGGTCACGCCGGAAGCCGCCGACCACTCCATTCCTCGACAGGAGCCTGACATGGCACGCAACATCGAAATCAAAGCCCGCGCGCAGCATTTCGAGCAACTGCGCGAACGCGCGGCGCAACTCGCACCGGACACGCCGCTGATCTTTCGCCAGCAGGATTTTTTCTACGATGTGCCGCGCGGACGTCTCAAGCTGCGCCAGTTCGACGACGGCACGCCCGCCGAACTGATCTTCTATCAGCGCGACGACCGTGATGGCCCAAAGGCGTCGTATTACACGCGCAGCCCCGTCACGAACCCGGAAGCCATGCATGCGCTGCTCGCCACGGCGCTGACCACACGCGGCATCGTGACCAAGGAACGGCATGTGTATTTAAGCGGGCGCACGCGCATTCATCTTGATCGCGTCGACGGCTTGGGCGATTTCGTCGAACTCGAAGTGGTGCTCGCGCAAGACGACGACGAACAGGACGGTCACGCGGAAGCTCATGCGATGTTCGCGAGCCTCGGCGTGCCGGAATCGGATCTGGTGGCCGTGGCCTATGTCGATCTGTTGAGCCCGGACAGCGAGCCCAAGCAGGCTGCATAAGCCTGCTCGTTATAACTGGGCGTGCGTCAAACAGCAGCCGTTCCCGGCGACAGATGGCCAAGCGGCAACGGGCCATTGCGCTTGAACGTAGTGAGCACGATGTTCGAGCGCACGCTATCGACGCCCGGCACACGCATCAGTTTCTTCATCACGAACGCGGAAAGGTAATTCAGATCGGGCGCAACGATGCGCAGCAGATAGTCGGCGTCGCCCACCACCGCATGGCATTCCAGCACTTCCGCCAATAGGTCGATCTGTTGCTGGAACTGTTCGATGATCGAATCGCCGTGATGCTTGAGCTTGAGGCTCGTGAAAGCTGTCACGCTCAAGCCGAGCTTCTCCGGCCGCAGCACGACGCGATAGCCGTCCACCACGCCCACCTGCTCGAGCCGCTGCAATCGCCGTCCAATCTGCGAGGGCGACAGCGGCACCTGCTCCGCCAATTGCTGATGCGTTGCGCGCCCGAAACGCTGAAGCACGTCGAGCAGCGCGAGATCGAAGTGATCGAGTTCTAGCATGTAGGATCGAGTGAAGTATTACCGGGCGTTAAAGAATTCGTCGTATCTGAAAGGGCTTTGCAGGCAACGCGGGACTGAAACCTTCAGTTCTACAGGCTATTCTTAAGGTGCACGTAAGAATCCCACGCTTGCCTGGCAACCGCGTCCAAACGATCCCGCGATAGCGTGTTCTGACGCTGTACAATCAGCAACGCATACGGCTTGGAGAGCGCGCTTGCCTCCTTGCACAGAACGAGTTCGTCTCCGCTCGAAGGTGAGCGGGCGCGCCAGAAGTTGATCGCGGCTTCCAGTTCGTGAATGCTTATCTCGGACATGGCTTCGATTACCCGGTGGGCGCAAGCAGGCTACTCGATGATCGCTTCGTGGCCGGTTACGCCAATTCGGCACAGCCACGCCACGCGCGGTCTGAGTAGCAGGTCTGTGCAGCAGGCGCCCCGGCGAACCGCTTGCCCAAACGCCTAAACCCATTGTACTTGAGCGAAATCCATGCGACTCCTTCTGATCGAAGATGACCGTCCCATCGCACGCGGCATCCAAAGCAGTCTCGAACAAGCCGGCTTCACCGTCGACATGGTCCACGACGGCATTTTCGCCGAACAGGCCCTTACGCAAAATCGCCACGAACTGGTGATTCTCGACCTGGGCCTGCCGGGCATCGACGGTATGACGCTGCTCTCGCGCTTCCGTCAGAGCAATCGCCATACGCCGGTAATCATTCTCACCGCGCGCGACGAACTGAACGACCGTGTGCAAGGCCTGAATTCCGGTGCCGACGACTACATGCTGAAGCCATTCGAGCCGACCGAGCTCGAAGCGCGTATTCGCGCGGTGATGCGCCGCAGCGGCCCGCACGGCGATATACCGCGTCCGGAAGTGTCGCTAGGCGGTGTGCGTTTGTCGGGCGTCGATCGCCGCATCTTCAACGACGACAAGCCGCTCGAACTCTCGCCGCGCGAATTCGCCGTGCTCGAAATGCTGCTGCTGCGCCATGGCCGCGTGGTCAGCAAGGCGCAACTGCAAGACCATCTGACGCATTTTGGCGGCGATCTCGGCGACACCGCAATCGAAGTCTATGTGCACCGTGTGCGCAAAAAGCTCGAGAGCTGCCGTGTCGAGATCGTCACCGTGCGCGGCTTCGGTTACCTGTTGCAGGAAATCCGCCAGGCCGCATAATCGTCGTGAGGGCCGCGATTCGCTTGCGGCCCGACGGCGCCGGGCCGGCGCAGCGCACCGCGTGTGCGAATCGCCGGCATCCGGCGAAATCTCACGGCGCGTTGCGCCTGCCTTTTTCCCGCGCGTTCGATCATGCCCCAGCCGGCCGCCAATAGTCTGCGCCGCACGCTGCTGCGGCGCCTAGCTGCTCCCCTTTCGCTGCTCGCGCTGATGAGCGGCCTGATCGCCTACTGGCTCGCGTGGCAGTACACGCAGCATGTGGTCGACCGCTCTCTGGCCGATCTCGCGACCGCCATCTCCAAGCAGATCCAGATTGCGGGCCCTGAAGCACCGATCACCGTGCCGCCGCTCGCCCAAGCCATGTTCTCGGATCCAATGGAGCATCTGGTCTACCGGATCAGCAATGGCGAAACCGAAATCGCCGGCGATAAAACTCTTCCGCTGCAAGGTAACAGCGTGCGGCGCATGCATTACGCGTATGTGTTCGAAACGCAGCACCAGGGCGTGACCGTGCGCGTCGCGCAAGTGCGGGTCGATCAGCCTGTCGGCAACCCTATCGTCGTTGAGGTCGGTCAGCCGGTGCATCACCGCTTTCGCATCGCCGCCGAGTTTCTGGTCGCGATCATGATGCCGCTGCTGTTGCTGCTGCTCGCCGGCTGGGTGATCGTCTGGCGCGTGGTCAATCAGCAACTCAATCCGTTGACCGATCTTGCGGATTCGTTGAACCGGCAAACTCATACGTCGCTCGAACCGGTCGACGAAACCTATGTGCCCGTCGAAATCCGGCCGCTGACCGGTGCGGTGAACGCGCTGCTCGGCCGCCTGAAGACCGCGCTCGACGGACAACGCAAATTTATCGCCGATGCCGCGCATCAATTGCGCACGCCGCTCACGGCCGTCAAGCTGCACGCGGAACAGGCGGCTGTGGCGCGCGATCCCCAGCAGACGCTCGCCGCGGTACGTGAACTGCGCGCAGCGGCCGACCGCGCGGTGCGTCTGTCGAATCAGTTGCTGTCGCTCGCGCGTGCGGAACCGGGCGAGCAGGCCGCACGCTTCGTCAATGTGGATATGGCTGCGCTCGCGTTCGATACCGGCGCGGAATGGGTACCGCGTGCGTTGACTTCGCACATCGACCTGGGCTTTCAGCGACTCGACGATCCGGCCAACGATCAACCGTTGATCGCGCGTGGCAATCCCGTGCTGCTGCACGAAGTGATCGCGAATCTGCTGGATAACGCGCTGAAATATGTGCCGCCGTCGCGCCTCGATGGCGGGCGCATCACGGTCACGGTGTCGCAAACCGTAGTCGACGATGTGCGCATGGCGGAGATCGCGGTGGAAGACAATGGAGCGGGCGTGCCCCACACGCAGCAAGCCGATCTCTTCAAGCGGTTCTTCCGCGGCGACGGTCAAAGCGATGACGGCGTGGATGGCGGCGCCGGTCTCGGCCTCGCGATCGTTCACGACATCATGGCGCTGCATCACGGCAGCGTGCATTACGAAGACGCACCGGAAGGCGGAGCGCGTTTCATTGTGCGCATTCCGCTCGTGCCGGCTGCCGTTCGAAACGACGCGCGCGACGAAGTGCAACGTCACGAAAAAAAACCGGCGCACTCGGCGCCGGTCGATCTATAGCAGTAGTCCTCGTTCGACGGACGCTGCCTGAGCGCCATTCACATGACGAACCCAGGCAGCACGCGCGTTACTTCTTCTTCGCTTTCTTCGCCGTTTTCACAGACCTGGCGGATTTAGCGGACTTCGCTGACTTCGCGGATTTAGCCGCGCCCTTCTCTTTCTCGGGCCGAGCCAGCATCGTGCCGCGGCACTTGCGCGAGCCGCAGCGGCATTCGTATTCCTTCTGAAGCTTCTTCGTCTGTCGCGCGTCGATCACGAGGCCGTAATCGTAAAAAATTTCCTCGCCCTCGGCGATGTCGCGCAGAGCATGCACATACACGTGACCGTCGATCTCTTCAGCTTCGCAGTTCGGCGCGCACGAGTGGTTGATCCAGCGCGCGCTGTTTCCGCCCACCTTGCCGTCGATCACCTTGCCGCTATCCAGCGCGAAGTAGAACGTGTGATTCGGTTCGTCCGGATTATGCGGATGACGGCGCAATGCTTCTTTCCAGGAGATCCGCTCGCCCTTGTATTCGATTAGCCGCTCGCCGGCCGCTATCGGTTCAAGCGCAAACACGCCTTTGCCGTGCACACCTGAACGACGCACGGCGATCCTGCGTGAACTCATTGAATGAATCCTTGTGAAGAACTGGAGATGAAGTCCGGCAGCCGTCGGAAACGCCCGCGTTTGACGCGCTGGGTTTTTCTGGCGCTGATAGCAAACGCGGCGCCCTTCGAGCGCCGCGTCGACCTGTGACGCTCATGCGCCACAACCGGCATCCTACACGCTCAAGACGGCTTCGTTCAACCGTCAAAGACGCGTGCTCGCATGGGGCGCATGCGTCGCTTCATCTTTGCCCGAACGAAATTTCGCCGAACAGCGCCTTCTGCTCGCGCGGTTGCGAACGCCAGTACTGCGGAGGCGCTTCGACCGTCGCGCCAAGTTGCGCGGCGGCGTGCCACGGCCAGCGCGGGTTGTACAACAGCGCTCGAGCCAGCGCGATCAGATCGGCATCGCCCTGTTCGATCAGTTGTTCAGCATGAAGCGGATCGGTGATGAGTCCGACGCCGATAGTTGTGATGCCCGTCGCTTTCTTCACTGCCTTGGCGAACGGAATCTGATAGCCGGGTTCGAGCGGAATTTTCTGCAACGGTGACACACCGCCAGACGATACGTCGATCCAGTCGCAGCCGCGCTTTTTCAACTCGTGCGAGAACGCGATCGTGTCTTCGAGCGTCCAGCCGCCTTCGACCCAATCGGTTGCGGACACGCGCACGCCAACGGGTTTGTCGGCGGGAAACGAAGCACGCACGATGTCGAAAATTTCCAGCGGAAAGCGCATCCGGTTTTCGAGCGAACCACCGTAGTCGTCGTCGCGTTGATTGGCGAGCGGCGAAAGAAACTGATGCAACAAGTAGCCGTGAGCGGCATGCACTTCCAATGCATCCATACCGAGGCGTGCGGCGCGGCGCGCGGAAGCCGCGAACGCTTCGCGAATGCGGTTCAGGCCCGGCGTGTCGATCGCCAACGGCGGTTCTTCGCCCGCCTTGTGCGGCAACGCCGACGGCGCGTGTGGCAGCCAGCCGCCTTGCGATACAGGAATCAATTGCCCGCCTTCCCAGGGCGCATGACTCGACGCCTTGCGACCCGCATGCGCCAATTGCATCGTCACGTTGATAGGCGAGTGCTTGCGAATCGCGGCGAGCACCGGCACGAGCGCGGCTTCGGTGACGTCGTCCCACAAGCCCAGATCGCCTGGCGTAATGCGGCCATCTGGCTCGACGGCCGTCGCTTCGATGCACAACATGCCCGCACCAGATAACGCAAGACCGCCGAGGTGAATCATGTGCCACGCGGTCGCCTCGCCGCGTTCAGCGGAATACTGGCACATCGGTGACACAACGATGCGATTCGGAAGCGTCACGCCACGCAGCGTGAGTGGAGAAAATAGCGCGCTCATGGATCACCGCCCAGAAAAAGCAAGGAGCGAACGAGGATAGCACCGCAGTTCATTTACTGCAGGCAGCCCGCTGTCGACAGCATTGCTGTCAGGGCTTGGCGTCGACCTGATCGAGCCATTCGCCGAACATGCGGCGAGCGGCGGCTTCGAGAGCGGGAGCGAATTGCGCGGTCTCGGCACGCAGCTGACGCGCATCGATGCCGTGGCCGGCGAGCTCGCCGGCATTGCCGATCAGCCAGGGCTCGAAGCGATCGGTGCGAATCTCGGGATGACATTGCAGCGCGAGCACATGGCCGCCCCACGCAAAAGCCTGGTTTTCGCACGCGGGCGTCGATGCAAGACGCGTGGCGTTCGCGGGCAGATCGAAGGTGTCGCCATGCCAATGCAGCATGGATGTCTGCGCACCATCGAGATGACGCACCGGCGATGCGCGGCCGGCATCGGTCAGTGTGAGCGGTGTCCAGCCGAGTTCGGTATGGCCTGCGGGATAGACCCGCGCGCCGAGGGCACGCGCGATGAGTTGTGCGCCGAGACAGATGCCGAGTGTAGGGAGACCCGCCTCGATGCGCTTTTCGATCATCGAGAGCAGCGGCACGAGCGTGGGATACAGCGCGTCGTCGGTTGCGCTGATCGGACCGCCTAGCACGACCATCAACGATGGCGTGACCGGATTCGGCGCCTCGATGCGGGCAAAACCGACATCGAGATAACGGACCGGACGTCCGCGCTCGCCGAGCACCAGTTCGAGACTGCCCAGATCCTCGAAGTGCACGTGGCGAATGGCCAGAACTTCCTGATTCATCAGCCTGTCACCTTCAGATTGACTGGAGACCTGCCGCCAGGCGGCGCGAAACGGCTGACGGGCAGCGAAGGCCGCCTGTCGAAGCCGGTTTGCAGTGTAGCGGATTGTCCGGGAAGCGGCCGCTTTATTGGGCGAAGATCTTCCAGGTCTTCTTCTGGGTGGCGACGTCCGCAGTTTCATGGACCGCGCAATCCAGACGCAGATCCGTATCCGCCATGTTCATGTCGAGCAGCGCGCAATGATGCAGCGTCTTCTTCGGATTCTTGCTCGGCTCAAAGTGCGTGCAGCTCAGGCACATACGGTGCGGCGGAATCTGGCCCTGCGCTTCGAGTTGGCGAACGGTCTTGAGCAGCGTGCGATAGAACATGGCCTGCTCGTCATCGCGCAAGGTACCGACTGCCTTGGCCAGAAAGTCCGGCCACTGCGCGGCACGCTTCGCGGCCGTGCGGCCGCGGGCGGTCAGGCGGACGGCGAGCGCGCGGCCATCGTCGAGAGCGCGGCGCTTTTCGACCAGTCCTTTGGTTTCGAGCGTGCTGACGGCGTCGCTGGTGGTGGCGGCGGTCAACGCCGTTTCACGTGCGATTTCCCCGAGCCGCATCGGGCCCTTCCGCTGCATCAACAACACCAGGATTTCGCCCTGCGTAGGCGTGAGGCCCGCACCCTCCGCCCATTCCCAAGCCTGGCTTCGCATCGCCGTGCTCAGTCGCAAGAGGCTGTGGGTGACTCGCCCGGTTGCCTGTTCTCCGTATACGCCTTCGCTCATAATCTTCGATTGGTTTATTTACAGCTTTTGTGCGGTGCCGGCCGATTGCTTGCCAGGAACGCCCGTAGCCTGTGTGGGGTAGCCCCGCCCAAAACAGGACGAGACGGTTTCAACTATCTCAAAAATCCACCGCCTTGTAAGCCAAAGCGGTTAAGACGACATTCTATGCGAGAGCGGCGAATCGTACAGCTAACTTATCCAACGCAAGCTGTGGATAACCTTGGGACAACACGGGGGAAGACAGGTGCACCGATTCTTGATAAGTATCGACGGCGCCTCGGCACTCCTTAAGTTGTCCTCGTTTACCGTGGCCGGCGCACCCGTCACCGGCCCGCTTATGGTTTACGCAGTGCCTTGACTTTGCAGGGAATTATTCAGTTGTCCACAGCCGGGGCCAATGCTTGTTAACTACTACTACGTGTGTATACGTAAATATTGGAAGAACCTTAAGGGCCCCGAATTGGAAATTTTGATTACGAAAAAAAACCCGCTCGAAGCGGGTTTTCTTACGGCTCAACACAAAGCGGACTCCGTGCTCGCTACGCTCGCCACTTCAGACACTGTTGCCGGACCGCCTCATGCAGCGACTTTTCCTGTTCGACGACGCCCCTTAGCCAGGTCGCATCATTGATCTGACCGCGCGCGATAGCGCCGATTTCCGCGAGCGCATGACCCGAACCCAACGCATCGCCGTGCGGCGCGATCAGATCGAGTGTTTCCAGAATGTCTTCCGAAATGGTCTTGCGTTCGCCCGTCTGCGGATTGATGCAGGTGCCCGCAAGCCCAAAGCGGCATGCTTCGAAGCGGTTGAACGTGTAGACGAGGTAATCGTCTTCGTGCGGCGTGATCGGTTTGTCGAGCAGCAGATGGCGCGCCAGCGTCTGGATATAGCAGGCGATCGCCGCGGCGCGGTCCACGGACAACGGCGTATCCATCACGCGCACTTCGATGGTGCCGAAGCCTGGCTTCGGCCGGATGTCCCAGTAGAAATCTTTCATGCTGTTCACGACGCCGGTATGGACCATCTTCGAGAAATATTCCTCGAAGCTGTCCCACGTCAGCACGAACGGCGCGCGGCCCGACAGCGGAAACGCGAAAACGGAATTCAGGCGTGCCGAATGAAAACCGGTGTCTACGCCTTGAACGAACGGCGACGATGCGGACAACGCAATGAAATGCGGGATGAAGCGCGACATCGAATGCAGCAGGAATAGCGCGCTGTCCGGATCGGGGCAGCCGATATGCACATGCTGGCCGAATACCGTGAACTGCTTCGCGAGATAGCCGTACAACTCGGAAAGATACTGAAAGCGCGGCGTGTCCACGATCTGCCGCTCGCTCCATTGCTGGAACGCGTGCGTGCCGCCGCCGCACAGGCCCACATTCAAGTGATCGGCCGCGGCCACGAGCGTGTCGCGGATCTTGCGCAAATCGGCGACCGCCTGTTCGTGCGATGTACAAATGCCGGTGGACAGCTCGATCATGCTCTCGGTGATTTCAGGCGTGATGTTGCCGGGGATCTTCTGATCCTTGACGAGGCGCAGCAGATCCGAGCCGGCTTTGGTCAGATCATAGTCATGCGTATTGACGATCTGCATCTCGAGTTCGACACCGAAAGTAAACGGCTTCGAATCGATGAAGGGTTCGAGTGACATAGCGTCCCCTGAGTGAGCTCGACCGGGCAGTTATCGGATGCCCGGCCGCTGTTGAAACCAACAAGTGGGATGAAGCGTGCCGTTGAAGCCGAAGCGCTTATTCTTCTCGCCGTTCGGCGACCAGCGCGAGGCTGCGATAAACGAGCCACGGCCCGAGAATCTGCAACACGACGATTGAACACATCATGATCGCGCGGAGTTGCGGATCGAAATTCGGATAGAGGTTGTAGGTATCGTCGACCAGCAGGTAAGCCAGCGCCGACATGGGCGACAACGATAGACCGAGCGCCATGCCCTGCTTCCAGTTCAGACCGCTCGGCTTCGCGAACGCGAGCACGCCCACGAGTTTCGCGACGAGACGCGCAACAATCAGGCCCAGCGCCGCAACGCCGCCAAGCGCGATGTCTTTCCATTCGAACGACGTCAGCGTGAGCACGAACAGAATCACCGTCAACAGCCAGCCAGCGGTGCCGAAATGCTGCGGCCACAACTGCGGCCGTGCTTCGAGATTTTTCACGATGATGCCGGCGGCGAGCAACGCGAGAATCGTCGACAGCTTGAACAGATGCGCGAGCGCGATTGCCAGCAGCACGAGGCCGAACAGCGCGACGAACGAGTGCTCATCCTGCATGTTCAACCGGCGATAAAAGAGCGTGCAGGTGCGCGCAAGCAGATACGCCAGCACCAGCGAGCCGACCAGCAGATAAAGCGGCTGCAAAATCGTCGCAAAAACGTTGCCGTACGCTTCCTGATGCAACCAGCTCGACACGAGCTTTTCGATCACGACCGCATACATGCTGTTCAGCGCAGTCAGTGTCAACAGACGCTGCGTGACCTGGCCTTCCGCGCGCAATTCGGTCTTGAGTTGAATCACCATCGCCGGTGAGGTCGCCATGGCAATCGCGGCGAGCACCGTTGCGACCATCAGCGGCACGTTCAGGAACAGCAGCACCGGCAGGACTAGCGCAAAAGTCAGCGTGGCTTCGGCGACGCTCGACATCACCAGCCACGGATTGCGGCGGATCCAGCGCAAATCGAGCCGGCTGCCGAGTTCGAACAACAGCAAACCGAGCGCGACATCGAGCAAGGGCCGCGCCGCGCTCGCGGCCTGCGCGTCGATCACGCCCGAGCCGGCCGCGCCCGCTATCAGGCCAATGACCGCATATCCGGAAATGCGCGGCAAACGCCACGCGCGATAGCACAGCTCGCCGCACAAGCCTGCGGCAAGCAATGCGAGACCAGCCCAAAAGATGGCGTCGGGCGCGAGCGGCCAGGCTGGAAAAAATGAAAACGCCGAATTCATCGTTATGGGTTCTCCTTTGCAGCAACGGCAGATGACACAAACCAGCGCGTACCGGCGCGGACACCGGCGAGCGGGTGAGCGCACGAAGCGCTCACTGTCGCGATCGCTTCGCGTGACCTGCGTTGCGAGTTTTCAACGATCGGATGATTCGAACGCGCCGTGGTCGTAGCAAACCGGGCGCATTCAAGAGTGCGGCCGTAGCAGCCACCACGGCACGGTGAAAGAACGCCGTCGACGTGGAATCAGATTCTGATTGAACGGCACCGTTCCGTTGCAGCGGGTACCGCTGGAGGCAGGGCACCACGCGGAAAAGAACGGCGATTGTGCCATAGGTTTTTCGGCTTCAAGCGAAAAGACACGAACATGCAGGCAAAACGGTAAAAACATACTTTATCTCCGCGACATGAGGAAAAAGCGACCGTTTTATCGGGCCTTGGTGGGCTCATCTTAGGGACGTTCGCTGTGCGCTCGCCGACTCAGTCTGCACTTGTTCGGTGTGCTTTTCAGGACAGCGCTTCGCCAGTTGGCATCCGCGTTCGGGCAGTGCCAGATCGCAGCGACAGCGCATCGTCTCGCGTTGGCCTTGCTGTTTACAGGTTTGCTGTATGTATACGTAGTAGCAGTTAACAAGCTGCCTCGGTTTCTGTGGATAACAGATGTTTACCGTGGCGAATCAGAGTTTTGCAGACTTCATAACCGGATGCACAGCGTGTGCGGCACCGGCGCGTATACGCTGGCAACTTTTCGTGAATTTCGATGGCGCACAAGTTACCCCGTTTACGTCCACAACGGTTCCACACCAGTTGCGCCAGTAAACAGTGCGGTTATCCACAATTTTCGGTGGATAAGTCCCGCGGCACGCGCAGCGCGTTAACCGACGACGCTCCCCCGCCGCAATGCCTTTAGCAGAAAACGCGCAGGGTCGATGTCTGCGGCGAGGTCGCGTTCCAGTGGCCAAGGCTCGCCTTCTATTTGCGAAGCGATCAGTTCGGCGCCGAGCGCGGCCCACACCAGGCCACGCGAACCGTATGCGAACGCGCTGTACAAGCCTTCGCTGCGCGGTAGATCGAGCGGCCATGCGCCCGCCAGGCGCTGGGCGTCGCGCGCGGCGAGGATTTCGTCGGCGAGATTGCCGATCATCGGCATACGGTCGCTCGTGACGCAGCGGAACGCGACTCGGCCGGCGTACGCTGCCGGGTCCCGGCCTGCCGGATCTGTGCGGGCGGCAACGCGCGCGAAGGCGGGTACCATCTGCGCAACCCGCTCAATATTTTCCAGATGACCATCTGCACGAAGCGACGTGTCCGTGTCGTCGAGTTCATAAGTCGCGCCGGTCAGCGTCACGCCGTCAGGCAGCGGTATCGCATAACCTTCGCCGATCACAGGCAGGCTGAGCGACGGCACTGAGCCCGGCGGCAGCACAGTGAGCTGGCCGCGGATGCTGCGAATCGGCGCATGCTGCAAGCCGGCCATGCGCGCCGCATCGTGAGCGCTTGCGACGATCACGACGGGCGCGCGCGCGAGCGCTGCCCCCGCCGTATCGAACACGGTCCACTGATCGCCCGAACGTTCGATGCGCGCGGCTTCCACGCCGAAGCGCCGTTCGAGCAGATCACCGGCAGCCGCGCACTGCGCGGCACAAAGCGATGCCGGGTCGATCCAGCCGCCGTGCGGGAACAACCAGCCGCCGCGTGCGAGCGGCATGCCGGCGAGCTTTTGCGAGTCGTCGGCGGAAACGGGCGTCACGAATTCCGGCGGATAGCGCAACGCCGCGATGGCTTCGCTCATCGCGCGGGCTTCCTCGTCGTTGTCGGCGATCTGCAGCAGGCCTGGCGCGCCGCGTAACGGCGCGTGGCCAAGCCGTTCCAGCGCGGCCCAGCGCTTGAGCGCATACAGAAAGCCGGCGCGCGTGACGCGTGAGGCGACGCTATCGTCGCGCGAGATCATCGGATGGAATACGCCGGCCGGATTGCCCGACGCGTCTTGCGCGACCGAAGCATGCCGTTCCAGCGACGTTACCCGCCAGCCGCGCGCGCTCAGCCGTTCGATCACCGCGCATCCCGCGAGTCCGGCGCCGATCACTACCGCATGCCGTTCGTCGGGCGCGAGCGGGCCGAGCGGTGCGGGCGGCTCATGACGACGCACACGCCAGCGCGGCGCGAAGTGGCCGACCAGCATCGCGCGCTTCCAGCCGAAGCCTTCCACCTTGCGGTACTCGAAGCCGCACTGCGTCAGCGCGCGCTTGATGTCGCCAGCGCTGCTGTAGGTGGCGAAGGTGGCGCCCTCGCCCGCTAACCGCGCGAGCGACTTGAAGATCGCCGGGGTCCACAGTTCGGGGTTTTTGGCCGGCGCGAAGCCGTCGAGATAAAACGCGTCGGCGCGCAGCCTCAAGGCGGGCAAGCTCTGCAACGCGTCCCCGAAAACCAGCGTGAGCACCACGCGTCCGTTGTCGAACTCGAGCCGGTGCGTGCCGGGCACGAGCATTGGCCATTCGTTGGCGAGGGTTTCAGCGAGCGCCGCGATCGCCGACGCCGAGGGATCGGCAATGCTAACGGCGTACGCCTGGCGCAAATCGGCGAGCGTGAATGGATGTTTTTCGGTCGAGACGAAATGCAGGCGCTCGCAACGCGATGGATCCGCGCGCCATGCGGCCCAGGTCATCAGAAAGTTGATGCCCATGCCGAAGCCGGTTTCCAGCACAGTGAAAATGCGCCGGCCCTGCCAGCGTTCGGGGAGCGCATTGCCGCGCAGAAAAACGTAGTTGGCCTGTTCCAGACCGCCGACAGCGCTGTGATAGATGTCGTCGTAGAAAGGCGAAAAAGGCGTGCCGTTGTCTCGGAATGCGAGGACGGCTGGAATCAATGGATCGGTCATGCGCGACGGAAGTGACGCCCCGAGGAGCGGGTCGAACGTTACCGCCAGCGCGCGCGGCTCGCCGGGCGGCGAAAAAGACGCGCTGAACGTTGGCAAAAGCCAACGTCAAAGCCCCGTCCCTACTGGGTTTCAGGCTTGTGTCGCAAGCCCGACAAGCAAAATGTACCGTTTCCTTGCTGTATCTGTTCTAAAACCGCGTAATTCTTCGAAACCCTTGTCCTGATTGGGTTTGCGCTGCGCTATCATAGCAAGCGCCGCGAAGGGAGCGGCAGCACGGCCGACGGACACTCGCTGTCCGGCGCTTTCGATCCGGAGGGGCTCCGGAGCCGCAGCTGCTCGACGGCGCGGCGCGCGCACGTATAATCGGCGCGTTCGCGCTGTTCGTGTCAACCTAAACTCAGAAAGGAACCTTAATGAACAAACAGGAACTGATCGACGCTGTCGCAGGACAGACGGGCGCCAGCAAGGCTCAAACCGGTGAAACGCTGGACACGTTGCTTGAAGTGATCAAGAAGTCTGTGTCGAAGGGCGATGCGGTCCAGTTGATCGGCTTCGGCAGCTTCGGTTCGGGCAAGCGCGCAGCACGTACGGGTCGTAACCCCAAGACGGGCGAAACCATCAAGATTCCGGCCGCAAAGACCGTCAAGTTTACGGCTGGCAAGGCGTTCAAAGACGCAGTCAACAAGCGCTAAGCAGATTACTGCCTGGCAGTTGACACCCGCCAACGGCGGGTTTTTTTTCGCCCGCGATTTGTGCTCGCGAGCGTTGCGGGCGGTATGCCGCAACGGGTGTCGCGGCTACAACACCGGCAGACGGCGAAGCCGGCTCAGTCGTGACGATGCACGATCTCGCCGTGACCATGACCATGACCATGACCGTGGCCGTCATGGTCATGGTGGTGATGGTCGTGGTCGTCTTCGTCGAAATCCCACGCCGGGAACGGATCGGCAAACTGTTGCCAAGCTGGCGGTCCCAGCGCGTATTCGTCGTCGGTGAGCAGACACGCGTCGAACTTCGCTTTCCATACCAACGGGTCCATGCCCACGCCGATCATCACCAGCTCCTGGCGACGGTCGCCGATACTCGGATCGTCCGGCGCACCGTACCAGTCGGCAGCAATTTCGGCGGCCAGTTCGTCGTCGCCGTCTGGCCACTCGCTGCGATCCTGGGCGGCCCACCACATGCCCGCCGGACCGTGGCGGCAAGCGCCGCCCGCCTGCGACAGCGAACCGGCGATATCGTTACGCGTCGCGAGCCAGAAAAAACCCTTGCTGCGCAAGACGCCCTTCCATTCCTCGTGCAACAGCGCCCACAGACGTTCCGGATGAAACGGCCGGCGCGCGCGGTAAATGAAGTTGCCGATGCCGGACTCGTCCGCTTCGCCTTGATGGCTATGGCCATGCTCGTGGTCGTGCGCATGTTCGTCATTCAGCGACGCGAGCCAGCCGGGCGCACTCGACGCCTCGTCGAAATCGAAGCGCCCCGTGTTCAACACTTGCGCAAGCGGCACGTCGCCGAAGCGGCTCACCACCTGCACCGCGCGCGGATTGATGCGCGCGAGGATGCGTTGCAGGCGCGTGAGTTCGTCGGCGCTCACGAGATCGGCTTTGTTCACCACCAGCACGTCGCAAAATTCAATTTGCTCGATCAGCAGCTCGACCAGCGTGCGGTCGTCTTCGTCGGTCGCGGCGATGCCGCGCTCGGCGAGCGCATCCGCGGAACCGTAATCGCGCAGGAAGTTGAACGCGTCGACCACGGTCACCATCGTATCGAGCCGCGCGACGTCGGACAGCGACGCGCCGTCGTCGTCGACGAACATGAAGGTCTCGGCGATCGGCATTGGCTCGGCGACGCCGGTGGACTCGATCAGAATCGCGTCGAAGCGCCTTTCGGCGGCCAGCCGTTTGATTTCGACCAGCAAGTCGTCGCGCAGCGTGCAGCAGATGCAGCCGTTCGACAACTCGACGAGATCCTCTTCGACATGCGAGAGCGCAGCGGCGTCGCGCACGAGCGTCGCGTCGATATTGACGGCGGCCAGATCGTTGACGATCACGGCCACGCGCAACCCGGCGCGATTCGCGAGGATGTGATTGAGGAGCGTGGTCTTGCCGGCGCCCAGAAAACCGGAGAGCACGGTGACGGGCAATAGCGGCTGGTTCATCGCAGTACGGAAAACGAGAGAATTGGAAGGCGTGCCGGGCTTTACGTCGGACGATTGCGCAAGTGGAACGACGCTCGAGACGGTCGCGCCTCGGCGGCAGCACGAAGCCGCATTGTGCATCAAAACGGAAAGCGACCGGGCGACGCGCCTGTTAGCGCGCGGCCGGCATCAGGTTCCACTTGCGTAGAATGGCGGCGATCTGCTGCGCGTACTTGTCGCGCAACGCGGGCGTTTCGGAGTGGTAAGAGCCGATGGCTTGCCACGTGTTGCCGTACTTGTTCATCTGACGGCGCAGGTGCCATGCAGCGATGTAGACGTTCTTGCACGGCTCCATTAGTGTGCCTTGCGAGATGCCGTATTGAGCGAGCGTGGGCAGGTGGATGGAGTTGATCTGCATCACGCCGTAGTCGGTCGAACCGTTCGCGTTCCTGTGCTGCGCGTCCGGCCGGTTATGCGATTCCTGCCAGGCGATAGCACGCAGAATCAGCGGATTGACCTTCTGATACTTCGCCGCTTCGTCAAAGCAATCGGCGCGCGCCGACCCGGCTGCAGCCAATACGGTAAATCCTGCCAGAACGGTGACGAAGGTTCGTTTCATCGGTCAAGACGACTAAGCAAACCGCAAGGGTAAGGGTTAGTAAGGCCTCGTATCGGCCATTGTTCAGCCGCAGGGAGCCGCGAAGTGCACTCTCGCCGGGGCGTTGACGGATCATCGGGGAAAACCCGCGTCGGCAACATCGAACCGGCGGCTTGAACGGCTCGTATGATACCGGCAGGCCGACACCCGTCAAGTTGGCTAACAGACATAAGCGCGACATTAGCCCCGCATAAGTGCGCGAAAACGTGAGGCTATGCGTGCGTCGCCGCCCTCTGCATCGGCTTTCAATTGCTTGACGGTCGGGCCAGTTCCTCGAGGAATCGCACAAAGCCTTTCCTTTTGTGACAAATCAGACATGAAAAACTGTTACTGTTCATTTTTTTCGGACATCGGACGGCCAGCACTTTTGGGCGGTCTTCGCCCACCTGGCCCGCCGGCAGACCGACAGAACGGCGGCCTGCTCCGCTGTCCGGATTGCATGACCGCTGGCGGCTGGGGCTGCCGGCATCGACATTACATTCCATGAGAAGAAATCGTATGGCTTTGCGTCGCGTCGCAACGGCGTTGCTGGTGGCTGGATTGATCACCGCACAGACGGCACAGGCACAGGTGACCCTCAACTTCGTCAACGCCGATATTGATCAGGTGGCCAAGGCGATCGGCGCGGCGACCGGCAAGACGATCATCGTCGACCCGCGCGTGAAAGGTCAGTTGAATCTCGTGTCGGAAAATGCAGTGCCTGAGGACCAGGCGCTGAAGACGTTGCAATCCGCGCTGCGCATGCAGGGCTTTGCCCTGGTCCAGGATCACGGCGTACTGAAAGTCGTGCCCGAAGCCGACGCCAAATTGCAGGGCGTGCCGACCTACGTCGGCAACACGCCGACCGCCCGGGGTGACCAGGTGGTCACACAGGTGTTCGTGCTGAAGAACGAATCGGCGAACAATCTGTTGCCGGTGCTGCGCCCGCTGATCTCGCCGAACAATACCGTGGCCGCCTACCCGGCCAACAACACGATCGTCGTGACTGACTACGCGGACAATGTGCGGCGTATCGCGCAGATCATCGCCGGCGTGGATACGGCGGCGGGTCAGTCGGTGTCGGTCGTGCAACTGAAAAATGCGAACGCGCTCGACATCGCCACGCAACTGAACAAGATGCTGGACCCCGGCGCGATCGGCAGCACCGACGCCACGCTGAAAGTGTCGATCACCGCCGACCCGCGCACCAATTCGCTGCTGATCCGCGCGTCGAACGGCGCGCGTCTCGCCGCCGCAAGGACGCTCGCGCGCGAACTGGACGCGCCGACCAACATGCCTGGCAACATGCACGTTGTGCCGCTGCGCAACGCCGAGGCGACGAAGCTCGCGAAGACCTTGCGCGGCATGCTCGGCAAAGGCGGCGAAACGGGCTCGTCGGGTGGCTCGAACGAAGCGAACTCGTTCAACCAGACCGGCGCCGGTGCGCTCGGCGGCAACAACTCGACCGGCACATCCGGTACGCCGCCGCTGCCGTCGGGCGGAATGAGCAGCAGTTCGATGTCCTCGCCGATGGGCGGCGCCGGCGCCGGCGCGGGCGGATACGGTTCGAACAACGCGGCTTCTTCGGGCGGCCTGCTCGGCAGCGACAAGGAGAAGACCGACGAAAATCAGCCGGGCGGCATGATCCAGGCGGACTCCGCGACCAACTCCCTGATCATCACGGCGTCCGAGCCGGTGTACCGCAATCTGCGTGCAGTCATCGACCAGCTCGACGCGCGCCGCGCGCAGGTTTATATCGAGGCGCTGATCGTCGAGCTGAATTCGAACACGAGCGGCAACTTGGGCATTCAGTGGCAGGTCGCGAACAATTCGCTGTTTGCCGGCACCAATCTCGCCACCGGTTCCAGCAACAGCATCATCAACCTGACGGCGGCGGCCGCGGCGGCCGGCACCACCGGCGGTCTCGCCACGGCGCTCGGCTCGGGTCTCCAGCAGGGGCTGAACGTCGGCTGGATTCACAACATTTTCGGCGTGCAGGGACTCGGCGCGCTGCTGCAGGCGCTCTCGCAGAGTGCCGACGCGAACGTGCTGTCCACGCCTAACCTGATCACGCTCGACAATGAGGAAGCGAAGATCGTCGTCGGTACGAACGTGCCTATCCAGACGGGCTCGTATTCGAATCTGACGAGCGGCACGGCGAGCGCGGCGTTCAACACGTACGACCGCGTCGACGTGGGCTTGACGCTGCACGTCAAACCGCAGATCACCGACGGCGGCATCCTGAAGCTGCAGCTTTACACAGAAGACTCCGCGATCGTGAACGGCACGACCAACGCGACGACCAACCCAGCCGGCCCGCAGTTCACCAAGCGTTCGATTCAGTCGACAGTGCTCGCCGATAACGGCGAGATCATCGTGCTTGGCGGCCTGATGCAGGACAACTACCAGGTCAGCAACAGCAAGGTGCCGCTGCTAGGCGACATCCCGTGGATAGGTCAGTTGTTCCGTTCCGAACAGAAGAACCGCAACAAGACCAACCTGATGGTGTTTCTGCGCCCTGTGATCATTAACGACCGCGATACCGCGCAGGCTGTCACGTCGAATCGTTACGACTATATTCAAGGTGTGCAGGGGGCGTACCGGCAGGACAACAACCTGATGAAGGACAAGGACGATCCGGTGGTTCCGCCGATGCCCGTCGGCCCGAGCCAGGGCGGTTCGCCGTTGAATCTGTTCGATCTCGATCAGATGCGTCGTCAGCAGATGCAGCCGCCTCAGGCTCAGCCGCGCTCGTCCACCCCGCAACCGAACGGAGCGCCGACGATGACGCCCGGTACAGTGCCCGCCGCGCCCGCGGTGAACGGCGGCGTCCAGAGCAATCCGGTGCCGGCCGCGCCGTCTACCGCATCACGAGGAGTTCAGCCGTGAATACGCCGTCCATGCCGCCGTCAGCCTCAACGTCGCCGGCATCCGCGCGGGCTGCCGGGCTCCCGCCGGCGGCAATGGCAGAGCACGCGCAGCAGGCCGAACGCGCAGCGCCGTCGGCCATCGCCGCCCGGCTCGTGCCGTATGGCTTTGCGCGCAGCGGCCAGATTCTGGTCGCGCACCAGCACGTCGACAGCCTTGAAGTCTGGATCAGCGAGCGCACCAGTGAAGCCGCGCTCGCCGAAGTCACGCGCAACTTCGGCGCGGTGTCGGTGGTGCGTTTGCCCGCCGACGAGCTCGCCCAGGCCATCAACCAGGCGTATGCGCGCCACGATGGCAGCGCGGCGCAAGTGGTCGGCGAAGTGGAAGGCGAAGTCGATCTGTCGCGTTTGATGCAGGACATTCCCGAAGTCGAAGACCTGCTGGAATCGGAAGACGACGCGCCGATTATCCGCATGATCAACGCGCTGCTCACCCAAGCGGCACGCGAACAGGCGTCGGACATTCACATCGAGCCATTCGAAACATCGTCGGTGGTGCGGTTTCGGGTCGACGGTACGCTGCGCGACGTCGTGCGTCCAAAGAAAGCGCTGCACGGCGCGCTGATTTCGCGGATCAAGATCATGGCGCAGCTCGATATCGCCGAGAAGCGTCTGCCGCAAGACGGCCGTATCACGCTGCGCGTGGGCGGGCGTCCGGTCGACGTGCGCGTATCGACGCTGCCGACCGGCCACGGCGAGCGCGCGGTGTTGCGTCTGCTGGAAAAGGATGCAACGCGCCTGAACCTCGAAGCGCTCGGCATGGGTTCGGACACGCTTGCCAGGTTCGACAAGCTGATCGGCAGGCCGCACGGCATCGTGCTGGTGACGGGTCCGACCGGCTCGGGCAAGACGACCACGCTGTACGCATCGATGTCGCGGCTCGAAACGGCGACCACCAACATCATGACGGTGGAAGACCCGATCGAATACGACCTGTCGGGCATTGGTCAGACCCAGGTCAACGAGCGGATCGGCATGAGCTTTGCGCGCGCGCTACGTTCGATTCTGCGGCAGGATCCGGACATCATCATGATCGGTGAAATCCGCGACCTCGAAACCGCGCAGATCGCGGTGCAGGCTTCGCTCACCGGCCACCTCGTGCTGGCCACGCTGCATACCAACGACGCGGCATCCGCCGTCACGCGTTTGACCGACATGGGCGTCGAGCCGTATCTGCTCGCGTCGTCGTTGCTCGGCGTGCTGGCGCAACGGCTCGTGCGGCGCCTGTGTCCGGTGTGCCGCGAACAGCGTGTCGAAGAAGACGGCCGCGTGCATTGGCATCCGGTAGGTTGCGACAAGTGCGGTCAGTCCGGCTATGCGGGCCGGCGCGGCGTGTACGAACTGCTGCTTATCGACGACGAAATCCGCACGCTGATTCACCGCAATGCGTCCGATGCGGAAATCCTCACGGCAGGCCGTGCGCAAGGCATGCTCACGCTGCGTGAAGACGCGGAGCGCTGGCTCGCGTCGGGGCTGACGTCGCTTGAAGAAGTGATCCGCGTGACGGGCGGAGCATAAGCGCATGCCGGCATTTCGTTTTGAAGCGATCGACGCAGCGGGCAAGGCGCAGAAAGGCGTGCTCGATGCCGACAGCGCGCGCGGCGCCCGCACCAATCTGCGTTCGCAGGGGCTTACGCCGCTCGTCGTCGAACCGGCGGCCACGCGCACGCGCGGCGAGCGCAATCAACGGCTGTCGTTGGGGCGGCGGTTGTCACAGCGCGAGCAGGCGATTCTCACGCGTCAGCTGGCCAGCCTGCTGATTGCCGGCCTGCCGCTCGACGAAGCGCTCTCCGTGCTCACCGAGCAATCGGAACGCGACTACATTCGCGAGCTGATGGCCTCGATTCGCGCGGAAGTGCTCGGCGGTCATTCGCTCGCGAATGCACTGACGCAGCATCCGAAAGACTTCCCCGAGATTTATCGCGCGCTGGTTGCGGCTGGGGAACATACCGGCAAGCTAGGACTCGTGCTGTCGCGTCTTGCCGACTACATCGAGCAACGCAACGCGCTCAAGCAGAAGATCGTGCTCGCGTTCACGTACCCAACCATCGTCACGATCATCGCGCTCGGCATCGTCACATTTCTGTTGAGCTATGTGGTGCCGCAAGTGGTCAACGTATTCGCGAGCACCAAGCAGCAACTGCCCTTTCTCACGATCATGATGATGGCGCTGTCCGGTTTCGTGCGGAATTGGTGGTGGGCGGTGCTGATCGCAGTGGCGATACTTTCTTATGCGGTGCGCTCGACGCTAAGACAAACCGGCCCGCGCCTCGCCTTCGACCGCTGGCTTCTCACCGCCCCGCTGCTCGGCAAACTCGTGCGCGGCTACAACACCGTGCGCTTTGCAAGCACGCTCGGCATTCTGACGGCGGCCGGCGTGCCGATTCTGCGCGCGCTGCAGGCCGCAGCCGAAACACTCAGCAACACGGCGATGCGCGGCAACATCGACGATGCGATCGTGCGCGTGCGCGAAGGCACGTCGCTGTCGCGCGCGCTCGGCAATACGAAGACGTTCCCGCCGGTGCTGGTTCACCTGATCCGTTCCGGCGAAGCGACGGGCGACGTGACGACCATGCTCGACCGCGCGGCCGACGGCGAAGCGCGCGAACTCGAGCGCCGCACGATGTTCCTGACGAGTCTGCTGGAGCCGCTGCTGATTCTGGCGATGGGCGGCGTGGTGCTGGTGATCGTGCTGGCGGTGATGCTGCCGATCATCGAATTGAACAACCTGGTGCAGTGACGCGAGATTACGCGGGAGCCGCGCTGTCGGCCGACAGCGAAGCAACATGCACTTGGCTTGGCTTGGCTTGGCTTGGCTTCAGCGAACGTAGATCGTAGGACCCGCGGCGTTGGCCGGCAGGAACACTTCGGAATGCGCGCCATTGCGATCGATGACGATCGAGCGCGCACGAACTTCGGAGAGTTTGGCGCCTTGCATCAGCGCGCTGCCGAGCGACACCGCACGCGGCGGTTCGCCGCCCACGCTGACGATGGCCGCCGCGCCTTTACGCAGAGCGAGGATGCCGAACAGATGCACGTCCTGGTTGGCGCTGCGCGTGAGCTGCCCGCCGAACAGCGTCGCGGCCTGATCGGTCGAGACTTGCGCGTGCGCGGCCGCTGCGGGCAACGGGGCGCCGGACATCGTGGTGAGCGTGATGATCCAGTAGGTCAGCGTCGCGCAGAACACGGCGAAAAGCGCTAGCGACAGAAGGCGGATTTGGATGGCGTTCATGCGCATCATTGTACGGACTATTGTGAAAATTGCGTTGAGTTCAAAGCCTTCAACTGCATGACATTAAAATGACCGGCCGGGCGCGTTTCATGGCACCGAAAGTGTCAGGCGCGAATCCCGCCCAGTCGAAAATTCACCCGAAAAGAGGTAGCAAGCTATGCAACTGTCGACCACTCGCCGCACAGAAATCGCGGGTCCGCGCAGCCGTCGTCAACGCGGCTTCACGCTGATCGAAATCATGGTCGTGATTGCGATTCTCGGCATTCTGGCCGCGTTGATCGTGCCGAAAATCATGAGCCGTCCAGACGAAGCGCGGCGCGTTGCCGCGAAGCAGGACATCGGCACCGTGATGCAAGCGCTCAAGCTTTATCGTCTGGACAACGGCCGTTATCCGACTCAGGAGCAAGGCCTGCGCGCGTTGATCGAAAAACCGGCGACCGATCCGGTGCCGAACAACTGGAAGGACGGCGGCTACCTCGAACGTCTGCCGAACGATCCGTGGGGCAACGGCTATCAGTATCTGAATCCAGGCGTGCATGGAGAGATCGACGTGTTCAGTTATGGCGCAGACGGCAAGGCGGGCGGCGAAGGCAATGACGCCGATGTGGGCTCGTGGCAATAGACGATAGGAATGTGTGGGCAAGTACGAACCCGCCGCCGCGTGCGGCGGCCGCGGCTGCGCGCGTGCGTGGCCGCGGCAGCCTGAGCACAAGCAAGGGCCGTCGACGTGCGGCGGGCTTCACGCTGCTGGAGATGATGGTGGTGCTGGTGATTGCGGGCTTGCTCGTATCCCTGACCGCATTGACGATGACGCGCAATCCACGCACCGATCTGAACGAGGAAGCGCAGCGTCTCGCGCTGCTGTTCGAATCGGCCGGCGACGAAGCGCAGGTGCGCGCGCGTCCAATCGCGTGGCAACCGACCGAAGGCGGCTTTCGTTTCGACATGCGTACAGAAGACGGCTGGCGTCCGTTGCGCGACGATCTGCTCAAGCCTCGTCCATGGGAAGGCGGCGTAACGGGCGTGACGATCGACTATCCCGGTTCGAACTCACAGGCGAGCCGCGTCGTATTCGGCACAGAAGCGATCGACGTGCCGGTGCGCATCACGCTGTTCTCCACTGCGGGGCGCGCGACCATCGTTGGCACCGGCAATGGCCGCTACGAGGTGCACTGACATGCGTCGTTGCAGCAGCACGGTGGTTCGCGAAACCGCCAGCCGCGGCGAGCGCGGTTTTACGATGATCGAAGTGCTCGTCGCGCTGGCGATCATCGCGGTGGCGTTGGCCGCATCGTTGCGCGCGGTCGGCAGTCTCGCGAGCGGCGAGGCCGATCTTCATCGGCGCTTGCTGGCCGGCTGGAGCGCTGACAACACACTCGCGCAATTGCGTCTGACGCACGCGTGGCCCAACGTCGGCTCCACGAGTTTTGATTGTTCGCAAGGCAATTTGCAGTTGATCTGTACCGAGCATGTGACGGCGACCCCGAACCCGGTGTTTCGTCGAGTGGAAGTGATGGTGACGATGCCGGGCCGTTCCGGCAATCTCGCCCAGATGGTTACGGTGGTCGCGAATGAAAACAACCGTTCGCTCTAAGCGCCGGCGCCGCGCGGGCGTGCACGGCTTCACGCTGATCGAACTGCTGGTCGCGATTGCGATCATGGCGGTAATCGCGGTGCTGTCGTGGCGCGGACTCGACCAGATCATTCGCGGCCGGCAGACCATCACGAACGCGATGGAAGACGAGCGTGTCTTCGCGCAATTGTTCGACCAGATGCGCATCGACGTGCGTCAGGCGGCGTCGGACGACGAATCCGGCCAAGCCGCCGTATCGCTATTGGGCGGCGCCCTGCAGATTGTGCGTCAGATGAGGTTGCCGGGGTCCGCGCCGCGCTTGCAGGTGGTGCGTTACCGCGTGTCCGAAGGGCGCGTGGTTCGCTATGCGTCGCCGCCGCTCGCCAATCTCGGCGATTTGCGCGCGGCATTGCGCGGCGGCGAAGGCGAAGGATGGTCCGCGTTGCCGTTGATGGGCGGCGTCGGTGCCATTTCGGCGCGCCTCTATGTGCCGAGAGTCGGCTGGACCGCGCAGATGAAAGACGTGCAAGGCGCGATCACGGAGGCGGACAATAACCTGAAGGTGCCGCAGCTTGGCAATGGGCCGCTGCCGCGGTCGGTGACCGGACTCGAGGTGAGCGTCGGCGCGACGTCGCTGGCGCGGCCGGTCACGCGGGTTTTTCTCGTCGGAGAATGAAATGAGAAAGGCGCAACGCAAAGCCGGGCGCGGCGCACAGCGAGGCGCGGCCATCATCAGCGCGTTGCTGGTGGTCGCGCTGTCGGCGATTCTCGTGTCCGGCATGCTGTGGCGTCAGCAGGTGCAAATTCGCCGGATCGAGAACCAGCGCCTGCTTGCCCAGGCGCAATGGGTCGCACGCGGCGCATTGGACTGGACCCGTCTGATTCTTCGCTCGGAAGGCGATACGTCGGCGGGCATCACGTATCTTGGCGGCGTGTGGGGCGTGCCGATCGCGAAAACACGTCTATCGGATTTTCTCGGCCAGATCGGCGAGGTGCGAGCGCAGCAAGGCGCGGCAACCTATCTGTCGGGATCGATTGAAGACGCTCAGGCCAAATTCAATCTTCGCAATCTGGTGGCGAGCCCCGCGCCCGGCGTCATGCAACTCGACATGGAGCAGATCGGCGCCTATCAGCGCCTGCTCGTGTCGCTTGGCGTGAACAGCCAGCTCGCGAAGAACACGGCGGTTCAGGTGCGCGCGAGCCTCGCGCAATCGGCAACGCGTTTTCAGACCGTCACGTCGACCTCCGGCACGACTTCGACGCCGGCCATCCAGGGCGGCGCAACCGGCGGCGGCTTTACTGACAAACCCGGCATCGAAGACGGCGACGACAGCGCCGCCCACGCGCCCTTGCAAATGACAAGCGTGGATTCGCTGCTCGACGTTCCCGGCTATACGCCGGAGATGGTCGCGCGCTTGCGGCCCTTCGTCACCGTGTTACCGACGGTCTCGGCGGTCAACATGAATACGGCTTCCGCCGAAGTGATCGCCGCCGTCGTGCCGGGCATGAGTTTGTCCTCCGCACAGGCGTTCGTCGCGCGCCGGCAGACGGTGTTTTTCCATAACGTCAGCGATGTGCAGCTCGCGTTGCGCGGCGCGGGCGTGCAGTCCGTTTCGATCGATCCGAACGAGCTCGACGTCAACACGAACTACTTTTTGATCCACGGCCGCGTGCAGCACGAACGCGCCGAAGTGGACCGCACGACGCTCGTCTATCGCGATGCTTTGACTCACACTACACGTATCGTGCGGGTGCAAGACCAACTATGAATAACGCCTTTCCCAGAGAGAGTGGCCTTTGAGCACGCTGATCGTCTTATTGCCGCCGCGTGATCCGGCGGTGCCGTCGCAGGAATGGCAACTGCCCGACTTGCCGTTCGTGCTGCTCGACAAGTCGGGACGCACGCAGCGCGCCGGGCGCTCCGCGCTTGCGCTGCTGCCTCGCGCCGCGTCGACGGTGCTGATGGTCGCCGCGCGGGACCTGCTGATGATGCCCGCCACGCTGCCGCCGCTGCGCGGGCCGAAGCTGCGCCAGGCGCTGCCCAACATCGTCGAGGATCAACTGATCCAGGACCCGCAAACCTGCCATATCGCCGTCGATCCGCAACCGGTCGGGGCAGGGCGGCAGGTGCTGGCGATCATCGATCGCGGCTGGTTCCGCTTTATCTGCGAAGCCTTTTCCGCGGCCGGTCACCGTAGCCTGCGTGCGGTGCCGGTCACGCGCTGCCTGCCGGACGCCGCTGTGCCCGAGGCGCCGGTTGAAGTCGCCGAGACGGTGAGCGCGGGCGAGCCGGCGCTGGCGGGCGCAGGCGCGTCGCCGCGGGACGCCGCTCGCGCGGACAGCGCGGCCAATGTTTTAGCGGGCGCTGCGCCGGAAGTCGTGCCGATGGTTGCGGCGGTGCTCGGCGCCGTCGTGCAGACCGCGCCCGCGATGCTGCTCGAAGGCGCTGTCGGGAGCGGCATGCCGCGTGTCGAGCTGGCGATTGCGCGAGGCGCGCAAGGTGAAGGGCTGGCAGTGCCCGCCAATGCGGTGAACGCGACGCTCGGCGCGCTCGCCGGCGCGGCGCGGGTTTCCTTGTACATGCTGACCGAGGTGCCGGGCAACGAGCCGAGTCTCGGCGCGAGCAGCCCAGCCGGGCTCGCGGCGCATGTGCACGGCGCAAGTCCGCTGCCCTTCGAGCAACTCGCGCGCCGCGCGCTGGCGTGCCGCTTCGATCTCTGCCAGTTCGAGTTCGCGTCGCAGCCGTGGCGGCTCGACCGAGCGACGCTGCGCCGCTTGCGCTTGCCGGTGCTGCTGGCGGTCGGCGCGCTGGTGGTCGCGACCATCGGCGCGAATGTGCAGTGGTTGATGCTTTCGCGCCAGCGCGACGCAATCAGCACGCAGATGACCGAACTGCTGCTGAACGCCTTCCCGAAGACGACGGTCGTGCTGGATGCGCCCGATCAGATGTCGCGTCAATTGCAGCAGTTGCGCGTGGCTGCCGGTGAGCTTTCGCCCGACGACTTCCTTTCGCTCGCCGATGGCCTTGCACGGTCGCTCCCGCCTGTGCCGGTCAACGGCATCGCCGCGCTCGATTATCACGACCGGCGGCTCGACGTCACCTTCAAGCCCGAGGTCAAGCTCGATCCCGATTTCGCCAAGCGCCTCGCGCGCAACGGACTCACGGGCGCAATCGACAGCAATACCGGCAAGTGGACCATCAGGAACGGACAATGAAAGCTGAACTCGCTCAAACCTGGGCAGGCTTCTGGGACCAGCGAACCGACCGCGAAAAGGCGTTGCTGACGTGGGGCGGCGGTGTGCTCGCCGTGGTGATCGCGTGGTCGGTGCTATGGGCGCCGGCGCAGGAGGGGCGCGCGCGTCTGCATGAATCGCTGCCCACCTTGCAGCGGCAACTCGCGCAGATGACCGCGCAAGCCAACGAAGCGCGCCAACTGTCGGCGGCGGTTCAAGGCGTCGCGCCGACCGGCGCCGCGCTGAAGGACGCCCTCTCCGCGTCGCTCAGCGACCATGGCCTCGCGGCGACGCAGGTCCAGGTGATCGGCAACGCGGTGCAGGTGCAACTGAAGAACGCGTCGTTTCCCGCATGGACGGCCTGGGTCGACGACGTGCGCCGCCAGTTCAAGGTGCAGGTGGCCGAAGCGCACGTGACCGCGCTCAAGGACGATGGCCAGGTGGATCTCACTGCGTCGTTGCAGCCATCCACGGTCAAGTAACCGCGCTGTCACGGGATCTCGCATGACTTACTGGATGCGGCGCCTGCGCGCCGCGCTGCCCTGGCTGCTTGTCGCGCTGTTTGCGAGCGCGGCCGTGCTGCTCGCGTTGTTGCCGGCCGCGTGGATCACGCCGCAATTCGCCCGTCAAAGCGGCGGTCACGTGAACCTCGTCGACCCGGCCGGTTCTCTGTGGCACGGCTCCGCGACACTGATGCTGGCCGCCGGCTCCGACATGAGCGCCGCGACGCTGCTGCCGGGACGGATCGAATGGCGCACCGCGTTCTGGCCGCTCTTCACCGGCCGTGTGCGCATGACCATGCGGCATAGCGAGGCAATGCCGGACCCCATCACCATCGACGCGACGCCGCGCAGCGCCAACGTCACGCCCGGCACGATCGCCGTACCGGCCTCGCTGCTGAGCGGTCTCGGTGCGCCTTTCAACACCCTCGACCTTCAGGGCGATGTGCGGCTGTCGTGGTCCGACTGGCGCAGTTTCAACCGCGAAGCGTTCGGTCAGTTGACGGTGGCGCTGAACGACGTCAGTTCGCGCGTCTCGCCGGTGAAGCCGCTCGGCTCGTATCAACTCGTGTTTCAGGCCCAGGGCGTCTCGTCCACGCTCGATCTGCGGACCGTCAAGGGTCCACTGATGCTGAACGGCCGCGGCATCGTATCCGAGGCTTCCACGTCGTTTCGCGGAACGGCCAGTGCCGCGCCCGAGGCGCGGGACAATCTCGCGGGACTGTTAAACCTGTTGGGACGGCCAAGCGGACCGGACACCGTTACCTTGTCGTTTGCGCATTGAGCGCAGCGCGTACGCCGAAAAGCGCGTTCATGCGCCATGAAAAAGAGGCATGACCGGTGCGATTGCCCGGTCATGCCTCTTTTGTTTTTGGAACGCAGCGGCTGTCGGGTCCGCTGCGCGCCCTACTTGCCTTGCAACTGCGCGTCCAACGGCGGCGTCGCTGCGCTCTGTGAGACTGCCGTGGGCGATGCCGCCGGCAACGGGGCGGGCGCGACCACGTCTCCGGTTTCGCGGTTCATCTGCGACACGTCCCAGCCGCCGCCGAGCGCCTTCACCAGCCCGACTGACGACACCATCCGCTGTCCCGCGATGGTCTGAAGTTTCTGCTCGGCCGTGAAGGCCGTGGTCTGCGCGGTCAGCACGTTGACATAGCCGACCGTGCCCGCCTTGTATTCGTTCGTCACGATGGCGAGCGCCTGGCGCGCCGAGTCTACCGCCTGCTGCTGCACCACGATCTCCCGTTCGAGGATGCGCTGCGAAGCGAGGTTGTCCTCGACGTCCTGGAACGCGGCGAGCACCGTTTGGCGGTAAGTCGCGACGTTCTGGTCGTAGGCGGCGCGAGCGGCTTCGGTTTGCGCGCGGCGCAGGCCGGCGTCGAACAAGGTGGCCGCGAGTTGCGGGCCGAGCGTCCAGAAGCGCGACGGCGCGCTCAGCAATTGCGAAAGCACCGAATTTTCAAAACCGCCGCTCGCCGACAAAGTGAGCGACGGGAAGAACGCGGCAATCGCGACGCCGATCTGCTCATTGGCAGCCGCGGCCTTGCGTTCCGCCGACGCGATGTCCGGCCGCCGCTCCAGCAGCGCCGATGGCATTTGCGCGGGCACGGCGGGCGGCGTCGCGGTGAGCGGCATCGGCGGGATGGAGAAGGTCGACGCCGGTTCGCCCACGAGCACCGCGATGGCGTGTTCGTCCTGAGCGCGCTGTACGCCGTTATCGATCGCGGATGCCTGCGCCGATTGCAACTGCGTTTGCGCCTGAATGACGTCGGAACGCGCGGCGACGCCCGCGGCGTACTGGTTTTGCGTGAGTTGCAGCGAGCGCGCGTAAGCGGCAACGGTTTCGTCGAGCAGCTTCTGGTTCGCATCGAGCGCGCGCAGTGCGAAATAGGTCTGGGCGAGCGTGGCTTGCGCGGACAGCCGCGCGTTGGCCAGGTCCGCCGCGGCGCCTTGCTCGCCGGCTTTCCGCGAGTTGACCGAGCGGGTGACCGAGCCCCACAGGTCGGGCTCCCAGCTCGCGTCGAGTTGAACATTGAAACTGTTGCTGATGAGCGAGCGGCTGCTGCCGGTCGTCAATGTCCTACTCGACGAAGCACCATTGCCCGAGCGCGTAGCGCCCGCCGACAAGCCGACGGTCGGAAAATACGCTGCCCGTGCCTCGCCGACTAGCGCCCGAGCCTGGCGATACGCGGCAGCGTATTGGGCGACGGTCTGATTCGCCGTGTTCAGCTTGTCTTCCAGCGCGTTGAGCTGGGGGTCCTGATAGACGGTCCACCACGGGCCGCGGTCCTGCTGATCCGCCGGTTGCGCGACTTTCCAGCCGGGCGCGGCTTCCTTGTAGGAGGCGGGAATCTCGGCGGCGGGGCGCTTGTAGTCGGGGCCGACGGCGCAAGCAGCGACGAGCGCCGCGACGCATGCCGCAACCGCGATGGTCAGGACGCGAGGCGCAAAGGTCCGCGCGGACGAGATTCGATCACACTGCATGCATTGAATTCCTTCTGGACGCCCGCGTGCCGCTGATGACGGCGCTGCCGGCCGGTATGGTTTGCCGGCATGTTAGCGTATGAGCCCGCTGGGCGCGGGAAACAGAAAGGTTAATGCGGTATGCGATGGAGGTGTGTTACCGACGGTGTCGCGAAGGTTACGCGCTGTTACCGGCGGAGCATCGGGGCATCAGGCCCGCGGCTCGACCCGCGACTCGGAAGTCGTCTTGCGAGCCAGTCTGCCGGCCGCCGCGCGGCACGGCGCTTCGCCACGCGACTGGCAGGCGCTTGCGGCGCCTTCCACCGCCGCCGCGCTTTGCGCCGCCTTCACGCTCTTGCGCCCTCGCCGATGTTCGGCCCACGCCAATACCGCGACACCCACCGACCCGCCGGGCACTACGAATAGCGCGGCAAACAACGCGAGTTTCCACCAGCGATGCGGACCCCGGAAGCTGTGCAGAGCGGAATCGGTCAGGGAGCGGCTCAGGCCGCCGAGGGTATTTTTCAGGTACAGCATGAGAGGGACATCCTTGGGTGACGCCGGGTCGGCGGCGTACAGAAGCGGTCAGAACATGGTCTCGGGCGGCGCGGATCGCGTAACTCGTTGCTGAATATAATATTGACTATGCAAGTAAATTTCAAGATACTGTCGCAGCGCGTGGGGGCGCCGTTGTTTTTAGGCGGCTCACACGACAAGAACTTGCAATTGGACCTTCCCGCTCAGCAGCTAAAATTCGCCTGCTTGCGATGTCCCCGGATACAAGATGACTGACGGTCCCTACAAAGCGGATGAGATCCGGCTCGATTCGAGCCTTGGCTACTATCTGTCGAAAGCCCGCAATGTGCTGGTCGAGCGCACCGACCGCGCGGTCAAGCCGTTGGGGCTGACCGCTCAGCAGATCGGCGTGATTCTGATGTTGGCCGCAGGTCGCGCAAGTACGCCGTTCGAGTTGTCGCGGGTGATGTCTTATGACAGCGGTTCGATGACGCGTCTGCTGGACCGCCTTGAAAAGAAAGGCTTTGTATTGCGCACGCGCAGCGACGCCGATCGCCGGATGGTCAAGCTTGAGTTGACGCCGCAAGGCCATGAAGCGGCGCGCCAGTTGCCGGCCATCGGCGCGGCCGTGTTGAATCAACAGTTGCGCGGCTTCTCGACCGCCGAGCTGGCGACGTTGATCGCACTGCTCGATCGCTTTATTGCCAACGGTATGGACCCCGGTTCTAACGTTGGATGCGGGCTGAGTGAGCAAGGCGAATCATTGGACGAAATGCCCGACGCGTCATCGCCGGAAGGCGGCGAGCAATAAGCACGACGCGCATTTTTAAGGCGCCGTTCTATCCCGATATCTGTCTGGGCAGAGTGTGACGGAACATGTATGCGTGCAGTAGGAGCGACGCGGCAAACCTGGCACGACAACTTTCCCGCTGAGGAGAAAAACACATGGACGCTACGGCTTCCCTCGCTGCTGAACCGGCGGCCCTACCTGCGACGCCACCAGCCGCGGAACCGGCGCCGCTCAAAGGCGGCGCGCTCGCCTTGCTTACGGTCGGTCTCGCGCTCGGCACCTTCATGGAGGTGCTGGATACGTCGATTGCGAACGTCGCCGTGCCGACGATCTCCGGCAGTCTCGGCGTGGCGACCAGCCAGGGCACATGGGTGATTTCGTCGTATTCGGTCGCGTCGGCGATTGCGGTGCCCCTGACGGGCTGGCTCGCGCGGCGCGTCGGCGAAGTCCGGCTCTTCACGCTGTCCGTGCTGCTCTTCACGATCGCCTCCGCGCTGTGCGGTTTCGCGCACAACTTTGAGTCGCTGATCTTCTTTCGTCTCGTTCAAGGGCTCGTGTCCGGGCCGATGGTGCCGCTGTCGCAGACGATTCTGATGCGCTCGTATCCGGCCGAGAAACGTGGGCTCGCGCTCGGCCTATGGGCGATGACCGTGATTTGCGCGCCGATCTTCGGGCCAGTGATGGGCGGCTACATCACCGACAACTACACGTGGCCGTGGATCTTCTATATCAACGTGCCGATCGGGCTCTTCTCCGCGGCGTGCGCATTCGTGCTGCTGCGTGGACGCGAAACAAAAACGACGCAGCAGCGTATCGATGCCGTCGGTCTGACGTTGCTCGTGATCGGCGTGGCGTGCCTGCAGATGGTGCTCGACCTCGGCAAGGATCGCGACTGGTTCAACTCGACGTTTATCGTGACGCTCGCGGTGATCGCGGTGGTGTCGATCGCGTTCATGCTGGTGTGGGAGATGACCGAGACAGAGCCGGTCGTCGACCTTTCGCTGTTCAAGGACCGCAACTTTGCGCTCGGCGTCGTTATCGTCTCGTTCGGCTTCATGGCCTTCTTCGGCTCAGTGGTGATCTTCCCGTTGTGGCTGCAAACCGTGATGGGTTACACCGCCGGCCTCGCGGGTCTCGCGACCGCGCCGGTCGGCTTGCTTGCGCTTTTCCTCTCGCCGATGATCGGCAAGAACATGCATCGGCTGAACCTGCGCGTAATCGCGAGCTTCGCGTTCATCGTGTTCGCGTTCGTGTCGTTCTGGAACTCCACTTTCACGCTCGACGTGCCGTTCAATCACGTGATCTGGCCGCGTCTGGTGCAAGGTATCGGCGTGGCCTGCTTCTTCGTGCCGATGACGACGATCACGCTGTCGAGCGTATCCGACGAACGGCTGGCGAGTGCGTCCGGCCTGTCGAATTTCTTCCGCACGTTGTCGGGGGCGATCGGCACCGCGATCAGTACGACTTATTGGGAGAACGATACGATCCGCCATCACGCGATGCTGGTCGACAATGTCAGCGTCTATGCCGCGAACACCAACGCATACACCAATGCGCTCGCCGGCGTCGGCCTGTCCGGCGACAGCATTACCGCACAGCTCAATCAGGTGGTGACCGCGCAGGCTTATATGCTGGCCACGAACGATTTCTTCCGAATTTCGTGCGCGGGGTTCCTGGTGCTCGCGGTGCTGGTGTGGGTCACCAAACCGCGCAAAGGCGTCGGGCCTTCGATGGGGCACTGAACGGCGCGTCACACTCCGCTCATTGACTCACGGCTTCGCCGTTCGACCGGGGGACCGACTGCCCTTGCAGCGCGTCCCGATGCATCGCCGTGGACGCGGGTTGCGGCGGCTTCAGGTCGGTTCTTTGTGCGCCTGGCGCCGCGCCTCGCACGTATTCCTTGAAGTCGGCGCCCGCTTCCCATGGATTCGGCGTGCAGCCAAGCGACCCGTCGCAATGCGCGGCAAAGCCGATTGTCGCGGTGCCGTCGGGATTTGCCGTGCGGGTGATCTGATACGCCAGCGCGCGCTTGCCGCCATCGGGGCCGGCGGTCTGGATCAGCGTGTCGGTCGCGGATTCCACCTGGTAGGTCGAGTTGTTCGTCACCCATGTTTGCGCACGTTGCCACCAGAGGTCGCATTCGGCTTTGTTCGAACACGTCAACGGCGTGGTTGCAATCTGCATCACGTCGGGATCGACTTGCCCTTGCGTCGAACATGCCGCCGCGGCAACGCACAATACGGCCAACAGACCTTTCTTCATCACGTTGATCCTCCCTCTTGCGAGCGTGTCGTATCAGTTTGGACCGCGACGTGAAGAGCGTGTTTCATCTGCATCGGAGAAACGTGAAGCCCGCGAACAATTTGCCGATGAGCTCATGCGCGGCGGGTTTTGTGTAGCCATTACTTGCGCGCGAAAAAAAGCGGCCACGTGGGCCGCTTTCCGTGCTGCGCGCTCTGTACCGCTGTTTCTTCGTTAAACGCTGAAGCGGTTCAACGTGTACGCCCGATAAGCCGCGACGAACGCATCGAACGAGCCGACTTCCTCGCGCTCGAGCTTCGCCTGTTCCTGGAGCGATTGCTCGGCCAGTTCGGCAAACGCTTTTGCCTCGCTTGCGTCCAGCGGACGGGCGCGGAAATGCGCGGCGTGCGCTTCGCTTTGTTCCAGGCCGAATTTGAGGAAGCTCTGCCGCTTGTCGCGCATTGTCTGCAATACGCGCGCCGACGGCGTCAGCGATGCATCGGTGAGCTTCGCGCGCTGAACCGCGACCGAGCGCGCGTGCGCGTCGCCACCTTGCAAGGCGTCGAGTGTCGCGGCCGCCGCGTCGATCTTGACGAACAGCTCGTCGGCCCATTCGGTCATCGCGATCGGCTGGCCGTCGCGCGTGAGTTGCAGGCCGGGCTTGCGCCCTTCCGTCGTCACGCGCGCGAAATTCTGATTGGCCTCGGCATAAGCGTCCGGCGGCAACGGCGCGCTGTCGTCGAGCGCGCAAACCAGCAGATAAGCGTCGAGAAAGCGCGACGTTTCGAGCGAAATACCGGTGGGCTCGAACGGATCGATGTCCATGCAGCGCACTTCGACGTATTGCACGCCGCGCGCGGCCAGCGCATGCAGCGGCCGCTCGCCCGGATGCGTGACGCGCTTCGGACGGATCGTCGAGTAAAACTCGTTTTCGATCTGCAGCACGTTCGTGTTGATCTGCACCCACTCGCCGTCGCGCTGCGTGCCGATTGCCTCGTACGCGGGATACGGCTGGCTCACGGCCTTCGCGAGCGCGTCGAGATAACCGGGCAGCGTGTCGTAGTCGGCGTGCAGCGCGGCCTGCGCGGTCGTGTTCGAGTAGCCGAGATCGCTCATGCGCAGACTTGTCGCGTACGGACGGTACAGCGTGTCGGCGTCCAACGTTTCCAGGGTATGTTTGCGATCACGCAGAAAGCGGCGATCGAGCGCTGGCGACGCGCCGAACAGATACATCAGCAGCCAGTTGGTGCGGCGGAAATTGCGGATCAGCGCGAGATAACGATCGGACTGGAAATCCACAGCGGTCGCGGTGGATCGCTGGTCGACCTGCAACAGCCGCCACACTTCTTCGTTCAGCGAATAGTTGTAGTGGATGCCCGCAATGCACTGCATTGTGCGGCCGTAGCGCAGCGCAAGGCCGATGCGGTACACGTACTTCAGCTTGCCGATGTTCGACGCGCCGTAGTTCGCGATCGGAATGCCTTCGTCGGTGTCGGGAAGCAGGCCCGGCATCGACTGGTTCCAGAGAATTTCGTCGCCGAGTTCCGCGTAGACAAAACGGTGCAGTCTATCGAGCTTGTCGAGGGTGACGGCGACGTCCTGCTCGGCCGGCGTAATCAATTCCAGCAGCGCTTCGGAATAATCGGTAGTCAGCGACGGATGCGTGAGCGCCGAACCGAGTGCGCGCGGATGCGGCGTCAAGGCGAGCTGGCCGTCGCGCGTCACGCGCAGGCTTTCCTTTTCGATGCCGCGCAGGCCGCGTATCAGCGCGTCGCGCTGCGGGCCTGAACTCAGCACGGACAGGCGGTGCAGGAACGCGTCGGTCGTGCGGGATGTTGTCGTGTTTGGCATTGATGCGAGTCGGGCGTTGTCGGCCGCCATGTGCCGCTTCGCTGCTCGCTGGCAGCGTGGTGCGGTCGACAACGTTCGGCGGAATTTTCAGTAGCGGGCACTTTAACATCTCGCCACGGCGGCTGCTTGAGGCCGCCCCGGCGGGCGGTTTTCGCCTGCCGGCCCGTCTGTTTTCACGCCGAATCTGCGAGTTTAGCCACTCGCCTTCAGGGTTATCGCGGAGGTTTTGCAGAGGAGCGTTGGCGTGTGCGGGTTAGCCCGCGCCGGACCGCGGACCTACCACCCGACTTCCGGGTGATGGCGGGGACGGACAGCGCGACGCCCGCTCATGCAGCCAAGCCGCGGGAGTTCAGCCGCCGCGCGCCGCGCCTGCCCGGTCCGCCACCTCGTTCCACAGATGCATCGCCGCGTAAGCGCGCCAGGGCCGCCATGCGTCGGTGCGCGTGCGCTGCTGCGTGGGCCGCACGAGCGAGGGATCGCGCGCGCAAATCGACTGCATCAACACGAGGTCCCATGCGGGCCACGCGTCGGGGTCACGCCACGCGCGCATCGCGACATACTCGACGGTCCACGGACCGATGCCCGGCAACGCGAGCAATGCGGCACGCAAACTGGCGGCGTCGGCGGCCGCGTTGTCGAGCGGTACATCGCCGCTCGCAACGGCACGCGCGAAACCCTGCAACGCTGCTACCCGTTTGCCCGGCATGCCGATTTGCACGAGATCGACGTTGGCCAACGCGTCGGGCGTGGGAAAACGCCACGCCGTGTTTTCATGCGGATGCCCTTCGATGCGTTCGCCCGCGCGCTGCACCAATCGTCCGATGATGGTGGTCGCCGCCTTCACGCTGACCTGTTGGCCAACGATTGCGCGCACCACCAGTTCGAAGCCCGACCACGCGCCCGGCACGCGCAAACCTGGCGCCGCGTCGATCAGCGGCGCAAGCCACGGGTCCGTGGCCAGATCGGCGCCGATCTTCTTCGGATCGGCGTGCAGGTCGAAAATCCTGGCAATCGGAGCGGCGAGCGCGTCGGCGTGACGGCCCACCGGCCCTTCGATGTTCGCGACAAGACAGCGCTTGCGCGGATGCTGGCGCACGCTAAGCGTGCCGCTGTCACCGGCCCATTCGATTGCACGGCGATAGGCGCCGTCCTCTACGGTCTCCACGCCGGGCGTCGCGCGTCCGCCGAAAAAGCGCAGCAGGCGCGGCCAGTCGAACGGCGTTTTATACGGCAATTCCAGGGTTACGACGTCGTCAAGCGTGCTCACGCGGCGTGGTCCAGTTTGGTGGTGATGTTTTGGGCAAGCGCGGTCGGTTCGCGGCGAGGTTCGTCGGGTGAAACGTGGCGGGCATACTGCGCCTCGTTGTCGAGCAGCGCGGCCTTGCGCGGCAAACCCCAACGATAGCCGGCAAGCGCTCCGCCCTTTTGCACGACGCGATGACACGGAATGGCCAGCGCAACGGGATTCGTCGCGCAGGCGCTCGCCACCGCGCGCACGGCACGCGGCGCGCCGACCGCTTCGGCGATGTCCGTATAGCTGCGAGTCTCGCCATACGGAATGCGCCGCAGCGCGTCCCACACACGTTGGCGGAAGGCTGTCGCGGCAATGTCCAGCGGCAGATCGAAATCCTGACGAGTGCCGTGCAAGTACGCGTCGATCTGAGCGATGAACGGAGCGAGCCGCTTCGCGTCTTCAATCACGTCGGCGTTGGCGAATTCGCTGTGCAGTTCGTCGACGAGGAAAGCGGCGTCATCGCCGAAACCGAGCTTGCAGATGCCTTTGTCCGTCGCCGCCACGAGCACGAAGCCGAGTGAGGTCGGCGCGCTGGCGTAGCGCACCGTGAGCCCGGCGCCCTTGCGGCGGTACACGGACGGCGCCATGCCCAGTTCCGCCGATGCGCTGTCGTACATCCGCGACGGCGAGCCGAAGCCGGCGTCGAGCGTGGCGCGCGTGACGTCGGAGCCGCTCTGAAGCGCGTCGCGCAACGCGGCGCCACGCTGCGCGGCCTGGTATTGACGCGGCGAAACCCCCACCACGCGCTTGAACAGGCGCTGGAGATGGAACGGGCTGACATGCACGACGTCGCTCAACTGCGCGAGGGTGAGACGCTGTTGCGGATCGGCGTCGAGCGCGGCGCATGCGCGGTTCACGATCTCGAGCTCGCGCGGCAGGCCGCCCGGCTGGCAGCGCTTGCAATCGCGAAAGCCGGCGGCGCGCGCGGCATCAGCGTCGGCGAAAAAGGCAATGTTCTCACGACGCGGTTGGCGCGACGGGCAGGACGGGCGGCAGAACACGCCCGTCGTCTTCACGCCGTAGAAGAATGCGCCGTCGGCGAGCGGGTCGCGGCGGGTGACGGCTTCCCAGCGTTCGTCGTCGGAATTCCAGACGGCGGTATCGGTGGTATCGGTGGTGTCGGCGGTGAGGTCGGTGTCTGCCGGACGGATGGCGCGGTTCATGATGGTTCCGGATAGGTGCTGTCGATGCTCACCAATGTAGGCCGCATGCCGACACAGTACGCTCCGGTTCTTGCTCTGTCATTGCGGTTCCTCGTAGACCGCCGGCGGCGAAAGCCCCGCCAGGCGCTCGTTTTGCCTTCAAGGTGCGACAATTTCGCCCGATATCGGGTTTTCCCTTAAAAAGTTATTGCGTCGCACCAACCCGATGTGTATATTAGTACCTGTCTCCTCCATGTCTCCTCCTGATATGGATTCAGCCCGCTCCACATAGAGCGGGCTTTTTTTCGCCTTTTTTTCGCGTATATATTCCGCATCTGGCCCTCCAAGGGCCTGCTCCCGCTCTCGCAACGCCGTCGCTTTCTTCTAAACTGGCTGTCTAATCTGCTGTGCAAGCCGGGCCAAAAGGAGGCGTTCAATATGAAGATTCATATTCGCGAAATCGACCATGTGGTGATCCGGGCGTCGAACGTGGAGGCGATGGCGCGCTTTTACTGTGACGTACTTGGTTGCAGTCTGGAGAAGGAACAGCGTGAACTCGGTCTCACGCAATTGCGGGCGGGACGCTCGCTGATCGACCTGCTGCAGGTGGGCGCGGGCCTCGATCACGCCGAAAACGGCGTGCCCGGCACGGGCCGCAACATGGACCACGTGTGTTTGCGCGTCGAACCGTTCGACGCCGAAGCGCTCAAGGCGCATCTGAGCGAACATGGCGCGCGGCTTGGCGAGCAAGCGTTGCGCTATGGCGCGGACGGCTACGGGCCGTCGCTGTATCTGTTCGACCCGGAGGGCAACATGGTCGAACTCAAGGGACCGCCGGAAGCGGCGCGGATTACGTCGATCTGAGCGCCTGCCGTCAGCCGCCCCAGATTTCAGGCGTTGGCGGGCGCTTTCAACACCGTCCACTCGATTTTCACCGCGTCGGCTTCGGCGCTGCCGAGCCATGCTTCGCCATCCTGGACGGTGCATTGCAGGCGCATCGTGCGCTCCGCGAGGGAGCCGAGCTGCGCCGCGACGTCTTCGCCGAGCGACCAGACCGTCACATTGCGCATGCGCTCGACCTTGTTGCGCACGCCTTGCCACCAGATGTCTGAAGTACGGCCGCCGTAAGCAATCACGATGACTTCGTTCGACCGGCCGCTCGCCTTCGCGATGCGCCGCTCGTCCGGCTGGCCGACTTCAATCCACGTTTCGATCGCGCCCGTCAGATCTTTTTGCCAGAGATCCGGTTCGTCGACATCTGATAAACCTTTGCAGAATTCGAGCCGTTCCTGCGCGAACAGCGCGAAAGCCGCGACGCGGACCATCATCCGCTCGTCCGTTTCCGACGGATGGCGCGCAATGGTGAGCGAGTGATCGGCGTAGTAATGCCGGTCCATATTGGCGATCTGCAACTCCGCCTTGTAAATCGTAGATTTGAGAGCCATGCCGTTGCTAAACCAGACGCTCGCCCCAGCGGAGCGAACGGAAAATGAATCGTCGACGGCGCGTTGCCGTCTTCCGTGTTTGTTGTACATGTTGTGTCCTCCCGCGCCGTCATCCGGCTACCTCATGAACGGGAAGAAGCATTTATCGAGCCACAGCTTGGTCCGCGGGGGCGCCGTAGACTTCGCCCGCCGCCTCGCGTAACGCCTCAAGCACCACTGCGGCCGCCGGCGACAGCAGATGCGACTGGCGCGTGATGATACCGAATGTATCCATCCTGCACGGCAAATCGATCGGCAGGCGCTTCAGTACGCCGTACTGTTGGTACTGACGCGCCACCTCATCGGGCAATACCGCCAACATGTCGCTCTGGAGCAGCAGGCTCGAAATTGCCAGAAAGTTGTTGGTGTTGACGACGTTTTGCGGCGGATTCAGCCCGATCTGCGAAAACATCAGATCGAAGCGATGCCGCAAAACGCTGCCCGGCGGGTGCAGTACCCAGCTCGCGTTGACGATGCCTCGCAGCGTCAAACCTGTCTCATTTTCGAGAGGATGACCGGGGCGCGCGACCACGCAAAGCGGCTCGTCGGCGAGCGGTTCATAGCGCACTTCGGTCTTGAACTGGTTTTGCCGCTCGAGTACGCGGCCAATCATGATGTCGAGTTCGCCTTCAGCGAGTCGCGGCAGCATCACGTCAGACGTTTCGACTTCCGCCCAGATTTGCAACTGCGGATAGCGTTCTTTCACGCTCGCAATGGCGCGGGGCACCATCGTCGCTGCGGCCGCTGCAATCACGCCGATGCGCACCTGCCCCGCGAGACCTGCGCGCAACGCCGAGATCTCGTCGTGCGCATGGCTCAGATTCGACAGTACCATCCGCGCGTGACGGATCATCACCTCACCGTACAGCGTGGCGTGCATGCCGTGCGGCGTGCGGTCGAACAGGCTCACGCCCAGCATGTCTTCGAGTTCTTTCAGGAGACGTGAAGCCGCCGGCTGCGTCATGCCGAGCACGTCGGCTGCGCGCCGCACGTTGCCCTCTTCCTCCATCGCCGCGAGCAGCAGCAACTGCCGCGTTTTCAGCCGCGCACGCACGAACCAGTTCGAGTAGCTACGCGTCATGGCTTGTCTCCAGATTTGGCCCGTGCAAGATGGCGCTTGCCGGTTTTGTCAGTGGCCTCAATAATGCCATACCGAAATTGTTATCGGGATAGCCCAAAAAGGGATTGGAAAGTTATTGGGCAGGCTCATACCATTCGTGGACTTTCCAGCTTCTCATGTGGCGCCATTCCGTCGATGAACCGCGATCCGCTCGTCCCACTCGTTGCCAGCCCGCTGCGCCATTACATCAATGGCGGTTGGGAGACGGGCGCGACCACGGGCGTCTCGCTGAATCCGTCGGATCTGGACGACCCCGTCGGCGAATATGTCCGCGCCGATGTCCGGCAGACGGATAGCGCGATCGAGGCAGCAAGCGCCGCCTTCCGCGAATGGTCGCTCAGTTCGGCGCAACGGCGCGCGGACGCGCTCGATGCGATCGGCAGCGAAATGCTTGCGCGCCGCGATGAACTCAGCCGGCTGCTCGCGCGTGAAGTCGGCAAGACCTTGCCCGAGGCGTTGGCCGAAACCATGCGCGCGGGCCAGATTTTCAAGCTGCTCGCCGCGGATGCGCAGCGCGCGTACGCCGAGCCCGTCGCGTCGGCGCGTGCCGGCGTCGAAATCGACATGACGCGCGAGCCGCTCGGCGTGGTCGGCATCATCTCGCCGTGGAGCGCGCCGCTCGCGATCGCCGCGGCCAAAATCGGCGCGGCGCTGGCGCATGGCAATTGCGTCGTCTACAAGCCGGCCGAATCTACACCGGCTTGCGCGGCGGCGCTGGCGTCGATCGTCAGCCGCGCGGGTCTGCCCGCGGGCGTTTTCAATCTCGTGATGGGCAGCGGCCGGCAGGTCGGCGCGCGGATCGTCGCCCATCCGCTCGTTGCGGCGATCAGCTTCAGCGGCTCGGCGGAAACCGGCACCCGCGTGCTGCGAGCCGCTGCGGCCCGCCAGGCGCGCGTGCAACTGGAGATGGGCGGCAAGAACCCGTTTGTCGTGCTGGCGGACGCCGATCTCGACAGCGCCGTCGATGCCGCGTTGACCGGCGCGTACGGCTCGACCGGCCAGCGCAGCACGGCGGCGGCCAGGCTAATCGTGGAACGCGCGATGTTCGAGCCGTTTGTCGATGCATTGCAGGTGAAGTTGGCCAAACTCACCATCGACCACGCGCTGAAGCATGGCACGGACATGGGTCCCGTCGCGAACGCCGCGCAACTCGAACGCAATCTCGATTACGTGCGCATCGGTCAGCAGGAAGGCGCGCAATTGCTGCATGGCGGCCGGCGACTGGAGCGCGCGACGCGCGGCTACTTTTTCGAGCCGGCGCTTTTCGCCGGCGAGGCCGAGCATCGTATTGCGCGCGAAGAGATTTTCGGCCCACTTGCGGTGGTGCTGCGCGCCGACGATTACGACGACGCGCTGCATCTAGCGAACGACACCGCTTATGGTCTGTGCGCCGGCATCTGCACGCGCTCGCTGAGCCGCGCGCGGCATTTTCGCCGTCACGTGCATAGCGGCCTCGTCACGATCAATCTGCCGACGACGGCAGTCGAGCATCACGCGCCTGGCGGCGGCCGCAAGGCGTCCGCGTACGGCTCGACCGATGCAGCGTTCTGGACGGCCGTGAAAACGGCCTACGTCGCGGGCTGATCGTGATGACGCACACGCATCTTCACTTCGCCGACCGCGGGCCCGCGATTGCGACCGTAGTTGCGACCGTATTTGCCCCCGGAATCGCCCAGATAGATTTACGCCCCGGCTAACGCCGCTGTGTATCGCCTCGCTGCACATAAACGAAATCAATGCAGCTTTTTAAACCCCAGGAGACAGACATGACCAGCAAGCTTCGCCGTTTGACCCTCACCGCAATCGCCGCCGCCGCGATCGCCGCACCCTTTGCCGCACAACTCTCCGCGCACGCGGATCAGCCGCTGAAAGTCGGCTTCCTCGTGAAGATGCCGGAGCAGGCATGGTTCATCAACGAGCAGAAAGCCGCGACCGCGCTCGGCCAGAAGGACGGCTTTTCGGTGGTGAACATTGGCACGCCGGACGGCGAAAAAGTGCTGTCCGCAATCGACAACCTCGGCGCGCAAGGCGCGAAGGGCTTCGTGATCTGCGCGCCCGACGTGCGTCTCGGACCGGCGATTCAGGCGCGTGCGAAGCGCTACAACATGAAGTTCGTCACCGTCGACGATCAGTTGGTCGACTCGACCGGCAAGCCGCTGCCGAACGTGCCGCATCTGGGCATGTCCGCATTCAAGATCGGCAATCAGGTCGGTCAGGCCATCTCCGAAGAAATGAAGCGCCGCGGCTGGAAGCCCGAGGAAGTCGGCGCGCTGCGCATCACGAACTATGAACTGCCGACCGCGAAGCTGCGCACCGACGGCGCGACAGAGTCGCTGCTCGCCGGCGGCTTCAAGAAGGAAAACATTTTTGACGCCCCGCAAAAGACGACCGATGACGAAGGCGGCTTCAACGCGTCCTCGCCGGTGCTCGCGAAGCATCCGAATATCAAGAAGTGGGTGATCTTCGCGCTCAACGAAGAAAGCGTGCTGGGCGGCGTGCGCGCCACCGAGCAGTTGCATATTCCGGCGGCGGATGTGATCGGCGTGGGCATCAACGGTGCGGGCGAGGCCTTTGCCGAATTCCAGAAGAAAGAGCCGACCGGCTTCTACGGCACGATCGCCGTCAGCTCGACGATGCACGGCAAGGAAAGCACGGAGAACCTCGTGGAGTGGATCAAGGACGGCAAACAGCCGCCCGCCGATACCCAGACCACCGGCAAGCTGATGGTCCGCGGCAATTGGCAGGACGTGCGTAAAGAACTCGGCATTTAAGCCGGGTTCGAGTTTGCACGCAGCGGGCCGCGCTTTTCGCGTCCGGCATTGCGCTTGATGCGCGAGCGGCCCGCACAGGTTGTCCACCATTGAGGTTTTTTCGATGACGTCCTCACACACTGCGTCTTCCATCGGCGCTGCAGCCGCGCCGGTGGCAGTGCCCTCGCCCGCGCTCGCTTCGACTGAGCCCTATCTGCAACTCGACGGCATCACCGTGCGCTTTCCCGGCGTGCTCGCGCTCGATCAGGTCTCGCTCGAAGTACGGCGCGGCGAAGTGCACGGCCTGATGGGCGAAAACGGCGCCGGCAAGTCGACGTTGCTGAAGGTGCTGTCCGGCGTCAATCAGCCGGCGGCGGGCACGTTGTCGCTCGATGGCGCCGAGCAGCAGTTCACCACGACGAAGGCGGCGATCGCGGCGGGCGTCGCGATCATTTATCAGGAACTGCATCTGGTGCCGGAGCTGACGGTCGCCGAAAACCTGATGCTCGGCGCGCTGCCCAATCGCTTCGGTGTGCTGGACGAAAAGGCGCTGGTTGCGCGCGCGGTGCGTGAGCTCGAACGGCTTGGTGAAAAAATCGACCCGTCGCAGCAGGTGAAGAATCTGTCGATCGGTCAGCGCCAGATGATCGAAATCGGCAAGGCGTTGATGCGCGACGCGCGCGTGATTGCGTTCGACGAACCGACCAGTTCGTTGTCGTCGCGCGAGACGACGCAGCTGTTCCGGATCATTCGCGCGTTGCGGGCTGAAGGCCGCGCGATTATCTACGTGACGCATCGGATGGATGAGGTGTACGAGCTATGCGATCGCGTGACCGTGTTTCGCGACGGTCGCCGCATCGATACGTTCGACGCCGGCGAAGGACTCGACCGCGATCGTCTGATTAGCTGCATGGTCGGCCGCTCGATCGCCGACGTGTACGGCTATCGCACGCGCGAAGTCGGTGACGTGCAGCTCGACGTCAAAGGATTGATGGGCCCCGGGCTGCGTGAGCCCGCTTCTTTCTCGGCGCGCAAAGGCGAGATCGTCGGCTTCTTCGGACTCGTCGGCGCGGGGCGCTCCGAGTTGATGAAGCTGATCTACGGCGCGGTCAAACCCACGGCCGGCGAGATCACGCTCAAAGGCAAGCAGGTGCGCTTCGCCACGCCGCGCGATGCGGTTCGCGCGGGCGTCGCGCTATGCCCCGAAGATCGCAAGCAGGAAGGCATCGTCGCTATCGCTTCGGTTTCGGACAACCTCAACATCAGCTGCCGCCGGCACTTCAGCCGCTTCAACGTGCTCAACGGCCGCAAGGAAGCGCAGACCGCGAAGGAGTTCATCGGCAAGCTCGCGATCAAGACGCGCAACGGCGAGACGCCGATCGGCACGCTCTCCGGCGGCAATCAGCAGAAGGTGATCCTGTCGCGCTGGCTCGCCGAAGACATCGACGTGTTTCTGATGGACGAGCCTACGCGCGGCATCGACGTCGGCGCGCGCAGCGAAATTTACGGACTGCTGTACGGGCTTGCGGACGCGGGCCGCACGGTGATCGTCGTCTCGAGCGATCTGGCCGAAGTGATCGGCGTGACGGATCGCGTGATCGTGATGAAGGAAGGCCGCCTGGTTGGCAATCTGCCGAAAGCTGAGGCCACGCCCGATGCGCTCATCAAGCTTGCCCTGCCTCGTTAGGCTTGCATGCTCACCGCGCTCATCACATTTAACAGACAAACGAAGGCAACTGAATCGCGCCGCTGAAGCAGCATTGAAAACGGCACTGAAACGGCATTAAAACGGAACACACATCATGCATACACCTTCAACCGACTCCTCCACGCCGGCCGTCGCTTCCGCGGGCTTGAGCGCGCGCGCCGCGCGCACCTGGGATCTGATCAACAAGTCCGGCATCGTGATGGTGTTCGTCATTCTGTTCGCGGCGCTGTCGTTCACCGTGCCCGACTTTTTGAGTTCGCGAAACATTCAGGGCTTGCTGCTCTCCGTCACGCTGATCGGTTCAATTTCGGTGACGATGATGTTCGTTCTCGCGCTCGGCGAAGTCGATCTGTCGGTCGCGTCGATCGTGGCGTTCGCGGGCGTCGTGGCCTCCACGTTGATCACGGTGACGCATAGCGTGCTGCTCGGCGTCGCTGCCGGCGTGCTTGCGGGCGGCGCGGTTGGCCTCGTCAACGGTGTGCTGGTCGCGCGCTACAAGATCAACTCGCTAATCGTCACGCTCGCAATGATGGAAGTGGTGCGTGGCCTCGCGTTCATCACGTCGAACGGCGACGCGGTGATGATCTCCGAAGAGAGCTTCTTCGACTTGGGCGGCGGCTCGTTCCTCGGCATTTCGTATCCGATCTGGAGCAACATCATTGGCTTCGTGCTGTTCGGTTTCCTGCTGAAGAAGACCGTGTTCGGCAAGAACGTGCTGGCCGTCGGCGGCAATGGCGAGGCGGCGTTGCTGGCGGGTCTGCCCGTCATGCGTATCAAGATTACGGTGTTCGTGCTGCAAGGGCTCGTCACCGGCTTTGCGGGCGTCATGCTGGCGTCCCGTATGAGTCTCGGCGATCCGAAAACGTCGGTTGGTCTCGAACTCGGCGTGATCTCCGCGTGCGTGCTCGGCGGCGTGTCGCTCACGGGCGGCGTCGCGACGATTTCCGGCGTGCTCGTGGGCGTGCTGATCATGGGTTCCGTGCAGGACGCAATGAGCCTGATGAACGTGCCGACTTTCTATCAATACCTGATTCGCGGCGGGATTTTGCTGCTCGCGGTGCTGTTCGATCAGTTCCGCCGCAGCAAGCGCGTGCATTAAGCGTGCGCTGACACGCGCCCTACCCTACATGTTTGCCAACAGGAGATTTCATGGCTGATTCGAACGAGACTAAAAAGCCGCTGCGCAGCCAGGCGTGGTTCGGCCTCAAGGACCGCGACGGTTTTCTGCATCGATCGTGGATGAAGAACCAGGGCATTCCGCACGATGAATTCGACGGACGTCCCGTCATTGGCATCTGTAATACGTGGTCGGAACTCACGCCCTGCAACGCGCACTTCCGCGAACTCGCTGAGTACGTGAAAAAAGGCGTGCACGAAGCCGGCGGCTTGCCGCTCGAGTTTCCGGTGATGTCGCTTGGCGAAACGAATTTGCGGCCCACGGCGATGCTGTTCCGCAACCTCGCTTCGATGGACGTCGAGGAATCGATCCGCGGTAATCCGATGGATGGCGTGATCCTGCTCGTCGGCTGCGACAAGACGACGCCGGCGCTGCTGATGGGCGCGGCGTCGTGCAATCTGCCGTCGCTCGCGGTGTCGGGTGGACCGATGCTCAACGGCCGGTTCCGCGGCAAGCATATCGGCTCGGGCACGGGTGTCTGGCAGATGTCCGAGGAAGTGCGCGCCGGTTCGATGACGCAGGAGGAATTCACCGAAGCCGAGTCGTGCATGAACCGCTCGCGTGGCCATTGCATGACGATGGGCACGGCGTCGACGATGGCTTCGATGGTCGAATCGCTCGGCATGGGCTTGCCGCAGAACGCGGCGATTCCCGCAGTCGACGCGCGCCGTCAGGTGCTCGCGCATCTGGCGGGCCGGCGCATCGTCGACATGGTTCGCGAAGACCTGACGATGGACAAAATTCTCACCCGCCAGGCGTTCGAAAACGCGATTCGCACGAATGCGGCGATTGGTGGCTCGACCAACGCGGTCGTACATCTGATCGCGCTTGCGAAGCGTATTGGCGTGGAGCTTTCGCTAGAGGACTGGGAGCTGGGCTCGAATGTGCCGTGTCTCGTGAATCTGCAACCGTCAGGCGAATACCTGATGGAAGATTTTTACTACGCGGGCGGTTTGCCGGCGGTGCTCAAGCAACTCGGTGAGCAAGGGCTGCTGCATCGCGAGGCGCTCACGGTGAACGGCAAGACGATCTGGGACAACGTGCGCAACGCGCCGAATCACGACGAGAAGGTCATTACCACGTTCGCCGAGCCGTTCAAGCCGAAGGCGGGCATCGCGGTTCTCAAGGGCAATCTCGCGCCGAATGGCGCGGTGATCAAACCGTCGGCGGCTACTGCGGAACTGCTCAAGCATCGCGGCCGCGCGGTCGTGTTCGAAAACATCGAGGAACTGCACGCGAAGATCGACGACGAGGCGCTCGACATCGACGAGAACTGCATCATGGTGCTCAAGGGCGCGGGGCCGAAGGGTTATCCGGGCTTTGCCGAGGTGGGCAACATGCCGTTGCCGAAAAAGGTGCTGCAAAAAGGCATTACGGACATGGTGCGCATTTCGGATGGACGCATGAGCGGCACGGCGTACGGCGCGGTGGTGCTCCACGTGTCGCCGGAAGCGGCCGCGGGCGGTCCGCTCGCGTTCGTGCAGACCGGCGACATGATCGAGCTGGATGTCGAAGCGCGGCGCCTGCATCTCGACGTCACCGACGAAGAACTCGCGCGCCGGCGCGCCACATGGCAGGCGCCCGAGGCGCCGAAGCGTGGCTACTACAAGCTCTATGTCGAGCACGTGCTGCAAGCGGATCAGGGCGCGGATCTCGACTTCCTGGTCGGATCGAGCGGCGCGCCGGTGCCGCGCGATTCTCACTAACCGGCGCGTGTCGCGCTAACGAGTCAAACGGTTGTTCCCTGCGCTTTGCGAGAAGGCGTACTGCCGATGCGGATAGACATACCGCATCGGCTTTTTTTTCGCCGGTTCTTTAAACGCACCGCACGCCGTGCGCCGAATAATAAAAAACCGGCTCGACATTCAAGATGTCCAGCCGGTTTTTTTCAATCACAAGTTCACCGTCTCCGGCTTTTAAAGTCAGAGAGTCCGCATATGCGCACTCCGTTCCGGCGCATTGCCGGAACGCCCGCGCATTCAGCGTTTTACTGCGTTATTGCTTGATGAATCGATCGTTCGCCCAAAGGCCTTGCGTGTCGCTATTGCCGGAATTCACGAATTCGATGTCATGACCGACCACCCGCACCACGCGGAAGCTCGAATTCTCGGGCGTCGAAACGCATTGATATCCGGAGAAGAACTCCTGCATTTTTTGCTGTTCGCCGGCTTGCGCGTGCAGGTCGACGGCGTCGAGTTTGTCCTTTGACAGACAGCCATACGCGTTGGCCTTGAACTGGATGGTTTGCTGCGGCTTGATCATGACGTCTTGCGCCTGAACGGTCGCGGCAGCCAAACTTGCAATAGCGAAAACAAGGGCGATTCGAGTTTTCATGTATTCCTCCGGTGCGGGCCGATTGCTCAGGTTAGCTATGTATTTAACTCCCACGTCTGACCCGCACCTTGCACTTTAGGAGAACGCGGTAGAACAACAAGCACATCTTGTGTGCGGTCGCAACAGCGGCGAATTGTCGCACCATGCGCGGCACCTGCTTAAAGCTTCGGCAGCGCCCGAAACGGTGGAAATTGCAAGGGATAACAAGAAAAGGAACTGCACGCGCGGCTTTAACCCGTAATGCTTTGGGGTGGTGGGTTGGCGTAAACGCGATATCCGTTTTAAGCGATTTACTACAATCTAAGATCGGTTTGGTGCATTGCACACAAAGTCATTCGGCCGACTGGGTAAAACGAGATAAATAACGGTGTAGATGCAGAAGATAAAAGATGCCAGGTAGCGCTCCCCCTTATACGTCGGAGTTAACCGCACGATGGCCGCAAGTACGGGTACGAGCGGTGCTCTACAATAAAAACCATGCTTGTGCGAACGGAGGCCGCCGTGGTCGAGAATTTGATATTGGGCGTTTTCCTGGTCCTTCCGCTGCTTATCGTCGCGTTTCTTTTCTCCGACGAATTGTGGCAAGAACACCGGCATCTGCACGACATGCGTCCCATGCATGCGAAACCCCGGCGTCACGACTGGCGCCATCCGCTGCGCCGCTCGCGGGATCGGGTATAAAGCGCGGCTCATGCAGATTCGCTAGCACTCGAGCGGGCTTAGTAACTCAATCCGCTCGCCAATGCGCGCGAATGCGCTTGGCGAGTGCTTCGAGCGTGTCGGCATCCGCCACGTCGCGGGCATGCATGCGCAACGGTTGACCTTCCCAGCGCGGAATGACGTGAAAGTGCACATGCGGCACGGTTTGGCCGGCAGCCGCGCCGTTGAATTGCCCGATGAACACGCCGTCCGGACGCAAGGCCGCGCGCACAGCGATGGCGAGCTTCTGCGTCATACGCATGCAAGCCACCGTCGCTGCATCCGACAAGTCGAAAATTTCAGCCACCGCTTCTTTCGGCACGACCAGCAAGTGCCCGTCGGCTTGCGGCATCAGGTCCATGAAGGCCAGTGCCGCGTCGGTTTCCGCCACTTTGATGCAGGGTAATTCGCCACGCAGAATTTTTGCGAAGGGATTGTGGTCGTCGTAGGTCATCGCGTTGTTTCTCCTGATTGCAAGCTCGTCATGGGAAGCGGTTGCCGCTTTACGGCGATTGTCCATCACATCTATCACAGCGCGCGGCGCGCGAATGCGCAGACACGCCTCGGCGCGAGCGGGCCGCGACGCCGTTCGGGTCGGTCAGCGTCAATCGCGACGCGCGCAGACGTCGGCGGTCAGTTCCGGAGTTTTTCCGCGAACGACGGCGCGTGCAACCCGGAACGCTTGTTCCGACAGAAGCTGGAACTGGCGGCGCTCGCCACGCAATTGAGCGACGAGTATATCGACCGTCTGCGCCGCGGCGGCCACGACGAGGGGCTTCTCTCCCGCCGATGTCCTCCCGGGCCATTTCACGCTCGGCTCCGACCACGTGCATTGAGAACTGCCGGTGGCCGTTACACAGGTAATCTGTCGTTACCACTTGCAGCATCTATTTCCGCGCGCGTGGTCGACAATTCGTTCCATGCCTTAACGGCGGGAGCGCAAAATGAAAAAGTTAGCAGTGGCGTTGGTGATGGTGGGCAGCTTGAGCGTCGCGGGACAAGCGTCGGCTCATGGTCATGGTGGCGGCAATGGCGGCGAGGTGATCGGTGCGCTGATCGGCGGGGCATTGTTGGGCGCCGTGGTGACATCGGCATTGAATCCGGCGCCGGTCGTGGCTTATCAGCAGCCCGTTTATGCGCAGCCGGTGTATCAGCCGGCGCCGGCGTACGCGGGTCCGCCGCCGGGATACTGCTACGACCAATACCAGCGCGCGTATGTGGCGTGCGGAGCGCCGCAGCAGGAATACGGGTATCCGGAACCTGCGCCGAGGTGGTAAGCCCAGGGCGCGCGGGAGAACGGCGGGCTACAGACAGCAAGGCCGTCGCTGACCGCGACGGCCTTTTCTTTTTTGCGCACCGCTTAATGCCTGTGATGCAGCCACTCGGCGTAATGCGTGTCGAGCCAACGCTCGAGCTTTTGCGGTCCCGTCTTGTGGTGATAGCGGGACGCCGCCCAGATTGCCGCGCCGACCAGCAGCATCACGGTCGGCCCGAGCAGGTAAGCCAGCAACGATTCGGACATGGCAGCCTCCCTGAAAAAGGTTGCATCGTTGCTCCAGTGTAGGCGATCCATTGCAGGAGAAAAGCGCCGCGTGAAGCTTTGTTCTGGCTCTGCGCGTCGGTTGAAAATGCACTGTTTCGTAACCTATCGGATGTGCAGGTTTTCTGTTGTTCTGCAGTGACTTGTGGCGTTGAAGTGTGGTGTTGTGTACCAACGAGGTTGGCGTGTGGATGCTCCGCCTTGCGGCTCGTTCACTACTGCGAAGTCAGGCTGCGCCGCCCGCTCTCTTGCGTGCTGCGTCGAGCTGCGCTTCGACGAAGTCCGCCCAACGCTGTGCGATTCGGCGCCGTGCCGCCGCATCGTTTGCGGGCTCGTCTCGTGATGCGTTTTGTCGCGATTGCGCTGAAGTTTTGTCCCGTTCCGCATGCTCTGTTATCTCGCGCAGATGCGCCGAGGCGGTTCGCCGGAAGTCGTGAAGGACGAAATGCTCGACCTGGAGGCCGAGCGCCTTGACGGCCTGATTGAGCGTGCTTTTCGCGATCGGCTGATCGTTGCCCCTGACACTCGGAAAGACAAACGTCCGGCTCGCTCTCGTGCGATGCAGCTCGCGCAACATTGTCACCGCCTGCTGCGGCAGGTGCACGAGCTGATCCGCGTCCTTCTTCAAACGCGCAGCGGATATGCGCCACAACGCGTTGTCGAGATCGAATTCACCCCACGTCGATTCGACCAGGTCGGATTTGCGCACCATCGTCAGCACGAGCAGATGCAGCGCCAGCTTGAGCGGCCGACGGATACTCGATGCTTCGATTGAATACAGCATCTCGCCCATCTCGTCGCCGGAAAGCACACGAGTGCGGCTGTCAAACGTGGCGATGGAGCGCGCCGGCACTACTTCGGCTGGATTGCTGGCCGCGAGTTGGCGGGCGATCAGGTACTCGTAGAGGCGCTTTATCACGTTGCGCGTGTGCAGCGCCATTTTTGGCGAGCCGCGGCTTTTGATTCGCTCGCAGATATCGACGACGTCTTGCGCGGTGACCGCCTTGATGGCCATGCCGCCGATAGCGGGCAACACGTCCTTGTGGAGCGCGCGCCGCGTCGTGCGTCGATACTCGTCCGATTTGCCGGCCATTTCGGTCGCCATATACAGTTCGGCGGCTTCGCGCAGCACGTCCGCCTTGACTTCCGCGCCGCGGTCGCGCCGCGCGGTGGCGACCGGCGAAATGCCTTGTGCGACCATTTCCGCGTACTTCTGCGCCTTGGCCCGCGCGACTCGCAGCGAAATCATCCGGTAATCGCCGATGGTGGCGAGCGGCTGCCGCTTGCCGTTCAGCGAGTAGCGAAAGCGCCAGACCTTGGTGCCGGTCGTCATGACTTCGATCACGAGACCGTTGCCGTCGGCGACGCTATAACGGGTGGCGCGCGGTTCGAGCGCGCGAATCTGCGATTCGGTGAGGGGAGCGGCCAGGCGGGGCATGCTTGAATTGCTTGGAACGGGACAGCGCGAGTTTAAACTGTTTGCCGTTGTGTACCAAACAATTGCGGCGGGTTTGGTCTACAGACCCGGTTTGAACGGTTAGGACAGAAAGCGCGAAATTCGGCTATAAGCTGTGCAGAATGGACGATTTGGCGCATCCCTCGGGCGTTCCTCTACTTGCCGATGCAGAACCTGCTAAAAATCACTCCCAGCAGGTCGTCCGAACTGAATTCGCCGGTGATCGAGTTGAGTTGATCCTGTGCGAGCCGCAGTTCTTCGGCGAAAAGATCCAGTGCCTGCGAATTCTGATCGGCATGCGCGGCGGCCGTCGCGAGATGCTCCTGCGCCGCGCGCAGCGCTATCAGATGACGCTCGCGTGCGAGATAGACGCTCTCCGCACCCGCTTGCCAGCCGGCGATGCGCAGCAACTCGTCGCGCAACAGGCTTACGCCGTCGCCCTGTTTCGCCGAGAGCCGCACTTCACTGAGATCGAGGTCTGCGTCGAGTGCTTTGGTCTCCGGCGCGAGGCCGACCAGGTCCGTCTTGTTCAGCACCCGCACGACCGGCACGCCGGCCGGAAAGCGCCTCGCGATAATTTCGTCTTGAGCCGTCATGCCGGTGCGCGCATCCAGCAGATGCAGCACCACGTCCGCGCGTTCGATCTCGTTCCACGTGCGCGCAATGCCGATCTTTTCGACTTCGTCCTCGGTATCGCGCAAACCGGCCGTGTCGATCACGTGCAGCGGAATGCCTTCGATCTGGATGGTTTGCGCGACCTTGTCGCGTGTCGTGCCGGCAATCGGTGTGACGATGGCGAGTTCCGCGCCCGCGAGCGCATTCAGCAGCGACGATTTGCCGACGTTCGGCTGTCCCGCCAGCACGACCGACAGACCCTCGCGCAACAGCGCGCCTTGCCGCGCTTCGCTCAGCACATGCGCGAGGCGCTCCAGAATCCGCGCGAGCTTGCCGAGGGCGTCGGCGGCTTCGAGAAAGTCGATCTCTTCTTCGGGGAAATCGAGCGTCGCTTCAACCAGCATGCGCAGCGTGATGACGTCTTCGACCAAAGCGTGGATGTCGCGCGAAAACGCGCCGTCGAGCGAACGGCTCGCCGAGCGCGCGGCGGCTTCGGTGCTCGCCTCGATCAGATCGGCGACCGCTTCGGCTTGCGCGAGATCCAGCTTGTCGTTGAGAAACGCGCGGCGCGTGAATTCGCCCGGTTCGGCCAGTCGCAAGCCAAATGGGCGGCCCGCGTCGATGCAACGTTGCAGCACGAGTTGGAGGACAACCGGACCGCCGTGGCCTTGCAGTTCGAGCACATGTTCGCCGGTGTACGAATGCGGCGCAGGAAAGTACAGCGTGATGCCGCGATCGAGCGCGTTACCGCTATCGTCGAGAAATGGCACGTAGCTCGCATGACGAGGGGCGAGGAGCGCCTGGCCGGTGAGCGTCTGCATCAACGGTTGCGCCGCGGCTTCGCCCGCGCGTCCAAACGAAATCCGCACGACCCCGATGCCTCCTCGGCCGGGCGCGGTGGCAATAGCGACGATCGGATCGGAATCGGTGGTCAGCATGAGAGAGGCGGCAAAAAACGGAAGAGAAGGGCAGGGCGGCGCTGACGTGTGCGCGGCGCGGGCATTGTAACGCGGGGTCATGTGCGGGCCGGCCGATGACGCCCGTCGCGATCGTTGCACACGTTTTCGCATCCCAAACAAGATTGATCTTAATCAAGCGAGGATTGTTACTGCGTCGCTAAGACAAACCGAGACTCGACAAGACGCATGGGTTCTTGAAAACGCGTGCCGGGCATAGAAAAGTCACAAAAATTGACATCCCGCTGAATCGCCGCGTCACCGCGGAGTTCAGGCTAAATTTATCTCAAATACGCTAAACACGAGCTTGGCCAGTTGTCAATTGGGAGGACGCTGAATTGCACAATCTGGCCCATGCCGACCCCCAAAGAAAAAGCCGCCTTCGCCAAAAGGCTGAAGGACACACTGGAGCCGCTGAAGATTCGCGGCGGGACCAAGCTTGCCGAGCAGTTCAATCTTCGCTATCGCGGCGACCGTCCGGTCACGCCGCAAACCGCGCACAAGTGGCTCACGGGTACGACGATTCCCAAGCCCGACAAGTTGCGCACGTTAGCCGAATGGTTGAACGTCAAGGAGCACTGGCTCCACTATGGACCCTCGCCCGGTGCCAGCGCCAGACCCATGGCGCGGGGTGAGAAATATCCGCCGTCGCAGGAGACGATTGAACTCGCTTCGAAGATCGAGTCGTTAACGCCGAAGGACCGCTTTCTCGTCGAAGAAATGATTGTGCGCTTCTACGGTGAGGATGCCGAAGAAGAGTAATGGACGTGCCGTCCCGGCGCGCAACGGTCACAAAAAAAGCCGCCCGGTTCGTTTGAACCGGGCGGCTTCGTTTTACGGCTGGGTTTGCCACGCGCAACAAGCGCTGGAGCTGCGTGCGGCGCAAAGGCTCGCACGCCTTTTCAGACCAGCATCAGCCCGACATCAGGCCGGCTTCGCCTTCGACTGACCCATCATGCGCGTGATGTAGTACTGCTGCGCGATCGACAGCACGTTGTTCACCACGTAGTACAGCACGAGACCGGCGGGGAAGAAGAAGAACATGACCGAGAACGCGATCGGCATGAACATCATCATCTTGGCTTGAACCGGGTCCGGCGGCGTCGGGTTGAGCTTCGTCTGCAGGAACATCGAAACAGCCATCAGCACCGGCAGGATGAAGAACGGGTCCTGTTGCGACAGATCGTGAATCCACAGAATCCACGGCGCGCCGCGCATTTCGACCGACGACAGCAGCACCCAGTACAGCGAGATGAACACTGGAATCTGGATCACGACCGGCAGACAGCCGCCGAACGGATTCACCTTCTCGGTTTTGTACAACTCCATCAGCGCGGCGTTCATTTTCTGCGGATCGCCCTTGAAGCGTTCGCGCAACGCCTGCATGCGCGGCGTGATCGCCTTCATGCGCGCCATCGACTTGTAGCTCGCGGCCGACAGCGGGAAGAACACCGCCTTGATCAGCAGCGTGAGCAGCACGATCGCCCAGCCCCAGTTGCCGACATAGCCGTGGATCTTCTCCAGCAGCCAGAAGAGCGGCTTGGCGATGATCGTCACATAGCCGTAGTCCTTCACCAGCTCCAGACCCGGCGCGATGCCTTCGAGCATGCGCTCTTCTTCGGGACCGGCGAACAGACGCGATGACACGTCGACCGTTTGGCCCGGCGCAATGGCGCCGACCGGTTGCTGCACGCCGACGCGATACAGCTTCGGATCGATTTTCTCGACGTAGATCTTGCGCTTCGCGCCTTGCTGCGGAAGCCATGCCGACGCGAAGTAGTGCTGCACCATTGCGATCCAGCCGTTGTCGGCCGAGTCCGCGAAGCTCGCCTTGTTCTTGTCGATGTCGCTGAAGTCGATTTTCTGGAAGTGGTGCTGCTCGGTGTAGACAGCCGGCCCGATGAACGTGTGCGAGAAGCGCGGCGTTTCCACCGGCTGGTCGTCACGCACCAGTTCCATATAAACCGACGGGCTCACCGGCGTGGTGCCGACGTTCTGGATCTTCGTATCGACGCCGATCACATAGCTGCCGCGCGTGAACGTATAGGTCTTGATGACCTTCACGCCACCCTTGACCGGCGACTCGAAGCTGAGCTGGAACGACTTGGCGTCGCCCGTCAGATCGTGCGGCTGGTTCGGCACCGGCGTGTAGATGTCGTTGTGATTCGGGAAATCGCCGCCGAGCAGACCCGTGCGCGCCAGATACGTGTGATTGGCGGTGCGGTCGAACAGCGTGATCATAAGATCCGGCTGCTTGCCGTCGCCTTGCTTGACGAGCGACAGCTTCGACAGTGTGCCGCCGCGGGTGTCGATTTCGCCGTTATAGACGTCGGTGCTGAACTTGACGAGTTGCGATTGCGTGGCCGCCGGCGTGTTGGCCGGCGCCGCTGCGTTGGTGGCCGGCAAATCGGCGGGCTGGGTTCCCGGCGTCGTGGTTCCCGGTGCCGCGCTGCCGACGGTCTTGGTCGGTGTGGCGCTCGGGAAGAACATCGACGGGCGTCCGTGGTCGCGTTGCCAGTTGTCGAACAGCATGACCGCTGACATGAAGAAAATGACCCATAGGACGGTGCGTTTGATATCCATGCGTTGTCTCAGTGTCGATGGAACGGCGCGTCAGCGCTTTTCAGAAGTGGGAGGCGGGACGAGATCGATGCCGCCCGCGGAAAACGGGTGGCAGCGGCAAATACGCCTGGCCGCGAGATAAGTCCCGCGCGCGGCGCCATGATACTGGATTGCTTCGCGCGCGTAATCAGAGCAGGAAGGGAAAAAACGGCACCGGCTGCCGAGCATTGGGCTCACGGCAAGCTTGTAAAAACGCAATAAAGCGATGAGTACCGTTTGCATGGCTGATGCGGCCGGACGGCGCCGCGCAACGTAGAGTACCGGACGACGCCCGCGGGCCAAGGCTGCCGAAGCTACGGCGGCCCGAACGAAAAAGCGGGCGGTCACTTGAGCGTCATTCCGTCGCGGGCGCTTCCGCAGGCGGCGCCTGACGACGGGCAATTTCGCGCGCTGCCTTGTCGAGCAGCGCCTCGATTTCACTGCGGCACAGCGCCTTCAACGGCGGCGACGAAGCGCTCGGCAAAGCCTTTTTGTCGAAACGCTTGTGCAAACGCAGCAGCACATCCCAACCGCCGAATTCCGCACGACGCAGCCGGAAGGCTTCACGCGCGATTCGACGTACCAGATTACGCGTGGCCGCGCGCGGCGCATACTTCTTGCCGATGACGAGGCCGAGGCGCGCGTCATTGCCGGTAGGCCGGCCGTACACCACGAAGTGTGCGGTGCGGCGCCACGGGCGCAAACGAAAAACGGATGAAAATTCATCCGTTTTCAGTAGCCTTGCGGCTTTCGGGAAGGCGGCTTGCGCTCGCAACGGTATCGAGCCCTGCTGCGGCGCCTCTGCCGGTCCCGCTTCACCACGGCTGTCGCCTGCTGGCACAGATAGGCCTGGCACGGACAGAACGCGCAATCCGCTTGCCTGCCTTAGATGGCGAGGCGCTTGCGGCCCTTCGCGCGACGTGCGTTGATGACCTTGCGGCCACCAGCGGTCTTCATGCGAACGCGAAAGCCGTGGGTGCGCTTGCGACGGGTAACGGAAGGTTGGTAAGTACGTTTCATGTTGCTCTCACTTGATCGAAAAATAACCGCGCGATCATCGCTGAAAGCGCAATGGCCGGAGGTTTGCTGAATTGGTTTTCGCGGAACCCGCTATTTAAACCGGTTTTCCGTTGACCGTCAATAGTTTAGCCGGTGCCGTTCGTGGTCGCCGTCCGTCTCGCGAGATGATCGGTCCCTGTGGATAACTCCCCTTGCGCCTCCGATTTGGCGTTAGAATCTCGCCTTACTTCCCAAAAATGATGCACGCCGCTCCGGCTCGCTTGCCCCGCAAACCCTTGTGGCACAGGCGCCTGGGGCTGTTACGCCTGGCTGCTCCGGGCCTTGTTGCGTGCGCGCGACGGGGGCAGCGGCGAGCCCGTGCACACCATAACGACAGCAACTCGATGAACGAATTCTGGCAACACTGTTCCGCATTGCTGGAGCGTGAGCTCACGCCCCAGCAATACGTGACGTGGATCAAACCGTTGGCCCCGGTCGCCTTCGACGCCGCTGCGAACACGCTCAGCATTGCTGCGCCCAACCGCTTCAAGCTCGACTGGGTCAAGAGCCAGTTCTCCGGCCGCATCGCGGATATGGCCCGCGATTTCTGGCAGACCCCGGTCGACGTGCAATTCGTCCTGGACCCGAAAGCCGGCATGCGCGCTCCCGCCGCAGCCGCGCCGGCTCCGGCGCGTCCCGCTTCCGCGCCTCATTCGATGGGCGGTAGCGCGGGCAATGGCGCTGCCGTGGACGCGGCCGTTGGCGCGGTGCAAGCGGCGCAGGCCGCGCGCGCGAACGGCGCCAACAGCGCCAACAGCGCGATGGCAAACCTCAACGCGAACGCCCGCGCGGCAGCTGAGCACAACGCAAACGCCCGCGCCGCGGCTGAAGATGCCGCCGACCTCGATCTGCCCAGCCTCGACGCGAACGAAGCAGCGGCGGCGCGCCGCACGTGGCGGCCGGGCCAGAGCGCCAGCTCGAACGGCAACGGCGACAACGACTCGATGTACGAGCGCTCCAAGCTGAACCCGGTCTTGACGTTCGACAATTTCGTGACCGGTAAGGCCAACCAGTTGGCGCGCGCCGCGGCGATCCAGGTCGCGGACAACCCCGGCATTTCCTACAACCCGCTGTTCCTGTATGGCGGCGTAGGTCTCGGCAAGACTCACCTGATCCACGCAATCGGCAACCAGCTTTTGATGGACAAGGCCCGCGCGCGGATTCGCTACATCCACGCGGAACAGTACGTGTCCGACGTGGTGAAGGCGTACCAGCGCAAGGCATTCGACGACTTCAAGCGCTACTACCACTCGCTTGATCTACTGCTGATCGACGATATTCAGTTCTTTTCCGGCAAGTCCCGCACGCAGGAAGAGTTCTTCTACGCGTTCGAGGCGCTGGTCGCGAACAAGGCGCAGGTGATCATTACCAGCGACACGTATCCGAAGGAGATTTCGGGTATCGACGATCGTCTGATCTCGCGCTTCGACTCCGGCCTGACGGTGGCGATCGAGCCGCCCGAACTCGAGATGCGTGTCGCCATTCTGATGCGCAAGGCCCAGTCGGAATTCGTGAGTCTGAGTGAAGACGTCGCATTCTTCGTCGCCAAGCACTTGCGCTCGAACGTGCGTGAACTTGAAGGCGCGCTGCGCAAGATTCTTGCGTATTCCAAGTTCCATGGACGCGAGATCACGATTGAACTGACGAAAGAAGCGCTGAAAGATCTGCTGACGGTGCAGAACCGGCAGATCTCCGTGGAGAACATTCAGAAGACCGTGGCTGACTTTTACAGCATCAAGGTCGCGGACATGTATTCGAAGAAACGTCCGGCGAACATTGCGCGGCCGCGGCAGATCGCGATGTATCTCGCGAAGGAACTCACGCAGAAAAGTCTGCCGGAAATCGGCGAGCTATTCGGCGGCCGCGACCACACCACGGTGCTGCACGCAGTGCGAAAAATCGCCGACGAACGCAGCAAGGACGCGCAGCTGAACCACGAATTGCACGTGCTGGAGCAGACGCTGAAGGGTTGAGCGGCCGGAACAGGGAAGCGGCGGAAAAATCGACCTGTTTATTTCCAGACTCGCCCCCATTTTAGTGAGGCGGTTCCGTTTTCAGGCACAATACAGGTTTAACCGCCCGGCGCGGCCGCGGGCGGATTTCACGCCGTGACGGGCGCTGCGTGGCGCCGGCGGGGAGCCACGGCTGCGTGCTGGAAAGGCCGCAAAGGCTGAAAGGCGCACAGGCCGTTATATCAACGAAGGAACTCTATGCAACTGGTCAAGACCGAACGCGATAACCTCCTCAGGCCGCTGCAAACCGTGAGCGGCATCGTCGAACGCCGCCATACGTTGCCGATCCTCGCCAATTTGCTGATTACCAAGAACGGCCCGGACGTGTCGTTCCTGTCGACCGACCTCGAGTTGCAGATCACCACGCGCGCCGATTTCGGCGTGGGCGGCGATTCGGTGGCGACCACGGTGGCAGCGAGAAAGCTCCTCGATATCCTGCGCGCCATGCCCGACGGCCAGGTCACGCTCACGCTGAATGACAAGCGCTTGACAGTGCAATCCGGCAAGAGCCGCTTCGCACTGCAAACGCTCGCCGCGGACGAGTTCCCGACGGTCGCGCAAGCTAAAGACTACGGCGCGAGCCTGGTGGTTCCGCAAAAGACGTTCCGCCAGTTGCTTGGCATGGTCCATTTTTCGATGGCCCAGCAGGACATCCGCTACTACCTGAACGGCATGCTGCTGGTAGTGGACGGCGACCAGTTGATGGCGGTCGCAACGGACGGCCACCGCCTCGCGTTTTCGTCGATGAAGATCGAGGGCTCGTTCGCGCGCCAGGAAGTGATCATTCCGCGTAAGACGATTCTGGAATTGCAGCGCCTGCTGGAAGACATTGACGACACGCTGAAGATTGACATCGCGCAAACGCAGGTCAAGTTCACGTTCGGTCAGGTCGAACTGGTGTCGAAGCTGGTGGAAGGAAAATTCCCCGACTTCCAGCGCGTGATTCCGAAGTCGCATAAGAATCAGTTCGTGATCGGCCGTGAAGAACTGCAGCGTTCGCTGCAACGCGCCGCGATTCTGACATCCGACAAATTCAAGGGCGTGCGCTGCATCATCGAGCCGGGCCAGTTGAAGATCATGTCGACCAACGCCGATCAGGAAGAGGCGCAAGAAGAACTGGAAATCGCGTACGACGGCGACAGCGTCGATATCGGGTTCAACGTCACGTATCTGCTCGACGTGCTCGCGAACCTGAAGGTCGACATGTTGCAAGTGAGCCTTGGCGACGCCAGCTCCAGCGCGTTGATCACGATTCCCGAGAACGACGAATTCAAATACGTCGTGATGCCGATGCGCATCTAACGCGTCCAAAAACCAGGAACACACCAAGGGGCGCAGCGCCCCTTTGGCGTTTTTATGGCATTTTGAAAAGTCCCGAGCAGCAACCCAGCAGTAATGCAGAACCGGAAAAAATCCATGACTGAAACGAACAATACGCAACCCGACAACAGCTACGGCGCCTCGTCCATTCAGATCCTCGAAGGTCTGGAGGCGGTGCGCAAGCGGCCGGGGATGTACATCGGGGATACATCGGATGGCACCGGTTTGCACCACCTCGTGTTCGAAGTGCTCGACAACTCGATCGACGAAGCGTTGGCCGGGTACTGCAACGACATCCAGGTGATCATTCACGCCGACAACTCCATCTCGATCACCGACAACGGCCGCGGCGTGCCGACCGGTCTGAAGATGGACGACAAGCACGAGCCGAAGCGCAGCGCCGCCGAAATCGTGATGACCGAGCTGCATGCCGGCGGCAAGTTCGACCAGAACAGCTACAAGGTATCGGGCGGCCTGCACGGCGTGGGCGTGTCTTGCGTGAACGCGCTGTCGGCATGGCTGCGCCTCACGGTTCGCCGCGACGGCAAGAAGCACTTCATGGAATTCCACCGTGGCGTGCCGCAGAACCGCGTGATCGAAGAGATCGGCGGCGTGGCAGTTTCGCCGATTCAAGTTGTGGGCGAGACCGAAAATCGCGGCACCGAAGTGCATTTCATGGCTGACGAGACGATCTTCGGCAATGTCGAATATCACTACGACATTCTGGCCAAGCGGATTCGCGAACTGTCGTTCCTGAATAACGGCGTGCGGATTCGCCTGACAGATCAGCGCTCGGGCAAGGAAGACGATTTCGCGTTTGTCGGCGGGGTAAAGGGTTTTGTCGAGTACATCAACAAGACCAAGAGCGTGCTGCACCCGACCATTTTCCACGTCAACGGCGAGAAAGATGGCGTGGGTGTGGAAGTGGCGATGCAGTGGAACGACAGCTACAACGAAAACGTGCTGTGCTTCACGAACAACATTCCGCAGCGCGACGGCGGCACGCACTTGACCGGCTTGCGTGCGGCAATGACGCGTGTGTTGAACAAGTACATTGCCGATCACGAAGTCGCGAAGAAGGCAAAAGTCGAGACGTCCGGCGACGACATGCGCGAAGGGCTTTCGTGCGTGCTGTCGGTGAAGGTGCCGGAGCCGAAGTTCAGCGCGCAGACGAAGGACAAGCTGGTGTCGTCGGAAGTGCGCGCGCCGGTGGAGGATGTGGTCGCGAAGGCGCTCGAAGAATTCCTGCTGGAAACGCCGAACGACGCGAAGATCATTTGCAGCAAGATCGTCGATGCAGCGCGCGCGCGTGATGCGGCTCGCAAGGCGCGCGAGATGACGCGGCGTAAGGGCGTGCTCGATGGCGTTGGTCTGCCTGGGAAGCTGGCGGATTGCCAGGAGAAGGATCCGGCGAAGTCGGAGATTTACATCGTCGAGGGTGATTCGGCAGGCGGGTCGGCAAAGCAGGGGCGCGATCGGAAGTTTCAGGCGATCTTGCCGCTGCGCGGCAAGGTGCTGAATGTGGAGAAGGCACGCTATGACAAGCTGCTTTCTTCGGAACAGATCGTGACGCTGATTACCGCGTTGGGTTGCGGTATTGGCAAGGAAGATTACAACCTCGACAAGCTGCGTTATCACCGCATCATCATCATGACCGATGCTGACGTGGACGGTGCTCACATTCGGACGCTACTGCTGACGTTCTTCTATCGGCAAATGCCGGAGATGATCGAGCGCGGGTATATCTATATCGCGCAGCCGCCGCTGTACAAGATCAAGGCGGGTAAGGACGAGCGGTATTTGAAGGACGAGAATGAGGTCAATGCTCACATTCTGAAGCTGGCGTTGCAGGGCTCGGAATTGTTGCCTTCTGAGAATGGGACGGCGATTACCGGCGATGCGTTGGGTGAATTGGCTCGGGCTTATTTGCTTGCGCAGGCGGTGGTTAATCGGTTGAGCCGGTTGTATGACGCTGGCGCGCTCGAGGCTGTGATGGATGGGGTTGTTATTGATCTCTCTAGCGAAGATGCGGCTGAGGCTTCGGCTAAAGCGCTTGAGGCTAAGCTGCGGGATGATGCTTTGAAGCCGGAGGTCACCGTCACGACGATGTATGACCCCGTGCGTGAGCTACGCTCGCTGCGCGTTGCACGGACGCATCATGGCAATCAGAAGGTTTCGGTGCTGGATGAAGAGTTTCAGCTGACGGCTGACTACCAACAGTTGGTTAATACCGCTAATACCTTTAAAGGATTGATTGGTGCGGGTGCTGTAATCAAGCGTGGCGAGCGGAGTATGGCTGTTAACGACTTCAAGTCTGCGATGAAGTGGTTGCTGGCCGATGCTGAGCGGAATGTTTCCAAGCAGCGATATAAGGGACTGGGGGAGATGAATCCTGGACAGCTTTGGGAAACGACTATGGATCCGACTGTGCGTCGTTTGCTGAGAGTGCAGATTGAGGATGCGATTGCGGCTGATGGAATCTTTACTACGCTTATGGGGGATGACGTGGAGCCGCGTAGGGCTTTCATTGAGTCTAATGCTTTGAGGGCGGGGAATATTGATGTTTGATTTTTTGTCACGTGCGTAGGGCGCCAGAGTAAGTGCGACTGGCGCCGCAGTTTTGCGACTGTGGGACAGAGTTACTGTGACTGGCCTACCGCGATGAGGCAGAAGAAAGGTGCAGGGAAACGGAAATCATTGGATTTAACGTTCAGTGCTGTCTGATTACAAGCGCGAAAATCTAATCATTTCCGTACATTCGAGTTCAGCTAACCTAGCGTCAGGTCCGCGTCGCATGTTTTGACGGTTTTGAGGCGGCCGTGGTTGGCTGGAATTGCTCGAAGGGTTGGTGAATGGCCTGTAACCCTTTTCGCACTTGGGTGTGGCCATCACTATGGAGGAGGGTTTCATGACTTCTTCATGTGCGATTGTCGCGCCCGGATCGTCAATCACCTCCCGCACCTGCGCACCCTACCATCAGTTGTAGGTGGCGGCACTCGCATGCGTGACCTTCAGTGCCTGGGCGCGGTCAGGCTGGCTTGGCCGCCCACAGCGAACTTTGCCCCGCCGCCGGGCTTCGAGCGAAGACCGGCCAGTCGGCGGGCGAGTTCGCGAATCACCTCCAGCGCCGTGGCCGGGTTGCGAAGGCCTGTGGACGCCGGTTGTTCGACGTCACGAGCACCGCCACACCCGCCGTGTGGGTTTCCAGTTCGTTGTAAAGGCGCTATCTTCGGCCTTCAGGATGGCGGAGGACGCCACCTGCCTAGGCAGCGGCGGTCGCCCGGGAAACGTCGAGCTTTTCATGGGATGACCTATAAGTGATCTAGGCACGGTTAACGATGTATCGTGGCTGGATCATTTGTCGATCGTGACGGCCATTTGACGTAACGCCCCGTCGCGCCTCGACACGCATCGGAACGCTGCGTTGAGCGCCTTACTAAAGTTTTAAAAGACGCTGCCGAAATATAGGACATCAATTATTGGAGCTATATTTTTAGTCCAGCGCCAGCAGCTTTGCGGTATGGCACAGCAACCACGGCGACTGTCATGGCAACTGTACGGGTGGCTTGGTGCGAGAGTTTCATGGTGGAGAAGGGGAGGATCGAACTCCCGACCTTCGCATTGCGAATGATAGATGCCGTCGATAAACTCGTGTTTGATCTTAGAGTTCAGTGAATAAAGGCAGCAAATCCTGATCGACCAGTCGCTCTTCAATAGCATTGGCGACCTTTACGTGTTCCGGATTCGAAGCAGAGAAAGGTTCACCGATAACACTGACGATGAGGGTGCCTATCCGCTGCTTACAATCCATGACGGGGACCAACGCGCGAGCCTCTGGCACTTGTTGCGCGGTGAGAACTCTCGGCAAATAAAGCATCCAACCGGCGCCGGGCCGTTTTTCGAAGACCTGCTGCCGCGAAAAATACTTGAATGGCCCGACCTGAACGCTCGACGCGGACCAGATGCGCGCCGCTTCCGAAACAACGTCCGTCACCAGTGTTGCGTGCTGAAATCCGACAATGCCTTCCACCTGGAAGGTCACCGAGCACACACTATCAATGCCTTGGGAGTCGGAAAAAGCAGCGCCACCGTCTCCCTCTAAGCCATTCCATACCCCGAGCGACCTGACGCTAGTGCCATTGGATAGAGCGGAACTCTTCGCCATGGTAATCGCCGCGCTGGTCGGTCCCTTGGCATCGAAAGCAGCGTCTAACCGTGACGCCTTTTCGGAATCCGCAGCTGGATACCATTTGTCGACGGGTAAGCCGGCTCGCGTCAGGACGTTCGCAAACTGCCAAAGTCGGTTGTATTCCGACTCGATGGTCGGCAATTGCGGGTAAGCTACGCGATAGGTGACATCAATGTTCAAATGAAAGCCCATTCGACAGAGGTTTCCCAAATTCGCCGATAGTCTCGCTTAAAGTTCCGGATACAGCGGAAGCAGATCCTGATCGACAAGTCTCTTTTCGATAGCGTTCGCGACGGCCACGTGTTCCTTGTTCGTCGCAGAGAACGGCTCATCAATCACACTGACGATGATGGTGCCCCTCTGTCGCTTGCCGTCCATCACAGGAATAAGATCACGTGCCTCCGGAATTTGCGCGGCGGTGAGGACGCGCGGCAAATAGAGCATCCATCCAGCGCCCGGGCGCTTTTCAAAAACTCTGTATTGCGATGAATATCGGAACGATCCGACTTCAACACTCAGCGCCGGCCAGATATGGGTCGCTTCAGTCACGATATCTGCCACGACATCACATTTTGCAAGAGACATGACACCTTTAGTCTGCAGGCTTAAGACGCACAAACCATTCACAGAGAGTTGGTCCGTGAAAGCCGCGCCCCCATTGCCCTCGATCCCGTTCCACGCGCCAAACGAGCGTACGTGCGGATACGCCTGCCTTTCGGCCTTTGCCATCGCTATGGCAGCTGTCGTCGGTCCGCTGGAATCGAAAGCCCGGTTGAGAAGTGACGCTTTCACGTTGTCCGCTGGCGGAAACCAGCCATCGATCGGAAAACCCGCGACTTGCAATGCGCTCGCAAATTGCCACAGCCGGTGATACTCGGTTTCGATCGTCGGCAATTCGGGCGCAGACAGACGGAAAGTCAATTCGAGGTTCAGACTGTAATTCATGATGTCGTCAATTCCAGTTCACAGAAGCGGGCGCAGCTCAGTTCGAATAAGTGGAGCGGCGAGCGTGAAAGCTCGCGTGAAATACCGGTAACTCAATCGCTGCATGAAATACCAGTGAAGCTGGGTGGGTGGATTGCCAACCACGATGTCGTTCTGGGTAGACGCCTGGTCGACTATTTTTCGGACCCCGGAAACTCTGAAAAAGAATTTCGGCTCACCCGTCTCCGGATCAAAAAACTGATCATAATTTGCCTTAGCCTCTTCCAGTTGACACAGCGAAGCACGAAACCCATCGAAGTCGAGCCCGCTAAAACTCCACTCCGTATTCGGCGCGAAGCCCGTCACCTGCGCCTGATACGTGCGCGAGGTGTCCGACATATTCCAGTTACGCGTCACGAGGTTACCCGCATCCGGTGGACACTTCTTGCACGCTTCGTCCGTCTTCGGCATGGTCCGCGCGACCGGTTGAGTCTTGCTCTTATCCTGCGCCTGATCGCCGGATAGCGACAGGATTCCCGCCGCGGCGGTCCCGCCTAACAAAGCGGGGAATGCTTCGGCGAGCAACGCGCCCGCTCCTTCGACGAGCGGAATTGCCAACACAGCCATCACCGCTTCTCCCTATCCCGATCAATCAACTTCCGCCGCGTCACCGCCAGCAGATCTTCAAACCGCTCTTCGACCGGTCGTCCCGGCTTGGCGAGCCAGGCCGCGATCCCCGGCTTGCGATAAAACTCCGGGACATCCGCCTCGATATAAAGAAACTCCACCAACTTCTTGTCCTGCTGAAACCCCATGCGCTTCGCGTCTCGATACGCCCGCACCAGCCGGTCGAGCAAGGTCGGATCGTCGGCGTAACGCGGGGCGTCGCGCACGATATCGTCACGAATCGTCGCGACAAAATTGCGTTCGTCGCTCGCGCACAAAGCGGCCCATTGTTCTGCGGTCAGTTCAAGCATGGTGAGAGACGTGAAAGCGTTTGCCGTCCGCGAGGCCGTGCCACTCCTCCACATCGCCGAAATAAGCGCGACGTCCTTCGGTGTCGAGCGCATTGAAGAGCGGCACGAAAACACGCGGATCCCAGAACCGGAGCAACGCAATCTTGCCATTCGGCAGTTTGCTGTTGAGCTTGCGCTGCAGTGTCCGCACGAGCGACTCGATATCCTGCGTGCTGAACAACCACATCACACCAGGCCGCGCTGTTTCCAGTTCATTGAGTGAAGCCACCACGTCGGCATCGGGTTGCGCGATGTCGACAAGCCATGGTCCAGCGGATGCCAATGGCTCGTCTTCTGTTCCGGCGAAAAGCGTGTGCACAGTGCCCCAGCGGCGCCGCAAGCTGCGGCCGAAATGCTGTTCGTACTGCAGGCCATCGATCAGCGCATACGCACGCAGTGCCGGCGCTTCCGCACGCAAAAGCTCCAGCCGCTCCGCGAGACTCGTCGGGATCATGAGCGCACGACAGTGGAAGCGCCCGTTTCTGCGGCATGAGCGAGGCACTCGCGACACAAGGTCGGCGCGACTGTGGACTCCGCCGCCCCGGCCGTCGTGCCCTGCATCGACGCAGGTACATTGCCGGTGGTCTCGGATTGCTCGGCGATTAACACCGCACCGCACGAGGTCTTGTCGCCATGAAAAGCGAGCGGCACGCCTTCCACGGTCATTGCCGGATTCTGCGAGGTCACAATCGGAAACGTGCCGTCGCATTTCGGACAATGGACGAGGTCACCGAGCCGGGCGGCGCGCCGTCCGCTGTCGCCGACGCCGATGGTCGCCGAAGCGGAAACGATCTTGCCGCCGTGCGACGTGCTATCGCCTTCACATGCGATCGAAGTCATAAGTCACCTGCCATCAATCTCGAATGTCGAATCACGTTCAAAGCTAGGTCCGTTTGCTGCGGCGCCCACCGCTGAAGTCGACGGTGCTGATAAAGAACACACCAACGGCGAAGAACGGCAAGCCGATGACAACGAGGATGGCAGGCAGTCCCCAGTGCTCCCAGAAGCTGTCGATCATCGCGCGATCGGGCGTGTTCGCGTCGTAGAGAACCCTGACCTCGTCACCGCTGCCGAGATCGTTATGCGATGACGACGACCCCTGCGCAAAGGTGACTTCTTTCCCCGTCGCGGTTTTGAACGCGACAATCGCCGAGTACATGTGTGAGCGCGGCTGATAAGGCCGCTCGGCTTCCTGCACTTCGACGACTTTGCCAGTCGTGCGCGTATAGCTTCCAATGATCTGCCGTTCGCGCATTGCCGAAGCGGCAGCGCCCAGCAGAAATCCCGCACCGATGACAATCGGAATCAGGCAGATCAGTAGATTCTGTCGGCCGCGTTTGCGCCTCGCCTGCGAGTACGACGAAGGCGCGACATGTTTAACCTTGCCGAGCTCGATTATGAACATCACCGCGCCAATCGCTGAAAACACCACGCTGAGCAACATCACTACACCGACAGGAAACCAGCGCTGCCCAAAATCGTCGATGATCGCCGAGAGTGCGGGGTTCGCAGGGTCGTAGAACACGCGCAACGTTTGGCCGATATTGTAGGCCGGCTGCGTCGACGACGTCTGGCCCGTGATCTGTTCGCGCTCGCCGCGTGCGGTCGTGAAGACGATCACGGGTTGATACGAACGCCAGTTCCGGCCGCCCTGGTCGTAACTCACCACGGTTCCTTCGGCGACCGTCATGCGATGCGTGGCGATCAGCGAAGACACGAGCCAGCACAGCGAAAAAAGCAGCGCGCCGAGACTGAGCGTCAGGATGACGAGCGTGCTCCGACTGTGTGGCGACGGGGCGGCGGGTGAATTCATCATGAGCGGGCGGTCACAGCATGCATGCGCATCTCATTGTTGTCGTGGATCACTCATTGCAAAACCGGTTCGCTCCGGTTGAGTACGCAGCGAAAGCCCACGTCGGATTTCGCGCTGTCAGGCGCCACGCCGACCCGGTCGATCACGAGATGAATTCGACTATCCGTTGCATAACGAACGCTGCGGAGGGTACCCGTCGTCGGACCGTGCGGATTGCGAGATGGACTGTGACTGTAGTAGTTCGCATCGAACCAGTCATAGGTCCACTCCTTGCCATAGCCGAACACGTCCGACATGCCTAGTTTGTTGTCGCCGTAAGTCCCCACGGGTCGGCTGAATTCCGGCGCCGGGCTAGTTCCTTTGCCCTTCGCCGTGATCAGCTGGTCCATCTGGGTCACGTCATATTTGCCGTCAACGACCGGCACTTCCGTGCTCGGAATCACCCACTTCTCGCCACGTGAGCGCGCCGCGTATTCCCATTGCGCTTCCGTGGGGAGATCCAGCGGCAAGCCGGCGACATCGCCCGCCCATTTGCAGAAGTCGCGCGACTGCTGCCACGTCACGAACGCCGCGGGGAAGTCCGGAAAGCGATACTGCAGATCTAAGGCCTCGCGAATTCCAACCGGCGGCAAATGTTTGGCACGTGTATAGAGATCGAAATCGGCGAACGTCACCCGATGTTTCAGGATCGAGTAACTATCCAGACCCACGTCGTGTGCTGGTGCGGCACCGTCATTGGCGGAGTAGGGGAGTTTTTCGGGAGAAGACTGAGGGCCGAAGTCGCCCATCACGAACTCACCCCCTTTCACATAGAGGAGTTCCTTGCGAAGGCGGTCCTTCAAGGCGGTCAGTTCGTCGGCGTTGGGTGGCGGCAAGGTTTTGAAATAGTCCTGCAGGATGCGCACCGTGTCGTCGTACGGTTTTCCATGAGCCCAGCTCAACACGACATTGATATGTTCCCATACGCTTTTGGGCGGCGATGACGTCGTAATTTCGCGAATCAGGCGGTTCCTGTCGGCCGGCGCATTCGCGTCGATCTTGTCTGCAAGAGCGGCGCGTGACAGAAGTAGCATGGCCACGGCCGCCACTAGTTTCAATGGCTTCACCGACACGCGGTAAGACAGATGACTCATGAAACGCAACTCCTCTTGTTCGTTATTTCGACTGTCACCGACTGTCAAGCTGTCTGGGTATCAGTGCCCGCGGTGCGAGTCGGATCGAGCCATGCGACATTCGTTCCTTCCTGCATGGCATACCTGGGCGTATCGTTGAATGCAAAGCGAAAGCCGGGGGCGGGTGCGTCGCGAGGCTGGCTCTCGAGCATCGCCAACTGATCCATGCCGATGAACCGACCGATCTCGGCACGCGCAAACTGCGCATCGCCCTGTCGACTGAAGTCAGGCGAGGTCGATTGATAAACATTCTTGACTTCGTTCTTCACCTGCGCGGCCGCGATGATACGGCTGATCGCCGACGCGGCTTCGAGGCGAAGCTCTTCGAATTCATCGCCGATCGCCTTTAGTGCGTAGACCAGATAGCCCTTCACTTCCGCGAGACTGTTGAGCAACGCATCGTTCGCGTTGTGAATGGCCTCGATAAATTGCCTCGGCTTGGTTCGGACGAATTCCTGCAATGCCGACATGAGTTCGCGCTCCTGCTGGCCGACGTAGTTGCCGATTTCACGGCCGGTGACGATGGCCAGCGTGCACATGGCACAGAACGTCTTGAACGCGGTGTCGGCAAAGTACTTGAGATTCCGGTCTCCGGCGTAGGCAACCTGCGTCTTGGCCCACCACACGAATTCGCCCATATAGACGACATCGACCACCGCTTCGATATCGCCTTTCAAACCGACGCCGGCGCAGAGTCCCGCTTTCATCAGGATGCGGAACTTGCCGTCGTATGTGATATGGAATGCGGCCTGCGCGCCCGCGCCGGCTTGTGCGCTGGCGCCGGGCTTGATGGACGCGAAGGCGGTCCATTTATCCCTTTTCTCCTCGGGGCGCCGCCACTGAAACGCGCCTTCGATCGATGCTTCGGCCTCGACGCCTACAAACGCCTTGAGGTCTCCGCCGGCGTCGGTTTTATCCTCGACCTTCGTGACGTCGACCTTGGCGGTCTTCATTTGCGCCAGGTCTCGCTTGGCACGCGTGCCTCGCACTTGCTGGGTCTTGCCGTCACGACCCAGCTTGAATTCAATGCCGCCCTCAGCAAGCAGACTGGCGCCGCACGAAGCGCCGGCCTTCAGCGTGGCGGCCAGACGAAAGAAGCCCAGATCGGTATCCGGTGTGTGGGTCCACGAGTATGCGCCGGAAGCCTCTTGCGTCGGCGCGGGAATCCAGAGTTGCAGGCCCGCTTTCGATGGCAGGAAGAACTTGGCCTGAAGATTGCCGTCGGCGAGGACCGCGCCAATTTCACCTTTCCCTTTGGCAGACACGGCAATTTCGCCGCGCAGGTGCAATGCGTCGTCGAACGATTTGACTGTGCTCTCGACCTTCGCGCTCGCACCGGCTCCCGCGAAAAGCCGCAACATTTGCGCACCACCGGAAAACTCGCTCATCGCGTCGGGATCGTCCGGCGACTTGAAATTGGCGTTCTTATTGAACGCAGCCGTCATTTGCAATGTCCAGTCGCAACCTAACGGATCCGTCTTCCACTCGTGATACTTCGTCTTCTTCAACGCCGAGTTGATCTTGTCATTCATCTTGTCGTGGTCGAGTTCGTACTTTCCGGTCGACGGGTCTTTCTTGAGAAATGACTTGAGCTGCGGCTTATCCGAATCCAGCTTGTAGCGGCGGAAATGACTCGCGACCTTCGACGAGCGAACATAAGTCAAGCGTTGACCCACATAGGCTTCATTGCCGGATTTGAATTTCTTGAGCGGCATGAGTTCCCATACGCCATCCTTATTGAATGCCGGCGTATCGGTCAATTCCTTATGGACGGCCTGGGTTGCGGCTTCTTCCTTTTGCATCGCGGCCTTGAGGCTCGCTTCGAGTTGCGGCCGGAGGGCGGCGTTGCCTTGCTGATCGAGCCAGTTGGCATGGGCCGCACCAAGTTGCTGACGAGCTTCGATGAGGTCTTCGGACAATTTACTCATCAACGCGATTTCGTTCGCGACGGGCTCGATCGATTCGACCGGACATTCGAAAAGCTCGGCCGTCTCGGGGTAGAAGAAGTAAAGCGGTACCTGTTGCGCTTTGGCATCCGCAACGCTCCCCGTCTGGTCGTTGGTGCAACTCTGCCCCGCGACTTTCTGTTCACTCATGGTCTCTACTCGCCCGTTATGTGGATGTGTTCCTAGACCCAGTCGTCCTCATGGAACATCTTCAACTCCTGTTCCTGAGTACCGGTGAAGACCCGCACGGTTTTGCCCTCGGCGTCGGTAATGCCCCGAGCCAGCACCTGACCATCGCCGCTTTCGATGCGGTAAGGCGCGAGCGGCATCACGTTGCCGGTGGTCTCGTCCTTCAGGATGAATTGCTGGTCGTTGACCACACTCTTGGGCAATGCCGCGGGTTGCCCGTCGTAGCGCGTCGGGCCGGTGAACGAATGTTCGGAGCCTTTGATATCCACTTGGCCCGGCGCGTGAACCTGAATGTTTCCGCCGCTGATGCGGATATAGGCGCCGCCCGACGTGAGCAGAATTTCTTTTTCCGCGCTCAACTGGATGGCATCGGTGGAAGATGAAATCTTGATGCCTTTGCTTGCAAGAACGTCGATGCCGTCGGTCTGCGCCTGAATCTCGAGCTTGCCGCGCGCGGCGATCAGTTTCATGCCGAGCTTGTATGCGAACAGGCTGATCTTATCGACTGCATTTGCGACGAGACTCTTGCCGATCGCAACGTTGATATCGGTGTTCGCGGATATCGTCGCGTTCTCGCCCGCGTGAATATGGACGCTTTCCGGCGTGGTGATCCCTACGCCTTTGGGAGAAGCGAGCAACAGCACGGGATCGCTGAAGCCGTTGGCTTGGCCAGTGCCGCCCGACGTCTCCTGTCTCTGCGCGGAGGAAGCCGACGAGGCAGGCGAAGCGCTTCCGCCGTAGCTGGATTGGGTGGCATTTGTGAACGTCTTCAGCGAGTCGATCGCTTGCATATCGGCTGCACCGTGTTGTTGCGCAGTGTCCGCCGTTGCGCTCAACAACTGCTGACCTGCGGCTAACTGACCGCGCGCCTCGGTGGCGTCGAGTTGCTCACCGCTCGCAGCCGGACGGCCAAACGTGCTGATGTAGAGCCCTTTCTGGGAGCGGATCGCGCCGTAGGCGTCGGTGGCAAGTTCGAAGCCGGTGCCGCGGAATGCGCCACGCGTGTTGTCGGTTTGCGAGACCAGATAGCCGAGATTCAGCTGTGCTGCGGTTTGCGTGCTGTAAAGCTGCGCGCGATTCTGACCGGTGGAATCGTCGAGTACTAGCTGGTTATACCCCGAGCCTTTATGTTCCTTTGACTTATAGCCGGACAACTGACCTTGGGTGTGCCACTGCGGCGAGCTTGCGGAGTTATAGACGCGGCCTGTAATGAGCGGCCGGTCAGGATCGCCGTCAATGTAAGTGACGATGACTTCCTGACCGATACGCGGCACGAAGACCCCGCCCCAGTTGCTGCCGGCATTCGGGTATGACACGCGCACCCAGCAGGATGCCTTTTCGTCGCCGCTATTGACCCGGTCCCAGTGCATGCGGACCTTCACGCGATTCAACGAGTCCGTAAAGACTTCTTCACCCGGGGGACCGACGACCGTTGCGGTCTGCGTCGGCATGACGGGTTTGTGATGCTCCAACGGGCTGCGGAACGGAATGCTGCGCCGCTGAGCCTCAATGGTCGCCATGAAAAAGCCGGTGCTGCCGTCACCACTCGGAATCAGCGCGGACGGCTGCGCAGGGCCGAAATTGGCGCGCGTCGTGTTGACCTTGGTCTGGAGACTATGGGGAAAATCGGCACCGCTACGTGATACCGGCAGATTGTTCTCGATCACCCACTCCACTGCTAGCACAGCGAACTGCCGCTCCTGCTCGTTGCCGTCTGAATGATTCGGATGATCGCGGAGTTCAAACCACTGCCCCGCATCGAGTCGCCGCACTGCGCCTACGCCATAGAAACGCTTGGCGCGCGACTCCCACTCCTCCATGCGGATCTTGGAAAGCGCATCGCCACGGTCCTGCTCGCGATACGTGTACGCACCGGAATATTCGTAGACTTCCGCTTGCGAAGGTAACGAACCCTGATTGGCGACCGTCGGGATATTGGTGCCTTTCGCATATTGCGGCGATTTATAATCGAACGTACTCGTGACAAGCGAGGTGCTTTGCAGCGTTCGGGTACCGGACCATTGAACGAGCGCGTCGGTTTCGCTGTTAGTGCCCGCCCGATAGAACGCCACGCTTTGCGGCGACGCGGGGTTGAACGAATCCAGATTGTCCGTCACCACCAACTTGTGCGATTGTCCGTCGTCGGCCTGTTCAAAATAGGTGTACCAGCCTTCAGCTTCCATCAAACGATTGACGAAATTCCAGTCGTCTTCGTATTGAACACAGAATGACCGCGGCTGCAGCGGCTTATTCAGCGCAAAACGAAATGCGCCTTGGGCTTGAGGATGCTGATTGAATACGTTGGTAATGATTTCATCAACCGTGACGTCCTGCCAGATGCGCGCATCACGCCTGAAGCGCAGAAAATGCAACCAGCATGCAAATGCGATTTGATAGCTGGTCAGCCCGCCATCCGAGCCGAGCCGGCGAGCGGTGTGAACAAAGCCGTGCACTGGCCGATACGATTTGTCGATTTGCTGGATCCATAGCGTAACGGGCTGCGCGATAAGCCTTTTGAGTTCGATGTTTTCGTCTGTAGACGCGATGTCGACGGTAAATGCGTATTCGCGACCTATGCGACTCGTTCCCACTACCCGCTGGACGAGCAACGCATTCGCACCGATAGGTGTATCCAGTTTGAGCAAACGCTCATTCTGGAAGATTCCCGAACGAATTTGTTCGATCAGGTCAGCTGCGCCCATTTTTTGTACCCCGTCTTGTCACGTATTGTTTCCCGCCGGCAGATTTTAAGTCTGATGATAGAGGATAGTAAACGTTCTTTATTCGTTTCTCGTAAAGGCGGCGGCGACGAGAAATGCGTCGGGATCAAATTGTTAAATCCCGCAAATCGGAAATATTTTCCTTGACATGTGCGCGTTCCTGTAATTGGCTTCCAATTGGAAGAATGGGATTCGTGACAATGAGTTTGCCTTGGAAAACGAATCCTTTGCCGAGCAGAGATACACAAGCAAGGGAGCAGAAGATAACCGCTCGATTTATAAGTGGTTACGGGTGGCACTTGCGATGCGATTCATGGGGTTGCGCTTGCTGGCGGTTGCGAACGCGATAGCTTACCGTGGGCGAATATGTGCCGTCTCCCGTTCGCGCTCGGGAAAACAGCGTCATCCGTCCAACGAACATCATCGACATCTAGCCTGTCGCTCACCGATAAAACAACGGGCGGATGCTTCCGAAAGTCATACATGGACACCGATGCGGGGTCGGAAGAACCGCCATTAAAGTCCTCAATAATGATCCGGCCGACAGGCTTACCCCTCACAGCGGAATCAGCGTAGTAAGCGTAGCGAGAGCCATAGCATTGATCAAAGTGCGCGCCATTCAACGCAACGTTAAACGTGACGCCGTCTGTTTGCACCGGCGTCACGTTGGCGATCGATAGCGCGCCGGCGAGAGTTCGAACGACTACTTGATCTGCTCCGGACGTCTGTGCCTGAGAGTGCACAGCAGCGCATGCCACAAAAACGGAAAAGATAGATGACAACTTGAGCAAACGAAGTCACGATGCCATCGCATACAATCCGGCATCCCTGCAATTGCGTGAGTCGGCGGAATCGCTAGTAGAGTGCTTGGCTATACGCCGAGGCTTTCAAAGTAGAATGACCAACCCTAATGCGTTGTTGATGATAAAGGTATGTTGTTGGAGTTGGTGCTGGATGAATTCGTAACGTTGGCGATCTGAATTATTGCTGCGGATGGGAATCTTTGCCTTTCTTTCAACGGAGCCTAGCCATTCCATGCTGCCGGGATCAGGCCCGTGTCCCTGCCCATCCGAGATATCAAAATAATGTTGACTCAGGTATGACAGCCACTCATCGCTGCCGTGCCTCGATTCAGGTGGGTTCGGAATATTCGTATTGATGGCCAGCCATGCAGCTACGATCAAGGCAACAACGTAAAAAGTCTTCTTCATCGAAAATTTGTCTCTACAAGGACTTTGCCGAACTTGATGCGCTACTCCGTAGCTAGGAATTCACGCATTGGGTATATACGATTCTCTTTGGGGATGCGGATGATGTGGGCAATAGACAGAGAATATTATCGACAACGGAGCGAACTTTTCAACACTAACTCACAGCACACTGAACTGCTGTTGATCGAGCGAAATCGTTTCAACAATCGTTTAGAACTCTGCGAGAAGGTCCGGCTGCCGCTGCCGCAGATATTGAGTTATCCGTTCGTTCCCCAGGAGCCTGGCGAGGTAGCCCTTTGCCAGCACCAGATTCAACACGTCCTGTCCGTATGTCTGCTCTACCAGTTTGTATTGGCTCTGGAGGTTACTCATCTCCCGCTCCATCTTCGCCATCTGTTCCGGTGTGACGCCGGTCAGCTTGCGTAGTTTTTGCCTTCTACCAGGTGCGCAGCAGGTGTCGCAACCAGCAGCGCTTCGGCGTACCGCACTGTCACGTTGTTTGCCGCGATCATCGGTTCGACGCATGCGACCTGTCGCGTCGGTTTCATTTTCCGGAGTGCGCGAGCGAGCGCCACCGAGAACTGGCGATCTCCCAGGAGTTCGGGGCCTCAAGACATATGCCGTCCAGCAGTGACAGCTTCTTGAGAATGTGCGACACGTCCATCGCCAAGGCCTTAGCCAGCCTCTCCGGCGATACACCCCGTTGGACGACGCGCCGGATCATGTAGTGTTCCTGGATCGTGGACAGCCGGTTGACACGGTTGTTGCAGGCGTATCGCGAATATTGAGGATGTGGCGGCTAGTTTCCCCTTTTAGGCGCTCGCGCTCGAAGCCCCATTTCTCTGTTCTTCAGCTTCTACGGACTGCAAAGCGACCGCCGAATGGCCGGCTTGGGCACCGACGAATGACGGCACCGTGTCAGTTCATGCCTTTTGCATGCGCACACGGCCGAGATGAGCGTCGCGTTCGGTCATGGGACGCTGATCGGCCACTTCCCGACATTGTGTCGGCGGTACTCACTTGACGACAATCTGGCAAACTTCGCGAAACACCGACACATGGAGCGCGCTGGTGTCCATCAATGTAAGCGGCACGGAAGGTTATGCGGAGAATGCACAATCCCTCATCGGGCAATGGCAAGACATATCGTTTGCGGAACACCATGAGCCCATCATGCATCTCGTTCCGACGTCCCCATCCTGCATTCTCGACGTTGGAGCCGGTATCGGAACCGACGCTGCTGCGTTTGCGGCGATGGGACATACAGTCGTAGCCGTCGAACCGGTGGACCCGTTGCGCGTTGCAGGAATCAGGCAGCATCAGTCTCCTCGGATCGAATGGCTGGACGATAGCCTGCCGGATCTCGCGATCCTGCGTTCGAGACGAAAAGAATTTGACTTCGTGATGCTGTCGGCCGTTTGGATGCACCTTGACGAACATGAGCGTTGTCGGGCGATCCCGAACGTCAGCGCTCTCCTGTGCGACGGGGCCATGCTGGTCATGTCCTTGCGTCACGGCCCGGTTCCGCGAGGACGACGGATGTTCGACGTTTCGGCGGAAGAGACAATTCAACTCGCAAATGCTCATGGCTTGCGAACTGTACTGAACGCCCAGACCGAATCCTTCCAGCGCGGAAATCGGCGTATGGGCGTGACGTGGAGCCGACTAGCTTTCGTAAAAGACGCCGCACAGGGCTAGCTTCGGACGAAGCTCGGGACAAGGGAACTTCGAGCGAGCGCGCGTATGGATCGACTAGCGTTCGTTCTCGGAGAAAGCAAGATCCACGCGGCGTTAGCCTCGGCCGCCCGCATCAGGCGGCAGTCGGCCAATTCCGGCCGCTCGACGCCGGTGCGTATATCGTCAACAATCCATGCACAACTGTTAGGGTGCGTGGCGCCCAAAACCGCGGAGCCACTGCGTGAGGAAGTCAAGGGGAGTCATTTCAATGGTATTCAAGGGGGAGCCGGCGCGTTTTCAAAGTCCCTTGTTAGCGTGAACGCACTTGCCCAGCTGCAGGAGCTCAGCAATTGGCGCGCGGGACGGCTCTGCCTGGTCGAAGCAGTCAGGGCGGACAATATCGTGTTGCGGGTCGCGCATGACGTTAGGCGTGGAAATGGCACGCGGTTTCAAGGGCGTTTGCTAATAGACGCCGGGGGGGCGTCACTCGTTGGAACGTTCAAGTCCTCCGCAGTCAGCCGCATTTTTGCGGCAATATCCTTGCTCTTCCTCGGCGTCATGCTGTGCGGCGGAGTGCTCGGAGGTATTCGCCTAGCGTTCACTCCGGGACCGGACCTGCTTGATCCGCTGCGATACATCGCATTCCTGTCGTTATGGTCGGGAGCAGTTTGTCTGATTGGCTGGCTGGTGATTTGGAATGCTTCCCCGGTGCGTAGCGACGTTATAGCGATCTCTGCAGTTATCCGGCAGGCGCTACTGCGGCAGGAACGCGAAAGCTAATTCATCCACGACACCATCAGGCGCAACGGTTCGCTTCCCGTCAACGGTAGCGGGCGACGAAAGTCAGCATCGGATCGATGTATCGGGCGAATGTCGGCCAGTTTCTCACATTCGACATTGCTGGCTGGATCGTCGACAATTCCATCGAATTCTTTCAATCCGACCGCGCCGCGGCGACAGCTACGACAATGCACTGTCAAATATCTTGGCCGTCATCAAAAGCCTCTCGGGGGACGAAAATGATTTGCAGGCGAAACCTGATGCGACTGGCCATCCTGCCGGTGTTATGCGCGTTCGCTGGTTCGGTGCACGCTGGTCGTGTGACGGAGTCATTTCGCGAACGTAGCGAAGGCCCTCAGAATCGAGGCATCGACAGACCCAGCATAAACCCGACTCCGCACAAGACGCTATTGCTGGTTGGCCACAAGGATCCTCGCATAGAAGTCTGGTTCAAGGTAACGTATATCACCCGAAACGAGGCGTGTCGGAGTCAGACGGTTGTTGGTCGCCTTGCTGGTGCGCCCGAGGTCCCGCAGTCGATAAATGACTCGGTCCGGGTACCAGCCGGGCAATCGAAGTTCGCTATCCCTCTGTTTCTGGATCGATATATTCCGGGCCGATGCGGGTGGTACCCTGTTGGGGTGCTTCACGCAGAATTCGAACCGGGCGTTAATATTGGACCCGCCGATACCAGCGGCGTCGCTCCGATCCGGGCCGAGGGAAAACGCAGTGTCGGATTGACATGGATTTGTCGACAAACAATGGAGTCCCCGCAATCACAAGAAAAGCCGCAACTCCGTTGTGATGCAGTGGATTATTCCGTCAGTGATACGATCGTCTCGGCCGAAGGTGGAACTATTACAGTCGATTTTTCGATGACTTCCGCAAGCGGCGAATAATGACGACGGCTCGTCGATACGTACGGGCGGCTCGCCAAATTTTTTCCTGCGCAAGCGATGTCAACGGACCCGGTCGACGGCGTCGCTTGAATCGCTGACAATTTGAGCAAACAACTTCCGGGGCGATGATGAGCGCCAACCAGAAAGAGAAGAAACGCAGCGACTTACGCGAGGCATTGGGTCGCGTTGTCGATGAACGGTCCTTTGTTAATTTTCTGCAGATGCTTGCATGCGACTGGTCGGCGGCGTCTGACCCGTCAGGCTGGGAAAATGGATCGATTGGCGCATTCCTCGATGCGGCTGCTGGGTGGCCAGAAGCATCCAAAAAGGGACTCCGGTTTTACGATGTCCCATCGAACCCGTGGCGCCGTGGCGCGGACATGCTTATCGCCGGCAAGGAATACGAGGAAGGTAGCCACTATGAAACTGCCGTGCTCGCTGCCACTGCGGCTGATGCTGCCGGCAGCGGATGCGATTTTTGAATCAAGGCGAACAATGGTTGACGGCAAATCGCGTGCCGGAAGCGTGGCAATTGGCGTTTTGAAGGCGCTTCACCTTCTAGACGCCGAGAATCACCCGACGACGCTCGATGCGATCTGTGATTGGCTCGCCACATCCGAAAATTTTTACTACGACGACTGGTTGACCTTCGGTGGGCGCAGCGCCAAGGAATATATCGCCGACATTCTTGAGGACCTGCGCGAACTCGGCGTCGTTTGCACAGTCAGGCACCGGCCGGGAGTTCACGCCCCAAGCGTCTATTGAATGGCGTCCGTGCCTTCAGCCGTCTGCCTAAGCAGTGCACAGGTGACGTCATTCATTCACCGGTCCCACTGACTGAACGTCTGCTTTGGAGAGAACTGGATGCCCGCTTCACGCCCTGAGGCGGTCAGTCAAGGTTTTTCCGAGGGCATGCGCAGCCCACATCCTTGACCTTGTAGCCTCGGGCGTCGCTCATTCATGAAACGGCGGATGTCGAAGAAACGTCGTGCGCT
>NZ_PNXY01000018.1 GCF_002879865.1 Paraburkholderia rhynchosiae
TTTCGCCGCCTTCGCACTCGATATGAGCGTCGTGCCGACATCCATGAAGGGCTCCTTAAACTCGCATGTTGCCTGATCTGCTGGCGAACGCTTCAGCGCTCGGACGACTCTTTTTGAAACATTCTCTTAGTCTCGCGTGCTTCGAACTCGGAGGCTTGAAGAATCAATCAGATTCTTTAAGCCACTTTATGTACAAACCGCCTGCGTCGAAATTCGCTTTCGTGATTGAAGCATTCGCGCGTCGCGGCAAATTGTGAATCTTGATGTCCGATTCCGCTATAACCACTTCCGCCACTTCCGCCACTCCCGCCACTTCCGCCGTTCTGGTCACGCTCACAACACCCGTCGAGTCAGTCCATCTTCTGTGGTCCATCCTGCGAGACGAGGGTTTCGACGCCGCCGTGCTGCGCGCCGCGGAGCTTGCCGCTGCAGGCGTGACGTCGCAATTGCATGCTGACCTGAATGCGAGCGCCGGGCGCTTTGAAGAGGCGTATCACAGCGCATCGCAGGCCCAAGCGGAAGCCAACGGCGTGCGTCATGCCCGGCTTGCGTTGTTCGCCGACGTGCTTGGCCGTGGCGAAGTTGCGCGGCATCACAGCGACATGGCGGTGGCCGCGCAGCCGCTCGCCGCCACGCTCGAATGGACGGCCTGGCTAATCAACGACTGCGGCGCGCATTCAGCGGCGGCGCACATGCTGCGCGCCTATCAGCGGCAAGTGCCGCAGGACGCGCGCGCGCCATGGTGGCTGGCAATTTCGCTCGACGCGCTGGCTGGACCCGCCGCGCGCGAGGAGCGGCGGGCCGCGCTGATGCGCGCCTATGTGCTCGACCCGGCCGTCGATCCCGTGTTGCCCTTGCAACTTGCATTGGCGTTGCGTGAGGTTGGCGATTGGCCCGCGGTGGAGCACGTGTGCCGCGAAGCGCTGGCGCGCAATCCTGCTGACGCCGAGATGGCCTGGCAACTCAGCCACGCGCAATGGCAGTGCAACTACGCGGTGGCGGCCGAGGCGACCATGCGTGCCGCGAACGCAGCGTCGCCCGGCAACGCGGACGTGCTGGCCGCCATCGGACTGTATCTGTGCGAGCAGGCGCGCTACGACGAAAGCGCGGCAATGCTGCGTGAAGCGCTCGCGATCAATCCCCACGCGGTGACGCCAGCTATCGATCTCGCGGATCTGGACCTGCGGCGCGGCGCATGGGCAAGCGGCTGGAAGCGTTTCGAGGCACGTCTCGCGCGCGACGACCGCCAGCCGAACAACATCGTCTCCGTCATGGCGCGGCTGTGTCCGCGCTGGCATGGCGAGTCACTCGCCGGCAAGACGCTTGTCGTGCACAGCGAACTGGGTAACGGCGACGACATCCACATGGTGCGCTACGTTCCGCGACTCGCCGCGCGCGTGCGTGAAGAGGGCGGCCGGCTCGTGCTCTGCGTGCGCAAGTCGTTGCAAGCGCTGCTGGCGCGCTTTTACGAGGACTGCGTGTCGATCGAAGATGGTCCGCTTGGCGCGCCGGATTACTGCCTGCCCATGATGAGCCTGCCGCTCGTGTTGAGTCTGCAACCGGAGCAGGTGCGCGGCGACGCTTATCTGCGCGCCGATGCAAACAAGCTGAGCGCATGGCGCGAGCGGTTGTGCAAGCAGGCGCCGGAGGCGAAGCTGCACGTCGGCCTGGTGTGGTCGGGAAGCCCGACGCACCGTCGCGACGAAAAGCGCTCTATTGCTCGCGCGGCGCTTGCACCGCTGCTGTCGCTCGCGGACGTCGAGTTTTATTCGCTCACGCCCGGGCGCACGGCCGATGTCGCGGTGTTCAACGCGCAGGGCTATCGCGTGTTGGATATGACGGCGGATTACCACGCCGGGTTCGACGATGCCGCTGCTCACCTCAGTGCGTTGGATGCGCTCGTGACGATCGACAGCGCGCCGCTGCATTTGGGTGGTGCGTTAGGGCGGCCGGTGTTCGCGATGCTTGACCACGTGTCGCATTGGGCGTGGGGTAACGAGGAGACGCAGCTGTGGTACGACTCGCTTGAATTGTTCAGGCAGCCGCAGCCGGGGCAATGGGCGCCGGTGGTCGAGCGCGTGGTGGCGCGTCTGAAAGCGGTGATGGCATCCCGCGCAGCCAGCGGGAACTCTAACGTGACCGCGCATTCCACGGCGAACGGTTGATCGAGATACCAATGCGCGATTCCGATTCATCAACCGGCCAGCTTTTGTCGAACGACGCCAATGCCAATGCCGACGCATTGCATCAACTGGGCCTCGCTCACTTCCGCGATGGAAAGCTCGACCGGGCATGCGAGCAGCTCGATCGCGCATTGAACGTCGCGCCCGACCGCGCGGACATCTGGGAGCATCGCGGGCTGCTCGCCGCGCTGCGCGGCGACCGGATCGCGGCTGAAGCGTTCTACTATCGAGCGCTGAGTCTGAGTGGTGGCAGCGCCAGCTTGCATCGGAATCTGGCGGATTGCCTGAAGCTCTCCGCGCGATTCATCGAAGCGCGGCAGCACTATCTTCAGGCGCTCAGCTCTGAGCCCACGTTGCATCATGCGGTTCGCGCGCTCGCTGAGATCAGCACCGAACAGAAACAGTACGCCGATGCCGCGGACTATTGGCTGCGCGCCTGGGCGCTCGACTCCACCAACGTGGCGGACGCGTCCATGCTCATCGCGGCTTTGTCGAAGGCGCGCCGCGATGCGGAGATCGACGGTTTGCTGCCCACGCTGCGTGCATGCTGCGCCGCGGATGCCGCCGCACTGCAGGAACTGGCGTTCGCGCTAAACGGCGCCGAGCGCTTCGCCGACGCGATCAGCGTCGCGAGGCAGGGAATCGCCATCGATCCGCACAACGCGTGGCTGCATCACAACGCATCGTTCGCGTTCAACATGCTTGGCGACTTCCAGCAAATGCACGTGCACGCCGCCGAAGCCGCGCGGCTCATGCCGGACCACGCGCTGATGCAGTTCAACCTCGCCGCAGCGCAGCTTCGCGCCGGCGATTTCGAGCGCGGCTGGAAGCAATACCGATGGCATGACGCGCTGCCGGAAAATCACGATCTCGTTCGCCCGGATTTTCCGGAGTGGCAAGGCGAGCGGGTGTTGGGTTGCCGGTTTCTGCTTGTCGGCGAACAGGGGCTTGGCGATCAGATCCAGTTTCTGCGGATGGCCGATTGGCTGCATCGGCGTGGCGCCCGGGTCGACGTCTGGGTCGAGGGGCCGCTCGGCGATATCGCGCGCGAAGCCGCCGGCGTGCATGCGGCGTGGGCCACCGTGCCGCCGGGCCCCTATGACTTTTGGTGCCGCATGCTCCGAATGCCGGCGCATATGAACCTTGACATGTCGATGTTGCCGCTTGCCGCGCCGTATCTGAACGCCGAGCCTGCGAAGGCGCAGCGTTGGCGCGACCGCGTCGAGGCGCTCGGCACCGTCGGTGCGCAAGGCCCGTTCAGAAAACGCGTCGGCATGGTATGGGCCGGCAATCCGGCTTACGTGCTCGATCGCTACCGGTCGATTCCGCTTCAGCAATGGCGGCCGCTTCTGGAGCAGCCGGGCGTGCGTTGGTTTTCGCTGCAGAAGGGCGATGTGCAGAACGATGCCGAGGCGTGGTCCGAGGGCATCGATATGCATGTTCTCGGACCGGAGATTCACAACTTCTCCGATACGCTGGCGATCATTCAGTCGCTCGATCTCGTGATCACGGTAGACACGGCGGTCGCGCATCTGGCCGGCGCGTGCGGCACGCCGGTCTGGGTGCTGGTGCCCACGTTTACCGACTGGCGCTGGGTGGTCGAACGCGCTGATAGTCCGTGGTATCCGTCAATGCGACTGTTCAGACAGCGCGAGTTGAACCAGTGGGACACAGTGCTGGCCGAGGTCGCCCAAGCACTGCGGGAGTATGTCGCAGATGAGCCGGATGCGCGCGGCGCATCCGAACCTTGCGCCACCTCAGTGTAAGTAGCCAGAAGCGGCCGCGCTTACTTCTTGCCCATCAATGTTTCCATCGTTTCGCCGCGTACGACGATCTCGGTGCGGCGGTTGAGCGCGCGGCCTTCCGGCGTCTCATTGCTTGCCACCGGATTGTTGTACGCGTTGCCTTTCGTGCGAATCCGCTCCATCGTCACGCCGCGCGCCACGAGCGCGTAACCCACGGCTGTGGCGCGGGCTTCCGAGAGTTGCTGGTTGTATTCGAGTGTGCCGATATTGTCCGTATAGCCTTCGACGATGATCGGCTTCTTGCTGCGCTTGAGCAGCAAGAAGCCGATCGGTCGACGACCGCGCTGGCATCGCCGCGCACTTCCGATTTGTCGAAATCGAACAGCGCTTTCTCGGGCAGCTTGACGGCTACGCCATCTGCGACTGGCGCGACTTCGATGCCCACCGCCTTGTTCAACGACGTCTCGGTATCGCGGTTCAGCGGCGCCGCGCAGCCTGCCACCAGCAGCACCGACATTGCGCAGGCGCTAAGGCCGATAAGTTTCTTCATGTTTGTTCTCTCATTAGTTTGCAGATCAGATCAGATGGCGCGTCCGTCGACAGCGGACGAATCGCCGGCTCATAAAGCACGAAGGTTTTATCGTGCGTCGCTGCCGACAGAGAATCGGACCTTTCTGAAATCGGGAATTTGATCGAGGGTTTCGGCACCAATGCCGCGACGACGCCAAACCGCCGGAAAACGCGCGTGCGGGCCGGGGAATGGTCCGACAGTCGCGCCGTTATAATCCGAACCCATGCCTATCCGTTTCAATGCCGCCGACGCGCACTGGCGCGTCGCTCCCTTGCCTGGCTTTAGCGCCGTGCAGAAAGACTGGTTGACCCGTGGCGGTTCGCTGACCGCGCATCTGCGCGCGCTCGGCGCGGTCGCCGTGCGCGTCACGCGTGAAGGCGTGGCGTTGCCGTGGGCCGATGAGCATGCCGCGCTGGCTCTTCGCGTGCGTGTGCCCGTCTGGGTGCGCGAGGTCGTGTTGTCGGTCGACGACGTGCCGTTTGTCGCCGCGCACAGCGTTGCGCCTCTCGCCGCGAGCGTGGGCGTGTGGCAGGCTACGCGGCGGTTGCGCACGCGGCCGCTCGCCGAACTGCTGTATAGCGATAGCAGCGTGGCGCGCTCCGCACTGGTGAGCCGTCGCGTGACCGAACGGCATCCGCTGTACCGGTTGGCCGCGCGTGAAGTCGGCGGGTCGCCGCCGCATGTGCTGGTGGCGCGCCGCTCGGTGTTCGAGCGGCATGGCGAGCCGCTCATGGTCACCGAATGCTTTTTGCCGGCGCTGTGGACGCATCTCGCGTCGTTCTCGAGGGCGGGCAGCGTTAGCTGCTCAAGCGAACACACCTCCGATGCCACACACGCTGGCCACCCGCGCATGCGCGAACATGGCAGGCCGATCGAACACACGGCATCGCGCGCGCATCCCGCAACGCGTGCGGCCGGCGAGCGGAGCCGCTGATGTTGCGCGGCTTTCCTCCCGTTGTCGCCGCGGATACTCATACGCTGATTCTCGGCAGCTTTCCCGGCGAAGCGTCGCTGGCCGCGACGCAGTACTACGCGCATCCACGCAACCAGTTCTGGCGCCTGCTCGGCGCCGTCGTTGATGAACCGCTCGCGGAACTCGCGTATGAAGAGCGGCTGCGGCGCCTGCTCTCGCACGGCATCGGCGTGTGGGACGTGCTCGCCGCGTGCCATCGCGAGGGCAGTCTCGATGCGGCGATCCGCAACGCGCAGCCAAACGACTTCGCGTCGCTGCGCGAGCACTCGCCCTGCCTGCACAAAGTCTGCTTCAACGGTAAGACGGCGGGCCGTTTCGCGCCAGTGATCGGCGCGGCCGGCTACACGACCCTCGTATTGCCTTCGTCGAGTCCGGCGAATGCTATGCTCTCGTTCGACCAAAAATTGCGCATGTGGCGCGACATCCTTACATGACCAAACTCATCAAGCGCGCGTCGGCTGAAGCGCGTGCATTCCGCGGCCGTAACGCTGACGGCGCGGGCAAACACCAGGCAGTGCGCAACAAAAAACGCGTCTCGTACGACTCACACGACGGCGATCTGCACGACGCGCCGCAAATCGAAACACCGCGCAAGCCCCGTTTTGCGCCCGTCACCTTCTCGGAAGAGGGCGGCGTGCGCTACCTGCATTTCGGCACGGAATGGGTGCAAGGCGCGATGCGTCTGCGCAAGCCCGATCACATCGAACTCGAATACGCGCAGCAAATGATGGCGTGGCTGCTGTTCATCGAAACGCCGAAGCGCATCGTTCAACTCGGTCTGGGCGCCGCAGCGCTGACCAAATTCGCGCACCGCTTCCTGAAACGAGCGAAGGTCGAGGCGGTCGAAGTGAACCCGGCGGTCGTCGTCGCCGCGCGCACGATGTTCGACCTGCCGCACGACGACGCGCGCCTCACGGTGCACGAAACCGATGCGTGGGACTTCGTCAACGACCGCGCGAACCACGGCACGATCGGCGCGCTGCAAATCGACATCTACGATGCGACCGCGCGCGGCCCTGTGCTCGACAGCGTCGGCTTTTACCGTGCGGCGCGCGCGTGTCTGACGGATGCGGGCGTGGTCACAGTGAATCTGTTCGGCGACCATCCGAGCTTCGTGCGCAATATGAAGCGGCTGAACGAAGCGTTCGACGCCCGCGTGGTCGCGCTGCCGGAAGTGCATGACGGCAACCGCATCGCGATCGCGTTCTCCGGCCCCGCGCTCGACGTGCCGTTCAAAGCGCTGCAAGCACGCGCCAAGCTGATCGAGGCGGAACTCGGCTTGCCGGCGCGCAAGTGGATCAAGGGCCTGCAGGAATCGACCGGACAGACAGGCGACTCGTTCGCCATCTGATTCCGGTCAGCGCCGAAGAGACCGGGCCACCACGGTCCGGCCTCGCCACGAGCAACCGTCGCATCCACGCGACGGAACAAAGCCGCTATCTATCCGGCATTGAAGCGGCGCTTCGTCGTTGCCCCATCTGGTTCGAAGGCCGATAAGGGCGATAAGGCCGACAATCCCGATGAGGCAGCAGAACCGCGCTGCGCGGGACTATCCGCCGCGCCACTTCATCTCCGGTGCCCATCCGCTGAAACACCGTGCCGCCGGCTCCGGCAGCCAGCGCCGTGCCTCGGGTCGTCCCTGCTTGACCGCACGTTCGCGGCTCCTATACTCTTTCGAAGCTTTTCGGGGCACTCGTGTCCCATGCGGGGCGATCCTCCGCGGGCTTGCTACCGCGAGGCGGCCCTCCGCTTTGGGGATCTACCACCCGTCGAACACGGGCCAACATTTCAATAATAGGTAAGAGGAGACGTCATGGCTCACGACGCCGACGCGAAAAAAGCCAGCAAGCACTGGCTCTGGCTGTTGCTGTTGCCCTGGATCGCCATGGTCTGGGTGCCGTCGTACAACAAGGTTGAACCGGTGCTGTTCGACTTTCCGTTCTTCTACTGGTATCAGCTCCTCTGGGTGCTGATCAGCGCGGTCATCACGGCGCTCGTGTACATCAAGACCAAGACGCGCTCGCCGGGCCGTCCTCAGGGGGACGCACGATAATGAACGCCATCGCAACTTTCGTCTTCGTTCTGTTTTTCATCGGCGTCACGATTCTCGGCTTTATCGCGGCCCACTGGCGGCGCGGCGATCTCGCCCATCTGGAAGAGTGGGGCCTGGGCGGCCGGCGCTTCGGCACTATCGTCACGTGGTTTCTGCTGGGTGGTGATCTCTACACCGCATATACCTTCATCGCCGTGCCCGCGCTGGTATTCGGTGCGGGCGCGACGGGTTTCTTCGCGCTGCCGTACACGATCCTGATCTATCCGTTCGCGTTCGTCGTATTCCCGAAACTGTGGAGCATCGCGAAACGTCAGGGCTACGTGACGTCGGCGGACTTCGTATCGGCACGCTACGGCAGCCGCATGCTCGCGCTGGCGATTGCCGTGACCGGCATCCTCGCGACCATGCCGTACATCGCGTTGCAGCTGGTCGGTATCGAAGTGGTGATCGGTGCGCTCGGCTTCGACACGAAGGGCTTCGTCGGCGATCTGCCGCTGATCATCGCGTTCGCGATTCTGGCCGCGTACACGTACACGTCGGGCCTGCGCGCGCCGGCCATGATCGCGGTGGTCAAGGACATCCTGATCTACATCACCATCTTCGCCGCGATCATTGTGATTCCGCCGCAACTGGGTGGCTTCGGCCACATCTTCAGCGCCGTGCCGCCAGCCAAATTGCTGCTGAAGGCGCCGGACGTGTCGAGCCTGAACGGCTATAGCGCGTATGCGACGCTTGCAGTCGGCTCTGCGCTCGCGCTGTTCCTGTACCCGCATTCGATCACGGCGGTACTGTCGTCGAAGTCGGGCAATACGATCCGCCGGAATATGGCGATGCTGCCGGCTTACTCGCTGGTGCTCGGCCTGCTCGCGCTGCTCGGCTTCATGGCGCTTGCCTCGGGCGTGAAGGACATGCCGGAATTCGCGCCGTACTTCAAGGCGTTCGGCCCGAACTTCGCGGTGCCGGCGCTGTTCCTGCACTTCTTCCCGTCGTGGTTTGTCGGTGTGGCGTTCGCGGCCATCGGCATCGGCGCGCTGGTGCCGGCGGCGATCATGTCGATTGCGGCAGCGAACCTGTACACGCGCAACATCCACAAGGAGTTCGTCAACCGCAATATGACGCACGAACAGGAGACCAACGTCGCGAAGCTGGTCTCCCTGATCGTCAAGGTCGGCGCGGTCGCGTTCATTCTCGGCCTGCCGCTCACTTACGCGATCCAGTTGCAATTGCTCGGCGGGATCTGGATCATCCAGACGCTGCCTGCGATCGTGCTCGGTCTGTACACGCGCGTGCTCGACTATCGCGGCTTGCTGCTCGGCTGGGCAGCCGGTATCGCGACCGGTACCTGGATGGCGGCTTCGCTGAAGCTCGCCAGTTCGATCTTCCCGATTCACCTGTTCGGTATGGCGATTCCGGGCTATGCGGCGGTGTGGTCGCTGATCGTGAACCTGGTGGTGGCCGTCGTGGTGAGCCTGCTGGTGCGCGCGTTCGGCATGCAGCGCGCCGAAGACCGCACGCGTCCGGAAGATTATCTGGACGTGGTCGAAAGCTAAGACTCGCGACGAGACTGGGCCGGGCCGGCTGGCCCGGCTGGCAAGTCTAAAAAACACAGCGAGAAACACAATGCCCGCGGACGAAAGTTTGCGGGCGTTTGTGTTTCGGGCGCACTCCAGGGCACGATAGCGGGACTGTCTACCAAAGCGTCGTTCGCTCCGCCATGGCTTCTGCCGATTCCCGTACCGTGATTCCGCGCCGCTCGGCGGTGAGCCGCATGGTCCGCGCGATCACGTCGCCGTACTACCGCTATCGACACGCGAAGGTCCTGCACAGTCTGCGTGTCGGGTTTGCGATGCTGTTCTCGATTCTCGCCACCACCGGCATCGACATTCCGCACGGCATCTGGTCGTCGGTGACGCTGCTGGTGGTGATTGGGGGTTTGCAGCACCACGGCAATATCCGCAAGAAGGCTGCCGAGCGGGCGGCGGGCACGCTGCTCGGGGCGTCCATCGGACTTTTACTGATCCTGCAGCAGAATCTGCTCGGCTCGCTGCCGCTCACCTACGTGTTGATGTCGATCGTCGCGGGGATCTGCGCGTGGTTCGCGATCGGGTCGTCCGGCTATATCGGGCTGTTGACGGCCATCACAATGTGCATCGTCGCGGGACATGGCGACAATGTGATCGACGTCGGCCTCTGGCGCACGCTGAACGTGCTGATCGGCATTGTGATCGCGCTGGCGTTTTCATTCGCGCTGCCGCTGCACGCGACATATTCGTGGCGCTACGGGCTCGCGACCAATCTGCGCGAATGCGCGCGAATCTATACGCGCTTGCTGGAAGGCGAGACGATCAGCGCAGAAGAGCAGATCAAACGCTTCCTGCAAATCAACCGGCGCCTAGTGCAATTGCGTTCGTTGATGCCTTCGGTCGCGAAGGAGATCGACGTGCCGCAAGCGAAGCTTGAGGAAATTCAGCGGCTGCATCGCTCGGTGTTGAGTTCGCTTGAACTGCTCGCGACGGGTCCGTTGATGCAGGCCGACGCCGCTGCGCGCGCCAGGTATGTCGCACAGTGCGGCGCCGACGTGCGCGAGGTTCGCGCCATTTTGCTGGCGACGGCGCGTGGCCTGCGTTTTGGCCGCGCGACGCATTTTGGCATTCCGGCGGCCGGAATCCACGCCGCGTCGCCGCTCGCGCCAGCGCTCGGCGGCGCGGCTCTCAAACTGCCGCTCGACCTGCAAGGACCGTATTGGCTCGGGCAGCGGCTCGCGGAACAGGTGGATCGGCTGCGCGCCTTGTTACTCGAGACTGAGCAGAACTGGAACATCGAACGGCATTCGCGGATGTTGCAGAAGGCGTAGGCGGCGTGCCGCACGATTTTGTCGGTCGCTGGAGCTAGCAGGGCTGACGGAACTGGTTGCCACCTGCGTCGCGGATAGGCCGCTTACGGGTGCCGCCGCCAAACGCCGGCCGCTCGTACGGCTGTCACCGCAGTTCACCGCCGCTCACCGCAGCTCAGTCATGCGGCAGCGTCACCATCCACATCAGACCGAAGCGGTCCACTGCCATCCCGAAGCCTTTGCTCCAGAACGTCTCGCCCCAAGGCATCACGACCTGGCCGCCGTCCGCGAGCGCGTTGAAGTATTTTTGCGCGGATGCCGTATCGTCCGCCGTCAGCGACAGACTGAAGCCGCTCATGGGCTTGGCGTCCGGATCGCAATTGCCGTCGGACGCCATCCATTGGGTGGAACCCATCTGGACGTTCGCGTGCATGATCTTATCTTCGACGCCGGCACGCGGCTGGTTTTGCTGGTCGGGCGGCGCGTCCCTGAAGCGCATCATGGACGTGACTTGAGCGCCGAGGTGCTGACGGTAATAATCGAGCGCTTCTTCGCAGCGGCCGTTGAAAAATACGTAGGGTTGAACTTCCATCATCGTCTCCCGAAATATGGAACTGTGACACCTCGCTGCCGGACGGCAAACTGAGCGCAGGCGTGCTGACCATTTTAGGCAACGGTTTTGGGCTAATTGTGACTTTGTGTCGTGAGGAAAAGACGCTCAGCAGCAGCGGCTCAGTGAGCGGGCTCAGCGGCTCGGGTCAGCAGGTCTGCTAAGGGGGCTTGCTGAGTGGCCTGACTGAGCGGCCTGACTAAGCGGGCAGACCAAGCGGGCAGACCAAGCGGGCAGACCAAGCGGCCCGTCATAAAAACGCACCGTAAACCGCCCGTGGCCCCGAACCGTGAGGTTCGGGGCCACGGGTTGCAGCCGCATGCGTCGACGGCTGGAGCCGTTTAACGCAGCGCTTCAATCAGTTTTTCGAGCTTGACTGCGTCCGCTGCAAACGCACGGATGCCTTCGGCGAGCTTTTCGGTCGCCATGGCTTCGTCGTTGACGAGGAAGCGGAACGACGCTTCGTCGACCGGCACGCGCTCGATGTCCGCGTCCTTCGCGCTGTCCGGCGAGAGCTTGCGCTCCACCTTTTCAGTGCTTTCGTGCAGCTTTTGCAGCAGATCCGGGCTGATGGTCAGCAGGTCGCAGCCGGCCAGTTCCAGAATCTGACCAGGCGTGCGGAAGCTCGCGCCCATCACCTCGGTCTTGTAGCCGAATTTTTTGTAGTACGCGTAAATGCGGCGCACGGACTGGACGCCGGGATCGTTCGCGCCGCCGTCTTTCGCTTCATCCCACGCACTGCCGGCGTTTTTCTTGTACCAGTCGTAAATGCGGCCGACGAACGGCGAGATCAGCTTCGCGCCCGCGTCGGCGCAGGCCGCGGCCTGAGCGAGCGAGAACAGCAGCGTCATGTTGCAGTTGATGCCTTCTTTCTGCAGCACTTCGGCCGCGCGGACACCTTCCCACGTGGAAGCCAGTTTGATCAGCACGCGTTCGCGGTCGATGCCGTGGTCCTTGTACAGCGCGATCAGTTCGCGGCCCTTGGCGATCGAGGCCTGCACGTCGAACGACAGGCGCGCATCCACTTCCGTCGACACGCGGCCGGGGATGATCTTGAGGATTTCGGTGCCGAATGCGATCAGCAACTGGTCAATGATCGCGCCCAACGGCTTCGACGCATGATCCTTCACCGTTTTTTCGAGCAGCGGCCGGTAGTCGTCTTTCTGCACGGCCTTCAGGAGCAGAGACGGATTGGTGGTCGCGTCCTGCGGCTTGTACTGCGCGAGTTGCTGGAAGTCGCCGGTATCGGCCACGACTGTGGTGTATTGCTTGAGTTGATCGAGTGCGGTTGTCATGTTCGAGCCTTCAGGGCGCGTGCGCCATGGTTCAGGAGAATGAGGTCGCCGCCGGACCGAAAAACCGGTCTTCGGCGGCCGCGAGTTACGCTGCAGCACTGTCCCGATGTTGCCGGGAAACGCTGACGGATGCTTCTATTTTATGGCGGATCGTCTGATGCAGTATTGACAGTTGGCAGCGGCAATCCGTTCACGGCGATTCGGCAGCGATTTGAGGCGTCGGGTTCCGCGCAGGTTAAAGCGCGCGGGCGCGGCTGCGCCGCTAGATGCGACGCATGAGGCAACGGCGCTTGCGAGTGCTGTGCCATGCAACGGTGCTTAGCATGCGCCGCGTCAAAGGCACCGAATCGCCGCATACCGCAACGGTCCGTGCCGTGCGTCGCGCCATGCAACGGCGCTCGTCCAACGCCGCATCACGCAACGGCGCCTGCCGCGCGCCGGGCGGCGTCCGGCGTGCACCATACCGCGTCCACCGCCCCCTCATGCCCGCCGCGCGTTCAGCACGACTTGCGTCAGCACGCCCGCCACTAGCCCCCAGAACGCCGAGCCGATGGACAGCAGCGTCAAGCCCGACGCCGTCACCATAAATGTAACCAGCGCCGCCTCGCGCTGCTTTACGTCCTGCATTGCGTTGGCGAGGCCGCTCATGATCGAGCCGAACAGCGCGAGCGCTGCGACCGACACAACCAGTTCGCGCGGAAACGCCGCGAACAGCGCCGCAATCGTTGCACCGAAAACGCCGGCGATCAGGTAGAAGATGCCGCACCACACCGCGGCTGTGTAGCGCTTGTCGCGGTTTTCATGCGCTTCCGGCCCGGTGCAGATCGCCGCGGTGATGGCGGCTAGGTTGATGCCGTGCGAGCCGAACGGCGCCAGCACCAGCGACGCAATGCCGGTTGTCGAAATCAGCGGCGCGGAAGGCGTGGCATAGCCGTCCGCGCGCAGCACGGCGATGCCCGGCACGTTCTGCGACGCCATTGCGACCACGAAGAGCGGAATGCCGATGCTGATGCAGGCGGCCAGCGAGAACGCCGGCATCGTGAACACCGGATGCGCGAGCGCCACCTGAAAGTGACTGAAATCCAGCAGTCCGAGTGCGCCTGCGGCGATGGTGCCGGCGATCAGCGTCATCGGAATGGCATAACGCGGCGCGAGGCGTTTGACGATCAGGTACGTGAAGAACATCGTCAGCACGAGCGCCGTCTGGAACTGCGCAGCGCGGAATATCTCGATGCCGATCTCGAACAGGATGCCCGCCAGCAATGCCGCGGCGATGCCCGCAGGAATTTTCTTCATCAGCGTATCGAACCAGCCTGTCAGGCCGACCACCGTCAACAGTAGCGCGCAGACGACAAACGCACCAATCGCCTCGGCGTAAGCCACATGCGGCAGCGACGACACCAGCAGCGCCGCGCCGGGCGTCGACCAGGCAATCACGATAGGTGCGCGAAAACGCAGCGAGAGCCCGATCGTGCACACGGCCATGCCGATCGACAAGGCCCAGATCCACGATGAAATTTGCGCATTCGTCAGATGCGCGGCCTGGCCGGCCTGGAACATCAGCACGAGCGAACTGGTGTAGCCCGTCATCATCGCGACGAAGCCCGCGACGATGGTGGACAGCGACGTGTCCGCGAGCGGATTGAAACGGCCAGGAGGCACGCCGGCAGGGGACAATTCAGGCGATGACGAGCGGCTCATGCAAATGCTTTCTTATCGTTGAGGGTAGAGCGTGACCGGACTATTTGCTCAGCATGCGCATGGCGGATTCGAGCCCGGCGAGCGTGAGCGGGTACATGCGGTGGCCGAGCACTTCGCGGATCGCGCTGACGGACTGGCGGTAGGCCCACAAGCCTTCCGGTTCGGGATTGAGCCACGCATGATGCGGGAAGTGATCGGCGAGGCGGCGCAGCCATACGGCGCCGGCTTCGGCATTGTTGTATTCCACTGAGCCGCCCGGCTGCAGCACTTCGTAGGGACTCATCGTCGCGTCGCCGACGAAGATCAGCTTGTAGTCGGGCGTGAATTTGTGCAGCACGTCCCACGTCGGCATGCGCTCCGCGTGGCGGCGGCGATTGTTTTTCCACAGGAAGTCGTACACGCAGTTGTGGAAGTAATAGAACTCGAGGTGCTTGAACTCGGCCTTCGCGGCGGAGAACAGCTCTTCGGTGCGCTTGATGTGATCGTCCATCGAGCCGCCTACGTCCAGCAGCATCAGCACCTTCACCTTGTTGTGCCGCTCGGGCACCATCTTCAAGTCGAGCCAGCCGGCGTTCGCGGCCGTGCTGCGGATCGTATCGGGCAGATCGAGTTCTTCGGCCGCGCCTTCGCGCGCGAAGCGGCGCAAGCGGCGTAACGCCACCTTGATGTTGCGCGTGCCGATTTCGACCTGGTCGTCGTAATCGCGATAGGCGCGCGCCTCCCACACTTTCACTGCCGTGCGGTTGCCCGCCGAGTCGCCGCCGATGCGCACGCCTTCCGGGTTATAGCCGCCATTGCCGAACGGCGAGGTGCCGCCCGTGCCGATCCATTTGTTGCCGCCTTCGTGACGCTCCTTCTGTTCGTCGAACAGTTGCTTCAGGCGTTCCATGAGCTTATCGATGCCGCCCATGGCTTCGATCTGCGCTTTTTCTTCCGGCGACAGATCGCGTTGCAGCTTCTTTTTCAACCAGTCGAGCGGGACATCGAATGCGAGTTCCGAGGTCTGCGCGACGCCGTTGAAATACGCGCCGAACGCCTGGTCGAACTTGTCGAAGTACTGCTCGTCCTTCACGAGCGTCATGCGCGCGAGGTAATAGAACTCGTCGAGCGACGGCGCGATGACGTTGGCTTTGAGCGCCTCGAGCAGCGTCAGGTATTCCTTCACCGACACGGGCAGCTTCGCGGCGCGTAGCGAGTAGAAGAAGTCGATCAGCATGCTGGGTCCTCTGCGGCGGCGGGTGCGCGGGACGGGGCGCTCATCCGCGGTGGCTCATGGCTTCAACGATTATTGCGGTTCATGAAGATCAGCCGCTCGAACAGGCTCACGTCCTGTTCGTTCTTCAGCAGCGCGCCGTGCAGCGGCGGAATGATCTGCTTCTGATCCGACGAGCGCAGCGCCTCAGGCGGAATGTCTTCGGCGAGCAGCAGCTTGAGCCAGTCCAGCAATTCCGACGTGGACGGCTTTTTCTTCAAACCCGCGACGTTGCGCAACTCGAAAAAGCTCTGCATAGCCGCGCCCAGCAGTTCCTTCTTGATGCCGGGGTAATGCACCTCGACGATCTGCTGCATCGTGGCCGGATCGGGGAACTTGATGTAGTGGAAAAAGCAGCGGCGCAAAAACGCGTCGGGCAGCTCCTTCTCGTTGTTCGACGTGATGATGACGAGTGGACGCTGTTTCGCGCGGATCAGCTCGTGCGTCTCGTACACATAGAACTCCATGCGGTCGAGTTCGCGCAGCAGATCGTTCGGAAACTCGATGTCGGCCTTGTCGATCTCGTCGATCAGCAGCACGGTTTGCTCGTCCGACTCGAACGCCTGCCACAGCACACCTTTGACGATGTAGTTGCGGATATCCTTCACGCGCTCGTCGCCGAGTTGCGAATCGCGCAGGCGCGACACCGCGTCGTATTCATACAGGCCCTGCTGGGCCTTGGTGGTGGACTTGATATGCCACTGCAGCAGCGGCATTCCGAGCGCGGCGGCGACTTCTTCTGCCAGCATGGTCTTGCCGGTGCCGGGCTCGCCCTTGATCAACAGCGGGCGCTTGAGCGTCATCGCGGCGTTGACCGCGAGTTTGAGGTCGTCGGTGGCGACGTACTGCGATGAGCCTTCGAAACGCATGGTGAGATGCTCGTTGGGCGGAAAAAAACCCAGTATAAGTCAGAAGCCCTGTTGGCCTGAAACCGGCTCGCGTAAGGTTCCACCCGCGGTCGCGCGAGCGCCGCCAGGCCCCGCGACGTGCGGGAAAAGGGCCGCAAAATGGCTTGTCGCACGCGGCCCGCGGCCATAACCTCGCGCGCTCGCCACGGCCGCCCGCGGCGGCCCGCCGCGCCGCGGGCCCCGCGCGGTGGACGTTTGGCGCGGCGTCGCGGTACAATTAGCCCGATTTTTTTGGCCTGCGTGGCTCCAATAAGAATAACGGCGCGGGCCGTTGCCTTTTTGGGCGCCCGTTTCCCTTCAAGCCAGGTTACATGCTATGAATAAATTCGTCGGCAAACACGTCGTGATCGCAGCGCTGTCGGTGCTCGCGGGCTATGCGGCCAGTGCGCAGGCAGCGGATGTCGTCGGCAACGCGAAAGCGGGCCAAGGCAAGGTCGCGATGTGTATTGGCTGCCACGGCATCCCTGAATATCGCACGGCTTACCCTGAGGTCTACCGCGTGCCCATGCTCGGCGGCCAGAATCAGGCGTATCTCCAGAACGCCCTGCGCGGCTACAAGAAGGGCGACCGCCATTTCGAAACGATGCACGCGATCACCGCGTCGCTATCGGATCAGGACATCGCTGACATCGCTGCCTACTATGCGGCGCAAAATTCCTCATCGAAGAGCAATCCCGACAAGTGATCGGCTGCGGTTATCCATCCAGTCACTCGGCTATTAAATTCGCGGGATAGGAGAATTCATGAATAAGCCCCAACAGGCACTCCTCACGGCGTTCAAGGCTGCATGCGCGTCAGCGGCGGTATTCGCTCTGCTTGCAGCGAGCGTCGCGCAGGCGGCTGACGCCGGCAACGGCAAGGTGCTCTCAGAGAGCCACAACTGCGCGGCATGCCATGGCGCGAACCTCAACAAACCGGTGAGCCCGGAATATCCGAAGCTCGCCGGTCAGCACGCCGATTACATTTACTGGGCGCTGCGTCAATATCAGATGGGCAACGGCAACCCGCACCTCGGTCGCAACAACGCGATCATGCAGGCACAGGTGCAAAGCCTGTCGCAGGGCGACATGAAAGACATCGCGGCTTATATCGAGTCGCTGAACGGCGATCTGGTGCAGAAGAAGTAAGCGCGCCGCGCCGTAAGCGCGTTTGTGTGAGACTGAACGACACCCTGCTTCGGCGGGGTGTTGTGTTTTCAGGGCGTGTTTTTTGAAGCGTGCGTTTGTGGCCAGATGCGCCGTCAATCCGCTTTCGGTCTCGCGCCGTCAGTCGCCCGCCGTCAGTCCCGTGTAGCGCGCCGTTCGATTCGCTGCAAATAGGCGTCGGTGTCCGGCGGCAGACCGGTGCGCTGTGCTTCCCAGATCGTTTCGCCGAGGCACTCCATGATCGCGTGCTGCGCGTCGTGCGTCGAACCGAGCCGGGCGGCGAGACGCTCGTGCGCGGCACGAATGCCGGGCGGCTGATCGATCGACAACTGTTCGCTGATGGCCAGATGCATCGACAGATGCAGGAACGGATTAGTCTGCCCGCGCTCCGGCGAGTAGTCCTGAGCCTGGGCCGCATCTGCATCGGTCAGGTCCGCGTGATATTCGGGATGCTCGGTGATCCAGTCCGCGGCGATCGCTTCGAGCGGCGTCAGAATCTCGCCCTGACGTTGCTTGCGCCAGGTGTGGGTGAAAAATTGACGGACTTCGTCGCGGCTGGGATTGAACATCGTGGGACCGGTGCATTGAATGGGGAGTGTCAGAGAAGAACGCGGCGCAGGCGGGCCGCAACTGGCGGCTGCTATGACGCGGTCGCCGCGCGCCGCGCGCCGCGTGTGACGCACTATTTTACGCGCCCACGGCGTGGCACGCTGACGGTGCACCCGTTCACAGATCGGGCGGCGGCGTTTTCGGCCGGAACTCGCAAAGCGGTTCGATCACGCAATGCCAGCACTCGGGCCGGCGCGCCTTGCACACATAGCGCCCGTGCAGAATCAGCCAGTGATGCGCGTCCTTCTTGAACTCGGCAGGTGTGAATTTATCGAGCGCCGCTTCGACCGCGCGGACGTCTTTGCCGGGCGCCAGCCCGGTTCGATTCGCAACCCGAAAGATGTGCGTATCGACGGCAATGGTCGGATGGCCGAACGCGGTGTTCAGAATCACGTTGGCGGTTTTCCGTCCGACACCCGGCAGGCTTTCGAGCGCTTCCCGATCCTCAGGCACTTCGCCACCGAACTGGTCGAGCAGAATGCGGCAAGTCGCAATCACGTTCTTCGCCTTGTTCCGGTACAGGCCGATTGTCTTGATGTAGTTCGCCACGCCTTCCTCGCCGAGTTCGAGGATTTTCCTCGGCGTGTTGGCGACCGGGAACATCTTGCGCATTGCCTTGTTGACGGATACGTCCGTCGCCTGCGCGGAGAGCAGCACGGCAATCAGCAGTTGGAACGGTGTGGTGTACTCGAGTTCGGTCGTTGGATGCGGGTTGATGCTCTGAAGCGTCTCGTAGATGGCGCGGCGTTTATTCGCATTCATGCTGAGCGGGGCGGAAGCAGTTAGCGCGGATTGCGCGTGCCGGCCGGTGTTGGCGGCGGCTGTGTTTTGGCGCCGTCTTCGGCGAGATTTTCGGCAGAATTTTCGGTGGATTTTTCGGCGGGCTTTCCGGCGAGTCCCAGACGGCGGCGGCGTGCTTCGGCCGCGTCGATCTGCGCCTGCACGTCCGCGCTTACCTGCTCGGTGTTCAACGGGCCTTGGCCTTTGGCGGCCAGCTCTTCCTTCTTCTTGCGCGCACGCTCAAGCGCGGCCTGGATGATCGCGCGTTTCTTCGCGTCGGCGTCGTCGGTGACAGAGGTGGCAGATGCGGCGGAAGTTGCGGCTGCGGGAACGTTGTTTGACGACGCGTCAGTGGTTGCAAGCGCGGTCACGCCGCCGGTTCGCCGCGCCGCAGCACGCGCCTCGGCGGCTTCACGGTCGCGCGCGAGACGCGCCTCCCGCCGGTCATGCCGCTCGCGCGCCGCGTCGGCTTGCGCCTGGCTCCATGCATTCCAGCCGGTCGACTCGCCGGTGACCGGCGGCATCGAAATGCAGTCGACCGGGCACGGCGGCACACACAGGTCGCAGCCTGTGCAGAGTTCGGCGACCACCGTGTGCATCTGTTTCGGTGCCCCAACTATTGCATCGACCGGACACGCCTGCATGCACAACGTGCAGCCGATGCACAGTTGTTCGTCGATAACCGCCAGCGGACGCGGCCTTTCGACACCATTGGCGGAATTGAGCGGAATCACCGGTTTGCCGAGCAAGGCGGCGAGGCGCGCGACGCCTTCGGCGCCACCAGGCGGGCACTGGTTGTAGTTGGCTTCGCCGCATGCGACAGCCTCGGCATACGGACGGCAGGCCGGATAACCGCACTTGGTGCATTGCGTCTGGGGAAGCAGATCTTCGATGCGATCTGCGAGTGTTTTGATCTCTGTCACGGTCACGATATAGGGCCAAGCGGGGCTCGGCGGGCGGCCGCACAGCTTGAACTAAATGCCACATTATCGCCGATTTCCCCAATTGCCATTGGCAATCCATGTGCCATAATCGAAGCGCTTTTTTCGAAAGACCGCAGAAGGGTGTTCCCCCAACCAGCCCGTTCAGTGCTGTCGGTGCAAGGCCCGAGGAGAGGCCGGCGGTGCGATCCGGATAACGCGGCTCACGAAGACAATGCCACCATGAATCAGCCGAAAATCAAAAGAGATCCTGAAGGCACCCGGCGTCGCATTCTGCTTGCGGCAGCCGAAGAGTTTGCAAATGGTGGGCTATTCGGCGCGCGCGTCGATCAGATCGCCCGCCGGGCGGAGACGAACGAACGCATGCTCTACTACTACTTCGGTAGCAAGGAGCAGCTTTTCACGGCAGTGCTCGAGCACGCGTTCAGCGCGCTCAACGAAGCGGAACGCACGCTCGAACTGAACGGCATTGCGCCGGTTGAGGCCGTTACGCGCCTCGCGCATTTTGTTTGGGATTACTACCGCGATCATCCCGAATTGCTGCGCCTCGTCAATAACGAGAATCTGCATGAGGCGCGTTATATGCAGAAGTCGACGCGTATCCGCGAAATGATTTCGCCGATCGTTGCCACGCTCGGCAGCATCCTCGAGCGGGGTCAACGCGCGGGGCTGTTTCGCACCAACGTCGATCCGCTGCGCTTCTATGTCACGCTGTCGGGCATGGGCTATTACATCGTGTCGAATCGCTTCACGCTCGAAGCCACGCTTGGCCGCGATTTCAGCAGTGCGAGCGAACGCAGTGAGGTGATCCAGATGAACACCGAGCTACTGCTTGCTTATCTGTTGCGAAAATAAGCCGACGCCTCGCGTCACACTCTCAAAACTAAGAACGCTTCAGACGCTTCTCAACAGAGTCTTTAGATACAGCTGAAAAAATAACGGCCTCCCAAAGGAGGCCGTTCGTATTGGCTACATAAGCGCCGTTCAGACTTCGGCTTTTTCCTTCGCTACTTTCGGCGCCTTATTGTGCTCGAGGATGAAGTCGCGCAGCTGTGGATAAATGATCGTGCGCCAGCGGCGGCCCGAAAAAATACCGTAGTGCCCGCACTTCTCCGCCGTGAAATGACGCTTGTCCTTCTCCGGAATGCCGGTGCACAACCCATGCGCGGCATAGGTCTGGCCGTCGCCGGAAATATCGTCCAGTTCGCCTTCGATCGTGAAGAGAGCAGTCTTCGTGATGTCCTGCGGCCGCACGCGTTCACCCGCCACCTCCCAGGTGCCCTCGGCCAGGCTGAACTCCTGAAACACCACGCGGATGGTGTCGAGATAGTAATCGGCGTCCATGTCGAGCACTGCGTTGTACTCGTCGTAGAAACGGCGATGCGCTTCGGCGTCGTCTTCGTCGCCGCGCAGCAGGCTCTGGTAGAAGTCCCAATGCGAAGCCGCATGGCGTTCCGGGTTCATCGCGACGAAACCGGTGTGCTGCAGAAAGCCCGGGTAGACCTTGCGGCCCACGCCCGGATAGTTTGGCGGCACCGTGAAAATCACGTTGTTCTCGAACCACTCGTACGAGTGCTGTGTGGCGAGCGAGTTGACCGACGTAGGGCTCTTACGCGCGTCGATCGGTCCGCCCATCATCGTCATGGTGCGCGGCGTGTCTTCGCCGCGGCTTGCCAGCAGCGAAATGGCGGCGAGCACCGGCACGGTCGGCTGACACACGGAGATCACATGCAGATTCTTTGCACCGATGTGGCGGATGAATTCCTGAATGTAGGCGACGTAGTCGTCGAGATTGAACTCGCCGTCTTCGAGCGGCACCATGCGCGCGTCGATCCAGTCGGTCAGATAAACCTTGTGGTCCTGTAACAACGTGCGCACTGTGTCACGCAGCAGCGTGGCATGGTGACCCGACAACGGCGCGCACACGAGTACGACGGGCTCGTCCTTGAGTTGGGTCACGGCGTCGCTGTCGTCCGCGAAACGCTTGAAGCGCATCAGGCGGCAGAACGGCTTCTCAATGATTGTTTGCTCGATGATCGGAATGTTGTGACCATCTTTAACAATTTGATGAAGGTTGAACTCCGGCTTTTCGTAATCTTTGCCGAGCCGGTAGAGCAGTTCGTAACCGGCGGAAAGGCGCGTTGCGCCGGGCACGTAAGCCAGCGGGCTGGCAGGATTCGCGAACGATTTGGACGCGGCCTGAGCCCAGGCGGTAAGCGGGCTCAGCATAGCCCGCTGGAATTCGTGCAGTTGGTAGAGCATGGGTGCTCCGTTTTAAGCGGTTCGCATGGGGCTTCGCAAACACGCGTGTGGCGTTGCGGCAGGCCGTATTGGTTGTTGGCACATTATTGTCGGCCGACAGACTGTTCGATCATATACAAACAAGCGTGCTTGTGCAATGCAGCAATCGGGCGGCGCTCTCCCGTAAAAGTGTCATTGAATCATGGTACTGGCGATGTTGCCGTGCCGCTATGCGGACTTGCCGCAGCCTTAAGTTTTGCGTCATCTATGCCGTTATGGGATGGCTGGCCCGTGGCCCGCGCCATCGCCTGTTCGTGCTTCATCAGGTTCAGGCCCGTGTTCACGAGCGCCACATGCGAGAACGCCTGCGGGAAGTTGCCGACCAGCCGCTTCGCGGCCGGGTCGTATTCCTCCGCCAGCAGACCCACGTCGTTGCACAGCGCGATCAGCCGTTCGTACATGGCGATCGCTTCGTCGAGGCGGCCTTGCAATGCCAGGTTGTCCACCATCCAGAACGAACAAGCCAGAAACGTGCCTTCCCCGGGCGGCAGGCCGTCGTCGTATTCGGTCGTGCGGTAACGCATCACGAAGCCGTCGTGCATCAGATCGGCTTCGATCGCGGCCAACGTGCCTTTCACGCGCGGATCATCGGGCGGCAGGAACCCGACGAGCGGCAAGAGTAGCACGCTGGCGTCGAGCTGATCGCTGCCGTAGGCCTGCGAAAATGCATTGCGCGCCGGATTCCACGCCTTCTCGCAGACTTCCGCATGAATTTTTGCACGCGTGGCGCGCCATTCGTCGAGCGGGCCGTCGAGCTTGAACATTTCCGCCGATGCAAGCGCACGGTCGAACGCGACCCACGCCATCACCTTCGAGAAAGTGAAATGCTGGCGCCCGCCGCGCGTTTCCCAGATGCCCTCGTCGGGTTCCTGCCAGATCGTGTCGAGGTGGCGCAGCAGCGCGCGTTGCACGTTCCACGCGGTGTCGTCCGCCTGCAAGCCGCCGACACGGGCCAGATGCAGCGCGTTCATCACTTCGCCATAAACGTCGAGCTGGCGCTGGCCGACCGCGTTGTTGCCGATTCGCACGGGCTTCGCGCCCTGATAGCCGGGCAGCCAGTCGACTTCGAATTCGGGCAGACGCCGCTCGCCGGCAAGACCATACATGATCTGCAACTGGTCGGGCGCGCCGGCCATCACCCGGCCGAGCCAGCTGCGCCATGCGCGTGCTTCGTCGTAGTAGCCGCCGCGCATCAGCGCGAGCAGCGTGATCGTGGCGTCGCGCAGCCAGCAGTAGCGGTAGTCCCAGTTGCGAGTGCCGCCTAGCTGTTCCGGCAGCGAGGTGGTGGGCGCGGCGACAATTCCGCCAGTCGGCTCGTAGGCGAGCGCCCGCAGCGTGATCAGCGAGCGGCGTATCGGCTCGGCCCATCTTCCTTCGATGGTGCTGCGCGCCGACCATTCGAGCCAGTGATTTTCGGTGCGCGCGAGCGCCGTGTGCGGATCGCGCGCGGGCGGAAGCCGCAGATGCGAGGCCGCATAAGCGAGCGAGAAAGGCACGCGCTCACCTTCGCTGACGGTGAATTCGGCGACGGTCTTCATGTTCTCGCCATGTAATTCGACGGGCGTGCGCAGCACGGCGTTATCCGGGCCGACGATCGCTTTGATGCCGCTGTCGTGTTTCAGGCGGTCGACCCACGGAATCGAAAAGCCGTAGTCGAAGCGCAGCACCAGCTCCATCTTCATGCGCACGGTGCCGCGCCTGCCGACGACGATGCGCACCATCTCCGACCAGCCGTTGCCAGGCGGCATGAAGTCGACGAGCGTGACGGCGCCTTCGGGCGTTTCGAAGTCGGTCTCGAGAATCAACGTCTCGCCGCGATAACGGCGGGTGATTGTCGCGGGCGTGTCGGAGTCGGGGCAAATCTGCCAGCGGCCGTTGTCCGGGGTGCCGAGCAGCGCGGCAAAACAGGCGCCGGAGTCGAAGCGCGGCCAGCAGAGCCAGTCGACGGAACCCTCGCGGGAAACAAGCGCGGCCGTGTGGCCGTCGCCGATGAGCGCATAGTCTTCGATGAGTGCGGGCATGAAGGTGCGTATCGATGCGTTTCAGTAGCAGGACCGGCAAAGTTCGCCGCGTCCCGTTCGTTGTTCTTTGCCGACTCGCGCGATGCTTTTTGGCGCAACGGGCAATGCGGCAAAACGCGGGTTGGTAAATGTCAAACCTGTGCCTACAATCGGTATTCTGGTCGATTCGAAAATCTTCCTGATTTGCGAACCGGCTTATTCATCGCGCATGCACACGCCGTTTCGAGGACGAAAGCCATGCTGAATCCGTCAAAATCCGACTGCATCACGATTCTCTCCGCCGCGAGCCAGCTTGCGGACGATTCAATGTTGCCTCTCGATCATGGCCGCCTTGGTCTGAGCCGCAATGGCATGCAGACCGCCGCGAGCTTTCTGATCGAACGAGCCTGCTTCCGGCGCTACCAGGAAGGTGACGGCCATTATGCCGTCGGCGCGCTCTCGCTGCAGGGGCGTTGGCGTCTGGACCAGCTTTCGAACGGCTGACTCCGGCCCCTGGCAAGCATAATCGGCATCCGGGCGGCGAACATCAGCCCGGTTGTTCTGTGTCGCCTGGGCGCCTGATTTCTCCTGCCAACTCGCGGCAATGACCGGCAGCGCCAGGTTCGGCGCGCGTGCCTGTGCTTTGTCGCGCGCGAGCCGCGATCTCACTCGCTGCATCCACGCTTCCTTTTACAGAGCGCAGCCGGGCCGTCGTGCTCCCGGCTGCGCGTTGATCGAGACAGTCGACACTCGGCTCCCGCTCCTAGAAGTGCGACGACCCCACGCCAAAAATCCCAATGATCCCGATGATGATCAGGTAAAGCGCGACGATGTAGTTCAAAAGCCGCGGCATCACCAGAATCAGAATGCCGGCGATCAAGGAAACCAGCGGGCCCAGGCTGAGTGTGACGTTCATGAAGACTCCGTAGTGTGGTGACACGCGATTGAAGAAACGTCCCGCCAGGCGGGACAATTGCTACCCGATGCGGCGTCTATGACTACCCGATGCAGCGTCCGTGCCCGACAGAATGCCGCCCGACGGACGGACCGCTGCCCAGCCGCTTCGCTGCATGATCCGATGCAACACTTCTATACTTGCCCGACAGGAGCGACGCTCGGCCAGCGCGCTGCAGACCAGAGACACTATGACAACCGATTCATGCAAATAACCAATGTAGAGGAGGTCACATGCTTCGTCGTCACCGGGCCGCTATGCGCGCGGCTCCAGGTCCTAATCCGCCTTCTTCGTATGCCGATGCTGGCTCAACTTTACGGCGCGCGCGTGCATTCGCTCCAATGCGCGCCGCCCGCTCGATCATAAAAGGTTTCGCGCTCATGGTCTCGATTGTCGCTTCGCCCGCGTTTGCGCAAGATGCCGGCCCGGCGCCCGCCGATGGGGTCTATGACATGCTGGTCGGCACTTACACCGGCGGCAAGAGCGAGGGGCTGTATGTCTATCGCTTCGACACGAAGACCGGCGACGCGACGCGCGTGTCGGTCGCGCAGACGGTGAACCCGTCGTATCTCGTGGTCAGCCGCGACCGCCGTTTTGTCTACGCCGTCAACGAACTGCCCGGCGACAACGGGCCGGCCACCCAGCGCGGCGGCGTCAGCGCATTTCGCTTCGACGCCGCCAGTGGCCAGTTGAGCTTCCTCAACAAGGTTTCGGCAGATGGCAACGATCCGTGCTACCTGAGCCTGTCGCCGGATGGCAAATATCTGCTAACCGCGAACTACTCGGTGGCGGCCAATCCGGGCGGCAGCTTCGCCGTGTTTCCGGTGCAGGCGGACGGCCAGCTCGGCGCGTCGGTGCTGACGGTGCATCATGAAGGCGGCGGTCCCGTGAAAGGACGCCAGGACAACTCGCATGTGCATTCCACCGTGTTTTCGCCCGACGGCCGCTATCTGTTTGCGCAGGATCTCGGCGCTGACAAGCTGTACTCGTACCGCTACACGCCTGACGGCAGCCGCGGCCTGTTCGGGCCGACCGACTGGCGCTACACGCAGGAAAAGCCGGGCACCGGCCCGCGGCATCTGGTGTTCGGCGCCGATGGCAAGCATGCGTATCTGACGAGCGAACTCACCGCGACCGTCAGCATGTTCAATTACGACGACGGCAAGCTCACGCAGGTTCAGACCGTTTCTCTGACCGAGCCGGGCTTCAAGGGCGCGGTAGGCGCCGCGGCGATCCACTTGTCGCCGGACGGGCGCTTTCTGTACGCGACCAATCGCGGCGATGCCAACGAGATCGTGATCTTCTCCATCGATCCCGCCAATGGGCACCTGAAAAAGATCGGCCATCAATCCAGCCTCGGCAAGTCGCCGCGTGAGTTTGCGATCGACCCGACAGGCAAGTGGTTGATCGTCGGCAATCAGAACAGCGATACCGTGTATGTGTTCCGGCGCGATCAGCAGAGCGGTCTGCTCGAAGCGAATCCGAAGCGTATCGAGATCGGCTCGCCGGTCGATTTCAAGCTCGTGTCGCCATCGTGAGCGATGTTTGATCGCGTCAGCGCACGGTGAATGAAAAACGGGCCGCTTGGAGCGGCCCGTTGTTTGGTGGCTGGCGTTTTCGCTGTCGTGACGCGTATTCAATACGCCGGCAGCAATGAACTTGCCATGACAGCCGTCTATTCCGCCGGCCCCGGCGCGAGCACTTCACGGCTGCCGTTGATACCCATTGCGGACACCAGCCCGGCGCTTTCCATCTGCTCGACGAGACGCGCCGCGCGGTTATAGCCGATGCGCAACTGCCGCTGCACCGACGAGATCGACGCGCGCCGCGTGCGCACGACGAACGCGACGGCTTCGTCGTAAAGCGGATCGGCTTCCGCATCCGGCGAATCGCCGAACAGGTCCTGCGCGGCGCCGCCATCGGTGGCCGGGCCGTCGAGAATGCCTTCCTCGTACTGCGGCTCGCCGAACTGCTTCAGATATTCGACGATTCGGTGCACTTCCTCATCCGCGACGAACGCGCCGTGCACGCGCTGCGGGTAGCCGGTGCCTGGCGGCAGGAACAGCATGTCGCCCTGGCCGAGCAGCGACTCCGCGCCCATCTGATCGAGAATCGTGCGCGAGTCGATTTTCGACGACACCTGGAAGGCGACGCGCGTCGGAATATTCGCCTTGATGAGCCCGGTGATCACATCCACCGAGGGCCGCTGCGTTGCCAGGATCAGATGGATGCCCGCCGCGCGCGCTTTTTGCGCGAGCCGCGCGATCAGTTCTTCGATCTTCTTGCCGGCCACCATCATCAAATCGGCGAGTTCGTCGATCACGACGACGATCAGCGGCAGCGGGGCGAGCGGCTCGGGCGCCTCGGGCGTCAGCGAAAACGGATTGCCGAGCTTCTTGCCCTTCGCTTCGGTGTCGCGAATTTTCTGGTTGAAACCCGGCAGATTGCGCACGCCGACCGCGGACATCAGGCGGTAGCGCTTTTCCATTTCGCCGACACACCAGTTGAGCGCGTTGGCGGCGAGCTTCATGTCCGTGACGACCGGCGCGAGCAGATGCGGAATGCCTTCGTAGACCGACAGCTCGAGCATCTTCGGGTCGATCATGATGAGGCGCACTTCCTCGGGCGTCGCCTTGTAGAGCAGCGAGCAGATCATCGCGTTGATCGCGACCGACTTGCCCGAGCCGGTTGTGCCCGCAACCAGCATGTGCGGCGCCTTGGCGAGATCGGCGACCACCGGATGACCGGTGATGTCCTTGCCCATCGCAAGCGTCAATTGTGAATGGGAGTTCTGATAGACACTCGCTTCGAGGATCTCGGACAAGCGGATGGTCTGGCGCTTCGCGTTCGGCAATTCGAGACCCATGCAGGTCTTGCCCGGAATCGTTTCGACGACGCGGATCGACGTGAGCCCGAGACCGCGCGACAGGTCCTTCATCAGGCCGACGATCTGACTGCCGCGCACGCCGAGCGCCGGCTCCACCTCGAAGCGCGTGATGACCGGACCGGCCGACGCGCCGACCACCGTCACCGGCACCTTGAATTCCTGCAAGCGTTGTTCGATCAGCAAGCCGGTTTCGATGAGCTTTTCTTCGGAGACGGGCTCAACGTCGGTGTCCGCGCGCGCGAGCAGATCAAGCGTGGGCAATTCCACCATCGACGCGGCCGGCGCGTGGAATTCGAAGCCGCTAGTTGGGCTGTGGCCACGCAGCGGCGCGCGCAGGACCAGCGGCTCGGGAGAGGGCTCGCCGGCTGATTGGAGCGGCGATGAAGCGGGCGGCGTGGATGAAAGGCCTGGGGTTCGGGCTGATGTCTCGGTTGTTGGAGCGGTCGTCGGGACGCTGAGACGTGGGGAGGCGAGTGGTGGTTCGTCATGCGCAAGCGGTTGCGCTTGCGATTGCTGCGACGTCTGCGTCGACAGGCCGGGGAAACGAACTACGTTGGATGATGCCCACGGCGCGATGCTTTCCTCGGGCGCGGAGGCAACGTCGGCAGCGATTTCGGCAGCATGTGCGGTGTTGGAGTGCGCCGGGGCTTCGTCTGCGTCCGCGAGCGTAGGGGGCGCTACCACTCGCACATCGGCCGTGGATGTTGCTGCGGTCGTGCTTGTACTCGCGCTCGTGCCTGCGACATGTGGCGTCGGCGTCGACGGAGCGCTTTGCGGCTCGCTGAACTGCAGGCGATCGGCGAGCGGAGCGACGGGTTCTTCGACTTCGGTGCCGCGATCCAGGCTCACGTGCGCAGCAGCGCTGGCGTCGGTGTCCGAGTGAACATCCGACTCTTCCGCTGATGAGGGTATGTCTTCTTCCAATGACGAGGTGTGCGATGGCGCGTCCGTCTCATGGAATCGGCTCGCAAACATCTCGAACGGCGTGCGAGTGATGGACGGCGTGGCGCCATGCGGTGTGGATGCCACCGTTGACGCTGGCGCGGAGTCAGACGCTTTCGCTGTTGCCAAAGCGGATTCGGCGACGGGCGCCAGGTTTTCGCCCACGATCTTGGCACCTTCCGCGCCGGTGCTTCGTGCGAGGCTGACCCCGGCGATGTCGGTCCAGCGCGCGGCGTTTTCCGCGATGCTGCGCAACGTCTCCTGGACGCTGGCGGGCGGCGTGACGTTTTCCGTTGGCGCCATTGGCCGCGTGTAGCTCGGCGCCGGCGACATCGGCCGACGAGTGTCTGACGGCGCAATGACTTCGTTCGCGCGTGGAGTGGGCCGCAACGCTTGTCCGGACGACGTCGCGCGATCCGATGGCGCGGAAGCGCGAGTCGCCGGCAAGCTTCCGTCGACGGATGCGCGTTGGAACAGCGAATTTGCCGCCGCCGGTGCGCCAGCACTGGCCGCACCCGCACCCGCACCCGCACCCGCACCCGCACCCGCCACACCTGCGCCGATTCCCAACGCCTCGCCAGTCCGTGGCTCAAGCGCCGAGCGACTTCCGCCATGCGACACAGCGCCCGCGCTGGCGACATCGCTTACGCCGGCTTTCCCTGCCGAGCCCGCGCCAGACGCACCCGCGCGTGGCGCCGTGTCACGCAACCATCCAACCGGTGCGACCGGTTCCGCAGGCGTCCGCGGCGGCTTGTTGGCCCCGGCGGCATGCATCTGCATCTGCGCGGTGACCTGCCGCGCCGGCATAGCACCGCCCGTGCGCAACACCGGCTCGACCTGCGAAAGCTGGCTGCGCGGCGCAGTTCGTCCGGCTCGCCAGCTTTCTCCAGCCGCACGCGCCGTCGCATCCTTACCCACGGCGGATTGCACCACGCCTGCACCCACGCCACCCACACCCGCCCCACCCGCGGCGCGCCCTTTGACAGGCGGCCGCCAAACGGTCGGCCGCGAGTAACGCCCGTTGGTCCGGGGCGCCATCGTATTCGTGGAAGCGGAAATATGCGACGACGCGCCGTCGTCGACACTGCGATGACGGCGCGCTTCATCGTCGCGCTTGGCAAGACCGCGTGACGCCAGGCCGAGGCCGAATGCGCCGTCGGCCCACGCAAAAAACTCGCGCCAATGGAAGCCGATCAGCCAGGGCAGGCTGACGACGAGCAGTGCGAGCGCCGCGAGCGGCGTGCCGATATGCCCGAGCAGGCGGCCGAAGCCCGCGGTCAGCGCATGGCCCATCGCGTTCATGCCGGCCACGCCGATCAGCGACGCCTCCAGTGTGCAGCTCGCCAACATCACGCAGACGAAGCCGAGCCATAGCCGGATCGTGCCGGGGCCGCGCAAACCCGCGCCGCCCGGCAGCATTGACTTGACGAGCCTCCACAAAAGAGGAAGGAACCAGACGGCCGACCCGCCGAACCAGCCGAAAACTACCGTGTGCATACTAGACATCAACGAATGACGGATTGGGAAAACGCAATCCGTCGAGTTTAAACCGGCGAAGCCCACGGCTTCGGAGACGGACGCAAGTATGCTCGCGTCCTGGGGCAAACCGGGCCGGCGCGCCGGACAATCCGCGCTCCGTCTATTTGGCGCTGCGCTCGAAAACCAGCGTATCGCCGTTATCGAGCACGAGTTGCATTTGTTGCGGCTCGCGCATCTGCACGCCAGTCCGGTCGATATGCGTCAGCGCGTTCAGATACGAGCTCTCGATCTGTCCGCCCGGCGTCGCGCAGGCCATGCGCGTGCCGCCGAGTGTGCCGAAACTCAGCTTGCCGTCCTTCAGCGAGTACGAGCCCATATAGCGGTTGCAGCCGGAAAAGCCGCTCGCATGGCGCTGGCCCGTCGCCGTGGAAAGCGTGAGCGTGATCGGCGCGCCGAGACTTGCGAACGGAACCGTGCGCGCCGTGCCGTCCGCCTGCTTCCACGCGGTGAGGACCCAGCTCGTATCGTCGAGCAATTGGGTGACGGCCGGGTTGAACGGATCGGGTGCGGGCGCTTCTGCATCCGGATGTTTCGGGATCGTGCAGGCACCGAGCAGCGTGGCGATACTCAACGCGGCGAGGGCCGTGCGCGCGTAGGGGGCGATGCGCGCGAGACGTCGCGTGGAGAAGCTTGGGTGCATGGCGTCGTTCCTCTTCAAACTGGCGAAGGCGTAAGGGTAACGCACTCAGCGCACCGCGCGCGAGCCGGAGCGTGTGCGGCGCCTTTATCGAGATCGCGGCGGAGCATAAGCGCGCCGCCGGCGCCGCGTCGTGGCCCTTCGCGCGCTTCGTGTGCGGATAAAAATGCGGCCGCCGCGAGCAACGCGCGGCGAGGGGCCCGCATGTTAACATCGTGATCTACCCAATCCCACCCTCATCCGACTTTTATCTGGAGACCCCATGCAGATCGGCCAACGGATCGGCACGCCCCTTTCTGAATCCGCCACGCGCGTGATGCTGCTCGGCGCGGGCGAACTCGGCAAGGAAGTGATCATCGCGCTGCAACGGCTGGGCGTGGAAGTGATCGCGGTCGACCGTTATCCGAATGCGCCGGGCCACCAGGTCGCGCACCGCTCGCATGTAATCGACATGACCGACCGCGCCGCGTTGCGCGCGCTCGTCGAGCAGGAGCGCCCCCATCTGATCGTCCCCGAAATCGAGGCGATCGCGACGGAGGCGCTCGCCGCGATCGAAAGCGACGGTCTCGCCGAAGTGATCCCGACCGCGCGCGCCACGCAACTCACCATGAATCGCGAAGGCATCCGCCGTCTTGCCGCCGAAGAACTCGGTTTGCCCACCTCGCCGTACGCGTTCGCCGATTCGCTCGACGAACTGCGGGCGGGCATCGTCAAAGTCGGTTATCCGTGCGTGGTGAAGCCGGTAATGTCGTCGTCGGGCAAAGGGCAGTCCGTGCTCAGGAGCAACGCCGATGTCGAACCCGCCTGGCAGTACGCGATGGCCGGCGGCCGCGTGAATCACGGCCGCGTAATCGTCGAAGGCTTTATCGATTTCGAATATGAGATCACGCAGTTGACGGTGCGCGCCGTTGATCCGTCGAACGGCCAGGTCGCCACGTACTTCTGCGATCCGATCGGTCACGTGCAGGTGGCGGGCGATTACGTCGAATCATGGCAGCCGCAGCCGATGAGTCCGCTCGCGCTCGAACGTTCGCGCGAAGTCGCGCACAAGGTCACAGCCGCGCTCGGCGGGCGGGGCCTGTTCGGCGTGGAACTTTTCGTCCGTGGCGATGACGTATGGTTCTCGGAGGTCAGCCCGCGTCCGCACGACACCGGTCTCGTTACGCTGTGCTCGCAACGCTTTTCGGAGTTCGAATTGCACGCGCGTGCCATCCTCGGTTTGCCGGTAGATACGTCGCTGCGCGCGCCGGGTGCGTCGGCGGTGATTTACGGCGGCATGGACGAGACTGGCATTGCGTTCGAAGGCGTCGCCGCGGCGCTCGCGGTCCCGAATGCGGACCTGCGCCTCTTCGGCAAGCCGGAGAGCTTCGTCAAGCGCCGCATGGGTGTCGCGCTGGCTACCGGCGAGAATACCGACGAAGCACGCTCGCGCGCGAAGCAGGCCGCGGCGGCGGTGCGTCCCGTGTCGGCGAAGTCAGCGCGTTGACGCGCGCTGCGTGGCTGCCCGGCAAATCCGTGGCGCCCGCAGCCCGAATGAATGGAGTTCGTCGAATGGATGGCGGGCTCATTGAAGTCGAGGTGGGTATGTCGCTGGAATCCGGTAGCAAAACTTGGCGCGGCATGGCCGCCCGTCTCGGCGCGGTGGGCGTGCTGCTCGCACTGTCCGCCGGATTGACCGGGTGCGAGCTCGCGGCCGCGCCGTGCCGTATTGCGTCGGCTGGTTTGAAGATCGTGCCGGTGGTCGGACACGTGGCCGCGGCGCCGACCGATGCCTGCGCCGAAGTGATCGACCCTTGATCAGCAACGACTGAGGCATCCAATGAAGAATCGGCTGGTTGCAGTGAGCCTCGCGGCGACTCTGGCGGGCATGTACGGCAGCGCGTTCGCGGCGCCCTTGCATCTCGAAGACGTTCAGACCAGAAACCGTCAAACGCATAAGTACACGTGCGCAACCGGCAAGATCCTGCACGTTACCTATTGGAATACGGCCAACGGCCAGAGCTTCGCGCTCGTGCCTGTGAAGGGCAGGCAACTGCTGTTCGTCAACACCATCGCGGCGTCCGGCGTGAAATATCAGGCCGGCAGCTATACGTGGTGGACCAAGGGCCCGCGCGCGGATCTCTACGACATCATGGCCGGCGAGGACGCGCCGCCGCTGCTGTCCGACTGCATCACCATCAATCGCTGAACCTCATGCGGCGGCGGCCTGAAGTTGCCGCCTGGTTTTGCTTCTGCTTCTGCTTCCGTTTCTGCCTTCGCTCCACGCTTAGACTTCGCGGCATTGCCCGCCTGCGCGCATCATTCCCCTTCGAGTAGTAAGCTGTCCGGCATGGCATTCGCGTTGTTGCCGTTGTTGCCGTCGTCGCTGCCGCCGTTTCCGTCATCGCTGTTGCCTGAGTCTCCGATCGTCCGTTTCCGCTCACCCACGGCCAGGCTTTGCGCCCCCGTCCGTACCCTCAAGCGAGACCCTCCATGAAAGCATCGGACCTGTTCGTCAAATCGCTGGAAGCTGAAGGTGTCGAGTACGTGTTCGGCATCCCCGGTGAAGAAAATCTCGATCTGCTCGAATCGCTGCGCCGCTCGAAAATCCGCTTGATCCTGACACGTCATGAACAGGCGGCGGGTTTCATGGCCGCGACCTATGGACGTCTCACGGGCCGTACCGGCGTATGTCTTGCGACGCTCGGCCCCGGCGCGACCAACTTCGTCACGGCGGCGGCCTACGCGCAGCTAGGCGGCATGCCGATGCTGATGGTCACTGGACAAAAGCCGATCAAGTCGAGCAAGCAGGGGCATTTCCAGATCGTCGACGTGGTGCGGATGATGGAGCCGCTCACTAAATACACGCGCCAGATCGTGTCGGTTGCCAATATTCCGGCGGCGGTGCGCGAGGCCGTCCGGCAGGCTGAAGAGGAGCGGCCGGGCGCCACGCATCTCGAACTGCCGGAAGACGTTGCGCATGAAGAGGGGGACGGCAAGCCGATTCCGAAGAGCTACAGCCGGCGTCCCGTCGCGGAGGAAAAAGCGGTCGCGCGCGCCGCCGAGGCAATCACGAAAGCGAAGCATCCGTTACTGATGATCGGCGCGGGCGGCAACCGCAAGACCACGACGAAGATGCTGCGCGAGTTCGTCGACCAGATCGGCATTCCGTTCTTTACCACGCAGATGGGCAAGGGCGTGATCGACGAATCGCATCCGATGTGGCTCGGCAATGCCACCTTGTCCGATGGCGACTTCGTACACCGCGCGATCGATCACGCCGACTGCATCATCAATGTCGGGCACGACGTGATCGAGAAGCCGCCGTTTTTCATGCGCAGCGGCGAGGCCGGCGAGAAAACGGTGATTCACGTCAACTTCCTCGGCGCGGAAGTCGATACGGTGTATTTCCCGCAGATCGAAGTGGTCGGCGACATCGCCAATGCCGTGTGGCAACTGAAGGAGAGTTTGAAGGAGCGCCAGGAGCACTGGGATTTCACGCGCTTCAAGGAAATCAAGGCGCACTTCGAGGCGCATCTGGTGAAAGGCCAGCACGACGACCGCTTTCCGATGTACCCGGTGCGGCTGGTCAACGACGTGTACGAGACCACGCCGGTTGACGGCATCGTGTGTCTTGACAACGGCATGTACAAGATCTGGTTCGCGCGCTACTACCGCGCGCACGAGCCGAATTCGCTGCTGCTCGACAACGCGCTGGCCTCGATGGGCGCGGGTTTGCCGTCCGCGATTGCTACCAGGATCGTGCACCCGGACCGCAAGGTGATGGCCGTGTGCGGCGACGGCGGCTTCATGATGAACTCGCAGGAGCTGGAAACGGCGGTGCGTCTGAAGCTCGATCTGGTGATCCTCATTGTGCGCGACGACGCTTTCGGCATGATCCGCTGGAAGCAGGAGAATATGAATTTCCCTGACTACGGCATGACGCTTGCGAATCCGGACTTTGTCGCGTACGCGCAGAGTTATGGCGCGAAGGGGCATCGGATCGAATCCGCGGCCGAGTTTGCGCCTTTGCTGCGCGACTGTTTCGCAACGCCGGGCGTGCATGTGATCGACGTGCCCATCGACTATTCGGATAACGAGCGCGTGCTGAACCGCGAGATCAAGCGGCTCTCCGCGCAGCTGTGAGCGGCGCGGGTGTTTGTCTGCCTCGCGCTGCCGCTGTCACCTATCGGAAGGAGAACGCGTCATGTTGAACAAGACCTACCCGTACTACCTCGCGAACGAAGCGGTGGCGGCCAACACGGATCTTGAAGTCACCGACAAATTCAGCGGCGAAGTGGCGACCCGCGTCGCAATGGCCGACGCCGCCGCGATCGACAAGGCAATTGGCTTCGCGGTCGACGCGATGCCCGCGTTGCGCGCATTTCCTCCGTTCAAGCGCCAGGCGGTGCTCGAACATTGCGTGAAGCGCTTTCGCGAACGCTACGACGAACTGGCACTCGCGCTGTGCATCGAGGCGGGCAAACCGATCAACGACTCGAAGGGCGAGGTCACGCGTCTGATCGACACGTTCAAGGTCGCGGCCGAGGAAGCGGTGCGGATCGACGGCGAGATCGTCAATCTGCAGATTTCGCCGCGCGCCAATGGTTACCACGGCTACGTGAAGCGCGTGCCGATCGGTCCGTGTTCGTTCATCTCGCCGTTCAATTTTCCGCTGAACCTGACTGCGCATAAGGTTGCGCCGGCTATCGCCGCGGGCGTGCCGTTCGTCTTGAAGCCGGCGAGCCGCACGCCGGTCGGCGCGCTGATCATGGGCGAAATTCTCGCGGAAACCGACTTGCCGAAGGGCGCGTTCTCGATTCTGCCCGCGCATCGCGACGGCGCCGATCTCTTCACCACGGACGAGCGTTTCAAACTGCTGTCCTTCACCGGCTCGCCAGCGGTAGGCTGGGAACTGAAGAAAAACGCGGGCAAGAAGAAGGTGATTCTGGAGCTGGGCGGAAACGCGGCCGCGATCGTCGACGGCGATCAGGACGGCAAGCTCGACTATGTGGTCGACCGCCTCGCGTTCGGCGCGTTTTATCAGTCCGGGCAAAGCTGCATCGGCGTGCAGCGGATTCTGGTGCACACAAGCATTTACGATGCGCTGCGCGAGAAGCTGATCGCCAAAACGAAGTCGCTCGTGATGGGCGATCCGAAGGACCAAAAGACCTTCGTGGGGCCGATGATTTCCGAATCGGAATCGAAGCGGCTCGCCGGCTGGATGGAGAGCGCGGTGCAGGCGGGCGCGAAGATCGTCGCGGGCGGCAAGGTGGAGGGCGCGATGTTCGAGGCCACACTTCTCGAAGAAGTCAAGCGCGACACCGACCTGTATCGCAAGGAAGCATTCGGGCCGGTCGCCATTCTGGAGCGTTTCGACGATTTCGGCGCCGCGCTCGCGACCGTCAACGACAGCGAATTCGGCCTGCAGGCCGGCGTGTTCACCGATTCGCTCGCGCATGCGCATCGCGCGTGGGACGAACTCGAAGTGGGCGGCGTCGTGATCAACGACGTGCCGTCGTTCCGCGTCGATAACATGCCGTACGGCGGCGTCAAGGACTCCGGGCTCGGGCGCGAAGGCGTGCGCTACGCGATCGAGGACATGACCGAATTGCGCCTGATGGTGATGCGCGAAACGTGGTGAGGCGGCGGGCGTGTTGTTAAGGACAGTCTTTGAGAAACATGCCGCCAGGTTGTCATGCAACTGTCGTGTCGACGCACTACGCTCGCGAGCAAGGCCTTGGGGCCGGCGGTGCGTTACCGGCGGGCGCACGTGAAACCGGCGCCGGGCTTTCGCCGCGTAAGCAGAAAGCCGGCGCATGCGCCATGAGTGTTTTTGCTGAAGTGCTACAATACCGGCCTTTCCGGCGGGTGTTTCCGCCGGCCGGAGCCGGCCGCATTCTTTCCCGCAACGACGGGTCCCGTGCGGAACGCCGTGGCTCCGCCTTCATCCTGATGCCTTCTGCGGTTCCGACCGCTGCCGCGCGCACGCGCCCAAGCGCATTTTTAGCGAAAGCCACCATGTCCGACACAGCCGTCACGCCCAGCACTGCGACTTTTGATCAATTCGGTCTCGCACCCGACATCCTGAAAGCGGTCAAGGAATCCGGCTACACCACGCCCACTCCGATTCAGGAGCAGGCGATTCCTGTCGTGCTGGCAGGCCGCGACGTCATGGGCGCCGCGCAAACCGGCACCGGCAAGACCGCGAGCTTCTCGCTGCCGATCATCCAGCGTCTGTTGCCGCAGGCGAGCACGAGCGCCTCGCCCGCCCGCCATCCGGTGCGCGCGCTGATCCTCACGCCGACCCGCGAACTGGCCGACCAGGTCGCCGCGAACGTTCAGTCGTATGCAAAGCACACGGCGCTGCGCAGCGCCGTGGTGTTCGGCGGCGTGGATATGAATCCGCAGTCGGAGCAATTGCGCCGCGGCGTCGAAATTCTGATCGCCACGCCGGGCCGCCTGCTCGATCACGTGCAACAGAAGACGGCCAATCTCGGCCAGGTACAGATCCTCGTGCTCGACGAAGCCGATCGGATGCTCGACATGGGCTTCCTGCCAGACTTGCAGCGCATTCTGAATCTGCTGCCGAAAGAGCGTCAGACATTGCTGTTTTCGGCCACGTTCTCGGGTGAAATCAAGAAGCTGGCAGCCACGTACCTGCGCAATCCGCAAACCATTGAAGTCGCGCGCAGCAACTCGACCGCGACCAATGTCACGCAAACCGTTTATGAAGTCTCCGAGGGCGACAAGACCGGCGCCGTCGTTCAATTGATTCGCCAGCGCAGCCTCAAGCAGGTGATCGTGTTCTGCAACAGCAAGATCGGCGCGAGCCGTCTTGCGCGCAGTCTGGAGCGCGACGGCGTGGTCGCGACGGCGATTCACGGCGACCGCACGCAGAACGAGCGTATGCAGGCGCTGGATGCGTTCAAGCGTGGCGAGATCGAGGCGCTGGTCGCCACCGACGTCGCCGCGCGCGGTCTCGACATTGCCGAACTGCCCGCGGTGATCAACTTCGATCTGCCCTTCAACGCGGAAGACTACGTGCACCGCATCGGACGCACCGGCCGCGCCGGCGCTTCCGGCGACGCGCTGTCGCTGTGCAGCCCCAACGAGCGCAAGCAACTGGCGGACATCGAGAAGCTGATCAAGCGTCCGCTGGATGTGCAGCGTCTGACCGTGGATGCACCTGTGCGCCATCATCACGAAGAGCGCGCGCCGAGGCGTGAGCGTAGCGAGGGCCGTGACGAGCGGGGCAGTCGCCGCCGCGCGGGCGCGCCGTCGGGTTCCTTCGATCGGCCGCATCATCATCGCGCGCAGCCTGTGGACGATTTCTTCCTCAAGCCTTATGAGCCGTCGCCTGCTTCGGTTCGCAAGGTGGAAGAGGCCGAGGCTGCGGGGGCCGCGCCGCAGAAGTCGTCTTCCAAGCAGCCGCTCGCGGCTTTGCTGGGCGGGTTTGGTATGCCGCGGAAGTCGTCGTCGTAAGTTTGTTTGTGGGTTGGCGCTGCTGTGGCGCTGTTATGGCGCCTTGCGGCTTCTCGGGCTGGCGAAAATTGCGCGAATAGCTTTCTACAGTTCACGCGCTTTCAGGCGCGTTGAGCGCCGCGCGTGTTCAGACGGTCAAGCTCATTCGCTTCGACCATGCGGCGATGGCCGCGGAATAAAAATCTTCCAACGTCATGTACGTTCCGCCGCTCGCGCCGCCGTCCAGATTCAGTCCCAGATGCCGTGCTGCGGCGCTTAGTGCCTCGAGTGGTTTGTCACAATCGAGCGCGGTCGCTCCGTTCTGTTTGCTGAGTTTTTCGCCATGCTCATTCGTCACCACGGGCACATGCAAGTACTGAGGCGTCGGCAGGTCGAGGCAACGTTGCAAGTAAATCTGCCTGGCCGTTGAGTCCATCAGGTCCGCGCCTCGCACAATGTGCGTGATGCGCGCGTCGGCGTCGTCGACTACGACCGCCAGTTGATACGCCCATTGGTCGTCCGCGCGTCTGAGGACGAAGTCGCCGACCTCGGTGGCGAGATTCTGCACCTGCTGGCCCTGCCAGCGATCCTCGAAAGTGATGATGGCCGCGTCCCCGTCCGGCACGCGCAGTCGCCATGCGCGCGCCGGCTTGCCGTGCAATCCGTTGCGGCAAGTGCCCGGATAGGCGAGTGTGGTGTTGCGCGCATGTGCGTGCAACAGCGAGTCGGCGATTTCTTTGCGCGTGCAGCCGCATGGATAGACGAGACCCGCCGCCTTCAACTGTTCCAGCGCTTTCTGATAGCGCGGAATCTGCGTGCTTTGCCAGACCGGCGGCTCGTCGGCGCGCATGCCGAAGCGTTCAAGTGTGGCCAGGATGTCTTGCGCGGCGCCCGGCACGGTGCGTGGGCCGTCGATATCTTCCACGCGGACGAGCCATGCGCCTCGATGCGCGCGGGCATCGAGCCAGCTTGCAAGCGCGCTCACCAGCGAACCGAAATGCAGCGGCCCGGTGGGCGACGGCGCGAAGCGTCCGCGATAGTTCATGGATCGATGATGCGTTGTAGGTTCAGGTTCTGTTGAGCCGGAAGTGCGGCGCCTTGGATATCATCGACGCGTTCGGCTGCAAAGTGGCGGCGCGCTGAAATAACGGGCGCGTTCAGCCGCAAATACCGCGCGCCGGAACTACCGACGTGTTCAGCCGCAAATACCGCGCTCAACACGACCCGCGCGTCCGGCCGCAATGGGCCCCACGCGCAGTACGACTCGCGCACCCCGCGCAATGACGCCCGTCGCGCATTAAAAAACCCCGCCGCTTTCACGCAGCGCGAGCCGCTTTGCTCTCCGGATGGCATTCCGGACACGTCTTGCCCGCCACATACAGGGGCGACTGCTGCGCTTCAGGCGTGACCACCGCGCGGCAGCCGAAGCATTGCGCGGTCGCGGTCGGCTCAAGTTGCGGATTCAGCGCGGTGCGGTAGTCGAACACGAAACAGTCGCCGTGATAATGCGCGCCGCCCACTTCCTCGAAATACTTGAGGATGCCGCCTTCGAGCTGATACACGTTCTCGATGCCCACGTCTTTCATGTGGATCGCGGCCTTCTCGCAGCGAATGCCGCCGGTGCAAAACGATACGATCGTCTTGCCTTCGAGGTCGGCACGGTTCTGCTCGATCACTTCCGGAAACTCGCTGAATTTAGTGATGCGGTAGTCGAGCGCGTTGTCGAACGTGCCCACGTCGACTTCGAACGCGTTACGCGTGTCGAGCATGACGACCGGGCGGCCCTCGCCGTCGTGACCGCGGTCCAGCCAGGCTTTCAGCGTGGGTGCGTCGACGAACGGCGCGCGGCCCAGTTCCGGCCGGATGGCCGGCTTTTTCATCGTGATGATTTCACGCTTGAGCTTGACCAGCATGCGCGTGAACGGCTGCTTTTCCGACAGGCTTTCCTTGAATTGCAGGCTCGCGAACTTGCCCTCGAAGAGCGGATCGTGACGGATGTACACAATGAACGCGTCCGCGGCTTCGCGCGTGCCCGCGACGAACAGGTTGATGCCTTCCGGCGCCAGCAGAATGGTGCCGCGCAAGCCGAGCGCATTACAGCGCTCCGTGACGTGCGGGCGCCAAGCAGCGGTGTCTTCGATGGTCGCGAAATGATACGCGGCGAGATTGACGATACTCATGTGTGTCCAGCGGTAATAAGTGGCGGCGTCGCGTCAAACCGGGCGCGGGATGCGCCGTGAGGCGGTCGCATGCGTGAATGCCCGAAAGCCCTTCCGATGTCCTGCGCTGCAGCCACGTCGAATAGGGCGAAACCCATATTATCCCTCAAGCTGGCAGTTTCCCTGACTCGGCCGAATGGCCAGTGGGTTGCGTTAGCGCAAACGGCGCGCGAACTTGCGCATATTATTTCCGTGCGCCGCCCAAAGAAACATTCCAAAAATCTTGCGAACGCCCATGGATCGTACTGCCGCGCCAGCGTCCTTGGCCGGATGGCTAACGCGAGGTTTTGCGCTGAAATCTCCGGAAGGGTGGAGTTACAATGTCGCCCATGTCAGATCCCCGCTTCGTTCATCTCCGCGTTCACTCCGAATTCTCGATTGCCGACGGCATCGTGCGTCTTGACGACGTCGTCAAGGCAGCTGCCGAAGACGGTCAAGGCGCGCTCGCCCTCACCGATCTCGGCAACGCGTTCGGCCTCGTCCGTTTCTACAAGGAAGCGCGCGGCAAAGGGGTCAAACCCATTGCCGGCTGCGACGTGTGGATCACCAATCCCGACGACCGCGACAAACCTTCGCGCTTGCTGCTGCTGGTCAAGGACCGGCGCGGCTACCTGAATCTCTGCGAGTTGCTCAGCAAGGCTTCGCTCACGAACCAGTATCGCGGCCGCGCGGAAATCGAGGCCGGCTGGCTGGAGTCCGGGCTCGGCGAAGGACTGCTCGCATTGTCTGGCGCCCAGCAGGGCGACATCGGCCTCGCGCTTGCCGCGGGCAACCAGGAAGCGGCGAAACGCAACGCGCTGCACTGGGCGAAGGTGTTTCCAGGCGGCTTCTATATCGAGTTGCAGCGGTGCGGTCAGCCGGGTGGGGAGCAGTACGTGCAGCAGGTGGTCGCGCTGGCGGCGTCGTTGAAATTGCCGGTAGTCGCCACGCACCCCATGCAGTTCATGACGCCGGACGACTTTACCGCGCATGAAGCGCGCGTGTGCATTTCCGAAGGCGACATTCTCGCGAATCCGCGGCGTTCGAAGCGCTTTACGCCTGAGCAATATTTCCGCACCCAGAAAGAAATGGCCGCGCTGTTCGCGGACATTCCGTCGGCGCTGGCCAATACGGTAGAAATCGCCAAGCGCTGCAACCTCACGCTCGAACTCGGCAAACCGAAACTGCCGCTCTTTCCGACGCCAGATGGCCTGTCGCTCGACGATTACCTCGTGCATCTGTCGAAAGAGGGGCTGGAAAAGCGGCTCGAGCAGTTGTATCCGGATGAAGCCGAGCGTGCCGCACAACGCGACACGTATTACCAGCGGCTCGAATTCGAGTGCGGCACGATCATCAAGATGGGCTTTCCGGGCTACTTCCTGATCGTTGCCGACTTCATCAACTGGGCGAAGAACAATGGCGTGCCGGTGGGTCCAGGTCGGGGTTCGGGTGCCGGGTCGCTGGTCGCGTACGCGCTGGGCGTGACCGACCTCGACCCGCTGCGCTACAACCTGCTGTTCGAACGTTTCCTGAATCCGGAACGCGTGTCGATGCCCGACTTCGACATCGACTTCTGTCAGCACGGCCGCGACCGCGTGATCCAGTACGTGAAGGAGAAGTACGGCGCGGACGCCGTGTCCCAGATCGCGACGTTCGGTACGATGGCGGCGAAGGCAGCGGTGCGCGACATCGGCCGCGTGCTCGATCTCGGCTACATGTTTACGGACGGCATCGCGAAGCTGATCCCGTTCAAGCCAGGCAAGCACGTCACCATCGCCGACGCAATGAAGGAAGAGCCGCTGTTGCAGGAGCGCTTCGACAACGAAGACGAAGTGCATCAGCTGCTCGAACTCGCGCAACGCGTGGAAGGCCTTACGCGCAACGTCGGCATGCACGCGGGCGGCGTGCTGATTGCCCCGGGAAAGCTGACCGATTTCTGCCCGCTCTATACCCAGGGCGACGAAAGCGGCGTCGTGAGCCAGTACGACAAGGACGACGTCGAAGCCGTCGGCCTCGTGAAGTTCGACTTTCTGGGTCTGACTACGCTGACCATTCTCGACTGGGCCGAGCGCTATATCCGCCGTCTCGATCCGTCGAAGAAAGACTGGTCGCTCGCGCAAGTGCCGCTCGACGATCCCGCGTCGTTCTCGATCCTGAAGAAAGCGAATACGGTCGCTGTGTTCCAGCTGGAAAGCCGCGGCATGCAGGGCATGCTGAAGGACGCGCAGCCTGACCGCTTCGAGGACATCATCGCGCTGGTCGCGTTGTATCGTCCGGGCCCGATGGACCTGATACCGAGCTTCTGCGCGCGTAAGCACGGCCGCGAAGTGGTCGAGTATCCGGACCCGCGTGTCGAACCTGTTCTGAAAGAGACCTACGGCATCATGGTCTACCAGGAGCAGGTGATGCAGATGGCGCAGATCATCGGCGGCTATTCGCTCGGCGGCGCCGACTTGCTGCGCCGTGCGATGGGTAAGAAGAAGGCCGAGGAAATGGCCCAGCATCGCGAGCTGTTCCGTCAGGGTGCCGCGAAGAACGGGCTGACCGGCGAAAAGGCCGACGAAATCTTCGACTTGATGGAGAAGTTCGCGGGCTACGGCTTCAACAAGTCGCACGCGGCCGCATATGCGCTGCTCGCGTATTACACCGCGTGGCTGAAGGCCCATCATCCGGCGGAATTCATGGCTGCGAATATGTCGCTCGCCATGGACGACACGGACAAGGTCAAGATCCTGTTCGAAGACTGTCTCGCCAACAAGATGGCCGTGCTGCCGCCGGACATCAATCTGTCGGCGTATCGTTTCGAGCCGGTCGCGGAAGCGGACGGCAAGCGTTCCAAAACGATCCGCTACGGCCTCGGCGCGATCAAGGGCAGCGGCCAGAATGCGATCGAAGAAATCCTGCGCGCGCGCGAAGACGGTCCGTTTATCGACATCTTCGATTTCTGCAACCGGATAGACCGCCGCGTCGTCAATCGTCGCACGGTTGAAGCGCTGATCCGCGCGGGTGCGTTCGACACCTTGCATCAGAATCGCGCGCAACTGATCGCTTCGGTTTCGCTCGCCATGGAAGCCGCCGAGCAGGCGAGCGCGAACGCGCTGCAGGCGGGCCTCTTCGATATGGGCGACGCGCCGTCGCAAGGCCACGAGCTGATCGACGAACCTGAGTGGCCGGAAAAGAAGAAGCTGCAGGAAGAGAAGGCTGCGCTCGGCTTCTACCTGTCGGGCCATCTGTTCGACGCGTACAAGAACGAAGTGCGCCGCTTCGTGCGCCAGAAAATCGGCGAGTTGAAAGAAGGGCGCGACAAGCTGGTCGCGGGCATCATCGCGTCGCTGCGCACGCAGATGACCCAGCGCGGCAAGATGCTGATCGCGGTTCTCGACGACGGCACCGGCCAATGCGAAGTGACGGTCTTCAACGAGACGTTCGAAGCGAACAAGCAACTGTTCAAGGAAGACGAACTGCTGGTCGTGCAAGGCCAGGCGCGTAACGACGCGTTCACGGGCGGCATTCGCTTCACGGTCGACACGGTCATGGACTTGGGCCGCGCGCGTTGTCGCTATGCCGAGGCCGTGAAAGTGCAGATGAACGGCAACGCGGATGCGCTGGCGTTGCGGCGCGTACTTGAAGCTCATAGTGCCGGCAAGGACGAGCCTCAAGCAGCGCCGGCACCGGCGGTTTCATCGCGGGGCGGCAACGGCGGCGGACGTAACGGCGGCGGTGGCGGCTACGGCGGCGACAATGGACGTCAGCGTCAGCCGGTTCAGATCCCGAACGGGCTCGCCGTTCAGGTGGTGTACCGCAGCGAAAATGCAGAGGGCGAAATGCGTCTGGGCGACGCCTGGCGCGTGAAGCCGACCGACGAACTGCTCGCCGACCTGCGCGGCCAGTTTGCCGGAAGCGCGATCGAGATCGTCTATTGATGCGGGCGCGGCTGTGAGCGCTGTTTTTCTCCAAGCCGCGCGAGTTTCAGAAACCGGTAGTACACGGTTTCGGCGTTGAACATCGCGATCATGAAGCCGGCGCGGCCGTCGAGAAAGCCTCGCCGCAACACGTAGGTTCGCACGAACGCCCAGGCGCCGCGGCCAAGCGCCTTGCCGAAGCTGCCGCGTTGGCCTGCCGCATGCCGCTGTTGCGCGCCGGCGGTCGAATAGGCGTCGAGCTTGCGTAACACGCCCTCGAAGTTCTCGTACGAGTAGTGCATCAACTTGCCGGCGAGGCGCTGCGCCGGTGTGTCGAACACGAGACGTTCGTGAACGAGGTCGTTGGAGAAACGCGCGGCGCCGCGTTTGAAGAGGCGCGGAATCCAGTCCGGATACCAGCCGCTGTGATGAATCCAGTGGCCGCAAAAGCTCGATAGACGGTCTACCGCGTACACGTCGGCAGTGGGCGAGGCGAGCGCCGCGCGAATCGCGGAGGCGAGTTCCGGCGAGACGATTTCGTCGGCGTCGAGCGAGAGAATCCACGTGGTGGCGAGTGCGTCGACCGCGCGGTTTTTTTGCGGGCCGAAGCCCGGCCAGTCGGTCTGTTCGATCACTCGGGCGCCGTGTGCGCGGGCGATATCGGCGCTGCCGTCGGTGCTGCCGCCGTCAATCACGACGATCTGGTCGGCAAAGGCCACGGACTGCAGACATTCGGTCAGCCGCGCCGCCGCGTTTTTGGTGATGATGGCGACGCCGAGGGTGGGTTCTTGCATACCTGAATTGCCTGATTGCGGAATGGCCTGGAGGCGGAATGACGGAACAGATTGAGCAACGAAGCGCGATGAAGCGCAACGAGTCGCGCAAGTATACACAGCCCGTTCGATTCTTCCGTAACCACCAAACGCCGCCTCAAACGTCGCGCGAAAACGTCAGCCGACCGTCAACCCCAACCGTTTACAATGCTTCTTTTCGACTTTCGCGCGGCGGGCAACGGGTTGCCAGCGCGAATCTCGTCCCGCATTCCCAGAGGATTCCTTGAGCGCGAAGCCAACGTTAAGCAAACCCATAGGTTCAGGTGAGGCGTCGTCGCCTGCCGTCGTTTTCCGGCGGCTGTGGCCGTTCATCAAGCCGCTGCTTTGGGTCGTCATCGGGGCGATCGTCGCAATGGCGGTGAGCGCCGGCACCGACGCGGCAATCCCCGCGCTGCTCAAGCCGCTGCTCGACAAAGGTTTCGGCGCGCATGCCAGCGACAATGCCAGGTGGTTCGTGCCCGTCGCCGTGATCGGCCTCGCGCTGATCCGCGGTGTCTCGCAATACGCGTCCGGCTATCTGCTCGCGTACGTGTCGAACAAGATTCTGCTCGAACTGCGCCTGAAGATGTTCAACCGCATGATCCACACGAGCGTCGCGTTTTTTCAGCGCGAAACCGCGAGCACGGTGATCAACGCGATCGTTTTCGAGGTCAACCAGATTCTCAACGTGCTGCTGAGCGTGATGGTGACGCTGGTGCGCGACTCGCTTACCGTGCTCTTTCTGCTCGGGTATCTGTTTTATCTGAACTGGCGTCTGACGCTGATCGTCGCCGTGTTGCTGCCGGGCATCGGCTGGCTGGTCGGCAAGATCAATCGCCGCCTGCGACGGTTAAATCGCGAGCATCAACTGCTCACCAACGAGCTTTCCTATATCGTCGAAGAGACGGTGGGCGGCTATAAGGTCGTCAAGGTGCATAACGGCGAGCAGTATGAGATTGACCGCTTTACGTCGATGAGCAAACGCCTGCGCGGCTACGCGATGCGCATGACGGTCTCCGGCGGGCTCGCTCAACCGTTGACGCAGTTTCTTGCGTCGATAGCGCTCGCCGTCGTGATCACGATCGCGGTGGTGCAGTCGTCGTCGGATCAGACCACAGTCGGCGGCTTTGTCGCCTTCGTCACGTCGATGCTGCTGATCATCTCGCCGCTCAAGCATCTGATGGACGTGAACCAGCCGCTGCAGCGCGGCATGACGGCGGCCGAATTGATTTTCGGTCTGATCGACGAGCCGGCGGAGCCCGCGGGCGGCGGCAAACCGCTCGAGCGCGCTCGGGGCGAGGTGGAGTTCCGCAACGTCTCGTTCATGTACAGCACCAACGCCACCCATAACCGCCACACGCTGAACCAGGTGTCGTTCAAGGTCGCGCCGGGCGAAATGGTCGCGCTCGCGGGGCCGTCCGGCAGCGGCAAGACGACGCTGGTGAATCTGCTGCCGCGTTTTTTCGATCCGACCGGCGGCGAGATTCTCGTCGACGGCGTCGCGCTCACCGAATACGACCTGCACGCGCTGCGCAGCCAGATCGCGATGGTGAGCCAGGACGTTGTGCTGTTCAACGACACCGTGGCCAACAACGTCGCGTACGGCCAGACCGCCGACCGTGACAAGGTCAAGGCCGCGCTGCGGGCAGCTAACCTGTGGGACACGGTCGAGGCCATGCCAAACGGCATCGACACGCTGGTGGGCGACAACGGCATGATGCTGTCGGGCGGCCAGCGGCAGCGCCTCGCGATTGCGCGTGCAATCTACAAGGACGCGCCGATCCTGATTCTCGACGAAGCCACGTCCGCGCTGGATTCGGAGTCCGAGCGCCACGTCCAGTCCGCGCTCGAAACGCTGATGAAGGGCCGCACGACGCTCGTCATCGCGCACCGTCTGTCGACTATCGAGCGCGCCGACCGGATTCTGGTGATGGAGGCAGGGCGTATCGCCGAGCGCGGCAGCCACCGCGAACTGTTGGCGCAAAACGGCCTGTACGCGCATCTGCACCGCATCCAGTTCCAGCAGAACGCGCCTGAGCGGGCCGCGTCTTGAGCATTGCCCGAAGGACGGGCGGGCGTGCCGCGCCCGTCTCGCCGGCTTCCGGGAATCATTCCGGTAAATTGGCCGTTTGAGCGTCATCAAACGCCGCAATCGCCCCGGAGACGGGCGCAGGCGGCTTTTTTTGCGGCCAGTCCATATGCCGTTCGCATCGAACTTCCTTACCAAGGCTTGTCAGACCGTCCTTTAGTCGGTTTTTGAGGACAGTGTTGTGTTTTCGACGCATTTTGTTTGCGCTTTTCTCACACCGACCGCATTCTGACGGCCTGCCGACCGTCCCGCGCCGCCGGAGATCCCCTTTTACATGCATCACGACGACACCCTTGGCGAACCGCTGGTTTCAATTGCGCTCGCCACCTACAACGGCCACACCTATCTGCCGGAGCTTCTCGCTTCGCTGGAGGCGCAAAGCTGGCCGAATCTCGAAGTGGTGGTGTCCGACGACGCTTCCACCGACGGCACGCCCGAACTGCTGGCCACATACTCCGGACGCTTTCCGGTCCGGCTGGTGGCAAGCGGCGAACGCGTCGGCATCGTGCGCAATTTCGAGCGGGCGCTGGCGGGCTGCCGCGGCGAGTACATCGCGCTCGCCGATCAGGACGACGTGTGGGCGCCGGAAAAACTCACGGATCTGATGCGCGAACTGCGGCAAGTGGAGCAGGCGAAGGGGCGGAACACGCCCGCGCTGGCCTTTTGCGATATCGAACTGGTGGACGCGACGCTGTGCTGTTTGTCGAAGTCGCTCTTCGACATCACCGCGAAGTCGTGTCGCGCCGAGCGCCTGCGGGATTTCCTGCTGAGCAACCACGTACCGGGCTGTGCGATGCTCGTGAACCGCGCGACGCTCGATCGCGCGTTGCCGTTTCCGGCAGGTATCGTGATGCATGACTGGTGGCTCTCGATGGTCGTTGCGTCGTTCGGCGAGATTCGTCACGTGGCGGCGCCTCATCTGAAATATCGGCAGCACGAGAGCAACGCGGTGGGCGCGAGCGCGACCAACCGGCGGCCGACCAGCGCCGCGCGCGGCGAATGCGGCGCCGCCGCAGCCGAGCGGCGGGGCGCCAGCAGGCGCCGTCAGATCGACGGTATCGCGGATCAGGTCCGCCTGTTTGCGCGCCGTTTCGGCGCGGAACTGCCGGCCGAGGCGCGCGAAGACATGAACGCCTTTTCTCGCGGCATCGCAAATTGGCGCGGCGCAGTCGAATTTGTGATGATCAGCCATACCGGCGAGACCTTCGTGCGCGCGTTGAAGATGATGCGGCGCTTGCGCAAAAGCGTGCTCAGCTTCGGCGTGGACGCGCGTTGTCCGCCATTCGGCCAGCGGCTGCGCCGCCGCCGCAGCGCGCGTGGCAGTATGTCTTGAGGTTTTGTAAGCGCCTCTGAAGGCTTGTAGCTAAAGGCTCGTAGCGCCGTTTCCCGGCCATGGCTGACGCTCTGCCGTCTCGCTCCTACGCCGTTGGCCGTAGACTCCGGCACCATAAATCGACACAGGCCCTCCCGCGCTTTGGGGGCTTCAACTGCGGTTCCTTCGCAACGTCCGCTTCACCCACAAACCCGGTGCATAGACCGCCGGACAGCTTGCGTACAGAAACATCCGAATCCGCAGCCCCAACTTCACACCTGCACTGCGCGCGAGCAACCCGGCACGCGCCGCGAGGCTCCGGGCCTCGAACATGGCGTGGATGAACTGTTCGCGGGCGAGCTTGGGCGCCATCGCCGCACGCATCCGTTCTCCGACGCCGGCAATGTCTGCGTCCCGCTGCAACTGCGCGAGTTCCGCGAGCCCATAACGGTTGCTTTGACGCATGCGGGCGATCAACTCGTCCACCGATCCATAACGCCGTTTGCGCGAAAGTCCGCCGCGCCGGTAGCGCACCAGCGGCTCGCGCAGGGTCACGGCGCCGCCCGACAGAATCGCGCGCAGCACCATGATCTGATCTTCGGCGGCAGCGCCTGGCAGCATCGGCCCGAAGCGTTCGAACAGACGCCGCGACCACGTATGCGCCGCGCCGACGAGCCAGGGGCGTGCGTTCAGCCAGTCGTCGAAGCTGCGATAGCGGTCCAGTTCCGTCGGGCTCACGCGCTCATGCACGTGGCCGGCTTCGTCCATGTCAGCGAGATCCGCGGCGATCAGGTCCGGGCGCCGATCGTGCGCAAGCCAGAAATCGACGACCCGCTCACAGCGATCCGGCGTCGAGATGTCGTCGCCGGCGGCAACGAACAGCAACTCTCCGTTAGCCATCTGCGCGAGTTGCGACAGGTGCGCGCTGATGCCCTGGTTGGCCGCGTTGTGTCGCACCACCACGCGATGCGCTCCGTTGTAGCCCGCCACGGCTGCTTCGATCGCGGCGAAGGTCGCATCGCTGGATGCGTCGTCGGAAACGATGATTTCGAGCGGCTGATAGGTCTGCGCGAGCGCGCCTTGCACGGCATCGGCGATTTGCTGTTGCTGGTTGTAGGCGATCAGCAGAATCGACACGAGCGGGCGTTCCGCGGCCAGTGCGGCGGTGGGGGATTGAGGCGACAGGCTATCGGTCATGAAGTCGGCAAGGGTGCAGTTGGGCTTGATTTTAATCGGTGACGCGGTGGCTGCGTCATGTCGGGCTTCCCGACGCATCCTTTACAATTGCCGCTGCCCCGAAAACCGGCGCGCGCGGCGCTCCTGCCGCAGCTGCGTTTCACCGAGACCCGATCCTTGTCTGAGCCGACTCGCCCAACACTCACCGACATCGCGCTGACCGCGCAGGCGCTGAAAAACAGCGGCGGCGCCGAACGCTACACGCGCGACGTGATCGCCGGTTTGCATCGGATGGGTTTGCGACCCACACTGTTCGCCCGCGAAATCGACCGCGCGCTGCCCGAGGCGGCATGGGTCGACGCGCAGCCGCTGAACGTGCGTTGGGTCCCGCGCAAGCTGCGCAATCTCGCGTTCGACTGGCGTCTGAAACAGCGCTTGAAGCGGCGCCGTCCCGCGTGCGTTTTTTCGATCAATCACTCGACGCATGCCGACGTCGCGTTGTGCGGCGGCACGCATCCGGGTTCGCTGGAAGCGGCCGGCCGCGCTGCGCGCCGCAGCGACGAATGGCAGATCGAGCTTGAGCGGCGCGTTTACACGCAGGCGCGCTCGATCGTCGCGCATTCGCAATTGATGAGCCGCGAGTTGCAGCGCTTTTACGGCGTGCCGGCCGAACGTATCGACGTGATCTATCCGCCGGTCGACACCGCGCGCTTCCAGCCGCTTTCCGAAGAGGCACGCGCGGCCGTGCGTCATCACTTCCATTTGCCCGAAGACCGCGTGATCTTCGTGTTCTCGTCGACGAGCCACGAGCGCAAAGGCTATCCGCTGCTAGAAGCGTTTTTCGCGCAGACTACGCTGCCGGTGTGCCTTGTTGTCGCCGGTCGGCCGGTGCCGAAAACCGGCGAGACGATTCGCTATGTCGGGTACTGCAACGAGATCGAGAAACTGTTCGCCGCGGCGGATTTCACCGTGGTTGCGTCGGCGTACGAACCGTTCGGACTCGTGGGCGTCGAGTCGGTCATGTGCGGCACGCCGCTCGTGATCGCCGACAACGTCGGTTCGGCGGAGACCGTGACGGGCGCCGCGAAGATCGAATTCTCGCGCCAGTCGGCGGGAACCTTCGAGCGCGCGATTCATGAGGCGGTCGAACGTGTGCAGCAGGGCGGCGCGAGGATCGCCGATCCGCTGGCGAGCCTCGTCTACGACCCGGGCGTCGATGCCCACGTCGCCGCGCTTTTTGCGCTATTTACGCGCTGAATCTCGCACGGACATTCGCACGGACATTCGCACCGCATCCGTCGCCTCGGAAGAGCCAGTGCCGGCCTCGCGCAGTTCGCGCTGGCGCGCGTCGATCACGGCGAGGAAGGTCGCGACCAGCAGCGCGAGCAGCACGGTAACCATGATTGGCACGAGGACGTCGATAGTCAGCCCGAAGATGACCGTGCTCGTCGCGACCGCGAGTCCGGCGTACGAGGCGGCGCGGATCGTCGCATCGCCCGAGCGCCGGTAACGCCAGAAGTAGACCGAGCATCCGTAGTAAAAGAGCAGCAGGCATGCCACGCCAATCCCGCCCATTTCGGCGAGCGTCGAGAAAAAGTCGCTATGCGCGCGCTCGTTGACGATCTCGCTCTTCACTTCGCCGTGTTTGGCCATCACACCGAGTTCGTCCACGAGGTGCCCCTTGCCGACGCCGTAGACCGGGTGATGCGTGAAGATCAGCCGCGACGCGTTCCACAACTGGAGGCGCAGGCCGACCGAGGTGTAATCCTCGCCTTGATGCAGCATCGAAAAATCGGTTGTTGCTTCGCTGATGCGTTTGTGAATGCGCTCCGTCGAAAGAAGCACGCCAGCCGCAATCAGGATTGCGACGGTGGCTACCAGCAGGCGCTTCTTGTGCCCGAACCACTGATACTGCATGCCGAGCAGCACCACGAACACGGGCACCGCCAGCCAGCCGCCGCGCGTGCCCGACAGATACGACGCGTAGCCGCCCGCTGCCAGAGCCAGCAGGCGCACGCCGGCGACGCGCCAGTCCCGCGGACCGTCCCAGCCGAGCGTGAACACCGACAAAAAGGCCAGCAGCAGCGCCGTGTCGCCAAACGGAATCGCGTTCGTATACGAGTTGTTCAGACGATTGGCATCGGTCCAGCCGCCGGCAGGCTGATCGACGAGCGCCCAGACGCCCACGGCGAGCGCGCCGGCTGCACAGCCCCAGCCGATCATCCGCAGATGCCGCGACGGCAGTTGCCGCAAAAGCAGGAAGATGGGCAGCGCCAGCACGAAGCGCGACAGCGCGTCGAACTGTCTTGGCAGCCAGTAGCCGAACAGCAGTTGCTGAACGCCGATTCCCACGACAAACGCCAGCATGCCGACCGTGAACCAACGGTAGGTGCGCAAGCCGGAAAAATAGCCCGGCATACGGCGATTTGCGACGGCGGCGCCCAGCGCCAGGGCAAAAATCGCGAAGAAGCAGTAACCCGTGCCGCCGCGCCACACGAGATTGACCGCGGGCGCGAGAAACAGCAGGGCGGCGGTGAGCCAGACCAGACTGGGTGCAAAAATCATAGGGCGACTGTTTGTATTAACACTACCGTTCCGGGTGGAACTGCGAAGGGCCGGATCCATCATTGCGTTTTTTAAGACGGTAGGGCGATCGCGATTATAACCGTCCCCTGCCTTGCAAAATGCTTGCTAGCGCACTCGTTAAGAACCTGTGCACGACGTGGTGCACGATGCTGGCGCATGGACCCGCCGGCCGCCCCCGGCGCGCGCATACGCAGCCGGCGCGGCGCCCCATTTGTCGTGCGGACCGGAGTGAGCGGTACAATCCCCGCCAAACTCATGGCCGGCGCGCGTGCAGAACCGCGCCCGCACCGGCTCAACGGACCGAATCGATGTTCTCAATCATCATCCCGACCTGGAACAACCTGCCCTACTTGCGCCTCGTGATCGAGAGCCTGCGGCGTCATTCGACGCACCAGCATCAGATCATCGTGCACGTCAACGACGGCTCGGACGGCACCTTGGCCTGGGTGCGCGACGAGGGGCTCGAACACACGGCGTCGCCGGGCAACATCGGTATCTGTCACGCGGTCAATATTGCGGCGGCGCGCGCCACACGGGACTACATCGTCTACATGAACGACGACATGTACTGCTGCCCCGGCTGGGACGACGCGCTCGTCAAACGCCTTGCGCAGATGCCCGCCGACAATCTGTTCATGCTGTCAGGCACGATGGTCGAACCGGTCAACTCCGGCAATCCTTGCGTGGTCGTGCAGAACTTTGGTGGCGACGTCGAGAGTTTTCGGGCGGAGGAACTGGTCGCCGCTACACCGAGGCTCGTGCGCGCGGACTGGCGCGGCGCGACGTGGCCGCCCACGCTCGTGCATCGCGACTGGTGGCACAAGCTCGGCGGCTATAGCAGCGAACTGAGCCCCGGCATGAGCAGCGACAACGATTTTTCGATGAAATTATGGGACGCCGGTTGCCGCGTGTTCCTCGGCGTCGGCGACAGCCTCGTTTATCACTTCCAGCAGAAGAGCACGGGCAAGGTCGTGAAGAACGACGGGCGCCGTCAGTTCCTCAACAAGTGGGGCATGACGCAAGCCACCTTCGACCGCTTTTACTTGCGGCGCGGCACGGCCGTGGAAGGCGGGCCGGCGGTCGGCGACCCGCCGCGCACCGGCCGTTTGCGGCGCGCGCTGCTCAAGTCTCGCATCAAGCGGGCGTTGGGCTGACGCGTGCCTGCATGATGCGTAAGCGCCGACGCTCAGGCATCAAACACCGCCTGTGACGAGCGGCAGCACGGTCAGATCCGGATGCGTGCCCTCGACGATGCTGCGGCCCACATGCACGCCTTCGTAAAGCGCATCTTCCTCGCTTGCGAAGCTTTCCTCGCCGTCCGCATGAAACGGCACGGCATGTCCGGGAATCGTCGGGTCGGCGCCAGGATGACAAACGTAGCCCACATACGTGTAGCGGTTATCCGCCGCGTTCGACGCATTCGTTTCGCCCGGCGCATTTTTCACAAAGGGCGCCACGTGAATCTCGAAGCCCTCGTATTCAACCGTTTGCCAGGGTGCGGTTTCGTCGGCCATAGCCGCCTCCGTCTTTGTCGCGCATATCGAAAAGTCTAGGTGATTTCATCGCGAAACGCGCTCGTGAACGGATGCGGCAAAACCACTACGGCCGCGTTCGATCAAGGGTCTCCCGTTCAAACGATTCTCCGGCTCCGTTTGAAAATGAACCGTGCGATGACAGCGCCTTGCGAAGTTTCCAACTTTGGTTTCCACAACATCTGGCGGACATCGGCCGATTGGCGTAAGCCGTCGCACGATTCGCGCTGTCATATAGAATGACGCGCTTTGCCCGTGAGACACCTCGCCCATGTGGTTCAAGAACCTACAGCTTCACCGTCTTCCCGCACCCTGGTCCGTCACGGCGGAACAAATGGAAAAGTGGCTTGCGCCGCACGCGTTCACATCCGGCAATAGCGTCGAAATGCAGAGCCATGGCTGGGCGTCGCCGCGCGATAACGATTCGCTCGTGTATGCGCTCAACGGCCAGATGCTGCTCACGTTTCGCGCCGAAAAGAAACTGCTGCCGGCCTCGGTCGTCACGCAAGTGACGAAGGCGCGCGCGGCGGAACTGGAAGAGCAGCAGGGCTTCAAACCCGGCCGCAAACAGATGCGCGAACTCAAGGAGCAGGTCACCGACGAACTGCTGCCGCGCGCCTTCAGCATTCGCCGCGATACGCGTGTGTGGATCGATTGCCGTAATGGCTGGCTTGTCATCGACGCGGCATCGCAAGCGGTCGCCGACGAAGTGCGCGGCCTGCTGGTGAAGTCGATCGATCAGTTGCCGCTCGGCACGGTGCGGGTCACGCAATCGCCGGTCGCGGCCATGACCGGTTGGCTGATTGCCGGCGAAGCGCCCGCGGGTTTCACGCTCGATCAGGACACCGAGTTGCGCTCTCCCACGGAAGGCAACGCGACGGTGCGTTACGTCGGACATACTTTGGATGCCGAAGATATGCGCCGTCATATCGAAGCCGGCAAGCAATGCATGCGGCTTGCGATGACGTGGAACGATCGCGTGTCGTTCGTGCTGACGCCTTCGCTGACGATCAAGCGCATCGCGCCGCTCGACGTGCTCAAGGAAGCGAGCGATCCGACCGCGCAGAACGACGACGAACGCTTCGACTCCGACGTTACGCTGATGACCGCCGAGCTCGACCGCATGCTGGGTGACTTGCTCGATGCGCTGGGTGGGGAGCAGGGCGACGCGATGGCCGCGGCGGCTTGATGGGGCGGGTCGGCGGTCGAGTCGGCGGTTTTCATTCAGGCTGACCGCTTACAAGTCGCTTAAACGCGAGCCAGCGCGTCGCCACATTTCAGGCGGCAGCGCTGGCCCACATCAGCCATCCCATCTACTCCCCGATACGCCCGCTCCAACTGCTCAACATTGAGCTTCACCATCGAGCTTTACCATCTTCATTAACGCCTTCGATCGCTCCTTTTTTAGCGAAGGGGCCGTGCGTTATTCCATGGCGGCCATGGCTTGCTGGATTTCTTCGGCGCTGAGATCGCGCTTGTGCGTGGCCAATGACCAGCTGTGACCGAACGGGTCTTTCAACTGACCGTAGCGGTCGCCCCAGAACATATCGGTGACGGGCAGCTTGACGGTCGCGCCGGCATCGACGGCCTGCTGGAAAATGGCGTCGACATCTTCGACGTAGTGGTGAATCGTCACCGGCGTGCCTTGCAGGTGGTTCGGGCCGAATGTCTGGTGCTCGGGCCATTCGTCGGTGAGCATCAGCATCGAATCGCCGATTTTCACGCACGCGTGCATCACCTTGCCGTCCGGTCCGGGCAGGCGGAACTGTTCGACGGCGTTGAAGGCTTTCGTATAGAACGCGATGGCTTCCGCGGCGTTCGCGCAGATCAGGTAAGGCGTGAGCGAGTGCATCCCGTCCGGGATCGGTTTGACAGCGGGGCTGCTCATGACGGCGACTCCTTGAAGTAACAGGTTCGTGGATTGAAAGTCCGACTGTTCGAGCCAGGCCTTCCACGTTACGACGAGTACGCCACCGCCGGATCGACACTCCGTAAAAAATATTTTCGGGCACGCATGCAAGTGCGTCTGAAGCGCCGCGTGCGATGCATCGAGGCTTATTGTCAGCCTGCCGGATTGTCCTCATCGGCAGGTGCGGCGGGAACGGGCGCTGAGCCGGGCGAAGGCGCTGCAGCGCCGGTCGGCGCGCCGAGAATGCTGAGCTGGAACGTCGGCGTGGCCGCGAGCGATTGCAGCGTGCCATCTTCGGGAATGCGCTCGAAGAGGGGCAGAATCACCGAGCCGCCGATTACCGCGCGCCGGCTGTTGTCGGCCGGGCGCAGTCCCCACACGTCCTGATAGACGACCGGCACGGCGACCCCGTCGCGGGTCGTATTGCCGATGTAAAGCATCACATGCCCGCCGATGTAGATCAATGTGCGCAGCGGTTCGCCGTGCGTAGCCAGATAGTCGAGCCGTTGCGCCGGCGTGGAGGCGGATAGGTCGATCATGCGCCCGGCGCTCATCTGCGTGGACGAATGGCGCGGCAGCCAGACGCCGAACGCCGCGAAGATGCTTTGCAACTCCGACGAACAGTCGTTGTAAAGGCCGCTGTTGCCCCAGCCGTAAGGCCGGCCGATCAAGGTTTTCATCAGCGTAGCGAGATGGCGCGGCGTGGCGGCGAGCGGCATCGGCGCGATCTGCGCATCGCCGATTGCGGCTGTGCGGATGAGCGCCTGGCCCTCCGCGTCGCGAGCCGGCACGAGGATTTCGCGCGACGGCGGCGTATCCGCGGCAATGCCGGGTTCGCTCGCTATCGGGCTTGCATCAGGCGCGGTCGCAGTGGGCGGCTTCTTCACGCCGCGCGCCGCGTTGGCCGGCATGAGCGCCACTTGCGGCACTAGCGACACGATCGGCAGCAGCGTGCCGGCGGGCGCGTCGAAGCGGAACACGCCGTGGCCGTCGCGCACCGGCGCCGAGGCGACGATCACGGCGCCGAGCGACTTTGCCGCCGCGGCGCGCCATGTGTCGACGAAACGTTCGCTCGCCATGCCGACGCCATCGCTGCGAACCCAGCCTTGTACATCCGGCGTCTGCACGTAATGCCACGCGCCGTCGGCGCTGCTTCCGAGCACATACAGCGGCGTGCCCGGCCGCACAGCGGAGATTTGCAGATTGTCGAACGGATAGCCCTCGCCGGCCAGCCGATGGTCGTAGAACGACGGGTCGGTGGTCGGCAGTTCGCGCACCATCAGGTTGGTCGTCGCGATTGCGCGCCGTGCTGGCCGATAGACGGGCGCCTCGGTGAATTGCGCGACGTTCATGTTTTGCGCAATGGTGTCAATCCACGCCTTGTCGTGCGGGCGGAAGTTCTCGCCATAACCGATGGCCGCGCCGCTTTTTCCTGTGTTGTCGAATCTGGCAATGCGGCGCTGCTGCAACGCGGCAATATCCGCGCCTTGCTGGCGATAGACGCGCATTGCCACATATGCGGAGTTCCACGGCGAGGGCGCGCTCGTGCCTGTGCCGAAGTAGCGCGCATACAGCGCCTGGAAATGCGCCTGCTGGTCGGCGGGGCTCAGGAACGGCCGGTCGTAGCCGGGACTATCCGGCTCGAGCCAGTGATCGACGTTCTGGTCATAAGCGCCGATCGGAAAGAGCGCGATGACATCGACGGGAACGTGGGCGTCGTGAGTCTGCGACGGATTGCTACACGCGGCGAGAGACGCGAGCGCCGCGAAGGCCACGGAGAACGCGGTGGCGCGCCAGGTGTTCGGCCACGCGCGAGCAAGGCGGGAAGGGACGGCTACAGGCATGAGTTCGACAAAGAGAGTCCAAGGGCACGATGATACGGCGTCGCGCATTCCATTACACTTGATCGATTCGCAAATCAGCGCCAACCAACGCCTCAAACGCCTCCAACGCTTTGCGCGTTATACAGAAGGAGCACGACATGCAAACGAGCGCACGCAATCAATTCGCCGGTGAAGTGATCCAGGTCACGCCCGGCGCCGTGAACGACGAAGTCACGCTACGCACGGCGGACGGCCTCGAGATCGTCGCAATCATCACGCACGGCAGCGCAGCGACGCTCGGCCTGGCCGCCGGCAAGAGAGCATTTGCACTGGTCAAGGCTTCGTCGATCATCGTAATGGTCGACGTCTCGAAGAACCAGGTGTCGGCGCGCAATTGCATTGCCGGCACGGTGTCGTCGGTGACAAAGGGCGCGGTGAATTCGGAAGTGACGATCAGCGCGGGCAGCGCGCAGATTGCGGCAATCGTGACCAACGAGAGCGCCGAGCGCCTCGGCCTCGCGGCGGGCAAAGCGGCGACGGCGATCTTCAAGGCATCGAGCGTGATTGTCGGCGTCGAATAGTGAGTGTGCTTTGGGCTGGCTGTGATGCGTCAGCGCTTGTGCCGTAGCGTTCGCGCCAGCAAGGGTCACGCCGGCGGCATCCGATGAACGAAACAGCCGCTTGCTTTACACTGGACCGCTTTGTTGCCCACTCTCCGCTTTCATCACGGACCCGTCATGTTCGAAGTTTCCTCTACCTCGTATTTGCCCAAGGCCGCGCATTACGAAGAGCTCGTCGCGCAGGCGCGCGCGCTACTCGCCGACGAAACCGACTGGATCGCCAACGCGGCGAATTTCTCGTCGTTCGTGTTTCATTCGTTGAGCGACCTGAACTGGGCCGGGTTCTACTTTCACGATGGCCGTGAACTCGTGGTCGGACCTTTTCAAGGCAAGCCGGCGTGCGTGCGCATTCCGCTTGGCAAGGGCGTCTGCGGCACGGCCGCGCAAACCCGTCAGACGCAGATCGTACGCGACGTCCACGAATTTCCCGGTCATATCGCTTGCGATTCCGCGTCGCAGTCCGAAATCGTCGTGCCCCTGATTGCGCCAGACGGCACCCTGATCGGCGTATGGGATGTAGACAGCCCGCTTGTCGCGCGCTTCGATGAAGAAGACGCGAAGGGCATGCAAGCGCTGTGTGCGGTGTTTATTGAAGCGGCGCTGCCGCGCGCGCCGTAACCGCAGCACACGATTACCCGATCTGCAAAAAAGGCCGGCGCGATGCAACCCTCGCCGCGGCCTGACTGGGCACGTTCGTTTGATTGGGGAGTATCGACGCTGCCCGCTGATAACACCGCGATTGTTTGCGATTGGATCCATTTCCCTCTCGATCCGCTCATGGCGAATCGTGGCAGCGACCCGCGAAAACCAGGTGATCCCCGCACAAAGTCATTCGACGCTGTGGCCTGGTGGGCGACCATTTTGAGCTGTGCCGTTAATCGCGGCGACCAGGTCCTCAGTATGAACCATCAATCCGCGTACCTGGCGCAGCATCGGGTACTGGTTGAGAACTGCGGCCCACCGGGGCGATTCCAGCAACTGATGCCAGACAGGCTCGAGGTCGCGAGAATCCGCATGTTGTTTATCCGTGAGGCTGCTCGCGAATTCCAGGCTGGCGTCCGCGGATAACAGCTGCATCCGGCTCGCGGCACTGAGCAGACGCGGCGTTGCTTCGGCGGGCGCGTCGCTGCAATAGAGAACCGCTCGCGTAAGACCGGCCTCGTCGGTTGTCAATGCGCTTAGCGAGGCGCCGTTGAGGCTCACAGGCCCTTGCTGGGTTTCAAATGAATAGGCGACGTGCTGTTGCGCATGTGCGAGCAGGCGCAGTCCGCGCAGTAGGCGCGGAAAGTCGGTTGTTGCGGCATCCACGGAGGCCTTGGCCTCTACGAGCAGGCAAACGTCCCAGGCCGCTGTTTCATGCACCGCTTCGGCATGCCTTAGCAGGACCACGTCCCACTCGCTTTTGGCGCGCTCGGGGCTCGCGGGTATCGAAGCCGGGACACGCATCGAGGTCACGACGCGGTATGACGCGAGACCCGGCTGCGTCTCGTTGAGTCGACGCGCCAGCGCCTCTAGCGCCTGTGCGGCCAACGCTTCGACGGCCGCGCCACGCTGCTGCGAGACCGAGCCTTGCGCGGCGGCAGTGGAGCTTCCCGAGCGAGGGCCATGCCGGTCCCATAACGATACATACTGGCGTACGAGTTCATCCGCCGCCAACGCTTCCAGACGCCGCAAGCGTTGCAATTCGGGACCGTCTACCAGCCGCGTCAAACCGCGCTCGAATTGTGGTTCGTTCGCAATCTCGGGCATATCGAGGAGACGCGGGACGGTATCGTAGAGCTCCGTCCATGATGCCGAGGACGCGGACGCGTGCAGTTGAGCCAACGCCTCACGTTGCCGGCCTGGCAAGGTTCGTTGCTGCCTGGCCGGATGGGCGATCGCGTTGACGGTTGCATGGATCAGACGTCGATCACGGTCGGCGTGCGCGGACAGCGACGCGTACTCGCGCACCTGCGCCGCCCGATGTCGAAGCACCATGGCCTGGAAAGCGGGGTCTCCGGATTCGGCGCGCATCGCTTGATGAACCATGCGCGCAAGCGCTTCGACGAAAGCGCGCTTCAGTGCCTCGCCTGGCACTTCACCGTGGACCATCGCCGCGCGGGCCTGCTCGATCGCGAGCGCTAGTGCCGTCGCTGGACTGGGTCGTTGCGTCTGCGCAGACGCGGCGGTGATGGACGGTAGGCGATAGCGACGAGTGACTGCGCGTAGCGTCTCATCGAGCAAAGGAGGTAAGGGCGGCAGGGACATAACGATAATCGGCGGAAGGGCAAGGCGCGCGGTGTCGTTTGCGGCTCTGGTGTGCCCAGATGTGCGGGAATCGGCTGGCCAGGCAGAGTGGTGTCGCACGTCGGGGTGGTACGGGTGAGTACTTCAGTCGCGACGCCGCATACTCTCGCCTTGTCATCGCTCATCGTCGCACGATAGTCGTGCGGGCTGCTCTCCCGCCGACGAAACCTCCGCAGGTCTTTCGGGAACTTTGAATAAGCGCCAACGACCTACATCAGCACAATATCGTACTGCTCCTGACTCAAATTCGACTCTACCTGCAACGACACCGGCTTCCCAATGAAGTCCATCAGCATTGCCAGATGCTGCGACTCTTCCTCGAGGAACAGATCGATCACCTGCTGCGACGCCACCACGCGAAACTCGCGCGGATTGAATTGGCGCGACTCGCGCAGAATCTCGCGCAGCACGTCGTAGCAAACGGTGCGCGGCGTCTTCACCTGTCCCTTGCCCTGGCAGACTGGGCAGGGCTCGCACAGCACATGCGCTAACGATTCGCGCGTGCGTTTGCGCGTCATTTCAACGAGCCCGAGCTGCGAGAAACCATTGACGGTCACGCGCGTGCGGTCGCGCGATAACGCCTTTTTCAATTCGCCCAGCACCTGGTCGCGATGCTCGACGTTTTCCATATCGATAAAATCGATGATGATCACGCCGCCCAGATTCCGCAGCCGCAATTGCCGTGCAATGGTGTGCGCGGCTTCCAGGTTCGTCTTGAAGATCGTATCGTCGAAATTGCGCGCGCCGACGTAGCCGCCCGTATTCACGTCGATGGTGGTCATCGCTTCAGTCTGGTCGATCACCAGATAGCCGCCCGACTTCAGATCCACGCGGCGCGACAACGCGCGCTGAATCTCTGCCTCGATGTTGTACAGATCGAAGAGCGGCCGCTCACCCGTGTAGTGATGCAGTTTCGCGGACACGGCCGGCGTGAATTCGGCCGCGAAATCGGCAAGCATCTGATACGTCTCGCGCGAGTCGACCTGAATGCGCGACGTTTCATCGTTGACGAAATCGCGCAGCACTCGTTGCGCGAGATTCAGGTCCTGATAGAGCAAGCTCGTCGGCGGCATGCGCTGACCTTGCGAGAGAATCGTCGCCCACGTCTTGCGCAAGTACGCGACATCCCCGGCTAGTTCTTCACTCGTCGCATCTTCTGCAATGGTGCGCACGATGTAGCCGCCTTTCTCGTCGGCGGGCAGCACGGCGGTCAAACGCGCGCGCACCGCTTCGCGTTCGGCTTCGCTTTCGATTTTCTGCGAGATGCCGATGTGCGGCTCCTGCGGCAGATACACCAGCGTGCGCCCGGCAATGCTCACTTGTGTGGACAGCCGCGCGCCCTTGGTGCCGATCGGATCCTTGACCACCTGCACCATCAGCGTCTGACCTTCGAACACGATTTTTTCAATCGGCTGATGCGGCGTTTGATGTTGCGGCTCGCCGGCAATCCGCGGATGCCAGATATCGGCTACGTGCAAAAACGCGGCGCGTTCGAGACCGATGTCGATAAACGCCGATTGCATGCCGGGCAGCACACGCACGACCTTGCCGAGATAGACGTTGCCGACGCGGCCCCGCGACAACGTTCGTTCGACGTGAAGTTCCTGGACGGCGCCTTGCTGGACGAGCGCGACGCGCGTTTCCTGCGGCGTGACATTGATCAGGATTTCTTCATTCATGGTCTTGTTCTAGAAGTCGATGCGCGCTGCACGCAGGAGGGCAGCGGTTTCAAAAAGCGGCAAACCCATGATACCTGAATAGGACCCGTGGATATGCTCGATGAACTCAGCGGCACGCCCTTGCACGCCATAGGCGCCCGCCTTGCCGAGCGGCTCGCCGCTTGCCACGTAGCGACGAATCGCGTCTCGGTGCATTGCAGCAAAGCGCACCGTCGACACAGAGAGCGCGGCAGGCAACAACTCTCCGTCGGCATCCACCACGGCGACGGCGGTCAGCACTTCGTGATCGCGGCCCGCGAGACGCGTGAGCATCGCAAAGGCATCGTCGGCATCGAGCGGTTTGCCGAGGATCACATCGTCGATCGTAACGGTTGTATCCGCAACCAGAACCGGTCGCGCAACATGATCGCCGGCCAGCAGGCGGGCGCGCGCGGCTCGCGCTTTGGCCACGCATACGCGCTGCACGTAGTCGTGCGCACGTTCGCCGGGCAACTCGGTTTCGAGTGCTTCGGCATCTTCATCGGGGCGCGGCAGTAGCAGCTCGAAGCGAACGCCGATCTGTTGCAACAACTCCTGGCGGCGTGGGCTTTGCGACGCGAGATACACGAGCGGATGCAGCGAAGCGGCGGACGTTGGCATGAAAAGGTCTCGTTGGAACGGATGGCATGAGCGCGCGCCCGGGTGCTCGCGCAGCGTTGTGCGGCGCTTCGCGAATCACGCGAAGAACGCATTTGCGCGCCGGAACCGCAGCAGCCTGGATCGCGAGACGAAAGCGCGCGCCGATAAGCGCGCGCAGCGTCACGGGCCGCGTTCGCTCACGCGCGATGATAGGGGTGATTTTGCGTGATGGTCCACGCGCGGTAAAGCTGTTCGGCGAGCAGCACACGCACCATCGCGTGCGGCAACGTAAGGCTCGAGACGCGCAGCAGCATATCGGCGTGAGCCTTCAGTTCGGGATCGAGTCCGTCGGCGCCGCCAATCAGAAACGCGACGTCGCGGCCATCCTGCTGCCAGCCGGGCAGAGCGCCGGCAAGCTGCATTGTGGTCCAGTCCTTGCCGCGTTCGTCGAGTGCGACAATGCGTGCGTTCTTCGGCAACGCGGCTTCGATCTTTAGCCGCTCCGCTGCCATCACGCTTTCCGCCGGACGGCCCGACGAACGCTGCTCCGGCTTGATCTCGCGCAGTTCGATACGTAGCTCCGGCGGCATACGCTTCGCGTATTCGTCGAAGCCAGTCGCGATCCAGTCGGGCATCTTGTGACCGACGGCCAGAATGTGCAGTTTCATTGACGCTCTACAGGTCTACTCACGGACTTCAGTAGCACAGCGAGCCGGTCGAGTGAGCCGGTCAAACCCTGCTCACTTGCGGCGCACGGCCGTCTTGCGTGCGGGCTTCTTCGCAGCGGGCGCCTCTTCGTCCTCTTCCTCTTCGTCGGGCTCGCTCGCGCGCGCGCCGCCGAACGGATCGGGCGTGGACAGCTTGAGGCGCACCGGCTTGTCGCCCCAGATTTCCTCGAGGTTGTAGTACTGGCGCAGCGCGGGTTGCAGGATGTGGACGATCGCGTCGCCGCAATCCACCAGCACCCATTCGCCGATGTCCTCGCCCTCGGTGCTGATGATGTCGCCGCCGGCTTCCTTGACGCCTTCGCGGACGCTCGAGGCCAGCGCCTTGGTTTGCCGGTTCGAGGTGCCGCTCGCGACGATCACGCGATCGAACAGCGCGGTCAGGTGGCTGGTGTTGAACACCTTGATGTCTTGCGCTTTGACGTCTTCGAGAGCGTCGACGATCACGCGTTGCAGTTTGCGAATATCCATGAGGTTACCGGTGGTACAGATGATGTTGAAGAATGTAGTCCCACACCGCGGTGGGGACGTGGCTTGCGGCCTCGCCCTGTTGTTCGCCGCCCACGTGAGCAAGCCGCTGGCTCACCTGTTCACGCAGATGCGCGCGAATGTCGGTGGCCGAGACGTTGAACGCAAGCGTCGTGTCGATCAGCAAGTGGCCGCAAGGCGTGGCTTGCAGAACGTCGGCGCGGGCACGGCGCGCGTCGATTTCCTTCGCGACCGCAGGCGGTATCGACGCGAGATCGAAACCGGGCCGCGTGGCCGCGCAGATGTGGGCGAAGTCGAACAGGCGCCGCCAGTCGCGCCATGTGTCGAGATGCACCAGTTGATCCGCGCCGATCAGCAGCGCGATCGACGCCTCGTTGCCTTCGCGTTCGCGCCAGTGCTGCAGCGTGTCGATCGTATAGGTCGGGCCTTCGTGCTCGATCTCATCGGTGGCGACTCGCACCGTCACGCCCGGCAGTTTCAGCTCGCTCGCCGCCGCGCGCGTCATGGCAAGACGGTGCACGGCCGGCGACACGTCCGCTTTCTGCCAGGGCTGGCCGGCCGGCAGCAGCACGAGCTCGGTCAGTTGCAGCACGTCGGCGAAACGCCGCGCGAGCGCGAGGTGGCCGTCGTGGATCGGATCGAAAGTGCCGCCGAGCAAACCGATCCGGCGAGGCAGTGCAGCGGGATGAGCGTTCGGCTTCAGGTGAAGATCCTTTGTCGTAGCCACGTGTGGAGCGGTGCCGGCCTCACACCCACTCGCGCGGCACGAGAAAATCGCTATAGAGGCGCGCTTCCGGCGTGCCCGGTTCGGGATGCCAGTTGTAGCGCCAGTTCACCACAGGCGGCATCGACATCAGGATCGATTCGGTGCGTCCGCCGCTCTGCAGCCCAAACAGTGTGCCACGGTCGAAGACCAGATTGAACTCGACATAGCGCCCGCGCCGATACGCCTGGAAATCGCGCTCGGCCTGGCCGTACGGAATGTTGCGGCGCTTTTCGATGATCGGCAGGTAGGCTTTGAGGAATCCGTCGCCCACGCTTTTCAGCATCGTGAAGGATTGATCGAAGCCCGGCTCGGAGAAGTCGTCGAAAAAAATCCCGCCAATGCCGCGCGGCTCGTTCCTGTGCTTGAGGAAGAAATACTCGTCGCACCAGCGCTTGAAACTGGGGTAGAGGTCCGCGCCATAAGGCTCGAGCGCATCGCGGCAGGTGCGATGGAAATGCTGCGCGTCTTCTTCATAGCCGTAATACGGCGTCAGATCCATGCCGCCGCCGAACCAGAACACTGGCTCTTCGCCAGCCTTGGTCGCGATCAGCAGGCGCACATTCATATGCACGGTTGGGCAGTGCGGATTGTGCGGGTGCAGCACGAGTGACACACCCATTGCTTCGAAGCCGCGCCCGGCCAGTTGCGGGCGCGCGGCGCTCGCCGAACCCGGCAACGCGTCGCCCGCGACGTCGGAGAAGCCGATGCCCGCGCGCTCGAAAAAGTTACCGCCTTCGAGAATTCGCGTGCAGCCGCCGCCGCGCAGCTTGTCGCCCGGCGCGCGCTGCCATGCGTCGGTGGCGAACGGCGTGCCGTCGAACGCGCCCAACGTATCGGCGATATGCGTTTGCAGGCCTTGCAGCCAGGTGCGCACGGCTTGTGCGTCGTAGCTCGAATCGGTCATCAATGCAGGTGCTGGAGGCGGCATGTGGATGCCGCGGGTTCATCGTAAGTAGAGCCGCGCCGCATTTGGCGGATGCCGCCGCGAAGACGTGGACGTTCGGTCGGCGTTGCTGCGTGGCGGTGATCCATTGCGCGGCCGTTGCGCCGAGGCTTCAACGGAAGAGGGCCCGAACTTCGAAGCCCCTGACCGCCTTGAACCGCTACCGACGGCGCGCCTGGCAAGCGCCGCCGCAAACCCGCAGTGTAGCGCCGTTGGCGCGGAACACGGGCGAGCGGACTAGCGGCTTAGTGCTTGCCTTCTGTCTTGGCGTCGTGCTTGCGGTTCAACGCGCGATAGCCGATGTCGCGCCGGTACTGCATGCCGTCGAACGAGATCTGGTTGATCGTTTCATACGCGACGGACTGTGCGCTGCGCACCGAATCGGCCAGACCGACCACGCACAGCACGCGGCCGCCCGACGTGGTCAGCTTGCCTTCCTTGAGCGTGGTGCCGGCATGGAACGTGACCGAATCCGCGGTTTCGGCGGGAATGTCGTTGATGCGGTCGCCCTTGCGCGGCGTGTCCGGATAGTTGTGTGCGGCGAGCACCACGCCGAGCGCGGTGCGGCGGTCCCACTCCAGTTCTACCGTATCCAGCGTGCCGGCGATTGCCTGCTCGACCACCTTCGAATAGTCGCCCTTCAGACGCGCCATGATCGGCTGCGTTTCCGGGTCACCCATGCGGCAGTTGAACTCGAGCGTCTTCGGATTGCCTTGCGCGTCGATCATCAGGCCGGCGTACAGGAAACCGGTGTAGCGGATGCCTTCCTTCTCCATGCCGCGCACGGTCGGCAGGATGATTTCGCGCATCACGCGCGCATGCAGTTGCGGCGTGACGATCGGCGCGGGCGAGTACGCGCCCATGCCGCCGGTGTTCGGGCCCTGGTCGCCGTCGAAGAGGCGCTTGTGGTCCTGACTCGACGCAAGCGGCAGCACATGCTTGCCGTCGACCATCACGATAAAGCTCGCTTCCTCGCCCCTCAGGAACTCCTCGATCACGACGCGCGCGCCCGCGTCGCCCAGCTTGTTGTCCGACAGCATCATGTCGACGGCGGCGTGTGCTTCTTCCAGCGTTTGCGCGACCACCACGCCCTTGCCGGCAGCCAGGCCGTCGGCCTTGATGACGATCGGCGCGCCCTTCGCGTCGAGATAGGCGTGCGCGGCGGCGACGTCGGCGAAGGTTTCGTATTCCGCCGTCGGGATCGCATGGCGCTTCATGAACGCCTTCGCGAAGTCTTTCGAGCTTTCGAGCTGGGCGGCTTCCTTAGTCGGCCCGAAAATCTTCAGACCGCGCGAGCGGAACAGATTGACGATACCTGCTGCCAGCGGCGCTTCCGGACCGACCAGCGTGAAGGCGATCTGTTCTTTTTCGACGAAATCGGCGAGCGCGGCCGGCTCGGTGATGTCGACGTTGCGCAGACGCTCGTCCTGAGCGGTGCCGCCGTTGCCAGGCGCCACGTAGACGAGCTGGACCCGCGGCGATTGCGCGAGCTTCCATGCGAGCGCATGTTCGCGACCGCCGGAACCGACGACGAGTAACTTCATGTGAATCCCCGAGACTTAAAAACCATAAACGGCGCACGCGGTGGCGAGCCGTGAAAATAACAGTGGGTCACGCCATGCTCGCCGCCAGATGGGGCGGACGCAACGCACGACGAACCCGGACGAAAGCGGCGCGGTGCGACCCGCGGCACAACCTGACGCGCGTGATGTCGGCCACGCCCGCTCAGCAGCAACGTGAAAGCCTGCCGGCGGAGTGACGCGCCGGCAGGCAGCTTCATTCGTCGGCGATCGCGGCGTTTGTATAGACTTCCTGCACGTCGTCCAGATTTTCCAGCGCGTCGAGCAGCTTCTGCATTTTGACCGCGTCGTCGCCGGTGAATTCGACTTCCGTCTGAGGTTTCATCGTCACCTCGGCCACTTCCGCCTTGAAGCCCGCAGCTTCGAGCGCGGTCTTCACCTTGGGGAAATCGTTCGGCGGGCACAGCACTTCGATACTGCCGTCTTCGTTCGTGACGACGTCGTCGGCGCCGGCTTCGAGCGCGGCTTCCATCAGCTTGTCTTCGGGCGTGCCGGGCGCAAACAGGAACTGGCCGACGTGATCGAACATGAACGACACGGAGCCGTCTGTGCCCATGTTGCCGCCATTCTTTGAGAACGCGTGACGCACTTCCGCCACCGTGCGCGTGCGGTTGTCGGTCATCGTGTCGACGATCACCGCGGCACCGCCGATGCCATAGCCTTCGTAGCGGATTTCTTCGTAAGTTGCGCCGTCGACGCCGCCCACGCCGCGCTGGATCGCGCGGTTGACGTTGTCTTTGGGCATGTTGGCGTCATACGCCTTTTCGACGGCCAGCCGCAGACGCGGGTTGGAGTCGATGTCGCCGCCGCCCATGCGCGCCGCGACCTGGATTTCCTTGATGAGCCGCGTCCAGACCTTGCCGCGCTTGGCGTCGGCCGCTGCTTTTTTATGCTTGATGTTGGCCCATTTCGAATGACCCGCCATACCTTTCTCCGTCGCGCGCGCCAGCGGGGCGCACGCATAGTGCAATTGTCGTTGCGATTCCGGGCGCTCGTGCGTGAGATTGCGAGCTTGCGCCTCGATGTCAAATTCGTGCTCAGTCTTGTCAGGTCGACCGCGTCGGGCCAGGCCCGGCTGGCGGCTGCGAAGCGCGGTGGCGACGTCGACGCGCGACACAACACGCAGCGCAATACAGGGTGCGGCCCAGCGTCCGGCCCGCGGCGCTGCGGCTGGCGCGCGCCAAATACCGCGTCAGCTCGCCCGGTCCACTTGCGTGGCCCGCCGGAACATGCGATGTACGTGGCGTTGCCGCAAGCAGAGCCACCCTTTGAGCGGATTCGAATTTTATCACGCCGGCGGGGCACGGCAGAGACAGACGTCGGTGCAAACTGCACGGAAACCGCGCCGCGGCGGCGTCAAGCGCGTGTCGTCGGCCCTTTTTCTGGCGACCCTCAGTTCTTCGTCCCAAACAACCGGTCGCCGGCGTCGCCCAAACCCGGCACGATGTACGCGTGCTCGTTCAGGTGCGAGTCGAGCGACGCAACATAGAGCTTGACGTCCGGATGCGCGTCCTGGAACACCTGCACGCCTTCGGGCGCGGCAACCAGCGCGAGGAACAGGATGTTCTCGCCGGCCACGTTGCGGCGCTTGAGCACGTCGACGGCGTGCACGGCCGAGTAGCCCGTCGCGACCATCGGATCGCACAGAATGAACACGCGGTCTTCCAGATCGGGCAGGCGCACGAGGTATTCGACCGGCCGGTGGTCTTCCGCGCGATACACGCCGATGTGGCCCACGCGCGCCGACGGCACGAGTTCGAGCAAGCCGTCCGACATGCCGATGCCGGCACGCAGCACTGGCACGATCGCCAGCTTCTTGCCGGCGATCACCGGCGCGTCGATCTCGACGAGCGGCGTATTCAGGCGGCGCGTGGTCATTGGCAGATTGCGGGTGATTTCGTAGCCCATCAGCAGCGTGATCTCGCGCAGCAATTCGCGGAACGTCCGCGTGGACGTGTCCCGGTCGCGCATGTGCGACAGCTTGTGCTGGATCAGAGGGTGATCGAGGATGAAAAGATTGGGGAAACGGCTGTCCTGAGTCATGGCGGGGGCGCGAGCGGCGGCTAAAAGGTCGAATCGGCCGATTCGGCCGATTCGGGGATCGGTTCGGCGCTCCGCGCGGCCGGCGCAAACAACTTGCGACGACCGGCGCACGCGCCACGGCGCAAGTTTACCGAAAGAGTACCTCCCGAAGATACCGGAGATTGCAGCGGCCCGGCGCACTCCGGCACCGATTCTTCTAGAATCGGGGGAAACTTTGCAACCATCGGGCAAGACGCCAGCGAGGAGAACGCATACATGGACATGGGAATCGCAGGACGCACGGCGCTGGTTTGCGCGGCGAGCAAGGGGTTGGGGCGCGGCTGCGCCGAAGCGCTCGCCGCCGAAGGCGTCAACCTGACAATCGTCGCGCGCACCGCCGGGACGCTCGAGGCGACGGCTGCCGAGATTCGCCGGCAAAGCGGCGTCGAAGTAAAGACGGTCGCGTGCGACATCACCACGCCCGAGGGCCGGGCTGCGGCGCTCGCGGCCTGTCCGCAGCCGGACATTCTCGTGAACAACGCGGGCGGCCCGCCGCCGGGCGACTTCCGCAACTTCACGCACGACGACTGGATTCGCGCGCTGGAGAGCAACATGCTCACGCCGATCGAACTGATCCGCGCGACCATCGACACGATGAGTGCGCGCGGCTACGGGCGCATCGTCAACATCACGAGTTCGGCGGTGAAGGCGCCTATCGACGTGCTCGGCCTGTCGAACGGCGCACGCTCGGGGCTGACCGGCTTCGTCGCGGGTCTCGCGCGCAAGATGGCGCCCACCGGCGTCACGATCAACAACCTGCTGCCGGGCATGTTCGACACGGATCGGATCGCCGTCACCATCGCCGCGCAAGCGAAGTCGCAAAACGTTTCGATCGACGAAGCGCGCCAGCAGCGCATGAAAACGATCCCCGCCGGACGCTTCGGCAATCGCGACGAATTCGGCCGCGCGTGCGCCTTTCTGTGCAGCGTGCATGCGGGCTACATCACCGGGCAGAACTGGCTGATTGACGGCGGCGCCTATCCCGGCACGTTCTGAACGCAGACGTTCCGCCCTGCAGCACTTTGAGCAGCACCTCAGCAACGACTACAACGACAATCACAACGGTTCCAGGAGTCTTACGTCATGACCACCCGCATTGCGCTGATCGCGCACGATCACAAGAAGGACGACATCGTCAGACTGGCCGGCGAATACGTCGATACGCTCAAGCGCTGCGACATCATCGCGACCGGCACGACCGGCGGCCGCATTAGCGATGCGCATGGCCTGACGGTGGAGCGCATGCTCTCGGGCCCGCACGGCGGCGACCTTCAGATCGGCGCGCAACTCGCCGAAGGGCGCGTGGACATGGTGATCTTCCTGCGCGATCCGATGACGCCGCAGCCGCACGAACCGGACATCAACGCGCTGGTCCGCGCATGCGACGTGCACAACATTCCGTGCGCGACCAACATCTCGACGGCGCGCATGATTCTCGACGCGCTCACGCTGCGCGTCATGCAGCAGGTTTGACGATGCGCGCGCTCAACTCATTAGCCACATATCATCGGCCACACAATCAGCCGGCATTCCCAAAGGAGACGTGAATGGTCAAAGCAATCCGATTCGATAAAACCGGTGGCCCCGAGGTGATGAAATGGGTCGACGTCGAGGTAGGCGATCCGGGCGCGGGCGAGATCCGCATCCGGCAGACGGCGGTCGGGCTCAACTATATCGACGTGTACTTCCGCACGGGCTTGTACCCACTGCCCTTGCCCGGCGGCCTCGGTATGGAAGCGGCCGGTGAAGTCACCGCGGTCGGCGCGGGCGTGAGCGATCTGAAAGCGGGCGACCGCGTCGCCTACGTGGCGAGGCCGCCGGGCGCGTATGCGCAGGAGCGCGTGCTGCCGGCGGCGCAGGTCATCAGGTTGCCCGATGCGGTGAGCGATGAACAGGCCGCCTCGGTGATGCTGCAAGGCCTGACCGCGCAGTATCTGCTGCGCCGCACGTATCCGGTGAAGGCCGGCGACACGATCCTGATTCAGGCCGCGGCGGGCGGCGTCGGTCTGCTGGTGTGCCAGTGGGCGAAGGCGCTGGGCGCGACGGTGATCGGCACGGTCGGCTCGGACGAAAAAGCGGAAATCGCGAAGGCACACGGCTGCGATCATGCAATCGTCTACACGCGCGAGAACTTTACGAAACGCGTGCGTGAAATCACCAACGGCGCGGGCGTGCCCGTGGTGTACGACTCCATTGGTAAAGACACGTTTACGGGCTCGCTCGATTGTCTCGCGCCGCTCGGCATGTTCGTGAGCTTCGGCAATGCGTCAGGACCGTTGCCGCCGATCGACTCATCTGAATTCGCCGGACGCGGCTCGCTGTTTTTCACGCGGCCGACGCTGTTCACGTACATCGGCAAACGCAGCGACTACGAGGCCATGTCGGCCGAACTCTTCGACGTGCTGACATCCGGCAAGGTCAAGACGAGCATCAATCAGCGCTACGCACTTGCCGATGTCGGTCAGGCGCACGCGGACCTCGAAGCGCGCAAGACCACGGGCTCGACGATTCTGCTCCCGTAAGCCTCATTAGCGTTCGAGTGTCGCGTTCACTGCCATGACCTGAACGCCGAACCGGGTCAAGCCGTTCATCACCACCAGGGCCGTTGCATCTCACGATGCAACGGCCTTCTTCGTTTACGCGATTTTTATACAGCCGACGCGAGCTTTAATCAGCCCTTTACGCACTTCGGCATACCGTTGCAGCTATCCGAAATCCGTCAATGGAGAACAAAAATGGATGTGCTGTACGTCGGGGCTATCGCGCTTTTTTCCGCGCTGACCTTTGCACTGATTGCCGGCTGCGAGAAGTTGATGCTGTCGCGGTCGCGGCGATTGCCGCACGACCAGGGAGCGCGCTCATGAACTGGATGCTGTGGATATCCGGCGCGGCGACCGCGCTGCTGTTCGCCTACCTGGTCTATGCGCTGTTGCGCGCGGAGGACATCGAATGAACTCGAACAATGTCTTGCAGGCCGCGCTTTTCATCGTCGTGCTGCTGGCGGCGGCAGTGCCGGTATCGCATTATCTGCGCGGCGTGATGGACGGCAGTTCGCGCGTGCTGCGCATCGGCGGACCCATCGAGCGCCTGCTGTATCGCATGGCCGGCGTCGATCCGTCGACGGAAATGAGCTGGAAGCATTACGCAATCGCCACTATCGCGTTCAATGCACTGGGCGCCGCATTTCTTTATGTGCTGTTGCGCGTGCAAGGCTGGCTGCCCGGCAATCCTCAGCAACTGGGCGCGATGACCGTCGACGGTGCGTTCAATACCGCCATCAGTTTCGTGACCAACACGAACTGGCAGGACTACACGCCCGAACAAACGGTGGGCTATCTCACGCAGATGCTCGGACTCACGGTGCAGAACTTTTTCTCGGCGGCCACCGGCATCGTCGTGGTGATCGCGCTGATTCGCGGCTTCGCGCGCCATACGGCACAAACCATCGGCAACTTCTGGGTCGACCTCACGCGCGTGACGCTGTACGTCTTGCTGCCGATGTCGGTCATCCTCGCGACGCTGTTGATGAGCCAGGGCGTGATCCAGAACTTCAAGGCTTACGAGGACGTGCCGACCTTGCAGACCACGAGCTACGCCGCACCGAAGCTCGACGCGCAAGGCAATCCGGTGAAGGACGCGAAGGGCAACGCGGTCACGGTCGACACGCCGCTGAAAACGCAGACCATCGCGATGGGTCCGGTCGCATCGCAGGAAGCGATCAAGATGATCGGCACCAACGGCGGCGGTTTCTTCAACGGTAACTCGGCGCATCCGTTTGAAAACCCGACGCCGTTCTCCAACTTCCTGCAGATCTTCTCGATCCTGATTATTCCGGCGGCGCTCGCACTGGTGTTCGGTCGCATGATCTCGGACCGCAAGCAGGGTGTGGCCGTGCTCGCGGCGATGACGATTGCGTTCGGCGTCTGCATGTTCGGCGAAATTGGCGCGGAGCAGGGCGGCAATCCGGCATTCACCGCATTGCACGTCGATCAATCGGCGAGCGCGATGCAGTCGGGCGGCAACGCGGAAGGCAAGGAAACGCGCTTCGGTATCGCACAGTCGGGCATCTTTACGGTCGCGACGACGGCGGCTTCGTGCGGCGCGGTCGCCAATACGCACGATTCGCTGACGCCTATCGGCGGCCTCTATCCGCTGCTGTTGATGCAACTCGGCGAAGTGATTTTCGGCGGTGTCGGTTCGGGCCTGTACGGCATGCTGGTGTTCGCGCTGCTCGCGGTGTTCGTGGCGGGTCTGATGATCGGCCGCACGCCTGAATATGTCGGCAAGAAGATCGAAGCGTACGAGATGAAGATGGTGTCCATTGTCGTGCTGCTTACGCCGCTGCTCGTGCTGGTCGGCACGTCGATCGCGGTGCTGACGGAAGCCGGCAAGGCGGGCATCGCCAATCCAGGGCCGCACGGCTTCTCCGAAATCCTCTACGCGTTCAGCTCGGCCGCGAACAACAACGGCAGCGCATTCGCGGGCCTGACCGTGGGCACGCCGTTCTACAACTGGCTCACCGCAATCGCGATGTGGTTCGGCCGCTTCGGCACGATCGTCCCCGTGCTCGCAATTGCCGGCTCGCTTGCCGCTAAAAAACGCATCGGCGTAACGGGCGGCACGCTGCCGACGCACGGCCCGCTGTTCGTCGTGCTGCTGCTGGGCACGGTGCTGCTGGTCGGTGCCTTGACTTATGTGCCCGCGCTCGCGCTCGGCCCCGGCGTCGAACATCTGATGATGATGGGCGCGCATTGACGCGGCTCATGCCAAGCAACGAACGTGCATATCAGCGAATGCAATGCGAAATTCGAGGACTCAATGACTGAACATAATTCAACGAGGTCCATGTTCGATCCGGCGCTGCTGCGCCCGGCGATCGTGGACTCCTTCAGAAAGCTCACACCGCGCACGCAGTTCCGCAATCCGGTGATGTTCTGCGTGTACGTCGGCAGTATTCTGACGACCGTTCTCTGGGTCGCCGCGCTCGCCGGTCAGGCCGAGGCGCCTGCGGGTTTCATTCTCGCGGTCACCCTGTGGCTGTGGTTCACGGTGCTGTTCGCGAACTTCGCGGAGGCGCTCGCCGAAGGCCGCTCGAAAGCGCAGGCGGCGTCGCTGCGCAGCGCGAAGAAAGACGTGATGGCGAAGAAGCTCAACGAGCCGCATCCGAAGTCGCCGATCCGTATTGTGACGGCGTCGGATTTGCGCAAGGGTGATGTCGTGCTGGTCGAAACCGGCGACGTGATTCCGGCCGACGGGGAAGTGATCGACGGCGTCGCGTCTGTCGACGAATCCGCGATCACCGGTGAATCCGCGCCGGTGATCCGCGAGTCGGGCGGCGACTTTTCGTCGGTGACGGGCGGCACGCGCGTGCTGTCCGACTGGATCGTCGTGCGCGTCACGGCGAATCCCGGCGAAGCGTTTCTTGACCGCATGATCGCGATGGTCGAAGGCGCGAAACGTCAGAAGACGCCGAACGAAATCGCGCTGACCATTCTGCTCGTCGCATTGACCATCGTGATGCTGCTCGCGACCGCCACCTTGCTGCCGTTCTCGGCGTTCGCTGTGCAAGCCACTCACCTTACGAATTCGGCGGGACACGTGGTGACGATCACCGCGCTCGTCGCGCTGCTCGTGTGCCTGATTCCGACCACCATCGGCGGGCTGTTGTCGGCCATCGGCGTGGCCGGCATGAGCCGCATGATGCAGGCGAACGTGATCGCCACATCGGGCCGCGCGGTTGAAGCCGCCGGCGACGTCGACGTGCTGCTGCTCGACAAGACCGGCACGATCACGCTCGGCAACCGCCAGGCGTCGCTGTTCATTCCGGCGCCGGGTTTGAGCGAAGAAGCGCTCGCGGACGCGGCGCAACTTTCGTCGCTCGCCGACGAAACGCCCGAAGGCCGCAGCATCGTCGTGCTCGCGAAGCAGCGCTTCAATATCCGGCAACGCGATATGGCGTCGTTGCACGCGGTGTTCCTCGCGTTCACCGCGCAAACGCGGATGAGCGGCGTCGATCTGCCAGGCCGCGAAATTCGCAAGGGCGCAGCCGATGCGGTCAAGAACTACGTCGAAGCGAACGGTGGCCGCTTTCCGAACGAAGTCAGCAGCGCCGTCGCGGAGGTCGCGCGGCGCGGCAGCACGCCGCTCGTCGTCGCGGAAAAAGGCGAGCAGGGCGCGCGCGTGCTCGGCGTGATCGAGTTGAAGGACGTGGTGAAGGGCGGCATCAAGGAACGCTTTGCGGAGCTGCGCAAAATGGGCATCAAGACGGTGATGGTGACGGGCGATAACCGCTTGACCGCGGCGGCGATCGCGGCGGAAGCCGGCGTCGACGATTTCCTTGCCGAAGCCACGCCCGAAGCGAAGCTTGCGACGATCCGCGCGCACCAGGCCGAAGGCCGCCTCGTGGCAATGACCGGCGACGGCACCAACGACGCCCCGGCGCTCGCGCAGGCGGACGTCGCGGTGGCGATGAACACCGGCACGCAGGCGGCGAAGGAAGCCGGCAACATGGTCGACCTCGATTCGAATCCGACCAAGCTGATCGAGATCGTCGAAATAGGCAAACAGATGCTGATGACGCGCGGCTCGCTCACCACCTTCTCGATTGCCAACGATCTCGCCAAGTACTTCGCGATCATTCCGGCCGCGTTCGCGACCACTTATCCGGCGCTCAATGCACTGAACGTGATGCATCTGGCAACACCCGCTTCGGCGATCATGTCGGCGGTGATTTTCAACGCGTTGATCATCGTGCTGCTGATTCCGCTCGCGCTCAAAGGCGTGCGTTATCGTGCGCTCGGCGCGGCGGTTCTACTGCGACGCAATCTGCTCGTGTACGGCCTGGGCGGAATCGTGGTGCCGTTCATCGGCATCAAGTTGATCGATATGGTGCTGGCCGCGTTCGGCTGGGTCTGAATTGGGCCGGTTTGAAAATCGGCAGGCTACGAGGAAATAATCATCATGAAAAATCTGTTGCGTCCGTTGATTGTGATTTTCGCGGTGTTGAGCGCCGTCACCGGGCTTGCTTATCCGGCGTTGATGACCGCAGTGGGTCAGACGGTATTCCGCGAGCAGGCCAATGGCAGCCTCATCGAGCAGGACGGCAAAGTGGTCGGCTCGAAGCTGATCGGCCAGCAGTTCGATGCGCCACAGTACTTCTGGGGACGTCTGTCGGCCACAAGCCCGATGCCCTACAACGCGCAGGCTTCGGGCGGCTCCAATCTCGGGCCGACCAATCCGGCGCTTCTGGACGAAGTGAAAGGCCGCATCGACGCGTTGAAGGCTGCGGGCACCGATATGTCGAAGCCCGTGCCGGTCGATCTCGTGACATCGTCGGGGAGCGGCCTCGACCCTGAGATCAGTCCAGCGGCGGCCGCTTATCAGATCGATCGGGTGGCGAAAGCGCGCGGGCTCGCGGAGAACGATGTGCAAGGACTGGTGGACCGCTATACGACTGGCCGTCAATTCGGCATTCTCGGCGAGCCGCGCGTGAACGTGCTGCAACTCAATCTCGCGCTTGATGAGATCAAGCGCGGTTGATCAAAGTTTGCTGCGGCGCTAACCAACAGGCGGCGTGCGCGATGCCGTCCTTGTCTTTTTACAAGCACAGGCGGCGCATCGTCATGAACGATTTGCTGCCAAACCGCCGCCGTGCCACCATGCATACACCGCCGCTCGCCTGACGATGAACACATCCAAGCATGAACCGCCCAGATCCTGACGAACTGCTCGACAAACTGCAGCGCGATGAAGAAAGACGTCAGCGCGGCAAACTGAAGATTTTTTTCGGCGCGTCGGCGGGCGTCGGCAAGACGTATGCGATGTTGCAAGCGGCGCGCCGCCGCCACGACGAAGGCGTGGACGTGGTGATCGGCATCGCGGAAACACATGGGCGCAGCGAGACCGCGGCGCTGGTCCAAGGCCTCGACGTGCTGCCGCTCGCGCAGATCGACTACCGCGGCCGCAAGCTCGCCGAGTTCGATCTCGACGCGGCACTGGCCCGCAAGCCGCAACTGATTCTCGTCGACGAACTCGCGCATTCGAACGTGCAGGGTGCGCGGCACCTGAAGCGCTGGCAGGATGTCTATGAACTGCTCGACGCCGGCATCGACGTCTTTACGACGGTCAACGTTCAACACCTCGAAAGCCTGAACGACGTGGTCGGCCAGATCACCGGCATCCGCGTCTGGGAGACGGTTCCTGACCGCGTGTTCGATCGCGCCGATGAAGTCACGCTCGTCGATCTTCCCGCCGAGGAACTGCTCGACCGGATGCGCGACGGCAAAGTGTATTTGCCGCAGCAGGCCGAGCGCGCGGTGCGTAACTTCTTTCGCAAAGGCAATCTGATTGCGCTCCGGGAACTTGCGTTGCGGCGTACCGCGGATCGCGTCGACGCGCAAATGCGCGAGTATCGTGCGGACCGTTCGATCGAACGAATCTGGCAGGCGCGCGAGCGCTTGCTGGTATGCGTCGGCCCGGGACCCGAAGCGCCGATGCTGGTGCGCGCGGCGGCGCGTCTTGCCGCCAGCCTGAAGGCCGACTGGATTGCCGTGTATGTCGAAACCCCCGCGTTGCAGCGGTTGCCCGACGCACGCCGCGAACGCACGCTCAACGCGTTGAAGCTCGCCGCAGAACTCGGCGCCGAAACCGCGACGCTCGCCGGCACCGATGCGGCTCTCGCACTAATCGGTTATGCGCAGGCGCGCAACGTTTCGAAGCTCGTGGCGGGCGCGTCGACGCGCACGGGTTTGATGCGCTGGCTGCGCCGGCCGCTTGGCGAGCGCATCGCGGAACGGGCGGGTCATGTCGATCTCACGCTGATTCGCGCGTCGTCGTCCGAAGACGACGGTGAGCAGCGCCGCTTGCTGAACACGACGGCGAACGCATGGCGCGAGACGCTGAGCGCCGCGCGTGAACGACGCTCGCCGCCGCGCGCCTATGGCTTCGCGCTGGCGATCTGTGCGGGCATCACCGCGTTATCGAGCCAACTGAGCAACCACATCGATCTGACGAACCTCGTCATGCTGTATCTGCTCGGCGTGATCTTCGCCGCTGTGAAGCTCGGGCGCGGGCCAGGCGTGCTGCTGTCGTTCATGAGCGTGGCCGCGTTCGACTTTTTCTTCGTGCCGCCGCGCTTGTCGTTGTCGGTGTCCGACACGCAATATCTGCTGACCTTCTTCGGCATGTTGTTGACGTCGCTGGTGATCAGCCATCTCACGTCGAGCCTTCGACGCGAGGCGCGCGTCGCGCGGCGTCGCGAGCAGCGCACCGGCGCGATGTACGCAATGGCGCGCGAACTGGCCGCGGCGCTGACCACTGAACAGATTGTCGGCATCGGCAGCCGGCACGTGAGCGAAGTGTTCGGCGCGCGCGTCGCGATCCTGTTGCCGGACAGCGCCGACCAGGTGAGGCAGAAGATCGAAGACCCTGACGAGGCAATTACGCTCGAAGGCGAATTGCTCGATATCGATGTCGGTCAATGGGTCTACGATCGCCAGAAGCCGGCCGGACATGGCACGGATACGCTGCCGGCCGCTGCTGCTCTATATCTGCCGCTGAAGGCGCCGATGCGCACGCGCGGCGTGCTTGCCGTGGTGCTGCGCGACGAGCGCGAGCTGGACGTACCCGAGCAGCAACGCATGCTCGACGCGTTCGCCGCGCAAATTGCGCTCGCGCTTGAACGCGTGCATTACGTGGATATCGCACGCGACGCGCTCGTCAATATGGAATCCGAACGTTTGCGCAACTCGCTGTTGTCCGCTATCTCACACGACCTGCGCACGCCGCTGACCACTATCGTCGGTTTCTCGTCGATGCTCGCGCAATCCCGCGTGCATGAGAGACAGGGCCAGGCGCAGCGCGACGATGAACTCGTCGACGCCATCCATGAAGAAGCGCTGCGCATGACGGGCATTGTCACGAATCTGCTCGATATGGCGCGTTTGCAAGCGGGCAGTCTGCAACTGAACCGGCAGTGGACGCTGCTCGAGGAAACCGTGGGCGCCGCGCTGCGCGCTTGCCGGCGCGTGCTGACGGGGCATCCGGTGCAGGTTAATCTCGCCGCCGATTTGCCGCTGCTGCATCTCGACGCGGTGCTGATGGAGCGGCTCTTTTCGAACCTGTTCGAGAACGCAGCGAAATACACGTCGCCGGCTACGCCATTGACCATCGGCGGGCAACGTTTCGACGCGGACGGCAAGTCGTTCGTTCGCGTCACCGTCGACGATAATGGACCTGGGCTGCCCGCCGGCATGGAGGCGCGCGTGTTCGAGAAGTTCACGCGCGGCGAGAAGGAGTCGGCCAAGCCCGGCATCGGTCTGGGTCTCGCGATCTGCCGCGCGATTGCGGAGGCGCATGGCGGCAGCGTCGGCGCATTGAATCGCATGTCGGCGGACGGCCGCGCCGAAGGCGCGCGTTTCTGGTTCACACTTCCGGTTGAAACGCCGCCCGACGCGCCGCCCGAGACACCCGAAGCGTTGGAAGACGACGCCACGGACGCTCCAACTCCCAACCCGCTTTTAAATCAGCTTCCCAGACCAACTCATGAGTGATCCGAGTATCACGGTCGTTCTGATCGAAGACGAAAAGCAGATTCGCCGCTTCGTGCGCACGGCGCTGGAAGGCGAGGGCATCGTCGTGCACGAAGCCGAGACCGGCAAGCAGGGTCTCGTGGAAGCCGCGACGCGCAAGCCCGATCTCGTGATCGTGGATCTTGGCCTGCCCGACACGGACGGGCTCGACGTGATCCGCGAATTGCGCGGCTGGAGCGAGATGCCGGTGATCGTGCTGTCGGCGCGCACGCAGGAGAGTGAGAAAGTCGCGGCGCTCGATGCCGGCGCGGACGACTACCTGACCAAGCCGTTCGGCGTGTCGGAACTGCTGGCGCGAATTCGCGCGCATCTGCGGCGGCGCAATCAGGGCGGCGCGAACGAATCTCCGCAAGTGCGCTTCGGCGCGGTGAGCATCGACCTGGCGTTGCGCCAGGTCACGCGTGACGGTGCGGCGATTCATCTGACGCCGATCGAATATCGGCTGCTCGCTACGCTCGTGCGCCATGCCGGCCGCGTGCTGACGCACCGGCAACTGCTGCGCGACGTGTGGGGTCCCTCGCATGTCGAGAGCCATCACTATCTGCGCATCTATATGGCGCATTTGCGCGGCAAGCTCGAGCGCGATCCGGCGCAGCCCGAGCATATCGTCACGGAGACGGGCGTCGGTTACAGGCTCGTCGGCGTGGCTTGAGGATGGCGGCGCGCGCCTCGCAGCGTGACGGCGGCCGGATCGCTATAATTACGGCTTCGTAAGGACGGCCTTACGCTTTTCACAAACGGGGACGGCCCCATCTGATCATGGAGCTGTTTCATGTCCTGGATTCTTCTGTTGATCGCCGGTTTGCTCGAAATCGCGTGGGCGGCCGGTCTCAAAAGCTCTGACGGTTTCACCCGCCTGTGGCCCTCCGTCTTCACCATCATCACCGCGCTCGGCAGCTTCGTCCTGCTTGCAATGGCGATGCGGCAGTTGCCGCTCGGCACCGCTTACGCGGTCTGGACCGGCATCGGCGCGGTTGGCGCGTTCATCTTCGGCATCGTGATGATGGGCGAGGCGCTGACGGTTGCGCGAGTCGCCAGCGCGGCGTTGATCGTGGTCGGTCTGATCGGGCTGAAGCTGTCGTCGGGGCACTGACCTTAGAACGCGGGCGCGCCGGGCTTTGCGGCGCGGCGGCCCGCGTCTGGCCGACGTCTGGCCCGAGTCGCCATTTTGCGAGCCACTCTGCGTTCTGCGAATTAACGTGGCTATAATGAGATTGAAACCAACCTGAAATTGCCCGCGGCCTGCCCGGCGCGGCCGGCTTGGCGCGGGTCTGACGACTTCAGTGTGGCGGCTAAGCTGATTGGCCGCCGAAGCGCCCGGCACGCACAGCGCGCCTGGAGGCGGCCATGCTTGAATCACTTTCGCTTGCTGCGGGGCTCTCATGGGGCAGCGGCCTGCGCCTCTATCTGACGGTCCTGCTGGCCGGCGTGTTCGAGCGCCTCGGTCTCATCCATCTTCCCGACACGTTGTCCGCGCTGTCCTCGCCGTGGGTGATCGGTGTGGCGGGCGTGCTGACCGTTACCGAATTCCTCGCCGACAAGGTCCCCGCGTTCGATTCGCTGTGGGACGCGATTCACACCTTCATCCGCATTCCGGCGGGCGCCGTTCTGGCAGCCGGCGCGCTCGGCCATGCAGATCCCGCACTGCTGACGGTCGCGGCGCTCGCGGGCGGCACGTTGGCGGGCACCGCGCATCTGACGAAAGCGGGCACGCGCGCGCTGATCAACTTGTCGCCGGAGCCGGTGTCGAATATCGTCACGTCGACCGCTGAAGACGGTCTCGTGTTCGGCGGCGTTTTGCTCTCGCTGTTCGTGCCGCTGCTGTTTCTGGTGCTGATCGTTGGCTTCCTCGTGCTCGCCGGCTGGGTATTGCCGCGGCTATGGCGCGGCGTGCAGGGCGGTTTTCGCGGCATGGCGACGCACATGGTGTCGCGCCTCGCGAGGAGCCGGCACGATTGAGCGATACGAGCCAAACGAGCGATCAGGTCAGACGTACGACAGCGCGCGTAGCCGTACCCGCGGCGCGACGCTTTAGCGGCGGCGATCTGTTGCGGCAGTCCATCCGCATGACGGCGCGCGACTGGCGCGCGGGCGAGCTCACGATGCTGCTGCTCGCACTGGTACTCGCCGTCGCCGCGCTATCGAGCGTCGGCTTTCTCGCTGACCGTTTGCATCAGGGACTCGAGCGCGACGCGCGGCGCATGATCGCGGCCGACTTCATCGTGCGCGCCGATCATCCGGTCGATCCGCAGTTCGCGCAGCACGCGCAGGCGCTTGGCCTGAACACGGCGACTACGGCGATCTTTCCGAGCATGATCAATTCGACTGGCGCGCAGCCGGTCTCGCGGCTCGCCGCGATCAAGGCCGTGTCGCCAGGTTATCCATTGCGCGGCGCGTTGCGGATCGCGGCGGGACCAGGCGTCGCGGATCGTCCTGCGCAATCCATTCCCCCTCCGGGCACCGTCTGGGTCGATCAGCAGTTGCTCGACGCGCTGAAGCTGCGCGTCGGCGACACAGTGAAGGTCGGCAGCCGCAGCTTCACCATCGGTGCGATGATCACGCGCGAGCTCGACCGCGGCTTCTCGTTCGTCAACTTTTCGCCCCGCCTGATGATGCGCGCCGACGAAGTGCAGTCCACCGGGCTCATCACATTCGGCAGCCGCGTGACGTACCGGCTGCTGGTGGCGGGCGCGGATGCGTCGGTGGCGCGCTTCGCGCAATTCGCGCACGGCAGGGTGGATGGCGGCAAGATGCGCGGCGTCTCGCTCGAGTCGTTGCAGGATGGCCAGCCGCAAGTGCGGCAGACGCTCGACCGCGCAAGTCATTTCCTCACGCTCGTCTCGCTGCTTACCGCGCTGCTCGCGGCGGTGGCGATCGCAATGGCCGCGCATCGGTATATGCGCCGGCATCTGGACGGTTGCGCGGCGATGCGCTGTCTCGGCGTCAGTCAACGCACGCTGCGTGCGCTGTTCACGCTTGAATTCGTGGGCGTCGGCGTGGTCGGCGGCGCGCTGGGCGTTGCGCTCGGTTATCTCGGCCATCTGGCGTTACTGACGTGGCTTGGCAGTCTTATCGATGTCGCGTTGCCGTACCCCACGGTATGGCCGGCGCTCGAAGGCATCGCCGCCGGGCTCGTGCTGCTGCTCGGTTTCGCGCTGCCGCCGCTGTTGCCGCTCACGCGCGTGCCTCCGGTCCGCGTGCTGCGCCGCGAGTGGGGCGAAGCGGGGCGCACGGCATGGGCCGCGTACGCGCTCGGCATTGTGCTGTTCGCCGGCCTGCTGATCGTCGCGGCGGGCGAGTTGAAGCTCGGTGGAATCGTCGCTGGCGGTTTCGCGGGCGGCCTGCTGGTGTTTGCGTGCGTCGCGCGGCTTGCGCTCTGGGGCGCGGCGCGTGCGGTGCGCAGCGAGCGCGTGAATGCGGGGATCGGCTGGCGTTACGCGCTGGCGTCGCTCGAGCGGCGCAGCAGTGCGAGCGCGTTGCAGATCACCGCGCTTGGCATCGGGCTGATGTGCCTGCTATTGATCGCGATGACGCGCAACGACCTCGTGGCCGGCTGGCGTAAATCGACGCCGCCGGATGCGCCGAACGAATTCATCATCGACATTCAGCCGGATCAGCGCGAAGCCGTCACGCATTATCTCGACACGCACGGCGTGCCGGGCACAGTGCTCTCGCCGATGGTGCGAGGCCGGCTTACCGCGATCAACGGCAAACCGGTCAATCCTGATTCGTTCAAGGGCGACGACGCCAAACGGCTAGTGGACCGCGAATTCAATCTGTCGTACACGACCGAATTGCCCGAGGACAATCGCCTTTCCGCCGGCACATGGTACGGCGACACGAAGACGCCGCAGATTTCGATCGAAGAAGGGCTCGCTAAGCTGATCGACGTGAAACCCGGCGACGTGCTGCGTTTCGACGTGACCGGTTTGCAGATCGACGCGCCGGTCACGAGCGTGCGCAAGCTCGACTGGGGTTCGTTCAAGGTCAACTTTTTTGTGCTGATGCCGCCCGCCGCCTTGCAGGATTTCCCGGCTACGTTCATCACCAGCTTCCACTTGCCGCCGAAAAAACGCTCGACCATTGACGGATTGATCGCCGCCTATCCGAACCTCACAGCCATCGACACCGGTCCGATTCTCGCGCAGGTGCAGCGCGTATTGCAGCAGGTGATCGGCGCAGTGCAGTTCCTGTTCGCGTTCACACTCGCGGCCGGCGTGCTCGTGTTGTACGCCGCGCTCGCCGGCACGCGCGACGAGCGTATGCGAGAATCCGCGCTGCTGCGCGCGCTCGGCGCATCGCATCACCAGGTGCGCGCGGTGCAGATCGCGGAGTTCGTCGCGGTGGGTGCGCTCGCCGGATTGATGGCGGCAGTGGGCGCGCAGGTGATCGGCTGGGTGCTGGCGACTCGCGTATTCCAGTTTTATCTGGAGTTCGATCCGTGGCTGTTGCCGGCAGGAGTCGCGGCGGGCGTCGCCTGTGCTGCGGTGGGCGGCTGGCTCAGTTTGCGGCATGTATTGTCGCGTCCCGCGTTGCAATCGTTGCGCGACGCCTGACTATTTTCTGTTGGTGAGTGGTGATGAGTGAGCTTGATGACGAAGTGTCCGCGGCGCAGCCGACGGCCTTCGAACTGGTCGGCGGCGAAGCGCGCGTGCGCGAACTCGTCGACCGTTTTTACGACCTGATGGATCTCGAAGCGGAGTTCGCGGGAATTCGTGCTTTGCATCCAGAGTCGCTCGAAGGTTCGCGCGACAAATTCTTCTGGTTTCTATGCGGATGGCTCGGCGGCCCGGATCATTACATCAGCCGGTTTGGGCATCCCCGCTTGCGCGCGCGGCACTTGCCGTTCGCGATCGCTTCGAGTGAACGGGACCAGTGGCTGCGCTGCATGGCTTGGGCGATGGAAGACATCGGGCTTACCGAGCCGCTGAGGGAGCGCCTGCTCGGGTCGTTCTTCGAAACGGCCGACTGGATGCGTAACCGCAATGGCTGACGAAGCCGGCGCGGCGGTGGGCAGCACTTCGGGCAGCACTTCGAGCACCACACCGGCGGACTACGCGGCGCTCGATCCGCAAGCGCGCGCCGTGCTCGACTGCTGGTTCGGCGCGCCGGATTCGCCGGACTTCGGCCGGCCGCGCAAGCTCTGGTTTGCCGCCGACGAGTCGTTCGATGCGATGCTGCGCGAACGTTTCGGAACCCTGATCGAGGCGGCCCGCGAGTCACGGCTCGACACCTGGGCCACGACGCCGCTCGGCGCGCTGGCGCTCGTCATCGTGCTCGATCAGTTTTCGCGCAACTGTCATCGCGATACGGCGCATGCGTTCGCGGCGGATCAAAAGGCGCTGGATATTGCGCAACAGATGGTCGCGAGCGGGGCGGATCGCCGGTTGCCTGGCGTGCATCATCGCGCGTTCGCGTACCTGCCGTTCGAACACGACGAAACACTGGCGAGCCAGCATGAGTCGCTGCGTCTGTACGAAGCGTTGGCCGCGGAGCCGGGCGGCGAGTCGTATTACCCGTTCGCGGTGAGGCACGCGAAAATCATCGAGCGTTTTGGCCGCTTTCCGCATCGCAATGCGGTGTTGGGGCGCGACTCCACAGCCGAGGAAATCGCCTTTTTGCGCGAACCGGGTTCGTCCTTTAAGTCGCGTACGAAGAGGCGGGCAGCCAAGCCTTAACGCACGGCGCTTCTCTTATTTGCTGTGCGCGGCCGCAGCCGGAACCGCTGTCGCAGCCGGCGTACGCACGAATACGCGCAACAACTCGTCGTTATCGCCGGGACGCGCGCCCGACCAGAAGAGGCGCCAGTCGCCAGCAGGCATGCGCGCGTTGCCGCGGCGGCTCTCCACGATCAGCCACGTGCACTCGGTCGTACGCGTGTCCGCAACCGGCTGATGCTCGATGCCCGCGTAGTAATCGAGCATCGGCGCTTCGGATTCGCCCAGCCCGGTACTCGCCATGCAATCGCCGTCGTTCCATTCCACATCCAGCGCGGCGCTGAGGTTCTCGAACACCGAGCGGTAGCTCTTCGCGTAGTCGAGCCACGGCAGCAGCAGCGTGCTCACCAGTCCCCAAGCGAGAATCGCGCCGGCGCACCAGCTCAGCGCGCCGCGCCATTTCCCCGTGTACTTGAAGGCGGGGAGCAGCCACAACCAGCCGAACGTCATTAGCAACGCGGCGGCAATCAGACCGGGCTTGACCGGCAACACCCAATCGAGCGGCAACCATCGACCGAGCCGGTGCAGCGACGCGTGCGTGTTCACCGGACTGCTCATGATCGACCACACGATCCACGCGAGCGCTGCCGTGCTGCCGAACAGCACGCGACTCGTCATGTCCCACGTCGCGTGCAGACGCCGTGGCAGCCGCTCGACGCCCTGCATTGCCAGCAACGCGAGCGGAGCGATGAACGGCAGGATGTACAGTTCGCGGATCGTCGCCGAGGTTTGCAGCACGGCGAAGCCGATGCCCGCGAAGAGCGCCGGCAATACGACGCGCGGGTCGCGCCAGCGCCGCCATGCGCCGCCGGCCAGCGCGGCCAGTGCCAGTGGTACGGCCGGAAAACCGACGCTCAGCACGGTGCGCAGCACGAACAGGCGGCTCTCCGTTTCGGAGCCGAGTTCGGCAACCGAAAAGCCGAAAAAGCGGCCGACGTTGTTATCCCACAGCCACACCTTGAAGAGCGCTTCCGAGCGCAGATAGAAGCAGATCGGCCAGATCAGCGCGAACGGCGCGCAAACCAGCATCGCGATGCCGAGCGCGCCGGCGAAGCTGCGGCTGCGGCACGCCGGATACAGCGCGAGCACTGCGCAGGTGGTCGCGCCGAATACGAGTGGCACGAACAAACCCTTGGCGAGCAACGATACGCCGACGCCCGCGCCGAACATCGCCGCGCCGCTGAGGATTGCGTGGCGACGGCGGTGTGCATCGGCGGCAGACGGGCCGCTTTGCCGGGCGTCATCACGCAGATGCGCGAGCACGAGTTCGAACAGTCCGCAGAAGCCGACGGCTGCGCCGGCCATCAGCGCGACGTCGGTCATCATGTCGTGCACGTGTTTGACGACGACGAGCGTGCCGCCGAACAGCGCAAGCGTGCCGATCACGCGCAGGTCGAACCAGCTCGACGCATCCACCGCACGGCGTGCGACGCGGGCCGTGTAGTAGACGGTCAGTCCGGCGAACAGTGCGCTCGCGAGGCGCGCCGCGTCATGCAAGGGCAGATAGCGGCCGAACATCCACGCAAAGCCAGCGGCCACCCAGTCGTAGACAGGCGGCTTTTCGACGAACGGCTGACCCGCGTTGGTCGGCACGACGAGGTCGCCGGTGTCGAGCATGTGCTGGACGATGCCGAACGTGTAGGTCTCGTCCTGCTTCCAGGGCTCGTGACCGAGAGTGCCTGGCAATAGCCATGCGCATAGGATTGCCAGCGCCACGAGCCACATGAGCGGGCGGACGGCGGTGAGCGCGTGCCAGCGCTCATGGCGGCGGCTCGCGCGATCGGTGGCATTGGGTCCGGCTGCGGATGAACCCACGCCGTGTGCGGCTGGGCTGGCGGCTCCAGTGGGTTTCGCGGGTCTTGCGGGTGCCGCGGCTTCGGCGATCTGGTCGTCGAGCGGGTTGACGTCGTTTCCGGCAGAGCCGGCCGACGCGATGGACGCTGCCTGCTGCGCGCCGTCGATAAGACTGGCCGGCGCGACGGCCGCTACCGCGAAGTTCCCCGTGCGCCAAGGCCCGGATGGCTTTTCATGCATGACAATCTCTGGTCGTCGCACGCGGCAACGTGGATGCGCGTGCGGATGTTCTGGCTTGCGTCGCGGGCAATAGCGCGCGATCGACAGCGATTGTAATCTCTCACTATTACGATTGATTACAGACGCGGCGGCGCTTAACAGCGGCAGTCGGGCGTGTCAAGGCGATGCCGCGTTCAAGCGGCGGCAATTTCATAGCAAGAGGAAACGCGGCGCGAGATTATACGCCGCGCGAATCGCGGGACGAGGGGAGCGAAGCGGCTCTTAGCGGCCCCCTTAGCGGCCGCCGGAGACGTCGATCAGCGCGCCGGTCACATACGATGCGGCCTCGCTTAGCAACCAGACGATGGTTTCGGCCACTTCGTCGGCACGGCCGGGACGGCCTAATGGGGTTGTCGCGCCGAGTTGCGCGGCGCGTTCGGGCTTGCCGCCGCTCGCGTGAATTTCCGTGTCGATGAGGCCCGGCCGTACTGCGTTCACGCGCACGCCTCGCGGACCGAGTTCTTTCGCGAGACCGAGCGTCAAGGTGTCCACAGCGCCTTTGGAGCCCGCGTAATCCACATATTCGTTCGGCGAGCCGAGGCGCGCCGCCGCCGATGAAACATTGACGATCACGCCGCCCGCTCCGCCGCGATCCGTCGACATGCGCCGCGCAGCTTCGCGCGCGCATAGATACGCGCCGAGCACGTTGACGTCGAACATGCGCGTGAGCCGCGCGAGGTCCATGTCGGCGAGTGGCATCGACGGCGCGACGATACCCGCATTGTTGACGAGCGCATCGAGCCGGCCGAACGTCTGCTCGACCGTATCGAACATCGCGATCACGTCGGCCTCGTTTGCGACGTCGCCGGCAACAGGCAGCGCGCATCCGCCGGCACGCTCGACTTCGACGACAGTCTCCTGCGCGGCCGCGAGATTTTGCGCGTAGTTCACGCCGACCGACCAGCCACGCGTGCCCAGCAGGCGCGCCGTCGCGCGGCCGATGCCGCGGCTGCCGCCGGTGATCAGAACGGTTCGTGTCATCGCAACCTCAACGATCGGATAAGGTCAGCGCGAAAGCGCGGTCGGACTTGCAGCGACAGCAGTGAATCAGACGGCTTCGCGGTTGATCGCCCACTTGTCGGCGGCGGGCGGCTGATAGCGTTGCAGCTTGCCGATCAAGGCGGCGGGATCGGCGTCGATCTGCAGAATGTCGATATACGCCTGCCGCATGAAGCCTTCTTCCACCGTGTGCTGGAGCAGCTTGATCAACGGATCGTAGAAACCGTCGATATCGAGGAGGGCCACCGGCTTCTGGTGGTAGCCGAGCTGCGCCCACGTGTAGACCTCGAAGAATTCCTCGAGCGTGCCGGCGCCGCCTGGCATCGACACGAACGCATCGGACAGATCGGCCATCATCTTCTTGCGATGGTGCATGTCCGGCACCACATGCAACTCGGTCAGGCCGTTATGGCCGACTTCCTTGTTGACCAGCAATTCGGGAATCACGCCGATCGCGCGGCCGCCTTCGGCCATGACCGTGTCGGCGATCACGCCCATCAGGCCCACTTTGCCGCCGCCATACACCAGCGCGAGATCGGCTTCTACGAGCGCGCGGCCGAACGCGCGCGCCGCCTCGGCATACAACGGTTTGGCCCCGTTGGAGGAGCCGCAATACACACACACCGACTTCATGGAGAAACGTCCTTATTCGTTGCGAGGCGCAGCGCCTTCCTTGGGCGGCAGATAGTCGTAGAACTCGCGCTTGGGCAGTTTGCCCGACACGAGGTCGTCGAAGATTTGCCGCGAGCGGCCGCGCAGATAAGGCGCCATCAACGACACGATCTGCACGCTCACCTGATGCAGTTCCGCGCGAATCGTTTCCTGCTCGTTGTATTTGCGCGGATTCATCACGAACTGATACGACAGCCAATACGTTGCGATCACGCCGATGTTGGTCGCGATGACGTGCAGTTCATCCGCCGTGGCAACCATTTCGCCGTCCGCGACGAGCTGATCGCAGAACTGGCTCGCAAAGCGCACCTTGTGGCTGATGATCTGCTTGAAGTGTGTTTCGAGCGTGCGATTGCGCGCGAGCAGGTCGTTCAGATCGCGATACAGGAAGCGGTAGCGCCATGTGAAATCCACCATGTACTGCAGATAAGACCACATTTCGTCGATGGTCGCGCGGTGGTCGTCGGGGAAACGCAGACGCTTTTCGATCTCCTGCTCGAACTGGCTGAAGATGCTGTTGATGATGTCGTCTTTATTGCGGAAGTGGTAGTACAGGTTGCCTGGACTGATTTCCATTTCCTCGGCGATGGTCGTCGTCGTGACGTTTGGCTCGCCGATTTCGTTGAACAGTTTCAACGACAGTTCAAGTATCCGTTCGCGCGTGCGGCGGGGAGGTTTGGCTTCCATGTCGTCCGGCCCTGGTTACGCCGGGTTGGCGCGCGGCGGCGTGCCGCTGCTGCACGTCCACCCGGACGCGGTTGCTGTTTTGGGACTGCCGGACGATTATAAACCGAGCGTTCTAATATCAAGCGGATACTCAGGGTTTTCATTCGTTTGGACGACGTAGGGCATTTCGGAAGCGGCGCTTTCAAGCGTTTGCGTTTGCGTTGCGCAGCTTTGTTGCTGCGTCTTCAAAGCCACGCTTTCACCCAATGGACGAGGAGCGGCCCGACGATCAACGCCCACGTCATCACGCACATGCCGAGTGCAACCATCACCGCGGCGCTGCCTAGATCTTTCGCGCGGCGCGACAGTTCATGTCGTTCGAGCGAGATGCGATCGATGGCCGCTTCCACGCTCGAATTCAGCAACTCGACGATCAACACGAGCAGCACCGAGCCAAGCAGCAACACGCGCGACACGGGATCGACGGGAACCAGTACGCCGCACGGCAGCAGAATCGCGGCGAGCGTCAGTTCCTGGCGAAACGCGCTCTCCTCGCGAATGGCGACGCGAAAGCCCGCGAACGAGTTTTTCATCGCGTGCCACGCACGGGTGAGGCCGCGATTGCCCTTGTACGGATTGAAGGGCAGGGGCGCGAACGGATCGTCGGGGCTGAGCGGTTCGTGTTGCGTTTCGCTCGCGACGTGCGCGCCGCTCGGGCCACCCTGTCCGTTCAGACCATGCGCGCCGGCATGATGCGGCACGCCGGATTCGCTGACATCGTCGAACGGCTCGACGCTTGCTGTTTCCCGCTCATCGCGATGGCCGCTACCGGCGCTGACGGCACGTAGAGCACCATTCGACGAGCGGCTGGCGTGGGAGGATCTGGTTCGCATGGGCAACCCGGCGCGCCGCTTCATGCGGCTGCGCTTTCCTCGCGATACGAGGTGCGCGGCAACGGCTTGAGGTGCGCGGCGAATTGCTCCGAGGCCGCCGCCCACGAGAAGCGCTCGGCCCACGCGCGCGCATGTGCGCGGTCGATCTTCAGCGCTTCGAGACACGCTTCGCGCAGATCTTCGTTCATTGCGCCGGCGCCGCCGTCGCCGAGCACGTCGATCGGACCCGTGACCGGATAGGCCGCGACGGGCGTGCCGCAGGCGAGCGCTTCGAGCAGCACGAGCCCGAACGTGTCGGTGCGGCTCGGGAACACAAAGACGTCCGCCGCCGCATAGACCTTCGCGAGTTCGGCCTGGGTGAGCACGCCGAGATAATTCGCTTGCGGATAGCGCGACTTCAGTTCGGCCAGCGCGGGGCCTTCGCCGGCAACCCACTTCGAGCCCGGCAAATCCAGCTTCAGAAACGCCTCGACGTTTTTCTCGACGGCCACGCGCCCCACGTACAGAAAAATGGGCCGCGCGGTGTTGAGCACCTTCGAATCCATCGGGTGAAAAATCTCCAGGTCCACGCCTCGGGTCCACAGCACCACATTCGTAAAGCCGAATTTTTCGAGGTCGGTCTTGACGACCGGCGTGGGCGCCATCACCGCGAGCGACGGCTTATGGAACCAGTGCAGGAACTTGTACGTCGCGGCGAGCGGAATGCCGAAGCGCGCCTGCACGTATTCCGGAAAGCGCGTGTGATAAGCGGTCGTGAACGGCAGCTTGTGCTGGATCGCGTAGGCGCGCGCAGCCATGCCGAGCGGACCTTCTGTCGCGATGTGCAGTGCGTCGGGCGCGAATTCGTCGATACGCTGGCGGAGCTTACGGCGCGGCAGCAGCGACAGGCGGATCTCGGGGTACGTCGGGCAGGGGATCGTTTTGAATTCGAGCGGCGTCAGCAGATCGACGCGGTGGCCCAGTTCGGTCAGCTCGCGCGTGGTGTTCTTCAGCGTGCGCACGACGCCGTTGACCTGCGGTTCCCATGCGTCGGTGACGATCATGATCTTCATCGATTGATTCCTCGATTTGTTCATCGATTCGGGCCCAGAAAAGTTGAGGAGGACTACGCGGTCGCCCGGGCCTTTTGCACGTCCGCTTCCGGCGCGCGCATCACGGTCCAGTAGATCACCTTGAGTTCGCCTTCATACGTTTCGACGAGCGCCGACAGGCTTTCGACCCAATCACCGTCATTGCAATAGAGCACGCCGTCGATGTCGCGTATTTCGGCTTTATGGATGTGTCCGCAGACGACGCCGTCGCAGCCGCGGCGGCGCGCTTCGTCGGTCATCACGCGTTCGAACGACGAGATGAAGTTCACCGCGTTCTTCACCTGATGCTTCAGGTATTGCGACAGCGACCAGTACGGAAAGCCGAGCCGGCTGCGGATCCGGTTGAACCAGCGGTTCAGGATCAGGATCATCGTGTAGAGCGTGTCGCCCAGATAGGCGAGCCATTTCGCGTGCTGGATTACGCCGTCGAACAGATCGCCGTGCACGATCCACAGGCGCTTGCCGGCGAGCGTGGTGTGAAACGCCTCGCCGCGCACGTGGATGTCGCCGAACGCGAGGTCACAGAACTGGCGCGCGGCTTCGTCGTGATTGCCGGGCACGTAGACCACTTGCGTGCCTTTGCGCGCCTTGCGCAGCACCTTCTGCACGACGTCGTTGTGCGCCTGTGGCCAGTACCAGCCTTTTTTCAACTGCCAGCCGTCGATGATGTCGCCGACGAGATACAGATACTCCGACTCGTTGTGACGCAGAAAGTCCAGCAGATACGGCGCCTGGCAGCCACTCGAACCGAGATGGATGTCCGACAGCCAGATCGTGCGGTAGCGATGCGGCTCCGCGTGCTCGTCGTCGTGCTGGGCCGCGTGGGTGTCGAGCGGCAGCGGCGCGGCGGGCAACGGCAAGCCGTGGCTATGGCTGGGTTCCGGGCGGAACGCGACGGTGTCGACGCTCGGGCCGGTCTGGCGGAACAGGGAGGTCGCGGACGTTTTGGAGTCCATGGCTCACGCGTCGAGTTGCAGTGTGCGTATTGGGCCTACGGCGCGTGACTGTGCCGTGACAGTCACGAGAAGTTCTTATTACTGCGGCGGGGCGGGAAGGGCGATGTGGGGAATGCGGCGCGCGCGATGCTCAGCGCGCGACGGCGATCACGCGGGTACCGGCGAGCCGGTCATGCAGAAACTGGCGGCTAGCGCCGAAACGGCCAGTCGCCGCCCACAGCACGAACCAGATCGCGGCGATCACAAGCGTCTGCGGCACGCGCAGCCCGAGGAGCGGATGCAGCGCCAGCGGCGGCAGGAACCACAGCCACGCGAGCACGTAGCGTGCGGTCGCGCGGCCGGCCGAGAGCGGCGCGCCGTTGGCCGTGACTACGCGCAGGCGCCAGGTTTTCATCGGCAGGGTCTGGCCGCTGTGAGTCCAGAACCACACGAAATACAGCCCGACCACCAAGCCGATCCACGTCGCAAGCAGGTTGTGGTGCGTGAGTCCGTTGCGCTGCTGCGTGAGCGTGCTGAACAGATAACCGGCGACGAACACGACGCCGAACAGCAGCAGCGCTTCGTAGAGCAGGGCGGCGAGCCGGCGTCGCACCGTGGGCGGGTCGCCCGGCGAAGCGGCCGGCGCGGCCGAGGTCGAATTGGCTTTGGAGCGGGAGGTCACGCGCGATTGGGACACGGCGGAGCGCGGGTCAGGAACCGTTGAAAATCGACGGCGCCTCGGCCGGTGAAACGGGCACCGGCGTAGCGGGCACGAAGCTTCCGGTAGCCGGAATGCCCGGCAACGAGGCCGGGCTCGGCAACGACGCCGCGACCGCTGCGCTGGCCGAGGAGGTGCCGCTCGCGCCGCGCTCGCGCGCATTGACCAGCCGGTCAAGGCCCTTGATTTCCCTGCGGCCCGACGGCGGCGCGCTGACCACGCTCGGGCGGCGCTTGCGCTCGCTAGCGGCGAGCCGCTCCTTCAGTTCCTCGGGCAATTCCTGATACGCCTTCCACGCGTTCTGGCGGGTTTCGCGCGGCAATTGCTTGGAGACCTGGTAGTTCTCGCGCGCGACGCGCCGCTGATCGGGCGTCATGCGCACCCATTCGGTCATGCGGTCGTGTAGGCGTTTTTGCGCTTCAGGCGACAATTTCGAGTAACGCGACGCGATCTTCAGCCATTTGCGTTTGCGCTCTTCGCTGAACGAGTCCCACTGCGCTTCGAATGGCGCAAGCGCGACGTGCTCGGCAGCGCTCAGGCGCGTCCATGCAAGCGGGCTTTTGCTGCCGGGCAGGCTGGGTAATTCGACGGCGAGCGTCGGCGCGGGCGTCGAAGGTGCGACGGTGCTGCCCGCGGCGGGCGTGCCGGCGGGCGACGGGTTCGGGTAAAAGCGCGGGTAGGTCGCGGCAAACGACACCAGGGCCGCAATCGCACATCCGAAAACAACGGCCAGGCCGCGCTTGTAACTCACCCGAAAAGTCTCCCGCTCAGTGGGCGCGTGAAAGGTACGCGTTGAAGCCGTGGTCGAGATAGGCATTGAGCGGCAGGTCGTCGCTTAACATGGCGGCATCGATATCGGCGAGCTCGGCCGTGCGCTGCTGGTCTTCCCAGTAGGCAATGCCGACGAGGCTCACGACTAGCGCGGCGAGCGGCCACGCGAGCGCGAAGCGGCGCAGCGGCGAGCGGCGGCGTTGCGGCAGTTGTCCATCCGGCAGGCCGGCCGGCATGCCGGCGCCGGCCAGAGCGGGCGCAAACACCGGCGCGTTCACGGGTTCGGGCTTCTTGCGGGCGAGCGCGGCACGGCGCGCCGCGGCGAGTCGATCGACGGTGGCGGGCGGAATGCTGGCGGCGTTTTCGTCGAGCGCGCGGCGCACCTGGCGCGCGAACTCGAATTCTTTTGTTTCGAGGGAGCTCATAGCGTGATTCCTTTGGCCTTGAGCGCTTGCGCCAGCGTGTGGGTGGCCCGCGAACAGTGCGTCTTCACACTGCCTTCGGAGCAGCCCATCGCGGCGGCAGTCTCGGCGACATCCATATCTTCCCAATAACGCATGAGAAACGCCTCCCGTTGACGTGCCGGTAACTTTTGGATCTCGTCGTCGATCATCTGCAAGACCTGTTCGCGTTCGAGCTTCTGCTCGTTGCTCTCGGCGCCCGCCGAGCCCTGCTGGGCTTCGAACGTTTCCAGCGGGTCGAATTCGTCGTCGTCGGCATTGCCGAACGATGAGAACAGACTCACCCACGTATTGCGCACTTTGGCACGACGGAAATAGTCGTGCATCGCATTTTGCAGAATACGCTGAAACAGTAGCGGAAGCTCGGCCGCCGGACGGTCGCCGTATTTTTCGGCGAGCTTGATCATCGCGTCCTGCACGATATCGAGCGAGGCGTCGTCGTCCCGCACGGCGTAGACCGTTTGCTTGAATGCGCGCCTTTCGACGCCCGCCAAAAAATCGGCGAGTTCCTTGTCTGATGCCATCCGTTGGGGGTCGGCGCAGCGAGCGTGCGCGTAATCGGTCGAAAAATGTCGTAAAACTCGCGGATGCTAACAAACTTTTGCGCAAGCGGGGGCAAAACGTGAGCCGCGTTGCATCGTCGTAACCGGCGCGCCGGTCAGAAGGGGCGTCACGGTCGGGCGTTCGGGCAATATTTGCTTGACCGCGGGGGCGTCTGCCGCTATCGTCGCTGGTTCGCAACATAAGTGACTTGTCTCATTGAGGTGTGGCCCAAGAAGCTCACCTGTCAACTGGACGCGCCGCTTGAACCCGAGCCACAAGCCCGGCAGAGAGCACCCGATCAATTTTTTGCCGAAAATTCGAAAGGTGAATTGAATGAATATGCCCAGCGCGGAATTCTCCACGTCGGATACGACTCCACAACACGAAGCTGACTCTATCGGCGCCACCGTGCTCATGAAGGCACTGGCCGACGAAGACGTCGAATTTGTTTGGGGCTATCCCGGCGGCTCGGTACTCTACATCTACGACGAGCTGTACAAGCAGGACAAGTTCCAGCACATTCTCGTGCGCCACGAGCAGGCCGCGGTTCACGCCGCCGACGCCTATTCGCGTTCCACCGGCAAGGTCGGTGTGTGCCTCGTGACCTCCGGCCCCGGCGTCACCAATGCGGTGACCGGCATCGCCACCGCCTATATGGATTCAATTCCGATGGTCGTGATCAGCGGCCAGGTGCCGACTGCCGCGATTGGCCAGGATGCGTTCCAGGAGTGCGATACGGTCGGTATCACGCGTCCTTGCGTGAAGCACAACTTCCTCGTGAAGGACGTGCGCGACCTCGCCGCCACCGTCAAAAAAGCGTTTTACATTGCCCGTACCGGCCGCCCCGGACCGGTGCTGATCGACATTCCGAAAGACGTGTCGAAAGCGCCTTGCCAGTATGAGCCGCTCAAGAATGTTTCGCTGCGCTCGTACAACCCGGTTACGAAGGGCCACTCCGGCCAGATCCGCAAGGCGGTTTCGCTGCTGCTCTCGGCGAAGCGCCCGTACATCTACACCGGCGGCGGCATCATTCTCGCGGACGCATCGCGTGAATTGAACCAGTTCGCCGATCTGCTCGGTTATCCCATCACCAACACGCTAATGGGGCTGGGCGGCTACCGCGCGAGCGACAAGAAATTCCTCGGCATGCTCGGCATGCACGGCACGTACGAAGCCAACATGGCGATGCAGCACTGCGACGTGCTGATCGCCATCGGCGCGCGCTTCGACGACCGCGTGATCGGCGACCCGGCGCACTTTGCGTCGCGTCCGCGCAAGATCATTCATATCGACATCGATCCTTCTTCTATCTCCAAGCGCGTGAAGGTCGACATTCCGATCGTCGGCGACGTCAAGGAAGTGCTGAAGGAGTTGATCGAGCAGTTGCAGACGGCCGAGCATGGCCCGGACACCGCGGCGCTCGCCGACTGGTGGAAGGACATCGAAGGCTGGCGCGCGAAAGACTGCCTGAAATTCGACCGCAAGAGCGACATCATCAAGCCGCAGTACGTGGTGGAGAAGGCGTGGGAGTTGACGGACGGCAATGCGTTCGTCTGTTCCGACGTCGGCCAGCACCAGATGTGGGCTGCGCAGTTCTATCGCTTCAACAAGCCGCGCCGCTGGATCAACTCGGGCGGCCTCGGCACGATGGGCTTCGGCCTGCCGGCGGCGATGGGCGTGAAGATGGCGCACCCGGACGACGACGTGCTCTGCATCACGGGCGAAGGCTCGATCCAGATGTGCATCCAGGAGCTCTCGACCTGCAAGCAGTACGAGACGCCGGTCAAGATCATCTCGCTGAACAACCGCTATCTGGGCATGGTGCGCCAGTGGCAGCAGATCGAATACAGCAAGCGCTACTCGCATTCGTACATGGACGCGCTGCCGGATTTCGTGAAGCTTGCCGAAGCGTACGGCCACGTCGGCATGCGTATCGAACGCACGGCCGATGTCGAGCCGGCGCTGAAGGAAGCGCTGCGCCTGAAAGATCGCACGGTGTTTCTCGACTTCCAGACCGATCCCACTGAAAACGTCTGGCCGATGGTTCAGGCCGGCAAGGGCATCACCGAGATGCTCATGGGTTCGGAAGATCTATAACGACGGTTTCTAGCGTCGGCTTCGTCATGCGCGCCTTCAAAAAAGGCGGCGGCCGGCGAAGCGGCGCGAAACCGCTCGCATACATCGACAAAACATCTGGAAGAAGCGAAACATGAGACACATTATTTCTGTCCTGCTGGAAAACGAACCGGGCGCGTTATCGCGCGTGGTCGGTCTCTTCTCGGCACGCGGCTACAACATTGAAACCTTGACGGTGGCTCCGACCGAAGACCGTTCGCTGTCGCGCATGACCATCGTCTCCATTGGCTCGGACGACGTGATCGAACAGATCACGAAGCATCTGAACCGCCTGATCGAGGTGGTGAAAGTGGTCGACCTTACCGAGGGCGCCCATATCGAGCGCGAGCTGATGCTGATCAAGGTGAGGGCGGTCGGCAAGGAACGTGAGGAGATGAAGCGGATGTCGGATATTTTCCGCGGCCGCATCATCGACGTCACCGAGAAGACCTACACGATCGAACTGACGGGCGCGAGCGACAAGCTCGACGCCTTCATCGAAGGGCTCGATTCCACCGCGATTCTCGAAACGGTCCGTACGGGCAGCTCGGGCATCGGTCGCGGCGAGCGCATTCTGAAGGTGTAACGCGCGAGCGTTTCGATCCGGCCGGATAGCGCTCCTCACGGTCGTCACTATCCGGCCTTGCAACACAACATTCGCAGTATCTGAATCTCACTGAATCATCCGTATTTAGCCAAGGAACCGACATGAAAGTTTTCTACGACAAGGACGCCGATCTCTCCCTCATCAAGGGCAAGCAGGTCACCATCATCGGCTATGGCTCGCAAGGCCATGCGCACGCGCTGAACCTGAAGGAAAGCGGCGTGAACATCACGGTCGGTCTGCGCAAGGGCGGCGCATCGTGGAGCAAGGCTGAGAATGCCGGCCTGCAAGTGAAGGAAGTGGCGGAAGCCGTGAAGGGCGCGGACGTCGTCATGATGCTGCTGCCGGACGAGCAGATCGCCGAAGTCTATGCGAAGGAAGTGCACGCCAACGCCAAGCAAGGCGCGGCGCTGGCATTCGCGCACGGCTTCAACGTGCACTACGGCCAGGTGATTCCGCGTGCCGATCTGGACGTGATCATGATCGCGCCGAAGGCGCCGGGCCACACGGTTCGCGGCACGTACTCGCAAGGTGGCGGCGTGCCCCATCTGATCGCAGTTGCGCAAGACAAGTCGGGCGCAGCACGCGACATCGCTCTGTCGTACGCCGCGGCGAACGGCGGCGGCCGTGCCGGCATCATCGAAACGAACTTCCGTGAAGAAACGGAAACCGATCTGTTCGGCGAACAGGCCGTGCTGTGCGGCGGTACTGTCGACCTGATCAAGGCGGGCTTCGAAACGCTGGTGGAAGCGGGCTACGCGCCGGAAATGGCGTACTTCGAATGCCTGCACGAACTGAAGCTGATCGTCGACCTGATCTATGAAGGCGGCATCGCGAACATGAACTACTCGATCTCGAACAACGCCGAATACGGCGAGTACGTGACGGGTCCGCGTATCGTGACGGCTGAAACGAAGAAGGCGATGAAGGCCGTGTTGACCGACATTCAGACGGGCGAGTACGCGAAGAGCTTCATCATCGAAAACAAGGCTGGCGCACCGACGCTGCAATCGCGCCGCCGTCTGACGGCCGAGCACCAGATCGAGCAGGTTGGCTCGAAGCTGCGCGCTATGATGCCGTGGATCGCGAAGAACAAGCTGGTCGACCAGTCGAAGAACTAAGAAGTCCGTCTTATCGTCTTATACCGGCGCGGCGCACCGCCGCATGCGCCGGTAATGCAAAAAGCCGCCCGAGGGTGCTGAACCCCGGGCGGCTTTTGCTATCCTACGGTTTTACAAAAATACTGAAGCCATCCATGAATTACCCACATCCGATCATCGCGCGAGAAGGCTGGCCGTTCATCGCCATCGCGGCCGTCGTTGCATTACTGGTTCACGCCTTCGCGGGGTTCGGCTTTGCGTGGCTCTTCTGGCTGATTCTGATCTTCGTCGTGCAGTTCTTCCGCGATCCGGCGCGCCCGATTCCGACTCAGGCGAATGCCGTGCTATGCCCGGCCGACGGCCGCATCGTCGCAGTGGAAACCGCGCATGATCCGTATGCCAATCGTGAAGCGCTGAAAATCAGCGTGTTCATGAACGTATTCAATGTCCATTCGCAGCGCTCGCCCGTCGATGGCGCGATTTCCAAGGTCGAATATTTTCCCGGCGCGTATCTGAATGCCGCGGTGGACAAGGCTTCGCTAGAAAACGAGCGCAACGCGATCGTGATCGAAATGGCCGGTGGCCAGACGGTGACGTCCGTGCAGATTGCGGGTTTGATCGCGCGGCGCATTCTTTGCTATGTGCGTGCAGGTGAGCCGCTTACGCGTGGTCAGCGCTATGGCTTTATCCGCTTCGGCTCGCGCGTCGACGTCTATCTGCCGGTGGGCAGCCGTCCGCGTGTGTCGATCGGCGAGAAGGTGTCGGCGTCGTCCACGATCCTCGCTGAACTGTAAAGCGGCACCAAGGAGGTTGTCCGAATGGCCGCATTCAAACCGCGCCGACCGCGCACCAGTGGACCGCTGCCGCGGCCGTTTCGCCGCAACAAGCCGATCGCGGCGGACTCGCCGGTCGTCGAGAGCCGGCGCGCGCAGCGTCAGCAATTCCTGAGAAAGCGCGGCATTTATCTGCTGCCGAACGCGTTCACCACGGCGGCGCTCTTCTGCGGCTTCTTTGCTGTCGTTCAGGCAATGAACGTGCGCTTCGAAGTCGCGGCCATCGCGATCTTCGTGGCCATGGTGCTCGACGGCATGGATGGCCGCGTCGCCCGTATGACGCATACGCAAAGCGCATTCGGCGAGCAGTTCGACAGTCTGTCCGACATGGTGTCGTTCGGCGTCGCGCCGGCGCTCGTCATGTATGAGTGGATCCTGAAGGACCTTGGCCGCTGGGGCTGGCTCGCGGCGTTCGTCTACTGTTCGGGCGCGGCGTTGCGCCTTGCTCGCTTCAACACGAACATCGGCGTGGTCGACAAGCGCTTCTTCCAGGGTATGCCGAGCCCGGCGGCGGCCGCGCTCATCGCCGGCTTCGTGTGGCTTGCCACCGACAACCGCGTGCCGCTCAAGCTGGTCTGGCTCCCGTGGGTCGCTTTCGTGCTGACCATCTACGCGGGCGTCACGATGGTGTCGAACGCGCCGTTCTATAGCGGTAAGGCGCTCGACGTGCGGCATCGCGTGCCGTTCGGTGTCATTCTGCTGGTGGTGGTGGCGTTCGTGCTGGTGTCGTCCGACCCGCCGCTGATGCTGTTCGGCCTGTTCGTGCTGTACGGTCTGTCCGGCTACGTGTTCTGGGGCTATCAGGCGATGCGCGGCAGGGCGAATCCGGCTCGCTCGGTGGCGCACGACAGGTAGCTCGCAGATTGTTGTCCCCGCTGCGCGGCTCGCAGTTTGAGAGCTTATGCAGCATGAGAAACGGTGGCCCTTGGGTCGCCGTTTTTCGTTTCCCGATGCTCGCCAAAACCTCGCGGCAAGGCGCGCTACACGCAGGTCTGGCGCTAATTGCACGCAGGGGGGAATGCCGCTATAGTCGTTGGATGACTGCGTCCACGTTGGCTTTTCAGGCGCAATAGAGGCGGCGAACCGGGCTACGGGATGAGCACAATCGAGAGCCGCAATCGAGCCGCACCGCGCACCTTAAAGCCGGCGCATTGACCGCGTTGACCGTCGCGCTAACCGGTTGCGCGTTTCCGCCTCATCCATGGTCGAGCGTCGTTCGCGGCGCTAACGGCGGCGGCATCCACATTCCAATATCCGATTCCCACAATTGAACGACTCCGCAGGAGACTCGACATGTCCGACAAACTGATCATATTCGACACCACGCTGCGTGACGGCGAACAATCGCCCGGCGCGTCGATGACGAAGGAAGAAAAAATCCGTATCGCGAAGCAACTCGAGCGGATGAAGGTCGACGTGATCGAAGCAGGCTTCGCGGCGAGTTCGAACGGTGACTTCGACTCTATTCAGACAATCGCAGGTCTGATTAAAGACAGCACGATCTGTTCGCTCGCCCGCGCGAACGACAAGGATATTCAACGTGCGGCCGACGCGCTCAAGCCCGCCGAGCGTTTCCGCATTCACACGTTTATCGCGACGTCGCCGTTGCACATGGAAAAGAAACTGCGCATGACGCCGGACCAGGTGTTCGAGCAGGCGAAGCTGGCGGTGCGTTTCGCCCGCAAATTTACGGACGACGTCGAGTTCTCGCCGGAAGACGGCAGCCGCTCGGACATGGACTTCCTGTGCCGCGTGCTGGAAGCGGTGATCGCGGAAGGCGCGACCACCATCAACATCGCAGACACGGTCGGTTACGGCGTTCCTGAGTTGTACGGCAATCTCGTGAAGACGCTGCGCGAGCGTATTCCCAACTCGCACAAGGCGGTGTTCTCGGTGCATTGCCATAATGACCTCGGCATGGCAGTGGCGAATTCGCTGGCCGGCGTGCAGATCGGCGGCGCGCGTCAGGTCGAGTGCACGATCAACGGTCTGGGCGAGCGCGCGGGCAATACGTCGCTCGAAGAAATCGTGATGGCCGTGAAGACCCGCAAGGATTATTTCGCGCTCGAACTCGGCCTCGATACGACGCAGATCGTGCCGGCTTCAAAGCTGGTGTCGCAAATTACCGGTTTCGTCGTGCAGCCGAATAAAGCGGTGGTCGGCGCGAACGCATTCGCGCACGCGTCAGGCATCCACCAGGACGGCGTGCTGAAGGCGCGCGACACCTACGAAATCATGCGCGCCGAAGACGTGGGCTGGAGCGCGAACAAGATCGTGCTCGGCAAATTGTCGGGCCGCAATGCGTTCAAGCAGCGCTTGCAGGAGTTGGGCATCGCGCTCGACAGCGAAGCCGAGTTGAATACGGCGTTCGCCCGCTTCAAGGAACTGGCTGACCGCAAGTCGGAGATTTTCGACGAGGACATCATCGCGATCGTCACCGAAGAATCGGCTGAGGCGCAGCAGAAAGAACACTACAAGTTCGTGTCGCTGTCGCAGCATTCGGAGACCGGCGAGCAGCCGCACGCGAAGATCGTGTTCGCGGTGGACGGCAAGGAAATTACCGGCGAAGCGCGCGGCAACGGTCCGGTGGATGCCACGCTCAATGCAATCGAAACGGAAGTGGGCAGCGGTTCTGAGTTGCTGCTGTACTCGGTGAACGCGATCACCACCGGCACGCAGGCGCAGGGCGAAGTGACCGTGCGCCTGTCGAAGAGTGGGCGCATCGTCAATGGCGTGGGTACCGATCCGGATATCGTCGCGGCTTCCGCGAAGGCGTATATCTCAGCGCTCAACAAGCTGTATTCGAACGCCGATAAGCTGAATCCACAGCGCTCTGAGTGACTTGCAAAGGCGCTTATTGAAAGCGGCTTGATGCATTCCCGCTTGTAGCAAATCTAAGCCCCGCGCCTTGAATGGCGCGGGGCATTTTTTTGTGCGGCGTGCGCGTTTCGCTCGCACGCCGCAATCTCGCCACGTTACTCCGTTGCCGCGCGTCGCATCGACCAGCCGCGAGCCGCGCGCGCCTGCGCCCGGACCTGGTGCCGCACTTCTACGGCGATGCCGCGGCCCGGCGCATCGGCGACGAATGTGTCGAGCAGTTCGCGCACATCGTGGTCGACGAAATCGGCGCGCGTTGCATCGACGATCAAGGTCGCGCCGTCGGGAATCTGCTGCAAATAGTGCTTGAGCGGCACCTTGCCCAGAAACGACACGTCCTTGCGAAACGACAGCAGGTAATGATCGCCGTGTTGCGCGAGCACGATCGGGCGGCGCAGATTCGCATACAGCGCGAGCAGCACGCTGCACAGAATGCCGAGCACGATGCCGATCAGCAGATCGGTCGCGAGCACGCCAACCAGCGTGACAATAAACGGTGCGAACGGCGCGAAGCCTTGCTTCGCTATCGCGACGAACAGTGACGGCTTGGCGAGCTTCAGCCCCGTGAAAATCAGGATCGCCGCGAGACAGGAAAGCGGAATGAGATTGATGACGCTCGTCAGCGCAAACACGCTGACGAGCAGCAGCACGCCGTGAATGATCGCCGACAGACGGCTCTGCGCGCCGGCATGCACGTTCGCGGAACTGCGCACGATCACGGACGTAATCGGCAAGCCGCCAATCGCGCCGGCAATCAGATTGCCCACGCCTTGCGCTTTCAGTTCGCGATCCGGCGGCGCGGGGCGTCGTTCCGGGTCGATCTGCTCGACCGCTTCGAGGCTCAGCAAGGTTTCGAGACTTGCGACAATCGCGAGCGTAATGGCCACGCGCCATACGTCGGGATTAACCAGTTGCGCAAAATGCGGCCCGAAGTCGGCCCACTCGAGCGCGACGCCCAACGCGGCGAACGATTCGAGCGGCGGCAACGCGACGCGATGTTCGGCGGCTGGCGCGATCGACGGCGCAAGCATGTGCAGCAGCAACGTCGCGCCAATGCCGAGCAGCACCACGGCGAGCGGTGCGGGAACCATGCGTACGAGCGCAAAGCGGCGCATTGCACGCGTTTCCCAGCCAATGAGGATGGCCAGCGACAGCAGCGTGATCGCGCACGCCACCAGCGAGACCGAACCGAACGGCGCCAGGATCGTGCCAGCCGCCTGCGCGGCGGTGGGCGCATTCGCTGCCGCTTGTCCGCCGAACAGGCCGAGCGCGAGCGGGAATTGCTTGACGATCAGCAGGATGCCGATAGCGGCGAGCATGCCCTTGATGACCGGCGACGGTACATATGCAGCGAAGCGGCCCGCCTTGAGCATCCCGAAGCCGAACTGGATCATGCCGGACAGCAGCACGGCCGCGAGGAATGCGGAGAAGCTGCCAAGCTGCGCGATGCCGTCGACGACAATCACGACGAGACCTGCCGCCGGGCCGCTGACGCTCAGGCGCGAGCCGCTCAGCACGGCGACGACCAGCCCGCCGACGATGCCCGAGACAAGCCCGGCAAACGGCTCGACGCCCGATGCATTTGCAATGCCTAGACAGAGCGGCAGAGCCACCAGAAAAACGACCGTGCCCGCAAGCACGTCGCGCTGAAACGTAGAGAAAAAAGCTCGAAGGTTCATAGTGTCGGTGCAGTAATGGGTGATGCCTGATGACAGGCGAGGGCTGAACCGGATAGGACCCGGCTCTGGCTGTGCATTGGCATCAGGCCGCGCTATGAACGGCTGTCGCGCAGGTCATCGCGTCGTCGGCCTCGTAGCCGGACGTGAGCACCTTGATGCGTCCGTCTTCGAGCGCGAAAATCCAGCCGTGCACGAGCGGTGCCGGTTCGGCGTCCCGCACGATCGCATTCGCCCGTAGCTGACGCACCTGTTCGAGCACGTTCAACTCGGCGAGGCGGTCGACGCGTTCGCGTTCGCTCGCATGTCCGCCGAGTTCGTCGCGATGAGTTCTGGCAAGCGTGCAGAGCGGCGCGATACGGCGATTCACGTGCGGCAGGCTCGGATCCGGCGGCAGCAGCGAGGCGCGCACGCCGCCGCAGCCGTAATGTCCGCAGACGATCACGTGACCGACCTTGAGCACGCGCACTGCATATTCGAGAACGCTCGCCGAGTTGTCGTCGTCGGGATGGAAGAGATTGGCGATGTTGCGGTGAACGAACAGGTCGCCCGGCTCGCAATGCGTGATGGTTTCGGCGGGCACCCGGCTGTCCGAGCAGCCGATCCACAGCACATGCGGGTTTTGACCGCGCACCAGATCGCGGAAAAACTCAGGGTTGCGCTCGGCGGTTTCGTGCGCCCATGCGACGTTGGCGACGAGAAGGCGTTTGGGACGATTCATCGATAGCGGCTCCATAAAGGGGCGCATCGTCCGGTGCAGGAATCACGGCGGAGCCGTGTGGTCCGCCGCAGAGTCGGCAGCGGACCAGCACCGGATCGATACTTACAAAAGCCTTTCTATCAAAAATTAATCGCTTGTGTGTGAAATAAAATTCGCCGTCATGCGCAATAAATAAAAAAAAGCCGCCTTGGGGGCGGCTTTCGGAGAGGCATGCATAGTGAATGACAGCAGCGCCTAGAACAGGTTCCGGCGGTCTGGATCGTGCAGCGGATCGGGCGTTTTTTGCGTGAGACGCAGCACGCCCTGGTCGTCGAAATAAAAGCTGAACATCATGTACCAGACGTTGTCTTCGAGGTAGCGATACGTCCACACCTCGCGCTTCATCAACGGGAAGTAGGACGTCTCCACCGGGCGGCCAAAATTCACCAGCACGTCGCTCCTCGTCCATTTGCCGACCTCCGCGCGATAGAACTCGTTCGGCTGCAATACCTGACGTACGTTGATGATCTTGCCGGACGCGTCGATGTCGGCGGCCGTGGTGGTTTCGCCCATCGGCTGCGTGGGCCACATCAGCCGCTTGCCGCCGTTAGGCAAATCGTAGATTTCGCGTGGAGGACCGAGGCGCGCGACGATCGTCGATTCGTCCGCACCTTGTTGATATTGCTGCCAGGGCTGCACGCAGCCGGCGAGCGCCAATGCGCTCAGGCAGGCCAGCGCCGCGCGCCGTATGTGCGCGGCAGCCGGCGCCCCGATCGAGGCCGCCTTGACGTGATGGCGGTTCAACATGAAATCCTCCGATGGCTTTTAAGTAGCGGTTTTTATCATCAAGACGGAATATTTTGACACGTGCGGCGGTAAAAGATTTGCGCCGTCTACGGGCTGGCCGGCGCAATAACAGTACCGCAGCAGCACGACAACGGCTTCGGCGGCTTGCTTATTCCGTCTCGAACGACCTATGATCCGCGCTTCGACGATTGAGGCGGGACGGACGATGGCAACGTGGCAAAGGACGGCGGCAGCGGCATTGGCGGCAATCTCAGTGACGGTGACGGGCTATGCCGTCGCCGCTGAAAGGGCGGCGAATCCCTCGGGCGCGCCCATCCAGTTGGCGCTGATCGAGGGCATGTCCGGTCCGTTTGCGAACGCGGGCGCGGCGGTGGAGCGCAACCTGCGCTTCGGCGTGGAGCAGGTCAACGCGCGCGGCGGCGTGAAGCTGGCCGACGGCGCGCATCCGCTGGAACTCGTCGTGCTTGACAGCAAGGGCGGCACCGAAGAGGCGCTCACGCAACTGCGCGCGGCCGCGGACCGCCACATCGGCTACATCCTGCAGGGCAATAGCTCGGCGGTCGCGGCGGCGCTCGTCGGCGCGATCGACAAGCAGAACAGCCGCGAGCCGGGCAACCGCGAGCTGTTCCTCAATTATTCCGCCGACGACCCCGCGTTGACCAACGCCAACTGCAGCTTCTGGCACTTCCGCTTCGACGCGCATGCGGGCATGCGGATGAATGCGCTCGCCGACGTCATTCAGCGCGACAAGGCGGTGAAGAAGGTGTACCTGCTGAATCAGGACTACAGCTTCGGGCATGACGTCAGCAGCCTCGCGCGTTCGGCGCTGGCGTCGAAGCGTCCCGATATTGCAGTGGTAGGCGACGAGTTCCATCCGATTGGCCGCGTGAAGGACTTCGCGCCGTACGTTGCGAAAATCCGCGCGAGCGGCGCCGATGCCGTGATCACGGGCAATTGGGGTAACGATCTGACGCTCCTCGTGAAGGCGGCGCGCGAGCAGGGTCTCGACACGAAGTTCTACACGTTCTATGGCAACAGTCTCGGCGCGCCGGCTGCGTTGGGCGAGGCCGGCGTCGGGCACGTGATCGCCGTGGCGGACTGGCATCCGAATGCGGGCGGCGCGGCTTCCGATGCGTGGTACGAGGCCTTTCGCACCCGTTTCCCGGCCGCGCAGGACGACTATCCGGTATTGCGCATGTCCTTGATGATCGAAACCCTGGCCGCGGCGATGAACCGCGCGAAGAGCGCCGATCCTGCAGCAGTCGCCCGGGCGCTGGAAGGCATCCGATTCGACAACGGCTTCCATGCGTCGTGGATGCGGGCGGATGACCATCAATTGATCCAGCCCCTCTACGTGATGGAGATGGATAAAGCCGGCACGCGCGGTGTGCATTTCGATAACGAGGGCTCCGGTTTCGGCTTCCGCACGGTGCTGGCGTTGCCGGCGGAACGCACCGTCCCGCCGACCGTCTGCAAGATGAAGCGGCCGTGAATGACCGTGCCCGGCATGGCGAGCGGGTTGTTTCGCGCCCGCTGTTCGGCCCGGCACAGCAGGGTTCGCGGCCGATTCGGGCTGTGCTACAATACGCGTCCCGTTGCGGTGCCGGCTGTCATACAAGCTGTAGTTGCAGTGGTTGTACAGGGGCAGTAGTTGTATAGGGCGCTGTTTCGCACGGGTAACCCACGGCACGGCCTTTCTTCCGTGACCGCCTGTCTAGTTCTCAAGGAAATCGACATGTCCGCAGTTGATACAAGCAAGAAGTCCGAAGTCGTTGCGCAATTCGCACGCGCAGCCAACGACACCGGCTCCCCCGAAGTTCAGGTCGCGCTGCTCACGACCCGCATCAACGAACTGACCGTTCACTTCAAGGCACACGCGAAAGATCACCACAGCCGCCGCGGTCTGCTGCGCATGGTGAGCCGCCGCCGTAAGCTGCTCGACTACCTGAAGGGTAAGGACGCGGATCGTTACCGCGCACTGATCGAGAAGCTGGGTCTGCGTAAGTAATCGGCTAGTCGTTCAGCAAGATGCCTGTGTCAGTTCCACTGATACAGGCATTTTGTTTTTGCACGGTGTGCTTCATGTGAGGTGCACTGCCTGTTGTCCGCAGTGGCGTGCAGGTTCATGCGGCGGGGCAGGAAGCAGTAAAGCAGTAGAAAAAGCAAGCAGTAGAAAAGGCAGCAAAAATTGGAACATGGCCGGGCTTCAGGGCGGAGCTTTGTGTCATTCCAGCGGTTCGCGCGCGTACTCAACGTAGGGCGTGGTTCTCTGGAATGGCATAACACTACTCTTCCCATGCGGCGCCGGTCCTGGCGTTGCCGCGCCGCTTCTGGTCCGCGCGGCATTACGATGAGGAAAGCAATGACTATGTTCAATAAGATCGTCAAAGAGTTTAAATGGGGACAACATAACGTTCGCCTCGAAACCGGCGAAATCGCTCGCCAGGCGAGCGGCGCGGTAATTGTCGACGTCGAAGACACCGTTGTGCTGGCCACCGTGGTCGGTGCCAAGACGGCGAAACCGGGTCAGGACTTCTTCCCGCTGACCGTCGACTACCTCGAGAAGACCTACGCCGCCGGCAAGATCCCGGGCGGCTTCTTCCGCCGCGAAGGCCGTCCGTCGGAAGGCGAAACGCTGATCTCGCGCCTGATCGACCGTCCGCTGCGCCCGCTGTTCCCGGAAGGCTTCTACAACGAAGTCCAGGTCGTGATCCACGTCCTGTCGCTGAACCCGGAAATTCCCGCTGACATTCCCGCGCTGATCGGCGCGTCGGCGGCGCTCGCCATCTCCGGTCTGCCGTTCAACGGCCCGGTCGGCGCTGCACGCGTGGCCTATATCAACAACGAATATGTGTTGAACCCGACGCGTCCGCAAATGAAGGAATCGGCGCTGGACCTGATCGTCGCCGGTACGGAACGCGCGGTGCTGATGGTGGAATCGGAAGCGCAGCAACTGAGCGAAGAAGTGATGCTCGGCGGCGTGGTGTTCGGCCATGAGCAGATGCAGATCGCGATCGACGCGATCCACGATCTGGTCCGCGAAGGCGGCAAGCCCGAATGGGATTGGCAACCGGCGGCGAAGAATGAGCCGCTGATCGCGCGCGTGACGGAACTGGCGCAAGCCAACCTGCTCGCGGCTTATCAGCTCCGCGACAAGCAGGCGCGTTCGGCCAAGCTGAAGGAAGTCTACGCAGCGACGTCGGCGCAGCTCGAGCAGGACGCGGCAGCAGCCGGCACCGTGGCGGCCGACAAGGCAACCGTCGGCAACGTGCTGTTCGACATCGAAGCAAAGATCGTCCGTACGCAGATCCTGAACGGCGAACCGCGTATCGACGGCCGCGACACGCGCACCGTGCGCCCGATCGAAATCCGTACCGGCGTGCTGCCGCGTACGCACGGCTCGGCGCTGTTCACGCGCGGCGAAACGCAGGCGCTGGTGGTGGCAACGCTCGGCACCAAGGGCGACGAGCAGAACATCGACGCGCTCGAAGGCGAGTACCGCGAACGCTTCATGCTTCACTACAACATGCCTCCGTTCGCGACCGGCGAAACGGGCCGCGTTGGTTCGCCGAAGCGTCGTGAAATCGGTCACGGGCGTCTGGCCAAGCGCGCGCTGGCTGCCTGCCTGCCGAGCGCCGACGAATTCGGCTACTCGATTCGCGTCGTGTCGGAAATCACGGAATCGAACGGTTCTTCGTCGATGGCTTCGGTGTGCGGCGGCTGCCTCGCGCTGATGGACGCCGGCGTGCCGATGAAGGCGCACGTCGCCGGCATCGCCATGGGCCTGATCCTGGAAGGCAACAAGTTCGCGGTGCTGACCGACATTCTCGGCGACGAAGATCACCTCGGCGACATGGACTTCAAGGTGGCGGGCACCGAGCAAGGCGTGACCGCGCTGCAGATGGACATCAAGATCCAGGGCATCACGAAGGAAATCATGCAGGTCGCCCTCGCGCAAGCGAAGGAAGGCCGTATGCATATTCTCGGCAAGATGACCTCCGCGGTGTCTGGCGCGAACACGCAACTGTCGGAGTTCGCACCGCGCATGATCACCATCAAGATCAATCCGGAGAAGATCCGCGACGTGATCGGCAAGGGTGGCTCGGTGATCCGCGCGCTGACCGAAGAAACCGGCACGACGATCGATATTTCGGACGACGGTGTTGTGACCATCGCGAGCACCAGCAGCGAAGGCATGGCCGAAGCGAAGAAGCGTATCGAGAACATCACGCTGGAAGTCGAAGTGGGCCAGGTGTACGAAGGCACGGTGCTCAAGCTGCTCGATTTCGGCGCGATCGTGAACATTCTGCCGGGCAAGGACGGTCTGCTGCACATCTCCGAAATCGCCAACGAGCGTATCAAGGACATCAACGACTACCTGAAGGACGGCCAGCAAGTGAAGGTCAAGGTCATCCAGACGGACGAAAAGGGTCGTGTGCGTTTGTCGGCGAAGGCGTTGCTGAACGATGGCGCGCCGAGCGCGCCGCAGGGCGAACCGACGCCGCAGTAAAGCGGTAGCGGCACAACGGCCGGCAGCGCGAATGCGCGCCGGCCGTTTTTCATGATGGGTTCAGGGTGGATTGCGTTGCAGATGGATGCCGGCTCTGGCAAGCGGGCAATCCGCTTTCGCGCGGCGGCTTTATTTGCGGCTTTGTCTGAAGTTCGCGCGACTCGTGCTTGATTGCCGGGATGCGGCGACAATGCAGGTGAACGCGGACGAACGCGGGTGTGCAACGCAATCCAATCTTGGAGTTGACGCAGATGAAAGCGATCGAAATCACCGAATTCGGAGCACCGGAAGTCCTTAAGCTCGCGGAGCGGCCTACGCCGCAGCCGAAAGCGGGCGAGGTGCTGATCAAGGTGGCGGCGTCCGGCATCAACCGTCCTGATGTGTTTCAGCGCAAGGGCGGCTACGCGCCGCCTCCGGGCGCGTCGGACCTGCCGGGGCTGGAAGTGGCGGGCGAGATCGTCGGCGGCGACATCGACGCGAAGCACAATCCGTTCGGCCTGAAAATCGGCGATCGCGTGTGTGCATTGCTGGCGGGCGGCGGTTACGCCGAGTACGCGGTTGCGCCGCTGTTGCAATGCCTGCCGGTGCCCACGGGTCTGTCGGATGTCGAGGCGGCGTCGCTGCCGGAGACTTTCTTCACCGTGTGGAGCAATGTCTTCGATCGCGCGCAGCTCGGCAAAGGCGAGGGCGGGTCGAACGAAACCTTGCTGGTGCAAGGCGGCTCGAGCGGCATCGGCGTGACCGCGATCCAGATTGCGCATGCGCTCGGTTTCCGCGTGTTCGCCACTGCGGGATCGGACGAAAAGTGTCGGGCGTGCGAAGCGCTGGGCGCCGAGCGTGCCATCAACTACAAGACGGAAGATTTCGTCGAAGTCATCAAGTCGCTAACCAACGACCGTGGCGTCGACGTGGTCCTCGACATGGTGGCGGGCAGCTACGTGTCGCGCGAACTGACGGCTCTCGCGGACGGCGGACGCATCGTGCTGATTGCGTTGCTGGGCGGCGCGAAGGCGGAGTTGAACCTCAACGAGGTGCTGCGCCGCCGCTTGACGGTAACCGGTTCGACGCTGCGCGCGCGGCCAATCGAGTTCAAGGCGAAAATCGCTGCGCAACTCAAGGAACTGGTGTGGCCGCATCTGCAGGACGGCCGGATCAAGCCCGTGGTGCATCGCGTGTTTCCCGCGGCCCAGGCCGCCGACGCGCATGCGCTGATGGAAAGCAGCACACATGTCGGCAAAATTGTGCTGACTTGGGGTCAGGACGCTTGATGCGGGTCGTTCGGTAGGAGTCGGTGCTTATGTGCTCGTTTGACCCGATCTCCCCCAAGCAGTAAAATTGCGCGTTTTGCGCACGCCGCATGAATCCGAAAGGCGGATTGTAAGCGCAAACAATGCCCGCCGCCAAAGCAGGACAAGCAGACGACAAGGGGCAAGACGAGACGATGTCGACACAACGAGCCAAACTGGTAGTCGGTAACTGGAAGATGCACGGGTGCCTCGCCGAAAACGCGACGCTGTTGCAGGCCGTGGCAAAAGGTGCGGCCGAACTGCCGGCCGGCGTGCGCGTCGGCGTGTGCGTGCCGAGCCCGTATCTCGCGCAAGCGCAGTCGTTGCTGGAAAGCAGCCGGGTGGTGTGGGGCGTGCAGGATATTTCCGCCTTCACGCACGGCGCCTATACCGGTGAAGTGGCTGCGCAAATGGTGGCGGATTTTCACGCCATGTTCGCGATCGTCGGGCACTCCGAGCGCCGTGCGTATCACCGCGAAAGCGCCGAGCTGGTTGCAGTCAAGACCCAGCGGGCGCTGGAGGCAGGTTTGACGCCGATCGTATGCGTCGGTGAAACGCTCGAAGAACGCGAAGCCGGTTCGACCGAGCAGGTAGTCGGCGCGCAACTGGACGAAGTGCTGGGGAAGCTGTCGGCGCAAGAAGCGGCGCGTATCGTTGTTGCCTATGAGCCTGTCTGGGCGATCGGCACCGGTAAAAGTGCGAGTTCCGAGCAGGCGCAGGCGGTGCATGCGTTCTTGCGTTCGCGTCTCGCGGCCAAAGGCGCTGGCGTCACGGATGTGCCGCTCTTGTACGGCGGCAGCGTGAAGCCGGACAATGCGGAAGAATTGTTCCGTCAGCCGGATATCGACGGCGGTCTGATCGGCGGCGCGTCGTTGAAAGATCAGGATTTCTTGGCGATCTGCAAGGCGGCTGTCACCACGGCCGCCGGTTAAGCAGGGCGCCTTGTCGAGGATGACCCATCCCGAGCCTCGCGGTCCGCGGGTCCCGGTTAAATAAAGACTCAGGTGAGTGTAATGCTGTATTTGAAAACATTGATTATCGTCGTTCAGCTGTTGTCGGCGCTTGGGGTCATCGGTCTAGTTTTGCTGCAGCACGGCAAAGGCGCGGATATGGGCGCGGCTTTTGGCAGTGGAGCATCGGGCAGCCTGTTTGGCGCCACCGGCTCCGCAAACTTTTTGTCGCGCACAACGGCAGTGCTCGCAGCGGTGTTTTTTGTAACTACGCTGACCCTCACCTACCTCGGCGCATATCGTGCAAAGCCTTCTGCGGGCGTGCTCGGTGCGGCGGTCACTGCTCCGGTCGCAGCTTCGGCTGCCTCGGCGCCAGCAGGCGGTTCGGCTGCGCTGGCTGCGTCGGCTGCGTCCGTTCCGAGCACCGACGTCCCGAAATAAATTTTCGTGGAAAGTGCCTTTTGTGCGTTGAACAAACTGTTTGGAGCAGTTACAATCTAAGTCTTGAAGCGATTCGCGGGTTTTACAAGTTGTTTTCCCGGATTGCATACAGTGCCGACGTGGTGAAATTGGTAGACACGCTATCTTGAGGGGGTAGTGGCGAAAGCTGTGCGAGTTCGAGTCTCGCCGTCGGCACCAAATGTTATCTAATGCCAGCCGCTTGCTTCGCTTCGGCTGGCATTTTCACTTCTGGCGCGCGGTTTGCGCTGCATCCGCGGCATGTACGTCTCAGAAGTGATTTCGCGTCAGGGGTGCTATGCTCCTGACGGCATTCAGAACCAACCGATTGAGGATAGTCTTGAACCTCGCAGCCTATTTCCCCGTCTTGTTGTTCCTCGTTGTGGGCACCGGTTTAGGCGTAGCACTGGTCAGTATCGGCAAGATCCTCGGTCCCAACAAGCCCGACACCGAGAAAAACGCACCGTACGAGTGCGGCTTCGAAGCATTCGAAGATGCGCGCATGAAATTCGATGTGCGCTATTACCTCGTCGCCATTCTCTTCATCATTTTCGATCTTGAAACCGCGTTCCTGTTCCCGTGGGGCGTCGCCCTGCGCGACATCGGCTGGCCTGGCTTCATGGCGATGATGATTTTCCTGCTCGAATTCCTGCTGGGCTTCGCCTACATCTGGAAGAAGGGCGGCCTCGACTGGGAATGATGGTTTAATCGCCGGTTTGCGTGGGTGGCCAAGGCTTGCCGCCCCGTCTGGAGTGGAAAGCAAATGAGTATCGAAGGGGTCTTGAAGGAAGGGTTTGTCACCACCACGGCTGACAAACTGATTAACTGGACGCGCACCGGCTCCTTGTGGCCGATGACGTTCGGTCTTGCGTGCTGTGCGGTCGAGATGATGCATGCGGGCGCTGCCCGCTATGACCTCGACCGTTTTGGTGTGGTGTTTCGTCCCAGTCCGCGTCAGTCGGACGTGATGATCGTCGCCGGTACGCTGTGCAACAAGATGGCGCCGGCGCTGCGCAAGGTGTACGACCAGATGGCCGAGCCGCGTTGGGTGATTTCGATGGGCTCTTGCGCGAACGGCGGCGGCTATTACCACTACTCGTATTCGGTAGTGCGTGGCTGCGATCGCATCGTACCGGTCGACGTCTATGTGCCGGGCTGCCCGCCAACAGCGGAAGCGCTGGTCTACGGCGTGATCCAGTTGCAGGCCAAGATTCGCCGCACTAACACAATCGCCCGTCAATAAGGCAACGCCTCTCCCCACAATATGGCAAGCAAACTCGAGACCCTGAAAGCGAACCTCGAGGCGGCCTTTGGCGGCCTCCTGTTGAGCACTACCGAGGCAATCGGTGAGTTGACGATCGTCGTGAAAGCAAGCGACTACATCAACGTGGCAACGCGTCTGCGCGACGACCGCTCGCTCGGTTTCGAGCAGTGCGTGGATCTGTGCGGCGTCGACTATCAAACCTATGCCGACGGCGCTTACGACGGTCCGCGTTTCGCGGCCGTTCTGCATTTGTTGTCGGTGCAGAACAACTGGCGTCTGCGTCTGCGTGTGTTCGCCCCGGACGACGAAGTGCCTATCCTGCCGTCGGTCGTCGAAATCTGGAATTCGGTCAACTGGTATGAGCGGGAGGCGTTCGACCTGTACGGCATCGTCTTCGAAGGCCATCCAGACCTGCGCCGCATTCTGACCGACTACGGTTTCATTGGTCACCCGTTCCGCAAAGATTTCCCTGTCTCCGGCTACGTCGAAATGCGTTACGACCCGGAAGAGAAGCGCGTCGTCTATCAGCCTGTGACGATCGAGCCGCGGGAAATCACGCCGCGCGTGATCCGCGAAGATCGCTATGGCGGTCTGAAACACTAAGAGAACGCCATGGCAGAGATCAAGAACTACACGCTCAATTTCGGCCCTCAGCATCCGGCGGCGCACGGTGTGCTGCGCCTCGTGCTGGAGCTCGACGGCGAAGTCATCCAGCGCGCCGATCCGCACATCGGCCTGCTGCATCGCGCGACTGAAAAGCTCGCCGAAACCAAAACGTTTATCCAGTCTGTGCCGTACATGGACCGTCTCGACTATGTGTCGATGATGGTGAACGAGCACGGCTATGTGATGGCGATCGAAAAGCTGCTCGGCATCGACGTGCCTGTTCGCGCGCAATACATCCGCGTAATGTTCGACGAAATCACGCGTGTGCTGAACCACCTGATGTGGATCGGCGCGCACGCGCTGGACGTCGGCGCAATGGCGGTGTTTCTGTATGCGTTCCGCGAGCGCGAAGACCTGATGGACGTGTACGAAGCGGTATCCGGCGCACGGATGCACGCGGCTTACTATCGTCCGGGCGGCGTTTATCGCGATCTGCCGGACGCCATGCCGCAGTACAAGGCGTCGAAGATTCGCAACGCGAAGGCATTGTCGAGAATGAACGAGAACCGTCAAGGTTCATTGCTGGACTTCATCGACGATTTCTTCACGCGTTTTCCGAAGTGCGTCGACGAGTATGAAACGCTGCTCACCGACAACCGGATCTGGAAACAACGTCTGGTCGGTATCGGCGTGGTCAGCCCGGAGCGCGCGCTGCAACTCGGCATGACCGGCGCAATGCTGCGCGGCTCGGGTATCGAATGGGACCTGCGCAAGAAGCAGCCGTACGAAGTGTACGAGAAGCTCGATTTCGACATTCCAGTCGGCGTGAACGGCGACTGCTATGACCGTTATCTGGTTCGCGTCGAAGAAATGCGTCAGTCCACGCGAATCGTGAAACAGTGCGTTGAGTGGCTGCGCAAGAATTCCGGCCCTGTGATGATCGACAATCACAAGGTTGCGCCGCCGTCGCGCGTCGGCATGAAGTCGAACATGGAAGAACTGATTCATCACTTCAAGCTGTTCACTGAAGGCTTCCATGTGCCGGAAGGCGAGGCTTATGCCGCCGTCGAGCATCCGAAGGGCGAGTTCGGCATCTATCTGATCTCCGATGGCGCAAATAAGCCGTATCGCCTCAAGATTCGCGCGCCGGGCTATGCGCACCTGTCCTCGCTGGACGAAATGGCGCGCGGTCACATGATCGCCGACGCTGTGACGATCATCGGCACGCAGGACATCGTGTTCGGCGAAGTCGATCGCTAGGACGTAATCGTCGGCGCGCGTCTTCGGATTGTAGCGAAGCACGCGTCAAGCAAAGGAACGCCGGGTCTGTCGCAGCATCATCATGTGAGCGACGGGTTTTCGTTCGGTAGGAATTGAAAGAGTCGTGTCTGAAAATGATCTCAGCTGAAGGCCTGAAAGAAATCGATCGTGCGATCGCGAAGTATCCCGCCGATCAGAAACAGTCCGCCGTGATGTCGGCGTTGGCCACTGCTCAGGAAGAGCATGGCTGGCTGTCGCCCGAACTCATGCAGTTCGTCGCGGACTATCTCGGCATGCCCGCAGTCGCCGTGCAGGAGGTGGCAACCTTCTACACGATGTACGAGACGTCGCCGGTCGGCAAGTACAAGATCACGCTCTGCACGAACCTGCCGTGCCAGCTCGGCCCGGACGGCGGCTCCGACAGCGCCGCTGAATATCTGAAGCAGAGGCTCGGCATCGACTTCGGCGAAACCACGGCCGACGGCAAATTCACCCTGAAAGAAGGTGAGTGCATGGGTTCGTGCGGCGACGCGCCGGTGATGCTGGTGAACAACCATCGCATGTGCAGCTTCATGAGCCGCGAGAAGATCGATCAGCTGCTCGAGGAACTTTCGAAATGACGTCTTTACACGATCGTCACATCAAACCGCTGATTCTCGCCGGCCTCAACGGCGACAACTGGCATCTCGAAGACTACGTGGCGCGCGGCGGTTACGCCCAGCTGCGCCGCATTCTGGAAGAAAAGATTCCGCCGGAGCAGGTGATCGCCGACGTCAAGGCGTCGGGTCTGCGCGGCCGTGGCGGCGCGGGCTTCCCGACCGGGCTGAAGTGGAGTTTCATGCCGCGCCAGTTTCCGGGCCAGAAGTACCTCGTCTGCAATTCGGATGAAGGTGAGCCGGGCACGTTCAAAGACCGCGACATCCTCCGCTTCAATCCGCATTCGCTGATCGAAGGCATGGCCATCGGCGCGTACGCGATGGGCATTACAGTCGGCTACAACTATATTCACGGCGAAATCTGGGAAGTCTACAAGCGCTTCGAAGAAGCGTTGGACGAAGCTCGCCGCGCCGGGTTCCTCGGCGAGAACATCATGGGTTCGGGCTTCTCGTTCGAGCTGCATGCGCACCACGGTTACGGCGCCTATATCTGCGGTGAAGAAACCGCGCTGCTGGAATCGCTGGAAGGCAAGAAAGGTCAACCGCGCTTCAAGCCGCCGTTCCCGGCGAGCTTCGGCGTGTACGGCAAGCCGACCACGATCAACAACACCGAGACGTTCGCAGCGGTGCCGTTCCTGCTCGCAATCGGTCCGCAGAATTACCTCGAGATCGGCAAGCCGAACAACGGCGGCACGAAGATTTTCTCGATTGCAGGCGACGTCGAACGTCCGGGCAACTATGAGGTTCCGCTCGGCACGCCGTTCGCGACGCTGATGGAACTCGCTGGCGGCATGCGCGGCGGCAAAAAGATCAAGGCCGTCATTCCTGGCGGTTCGTCGGCGCCGGTCATCCCCGGCGACATCATGATGCAAACCGACCTGGATTACGATTCGATCGCGAAGGCTGGGTCGATGCTCGGTTCGGGCGCCGTCATCGTGATGGACGAGACGCGTTGCATGGTTCGCTCGCTGCTGCGTTTGTCGTACTTCTACTACGAAGAATCGTGTGGTCAATGCACGCCTTGTCGTGAAGGCACGGGTTGGCTGTACCGCGTCGTGCATCGTATTGAACATGGGCTCGGGCGTCCTGAAGATCTGGATCTGCTGAACTCGGTTGCGGAAAACATCATGGGCCGCACGATTTGCGCGCTCGGCGATGCAGCGGCCATGCCGGTTCGCGGCATGCTCAAGCACTACTGGGACGAATTCGAATATCACGTCGCTCACAAGCATTGCCTCGTCGGCGGTCATGCAAGCGCTGCTGCGGCAACTGAAACAGTGGCTGCCTGAGTGGCCCGGCAGGCGGCCAGACAAGTGCGCTGACAGGTGCGCTGACGGTTGCGCACCACGACACGTCAACCGCGGGATTCATTGCCTCGACGGGCGATGAACGGGGCGAACGATTGAGCGGTAACAGGTTAAGGAAGATTGACCATCATGGTTGAACTTGAAATAGACGGCAAGAAAGTAGAGGTGCCTGAAGGCAGCATGGTCATCCAGGCTGCGCATAAGGTCGACACGTACATTCCTCACTTCTGCTATCACAAGAAGCTGTCGATCGCGGCCAACTGCCGGATGTGTCTGGTCGATGTCGAAAAAATGCCGAAGGCCGTGCCCGCATGCGCGACGCCGGTCTCGGCCGGCATGATCGTGCGCACGAAGTCGGAAAAGGCGGTGAAGGGCCAGCAATCCGTGATGGAATTCCTGCTGATCAATCACCCGCTGGATTGCCCGATCTGCGACCAGGGTGGCGAATGTCAGTTGCAGGATCTGGCGGTCGGTTACGGCAAGTCATCGTCGCGCTATAGCGAAGAAAAGCGTGTGGTGTTCCACAAGAACGTCGGGCCGCTGATCTCGATGGAAGAAATGTCGCGTTGCATTCATTGCACGCGTTGTGTCCGCTTTGGCCAGGAAGTGGCCGGCGTGATGGAACTCGGCATGCTGGGCCGCGGCGAGCATTCGGAGATCACGTCGTTTGTCGGCAAGACGGTCGACTCCGAACTGTCGGGTAACATGATCGACCTGTGCCCGGTCGGCGCTCTGACCAGCAAGCCGTTCCGCTACAGCGCGCGGACGTGGGAACTGTCGCGCCGCAAGTCGGTGAGCCCGCACGATTCGGTCGGCGCGAACCTCGTAGTGCAGGTGAAGAACAACCGCGTGATGCGCGTTCTGCCGTTCGAAAACGAAGCCATCAACGAGTGCTGGATTTCGGACAAGGACCGCTTCTCATATGAAGGCCTGAACAGCCCCGAGCGTCTGACGCAGCCAATGCTCAAGCAAGGCGGCAAGTGGGTCGAAACCGACTGGCACACCGCGCTTGATTACGTGGTCAAGGGTTTGAAAGGCATCAAGGGCGATCACGGCGCGAACGCGCTGGCCGCGCTCGGCAGCGCCCACAGCACGGTTGAAGAACTGTTCCTGCTGAAGCAACTGGCCCAAGCGGTCGGCACACCTAACGTCGACTTCCGTCTGCGTCAGTCAGATTTTTCTGCGCCGGTCGGCGGTGCGCCGTGGCTCGGCACCGCTATCGCCGATCTGTCGAACATCGATTCCGCGCTGGTGATCGGTTCGGATCTGCGCCGCGATCATCCGTTGTTCGCCGCACGTCTGCGTCAGGCCGCAAAGGGCGGCGCGAAGCTCACGTTCGTGCAGGCGACTGGCGATGACGCGCTGATTCCGCAAGCGCAGCGCATTACCGCAGCGCCGTCAGCGTGGCTCGAAGCAATGGCCGGTATCGCCTCGGCGGTCTCGGAAGCGAGTGGCGCCGCGCTGCCGGAGGCTTTCTCCGGTGCACAAGCTACCGACGTGGACAAGCAGGTCGCGAAATCGCTCGCCACCGGCGAACGCCGCCTCGTGCTGATTGGCAACGGCGCGGTGCGTCATCCGGACTTTGCTGTCATTCATGCCGCAGCCCAATGGATCGCGGACGCAACCGGCGCAGCGCTCGGCTTCCTGCCGGAAGCGGCCAACACGGTGGGCGCGCATCTCGTGAACGCATTGCCGGGCGACGGCGGTCTGAACGCTCGTGAAGTGTTCGAACAACCGCGCAAGGGCTATCTGCTGCTGAACCTCGAACCGGAGTTCGACACGGCCAATCCGGCGCAGGCTTTGGCCGCGCTGAATCAGGCTGAAATGGTTGTCGTGATGTCGCCGTTCCAGATCGGCGCCGAATACGCCGACGTGCTGCTGCCGATCGCGCCGTTCACCGAAACGGCCGGCACGTTCGTCAATGCCGAAGGTACGGTGCAGTCGTTCAACGGCGTCGTGCGTGCGCTTGGCGAGACGCGTCCGGCATGGAAGGTGTTGCGTGTGCTGGGTAGCCTGCTGGGCGTGCCGGGCTTCGAATACGACACGGCCGAAGAAGTGCGCGAAGCCGCGCTCGGCGACGGCGAACTGCAATCGCGTCTGTCGAATAAGACCGGCGTGGCGGTTGCGCGGGGCAAGGCGGCGAAGGCAGCGGAAGGCAAGTTCGAGCGCATCGCCGACGTGCCGATCTACCACGCCGACTCGCTCGTCCGTCGCGCAGAGTCGCTGCATCTGACCGCCGCGGCGCGCGCCGCGAACAAGGTGGGCCTCCCGGCTGCGCTGTTCGACAAACTGGGTTTGAAAGAGGGCGACGCGGTTCGCGTGCGCCAGGGGGAGCAATCGGTGCAGTTGCCGGCCGTGCGCGACGCAAATCTTGCGGAGACGGTCGTCCGCGTATCGGCGGCTACGCCTGCCGGTGCAGCGCTGGGCAGCCTGTTCGGTGAACTGCTGGTGGAGAAGGCGTAAATGAGCTTGTTCGATACGATCAACTCGGGCGGCACCCAGCTTCTCGGTGTGGCATGGCCCACGGTGTGGGCACTGGTGCGCATCCTGGTGGTGGCCGTCGTGATCCTGCTGTGCGTGGCTTACCTGATTTTGTGGGAGCGTAAGCTGATCGGCTGGATGCACGTGCGTCTCGGCCCGAACCGCGTTGGCCCCGCAGGTTTGTTGCAGCCTATCGCCGACGTGCTGAAGCTGTTGCTGAAAGAAGTGATTCAGCCGGCTCAGGCGAGCCGCTGGATCTACCTGATTGCGCCGATCATGGTGGTGGTGCCGGCTTTTGCGGTCTGGGCGGTCATTCCGTTCCAGGCGGGCGCGGTGCTCGGCGACATCAACGCGGGTCTGCTCTATGCAATCGCGATTTCGTCGATCGGCGTGTACGGCGTGATTCTGGCCGGCTGGGCGTCGAACTCGAAGTACGCGTTCCTTGGCGCAATGCGCGCGGCGGCGCAGATGGTCTCGTACGAAATTTCGATGGGCTTCGCGCTGGTCGTCGTGCTCATGACGGCCGGCACGCTGAACCTGTCGGGTATCGTCAATTCGCAGGAACAGGGCTTCTTCGCATCGCACGGCTTGAATTTCCTGTCGTGGAACTGGCTGCCGCTCTTGCCGATGTTCGTCGTGTACTTCATCTCGGGCATCGCCGAAACGAACCGCCACCCGTTCGACGTGGTGGAAGGCGAGTCGGAAATCGTCGCGGGTCACATGATCGATTACTCGGGTATGGCGTTCGCGCTGTTTTTCCTCGCCGAGTACATCAACATGATCGTGATCTCGGCATTGGCTGCAACACTGTTCCTCGGCGGCTGGAGCGCACCGTTCGGCTTCCTGTCTTTCATACCGGGCATCTTTTGGCTCGTCGCCAAGGTTTTCCTGCTGCTGTCGGTGTTCATCTGGGCGCGAGCCACGTTCCCGCGCTACCGCTATGACCAGATCATGCGTCTCGGCTGGAAGATTTTCATTCCGGTCTGCGTGGTGTGGCTGGTGGTGGTCGGCTTCTGGATTATGTCGCCGTGGAATATCTGGAAATAAAGGGCGGATGAACTCATGACCGCAATCCAAAATTTTTTCAAGACCTTCTTCCTGACGGAGCTGCTCAAAGGCCTCGCACTGACCGGACGTTATACGTTCCAGCGCAAGGTGACGGTGCAGTTTCCGGAAGAGAAGACCCCCATTTCACCGCGTTTTCGCGGCCTGCATGCGCTGCGCCGTTATGAGAATGGCGAAGAGCGCTGCATCGCGTGCAAGCTGTGCGAAGCGGTGTGTCCCGCGCTTGCTATCACGATCGAGTCTGAAACGCGCGAGGACAATACCCGTCGCACGACGCGTTATGACATCGACCTGACCAAGTGCATCTTCTGCGGTTTCTGCGAAGAAAGCTGCCCGGTGGATTCGATCGTCGAGACGCACATTCTCGAATATCACGGCGAAAAGCGCGGCGACCTGTACTTCACGAAGGACATGCTGCTGGCCGTGGGCGATCGCTACGAAGCGGAGATCGCCGCCAACAAGGCTGCCGACGCACCGTACCGTTGAAGCGTTCAGCCGAAGCGGTAGATGCACCAGTAACGCATGAGTAAATGCAGCAGTAACACGGCCTGTTGTCGGGCCGAGCGCCGCGGCCTGAACGCCGCGGCACGGCGCACCTGTGCGGCTGTTCTGGCGGTTTCACGCTGTTGCCAGACGCACGTGCCAAAGAACAATGCCTGACGATGGCCTAACGATGAACCGGTAATCATGGAATTCACGACCGTACTGTTCTACATCTTCGCGCTGCTCCTGGTGGTTTCGGGGCTGAAGGTGATCACCTCGCGCAACCCGGTGTCCTCCGCACTGTTTCTCGTGCTGGCGTTCTTCAACGCAGCCGCGATCTGGATGCTGCTGCAAGCCGAGTTCCTTGCCATCCTGCTGGTGCTGGTCTACGTGGGCGCGGTGATGGTGCTGTTCCTGTTCGTCGTGATGATGCTCGACATCAACATCGACGTGCTGCGTAAGGACTTCAAACGCTTTGTGCCGATGGCCACGGTGGTGGGCGCGATCATCGTGCTCGAAACCGCGCTGATCCTGTGGCACGGCTACGGCGCGACGAGCACGGTGGTGCGCGACACGGCCGCAGCGGCGGGCGGCATGGGCGACTGGTCGAACACGCGCCTGATCGGCAAGGTGATCTATACCGACTACATCTTCGCGTTCGAAGTGGCCGGCCTCGTGCTGCTGGTGGCGATCATCGCGGCAATCGCGCTCACCACGAGCCACAAGAAAGACAGCAAACGCCAGAACATCAGCGAGCAGGTGAAGGTGCGTGCTCAGGACCGCGTGCGCGTCGTGAAGATGCCGTCGGAGAAAAGCGCGGCAACCGTCGCGGCGGAAGAAGCCGCAGCAGCTGCGGCAGCGGCCGAATCGGCATCTGCCAAGAACAGCTGAGCGCACAGGAGATAGAAACCATGTTGACCCTTGCTCATTACCTTGTGCTCGGCGCGATCCTGTTTGCGATCAGCGTCGTCGGCATTTTCCTGAACCGCCGCAACGTCATCATCATCCTGATGGCGATTGAACTGATGCTGCTCGCGGTGAACACCAATTTCGTCGCGTTCTCGCATTATCTCGGCGACGTGCATGGCCAGATCTTCGTGTTCTTCGTGCTGACCGTTGCGGCAGCGGAAGCGGCGATCGGCCTCGCGATTCTGGTGACCCTGTTCCGTAGCCTCGACACGATCAATGTCGAGGATCTCGATCAGCTCAAAGGTTAATCTCAGGAAAAGCGGTTATGTCCACGATACTCAATGAAAACCTGCTGCTGGCGATTGCGCTGGCACCGCTGGCCGGTTGCCTGATTGCGGGGCTATTCGGAAAGACGGTAGGGCGTGCGGGTGCGCACTCGGTCACGATCCTCGGCGTTGCCGTCTCGTTCGTTCTGTCGGCCGTCGTCTTCTTCCAGGTCCTGAACGGCGCGAGTTTCAACGCGACCGTCTATGAATGGATGACGATCGGCAAGACGAAGTTCGAGATCGGCTTCCTCGTCGACTCGCTGACGGCAATGATGATGTGCGTCGTGACCTTCGTGTCGCTGATGGTGCACATCTACACGATCGGCTACATGGCCGACGACGACGGCTACCAGCGCTTCTTCTCGTACATCTCGCTGTTCACGTTCTCGATGCTGATGCTCGTGATGAGCAACAACTTCCTGCAGTTGTTCTTCGGCTGGGAAGCGGTGGGTCTGGTGTCGTATCTGCTGATCGGCTTCTACTTCACGCGCGAGTCGGCGATCTACGCGAACATGAAGGCGTTCATCGTGAACCGCATCGGCGACTTCGGCTTCCTGCTGGGTATCGGCCTGCTGTTTGCGTTCGCCGGTTCAATGAACTACGGCGACGTCTTTGCCAAGCGCACCGAACTCGCGGCATTGACCTTTCCGGGTACGGACTGGGGCTTGCTGACGGTCGCGTGTATCTGCCTGTTCATCGGCGCAATGGGTAAGTCCGCGCAGTTTCCGCTGCATGTGTGGCTGCCCGATTCGATGGAAGGCCCGACGCCGATTTCCGCACTGATTCACGCGGCAACCATGGTGACGGCCGGTATCTTCATGGTCACGCGCATGTCGCCGCTGTTCGAACTGTCGGATAGCGCGCTCTCGTTCGTGACGGTGATCGGCGCGATTACCGCGCTGTTCATGGGCTTTCTCGGCATTGTCCAGAACGACATCAAGCGCGTGGTGGCTTACTCAACGCTGTCCCAACTCGGTTACATGACGGTCGCGCTCGGCGTGTCGGCTTATCCGGTCGCAGTGTTCCACCTCATGACGCACGCGTTCTTCAAGGCGCTGCTGTTCCTCGGCGCGGGTTCGGTGATCATCGGTATGCACCACGATCAGGACATGCGCAATATGGGCGGCCTGCGCAAGTACATGCCGATTACGTGGATAACGTCGCTGGTCGGCTCGCTGGCGCTGATCGGCACGCCGTTCTTCTCGGGCTTCTACTCGAAAGACTCGATCATCGACGCGGTGAAGCTGTCGCATCTGCCGGGTTCGGGCTTCGCGTACTTCGCTGTGGTGGCAAGCGTGTTTGTCACCGCGCTGTATTCGTTCCGTATGTACTTTATGGTGTTCCACGGCGAGGAGCGCTTCCGCGATCCGAAGCATCCGGATTCGCCGATGGGCGCGGAAGCCGCCGCCCACGGTCACGGCAATGGCCACGACGCGCACGGACATGGTCACGACGACCACGGTCACGCTCACGAGCCGCATGAAACGCCTTGGGTGGTGTGGCTGCCGCTGGTGCTGCTGGCGATCCCGTCGGTCGTGATCGGCGCAATCGCAATCGGCCCGATGCTGTTCGGCGACTTCTTCCAGCACGGGGTGGCGTTCGACAAGGTGATCTTCATCGGCGAAAACCATCCGGCACTGCACGAGATGGCTGAAGAGTTCAAGGGCTGGGTGCCGATGGCGCTGCACTCGGTGGCGGGCCTGCCGGTCTGGCTGGCGCTCGCGGGTGTCGTCGTCGCGTGGTTCCTGTATCTCGTTCGTCCCGATTTGCCGGCTGTCATCAAGCGCGCGTTCGGGCCGATCTACACGCTGCTCGACAACAAGTACTACATGGACAAGATCAACGAAGTCGTGTTTGCGCGAGGCGCCGTGGCAATTGGCCGTGGTCTCTGGAAGGAAGGCGATGTCGTTGTGATCGACGGCATCGTCAATGGCAGCGCCCGCTTCATCGGCTGGTTCGCCGGCGTAATCCGCTTCCTGCAATCCGGCTACATCTATCACTACGCGTTCGCCATGATTATCGGCATGTTGGGGCTCCTGACCCTGTTTGTAACGCTCGGCGGCAAATAAGGCGAGGGACACTAATGCACGCTTATCCGATTCTCAGTATCGCCATCTGGTTACCGATCCTTTTTGGTTTGCTGGTTCTGGCCATCGGTTCCGACCGGAATCCCGGCCCCGCGCGCTGGGTCGCGCTGATCGGCTCGGTCGTCAGCTTCATCGTGACGATCCCGCTGATTACCGGTTTTGATTCGAGCACCGCCGATCTGCAGTTTGTCGAAAAGGCGAACTGGATCGAACGATTCAACATTACGTATCACCTGGGTGTCGACGGCATCTCCATGTGGTTCGTGGTCTTGACCGCATTGATCACGGTGATCGTCGTGATCTCCGCGTGGGAAGTGATCACGAAGAACGTGGGTCAGTACCTGGCCTCGTTCCTGATTTTGTCGGGCATCATGGTCGGCGTGTTCAGCGCGGCTGACGGCATGCTGTTCTACGTGTTCTTCGAAGCGACGCTGATTCCGATGTACATCATCATCGGCGTGTGGGGCGGGGCGAACCGCGTGTACGCGGCGTTCAAGTTCTTCCTGTACACGCTGATGGGTTCGCTCTTGATGCTGGTCGCGCTGCTGTATCTGTACATTCAGACGGGCACGTTCGATCTGGCCACCTGGCAGCACGCGCAGATCGCCATGACGCCGCAGATCCTGTTATTCATAGCGTTCTTCATGGCGTTCGCCGTGAAGGTGCCGATGTGGCCGGTTCACACATGGTTGCCTGACGCGCACGTGGAAGCGCCGACGGGCGGCTCGGTCGTGCTGGCCGCGATCATGCTGAAGCTTGGCGCCTACGGTTTCCTGCGCTTCTCGCTGCCGATCGCGCCGGACGCGAGCCACTTCCTCGCGCCGGTCGTCATCACGCTGTCGCTGATCGCGGTGATCTACATCGGTCTGGTCGCCATGGTGCAGGCCGACATGAAGAAGCTGGTCGCGTATTCGTCGATCGCGCACATGGGCTTCGTTACGCTCGGCTTCTTCATCTTCAATCAGCTCGGCGTTGAAGGCGCGATCGTCCAGATGATCTCGCACGGCTTCGTGTCGGGCGCAATGTTCCTGAGCATCGGCGTGTTGTACGACCGCATGCATTCGCGTCAGATCGCGGATTACGGCGGCGTCGTCAATGTGATGCCGAAGTTCGCTGCCTTCGTGATGATGTTCTCGATGGCGAATTGCGGCTTGCCGGGTACTTCCGGTTTTGTCGGCGAATTCATGGTGATTCTGGCTGCCGTCCAGTACAACTTCTGGATCGCGGGCGGCGCGGCCGTGACGCTGATTCTCGGCGCGGCCTATACCTTGTGGATGTACAAGCGCGTGTACTTCGGCGCGGTCGCCAACGATCACGTGAAGAGCCTGCTCGACATTGGCCGTCGCGAATTTTTCATGCTGGCAGTGCTCGCCGCACTGACTCTGTTCATGGGCCTGTATCCGAAGCCCTTTACCGATGTGATGCACGTATCCGTGGAAAACCTCCTCTCCCACGTTGCGCAGTCCAAGCTGCCGTTGTCTCAGTAACGCAGAGCGGAGGAATTAAAGACCATGCAAAACGCCCCTATGACTGCTCTGTTGCCCGACGCGCTCGTGATGCTCGCCGTTGTCGTCGCGTGGCTCAACGACACGTTCGTCGGCCAGGCCGGTCGTCGTACCACGTATTTCATCACGCTCCTGTCGACGCTCGTCGCCGGCATCTGGTTCGCGGTCAATGCGTTGGACCCGTCGGTGCACTACTTCTTCAGCCGCATGTATGTGGTCGATTCGTTCGCGAGCTTGATGAAAGCGGTGGTAACGCTCGGCTACACGGTGACGATCGTCTATTCGCGCCGTTACCTTGAAGATCGCGGCCTGTTCCGCGGCGAGTTTTTCCTGCTGGGCATGTTCTCGTTGCTCGGTCAGCTCGTCATGATCTCCGGCAACAACTTCCTGACGCTGTACCTCGGTCTGGAACTGATGTCGTTGTCGCTCTACGGCGCGATTGCGCTGCGTCGCGACGCAGCGCCGTCGAACGAAGCTGCAATGAAGTACTACGTGCTCGGCGCGCTGGCTTCCGGCTTCCTGCTGTACGGCATCTCGATGCTTTACGGCGCGACGGGCGGTTCGCTCGAGCTGGGTGAAGTGTTCCGTGCGATCCGCCAGAGCCAGTACGATCCAAGCGTGCTGCTGTTCGGTGTAATCTTTATCGTCGCGGGCGTCGCGTTCAAGATGGGCGCGGTGCCGTTCCATATGTGGGTGCCCGACGTGTATCAGGGCGCCCCGACGGCCATGACGCTGCTGGTCGGCGGCGGTCCGAAGGTTGCGGCATTCGCATGGGGCCTGCGTTTCCTCGTGATGGGTCTGCTGCCGCTCGCGGTCGAATGGCAGCAGATGCTGGTGATCCTCGCGGCGCTGTCGCTGATCGTCGGCAACATCACCGGTATCGTGCAACGTAACGTCAAGCGAATGCTCGCGTACTCGGCGATCTCGAACATGGGCTTCGTGCTGCTCGGCCTTCTGGCCGGCGTGGTCGATCAGAAGAGCACGGGCGCGGCGAACGCGTACGGTTCGGCGATGTACTACAGCATCATTTATCTGATCACGACGATGGGCACCTTCGGCGTCATCATGCTGCTGGCGCGCCGCGAATTCGAAGCGGACACGCTCGAGGACTTCAAGGGCTTGAATCAACGCAGCCCGGTGTTTGCCTTCGTGATGATGGTGATGATGTTCTCGCTCGCCGGCATTCCGCCCGCCGTCGGTTTCTACGCGAAACTCGCGGTGCTGCAGGCCACGATGAACGCCGGCCTGACCTGGCTGACGGTGCTCGCGGTGATCACGTCGCTGTTCGGCGCGTTCTACTACTTGCGTATCGTCAAGCTGATGTACTTCGACGAGCCGCAAGATAAGTCGGCGATCGTCGCAGATACGAGCACGCGCGCGTTGCTCGCGCTCAACGGCGTGGCGGTGCTGGTGCTCGGTATCGTGCCGGATCCGCTGTTGAAAGCTTGCCTGCAGGCTATCCAGCACACGCTGTCGTTCTGATGTCGGCAGCAGGCTGGTTTATCGTGCTGCTGGCGCTGGTCGGCGCCAACCTGCCGTTTCTGAATCAGCGACTCTTCGCCGCCGTGCCGTTGAAGGCGGCGAAGAAAAGCGCCTGGATTCGCATTGCCGAATTGGTCGTGCTGTACTTCGTGGTCGGTGCGCTTGGTTTTTTGCTTGAAGCGCGCGCGGGCAACCGCTTCGAACAGGGATGGCAGTTCTACGCGATCACGTTCGCGCTATTCGTTGTTTTCGCGTTCCCCGGTTTTACCTTCCAGTATCTCGTCAAACGCCGCTGACGGCGTCTCGCCGTCGCGCACCATGCTGTTCCGAGGTCGCATATGGCTGAACTCCCCGATCACGACGCCGTCCTTACCGAGACCTGTGTCGAGAGTAAAACGGTTCATCAAGGGCCGTTTCTGACGCTTAAGTGCGATACCGTTCGCCTGCCGGACGGCAAGCGTGCCACCCGCGAATATGTGGAGCATCCGGGCGCCGTGATGGTGATTCCCTTGTTCGACGACGGCCGGGTGCTGCTGGAAAGCCAGTATCGCTATCCGATGGGCAAGGTCATGGTTGAATATCCGGCCGGCAAGCTCGATCCGAACGAGGGCGCGCTTGCCTGCGCGATCCGCGAGTTGCGGGAAGAGACCGGCTATACGGCGCGCGAGTACGTGTATTTGACGCGCATTCATCCCATCATTTCTTATTCGACCGAATTCATCGACATCTACCTCGCGCGTGGCCTCACCGCCGGTGAGCGCAAGCTCGACGACGGCGAGTTCCTCGAACTGTTCACGGCGACCGTTCCGGAGATGTCGGAATGGGTGAGGACCGGCAAGGTCACCGACGTTAAAACGGTGATCGGCACGTTCTGGCTGGAGAAAGTGTTGTCGGGCGCATGGCCGCTCGCGGAGATGCAATAGTTCTTTGTGATTGAAGAGGGCGCTCGCAACGTTGCGCCACATGTAAGAAGCCCCTGTCGGTCGAGCGCCGGGCAGGGGCTTTGTCATTATGGAGCGGCATCAGGCTTCAAGGCTTGTCGCGGTGTCTGAATAAATGCACCTTTGTCTTATGCCATCCGACAGTCTCGCTTCATCGCCGTTGTAACTCTAGTATCGACCTCTGGCAAACGTATTCGCCGCCCCATTATTTTGGATGACGAAATAAATAATGCGTTTGAGCTTGGATGTGCAAAACGTCTGGTTGTCACTTGACAACCTATCTCGCGCGCACTATATTGGAGGACAAGATGGTTCGTGGAATCCACGCTAAGAAAGAGATCGAAGCCGCGTTGGCATACGCCGAAAGGCGCGGCTGGCGCATACAGGGCGGTGGCAAAGGCCACGCATGGGGAAAAATGTATTGCCCTTACAAAGACGCGGAGTGCCGTTGTGGAGAGTTCTGCATATCGAGCGTATGGAGTACGCCGAAGAACGCCGTCAATCATGCCAGGCACTTGCGGCGCATCGTCGACAACTGCACGGCCCGCCGCTAGCGCGAACATTGAATGACAAAGGTCTTGGCTGAAGGACAGGAGTAGAAAATGGAATATGTGTTCACGTTGAAGTACAGGCTCGCGGCGGAAGACTCTGATCTCGACGCAATCGTCGAGCGTCTGGGCGAAGCGGGGTGCGACGACGCTACGATCGGTGTGGGGCAGCCGGGGCGGCTCGCGCTGGTCTTTTCGCGCGAAGGTGCATCCGCGTTCGAGGCGCTGGTCAGCGCGCTTGACGACGTCAAGAAGGCAGTGCCGTCGGCGCGGCTTGTCGAGGCCGGCCCGGATTTCGTGGGCCTGACTGACGTGGCGGAGATTGCCGGCGTATCGCGGCAAAATATGCGCAAGCTCATGTTGAGTCATGCGGTGGAGTTTCCCGCGCCGGTACACGAGGGTAGTGCCTCTGTGTGGCATCTGTCGGACGTGCTCGACTGGCTGAACGAGCGCGGCGGATACGACATCAAGGCAGACGTTTTCGACGTCGCGAAGTCAGCCAAGCAGATCAACCTTGCCAAAGAGGCGCGCGGACTTGAGCCGGGGCTCAATCGACGATTGGAATGCCTCGTGGCATGAGGGCTATCGCAATGAATCAGGGCCGGTAGGAGTGGGCGGCTCGCAAGCTGTTCGCGGCACAGCGCAGCGTTTGGTTCGCCGTTCGGACCGCGTTCGGTAGCGTCATACACCGTTCGGCAGCGCTTTGCGCAAAGCGTTAAAATCGCCCACCACATCCAAGATGTCGGCGGCACCTGAAGTCCTTTCGTCGCGCGTAAAGTTTTTACGAACGACCGTTCACAAAATTACGTTTTGCGCTAAACTGGCACGCAAGCCCTGATTCCACATGAAGGTCCTCGATTTACAGTGTCCGCATGGCCATCGGTTCGAAGGCTGGTTCGCTTCGGCTGATGACTTTGAATCGCAGCAGTCCCGCAAACTGGTCGAATGTCCGATTTGCGGAGCAAACGAGGTGAGCCGTTTGCCGTCGGCTCCGCGCCTGAATCTGTCGGGTGCGGCCGAGACGAAAATGCCGGCGGGCTCAGGCGAATTGCAGGCGCGCGTCATGCGTGCGTTGCGCGAGGTATTGGAGAAGACGGAGAACGTGGGCGACCGCTTCGCCGAGGAAGCGCGGCGTATTCACTACAACGAAGCGCCCGCGCGCAATATTCGCGGTGTCACGACACCCGAAGACGCGCGAGCTTTGGTCGAAGAAGGCATCGAAGTGATGCCGCTGCCGGTCCCGGCTGCCTTGAAGGAACCGCTGCAATAGCGCAGTGGCTCCCTGGCGGTGGGTGGTTGCGGCCAGGAGACACTACGCATGAATCTGGATTATTCCCCCGCTGACAAGGCGTTCCGCGCCGAGATCCGCGCCTGGCTCGAAGCGAATCTGCGTCGCGAGTTGAGCGAAAAAGTACTCAACCATAAGCGTTTAAACCGCGAAGACTTCGCAAGCTGGCACAAGCTGCTGGGCACGCGAGGCTGGTCCGTCGTCGCGTGGCCGAAAGAATATGGCGGTCCCGGCTGGGACGCGACTCAACGGCATATATGGGACGAAGAATGCGCGCGTGTCGGCGCGCCGACCGTGTTGCCGTTCGGTGTGTCGATGGTGGCGCCCGTTCTCATGAAATACGGCAACGAGGCTCAGAAACGCTACTACCTGCCGCGCATTCTCGACGGCACCGACTGGTGGTGCCAAGGCTATTCGGAACCTGGCTCAGGCTCCGATCTTGCGTCGCTGCGCACGCGCGCCGAACGTGTCGGCGATCACTACGTGGTCAACGGCCAGAAGACATGGACCACGTTGGGGCAGCACGCCGACATGATGTTCTGCCTCGTGCGCACGGACAGCGGCGCCAAGAAGCAGGAAGGCATCTCGTTCCTGCTGATCGACATGAAAACGCCGGGTATCACCGTTCGGCCGATAGTCACACTCGACGAAGATCATGAGGTCAACGAAGTCTTCTTTGAAGACGTGAAAGTGCCCGTCGAGAATCTGGTCGGCGAGGAAAATCGTGGCTGGACTTACGCGAAATATCTGCTCGGGCACGAGCGCACCGGCATTGCGCGTGTGGGTCAGTCGAAGCGCGAACTTGTGTTTCTGAAACGCCTGGCGCTGGATCAGAAAAAGAATGGCAAACCGCTACTGCACGATCCTCTATTCGCCGCGAAGGTCGCGAATCTGGAGATCGAATTGATGGCGCTCGAAGTCACCGTGCAACGCGTGGTCGCCAATGAAGCTGGGGGACGCGGCCCTGGGCCGGAGGCGTCGATGCTGAAGATCAAGGGCACCGAAGTGCAGCAGGCGCTGACCGAGCTCATGTTCGAAGCCGTCGGCCCGCTGGCGGCACCGTTCGACGTCCCGTTCCTCGAAGGCGAACATGAACACAGCGTTGGAGGAGATGACGATGCTGCACCGTTGGCCGCCTATTACTTCAACTTCCGCAAGACGTCGATTTATGGCGGCTCGAACGAAATTCAAAAGAACATCATCGCGCAGATGATTCTCGGGCTTTGAGGAGCGGCGCATGGACTTCACTTTTAACGACGAGCAACAGCAATTTGCCGACGCGCTGCGCCGCTATCTCGACAAGAGCTACAGCTTCGAAGCGCGCCAGGCGATCGTGCGATCGGAGGCCGGTGTGTCGGACGCGCATTGGTCGGCCTTCACTGAATTGGGCCTGACGGCGTTACCAGTGCCGGAATCTCAAGGCGGCTTCAACGGTGGCCCGGTCGACATGCTGGTGGTCATGCAGGAGTTGGGTCGTGCCTTGGTGGTCGAGCCATATTGGGCGACGGCGGTCGGCATTGAGGCATTGCGCCTCGCGGGCACTGGGCAGGGCGAAGACGCGTCGCTGCTCGAACGGGCGGCACAAGGCGAGATCAAGCTTGCGGTGGCGTTTCACGAGCCGCACGCGCGCTATGATCTGTTCGAGCTTGCAACGACCGCGACAGGGCAAGGCGAACAGCAGACGCTGACCGGTACGAAGTCGGTCGTGCTGCACGGCGCGCAGGCTCACTACTGGGTCGTGCCTGCGCGGTCGAATGGTGAAATCGCCTTGTTCGTCGTGGCGCGCGGTGCGGGCGGCGTGAAAGTCACTGACTACCGCACCATCGACGGCCAACGCGCCGCAACGCTCGAATTTCACAGTACGCCTGCACGCCGTTTGAGCGGCCCGCACTCGGGCGCCGCGGCGTTGGAACACATAGCGGACTGCGGCACGCTGCTGTTGTGCGCCGAAGCGATTGGCGCGCTCGACGCACTGAACGCCGCCACCGTCGACTACACGAAGACGCGCCAGCAGTTCGGCCAGCCCATCGCGCGTTTCCAGGCATTGCAGCACCGCATGGTCGAGATGCTGATTCACGCCGAGCAGGCGCGCTCGGTCACGTACCTAGCCGCAATGCGCTACCCCAGCGAAGACGCAGACGAACGTCGCCGCGCGATCTCCGCCGCAAAGGTGCGCGTCGGCCAAGCCGCGCGTTTCGTCGGGCAGCAGGCGGTTCAATTGCACGGCGGCATGGGTGTGACAAACGAAGTCGCAGCTGCGCATCTGTTCAAACGTCTCGCTATTATCGAAACGACATTGGGCGATGTCGATCATCACCTCGCGCGGTTCACCGCGCTTCCCGGTTTTGTCAGCACCGAAGTATGATCGGCCAGTGGAATCGACCAGCAAGGAGATATAGCGATGGCTTTGAGTTACGAGGACATGACGGTCGGCTCAACGACCGAGATCGGCAAGCACACTTTTACTCGCGAGGAGATTGTCGAATTCGCGGAGAAGTTCGACCCGCAGCCATTCCATCTTGACGAAGCCGCAGCGGCCGCATCGCCATTCCGCGGATTGGTGGCAAGCGGCTGGCACACATGTTCGGTCATGATGGGCATGCTGGTGCGTAATGTGCTCGCGGGATCGACGTCGATGGGCTCGCCAGGCGTCGATGAAATACGCTGGCTCAAGCCGGTACGCGTCGGCGATACGATTACCATGACCAATTCCGTGCTCGAGAAGCGCATCTCGGAGAGCAAGCCGGATCGAGGCATCGTTTCGACGCAGTGGCAAGGTATCAATCAGCATGGCGAAACGGTGATTACGGTGCGCTCCAAAGGTTTGTTCGGCTTGCGCAATCCGGGCGCTTCATCATGACGATGGGCAGTGCGTCGCCTGCTGCCACGTTGCGCGATGCAGTGGCGTTGCGTGCGCTCGTCGGCGGCGAGCCGGTTGTTAGCGATTGGGTGACGATCGATCAGCCGAGCGTCGATCGTTTCGCCGAAGCCACGGGCGACCATCAATGGATTCACGTCGACCCGGAGCGCGCGCGGCGCGAATCCCCGTTCGGCGGTGCGATCGCGCACGGGTTCATGACGCTCTCCCTGATTCCCGCGTTGCTCGAGAGAACGGTGCGGCTCGAGCAACGCGTGGGCGTCAACTATGGGCTGAATCGCGTGCGGTTTACATCGCCTGTGCCGGTCGGCTCGCAATTACGCGCTAGTTTCGCCGTCGCGTCCGTCGCCGATGTCGAGCATGCTGGCGTGCAGGTGGTGTGGAATGTCACGCTGGAGCGGCACGGCAATGAACGGCCGGTCTGCGTCGCGGAATTCATCACCCGTCATTATTTCTGACGCTCCAGTGTCAGCCTGCCCCAAGAGCGCGAGCAACATGCACGCTAGCGCTTGTGCCCCGATGTCAAGACGCTGTTCAGCGGACGCCGCGCCGATGCGAACGCTCTAATGCTTCGCGTATTGCGTCGCGCCGAACAGCATTTCTTTGGCCTTGTCGTCCATCAACGGCTTGCGAGCCGACGCGAGCACGTCGACGCCGCGCACAACCGCCGGACGCGCGGCGATTTCTTCATGCCATCGCTTCACGTTCGGAAACGCGTCGAGTTCAATACCCTGGTTTTGCCACGAGCGCGTCCATGGAAACGAGGCGATGTCCGCGATTGTGTAGTCGTTGCCGGCGAGGTATTGAGTCTTACCAAGCTGCTTATCCATTACGCCATATAGGCGCCGCGTCTCGTTGGTGTAGCGGTTGATCGCGTACTCGATCGGCTCGGGCGCGTAGATGCGAAAGTGATGCGTCTGCCCGAGCATCGGGCCAAGGCCGCCCATCTGAAACATCAGCCATTGCAGTACGGAATAGCGCGCAGCCGGATCGGTCGGCAGAAAGCGGCCGGTCTTCTCGGCGAGATAAATCAATATCGCGCCCGACTCGAACAAGGCGAACGGTTTGCCGTCCGCGCTCCTGGGGCCGTCGGAATCCACAATGGCAGGGATCTTGTTGTTCGGGCTGATGTCGAGAAATTCGGCCTTGAACTGATCGCCAGTGCCGATGTTCACAGCGTGCACCGCGTACTCGAGGCCCGTCTCCTCGAGCATGATATGAACCTTGTGGCCGTTGGGCGTCGCCCAGCTATAGACGTCGATCATCCTCGCTCCTTGAGTTCGTTAAAGCGGCGCCCCGAGGAGCGCCGCGCTTCACGAAAAATTAGAGCATAGTTCGCACGATGCTGCTGACGGCGCCTCCAGGGGCGACAAGTGAAACCTTGCCGCTAACAGAACTCAAACAGACCTTCTAAACAGAGATTCAAACGGGACTTCAAGCGCAAGTTCAAACGCGAGTTCACCCAGAACGTCAAACGCGCGTGACCGGCGTCTCCGTGCGAGCCGCCGCGCCCGGTTCCATATAGCGTGCGAGTTCCAGCTTCGCGATCGCATTGCGATGCACCTCATCGGGACCATCGGCGAAGCGCAGCGTCCGTGCCGATGCATAAGCGTACGCGAGCGGGAAATCGTCGCTGACGCCGCCGCCGCCGTGTGCCTGAATCGCCCAGTCGATCACTTGACACGCCATGTTCGGCGCCACGACCTTGATCATCGCGATCTCGCCGCGCGCACCTTTATTGCCGACGGTGTCCATCATGTATGCCGTTTTCAGCGTCAGCAGCCGGGCCTGTTCGATCATGCAGCGCGCCTCGGCGATGCGCTCCTGCGTAACGCCCTGCATGGCGACTGGCTTGCCGAACGCAACACGCTGCATCGACCGTTTGCACATCAACTCGACAGCGCGCTCGGCAAGGCCGATCAGACGCATGCAATGGTGGATGCGTCCAGGTCCGAGCCGGCCTTGCGCGATGTCAAAGCCGCGGCCTTCGCCGAGCAGCATGTTGGTCGCGGGCACTCGCACATTCTCGAGCGTGATTTCCATATGGCCATGCGGTGCATCGTCGTAACCGAACACGGAAAGCGGACGGCGCACGGTGATGCCGGTAGCGTCGGCGGGAATCAGGATCATCGACTGTTGCTGATGCCGCGGCGCCTCAGCATCGGTCTTGCCCATCACGATGTAGATCTTGCAGCGCGGATCGCCCGCGCCCGATGACCACCATTTGTGCCCGTTGACCACGTAGTAGTCGCCATCGCGCACGATGCTCGTCTGGATATTGGTTGCATCCGACGATGCGACCTCCGGCTCAGTCATTAGAAACGCTGAGCGAATATGCCCTTGTAGAAGCGGTTCGAGCCACTCGCGCTTGTTCTCTTCGCTGCCATAGCGCTCAATTGTTTCCATGTTGCCCGTGTCAGGCGCATTGCAGTTGAACACCTCGGGTGCCCAAGGCACCCGGCCCATGATTTCACACAGCGGCGCGTATTCGAGGTTGGTCAGCCCGGCGCCGCGCACCGAGTCGGGCAGAAAAAGATTCCACAGGCCGGCGTCGCGAGCCTTCTGCTTGAGTTGCTCGATCAGTTCAGTCGGCTGCCATGCATTGCCGTTCTGCCGATTGTGCGCAATCTCCGCATAGAACGCGTGCTCGTTTGGATAAATGGACTCGTCGAAGAAGGCGAGCAGCTTTTCGCGCAACGCCTGAACCTTCGGGGTGTAATCAAAATTCATCTATAACCTCGCGGATAACGGACGACATTGAATGTAGGCGCTGTTCGAGGCGCGAAAGCGTGCGCAAGCGTGCTCAAACGGGGCCGAGCATGCTAAAACGCGGTCAACGCACTTTCTGCGCATAACGCCAGGCGAGTTCGGCCATCGGCTTCGCGCGCCGGCCGGCGTCGAGTGCCTGCGCGCTTGCCGCGGTGCCGTCGACCACACGCTTCATGATTCCCTGCAGAATCGCGGCGATGCGGAACATGTTGTAGGCCAGGTAGAAGTTCCAGTCGCCGTGAATTTCGAAGCCTGTGCGCTTGCAATAGCGCTCGACGTATTGCTGTTCGTCGGGAATTCCAAGCGCCGCCCAATCGAGACCCGCGATGCCGCGGAACTGCGCGGGATCGACATGCCACGCCATGCAGTGATAGGCGAAGTCAGCGAGCGGATCGCCGAGCGTCGACAGTTCCCAATCGAGCACGGCAAGCACTTTGGGTTTCTCGCGATCGAAGATCAGGTTGTCGAGCCGGTAGTCGCCATGCACGATCGACACGCGCTCGCCGGTTTCCTCCGGCATATGCTGGGGCAGCCAGTCGATCAGGCGTTGCATGGCATCGATAGACTCGGTTTCGGACGCGATGTACTGCTTGCTCCAACGGCCGATCTGACGCGCGAAATAGTTGCCCGGTTTGCCATAGTCGGACAGACCCACGCGCGCCGGATCGACGCTGTGCAGGGCGGCGATCACGCGGTTCATTTCGTCGTAGATCGCGCTTCGTTCATCGGCAGTCATGCCGGGCAGCGACTGATCCCACAGCACACGGCCCTCGACAAACTCCATCACGTAGAACGCGCGGCCTATCACGCTTTCGTCCTCGCACAATGCGAGCATTTTCGCGACCGGCACGTCGGTACCGGCGAGCGCATGCATGACGCGGTATTCACGTTCGACGGCGTGCGCGGACGGCAACAGCTTGGCGGCCGGCCCGGGCTTCGCGCGCATCACATACGCACGCGACGGCGTGACCAGCTTGAAGGTCGGATTCGACTGACCGCCCGCGAACTGCTCGACCGTAAGCGGCCCCGAAAACCCATCGACATGTTGCGTGAGCCACGCGGCGAGCGCGTCGCGGTCGAAGCGCTGCCGCTCATTGACCGGGCGTGTGCCCTCGAAGGCTGAATAATCCGCTTGCTGTTCCGGCTCGCCGCTCGGTGGGGCTTGCACCATGTGTCTCCTCCGGTTGGGTTTCAGCTACGCGTGTATTGGATGAATTGTGCGTAGAGGATTTCCATCGTCGTATTGCGGATGTCGCGATGCAGCGGCGACGGCGGCGAATAATTGATCGCGCGCAGCACCCAGTCGCGCGGTGCGGCGCCGACATCGAGCGCATTGATGCAGCCGGTAGCCTGCGCCAGATGACCGAAGAAAGTGCGCCCGCCGGCGGTGAGCGCATGAGAGAGAATCGCGCGATTCACGCCGCCGTGCAGCACGAGCAGCACCGTGTCCCAGGAGGTGTCCTCGCGCAACGCCGCCACGGCGGGCAGCACGCGATCGAACAACTCGCCGATCGTCTCGCCGTCGAGAAACCGCGTGCTTTCCGGCACGATACCGTCGAACACGCCGAGAAAAGCGGCTTCTATATCCTGCAGCGGAATATGGCGCAGCTTGCCGCCACGAATCTCCTGCCATGCAGGTTCGATTTCGAGCTGGATCTGCTGACCCGTTTCGGCCAGCACACGCTGCGCGGTTTCAACGGTGCGCGGCAAACCACTTACGATCACGCGGTCGAAGCGCACCTGCTGCTCCGCAAACACGCGGCCCGCGGCGCTGGCCTGCTCGCGGCCGTTGGCGTTCAACGGCACGGTTTCCGGTTCGATCGTGCGGCCGGAGTCGTCGAAATACGTGACGTCGCCGTGACGCATCAGAAAAATGCGGCGGCGTTTGGGCAGTTGATAGGCGGGCATGGTCACTCGTTCACTTATAGACAGGCGCGCGTTTTTCGAGGAATGAGGAAATGCCTTCAAGGCCTTCGCGATGATGCAGCGACGCGACGAAGTTATCGCGCTCCGCAACCAGATGATCGGCAAGCGGCTGAGTACCGGCGGCACAGATCAAGGTCTTGATGCGCGCGATCGAATTCGGCGAGATCTTGCCGAGTTCGTCGGCCCACGCGACGGCCGCATCGCGCGCGGTGCCGGGCTTGGTCAGTTTGTTGACGACACCCAGTTCGTGCAAGCGTGCCGCGCCGATCGGCTTGCCTTCGATCAGTACTTCCGTGGCCAACTGGCGAGGCAGCGCCTGGGCCAAGAACCATGAGCCGCCGCCATCGGGCGTGAGGCCGACGCGCGCATATGACATCACGAACTTCGCGTCGTCCGCGGCAACGAGCAGGTCGCACGCAAGCGCGAGAGAGAACCCGGCGCCGGCTGCGGCGCCGTCGACTGCTGCGATCACCGGTTTCGATGACAGCCGCAGCGCCGAAATCCACTCCGCTAGCAAATCGATACTCTGCGCCTGGACCGAAGGATCCTTCGCGCGGTTTTCAAGCAAGCGGTTCAGATTGCCGCCTGCGCAAAAAAAGTTGTCCGCACCCGCGATCACGACGGCGCGGATCGACGGATCGCGTTCCGCCGAATCGAGGGCTTCGATCCCGGCTGCGTACATGTCGGGATGTAATGCGTTGCGTGCGCCGGGGTTGGACAGCGTGAGGACCAGCGTCGATTCGCTTTCGGTGGGGCGCGAGGTCAGCAGTTCGGCGCTCATTGTTGCGTCTCCGTTTTCTCTGTTTGCGTGTCGGCAGCGTCGCACAGAGTCAGCGACATGCCAAGTTGCGCGCGCCTTGCGAGCCACGGCGATGGACGGTAGCGCGGATCGCCGAGCACGTCGAACATATTGCGCAGGATCGTGAGAATGGTCCTGGCGCCGAGCGCGTCGCCAAGAGCCAGCGGCCCGCGTGGATAGCCGAGGCCGAGCATGACGGCGAGGTCGATGTCTTCGGGTGTCGCGATCTGCTTCTGTGCAATGTCGCAGCCGATGTTGACGATCGTCGCCACCACGCGTTGCGCGACGAAGCCGGTGGAGTCGCGGATCACGGTGACGGGCACGCCGTCGGCGGCAAAGAGCGCATGGCCGGCGTCGCGAGCGGCGCGGGTGGTCGCGGGCGTGGTCATCAACGTGCGGCGTTGCGCGCCCACGAGCGGAAAGAGCGCGTCGATGGCGACGACGCGGCTCGCGTCGAGCGCTTCGTCGACAGCGGCGGTGGTCGCGTCGTGGCCGAACGGCGTGACGACGATCAGCGAGTCTGCGGCGGGCGCGGCGCCGTCGTCGAGCTTCACGCCGGCTTTACCGACGATCTCCACGACGGCTTCGTACGCCTCGCGATAGCGCTTGCTGACCCACACGCTTGCCGGCAGCGTGGTCGGCGCGGGTTCTTCCGCAGGCGCCTGCTGCTTGCCGTCCTGATAGCGATAAAAGCCTTCGCCGGTCTTCCGGCCGAGCAGTCCGCCCGCGAGCCGCGTGCCCGTAATAGGCGAGGGCGTGAAGCGCGGCTCTTCATAGAACTGATGGTAGATCGACTCCATTACCGGATGCGATACATCGAGCGCGGTCAGGTCGAGCAGTTCAAAAGGGCCGAGACGAAAGCCCGCCTGCTCGCGCATGATGCGGTCGATGTCCACAAAGCTTGCCACGCCTTCGCCCGCCACGCGCAGGCCCTCGGTGTTCATACCGCGACCGGCGTGATTGACGATGAAGCCGGGCATGTCTTTCGCGCGCACCGGCGTGTGGCCCATGCGGCGCGCGAGGTCCATCAATGCGTCGCCTGCCTGGCGGTCGCTGCGCAGGCCGTCGATCACTTCGACGACTTTCATCAACGGGACCGGATTGAAGAAGTGATAGCCGACCACGCGCGACGGGTCGCTACAGCCGGCCGCAATCGCCGTGATGGACAGCGACGACGTGTTCGACGCGAGTACGCAACGGCCGCTGACCACGGTCTCGAGTTCGCGAAAAAGCGTCTGCTTTACTTCCAGTTTTTCGACGATCGCCTCGACGACCAGATCGCAATCCACCAGATCGTTGATCGCATGCGCGGCGGTGACGTTCGCGAGCGCCGCCAGCGAGCGCGCCTGGTCGAGCTTGCCTTTGGCGGTCAGTTTGGAGAAAGTCTCGGCGAGATAGTCGCGCGCGGCGCCGATGGCGGCGGGGTTGGTGTCATAGAGACGGACGGCGAGGCCCGCAAGCGCCGCGATCTGTGCAATGCCGCGGCCCATTGCTCCGGTTCCGACAATACCGATAGTCTCGATGCTGAAGTTGCGAGAGGTCATTGTGTTGCTCGACTCCATGGTTATTTTAGAATAGCACGCTCGTACAATTGACCTGATGACCGCCCGACGGCTGCCATATCAATCCCGGTCCGCGGTCACACCGAATAAAAGGAGACGACGATGATCAAGCTGTGCGGTTTCGCGCTCTCTAACTACTACAACAAAGTCAAGTTCGTCCTGCTCGAACACGGCATTGAGTTCGAGGAGGTGTTCGTGCAGCCGAGCCAGGACGAGGCTGTGCTCGAACACTCGCCGCTTGGCAAAGTGCCTTATCTGCAGACCGAAGAGGGCGATCTGTGTGAATCGCAATGTATTGTCGAGTACCTGGCGGCGCGCTTTCCCGACAAGGCGATTTTCTCCGCCGATCCGTGGCAGGCCGCGAAGGAACGCGAGCTGATCATGTTCGTGGACGTGCATCTCGAACTGACGGCGCGCAATCTCTACAAGGAAGCGTTTTTTGGCGGCACGGTGACTGACGCGACCAAGGGCCGTGTCGAGAAACTGCTCGCGCATCACATTGCCGGTTTCAAGCGGATCGCGAAGTTCACGCCGTATTTGCGCGGCGAACGGTTCAGTGTCGCAGACGCGGCGGGTTATGTGAGCTTGCCGCTGGTCGGCATGGCGACACAGGCCATCTACGGCCGCGATTTTCTGCTCGACGCCGGTGTCGACTGGAAAGGCTATGTGAAGGCGATCAACAGTCGACCCGCCGCGCAGCGTGTGACCGAAGACCGAAAGGCGTATATCGCGGCGTCGCGTCCGGCCTGACGGATCACGCTGGGAGAGACAACACGAATCGCGGCGTTCGACAACGCACGCATTGGCCGCTGCGCGCGATGGCGAGGAACGTGGGTTCGTTCGCAGCATCGCGCGTGACATCCTAGAGCCGCGCCAGCCGTTCGAGTGCGGTGGCGAGCGTGCTTTCCTGCTTGGCGAAACAGAAGCGCACCACGCCGGACTCGTGCGTCTCGTGATAGAACGCCGAAACTGGAATTGCCGCGACGCCGATTTCGCCGGTCAGCCACTGCGCGAATTCGGCTTCGGGCAGATCGCTGATGGCCGAGTAATCGACGCACTGAAAGTACGTGCCGGTACACGGCAGCAGCTTGAAGCGCGAATTCATAAGGCCGTCGCGAAAGAAGTCCCGTTTCTTCTGATAGAACGCCGGCAGTTCAAGATATGGCGCCGGGTCTTTCATATACCCGGCCAGGCCGATCTGCATGGGTGTGTTCACCGTGAACACGTTGAACTGGTGCACCTTGCGGAACTCGGCGGTCAGCGCGGCGGGCGCCGCCACGTAGCCGACCTTCCAGCCGGTTACGTGATACGTCTTGCCGAAGCTCGACACGACGAAACTGCGCTGCGCCAGTTCCGGATAACGCGCCACGCTCTCATGCGGCGCACCGTCGTACACCATGTGTTCGTAGACTTCGTCCGACAGAATGAGCACGTTGGTGCCGCGCACGATTTCTTCCAGCTTGCGCATGTCTTCGGCGCGCCAGACGGTGCCGGTCGGATTGTGCGGCGTGTTGATCAGCAGCAGCCGCGTTTTCGGCGTGATGGCGGCGGCGAGCTTGTCGAACGGGATTGCATAGTCGGGCGCGTCGAGTGTGACGAATACCGGCTTGCCGCCCGCCAGTTCGATCGACGGAAGGTAGCTGTCATACGTGGGTTCGATCACGATCACTTCGTCGCCGGAATGCACCGTGCAGAGAATCGCGGTCAGCAGGGCCTGGGTCGCGCCCGCTGTGACCGTGATTTCCGTGGTGGCGTCGTAGCGGCGGCCATACAGGTTTGCAATCTTGTCAGAGATTGCTTCGCGCAGCGGCGCGGCGCCTGCCATCGGCGGATACTGATTGTGACCGTCGCGCATTGCGTTCGCGACCGCATCCACGATTCGCGGGTCGCAGCAGAAGTCGGGAAAGCCCTGGCCGAGATTCACCGCGCCTTTCTCGGCGGCAAGAGCGCTCATTATGGTGAAAATCGTGGTGCCGACATTCGGCAGACGCGAAGGAAACGAGGGACTCATGGGCGTGTCGTGCGGTGCATTCATGGCGCTGTTCGGGCGTGACGAGTGAGTGGGTGGGTGAAGGCATCGTTTTCAAACCGGCGAAGCCTGATTGTAGGGAATAGCGGCGCTATGTGTGCGCTTGCGGTGCGTCGTTGACCGTTTGGCCAGGGTTATGCCGGGCTTTGCGCAGGCGCGGCGGCCGCGCTCATTGAACCGCTGATCGAAGCGGCGAAAGGCGCCGGCTGAGCGATCTGAAACCCGAAATCGCGCGCAATCCGCTTCGCCAGCTTCAACACCGCACGATCTTTCGAAACGAGCCAGTCAGCCTGCGCGGCGTGCGCGAGCTCGAGAAACTTCTGGTCGTCGCGGTCTTTGCATTTCGGCAACGGTCTCGCGTCTTCCGGTTGCGCTGGGGGCTCTACGAGTTGCGCCAGTCGCGCGACGATCGCGAGCGCGGCGGACTTGTCCACGTTCCGATCGACGAACTGCGGATAGTCGAGCACATAAGTCAGTTCGGCGAGGCAGCGGGCGTCGATCAGTGCAGCTAGCGTGCCGCTTTCGAGCGCGGCGCGGATCGGCCGCGTGTGCGGATCGTCGAACACGAGAATGTCGATCCACACGTTGGAATCGAGAACGACGCGCAAAGCGCCGCGTGAGGCATGGGAACCGGGCATTCGATACAATCTGGCTTTCGTCTTTGACCGCCAGGCACGGCGTGCCTGCAAGCCTCTATGATAATCGTTCTGTCGCCGGCGAAATCGCTCGACTACGAAACACCCCCGCACGTCAAGAAGCACACAATCCCCGATTTTGTCGACGATGCCGCCGAATTGATCGGCGGTTTGCGCCGTTTGTCGCCACAGCAGATCGCCTCGCTGATGAGCATTTCCGACCAGTTGGCGCACCTCAATTTCGAGCGGTACGCGCAGTGGTCGCCGCGCTTCGGCACGGACAACGCCAAGCAGGCGGTGCTTGCGTTCAATGGCGACGTATACGAGGGTTTCAACGCGAAAACCTTGTCGTCGGCCGATCTGGATTTTGCGCAGAATAACGTGCGCGTGTTGTCCGGGCTGTATGGTTTGCTGCGTCCGCTCGATTTGCTGCAGCCCTACCGGCTGGAAATGGGTACGCGTTTCGCCAACCCGCGCGGTAAGGACCTTTACGCGTTCTGGGGCGAGCGGATCACGCAGGCGTTGAACACCCAATTGAAGAAGCGCCCCGCGAAGTCTCGCGTGCTTGTGAATTGCGCGTCCGGCGAATATTTCAAATCGGTCAAGCCGAAACTGCTTGAAGCGCCCGTCGTCACACCGGTATTCGAGGACTGGAAGGGCGGCCGCTACAAGATCATCAGTTTTCATGCGAAACGCGCGCGCGGTTTGATGGCGCGCTACGCAGTGGAAAACCGCCTCGACAAGCCCGAGCAACTGAAAGAGTTCGACTCCGAAGGCTATGCGTTCGACGCGGAAGCCTCGAACGATTCCACGTACGTATTCCGCCGCCGCGTCGCCGAATAAGCGGCGTGCCGCGCAGCGGTGTGCCGCCCTACGGATTGCCGCTCACATATGCAGGGAATGACATCATGAGTTTATCGATTACGAGCAACTTCGACGCGGGCGCAATCGAGGTGCTGTCCTGCGCCGAGGCGGGCAACATCCGCTTGCGAGTGCGGCCCGACAGCCACGCGGAGTTCGCGCAGTGGTTCTACTTCCGGTTGTCCGGCGCGGCGGGCGAGCGCTGCGTAATGACGTTCGAAAATGCGGCCGCGTGCGCGTTTGCGGAAGGCTGGCGAGACTACCAGGCAGTGGCCAGTTACGACCGCGTGAACTGGTTTCGCGTCCCCACGGCTTATGACGGCCGTGTGCTGACGACCGACCATACGCCGGAGTTCGATCGCATTTATTACGCGTACTTCGAACCGTATAGCGAGGAACGTCACGCTGAATTTCTCGGCGCAGTGCAACAGATGCCGCAGGCCACGCTTACCGAATTGGGCACGACCGTGGAAGGCCGGCCGATGTCGCTGCTCACGCTCGGCACACCGCAAACCGGCGACGCTCTGAAGAAAAACATCTGGCTGATCGCGCGCCAGCATCCCGGCGAAACGATGGCCGAATGGTTCATCGAAGGTCTCGTGAAACGCCTTGTGGGCTGGGGCGATTGGGCCGGCGATCCGGTCGCGCGCAAACTGTACGATCACGCCGTGTTTCATATCGTGCCGAACATGAATCCGGACGGCAGCGTGCGCGGCAACCTCCGCACCAACGCGGCGGGCGCGAATCTGAATCGCGAGTGGATGGAGCCCGACGCCGCGCGCAGTCCCGAGGTGCTGGTGGTGCGCGACGCAATTCACGCGACCGGTTGCGACCTGTTCTTCGACATCCACGGGGATGAGGCGCTGCCTTACGTTTTCGTGGCCGGCTCAGAGATGCTCCCGGGCTTCACCGAACGGCAAGGCGAGGAGCAGAAGGCATTCATCGAAGCGTTCAAACAGGCGAGTCCCGACTTTCAGGACAAGTATGGCTACGCGGCAAGCAAGTATCGCGAAGATGCGCTCAAGCTGGCTTCGAAATATGTCGGCAACGAATTCGGCTGCCTGTCGTTGACGCTGGAAATGCCGTTCAAGGACAACGCCAACTTGCCGGACGAACGAGTGGGCTGGAATGGCGAGCGCAGCGCGTCGCTCGGTGCGGCGATGCTGCAAGCCATTTTGCGGCACGTGGAGACGTTTGCCTGATTTGCGGCGAAGAAGGGGGCACACGCCGGGTTGCGTGTGCCTCTTTTTTATTGGCTGGATGGTCTGGCCCGCGGGCCGCTTTATGTGCGCGGCGGATCTTTTCGCCGATGGCCGCCGAGATTGCTCGGAATGCTGCATTGCTGGTGACGCTGCTATCCCTCATGTCGCGAGCATTGGCGGCGTGCAGGATTGGCAGCGTTGTCTCCCGGCTAATGCTTTTTCTTCGCCGGCGCTTTCTTGCTGGACGATTTGCTCGAAGCGCTTTGCGACGACTCCTTCTTGGTGCCTTTGCCGCTCGCCGCCTGCTTGCCCTTGACCCCACGATGCTTGCCCGACGTAGCGCGCGATTGCGAAGGCTCCGAGCTGCGCGCTCGCGCGGGTGGCACCGGATCGTTCCAGCTAAACGCCAGCATCTGCGTACCCACGTAGCCGCAGCGGAACTTCAGGTCGGCAGCATTGCCGCCGCTTTGACGAATGCCGAGCCCCTCGACGGTAACGATGTTGTCCACCTTGACGCGTTGCTTGCCCTCGTCGAACGAATCGTTCCACGGTGTGATCGAGGCGTGCGCGCTGTCGAACGAGCTAGGGGGAAATTCCACATGATCGAACGCGGTCGAAGTGCTTGCGACAAAGTTGCCATGAGCGGCGCAGTCCGCCACGAGCGGGTCCGCATGCATTTCATTGACAAGTCTGTTGACGAGGTCGTTGTGCTGCTCCAGTTGGTCGGCGAGCGCGGGAGCGGTGCATACGAGCGAGAGACTCGCTGCGAATGTTGCCAACCGGCCGACCAACCGCAGCAATCGGCGCGGTACGTTGGTGCAATCCATCTAGTTCGTTAGACGCTAATGGGACGTGAGGCACGTAAGATGCTTGGCGGCGCGCTTGAGTTCAATCGTGCCGCAACTATTTTTTACCGCGGTTCTCGCCGCTTTTTTTTCGTGCCGAGCGCGTGTACAAGGCATTAAAGAGACAAGCTCACGATCACCTGAATCGTGCGTTGAAAGTCGCGCCACTGTCACGTGCGCGGTCCGCCCAACCGGTATCGCCGCACATCATAAGTGGTGACCCATGCCGGGCGGTAGACCGCGATCAATGCCGTCGACATTCCCGTGAACCAGGCCTCGCCCGTGGCGAGGAGAAGCACGCTCAATGCGTAGCCGGCGGGTACGACGGTCATGGAACCGTCCGCGAGCGCAACGTGAACGCCGAGCGCCGCGGCCGCCGTGAGCGACACTGCGATAGCCGGCGACACGAACCCCTGGCCGAAGATGAACATGAAAAGATTACGCGGTAACCAGGCAATGCTTGCTCGCTGAAGCAACGTCGAGATGCCGACCGGCACTGCGCCAAACACAAGGAAAGTGAGCGCGATGCCTTGCCACGGAGCGTCGAAAATCACGCCGGCCAGGCCAGTAACCACCGCCATTGCAATCAGTGCCAGTGCCCAGTCGAACAGCGTGACCACCAGGGTCGCGCCGAGCAGATGCATGACGGTGCCGTCGTCGAGCCAGGCGTTGCTTGCCCATAGCACCGACACAGCGACGATGATCGCCAGCCAGACATGCTGCAACGTGCCGTCCTGAAGTCGTTTGAAAGGGTTTTTCCACAGCGCGAGCGCGACCACTATCGCGGTGACGGTCCAGCCACCGACAGCGATCCAGAACGGAAGCGGTGTGTAGAGGAAACCCATGAGTCTCATATTACTCGTTGGATAAGAAAAGGTGTGAGCGGATTCCATGCCAGCCGATGCATGCGCTGGCAGAAATCGCGCATCACGCTCCCGGTGCGTGGGCTGTCATGTCACGTGGAGCCTTCCGTGACCGGCTCCGACGCGACGTCATCGGCCGGCGCGTCGTCGTAGGGCGTGCCCGGTTCGGCTGCCATCGGCAAAGGGGCGGCCGCGTCGTTAGCCGATAGCGGATACTGGAAGCGCCGGGGCGGGACGCGCCGCAGCGGCACTACGCCGGCTTGGCCCATGACCGGACGCAGCAGGCTGTCTCCTTTGCTGCGCAGTACTTGCAAATGGTTTGTCAGCCAGCCGTTGTAAAGCGCGACCGCCGCGGCGCGATTGGGCGCGCCCAACTGCTGGAATATGCTGGTCAGATGGATCTTGACCGTGCCCTCGCTGATGCCCAGCGTGCGCGCGATCATCTTATTGGTGCTGGCCCATATGGACGCAGCGCATGATCTGCTCCTGGCGAGGCGAGAGTCCGTTGGATAGCCTGGTGCGGCGCGGTGGCGGATTCTTTCCGTCGAACGGTCGGATAGCGGTATCCGACCGCAGCGGCGGGTTGAGCGCCAGCGCGCCAGACGGCACATAGTGCCCGCCGAGCAACACCATTTCAAAGGCGCGCACGATCAGGCAAGGATCGGTTTCGCGCGGCACGACACCGAGCACGCCTTCGTCCATGAGCTCGCTCACGGCCTTGGGCGAGATCTCGTCGGTGAGCACTGCAATGCGCAGGTCAGGGTAATGACTGAGCAGATGCCGGATGTCAGCAACCGACATCCAGTCCTGCCAGTCGACCACCAGCAGATCAGGCCACTGACGCTTGAGCGTTCGCTCGACCTGACGCCAGTCTTGTGCTTCGTTGAAACGCGCCAGCCGGTTGATCTGCCGTAACAGCGCTTTGAGCCCATCGCGGCGTTCCGCGTCTGAGTTGAGTATCGAGAATCGCATGCATGTCTCCAGATAAATCGGGCGAAGTGGCGCGATGCACTTGCCGGGCGTGTGAGCCAGGCGCGTTGCGATGCGTCGCCGTCTCTATAATGACAAATTCCCTTCGATTTGACGGCCTGTCCAAAAGGCATAAGAGGAATGACGTATAAAAAAGCCCCGCGCGGGCGGGGCTTCTTATACGACAAGCGGCGCACCAGGGCGCGCGGTTGCCTAGTGGAAGTGCGGCTGCGCGGGTTCGGCGTCTTCCGGCATTTCCGCGTGAACGATTTCACCGAGCGGATCGGCATACAGTGGCACGCCACAGTCATCGCAATATTCAGGCTCGAACCGGCCCGCGTGGCGGCGCACATCCGTCACCCCGGTTTCTTTGAGCAGCGCGACGATTTCCTCGAGCGGGGCGTCGGGCGCGGCGGTCTCCTGCGGCTCTTCGTCAATGCCGGCTTCGCCGTTCTCACGACCGTAAAGCGGCCACACGACGCCGTAGATCACCTCGTTGCTGCCCCGGCGCGTAAAGCCGACGCGGTATTCGTCGATGCGGCGCTCCCCGAAGCCGGCGACGACTGCGCGCAGTTCCTGCGGCGCCGCGCCAATTGTGTCGAACAGATAACGCACCGCGGTACGGACGGTGTGAGGGCGCACCCGTTCGTCGGCGTCTCGGCAGGCCGAATAATAGGCGTCGGGCAACAGGCACTCGAACTCGCAGCCAGGCAGCACCAGCGACAAATTGGCGCCGCCTTGCGTGGTCCATTGTTCGAGGCATTGCCCGCGTTCGATGCGGCTGCCGTGCTCCTCTTCCTGCCAGCGAAAGCTCGGTTCACCGACAGGCGCCGCGACCACGGCAAGCAGGAAGCGCGGGTCAGCGAGAATCGGCGAAGTTTCCGGCAGTTCGCCGAAGTTGAGCTTGAGGTTGCCGCCGGCCATGGCTGCCTGCGCAAGTTGCTGCGCGATGCGCCACGTCTCGACGTGATGGCGGGGCAGTTGGTCGATGCTATACAGGAACGGAGCCATGGCGACGCGCGTGTTGGCCGCGAGCACGTGCGCCTGCAGGTGCGCGCGCAGCGCGTCTGCCGCGTCGGCTTTGAGCGGACCGGACGGAATCATGTAGCGAGTCCAGGCCAGCACGGGCGCCGCAATCAGCAATGCCTCATACGTCACGCCTTCATGCTCGATGACGAACGACTCGCTGTGCGTTTCGGCCATGTCGGCGAGCGCGCCGTAAGCATCGGGATGATTCTGCTGCAGATGGTCGAGCGCTGCGTCGAGCGTAGTCTGGTTGGCGTTGCGCACGATCTTGGCCAGCAGCGCGTCGAGTTTCGCTTCCCAGAAGCGGTCTTCGGTGCGGCTGCCCGACGCGAAAAGCGCGAGCGAAAGACCGACAAGTTTGTCGGCATCGGGGGGGAGACGTTTGGCGATTCGCGAGCGCATAAATCCGGAAATTGGGAGGCACAGAACCTTATATTGTAGTCGTTTCCGTGACGCCATATTGTTTGGCACGAAGTGCCGGATGAATTGGGACGTTTCTTCACGAAAATTCAGACCGCCGACGGATGTCCCATAGCCCGCCGGTCGCAGCTTCGTCAAATAATATAAGGCGGTCGGAGAACGGAGGTCGCTTCTATATAATGGCCGTTTTTGACGGGCGCCGACAGGCGTTCGTACTTGTCGCCGTGGTCTGGCGTAACAGGAGATTCATTGTGAAATCGGACCAACTGATCGAACGTCTGGCCGCGGTGTTTGCGTTGATTGTCCTGGTGGGTGGCTCGTTACTGGTGCTCGCACCTTTTACGACCGCTTTGCTATGGGGCGCGATTCTCAGCTATAGCTCGTGGGGGCTCTACCGCAGGCTGACCGTGGCGGTTGGCGGAAGGCGTAAGTGGGCTGCCACTTTGATCGTCCTCATCATCCTGATTGTGGTGCTCGGACCGTTTGTCTATGCGGGCTTTGCATTTGGCGCGCACGTTCACGACATAGTTGCGCTGGTGCAAAGGTTGTTCGAAGCAGGCTTGCCGGATTTGCCGCCGTGGGTGGCGCGAATTCCAGTGGTCGGCTCGAACATAGAGGCGTTCTGGGAGCATCTGACAAGCAGCAATTCGGAACTGATTGCGCAGTTGCGTACGCTTGCGGCGCCTGCTGGCAAGTGGATTCTGGCGGCAGCGATTGCTGTCACGCACGGTCTTGGGCTGTTGGCGTTGAGCATTGTGCTGGCTTTCTTCTTTTACACCGGAGGAGAGGGCGCGGGCAGGTGGCTGAACGCAGGCATGCGGCGTATCGCCGGTGAGCGTGCCGATTATCTGTTGGCGCTGGCGGGCAGCACAGTCAAGGGCGTGGTCTATGGCATTCTGGGCACCGCGCTCGTGCAGGGAATTCTCGCGGGATTCGGCTGCTGGATCGCCGGGGTGCCCGCGCCTGCATTGCTTGGACTGGCGACGTTTTTCTTGTCGGTAATACCGGGCGGCCCGGTGATCGTATGGCTGCCGGCGGCGATCTGGCTTTATCACGGCGGCGCAACGGGATGGGCAATCTTCCTGGTGGTGTGGGGAGTGCTGGCTGTCGGTATGTCGGACAATGTTATCAAGCCGATTCTGATCGGCAAGAATAGCGATATGCCGTTGATCCTTGTCATGCTGGGCATCCTGGGGGGTGCGTTCGCGTTCGGCTTCCTCGGCGTTTTCATCGGGCCGACGTTGCTGGCGGTGGCATACACGGTGCTGCACGACTGGACCATCGGCGCCACCGCTGCCGGCACCGCGCCCGGCGTCAAACCTCCCGTTGCCGAAGAAATAGGCCGCATAGAAAAGACGCCTTGAATAAAAGCAGATAACGCTTGCAAGGCGCGGACCGGCTCGCTAGAATCTCGCTCTTTCGTGCTCCGGACGCCGGGGCACGGGAAGCGGGAGAGCCAGCAGTGGCAAGGCTTCCAGCGGTGGCGGCAGGTTCGGTCAGTAAGAAAAACCTGTTGACGGCG
>NZ_PNXY01000019.1 GCF_002879865.1 Paraburkholderia rhynchosiae
GCTTCGGCCTGCTGGCCGAGCCAGCGCGTGACGTTTGCGAGGCTGATCACATAGTTGCCGTGGTTCCTGAAGTTATCCGGCAGCGCCCAGTTCGGCACGCTCTTCGAGCCGGTTTCGGTGAGAAAGAAGAAGCGGTCCTCGGTCACTTCAACATCCAGAGGCGCGCCTTTTTCCTTCCAGTCCGGAATCAGTTCATTCAACGCACGCGGGTCCATCACGGCACCCGAGAGAATATGCGCCCCGATCTCCGAGCCTTTTTCCAGCACGCAGACGCCAAGCTCGACGCCCTTCTCGGCCGCCAGCTGCTTCAGCCGGATCGCCGCGGACAGGCCAGCCGGGCCGCCGCCGACGATCACGACGTCGTATTCCATCGACTCGCGCGGGCCGTATTGTTCTAGCAATGCTGCGGTCATGCAAAAAGTCTCCGTACCGGTCTTGCGGATGCTTTTCTCCGCAATTAAAGATTCGACCTCGCCTTCACCAATAGCGATGTCCGCTACAACGCTATTGCTGTATCAGATCGTAAGCGCAGAGTGCTGCAACTTCCGTCACGCCGCCGTCCACCGGCAGACACGCGCCGGTAATGAAGCGCGCATCATCGCTGGCGAGGAACAATGCAGCCGCCGCAACGTCCCACGCGTCCCCTTCGATGCCGAGGGGCGCGACCTTGCGGCGCCGCTCTTTTGCCGGCTCGTCCAGCATGCTCTCGACCATCGGGGTGAAGATATGTCCCGGCGCGATGGCATTGGCACGGACCCCATCGCGGCCGTATACGACGGCCAGTTCACGCGTCAACGCAATCATGCCCGCCTTCGACGACCCGTATGCGGCCGCGCCGTGACTCCGCAGACCCGCTGTCGAACTGACGTTGACCACTGCGCCATTCTTTCCTGCAACCAGATGAGGCGCCGCCGCTCGGCTCATCAAAAAGGCACTCTTGAGATTGACATCGATAATGCGATCCCATGAGGCTTCGTCGATATTCTCGAAGTGGCCTCCCGCCCCTGCCACACCGACATTGTTGACAAGGATATGCAACGCGCCATAACGCTCGACCGTAGCCGCAACGACGCGTGCGCATGCATCGCTGTCGGTGACATCGGCAGCGCAGACGAACCCATTACCCCCGGCTTCAACGATCATCGCAAGCGTTTCGGCAGCCCGCTCCTCGTCACGATCGACCAGGCAGACCGACGCGCCTTCACGCGCGAAAAGACAAGCGATGGCCTTGCCGGTACCGACACCATTGCCTTGCGAACCCGCGCCGGTCACGATGGCGACTTTGCCAGCCAGACGCTGATGAAAAACCTTTGGAAAAGGCATGCTTTACCCGATGTGAGTATTCGACGAACTGTCAGTGTGGTGGACGCAGCACCGTTACCCGGCCATCGCGCACCGCCAGAATCACTTCATCTCCGGCGCGAAAGTGCGATGGAATCTCGTCGAGCGGCACCTTCCTGCCATCGATCCCCCGGCAGTACGTGTTTTCATCGAACACGAACGCTCCACTGCGGCCTTGATCGCCCTGCACCGCCACCTCACGGGACGTCAGCGACGTGATGTTGCCGATAATCGGTGTGTCGCCGGACGCGGCCATTACACGAATGTCCATCGAAAGCCGGAAGCGGTCCGAGTAATTTGCCACGCCGGTATGTGGAGTATTCAGATGCATCATGACAACATCGCCGGGCCGATATGTCGTGCGGCGCCATGCATGCGCCGGCACTGCGCCATCAGGAATCGGAAAAAGCGGTGGTTGCGCGAGATCGTGCAAATACGGCCCCTTATGCATGCCTTCGGCGAGCACCAGCCCTCCGACGTCAGGATCGATCTCGGCCAGCGGAATCCAGCAGATAGAGAACGGAATTCCCGCGTTGTAGAAACCGTCCTGATGGACATAGTCGAAGCGGGCTCGAGCGCGATCTTGCGCCGGGGGCGTAGCGCGATACTCGACCGTGGGAATCCAGAATGGGTCGTCGGCAAGCAGGCGGCTGAAAAAACGATGAATTGACGGCTCGGCGACGAAAGGTTTCCAGACCTTGCGCGACGCGAGCGACTCCATACGAAATGGAAAGTCTTCCAGGCTCTTGCCGTTGAATCGAGCAACGGGATCGTCCGGGGCAATCACGCCAAGTTGCGAAAGCTCGTCTAGAAATACTCTGCGCAACCGCCCGACTGCTTCGGTGTCGAGCACGTCCCGGAAGAACCAGTACCCATCGCGATCCCACGCCGCCTGCAGGGCCGCGCGATCGTCAAGAATATCGTTCGATACGTGGAGTTCCTGCATTGCCGGCAGTACGCCAGCATCCAATGTCGCGTTCATACCGTCTCCTTGCTGTTCGCCGCAGTTCGTCCGCGCGGTCGACCTTTCCACCTGTGGATTGGAGATTTAGCTTAAGCCTCGCTGCGCAATAATGCAACTAGTAGTTCCATTATTGCGGAAGCACTAGTGAGGCCTGTATGAACCCAAAACAGAGGACCCGAAGCGATGAGCTTCGAGACATCACTGCGCCGGCGAAACTGTCCCATGGTCGAGCATAGCCGCCCCGAAACGCGCAGCGTAGGCTGTGTTCACTGCCTCGGTCTGAAAGCGCGTCTCGTTTATGGCGAAGATAAAGTATCCATAGACCAGGTCTCGCCGGTAGTCCTCCCACGCCGCTTCGAACGCGGGTGTTTCGACACCGTTTGCCGCAAGATGAGTCAGGTAATGGGCAAGCAATTGGCGCTCCCACTTGCGCCGATCGGCAATATCGAGCGCGGAGCAGATATGGTATGAAACTTCGAGACTCCAAGGCGCACGGCTGACCTGCGCATCGAAAAAACCCGGCTTGCCATCTGCTGTTACGTACAGGTTACCGAGGTGCGTGTCACCGTGAATCAGACACACCGGCTTGCCTCGATGCGACTCGCCAAGCTGCGTGAGTGCCGCCTCCATCCACTCACGGTCGTGAAGAAGCCGGCTGACTGCGGCTCCACGGGGTAGTTCAACATAGTGCCGCCATACCTCAGGCACCAGATAGCGGCGCATGTAGTCGAGCGACCACCCCGAGAAACGCTCGCCAATCCAACCGTATCGCCCGTGTTCAGCGAATTCCGGACTGTCCCACGTTTGAGCGTGATAACGCGCCATTGCGGCAAGCCGCGCCGCGACATCGTCATAGCCCGCTGAACACTGTGCGTGACAAAACGTGACTCCGCTTGCTCGCAGATCCTCCATCACGACAATCGACTGCCAGCCAGAGGGATCGGTGCCCGCATAGAAGCACCGAGGCGCGTTCATGTCGATGAATGGCAACACGTCGCGATAGAAACGCATCTCGTTCTGGTACATGTCTTTCATCAACGGGCTGTGTTCTTCAAATCCCCCCTTCACGATCATCCGCGCAGGCAGACAGAACTCTTCTCCCGTACCGTTGTACTCGAGCAGAACGCGCACCTTCGTCGAGGTTCCCGACAAGACGTCCTCGCATAGTAAGCTCGTGACCTCCACGCCGGGATAGCGAAACTGAAGCGCTGCGGTCAGCCACTTCGCGGAAATTTCATCGACCGTCACCGGCAGTCTCATGTCGCTTGCAACAATTAGCGCGGACAAGGTTTGCCCCCCTTTAAAATTTTCAGTAGCTAGCCCATCAACTCGAACACGTCGTGATCGAGGGCCGCCATTGCAAAGCGAGATGCGACTGCGCAGTTATTGACCTCAGCCTGCCACTCAACGGGATTCACCAACCAGAAATAGAGCCCGTAAACGAGATGGCGCCGATATGCATCCCATGCTTCATCGAAAGACGGCGGTGTTGCAACTCCATATGCGGCGAGTCGTTCGAGGTAGTGCGTAAGCAGCGAGCGTTCCCATTCTGGACGGTCGGCAATATCAAGCGCGGACACGAGAAAGTATGTGAAATCGTGCGACCATGGTCCGCGCCGATACGATTGCCAATCGAGAAAACCGGGCGTGCCATCGCGCTCGATATACAGATTTCCCAAGTGCACATCGCCATGTAAAAACGTCATCGGTCCTAGCCGATCGAACGAACGCAGGTTCAGCAGCGCTCGCTGCATCCAGTCGCGGTCATGGAACTGCCTGGCAATCGCAGCCCCTCGCGGCAACTGGGTGTAGTGCGCGAATACATCAGCTTTGAGTTGCCCCCAGTGATAGGTGCCGGCCTCGCCGTCCGGCAACGGGTCCTGTTCGGCCAGCCAGCCAAGCTTACCGTCTGCAGCGAGAGCGGGCGCACTCCAGTATTGCGCGTGCAATCGGGCTTGTGCGTCGAGGTTTGCCGCAGCTTGCGCGTACGACAACGTATTCTGCACACGGCAGAAGGTCACGTCCCGTTCCGCGAGATCCTCAAGAATGACAATCGATTGTCCATTCGAATGGTCGGTCGCCGAGAAATATGCGCGAGGAACCTGCACGGGCAATTCAGGCTGCACCTCGTCGAAAAAACGCGCCTCGTACTCGTAGATATACGCATTCAGATGCCGATATTCGGGGACAAAGCCGCCTTTGACAATCAGAGACCGCGGCAAGCCGGCCTCATTTCCCCGCGCATTGTATTCGGGGCGAACGCGAAGCTTCGTTGCTGTTCCGTAGATGACATCCATCAGTTTCAGCGACGTGACTTCCACACCTTCGCAATAGGTCGCGAGTGCCTGCGACAGCCATTTCGCCGTCACCTCGCCTACTTCCACCGGCAACGGCGACAATCTTGCTTCACATTCACGTTCCATTTGGCTTCCTAACTGTATTTGCCGTGGAGCGGACCGCAACGCGCGACAGCTTACAGCATTGAAAACATATTGCATTGTCCAATGCATTCGCGCGTAGTCATCTCGTTGAAGACCGGCGAGCCTCCCACAGACGGAACATCTCGGCGCATCGTCGCGCACCGAGCCTATCGTTGACAACATGGGGAAAACCACAAAACGAAAGACGTTGCGTTTTTCGAATGACGTGCATATAGTTGCCTTCAACGGCAGATACTTTTTTGGCAGAAATCCAGTGGACAACTCATCAGCGCTTCAGTTTGAGGCCGCTTTGCCGGACTGCGAACTCGCGCATCGGCAAGGCACGAATACCTATCGTTCAGAGGAAAGCGTCGCCTACCGGATGAACCAGGTGCGCATTCTGCTGTGCGACGCGGTAGACGCCAAACTCTCGGCCTATGGTCTATCCGCCTTGCAATGGGGCGTCCTGAAAGCGCTGTTCGACGGACGTGCCAGGACGCCGTCAGAGCTATACCGCATCCTGCTGTCCGACAGCGGAGCCATGACGCGCCAGCTCGATTTTCTTGAAAGACGTGGGTTTCTCCGCCGCGTTCGCAATGAATTGGACAGACGCAGCGTTTACCTGGTGCTGACCGATAGCGGCCGCACGACGATTTGCGAAACCGTTCCTTTGATCGTCGAGACGAACGACCGGCAATTGCGCGGTTTCACTCAAGACGAAGTGGAAACGCTGAAGCTGTGTATGGATCGCATGATTGCCAACCTCGGCTGACTAAAGATTAGTCCCACGCGCATTCATCCGGGCGCGAACGTCGCGTTCTTACCGAATCGAGAAGGAATACTCATGGATCATGTCGATACCCCCGTTCAGAAGGCCCCGCAATCTCTGCATGGCGGCGCTCCGGCGTATCTGCTCGTACCGCATGTCTATCGCGGGCGTACCGTCTCGGGCGCGGCTGTCACGCATATCTCGCGCGATCTTGGCACGGGATTTCGCACACCGGCGATAGAGCTGGACGATCTGATCTGGTCCCGCACGCAAGCAGGCCCCGCGTTCGACTTGCCGATTGCACACGTTATCGACTTCCTCGTCGAGCTCGGTCCGCGTCTGCATCTGGATGCGAATCCGCTGATGCAGCAGGCGCTTGAATCGATGATCCAGGTGAGCCCGCTCGGTCGCCGCATTCTGGAAAACTGCTATCGCGACATTCCGAATCTGTTCGCGCGCAGCGTGATCGAAGACGAGTTGCGTATCAGCCTCGGCGACGCCAGTGTGATCGACGGCTGGATGCCGCGCACGTTGCGCGGACGCCCCAGCCGTCTGCGCGCGTTTCCTCCGCGCCTCGTTCACATACTCGCCGGAAATTCGCCCATGGTCGCCGCCATGACCGTGATGCGCGCCGCGCTGACCAAAGGTGTGCATCTATTGAAGCTGCCTTCCAACGACCTTTTTACCGCGACGGCGATTTTGCGCACCATGGCCGAAATCGACCCCGCGCATCCGTTGACGCAGTCATTTTCCGCCGCTTATTGGCGCGGCGGGGACGAGAACGTCGAATCGATCCTGTATCGGCCGCAATATTTCGACAAGCTCGTGGTGTGGGGTGGCGAAAGCGCCGTGCGCCATGCAATGCGTTACGCGGGTCCCGGCCTGGAACTGGTCGCTTTCGACCCGAAGGTGTCGATCTCGCTCATTGGACGGGAAGCATTTGCGTCGGAAGAACTGCTTGGACAAGTTGCACGCGCCGGCGCGGCCGATGTGCAGTCGTTCAATCAGGACGCGTGCAATGCGAGCCGCTACCAATTCATTGAAGGCGACGAGGACGATGCCGACCGCTATTGCGAACATCTTGCGACAGCACTGAGCGAAGACTTCCGTTATGGCGATGGGCAAGGCCCCGTAGTGCCAAACGACATCCGGGAAGCCGTCGACGTGTTACGCGAAATGGAGCCGATTTATCGCGTGTTCGGTGGTTATGACGGAAAGGGCCTTGTGATCCGCTCGGACGAGCTGGTCGACTTTCATCCCATCTGCAAGACGGTGAACGTCATTCCAGTGAAGAGCCTCCATGATGCAACCCGGTTTGCAACCGTGGCCACTCAGACCGTTGGCATCTACCCTCCGCACCGCGTCGTCGAGGTTCGTGACGCGCTCGCGTGTGCCGGCGTCCAGCGCATGGTGACGCTTGGCGAATCGATTTCAGACGGCGTTGGCGGCTATCCGCATGACGGCATGTTCCCGATTCACCGCTTCATGAAGTGGATATCCGAAGAAGCGGGCGGGAATAGCTCGACGGAGACCGAATGATGTCGGCCCTCGACACTCTGCTGCAACTGACCGCTCATCCCGACCCCTTTCGCAACGCTCCGGACGATCTCCACGCCATCCAATTGCAGGCGTTGCGCGAACGGTTCGCGCAGCGGCGCCGACAGATCCGTATTCTCGACAAGCGTGCAACGGATGCGGACGTAGGTGAACTTTCAAACCTTCATGATGCGGTGCCATTGCTGTTTGCAGACGCGGTCTACAAGAGCTATCCCGACGCTTTTATCGAACAGGGCAAATGGGCGCGACTAACCGCGTGGCTGCAAACGCTGACGGCGCAAAAGATCGAAGGCCCAAACTACACCAACGTTACGAACATGGACGACTGGATCAACGAACTGCGCCGACATGGCCATTACGTGATGAGTTCCAGTGGCACATCGGGAAAACAATCTTTCATCTATCAAAGCGGTGCCGATAGGGAACTTGCCTGGCGGCTGATGGGCCAGGGCATTCGTTGGGCGGCAAGCGCCATGCGCGATCCATCGCGCCGCGTTCCGGTGTTCCTGCTGACGCCCTCCTCCGGTTCGTATACCGGCACCGAGCGAATGTCCAGATTCGCGGAAACAATCGCCATTCCTGGCGACATCCACTACATGTCCGACGTGCCGCAAAGCGCGGACCAGACCGCGCGCATGGCACGCATGCGCCGCGCTATTGCTGACGGTACCGCCATGCCCAGCGATATCGCCACATTCCAGCTCGAAAGTCGGGCACGCGCTGAACTCGTGCAGGCCGACTTCCGGCGCTTCATCGATCTGCTGCTGGAACGACGCCGCGAGCCGATGTTCATCATGGGCATGATGGGCATGCTGTATCAGATCGTGGCAACCGCGCGCGAACGGGGCATACCGGATGGCGAGTTCCATCCGGACACGGTCATTAGCATCGGTGGCGGGAAAAAAGGCGCGAATCTTCCCGACGATTTCCAGGAACAGTGCGCGCGCTTCTTCAATTTCAACGCGGCCAACTTTAATGACGGCTATGGCATGGGCGAGGTATCCGGATTCTGCCCATGGTTCCACGCAGCCAACGCGTGGGCTGTTCCGCCATGGCTTGTGCCACTCGTGCTCGACGCCACTGGCGAACAGTTGCTCAATCCGCCGGGTGGCAAAGGTGTCGTCGAGGGGCGCCTCGCGATTATCGATTTGCTTGCCGATGGACGCTGGGGCGGCGTAATCAGCGGCGACAAGGTCGTGATGGAATTCGGGCACGGCATCGATGGTGTGCGCACACCTCTCATTCGCGATGTCGTGCGCTACAAGGACTTGCCAGGGGGCGACGACAAGCTGTCGTGTGCCGGCACGATCGATGGCTATGTGCGCGGCGAGCTAGGCGACATGGTCGAAGCCAGCCGCACCGCGTGATTTTTTTTCCTATTTCGTTAGAGAGAGTTTTGATGACAGGCAAATCGACATCCGCCGCTGTCTGGCTAATCACGGGCGTCTCGTCCGGTCTCGGCCGGGCCCTCGCTGAAGCAGTGCTCGCGCGCGGTGACAAGGTGGTCGGCACCGTGCGCAACCCGTCGCAGATCGAGGCATTCGAGCAGTTGTCTTCCACCGGCCTCGCGTACGCAATAGTGCTCGACGTGACCGACGCGTCAACCGTCCCGCACGCCATCGAGCAGGCGCTTGCCCGCGCAGGCCGCATCGACGTGCTGGTGAATAACGCGGGATACGGCTTGTTCGGCGCGCTCGAAGAGGTGTCCGACGCCGAAGCGAGACAAGTGTTCGACACCAATTTCTTCGGCACCGTGAACACCATCCGGGCAGTGTTGCCGCATTTACGCGAGCGCGGCTCAGGGCACATCGTCAACCTGTCATCGGTCGCGGGGTTGATCGGCATTACGGGCTGCAGTTTCTATTGCGCTTCCAAGCATGCAGTCGAAGGCTTGTCAGAGTCTCTTTCACGAGAACTCAAGCCGTTCGGCGTACACGTCACGCTGGTTGAACCCGGCGGTTTTCGCACGAATTTTGCGGGCAGCTCGCTGCGGTGGAGCGAAGTCGCAGCACCTGCATATGCAGACACAGTCGGAAAAATGCGTGAGCAGATGACCCACTATCACGGCACACAGTCGGGGGATCCGACCAAGGCGGCTGCGGCGATCATCCAGGCGGTCTATGCCGAGGAGCCGCCGTTGAGGCTGGCTCTCGGGCCCGACGCGGTCGGCGTCGTGCGCAACAAACTTGCGGCGCTGCAGGAGAACCTCGACACGTGGCTCGATGTGTCGACCGCCACGGATTTCGCCCAATAGCGCCTCGTCACTTAGGAGACCCCATGTCTGCCGTTGACCGCTTTTACGACCTTCTTGAACAGGATGTCGATCCGTTTCGCCAGCACCCCGACAATCTTCGGGCGCTTCAACTGGCGGCGATGCGCGAGCGCTTTACCGAGCGCCGGGAACAGATCAGGCTCCTGAACCGTCGCGCAACCGACATGGGCATCGATGAGCTCCGCACCGAAGCCGATATGGTCCCGCTGCTGTTCGCACACCAGATTTACAAGAGTTACCCGGAGCAGTTCGTCGAGATCGGTCGATGGAAGCACTTGAACACCTGGCTACAAACACTGACGAGCCGGCCAGTGGTCGACGTCGATGTGGATGGTGTCGAGAACGTCGATAGCTGGATGGAGCGCCTGCGCGGCGCCGGCCACTACGTGTTCAGCTCGAGCGGCACCTCAGGTAAATGCAGTTTTATCAGCCAGACGCGCGCCGACATGGACCGCGTGACGGCGACGTGCGTGAAGCTCGGCGTGTATGGCAACAAGCTGATCGAGCGGGATTTCGGCAAGCGTCCGGTGTTTTTGATGATGCCGCCAAGCGGTGCCCATCGTCATATCGGTCCCGTCCTGAGCGCGGCCACGCAACTCGGCAGCGAAAGCACGTTGATGTTTGACGAGCCAGTGCTGGCATCGTCGACGATAGAGATGGGCCGCATGCGCCGCACGCTCGCAGATGGCAGCGCGAAGCCGAGTGCGATCGCGGCGTTTCAGGAGCAGGCTGCAAAGCGTCAGCAACATACAGGCGCGATGATCGACCGCTTTCTCGACAAACTACTCGCTCACCGGGATGTGCCTGTGCTCGTGCAGGGCAACTGGTCTCTGCACTGGACGCTGGTCGATTTCGCGCGCCGGCGTGGCGTTGCCAACGGCATCTGTCATCCGGAAACGGTCATCACCACAGGTGGCGGCTTGAAAGGCACGCAAGCCCCTGCGGATTTCCGCCAGCAGATCATCGACTTTTACGGCATCAAGTCGGAGAACATCCAGAACAGCTATGGCATGTCGGAGATGATCGGCACCGGCCCATGGTCGGACGTGGCGCAAGGCTTCGCGATCTGTCCGTGGATCGTTCCGTTTGTGCTTGATAAGGCCGGCGAAAAGTTGCTCAACCCTGCCGATGGAAGCGGAGTTGTTGAAGGCCGCTTCGCGTTCTTCGATCTGCTTGCCGAAGGGTATTGGGGCGGGTTCATCACGGGTGACAAGGTGACAGTCGACTTTTCGCCCCAAGGCGACACAGAGGGTTTGCAAGGACCGCTCATCAGGCAGGTCGGCCGTTATGCGGATCTCGAAGAGGGTGAAGACAAACTTTCGTGTGCGGGAACGATGGAATCATACGTTCGCGGCATGATCGAAGTCTGACGGTTCAGCCTGTGCACTCACCTATCTCAGCACCGGCCGCGCCGCGATCAATACACAATCCTTCGAAAGACCCCATACCAGCCGACACCGTGAACGCCGAGAAAGGAGCCGTAAAGAATCGCCGCATTATCACGGTGTCGATCATGCTGGCCACGTTGATGCAAACGCTCGACAGCACGATTGCCAATGTCGCCCTTCCGCACATGCAGGGTGCACTCGCAGCGTCGCAGGATGAAATCGTCTGGGTTCTTACCTCGTACATTGTCGCGGCGGCGATCGCCACACCGCTCACCGGATGGTTCACCGACCGCCTTGGTTTGAAGCGTCTGCTCGTCGTTTCCATTGCTGGCTTCACGATGGCTTCGGGACTATGCGGTATTTCCGCTTCGCTTCAGCAGATCGTGCTGTCGCGCGTGCTGCAAGGCGTGTTTGGAGCTGCGCTGGTACCTCTCGCGCAGTCGATCCTGCTCGATATCAATCCACGCGAAAAGCAGGGCCAGGCGATGTCCGTGTGGGGCATGGGCGTGATGATCGGCCCCATCATCGGCCCGACTCTCGGCGGATGGCTCACGGACAGCTATAACTGGCGCTGGGTATTCTTCATCAACCTGCCCGTCGGCTTACTCGCGCTAGCCGGCATCCTGGTCTCGCTCCCGGCTCGCGATGATCGCCAGAAGCGCAGTTTCGATTTCGTGGGTTTCATCACGCTGGGGGTGGCAATCGGCGCCTTCCAGGCGATGCTCGATCGCGGCGATCAGCTCGACTGGTTCGGCTCACTGGAAATTCGCATCGAAGCCGTGATTGCCGCTATCGCATTTGCGTTTTTTATCGTGCACACGGCGACCGCCGGTCCGCGATCGTTCTTTCGCTACCAATTGCTGTGGGATCGCAACTTTGCCACCGGCATCGGCTTCATCTTCGTCATCGGTGCGGTGCTCTACGCCACCCGTGCGCTGATTCCGCCCATGCTGCAAAATCTGATGAACTATCCTGTCGCGACGACGGGCCTCGTCACCGCGCCAGGCGGTCTCGGTACGATGATCGCGATGCTGATCGCCGGGCGCCTTGTCGGCAAAGTCGATCTGCGGCTTTCATTGCTATGTGGCTTCGCCGTATCCGCGTTTTCGCTATGGCAGATGACGCAATACACCATCGTGCTGGCACGCTCCGATATTGTCTGGCCGGGGCTGATTCAAGGCTTTGGTCTGGGTTTGGTGTTTGTGCCGCTGAGTGCGGCATCGTTCTCGACATTGACGCCGGAACTGCGCGCGGACGGCACTGCGATTTACAGCCTGATGCGCAACCTCGGGAGCAGCATCGGCATCTCCGTTGTGCAGTCAATCGTGTCGCGCAATACTCAGGTTTCTCATGCTGCACTTGCCGAACACGTGACGGCATTTAATCCGCTGCTGCGACAACAGTTCGACGTTTCTTCGCAAGCCTCGATGGCGACGCTCGACGCAATCATCACGCAACAGGCATCGATGATCGCGCACATCGATGCCTTCAAGCTAATGCTATTCGCTACGCTGGCCGTGATTCCGTTGCTTGCCCTGATTCGTCCGACGCACCAGCATGTTGCCGGCGAGATTGCGCACGTCGCGCTCGACTAGCGTTATGGCCGCCCTACTGGCGGACTGCCAGGGAGGTGAGTACACTTTCACTTTCCCCCTGGTAGCTAGCTGCCCATGGCTAAATCTCCGGCACGCCATCCTTCACCCGTACCTCCAGTCGGCGCCGTAATGGCCACAGCCGCTCCACGCGCCGCGGGCCGGCCTACACAAGACGCCGCGGCCGAACTGCGCGAAAGACTGCTGAGCGCAGCCACGCAGATTTTTCGTGCGGAAGGATTCGGTGCAGCCAGAGTGGAAGAAATAGCTGCTCTCGCCGGGATCAGCAAAACAACCGTCTACCGGCAGTTCGGCACGAAAGAGGATCTGTTTCGCGCCGCGATCTCGCATGGCATGCAGGATTTACGAGGCAGGATCGAGCAGTTGCTCAAACCGTCTCGCGAGTTCGAGAAGACGCTGTCGCTCCTTTTGCGCACATTGACTGAGCATATGGCGGCCACGGACACGATTCAAATTACCCGTGTCGTGGTTGGAGAATCGAATCGCTTTCCGGATGTGGCGAATGGGTTCGTTCGGTATGTCAACGAGATGCTCGAACCGGTAGCGGAGTTCATCGCCTCGGCCGCTCGCGGTGGCACGATCAAGGTGGATGACGCACCTGCGGCTGCGCGTGACCTGCTCACGCTAGTGGCGGGCAGCACGGAAGTATTGATGGGCATTCCGACTACGCGCGCACATCGCGAACAGCGTGCCGCACACATTCAGCAGTTGCTGCTGTCGGCCTGGAGGTACACGCAATCCAGCCAGACTCACGAGCCACAGGTCTAGAGCGGCCAGCCGCTCTACGCATCCATCTGCCCCATGACCTGGAATTGTGCCGACACTTGAGCAATACGCTGACCGTTCGCCCAGATCAGACAATCTGAAAAGACCACGCGCTTACCGGACCGAAGCACGTCCACATGCGCCTCGACCCAGTCACCGGGCTGAGCGCCACCTAAGAAATTAACTGTCAGATTGGTCGTCAACACCTTGAGTGCGGGTTGGCGCGAATACTTGCTCGCCCATGTGATGGCGGTGTCAGCCAGCATGCAGACCATCCCACCATGCATCATCTGCCCAAGGTTGCGGTGTTTCTCGCGCATGCGCATGCCGACCACATGGCCACGCTCGTTTTTCCTGTACCAGATCGCGCCGACGAGCTCATGGAATGGGCCGAACGTCGGCATCAGCTGAAACCCCTCGGGAATCCGATCGTCGCCATCGTGATCAGCGTGCTCGGCGTGGGCAACGGCAGTGAGGTGGGCTTGCATTGACGTAGTCCTCTGTCGGGTCGATAGGCATCGTCTTTTGATGTCTTTGGGCATGGCACGACGCGCTGTTTCACCATAAAATGTAGCGTATCATTATTCGCACGTAAGTCAACTATACGCACGGAGACAACGGTGATCACAGCACCCCTATTTGCGCCACTGTCGGTCCGCGGAATCACGCTGGCAAATCGCGTCGTGATGTCGCCCATGACACGCGGCTTTTCTCCTGACGGACTGCCTGGGCCCGATGTCGCTTCGTATTATCGGAGGCGCGCTGAGGGCGAGACCGGACTCATCATTACTGAAGGTGTCGGGATCGATCATCCGTCGGCGCTCGGCGAAGCCGGACTCGGTGAGAATTCGATTCCCATGCTGACGGGGCCCGAATCGGTCGAAGCATGGCGCCTCGTGACCGATGCGGTCCACGCAAGCGGAGGTGTGATTTTTCCCCAGTTGTGGCACATGGGTCCGATGAAAGAAGCAAACACCGGACCTGTGCCCGCCGCTGCCCCAATGCGGCCATCTGGCCTATGGGGACCACGGGGAGGCCTGACGTCACTCGACGCCGGCTATCTTGACCGAGTGCAGCCTGCCACCCGACCAATGACCGACGAGGAAATCGCCGACGTCATTGCAGCCTATCGCCGAAGCGCGTCGTATGCAAAAAACGCGGGATTCGACGGAATTGCCCTTCACGGCGGTCACGGCTATCTGGTCGATTCGTTCCTGTGGAGCGAGACCAACCAGCGCACAGATGCGTGGGGTAAAGACCTCGTCGCGAGGAGCCGCTTCGCGGCGGAAGTAGTCCGCGAAATCCGCGCGGAAATCGGCGAAACCATGCCGATAAGTTTTCGCTTTTCGCAGTGGAAACAGCAGGATTTCAAGGCGCGTCTCGCCAGCACGCCCGAAGAGCTCGAACAGATTCTCGCGCCGCTCGCTGACGCCGGCGTCGATATTTTCGAAGCAAGCACACGGTATTTCAACCGCCCGGAGTTCGCAGGCTCCGATATGAACCTTGCCGGCTGGGCAAAGAAGGTGACTGGCAAGCTCTCGATGACCGTAGGCGGCATTGGAATCAATAAGGGCTACTATGATTCCATGGCCGGCGCGGAAACGGTAGCGCAGCCCGACCTTACGCCATTGCTCGATCGCTTCATGCGCAACGAGTTCGATCTGGTCGGCGTGGGCCGGTCATTGCTGCATGACGCTAACTGGACCCGTCGCGCGCGTTTAGGTGAACCCTTCCTCGGGTTCAACACGGATTCACTGGCCCGGTTGATCTGATCCGGGCAGTTCTCGTACGCGAATCTGCCGGCGCCCGCAAGGCTCGGCAGTGCGTCCCTTGCTGCAGTCAAAACATGCCACAGCAAAGGCGCTTCAGTGGCGACTAAGCTACGAGCGCCCGGTAACCGGAATCGATGCGCCGGTCACAGCGGATGCCGCAGGCGTTATGAGAAAGAGAATGACGGCTGCGATGTCTGCCGGCTGCACCCAGCGCGAGAAATCCGCATCGGGCATATCCTTGCGGTTTTGCGGCGTATCGATGACACCCGGAAGGACTGCGTTGACCGTCATCCCGCGATCCTTGACCTCGTCGGCGAGTGCCTCGGTGAAGCGCAACACGCCGGCCTTCGATGCCGCATAGGCGCCCATGCCCGCGCCGGCCCGCAGCGCCGCGCCGGCACCCACATTGACGATGCGTGCGCCCTGCGCTCCATTCGCGAAATGCTCCAACGCCGCTCTCGACGCGGTCACAGACGTGCGCACATTCATCTGATACATCGCATCCCATGTGTCCAGATTGCTGTCCGCCAATGTTTCCCAGCGAAAACCACCGGCCACGTTGATCAATGCGTTCAAAGGTCCGACACGCTCGGCCACTAACGACATGGCCTTGCGTGCGCTGACCAGATCTGTCAGATCGACGCCGCCAAACCGCGATTGCCCGTCCTGGGGGGATACGTCAGGCGCCAGCGCCCGATCCAGCAGTGCAACACTCCAGCCATCGGCTGCGAACGCGTTGCCGACGGCCCGACCAAGCGTTCCAAACCCTCCAGTCACCACCACTACACGTTGCATTGGGCACTCCTGTTAACAAGCTGCGCGCGACAGTGAAGCGAGCACGACTTAGCGGCCTTTGAATACCGGATCACGCTTCTCGCGAAACGCATTCACCGCTTCCTGATGGTCTTCCGTCTGATTCGATAAAGCCTCGTAGGCAATCGACGCATCGAGTATCGAATGGGCAAGTTGTTTCAAACCGATATTGATCGATGTCTTGGTCCACTGAATGGCTTGCGACGCGCCCGTGGCCAGCCGCTTCGCCATGGCATCGACAACCGCATCGAGTTCGTCCGCGGGAACGGCACGATTGATCAATCCGAGACGAGCTGCCTCTTCAGCCCCAAGCAGATCGCCGGTCAACAGGTACTCCTTGGCCTTCGCGTAGCCGATCAATTGCGGCCAGATCACAGCGCCGCCGTCTCCGGCGACGAAACCGACCTTCACATGCGGATCGCCGATTTTCGCGTGGTTCGCTGCATAACTCAGATCAGCGAACAGCGCGATGGTCGCCCCGAGTCCCACTGCATGACCATTGATCTTCGCGATCACCGGCTTCGGACAATCGAGCATCGAGAAGATGATCTTTTTCGCACGCTGCATGCCGGCGAGAAACAACGATTGATCGTCGATGACTTTCTGCATGTGTTCAATATCGCCGCCCGCACTGAATGCGCGGCCCGCGCCGGTGAGCACCACCACCCGCGTTTGCGGATCTTCCGCGACGTCCGCGAAGAGCCGCGACATTTCGATATCCATCTGTTCGTCGAAGGCGTTCAAAGTGTCGGGCCGGTTCAGCGTGACGGTAAGAACGCCACCATCGCGCTCGAGCAGCAACGCCTGATAATCCAGTAAGTTCATGGCTAGCCTGTCCAGAGTGACGCGAACGCGCGGGACGTCGCAAGCTTACCCGCTGTCGCTTCTATCTTTATGGGTCGAACAAAAACCGCTCGAGGCGCGTAAAACACGCGCCTCTTCACTGCCCGGACATCCGGACGATCAGGCCCGGGCCGGGATGAAGCGGCGCCCGTTGTCGTACATAATTTTTTGAGTGTCCACTGCGGACAACGGCTCGCAAGCCTCACGCGCGAAGTCTTTCGGTTCGGGCACGCCTTCTGCATGCGGGTAGTCGGAGCCCATCAGCAGATAGTCCGCCGATCCCGTTTGCGCGACGATCTGCGCGAGGTCATCTTCCGGATACGCTACCACGAAGACGTTCTCCTTGAATATCTGGCTCGGCCGGCTCTTCAGTTGACCGCAAGGCCAGTAGCCGTTTTTCGACATTCCGCGGCATTTGTCCATCTTCACCAGCATCGACGGCACCCATTCAGCGCCATTTTCCGCACTGCACAGTTTTACGTTCGGGAAGCGCTCGAAGAAGTTGTAGAAGATGAACGACGACAGCGTTTCCACCACCGGGCGCTCGCCGTAACCATGCATCCATACGAATGCAGTCTGGCGCTGACGCGATTGCTGCACCGGCTCGCCCCAGACGGCCATGTGGTCCTTCATATAAATCGCTTCGGAAACATGGAACGTGACGCGCACGCCGGCTTCATTGAGAATCGCCCAGTACGGGTCGAAATAGGGATCGGCGGGTGCGCGTCCGCCGAACGGCCCCATTGGCATCAGGATGACACGCACGCCGTTTGCCACGAGCCACTTCGCTTCGGCAACAGCCGAATCGAGATCGTCGAGCGTGACGATCGGCGTGCTGTAGATACGCTCTTTATAGCTGAAACCCCAATCGTCGAGCATCCAGCGGTTGTATGCGTGCAAGACGGCATTAGCGGCAACCGGTTCGCTCAAGTACGAGATGCATGCAACCATTTCGCCAACATACATCGTGCAGGCCTCGACACCGAACTCGTCCATCTTCTTCAGACGCGCGTCGCGATTGAACATGTCAGGCGTGGGCTGAACCCGCATTTCAACGTTATCCTTGCCGTCCTTCATGGCCCGCAGCCATTCGTGGAGTTTCCCCGGCGGCGGTACGAGTCCTTCCGCCGAAGTGTAGCCTTCGCTGATCTCGACCTTGCGATCGCCGACGTACATGCAGCGATTGCCTTCGGGAGTCACACGGCTTGTGAACCCCCAGTCTTTCTTGAATTTTTCCGGCAGATAGCGGCTGAACGCATCCTCCACTTCATAGAAGTGTGTGTCGGCGTCGTAGATCTTTCCCTGGTAAGTCTGCATGAAGAAGTCTCCTGTTTATAGAACGAGCGATGAGAGCCGTGCCGTTCAATGAAGTATCGGCGCACGCAGTCGACGTACAAACCTCCATATCGAAACGAGAAATCGTGATACCGGATCGATATCGGGAAGAACGATCCTGCCAGCGCCATGGCCGCTCGATCATTCCGCGCAACAACCATTATGCGTACACCGTTCAACTATGGGATGATAGAAAAGACTCAATCCAAGGGAGACGCCTCATGCACGCCGATGCAACGCCGCAATCGTTACCGCGAGCGCCCCTTACCGGGGGCACGCGGCGCTGGTTCATGGTTGCAGTGCTGATGTCGGCAGTCGCGGCATCGTCAGGCATTACGGTGATCTATACGATGCTCGTCACCCTCTACCGGGTATTTCCGGGGTCGGCCTCGGTGGGTTGGACAGTCACCGCCTACTGGCTCGGGGCAGCAATCTTTGCGGCGATCTGTGGGCGGCTTGGCGATCTGCTCGGCTACCGGCGAGTCCTGCTCATTGTGCTGGTTGTCGCGGCCGCAGGGGGCGCGGTGGCGGCGTGCGCACAAAGCATCGCCGTGTTGATCGCCGGCTGCGCCATGCAGTCCATCGCATCCGGCATCACGCCGCTTTCCATGGGACTCGTCCGGGAAAACCTGTCCTCCCGACAAATACCGTCTGCCGTTGGATTGATCAGCGCCGCAGGGATGGTGTCGGCCGGATTGATCTATATTTGCGCCGGCGTTGTGGTCGACCACTACTCGTGGCAGGGCGGCTTCTGGCTCAAAGTGGCTTTGTGTGCGCTCACGATCACAGCGGTGCGTCTATGGGTGCCGCAATCGTCGTGCAGGGCCAGCGAAAGAATCAACTTCGTGCGAGGCCTCGCCTTCGCACCGGCGTTATGTGCAATTCTGTTCGCCGTTCAGCAGATCCACGCATGGGGACTCATGGACCCGCGTATCTGGGGCATCCTGATAGCGAGCCTGGTGGTGCTGTGGCTTTGGGCAAGAGATCAGCGCCGCGTGACGAATCCGCTTATCGACATCCGCATTCTGGCGAAACGCCAGGTGATTCTCGCCAACGTCTGCATGATGTGTATCGCCATCGGCGCGATGCAACTCGGTCAGGTCTTTTCCCTGCTATTACAGCAACCAGCCTGGACGCATGCCGGCTTCGGGCTGACCGCAACTCAGGCTGGACTACTGATGTTCACCATCAACTCCGTCGCGATGATTGCGAGTCCGTGGAGTGGACGCATCGCCGCTCGCTACGAAGCGCGTCGTGCCGCATTGATCGGCATGGGAATGCTAGTGATGTCGTGGACCGGCCTGATCGTGCTTCGCAGCAATTTATTGCTGTTCGTTCCAGGCGCAATGCTCTGCTCCTTTGGTCTCGCCTTCGCGCACACCGCTGTCTACAACCTGATTATCGAGGCCTCGCCCGCCGAACAGACCGGCGAAGCGACGGGTCTGCTCTACGTATTTTTTTCTTGTTTTTTCGCGGTCGGTGCCCAGGCGGTATTCACGTTGCTGCAGGGCGCATCCGTGAACGAAGGAGGTGCGTCGTTTCCAGCTGCGCAAAGCTACGTTGCAGTGTTTGCGTATGTGGCAGGCAGTGCGCTGGCGGGACTGGCCATTGCCTACGTGTTGCCGCGCCGCCGCGGACCGGGCCGTCAGTCCCGCGCCCTCGATAGCGCACGCGTAAGTGGCCCGGCACGGGTTCGGTAAGTGCTCGAGTGGAATTGGCGGCCGCAACACGAATCCGCCAAAGACATCACGCGCGAGCCTGGCTACTCCTCGTCGTTCGCTCCGCTCAATGCGGAGGCGCGTTGCGCAACGGCGAGCATATGTTCCTCCAGACTCTTTCGTTGCCGGTCGAACCGCTCCAAAGGCGCGCCGACCGCCATTGCCGCAATCACATTGCCGTTGGGTCCGAAAATCGGTGCCGACAACCCTGCCGAGTCAGGCAGCAGTTCTCCGCGGCTGATCGACAATCCCGTCTCCACGATGCTTTGTAGCTGCTCGCGCAAAACCTTCTTGTTGACTGTGGTTTGTTCCGTGTGCCGCTCGAGCTTGACCGTGCGAAGATACTCGGCAAGAAACTCTTCGGACTGGTAAGCCAGCAGAACGCGCCCGGCGGCCGTGCAATACAGCGGGCGACGCATCCCGACGATCATCGAATATCGAACGGACTGTGCACTTTCAATGACGTCGACATACGTGATGACCTTTTGCTCTGCATCGAGCACGCCGATATAGACCGTTTCGTGAGTGCGCTCGGACAACTCGACAAGAAACGGACGCAGCATCTTCGAAAAATTCCATACCGCCATGACGTTCGCGGAAAGCCGGAAAATAGACGGTCCCAGCCGGTAGCGGCCGACGTCGTGCATAAGAAACCCCTCCGCTACAAGGGGTCGCAGCAAGTTGAGCAAGCTGCTTTTCGGCGACTCCAACGCAACGTTTAGTTCAGCCAGCGACATTCCATCCGGCGCTTTGGCCAGTACGTCGAACAGTCCGAGCAGGCGGGTCAGCGAACGCGGTCCGGTGACATCTCTGTCTGCCGACGCCAGGATTTCTTTCGACATATCACTCCCTTCCATTTAATTTGGGTCCATTATAAATGAACCATTCACATAGTCTCACGTCGGACGCGGGTTTAGCACAGTTTACTGTCCAGGACCGAAATAATTATGGACCGGCCCTGGCTCGACGTACTATATAATTGAACGACGTTCACAAAACTGCCAAACGTGTGACGGGCAAGCCGGTTCGACCTGCACAGTGAGCGCATATTCAATCGATACGAGACTAAGGAGTTCGTTCATGAGTGGACTACAAGACCGGGTTGCCATCGTAACGGGCGGGGGCCAGGGGCTAGGGCTTGGCATAGCACGTGCATTGGCAATGGACGGCACGAACCTCGTTTTGACTGGGCGCACCGAAGCGAAGCTTCGCAACGCGCAAAACACACTTGAGGCGCTGGGCGTTCGGGTGCTCGTGGTGCCTGGCGATACGCGCAGGCGCGCAGACGCAGAAAATGCAGTCGCCCTTGCCATCGAGCATTTTGGGCGTATCGACGCGCTTGTCAATAACGCGCAAAGCAGCACTCCGGGCGTGCCTCTGGAAGATGTCACCGATGAAAACTGGCGCGAGACGCTCGAATCGGGCCTTTATGGCACGCTGTACTTCATGCAGGCTGTCTTGCCACACATGAAGCGGCAGCAAGGTGGCAGGATCGTTAACTTCGCGTCGCGCACAGGTATCGAAGGCACGCAGGGCTTCGCGCCATACGCCGCTGCCAAGGAAGGCATTCGCGGCTTGTCGCGGGTCGCCGCCCGCGAATGGGGCGCTCATGGCGTCACGATTAACGTGGTGTGCCCCGCTGCACTGACCCCCTCTGCCGACGCCTATCTGGAGGCAAATCCCACCGAGCGCGCGCGCTATCTGTCCGAGATCGCAGTGGGCCGTTTCGGCGACCCCGAGAAAGATATTGGACGTGTAGTTGCATTCCTATGTAGCGAGAGTGCAGGTTATGTCACGGGTCAGACTATCAATGTCGATGGCGGGCAATCGATGCTTTAGAGCTACGCAAGCTAATTGATAGCCTGCAACAGCCTTTGAATCGCAGCGGGGTTGCATGCAAAACGCAAAGCCGCTCCCTTACACAGAGTTCTCCTCCATCGGACTTCGCGAGAGTGCGATGAGTTTGGCCCCGACTTCTTGCGGGAAGTCGGGGCCATTTTTTTTGGAGTTGCTCAGTCTCGCCGACAGCGCTTGCTGACGGCGTCAGACGTTGGACCTAAATGATCTTGCGCTCACGCAACGCGTGGATATCCGCAGGCGACATTTCCAACAGTTCGCTCAGCACCGAATCGGTATGCTGACCGAGCGTAGGAGGAGCGGTATAAGAATCGATCGGCGTACCTGACATTTTCACCGGATTGGCGACCATCTTCACTGCGTCGTCCGACAGCGGATGCGAGGCTTCCACGCACATGCCTCGCGCCTGAACGTGCGGATCGGCGAAGACCTCTTGCAGATTGTTGATCGGGCCTGCCGGGACGCCCGCGGCGTCCAGCGCAACCAGCAACTCGTTGCTCTGCCATTGCGCGATCAGCGGCTCGAACACCTCTCCGAGTGCCCGGCGGTTCCTCACCCGTAGCGCGATTTCGCAAAAACGCGAATCGGTGGCGAGTTCCGGACGACCCAACACCTGACACAGCCGCGCATACTGTTCGTTATTGCCGGCGACAATCATGATGTCACGGTCCGCGCATCGGAACATGCGTGAGGGCATGCCGCCGTTACCCTCGGTTCCGCGTCGGATCGGGATTTCACCGGATACCAGATACTGGCTGGCATAGTGCGAGGTCGCGGCGATCATTGAATCCAGTAGGGACAGGTCGATGTACTGCCCCTCTCCACCCGGCGCGCCGCCGGCGTCGCGCCGATAGAGCGCCGCCACGATCGCTGACGCCGCGTATTGCCCACAAATGATATCCGCGAGACTGGGTCCGGTCTTCATCGGGCCACCACCCGGGACGTCGTCGCCATTGCCCGTGATGCTCATCAGGCCGCCCATTGCCTGAAAAATCGAATCGTAGCCCGGACGCGGACTGTAGGGCCCCGTCTGGCCAAAGCCCGTGATCGAACAGTAGACGAGACGCGGATTGACCGTCTTGAGACTCTCATAGTCCAGGCCATATCGTTTCAGGTCCCCAACCTTGTAGTTCTCCAGTAGCACATCGCATTTAGCCGCAAGCGATCGGATCAGTGCCTGCCCTTCGGACGTCGCAATGTCGCAGGTGATGGACTTCTTGCCTCGGTTCGCGCTGATAAAGAAAGTCGATTCGCGCGTGTCGTTACCATTCCGGTCCTTCAGGAACGGAGGACCGAACTGCCGCGAGTCATCGCCCTTGCCCGGACGTTCGACTTTAATCACATCGGCTCCTAGGTCCGCCAGCATCTGCGCGCCCCATGGTCCCGCAAGGATGCGGCTCAGATCTAGCACACGAATCCCCGACAACGCACCGTTCTTCATATCGAATCGTTCCATTGAATTCATTCCAGACACGACGCCGGCAGTAGCTGCCTAGTAGCTGCCTGATAGCTGCCTGATAGAACTTCTAACGCATGAAAGCCCGTTCATCCACGCCCAATGTATCGTGCAGGTAGTTTCGCTAGCATCCGCTAAATCGGGCAGCACGCTTTTCGACAAACGACTGGACACCCTCTTTGGCATCTTCCGTGTTGTAGAGAAACTGCTGGGTCGCCTGAACCTTGGAATAGGCATCTTGCCAGCCCGAGCCTAACGATAACCGCGCATTTGCCATGGTCGCCTGCACGGCCAAGGGTGCCTGCGCGGCAATGCGTTCCGCGATCTCCAGCGCCTGCTTAAATTCCTCGCCCGCGGGCACGACTTCCTGAACGAAATTCATACGATAAGCTTCCTGCGCCGTGAATTCGTCACCCGTCAGCAGGATTTTCATTGCGTTGCCCCACCCCGCGCGATCCACCATCCGTATCGTCGCGCCGCAGCCGGCCATGATCCCGCGCTTGACTTCAAGCTGCGAAAAGCGGCAATTATCTGCAGCCACTGCCACTTCCGATGCCAGCATCAGCTCAACCGCCACCGTGAAGCAGATTCCCTTCAGCGCAATCACGACGGGCTTCTTGCGCAGTGGTTCGCGCAGATTGAACGGGTCGACCTCGCCGACGGGAAGTAGCGGTTTACCCTCACGGCGCAGCGGCGCGATCTTCGGCATGTCGAGGCCCGCCGTGAAGTGATCGCCCTCTGCATGGAGCAGTCCACAGAAAATGTCGGGACTCGTTTCGAGAAGCGTATACGCCCTGGCCAGTTCCTCGAACATTTTGGGGGTAAAGCCATTGCGTTTTTCCGGACGGTCAATGCCGATCAACAGAACATGGCCGCGCTGCTCCACGCGAATTTGCCCGTCCTCATGGCGTGTCGTCATTCTCTGCCTCCTTGCGTCTTTTGATGGAGCGCCGACCCGAAGCTCAATTGACAAAGCCTCGCCGCGCATTCAGAATTATAAACATCGTTCAGTTTACGGACAAGCCTGATTCACCTAAGCGTCGGCGGTTCGGTACGTCGATGCAGCCGAACAAGGGGACGCGCAGAGCCACCGCGTCGCGTCCCGGCAGTCAGCAAGGTGGCGTATGTGTTCGTTGGTATTCATGCAAGGAAGACTTATGGGCTACGAAACGATCATCGTTGAAACGCGCGGCGCAGTCGGCTTGGTCAAGCTTAACCGACCGCAGGCGTACAACGCGCTGAGCAACCTCCTGATGGACGAGTTGACCGCCGCGCTCGACGGATTCGAAGCTGACGAAGCGATCGGTGCGATCGTGCTGACCGGCAATGAGAAGGCGTTTGCCGCGGGCGCCGATATCAAGATGATGAGCGACTGGACCTACATGGACGTATTCAAAAGACAGTTCATTACGTCCAACTGGGAGCGCACCGCGCGCTGCCGGAAGCCGGTTATCGCCGCGGTGGCTGGCCTCGCATTGGGCGGCGGTTGCGAACTCGCAATGATGTGCGACTTCATTCTCGCTGCCGACAATGCCCGCTTCGCATTGCCTGAAATTACGCTGGCGACAATTCCAGGCGCAGGCGGAACCCAACGTCTCACTCGCGCACTCGGTAAATCGAAGGCCATGGAGATGATCCTGACGGGCCGCAAGATGGACGCCATCGAAGCCGAACGCTGTGGCCTCGTCAGTCGCGTTGTGCCTGTCGGCGAGTTGCTCGACGAAGCGTTGAAGACGGCGCAAGCGATCGGCGGATTTTCGCAACCCGTGGTTGCGATGGCGAAGGAATGCGTGAATCGCGCGTACGAATCGAGTCTCGCCGAAGGCATCCTGTTTGAACGACGCATGGCTTATGCGACTTTTGCAACGGAAGACCGCAAGGAAGGCATGGCCGCATTCGCGGAAAAGCGCAAGCCCGTGTTCAACAATCGCTGAAAACCATACGCGGTTCTGAACGCACCCTTTGTGCGAATCGGTTAAGGCCCGTGCTTCGATCGACTCCTTACCAACCAGTCATCCGCCCAGACGGCTCAGGATCATGAATTCCAGGAAAAATCGCATCACCGAACTGCTTGGCATCGATTACCCGATCGTCCAGGGTGGCATGCGTTGGGTGGCTCGCGCGGAACTCGCGGCGGCAGTCGGCAATGCTGGCGGACTCGGCTTCATTTCCGCCCACACGCATGCGACCGCGGATGCGCTGGCTCAAGAAATCGACAAGGTGCGAACGCTCACCGACAAGCCGTTCGGCGTGAACTTGACCGTGCTCGGCAGCAACGCCGGGCTCGACTACGAGGGCTATGTGCGCACGATCGTCGAGCGGGGCGTGTCAGTCGTCGAAACCGCCGGCAGCAACCCCGCGAAGTACATCGCCATGTTCAAGGCAAGCGGGGTCAAGGTCGTGCATAAGTGCGTGACTGTGCGGCACGCGCTGAAAGCCGAATCGCTTGGCGCAGATGCGGTCAGTATCGACGGCTTCGAATGCGCGGGGCATCCCGGGGAAGACGATATTCCCGGGCTCATCCTGATCCCCGCCGCTGCTGACAAGTTGAAGATTCCGCTGCTCGCGTCGGGTGGATTCGCCGACGGCCGAGGCCTGATGGCTGCGCTCGCGCTCGGCGCGGACGGCATCAACATGGGCACGCGCTTCATGCTTACGCAGGAGTCGCATGTCCATGCGGCAATCAAGCAGCGCCTGCTGGAAGCGACCGAGCGCGATACGCTGCTGGTCGGACGCACGCTCGGCGACTCGAGCCGCGTGATAAAAAACAGCGTCAGCCTCGCGGCCGTCGAACTGGAGCGTGCCGGCGGTATCACGCACGCCGATCTGTATGCACTGACCGGAGCAGATCGCTGGATGGACGCCTTTGCAAGCGGCGACACCGAAGGCGGTGCGTTTCCGGCCGGGATGGTGACTGGCCTGATCCACGATTTGCCGACCTGTGCCGAACTGATCGCGAGAATCATGCGGCAGGCGGCTGACATCGCGCAGCGTGGCTTTCCCTTCGAGTTCCCTGCAGCATGAAGCTCGCCGGGGTTCGCGTCGTCGATCTGTCGCAATTCATGCCTGGGCCGATGCTCGCGTCAAACCTTGCCGATCATGGCGCCGACGTCGTCAAGATAGAACCGCTGACCGGAGATGCGGCGCGCGGTTCGTTAGAGTCGGACAGCGAGTTTTTCGTCGCGCTCAATCGCGGCAAGCGAAGCATCGCGCTCGATCTGAAACATGCCGATGGGCGCGCGATCGCGCTGAGACTGATCGACAACGCAGACATCGTGATCGAATCGTCTCGGCCCGGAGTCGCGGCGCGTCTTGGCATCGATTACGACACCGTGAGCCATACGAATCCCCGCCTCGTTTACTGCTCGTTGACCGCTTTCGGTCAAACCGGCCCGCTTTCGCACGTGCCGGCACATGACCCTGTCATACAGGCCTTCGCGGGAACGCTGCCGCGCGACGAACGCGGTGCGCCGGTCACGTCGGGTGCATCGCTTGCCGCGCTGGCCGGTTCATTAACGGCCTTGTCCGCAGTGCTGATGGCGTTGTTGCATGCACGCGAAACGGGCCATGGCGACTTCATCGATATATCGCTTTACGATGCGGCGCTGACGGCACAACCACATCTGAGCGGCCACGCGCTCAACCCTGCGAACGGGGACAACATTGACGCTCCGCATGGCGGCAACGCGATCGCACTGCTCGCTGCATACCGGACAGCCGATTCGCAATGGCTTTGCCTCGGCGGACGCGAACTCGACTTCGCAACCAACCTGCTGACGCCCCTCGGCCGCCCCGACCTGATCCCCGTCGCAGTGGGGCCGGCAGGCAAAGCGCAGGCCGGCCTGCGCGCGTTCCTCAGCGAAGTTTTCCTGACGCGCACGCTGACCGAATGGCTCGAATGGCTGGAAGGACGCCGCGTCAGTTTCGCACCCGTGCTGTCGCTGCGTGAGGCGCTCTCGCATCCACAGGCTCGCGCCCGTCAGATGGTGAAAATGGACGCGGCCGGCCGACGGCACATAGCAAGCGCGATCCGGTTCCAACGCGATCCTGCAGAACCGGCACTGTCGATTCCAGCCATCGGCGAGCATACGGTAGAGATTCTCGGGACACTGGGTTATACCGCCGAACACATCGCCGCGCTGGACAATGCGGGCGCCGTCCGTATGCAGCACCCCAGAACCGGGGCGTAAGGTCATGCCCTCGCTCCTGCAGCCGGCCACGATCGAGTTCGCGTCCATCGTTCGTCCCGGCGACACGGTCATGTGGGGCCAGGCAAACGCCGAACCGGTGCCGTTGACGCAGGCTCTCATCGGCCAGCGCCAGCAAATCGGTCGTTTCCGTATATTCCTCGGGGCGAGCACCACCGACACCTGCCAGCCGGTCCACGCCGACTGCATCGATTTCGTCTCGTACTGCGGAGCCGGCGCGAACCGGGAACTGGCACGCGCGGGCGCACTCGATGTGCTGCCGTGCCACTACTCGCAGTTTCCGCAAATGATCCGCTCGGGCGCACTCAAGGTAGACGTGCTGCTGCTGCAACTCGCGCCGCCCGACGCCGACGGCCGCTACAGTCTGTCGATAGCGCACGAGTACCTGATCCCCGCACTCGATACCGCCCGAGTGATCGTCGCCGAGATCAACGAACAGGCACCCTGGACATACGGCGAGCGTTATCTGCGCGACGACGACCTCGATTTCATTCTGCCGACCTCGCGCGCGCCACTCGAAAATGCGCCCGCCAAGGCAGGCGATGTCGAACTGGCAATAGCCGGCCATATCGCCGGCTGGATAGAAGACGGCTCGACGCTTCAGTTCGGTCTCGGTGCGATTCCCGAAGCCGTGCTTGCGCGTCTGTCGGACCGGCGAAACCTGGGTGTCCACTCCGGCACGATCGGCGACAAGGTTGCCGATCTGATGGATGCCGGCGTCATCAACAATGCGCTAAAAAACGTTGACCGAGGCGTGACGGTAGCAGGCGTCATGATGGGCAGCCACCGCATTCACGAGTTCGCGCATCGCAATCGCAAGGTGCAATTCCGCTCGACAAGCTATACGCACGATGCCGACGTACTAGCCCGCATCGACCGCTTCGTTGCAATCAATTCGGCACTCGAAGTCGATCTCAGTGGGCAGGTCAATGCCGAAGTCGCCGGCGGCAGATATGTTGGCGCCGTTGGCGGCGCTCTCGACTTTCTGCGCGGAGCACGGCTCGCCAGAGGCGGGCTGCCGGTGATCGCCCTGCCTTCGACGGCAGCCAAAGGCGTGAGCCGGATTGTGTCGGCACTGAGTGGCCCGGTCAGTACGCCGCGAAGCGACGCCGGCATCATCGTGACCGAATATGGTGTCGCCGATTTGCGGGGACTCGGTCTGAAGCAGCGACGCCAGCGCCTTCTGGCAATCGCTCATCCTGACTATCGGGCCACGCTCGAACAATCCACCAGTGGCTCCGGTTAACTCGCGTGACGCCAACAGCAGCCACCGGCCAGACGTGATGTCCAGGCAGCAACTTCCATACAGTTCGAAGAGAATCCTATGAAACGCGCAGCGATTGTCTCTCCAGTACGAACGCCGGTCGGCACTTTCGGCGGCAGTTTGCGCAGCGTGCCGGTCGAAGAACTCGGCGCTCTGGTCACCAAAGAGGTCTTGAAGCGCAGCGGGCTCGATGCCGCTCGCATCGACGACGTAGTGTTCGCGCAGTCTTACGCCAATAGCGAAACGCCGTGCGTCGGGCGCTGGATCGCGTTGCAGGCGGGCCTGCCGGTCGAGGTACCGGGCATGCAACTGGACCGCCGCTGCGGCGGCGGACTCCAGGCGCTCGCTACCGCTGCCATGATGGTTCAGACTGGCGCCGCCGATGTCGTACTCGCAGGCGGAGTCGAGAGCATGAGCAATATCGAGTACTACAGCACCGACATGCGTTGGGGCGCACGTGCGGGCTCCGTGCAGTTTCACGATCGCCTCGCGCGCGGCCGCGAACGCTCACAGCCGGAGGAACGCTTCGGCCACATCTCGGGCATGATCGAAACCGCTGAGAACCTTGCAAACGACTACCACATCAGCCGGGAGCAGGCAGACGAGTATGCGGTGCGTAGCCATCGGCGTGCAGCCGAAGCATGGGCGTCGGGCCGCATGGCTGATGAAACCGTTGCGATCTCCGTCCCGCAGAAAAAAGGCGCCCCGCTGCTCTTTGGCAAAGACGAAGGCTTCCGCGAAGACGCCAGCATGGAGAGCCTCGGTAAGCTGCGCACGTTAATACCCGGAGGCACCGTCACGGCAGGAAATTCGAGCCAGCAAAACGATGCGGCAGCAGCCTGTCTTGTGGTCAGTGAAGACAAGCTCGAAGCGCTGGGCCTGGAGCCGATGGCCTGGTTCAACGGCTGGGCCGCAGCGGGTTGCGAGCCGTCACGTATGGGCATAGGTCCCGTCGCCGCCGTTCAGAAGCTGATGACGCGCACCGGGTTGTCAATCGATCAGATGGATCTGGTCGAACTGAACGAAGCATTCGCCTGCCAGGTGCTTGCCGTGCTCAAGGGATGGGAATGGAACGATCCGGACCGCTTGAACGTCAACGGGTCCGGCATCTCGCTGGGTCATCCGATTGGCGCGACAGGTGTTCGGATGATGACTACCCTGCTCTTCGAGTTGCAACGTCGCAAAGGCCGCTATGGTCTTGAGGCGATGTGCATTGGTGGGGGCCAAGGTCTGGCCGCTCTGTTCGAGCGGGCCTGAACCGCGCTTGACGGTGCCCGTCTCACTTTCGATTGAGAAATCGCTCGCGTTGAATGCGCACTTCGTCTGAAGCCATCAACGCGTCGTAAATGGCACGCGCCGTTCTCATCCCCGCTTCGAAGTCGACGCATTCGACAGCAGCGCCGATTGCCGCAAGCGCCTGAGCACGCACGGCGCTTCCAGGCTCTTGCCCGATGAGATGCGCGCGTGCCTCTTCAAGCACCTCTGCAGTCTGATTTATAGCAACCGGGAGATGGCGGATCAGCGGCAGCGAAACATCATTGCGTTCGATCAGGGCGTGCGCCAGTTGCATAGCGGAGGCCAAGGCCTGACCGTGTCCGACGATCTGATCGAACAATGCGGTTCCCGCAAACGCCGACGCGGGCTCCATGCGAGCCGACAGAATCATATCGATGGCGCGTCGAAGGTCCAACGCTCGCGGCATGCGTTGTGTACCCGACAGCGGAATGGTGCCAAGTCCGACTTCCGGCAGACCGACCCTGGTGTCCGCCTCGACGACGCGATAGTGACACACCAGCGCCGTCTCCAGCCCGCCACCTATCGCCATGCCATGTATGGCGGCAATGACAGGTTTGTTCATCGACTCGATCATCGGATGAACATGAATCGACAGTCCGGGGGGCGTGGCCGCCGCAGGCGTCCCGAACTCGCGGATATCTCCCCCCGCGCAAAAGCCTTTGCCACGGCCGGTCAGGACGACAGCCCGCGCGTTCTCATCCGCTCGAGCCTGTGCAAACGCTCGCAACAAACCCGATCGCACCGCAACGCTTAATGCATTGACCGGCGCCGAGTCGATCGTGATCGTTGCAACGCCGTTTATACAGGCGTAGCGCACGGGATCGGTGTCGATATTGGCCATTACCGGCGGCATCCGATGTTAGCCACGGCGCCGAATCAAACCTCGATCATGACGAAGTCGATCTTTCCCGCACCGCATTCGGGGCAGGTCCAGTCGTCCGGAATGTCAGCCCAACGCGTACCAGGGGGAAAACCTTCAGCCGGGAGCCCGACCGCTTCATCATAGAAGAAGCCACAGAAGATACATTGCCACTGTTTCATAGTTGTCGATCTGCTATTCATTGAAGAGACTCACGTTCCGACTTTCCAGGTCAGCGGCAGATACAGCATGCCGTTCACCGCGCCCGAGCCACACCGTGGCTTGTCACCCTCACGAATACTGAAATCGGGAATGCGCTTTAACCACTCCTGCAAAAATACTTTGATCTCAGTGCGCGCGAGAAACGATCCGGGGCACCGATGCGGCCCATTTCCGAATGCCGCGTGCAGCACCGGCTTGCGGGTCAGGTCGACATCGAGCGGATTGGCGAACTTGCGATCATCCAAGCCGAACAACGAGTTGGGCAACTGGATCTGATCGCCTTTCTTCAGCATCACACCCTTGTAATCCAGGTCTTCAGTGACGACTCTCGCCGTATTCGCTACGCCAAACCGGCGAATCAGTTCGTCAACAGATGAAACCATCAGTTCAGGATGCTCGATGAGTTGCCGCCGGTGGCCCGGATTTTCTGCCAGAAAACGGGCCACGAAACCCATGAGAGAGGCAACAGTATCAAGGCCGCCGAAAAGCACGACGATGAACATACCGAACATGCGCTCGGGGCGCATCGGCTCGCCGTCGATCTTTCCATTCGCAATCAGGCTGACTAGATCAGCGCCCGAATTGGCCTGTCGGTCAGCCACCCACTTCGAGATGTAGCCGCCGAGCAGATTCTGCGATTCGAGCCGCTCATCGAGCGTGCCACGCACCGCCATCTCAGCCCATTCGAGCAGCCGTTCGCGATCATCGAGCGGAAGATCCGCAAGGCGCAGAAAAATGACAATGGGCAAGATCTTTGCGAACTCGGAAACGAACTCGCATTCGCCACGCGGCGCGAGCTTTTCAATCAGCTCCACTGCCAGGTTTCGTGCATCCTCTTCGACGGACGCGATGGCTTTCGGCAGAAACGAAGGCGAAATCAGATTCCGGTAAGCGGTATGCTCAGGCGGATCGAGTTCAAGAGGTACGAGCTGTGTCTGCTCCAATGACGGAATATTGACGCTGCGGTGTGAGAAATGCGTATGGTCCTTCTGCATCGCCTCGATGTCTTCGCCACGCGTGGCGATCCAGTGTCCCCCATAGTACGGAGACCAGACTATGTCGGGGCCCTGGTGCAAAGCTTTCCATGCGAGATGAACGTCGTCGGAGGCGCCCATCGGATTCATATAATCAAAATCCACCACCAGCTCACGCGGCACGTGGTCCGGCACGCTCCAGCTCTCTGGATAACTCATTTGCGGTCTCCTTGCGGCTCGAACCCAAGTCGCGTTGTGTTGTGTCGTGTCGTGTTGCGTCGCGTTCATAATATGCAACGACGTTCAGTTTTGTTATTATAGGCGGACTAACTTTCTACATCAACGCCTAACGAATGGAGACGACGGTGAGCGATATCGTGAAGGATAAGGTTGTGGTCGTAACGGGAGCCGGAGCCGGCATCGGGCGCGACTTCGCGCTCCAGTTCGCGGCGGCTGGCGCGAAGGTAGTGGTCAACGATCTGGGGCGGCACGCGGAGAGCGGCGAGTTCGCGGCGGAGCGAGTCGTGGCGGAAATCAAGGAAGCGGGTGGCGAGGCAGTGGCCGCTACCGATAGCGTCGCTGAATGGGACTCGGCACAAAAGATCGTGCAGGCCGCGCTGGACACTTTCGGGCGGATCGATTGCGTGGTCAACAACGCGGGTATCGTGCGCGACCGGATGTTCTTCAACATGAGCCCGGAAGAATGGAAGGCAGTCGTGGACGTACATCTGAACGGCTCGTTTTTTGTGGCAAGAGCTGCAGCGCCGCACTTCAAAGCGCAGAACGGCGGCAGCTACGTTCACATGACATCCACCTCCGGTCTGATCGGCAATATTGGCCAGGCCAACTACTCGGCCGCCAAAATGGGAGTCGTGGGTCTATCGAAATCGATCGCGCTCGACATGGCGAAATTCAATGTGCGATCGAACTGCATTGCCCCTTGGGCATGGACTGCGATGACCGCTTCGATTCCGTCCGAAACGCCGGAACAGAAAGCCCGTGTCGAGATCATGAAGAAGATGGAGTCGCGCAAGGTCGCGCCGCTCGCTGTATATCTGGCCTCTGACCGCGCGGCAAAGGTATCGGGGCAGATTTTCGGTGTTCGAGCGAACGAAATCTATTTCTTCAATCAGATCCGGATGGTGCGCTCTCTGCACCGCGACGCCGGCTGGACGCCGGAGTCGATTGCCGATCAGGTTATGCCGGCGTTCGAATCGAGCTTCTTCCCGAACGTGCCGTCCCTCACACTGACGCCCTGGGACCCGGTTTAAATCGAAATTTTGGCGTATTCATCGGCGCTGCGCTCTTGAGCTTTAAGGGGAGTTTCGGCGAATTGCTCCTCGCCCTGGCAGCGCCGGCTGCGTTAGCTCTAGTCGCGGCCCACCGGTTGTTTGCGAACCATCGCTAACTGGCGCTGGGCCTTAAGCAGCACCGGTAAATCCACCATCCGGCCATTCACCGAGACCGCTCCCCCGCCCGCACGCGCGAACGCATCGACCACCTCGCGCGCCTGCGCGAGATCGCCTTCACTTGGGCTGAAAGCGGCGTTGACAAGCGGAATCTGCTTCGGATGAATGCAAAGCTTGCCGCCGAAACCGAGACCTCGCGCGTTCGATGAATCGCTTGCAAGTTGGTCCATGTCATCGAGTGCGACGGTTACTCCATCCACTGGCGGCAACAAACCAGCGACGCGCGACGCGAGGACGATCCGCGAGCGCGCATAGAGCAGCGCGTCCCAGGAACCGCAGCAGTCCAGATCGAGTTCAAAATCGACCGAGCCGAATACAAGGCGCTCCACACCAGGCATCTTCGCGACCTCGAGTACCTGCCACACGCCTAGCGCTGATTCGATGATCGGCAAAACCGGTTTCGCGGTCGCACGTGCGACGGCTTCGAGGAACGACGGGTTTTCCGCCTTCGGCAGTACGATGCCGTCGATACCGTCCATACTGTCGATACCGTCCCGCGCAAGCAACGCCAGGTCACCCTCAAACCACGGAGTCCCGAAGCCGTTGATGCGCAGCAACACACGCGTAGACGCTGCGCCAAACGCCGCCACCGCATCGGCGACATGTCGACGAGCCTCCTCCTTGTCGGCTTCGCCAACCGCATCTTCAAGATCCACAATCACTGCATCGGCGCCAGAAGCCAATGCCTTGGCGAAACGCTCGGGCCGGATAGCTGGTACGAAGAGAAAAGAGCGCATAACGCCTCGGGAAAGTAGAAAGTTACGTGCGAAAGTAATAGCGTGTACGCCGTGTGAACACCCGGTCAGGCGAGCACCGCATTGGCTTCCATCCGCAACGTACCGTCGTTGCCGGCGATCCACAACCACACCGTCTTCCCTTGGTCTCCGTCAGTTTGCCCACAGACGAAGAACGGAGCTGTATCGATTACCGGGCTCACTGCACGAAACGAATAAGCCTTGACGGTCGCCTCCGGCATTTCGCGGTGCAACAGATCGAGCAGCAACGTGGCCAGCAGCGGGCCATGCACGACGAGTCCCGAGTAGCGTTCCTGCTCGACCGCATACGTCCGGTCGTAGTGGATGCGATGGCCGTTCAATGTCAGCGCTGAATAGCGAAACAGCAAAACCGGGTCTGGATGAATCTCACGCTTCCATTGCGCGCTCTCCGGTGCCGGCCTTGGTATCGGCAGCGCTTCGCTAGCGGCGGGATGATCCCGATAGACGATGTCCTGACGCTCCGTGATCGCCACGCCTGAGGCATCACTGATCTCATGCAACACCTTGACGAACACGAGATCGCCACTGCGGCCGTTTTTGTAGGTCACGTCTTCGATCGTCGACAATCGAGTGATGTTGTCCCCTGCTTGCAAGCGCCGCGAAAAGAGGAGCTGACTGCCTGCCCACATCCGTCGGGGCAACTCGACCGGCGGCAGGAATCCGCCGCGCTTGGGATGACCGTCCGGCCCCACGAGCGACTGTCGGTGAACAGGCAGAAAATAGAGCCAGTGCCATACAGGCGGCAACGCAGCGCCTTGCGCAAAGGCCTGGCTGTCGTGGTCGAGCGCTGCGGAAAGCGCGTTCATCGGCGCGAGCGTAACCGTGTCCAGGACAGTCTCGCTCTTGCCGATCCATTGCTGCAGAAAAGTGAGATTAATTGGCATCACAAGAACCTAAACCAGATTCAAAGCCTGACGTATCGCCTGTGCAATAGGCAGCAAAGGATCTTCGTCCGGCGAAGAAGGGTTGAAGAGTTTGTTGTGGCAGATCGCAACCGCAAGGCCGGTGTCAGGATCGGCCCAACCGATAGAATTTCCCTGCCCTGGATGACACAACGCGCGCGGCGACTGGACGGCAGTCACGGGTGGGTACATCCCGCCGAACCAGAAGCCACCGATGGTGATCGGAATCGGAAATCCGAACATAACCGGGTCGGGTTCCTCGCTATTCGCGCGAGGCGTCTTCAAGGTCGCGACAAGTTCCTTCGAGAGCAGTCGCACTCCGTCGATTTCGCCGCCGCCTGCCAGCATCGCCCAGAAGCGGGCTTCGCTTCGCGCGTTGAATATGCCTCCCACGCCGGCTACCTCTGCGCGGCGCACGTCGGGCCGTTCGAATACCGTTGGGTTCAACGCAACCTGCTCCGGCATGGAGGCGAGGAAAAGCGGAGGCAAATATTCAGGCGGCACCGGCACCATTGCATCCGTGAGCTTTGCAATGCGCGGCTCGACTGCATCCGGGATGCCAATCCACAAGTCGGCGATGCCTAACGGCTGGGCAATTTCTTCGCGCACGAATCGCCCCAGCGAGCGCCCTTGCGGATCGGCCCGCCTAACCAGTTCACCGACGATCCATCCGAACGTCATCGACAGATAGAGCGTCTTCGTACCCGGTTCCGCCAACGGCTCGAGGTCGGCAATCGCGGCTGTCATCCAGGTCCAGTCGCACATCAGCTCGGGCGTCACGCCTGCTGGCATCTGCGGCACGCACGCGCGATGCGTCAACACGTCTCGAATCGTTGTGCGCGCCTTGCCACGTGCCGCATATTCCGGCCAGTACCGCGCGACAGGTGCGTCGTAGTCGATGTGCCCGCGATCGGCCAGGACGTGCAAGGCGGTCGCTGCAACGGCCTTGGTCACGGAATAGACGTTGAAAAGCGTATCGCCGTCCACGAGGCGTCCCGTAGCCGGATCGGCCACACCGCTCCATGCGTCGATCACCAGCTTGCCGTTCAGATACGCCGCGACCTGTACGCCGATCTCGCCGCCTTCGCGAGTCGCATGGTCCAGCGCCCGCTGCACGATCTCCGCGCGGTTCGACTCTTGCACCGAATTATTCACGGCGTGTCTCCTTGGTCAAAGATTTCGTGGCCTCATGCCGCAACGTTTAAACCGCTGCAGCGATACCAGCCAATCCCTCGAGCGCGAGTCCATAGCCGAGTTCGTCGACCATGCGGCGCTTAAAAGGCTGGGAAAAAACACTGCGCGTATAACGCAGCGTGTCGATAGGCTTCGCAGCGAGTTCTCTTGCCAGCTCCCAGGCGCGTTCGAGCAGGCGCTCGGCAGCAAGCACTTCGCTGACGACACCCAGTTCGAGCGCTTGCTGCGCGGACAGATGCTGGCCAGTTAGCAGAAAGTATCGACTGCGGTTGGGACCGAGCAACATCGGCCACACAATCTGAACACCGTCCGCCGGCACGACGCCATGTACGAAATGCGCACTGTCAGCAATGTCTGCGTGGCCTGCGGCCAGCACGATATCTGACAATGCAAGCAGTTCCGCGTGAATGTGCGCGGGACCGTTGATCGCGCCGATTACAGGCACCGGAATATCGAGCAGTTGCATAAGGAGGTCCAGCCCCTCACGCTGTAGCCGCGGCCAGAACTTCGCCAGCGGCTCTGACGGCAACTCCGCGTAATTCATACTGTCGCAGAAGACATCGCCCGTACCTGTGAAGATGACGACCCGGTTATCAAGGTCGCGCGCCACCTGGTAGAACGCCTCGCCAAGCTGCGTATGGATGCTTCCGTCCAGCGCGCCCCATTTGAGAGGGCCGCCATCGGTATGCAGCTGGATCAGAAGAATGCCATCGCGTCTGTCGAAGCGAATGTTTGCATATCGGTCGCGATACGCGTCGAGCCGGGTCATCGTGCATCCTCCAGAATCAGATCGGCAGCCCGCCACGCCATTGCCATCATCGGGCCGTTGGTATTGCCGGAGATCATCGTCGGCGTAGCAGACAGATCCATCACGCGCAGGCCGTCGACGCCACGAACGCGCAGCCGTGAATCGAGTACTGCAAGGCTGTCCGTGCCCATCTTGCAAGTACCGCAAGCGTGATAACCCGACTGGCCTTCGCGCCGGTACAGGTCGAGAATTTCGTCGTCGGATTGAATGGCGGAACCGGGCCGCGTCTCGCTATCTAGCAGGCTCGCCAACGGCTCTGCGGCAAAGACTTCGCGCATCAACCGGAATGCGTTGACGGCCATACGCCGATCGTAGGGATCGGCAAGATAGTTGCCCGTCACCTCGGGCGGCGCAGTGCGATCGGCGGAAATAATCCTCACGTGGCCCTGGCTCTCGGGCCTGAGCGGATAGCTGAACAGTTGCATGCCCGGGAACGATTCGAAACCGTAGCCGGCGTCAGCGAAATCCAGTGAGTACGGTGCCATCATCAGTTGCACGTCAGGCCGCGTTGCATCGGGCGCAGTTTTGACGAAGCCACCCACCTGATACGAACCGAGGGCCATGACGCCGCTATGGAACAGAAAATACCGCAGCGCGTTGCGCCACAAACGCACTCCGGAGAACTCCCGGTTCTGCGAATCGCGCCATTGCTTGAGACGTGCCTGAGCCATATAAAGCAGGTGTTCGCGCAGGTTCCGGCCCACTCCGGGGCTCTCCGCGACCACAGGGATGCCCAGCGACTGCAAATGCTGCGCGTCGCCCACACCCGACAATTGCAATAGCCGCGGCGACTCCAGCGCGCCCGCTGAAAGCACAACCTCGCCTCGTGCCCTGTACGCGGTGTCGACACCGCCTCGTTGACATTGCACGCCAACAGCACGCGTGCCCTTGAATATGATGCGGCTGACTTCAGTACCTGTGACTACCGTCAGGTTCCTGCGCTTCCTCGCGGGCTTGAGAAACGCTTCTGCCGAACTCTGCCGTCGTCCGTTGTGGATCGTGTAGGTCAAGTACGCGACGCCTTCGTGATCGAGCCGGTTGATGTCCTCGACGCGCCGCACGCCAAGCGACCGGCACGCCTCGAGGACTGCTTCGCCGAGACGGTTGCGTTGCGCGTACAGCGACACCTTCAGCGGACCGCCTACGCCGCGTAGTTCATCGGCGCCGAGCGCATGATCTTCGATGCGCTTGAAGCACGGCGCCAGATCTTGCCAGCTCCAGCCGTCGACTCCCTGCGCGGCCCAACCGTCGTAGTCTCCCGGATGGCCACGCATGTAGACCATGCCATTGATGCTGCTTGAGCCGCCAAGCATCTTGCCGCGCAACCAGACCTCGTTTCTATGTCCGTTGCCGGTGTCCGGTTGCACAGGAATGAACCATGCGTGAGCAGGATCGCCAAGCAATTTTCCGAACCCCTTTGGCATCCTGATCAACGGATTGGTGTCCTCCGGACCCGCTTCTATTAACAAAACGTCATGACGTCCGCTCTCTGACAAGCGGTTGGCCAGCACGCATCCGGCTGCCCCTGCCCCCACGACGATATAGTCGAACTCGATCATCAGTTCAGTCTCCGACGGCATCTCTAACGGTCACGCCTCGCGGTTTACCAGCGCTCCTGGCCGCCTGTTGTTGTGTCTGTAGCGCCAGGACCTGGAAGCATTTGCTTGCTGGCCCCTTACGCCCTTGGTGCTCAGTCGAATACGACCGGAATCGAATGCGGCACGCGCATCATGATTCCATTGATCAGCGGAGCAGGTGCCGCCGGATCGAGGCGCAGATCAGGCAACCGGTCAAGGATCGCGTTGAGCGCACGCGTCATCTCGACACGCGCCAAATGCTGGCCGATGCAGACGTGCGGCCCATACGCGAAAGCGAAATGCCGATGCGTGCTCGTGCGGAAAATATCGAATCGGTCGGGGTCTGCGAAACGATCTGGATCTCGATTGGCACCGCCTGCCACCACGTCGAGGAATGCCCCCGCGGGAATATCGACGCCTCCCAATGTCACATCGCGTGCCGCCATGCGCGATTGCATCAAAACCGGTCCATCCCAGCGCAGCGCCTCTTCAATCGCGCGCGGCACCAGTGTGCGGTCGGCGCGCACGGCGTCGAGTTGCTCGGGATGCCGCAACAAGCCAAGCAACAATACGCTCGTCGCACGGTAGGTCGTATCGCCGCCTGCGTTCACCAATTGCCGCAGGAACGAAATGACGACCTCTTCGGGCAAGCGTTCGCCGTCGACCTCAGCCGTCGCGAGCATACTGACGAGGTCATCTCCTGGGCTCTCCCGACGTTGCGCGACGAGTTGCGCAAAGTACTTGCCGAGCTTGGTGGAGGCTTCGACCCCGTGCTCGATATCGACGGAAACGAGGGTCTGTGCGATAGCGAGCTTGTGAAATACCTTGACGTCCTCCGGCGGCAGCGCCAACTGACGGTAGATGATGTTGAACGGGTAATGAAGTGTGAATTCCTGCACGAGGTCGGCATGGCCTCGGTCGACAAATTTCTCCATCAGGTCGTTCACGACCGGGTCGACCAGCGTCTCACCCCATGCGGCCACCGTATTGGGCAGGAAAGCCTTCTGGAAAATCCGCCGGTACCTCGGATGCTCCGGAGCATCCATGGTCGAAATGCTACGACCAAAACTGATGCCGATATTGCGTTCGTAGGACCGGTTCGAAAAGGTCGCCGGGTCGCCCAACACTTGCGCAACCTCGGCATAGCCAAACACACAATAATGCTCGACGTCGGACATGGTCAGATCGGCAGGCGTTCCCATGAGCACCCGATAATCTCCCTTCTGGACGGAACCTTGTTCGCGTAACTCGGCAATGCGTCGATAAGGATCGACATCAGCGCCGTAGGCCAACGAATCCTCGAAGAAGGGATTGAACGCCGGATCGTCGAAATCCTGAAGTCTGATGTGATTGCCCATGATGCCGTCTCCTGTCATTGAGGTTATAGGGACACGAAAAACTCGCGCACAAGCCCTCCAAGCGCAGTGCTACTATGTGAACTATGTTCGAATTTGCACGATTGTGCAACAAAGAATTTTCAGCTGCAGATCGCCTCACGTGAGCGACATCGGCACCGTCGCCGCTCCGGCCTTTTCGCTACAGGGAAGCAAGTCATGCCGAATCTCAGCAACCGTTCCCCGCGTGCCCCAACTATGGCCAAGCCTGTGGCAGCGAGTGCGCCAGCGGCGATCACGCGACGTACGACGGCCGGGCGCATCCTCGATACTGCTGAAGAATTATTCGCACTACATGGTTACTTCGGCACATCGATCCGCGACATCATGCAAGCCTGTGGACTCGAATTCAGTCTGGCCCGCTATCACTTCGGCAGCAAAGATGCCTTATTCCGCGAAGCGATTGGACGGCGCGCGGCAGTCATCAGCCAGCAGGTGACCGAATCGCTCGATGAATTGCTGGACAATACGCGTGGCGCGGCGCCCAGCGTCGAGGCAATCGTCACGGCGTTGTCGACACCGGCATTCGCACATTTGAAAAGCGGTGACCCCGGCTGGCACAACTACCTTCGTCTGCTGACCCAGAACAGTTGTTTGCTTGAACGGCCCGACCTGACCGCGCCTTTCTACGACCAATATGCGGCGACCGCGGCGCGTTATCGTGAAGCGTTCGCTATCGCACTACCCGACGCGGACATCGACACCATCAGGTTGATGCAGGGCTTCGTGGAATCGGTATTTCATCTGGTGCTGAACGAGCTATATGCGCGTGCCGCGAAAGCTGGCTCGACGGTCGGCGCTTCGCAACTGTCGTCAGTGGACATCGACAACATGCATTCGTACCTCGTGCGCTTCGCCACGGGCGGCATCGATGCACTTGTCCGGCCGCCCCATTCATTCCCGGATTAGCGAGCATTGACAGTCACCCGCCAATTCGTTCACACTTAAGAACGACATTCACGAAACGGATCGCGGTTGTTGCGTCATGGAACGCGCAATGGCGACGCGAGACAGGAGTTCGCCTTCATGAGCACTGCAGTCCCCCAGGACACCGTACTGATCGTGGGCGCCGGCCACGCGGCAGGCGAATGCGCGACCAGCATTCGCGACCAGGGCTGGGCGGGCCGCATTATGCTAGTTGGCGACGAGCCACATCTGCCCTATCAGCGGCCGCCGTTATCCAAAGCCTTTCTGTCGGGCGACCTGACGGCCGAACAGCTTTACCTCAAGCCTCAAGCCACTTACGACAAGGCCGGGATCGAATTTATTCCGAATACGCGGGTCGATCGCATCGACCGCGCCGCGCGCACGGTTACCCTGTCGGACGGACGGGAAACCGGCTATTCGAAGCTAGTCATCGCCACCGGCGGGCATGCACGCAGACTCGAACTGCCGGGCATCGCAGAGATTGAAAAGCAGCCGAATTTTCACTATCTGCGCACGCTCGATCACGTCACGCGCATCCGTGCGCAGTTTCATTCCGGTGTGCGTCTGGTCATCATAGGCGGCGGATATATCGGCCTGGAGGTAGCGGCAATCGCTGTCCGGCGAGGATTGCATGTCACCGTTCTGGAAGCATTGCCGCGTGTACTTGCGAGAGTCACGGCGCCTGAACTTTCGGCGTTTTATGAGCAGGTGCATCGCGAAGCCGGCGTCGACATCCGCACCGGCACGGCGGTTAGCGGCTTTGAACTGGACGCGTCCGGCGACGCCGTTGCAGCGGTGAGATGCGCCGACGGTTCACGTATTCCGGCGGATCTCGTCATCGTCGGCGTGGGCTTGCAACCCGCGACCGAACTCGCAGAAACAGCGGGACTTGCTGTGGACAACGGTATCGTCGTCGACGAGCACACGCGCACGTCGGACCCTGACATCTTTGCTATCGGCGACTGCACTAACCATCCCAATGGACTGCTCGGCCGACGCTTGCGGCTCGAGTCCGTGCCAAACGCGATGGAACAGGCGCGCACGGCAGCGGCCACGCTTTGCGGCAAGGAGCGGGTGTACAACAGCGTGCCGTGGTTCTGGTCCGACCAATACGATCTCAAGCTGAAGATGGTGGGCCTGTCGCAGGGATATGACGAACTCGTGCTGCGCGGTGCGCCGGCGAGCCGTTCGTTCTCGGCGTTCTATCTGAAAGAAGGCGTGATGCTCGCCGCCGACACCGTCAGCCGCCCACAGGAATTCATGCTGGCGAAACGTTTTGTCGGCGAAAAGATTCCCGTCAAGGCAACCGAACTCGCCGACGATTCGATCCCGCTTAAAAGCCTGCTCCCTGCAGTCTGATTGACCTTTCCACATCCAACGACATCATGCCTATCATTCGATTCATTCAACCGGACGGCACCGAAACCGCCGCGTCCGCCAACGTTGGCGAATCCGTCATGCAGACCGCCGTCAGCAATCAGGTGGCGGGCATCCTGGGAGACTGCGGCGGTAGTTGCAGTTGTGCTACCTGCCATGCGTATGTAGACGATGCATGGGTTAGCCACATGCCACCGGCTGAGTCGTATGAGACCGACATGCTGACCTGCGCGATGGATGTGCAGGAAAATAGCCGCCTCACCTGCCAGATCAATGTCACACCAGAACTCGACGGGCTGGTGATTCGCCTGCCCAGTACCTCATAAGAGGATCGCGCTGCCCTGCCCGCGCGACTCGCTTCCGCAAGCCATCGCCCACGGGGACAGTCAGGGCGAGCGCGTGAGCGTGTTGATCGTCTCGGCCTCGCCGGCCTCCCAGAACGAGGCCCAGGTCGGGAAGCTCTGCGGCAGGCGCGGCTGGTATTTATCACTCTCGTATTTTCCCGGCCAGTTCTGAAAGCGCGGCGCTCCCGGCCGCTCCAGCCAGTCGGTCGAATACCAGTGGCGCTCATCGCGGCGCTCAAAATACCAGGCGCCGTCACGGCGCACATAGTGATCGAAATAGCAGATCGCCATGACGACCCATTTGCCGTTGTCCTCGTGCTCCGCGCGACAATACACCTGACCGGACGCGTGGTTCTCGTCGATCAGGTCGATGGCGTGTCCGCATATCTGGTGAACGCTGCGGTAGAACGAACGGAGGATATTCCCGGAACCGTAAAACGTTTTCAGGGCTGCCCTGCCGGTGCCCCAGCGGCCGCAATCGACGTCATCTGTGAAGAGGTTAACAAGGGCATCGAGATCACGACCGTCGACCGCAATCGCGTAGCGAATCGGCAACTGCTGGATCGCCAGTTGCGCCTCGATGCGATCGATTCGGGCGAGAAGGCTGACATCCGTTGTCACTTCGTCCTCCGCTCGTCTATCGCTGCACTGGCTGAGGCTCGAGCGCGAATTTCGTCCGCGTAGTACGGCTGATGAGACAGCAGCCCGCCATCCACGTTGATGATTTGGCCCGTGACAAAGGCGGCCTCGTCGGAGGCCAGATACACCACTGCGTGCGCCACGTCTTCAGGCTGGCCGAGCCGCTGCGTGAGATGGTGGCTCAACATCATTTCACCCGCCGGCCCCGCGTAGTGCCCTACCGTCGCTGGCGTCACGATCAGCCCCGGCGCGATTGCGTTGCAGCGAATCCCCTCCTTGCCGTGCTGCGTCGCGACATAACGCGTCAATGCTTCGATACCTGCCTTGCAGACGCCATAAGCGCTATAACCAAGCGCGCCTGCCTGCGCTGCGCCCGACGACGTATTGATGATCGAACCGCCTCCGCGAGCGCGCATGAGCGGGATCGCGTAGCGCGACGCCAGCATCGTACCGCGCAGGTTGATCCGCATGGTGTCATCCCAGACCGAAATATCGACTGCTTCCACGGCCGCATCGACGGTGCTCGATATCGACGTTGCCGCCGCGTTGTTGTGCAGCACGTCGACGCCGCCCCATGTTTCGCATGTCAGCGCGAACAACGCCGCGATCGAAGCCTCATCGCCAATATCGACCGGCGCGGCAATCGCCTGACCTCCGTTGCGTTCGATACGCTCGGCTTGCGCCGTTGCTCCGTCGACATTGCGGTCCGCGACGACCACCCGTGCGCCTTGCGTGGCCAGCATCGCGGCACAGGCTGCGCCAATTCCCGACGCTGCGCCCGTGACAACGGCAATCTTTCCTTCAAGTCGCAACATGTGCCATGTCTCCTCATGATTGCCGCGGCTTAGAATCAACGGTGCAAATCAATGCTGGAAATCAATGCTGGAAATCAATGCTTCGCAGCGAAACGCGCAAGGTGGAAGTCGATGTCGCCGAACATCTTTTCCATCATCGTCATCTTGCGGAAATAGTGGCCAACCTGATATTCCTCGGTCATGCCCATTCCACCGTGCAACTGGATGCCTTGTGCGCATACGAAGCGGCTCGCGCGTCCGGCAACCGCCTTGGCAGCCGATATGGCGCGGCTGCGCTCCGTTGCGGGCCGGTCCAGATGAGCAATGCCGCAATAGAGCATTGACCGCGTTTCCTCTACGGCAACAAACATTTCGGCCATTCGGTGTTGCAGCGCCTGGAACTTGCCGATTGGCTGACCGAACTGCACCCGCGCCTTGATATAGTCGGCCGTGATGTCCATCACGGCTTCCATCACGCCGAGAATCTCGGCCACGCTCGCGAGCGTGGCAAGCCCCGTCGCGGTGTCGAGCAATTCGGGCGCAGTTGCGGGAGCGCTCAGCAACGCCGACTCATCCAGTTCGACGTTACGAAACTCGATGTCCGCGGCACGGGATCCATCAAGCAGGCGATACGTACGGCAACTCACGCCCGCTGCGCGGCGGTCGACAACAAAAATCGCCGGCCCTTCCGCTGAGTCGTCGAGACGCGCGGTCACGAGCAACTGGTCCGCTGACCCGCCTGCAATCACGAGCGTCTTGGCGCCGCTCAGCAAATAGCCGCCTTGCGTCTTGCGGGCACTGGTATGCGTGACGCACCCCAGCTTGAAACGCGAGCCAGCCTCGCTGTCAGCCAGTGCAAGAAGCAGCCGGCCCTCGATGACGGCGGGCAGCAGAGCCTGCCGCTGTATCTCCGAACCACTGCGATCGACGATCGTCGCGCACAGCACGGCCGTTTGCAGAACGGGCTCGAGCACCATGCCGCGGCCAAACGCCTGCATGACAACAGCCGTCTCGACAAATGAGCAGGCAAGCCCGCCCACATCTTCGGGAAGTGTCAGGCCCAGCCAGCCGAGTTCCGCGTAAGACTGCCAGCGTTCACGGCTAAAACCTTCTTCGCTCGCGGCAATCTCCCGGCGCGCTTCGAATCCATATTCCTGCTGGATGAATCGCTCCACGCCGTCTTTCAGCATCGATTGTTCGTCGGAAAGATTGAAGTCCATGGTCAAAGTCCAAAGGCCAGCCGGGCAATAATGTTTTTCTGCACTTCCCGCGCGCCGCCATAAATGGTGGATGCACGGCCGATCAGATAACCGGTCGTGCGGCCGGCCACATAACCAGGCCATGCGTCGTCGGCCAACGGGTTCTCGACGCTCCAATCCCCGTGCTCCTGAAAGCGCATGCTGCGAGGACCGAGTGCATCGATCTGCAACTCCGTGACGCGTTGCTGCATCTCGGAGCCGCTGACTTTGAGCGCCGAAATCACCGCATCGAGGTTGCGCGTGGTCTTTTCCTCTGCAAGGATGCGCAGTACCGACCATTCCAGCGCCAGCAGATCCACTTCAACCGCCGCCACCTTACGGGCAAATTCCGGAGTGTCGATCAGACGCACACCGTCAATCGTTTCCTGCTCGGCAATGCTCTTCGCACGCTGCAATTCACGCTTGTTGAAGTAAAGGAATGCGCTCGCCGTGCGTTCTTTTTCCAGCAGGTATTTCGCGTAAGTCCACCCCATCCCGGCCTCACCCACCAGATGCGTACCCGGAACCCGAACGTTCTCGAGAAAGACTTCGTTCAGACCTGTTCCACCTTCGATTGAAACGATCGGGCGCACCGTAATGCCTGGCGTATCCATCTTCACGAGCAGAAACGAGATGCCGCGTTGCGGCTTAACCGTCGTATCCGTTTTGACGAGAAAGAATCCCCAATCGGCGATCGTGGCGTCGCTGGTCCATATCTTCTGACCGTTGATCACATATTCGTCGCCGTCGAGCACCGCCGTGGTTCTGAGCGCCGCCAGATCCGAGCCCGCATTCGGCTCGGAAAAGCCCTGACACCAGAACTCGTCCCCGGAGAGAATGGCGGGCAGAAAGCGCTGCTTCTGCCACTCCGAGCCGAACGCAATAATGACGGGCGCAACCATATGCGTTGCCTGCCAGCCGTAGTCCATCGCATCGGCGTTGTACAGTTCTTCCATGAAAATATGCTTGCGAAAGCCGGACCACCCTGTTCCGCCGTACTCCACCGGCCAATGCGGCGCACCCCATCCGCGCTGGTGAAGAATGCCTTGCCATGTGCGGATGTCCTGTCTCGCCGGAGGGTGAGCGCCAATCGTCCAGCGATGAGAGATACCGGCCGGCAACTGCTCCGCGAAGAACTGTCTGACTTCCTGACGAAACGCTTCGTCTTCTGCGCTGTACTCGAAATGCATGTCTGGCTCCTCCTGCTATTTCCCGCTAGCGAGCGACCTGAATGGCTCGCTGCCTTGCTTGCCCGGCTGCGTGCATCGGATCAGGTGATCGACTAACGCCCCTTGAAAACCGGCGTCCGTTTTTCGCGCGCGGCCAGTCGCCCCTCGGCCGCATCCTCGGAATTCACAGCCAGAGCGACAGCGTTGAGTTCCTCTACAAGAAACTGTTCCATTGTGCCGGCGTTCGAACGGAACAACTGCTTCGTCAGTCCAATCGAGAAGGTCGGCATTGCTGCCAGTTCCGCAGCGAGGTCCTCGGCAACCTGCATGAGCTTTTCATCTTCGACGACGCGGTTCGCCAACCCGCACTCAAATGCCTCTTGCCCGGTCAGCTTGCGATTGAGATACATGATCTCTTTCGCGCGGAATTCGCCGCAGTGACGCGCGAGCAGATGCACCATGCCGCCTTCGGGCAGCGTCGCTCGCATCAGAAACGCGGGGATGAACTGGGCTGTGTCCGACACCAGTAGCAAGTCGGCACAAAGCGCATAGCTCCATGCAATGCCAACCGCTACGCCTCGTACCGCCGCGATCACTGGCTTGTTGAGGTTATAGAGCCGCAATGCAATCTGCTGGTACACGGCCATCGACTGGCGCGCGTGCGATACGCTCATTTGCGGGGGCGCCGCGCCGCTGCCCTTGATATCGGCGCCCGCGCAAAATGCACGCCCTGCGCCCGTCAGGATCACCGCACGGATTGCGGAGTCCCGCTCGATACGATCGAGATGTTCGATCAGCAGGGTCAGCATTTCCGGCGTCAACGCGTTGAGCTTTTCGGGCCGGTTCAGCGATAGCGTTGCAATCGCACCCTGTAATGAAAGTTCGACATCCATGGTTTAACGGTCTTCAGTGGGTGAATCGCACGGCTCGTTCAGAGGCTCCCCGCATCAGGCGAAAAGCTTCATTCACCGCGTGCACGCAGTTTGATCATGCCGTTGCCGAACGGCTCGTCGCGACGCTTGAGCGCATCTTTCAGACCGACGGTTTCCATGTCGGCCTTGAATTGTGCCCGGCGCGGTCCCTGGCTCTGATGCGCGCGCGCATCGTTCTCGACAGCGAGGCGTTGCAGCGCGCGCGCACCCGCGAGTTCGAGGCCGAGGTTCACAATCCGCTTGTTCGCCGAGAGCAAGTCCGCGTCGACGAAAGACAGCCGGCGCGCCAGTTCCGATACTTCAGCGTCGAGTTCCTCGATGGGTACCGCATCCATCACGAGACCGATCTTCGCGGCATCGCGGCCCGTTAGTGAGTCGCCCGACAGCAAAAGGCGCTTCGCCCACTGCGGCCCGACGTGATAGAACCACATGTGCGCCGGCGGCGAGCCATTGGCGCGGGTCGCCGGAAAGCCGATCCGCGCGTTGTCCGCCGCCAGCACCATATCGCAGGCCAACGCGAGGTCCGTGCCACCGGCGAGGCAGTTACCGTGCACCTGAGCAATGATCGGCTTGTGAATTTCGGCCATCAGGTTGACGGTTTCCGACTGCCGCTCCATCGACCAGCAATCGTCATCGAAGCTGCGTATCGTGCCGCGATACTCACCCGGATCGACCTGTTCAGCCGCGCGGTCCGAATACGTGGTGACGAGGTCGTAACCGGCGCAAAAATCTTTACCGGCTCCGCGCAGTACGATCACATTGACCGACTTCAGATCATCGGCTTCGAGCAGCGCCTCTTTCAGTTCACGCAGAAGGACACCGTTAATCGCATTCCGTTTATCCGGACGATTCAGCGTGATTCGCGCAACGCGTTCAGCTACATCGAACTGAACGCATTCGGTGCTTTTAAGCCATTTGCCCATGATTCACTCTCATTCGAAGAAGGTACTCGCGCGCCAGAAGTTCAGCTGCTAAAACGCTGGCGCAATATGACCTTGCTGATCTTTCCGGTAGGCAGGCGCGGGAGTTCGTCGACGAACTGGATCGACTTCGGACATTTGTAGCTTGCGATCAGCTCGCGGCAGAATGCGATGAGTTCGGCTTCCTGACTTGATTCCCCTGTGCGCAGAACGACGATCGCCTTCACGCATTCGCCCCATTTCTCGTGCGGCACGCCGATCGCTGCGGCATCCATCACCGCGGGATGCTGAAGCAACGCGTCTTCGACTTCGCGGCTGTAAATGTTTTCGCCGCCCGAGATGATCATGTCCTTCTTACGGTCGACAAGAAAAACGTAGCCGCAGCTATCCTGATAGCCCATGTCACCGCTGCGATACCAGCCGTCGCGCAACGCTTCTACCGTTGCGACGCTGTTGTTCCAGTAACCGGTCATCTGGGTGGCCGAGCGCAGCCACACTTCGCCGGTCTGTCCCTGCGGAAGGTCCACCCCGTTATCGTCGACGATGCGCAATTCAATGCCCGGACACGGATGACCCACCGACGCCAACCGTCGAATTTCCTCGGACGTGCCATGCGGCCGGACCTCGTGCGCGGGCAGCCAGCAGGCATTGCTCTCGGTCATGCCGTACTGGACCGCGAACACGGGACCGAGCACCTCGATACCTCTCTGGAGCAGTGGCACAGGAACCGGCGCGGCCGCCGTCGTGATGTTCTCGATGCTCGATAAATCGTACGACGCCAGTTCGGGTACATCGAGCAACGCCTGGAGCATCGCCGAGACGAGAAACGTGAAGGTGATGCGCTCTGCCTGAATCGCCTCGAGCACCGCCTTCGGCTCGAAACCACGGTGCAACACGGTGGTGCCGCCCATCCACGCGACCGCGTTCACATAACCGATACCGCCTACGTGAAACGCCGGCGTGGTCTGCAACACGCGTGAGTGCCCCGAGAATTCCGTCACGAGCGCACAGCTGTCCGCGGTCGCGCACATCGCGCGGTGCGTGCGGACCACGCCTTTTGGGCGACCTGTCGTGCCGCTCGTGTAGATGAGATAAGCGTAGTCGTCGGGCTGCGAGCGGATGGGCGGTCCCTCCGGCGAGCCGGCTTCCATGACGGCCTCGAAAGATGTCGCCCACGGCGGTGCATCGCCGATACAAATATATTGTTCGATGTCCGGCATCTGCGAGCGCAGACCGTCCACGAGCTCCGAATATTGCGCCTCGAAAACAAGGGCTTTCGGCGCCGCATCCTTCAGGATGTGCGAGATCTCCGCTGGCGCAAGCCGGAAGTTGATTGTGGCGAGCAGAAAGCCGGCCCATTCGCATGCCCGGTAAGTCTCGTAGTACTCCGCGCAATTCATCGCCAGTACCGCGACCCGGTCCTGACGCCGGAGCCCACGCTGGTAGAGCGCATCGGAGAACCGGCGGGCTCGCGCTGCCATCTCGCCATGAGTCACGCGCCGGCTACCGAAAACCAGGGCTTCCCTGTCCGCATAGAAGCGGGCATTGCGCTCTATCATCTCCCCAATCGTTTTCATCTCGATCCTGTCTTCGTATGTTTAACGCTCGAATGTCAGGCCGCAAGCGTCTGCGGGTCTGCAAGCGCCGCAGCTATGAACGCCGTGAAGCAAGCTGCGTCCGCACCGTTGATCACGCGATGATCGTAGCTCAGCGAAAGCGGCAACATCTTGCGCCAGTCGATACCGCCGTCGCCGGAGGGCTGGGGCGTCAGCCGGGTTTTCGTCACTCCGAGAATGGCAACTTCGGGGGCGTTGATGATCGGCGTGAAGCCCGTGCCGCCAAACCCTCCCAGTGAGCTGATCGAGAAGCAGCCGCCGGACATTTCCGCCATCGAAAGGCCTTTCTCACGCGCCTTGAGCGACACCGCTGTTAGCTCAGCCGCCAGTTCCAGAACGCTCTTCCTGTCACAGTCGCGCAAGACCGGCACGAGAAGACCGAAACGCGTGTCCACCGCGACCCCAATGTGGAAGTACTTTTTGAGCACGAGGTTTTTGCCGTCACCGTCCAGCGATGCATTGAATTGCGGGAACTCCCGCAACGCACGAACCGCCGCCTTGATGAGAAATACCAGCGGCGTCAGCTTGACTGCGGGTCCACCCTCGTTATACGCCTTGCGGAAGGCCTCGAGCGTTGTGATGTCGGCGTCGTCCTGATGGGTGACGTGCGGAATCGTCAGCCAGTTGCGCGACAGGAACGCGCCCGTCAGCTTCTGAATGCGTGAGACCGGCTTGACCTCGACTTCGCCAAATTCGGCGAAGTCGACCTGCGGCCACGGGGGAAGATTCGCGCCGACACCGGCCGGCGCCGAACCATTGACAACTGCCGGCGCAGCCACGGGAGGTGCGGTGGAAACGGATTCGACGCTCATTTCGGATGCCTCGCTAGACGGGTTCAATCAACGTAAAGGACGACCGGCAAATCAGACGATCTCCGCCAGTACCGTACCGACCGGATAAACCTCGCCGATCTGGGCAACGATGCGCAGCGTTCCTGAAGCCGGCGCCTCGACTTCCTGCACTGACTTGTCGCTTTCCAGCGCATAGAGCGCCTGACCTTCAGTGACGGCCGCGCCGTCTTCCAGCAGCCATTCGGTCAGCGTGCCTTCGTTCATCGAAAAGCCCAGCTTTGGAAGCAAAACCTGTGTGGACATAAGTGCTCTCTTCAAGATCAGGAAAACCGGGATGGGGACTTCGAACCTGTGTCATCGAGCGTTGCGCGAATCGCTGCTTCGATCTCCGCGGCCCCCGGCACGAAGGCATCTTCCAACGGCTTCGAAAATGGGACCGGGCAGAACTGGGAACCGACCCGCTGCACAGGCGCCTTCAGTTCACGAAACAGCGATTCGTAGATGCGCGACGCGATTTCCGCGCCGACTCCGAATGGCTTGACCGCCTCATGCACAACGACAGCGCGGCCCGTTTTAGCCACCGAGGTCAGGATCGTTTCCGTGTCGAGCGGTGAAATCGTCCGCAAATCGATCACCTCGCAGGAGATCCCTGACGCACCAAGCTGTTCGGCCACAGCCATCACGTCATGCACGCGGCGGCTATAGGTGATGACGGTCACATCGGTGCCGGTGCGGACCACGTTGGCTTTGCCGAGCGGAATCCGCACGCCGCGCTCGGGCGCCTTGCCTGGATTCCAATAGGTCGGCATGTTCTCGATGAAGAGGCACGGGTCGTCGTCGTCGATGCAGGACAGCATCAGGCCGTAAGCGTCGGCGGGCGTAGACGGCGCCACGACCTTGATGCCTGCAACGTGTGCGAACCATGCTTCCAGATAGTCGGCGTGCTGGCCACCCGTGCCGAACCCGGCGCCCGTCATCGTGCGGATCACGAGCGGCACATGGGTCTGGCCGCCCGACATGAAGCGCAACTTGGCGGCGTGGTTGACGATCATGTCCATCGCGACCGTTGTGAAATTCATCAGCATGATTTCGGCGACCGGACGCATGCCGACGATCGACGCACCAATCGCCGCGCCAATGATGGCCTGCTCCGAAATCGGCGTGGAGCGGACGCGCGACGTGCCGTACCTGGTCGACAGACCTTTGGTCACGCCGACAATGCCCCCTTCCTGCCCGTCGGCCACGTCCTCGCCAAGCACGATGACATTGACGTCCGCGGCCATGGCGTCGTCAAGGGCAAGATTGACGGCCTGAATCGTATTGATGTCGGTCTGCGTCTGGTTCATGCCAGCACCTCGTCTTTGAAGATATCGCGCCGCAGCTCGGCGACGTCCGGATAGTCGCTCGACAGCGCGAACTCGACAGCCGCGTCGATTTCCGCGTTGTGGTTCGCTTCCATCTCCGCCAGCTGCGCTTCGGTCGCATGCTTCGCGGCGATCAGCCATGCCCGGAAGAGCGGCACCGGATCTTTTGCCACCCACGCCGCCTTTTCGTTCTGGTCCATATAGGCATCCGGGTCGCCGAACACGTGGCCGTGAAAGCGAAATGTATTGGCTTCGATCAACGTCGGACCGCCGCCTTCGCGGGCCCTCTCGATAGCCTCTCGCGCCACGCGATGCATTGCGATGGGGTCGTTACCGTCGACGGTAATGCCCGGCATCTGATACGCCACCGCACGCTGAGCGATGTTCGCCACCGAGGTACCGTACGCGTATTTCGTATGCTCGGCATAGCCATTGTTCTGGCACACGAAAACGACTGGCAGCTTCCACACCGACGCCAGATTCAGCGATTCGTGGAAAGCGCCGATGTTGGTAGCGCCGTCGCCAAAATAGGCGACTGCGACGCGGGGTTCGCCACGAATCTGCGCGGCTAGCGCGAGACCGTTCGCAATAGGCATCGAGCTGCCGACAATTCCCGTCGTCACCATCACGCCGGACGCCGGATGCGTGACGTGCATGGGTCCGCCCTTGCCTTTGCAGGTGCCAGTGGCACGGCCCCCGAACTCGGCCCAAAGATCCTTGAGCGGCACGCCCTTGGCGATCATGTCGTGCACGCCACGATAAATCGTGCAGATGTAATCGTCGCTGCCAAGACAGGCGGATACCGCCGATGGAATCACCTCCTGTCCGCGCGGCGAATAATACGGCAGGACCATCTTGCCGGATTTGATAACTGCACGAAACCGCTCGTCGTTCTGCTTGATAAGCGTCATGCGCCGATAGATATCGACCAGGACTTCACTGCCAGGCGGCTGATGGACTTTCATGCGAAGGTCTCCTTCGATCACCAGATCGTTTGTGCGCCGCTGGCATGGAGCGCGGCGATGTAACCGAAAACGAACGACGCGCCGATACTGCTGCCCGCGCCAGGATAACAACGGCCCACAACGGACGCAGTGCAGTTGCCCGTCGCATAGAGCCCGGGAATCAGCGAACCGTCTTCTTTTAGCACGCGAGCATATTCATCCGTGACAAGTCCGCCTGCCGTACCGACGTCGCCCGGATACATACGGACTGCGTAAAAGGGCGCCTGCTCGATGGGCCCGAGGTTGGGATTCGGCTTGATCGTTGGGTCGCCGTGGCAGCGATCAAAAGCACGTGAACCGCGTCCATAATCGCTGTCCACGCCCGACTCGCAAAAGCCATTGAAGCGCGTGATGGTGTCCTGCAAACCGACGCTGTCGATACCGCACTTTTGCGCCAGCTCGCTAATCGAGCCAGCCTTGATCATGTACCCACTGTCCAGCCACTGCTGCGGGACCTGACCTTGCATTGCCGTGCCCCACGGGTAATACTTGCGCTGACGGCTGTCCATCACCACCCAGCTCGGTACCGCCTTGCCGGTTTCCTTTTGACGCTGGTACATGCGTTGGCCGATCTCCATGTAGGCGCCGGCTTCGTCGCAAAAGCGGCGGCCGTCCTGGTCGACCATGATGGAGAACGGCAGCGACAGATCGAGGTGATGCATGAACGGCAGCGGCGAGCCGTCGGGCGCGCGCGCGCCTTCGGGCAGAGTTTCGTTGGGCCCAAGCGAGGTCACGACCCACCAGGCCTCTTCCATGCAATCCACCGCGCCGCCAATCGCGACAGCGGCTTCGAGAACCTCGCCGGTGTCGCCGGGATTGGCGTTTGTCCACGCGCTCGACGACGGCTGCGGCTGATACTTGCGGCGCATCTCGGCGTTATGTGAAAACCCGCCGGTATTCAATAACACGCCCTCGCGAGCACGCACGCGCATTTCACGTCCGCCGCGCATCGCAATGACACCAACCACCCGCCCGTCCTCTACGATGAGATCGCGCACGGGTGTTTCGGTCCAGATAGGAATGTTTTCGCGCAGCGCTATTTGCAGCATGCGGCCCTGGATCGCCGCGCCGTTCGAGACCAGCTCTTTGCCCGTCAGCTTCTGATACAGCATGCGGCCCGCGAGCTGCATCGCCTTGCGTTTGCCGCCCCATGTGCGCTTGAGCAGGAAAAGCTGTGGGAATTCGTTCGAATTGGCGGGAATCGATACCCCTTTGTAGCGCGAAAGCTTCGGCGCCCATTCGCCCAGTTCCTTAACGTCGAACAACTTTGCGAGCAGTGAGCGGCCACGAGGTTCACCGCCAGGCAATGTGTCGTAGTAGTCGGACCATCCGTCCGCATAGACGAACTGCATGCCCTGCTGTTCGAGAAATTCAGCCATCTTTGGGCCGGTGCGCAAATAGGCTTCCCGACGAGCCGGCGACGTTCCGGGCCCTTGATAGGTGACTGCCGCATCGAAGTATTCCCGTGCGCGCTCGTACGAATCGGGCACGCCGTGCCGCCGCATCACATGATTGTTCGGCAACCACCAGACACCGCCGGAATACCCCGTCGAGCCACCGACCTTCGACTGCTTTTCAATGATCAGCGCCTCTTTGCCCGCCGTCTTGCACGCGAGCGCGGCGCACATCGAGCCGCCGCCGCTGCCGACAACCACGAAGTCATAGGTCGCATCCCAGGCACTCATGCTCAATTCCTCCCGGCGATGAATTCCCGCAGCGCGCGGTGGAAATTGGACACCGAGGTCTCCTGCAGCGGATTCGTGCGAGATCCTTTGAAGCCACGCGATTTCATGCCTTGCTGCACGTTCGTCATGTTCTGGAAGTCCTGCCACAGGATCAGACCAAAGTTCTCCAATGCGTTCTGCTTCCAGTCGTCGACCCCGTAGTAAAACTCACGCTTGAGCGGCGGCTCGGCGCCCGGCGCGTAGCGAACCAGCGACCAGATATCGTAAATGCAGGAGTCCGGATTGTCGCCGTCGGGACGCGCGCGATAGAACAGCGCACCGTCCGGATAAGGCAGGAAAATGAGGTTTGGAAACACGTGCCAGTCGGCGCCCGCTCGCCCCATCTGCGCGAAGGAAATATCGGGCCAACCCGCACCTTCCGCGACGGCGGCCTCGCGCTGGAATTCCATGGCTTTCGCCAGAACTTCAAACTGATTGCCATTGGGCGCCATTTCGGTCAGCAGACGTTTGGACGCTTCGTAGTCACGCGCGGAATTGATCGCCTTCAGCGTGTCTTCCATCACCTTGAAGAAATTGACCAAGCCTTGGCGCACGTCTTCCGGCAGCGGTTTTCCGGTACGCGAGGACGGGCCGCCAATGAAGCGCGTCGCTGTCGCATAGCCGAACATTCCGTGGCGCCCATAGGCAAAACTGCGGGTGACGTCATCGCCGGCGACGTCGAGCAGTTGCGGGTGCGTTGCCGAGACGTGATAGCCCTCGTTGAACGCCTCTAGTGCGACCTTCCAGTTGCACGGCAGCCGGATCGACTTGTACCAGCGGTAGCGCATCTTTTCGAACTCGAAGCAGTTCGTGATTTCCGGAACCGGCTCAAGGAATTTTGCAAGCGGCTCGGCGTTGGTATCCATGTTGATGAACACGAATCCACCCCATGTATCCACGAGGACTTCCTGCAAGCGCAGATCCTCGTCGGCCATGTCGGGGCAGCCTTCCCAATCGCTGCGATCGAGCACGCGTGCGACGCTTCCATCAAGGTTCCATTGCCACCCGTGATAGTTGCAATGAAACTTCGCCGCCTTGCCGCAGCCGTTCGTCAGACGCCGGCCGCGATGCTGACAGACGTTGTAATAGGCCTTGATCTGGTCTGCGGCTGTGCGCACCACGATGATCGACTCGCCGATTACGTCAAACGTGACGTAGTCGCCGACGCCCGGAATCTCTTCCAGCCGGCAGGCGACCTGCCACACGCGCGGCCACAAATTTCGCGTCTCCTCGTCGAGGAACTGCTTCGACAGGTAACTATCCTTGGGCACAAAATCGAGGCGGACAGCATGCTCAAGCGAACTGGTATTCGTGTCACCCATTGATATCTCCTTCATGGTGTCGCCGGCTTGTGTGCCGATCCTGGATTCCTGCTTCCCGGCGCACCTGCCGATCGAGTCCCCGGCGCGCAGCGGTGGGTATATATGAACGTCGTTCAAAATACTAGGCTGACGGGAAGAACCTTGTCAATCCGGTCCAACGTCAGTCCAGCGCTTCCGTGAGCGCGGGCACAGCATCGAAAAGATCGGCCGCGAGGCCGTAGTCGGCGACCTGGAAAATCGGCGCCTCGTTATCCTTGTTGATCGCAACAATGACCTTTGAATCCTTCATGCCGGCCAGATGCTGGATCGCACCGGAGATGCCCACAGCAATGTAGAGCTGAGGCGCGACGATTTTGCCCGTTTGCCCGACCTGATAGTCGTTGGGCACGAATCCCGCGTCGACCGCCGCGCGCGAAGCGCCGACTGCCGCGCCGAGTTTGTCGGCGAGCGCGTCAAGGAGCCTGAAGTTGTCGCCGTTCTGCATGCCGCGCCCGCCCGACACGACGATATTGGCAGCCGCCAGTTCGGGCCTGCTTGATTTAGTCAGTTCCTGGTCGACAAAACGTGCGCGTTCATAGGACGCCGCCGCCGGCACGGATTCGATCGGCGCGGTGCCTTCCAACGAAACGGCGTCGAAGGCCGTCGTGCGAACGGTCAACACTTTGATCGGATCGGCCGACCTGACAGTGGCAAGCGCATTGCCGGCGTAAATTGGCCGCACAAAGGTATCCGCTGCCTTGATGCCAACCACTTCCGATATTTGAGCGCAGTCAAGCAGCGCGGCGACCCGCGGCATGAAGTTCTTGCCCACGGCTGTCGATGCCGCGATCACGTGGCTGTACGCCTGCGCCAGCGACACCACCAGCGCCGCCAGGTTTTCCGGCAACGCGTGCGCATACGCTGGGGCGTCCACGTACAAAACTTTGGTCACGCCGCTCACTTTCGTAGCATCGGCCACGGCGCCCGACGCTTCGTGGCCGGCAATCAGCAGATGAACCTCGCCGCCGATCTGCGTCGCGGCAGCGACCGCATTCAGCGTCGCGCGGTGCAGCGACGCGTTGTTGTGTTCTGCAATAACGAGAATGGACATGGTCAGATCACCTTGGCTTCATTGCGAAGTTTTTCGATCAACGCCTCGACGTCGGACACCATGATTCCGCTCTTGCGCGGCGGCGGTTCGGTCACTTCGAGTACCGTAAGACGCGGCGTCACGTCCACGCCGAGTGCGTCAGGCGTCAGCGTATCGAGCGGCTTCTTCTTCGCTTTCATGATATTGAGCAACGTCACATAGCGCGGGCTGTTCAGGCGCAAATCGGTGGTGACGACTGCGGGAAGATCGAGCGCGACTCGCTCGAGTCCACCGTCGATTTCGCGCGTCACGGTCAGCACACCGTCCGCAAATTCCGTTTTAAAGGCGAACGTGGCTTGCGGCCAGCCGAGCAATCCGGCGAGTTTCTGACCGGTTTGGCCGGCGTCGTTGTCGATCGCCTGCTTGCCGAGCAGCACCAGTTGCGGCGCTTCCCGCTCGACGATCGCAGCCATGAGCCCGGCGACAGCGAGCGGCTGCAAATCCGCCGCTGTCTCTACCAGGATGGCGCGGTCGGCGCCCATTGCCAGCGCTGTGCGCAAAACGTCCTGCGACTGCGAGGTGCCGGCCGAAACCACAACGACCTCGGTTGCGGCCCCGGCTTCCTTGAGCCGCACCGCCTCCTCCACCGCGATTTCATCGAACGGATTCATGGCCATTTTGACGTTGGCCAGATCCACGCCAGAACCGTCGGTTTTGACACGGGGCTTCACGTTGTAATCGATCACCCGCTTCACCGCGACAAGTATTTTCAATTGACGCTCCAGACGCTTTTATGAACAATGTTCTATATTCTGAACCACATCTTTCGCCACTGTCAACGACAACGAAGGTCCATCGAGGCAATGTCAGCTAACGATGGACGGCTATGGAGGCCATCATGAAGCTTTATCGCTGCGCTCGGATCGAAGGCATTACGGGGCTGGAATTCCGCGAGGAACCGGACCTGCCACCACCGGGACCACATCAGGTGCTGATGAAAGTGAATGCCAGTTCGCTCAATGCTCGCGAACTGCTTTTTATGCGCGGTGCGCTCGGAGACTGGCTGCAGCCGAACTACATTCCGGTCTCGGACGGTGCGGGCACGGTCATCGCCGTCGGCCCGGGCGTGCGTCGCGTGAAGCCCGGAGATCGGGTCGTGGCGACGTTCTATGAGAACTGGGTTGGCGGCACGCTGCCGCAGCATTCGGACACGCTGGGACGCGGTGCAATCGTCGAAGGCATGCTGCGCGAGACGGTTCTGCTTGGCGAAGAAGAACTCGTCGCGATACCGGAGCACCTCTCGGACGAAGAGGCGGCAACGCTGCCATGCGCGGCCCTGACCGCCTGGAATGCGCTGTGCGAACATGGGCCGCTGCTGCCTGGGCAAACCGTGGTCGTGCAAGGAACCGGCGGTGTTTCGCTCTTTGCACTGCAGTTCGCGAAGCTTTTCGGCGCACGGGTCATCGCTACCTCGTCGAGCGACGCGAAGCTCGCACGGCTTACGCAACTGGGCGCCGATGCCACCATCAATTACCGCAGCACGCCGCGCTGGGCGGATGCCGTGCTGGAAGCGACCGACGGCGATGGCGCCGACCTCGTCGTCGAGGTCGGGGGCGCGGCGACCTTCGCCGAATCGGTCGCGGCCACACGAAAAGGCGGCCGCATCAGTGTGGTGGGCATGCTCACCGGTGTCCCCTCGCCCGGTGATGGTTTCTTCATGCGCGGCCTTTCTATTGCCCCGATTCACGTCGGGTCCCGCCAGGATTTCGAGACCATGAACCGCGCAATCGGTTTCCATAGACTAAAGCCCGTGATCGATTCGACGTTTGCCTTTGCCGACGTGCCCGATGCTCTGCGTCACCTGGAAAGTCAGCGCCACTTCGGCAAGATCGTGATTCTGCACGCCTAACGCTTGCCGGTCGGTTGCAACGGATCCCTGTCCACAAATCGCGCGGTGCGGCCTGTCGACCCCGCGTATACCCCATTTCGCCAATCTCCGAATGTTGTTCATAATGTAGAACATCGTTCGTATCTTCCAATTCCCTCTGACCGATGCCTGCGCAAGTCCAGCCATCGGTCGGCGCTCGTTGCCGGGAAGACGTGCCAATGAAAATGTTCTCTCTCGATGGTCAGGTTGCACTCGTCACCGGTGCGTCACGTGGTCTGGGATTCGCGATGGCGAGCGCACTCGCGTCCGCGGGAGCGACCGTCGTGCTCGCCGCCCGCTCCCGCGACAGCCTCGAAACCGCCGCCGGGTCCATTCGCGGCACGACTGGCGCCAGTAGCGAACAGGTTGATTTCGAGCCGTTCGATCTCACTGATCACGCCGGCATCGCGACCGCCGTGCAGAACGTTCTCACGCGTCACGCAAGGATAGACATCCTGCTGAACAACGCCGGCATGTGCGAGTGGTCCGATTTTCTGCAATCAACGCCGGCCATGTGGCAGCGCACGATGGACACCAACGTTACGGCGGCCTATCTTCTCGCGCAGCAGGTCGCCGCGCCGATGATCGCGCAAGGACACGGGCGCATCATCAACGTCGGTTCGTACGTTTCGGTCCTGGGACGGGAAAAACTGCAGGCGTATGTAGCAAGCAAGCACGCAGTGGCCGGTCTCACCAAGTCGCTCGGCGCCGAACTGGGCCGCCACGGCATTCGCTGCAACGGCATCTGCCCCGGCTACTTCATGACCGATATGGCCGAGCCCGTCACGTCGAACCCTCAAATGAAGGAAGTCGTCCGTTCGCACATTTCAGTCGGACGATGGGGACGCCCCGAAGAACTTGGCGGCGCGGCCGTGTTCCTCGCGTCCGAAGCCAGCTCTTATATGAACGGCCAGATGCTAATGGTCGACGGCGGTGTGTCGGAGATCCTCTGCTTTCCGATGTCAGTGGTTTAGCCATTCCTTTGCGCAAAGACCGCTTAACGTAGCGGCGCAGCGCAACACGCTGTCCGCACTTCAGGGAGCGCGGATGTGGATACTCTCTGCTGATCCGATGAACAGCGCCGGCCTCGCAGTAGTGAAACTACCGCCCTGAACAGCGTTGACAACCCCCACATGCGTGTTTATATTTGCGAACAGTATTCACATTTCTCCGCTAGACAGTCGGCACAATGTCCAAAAAAACAGAGACGGCGCAACTAGCTGGACGCAGTGGTCAACGGTGGACCTCACTCCATCGAGAGTTGAAAAAGAGCGGACACAGTTCCGCAGGCTTAAACGGACATCTGAGCAGTAGGCCGAAAATTCAACGTAGAGGAGACAACATGAAACACTATCGGCCTCGGCCCACGAAAATCAGCGTTGCCGTATGGACCACTTGCCTCGCGGCTGTCTGCGGGCTGTACGGCACAAGCGGATTGGCTTTCGAGATCACTACGCCGAACCCTGACATCGACATGCACTGGGACAACACCGTGCGCGGCGATTACGGCCTGCGTCTGCAAGGCCGCGACGGCTTCTACACGAACAGCCCGGGCTACGACGAAAGCGACCTCTCGACATCGAAATTCGGCACGATTCAAGCTCGATTGAATCTGTACAGTGAATTCGACTTCAAGTACAAGGACAACTGGGGTTTCCGCGTGAGCGCGGCCGCCTGGTACGACCCGAGCTACCGCCGCCACGTCAGCAACAACACGTCGCTGCCTTCGCCCAACAATCTGCCGAACTATCCGGGTAATACCTACACGAGCTATATCGACAAATATTACGGGGGTCCCAGCGGCGAGCTGCGCGACGCATTTGTCTTCGGCTCGTTCAATCTCGGCGACCACCCGGTTGACGTCAAACTCGGCCGCACGGCCATTACCTGGGGTCAGGCCGCTTTCGCGACGATCGGCGGCACGAATTCAATTGCCTTCTCCCAGCAACCGATCGATCTGTACAAGGCAACGATCAGCCCGAGCGCGTCGCTCAAAGAAGTGGTCTTGCCGACCACTCAGACCGTCGTGTCGACCAAGCTGACCGACACCATTACCCTGGCGGCCCAGTACACGCTCGAATGGGATCACGACCGCATTCCCGAAGGCGGCACGTATTTCGGCGGCGCGGACGCTGTGTTGTACGGACCGCCGGTAGCCGCTTATACGGAGATCCCTGGACTCGGCCCGGTGCCGTTGAACCGGGTTGCGCCGATCAAGGGCCAGCAGGGTGATATAGGCATCGACGGAAAATGGCGCATCGATGCGATCGGCAGTACAGCCGAAGTTGCCTTCCGGCATTTCGCTATGAAGTTCCCGTGGGCCGCGCTGCAGGCGCCTGGCCGTGGCGTCAATCTGGGGCCGGTCACGCTGCCCGGCATTCAGGCGAAATACGGTAATGACGTCAACCTGGTCGGCGCAGGGATCAACGGTCCGCTTGGCAGCGCCGCGTACGCAGCTGAAATTTCCTACCGCTGGAATATGCCGCTGAGTCCCACCAGCGCAACGACGATCAACAACGCTCCGACGGGTCGCACGTTGCACGGGCTCTTCAACCTGACGCAGTCTGTCGGCAAGACGCCCTTCTGGGACAACATGTTTATACAGGGCGAATTCGCGTTCAACCGGTTGATGTCTGTACAGAACAACCCGGGCAACCTCGCATTGTCTGGCTACGATACGTCAGGACAATGCTCGAGCACCGGCAACAATCCGTACAACAACTGCGCGTCTCGTTTCTGGATGGGTATGGGTATCGGTGCGAGCCCGCAGTGGTACCAGGTGTTTCCTGGCGTCGACCTGACCATGCCCCTCTTCGTCAACCTGAACCTGAAGGGCTACTCACCGGTGATCAACAACGCCGGGGAATCGCAGGGCTTCAATACGTTCCTGATTGGATTGAACTTCAATATCCACAACAAGCATGAAATAGATATCACGTACACGTACTACACGAACAAGAAGGGACGCTCGAGCAGCGGTACGGCATCGGCTATCGGCGCACCGTACAGCGACAAATCGTGGCTTGGGATTACCTACCAGACTACGTTCTAAAACAGATGGAGACAGTTGTGAAACGTATATCCAGACTCGTCAAGGCACTCGCCGTCGCCGTCCCGCTTTGCGCGGTTCCCTTCGCTGGCGTGACAGCACTCGCGGCAGAATCAGGCACTACGCCATTTGGAGCGGAAATTGCCGGGAACAAGGACGGCACCATCCCCGCCTACGCCGGTGGCATCACGACAATGCCGGCCGGCTTCAAGGCAAACAGCGGCAAGTGGGCCGATCCCTACCCCGATGAAAAGCCGACACTGCAAATCACAGCGCAAAATTATCAGCAGTACGCGGACAAACTGAGCGCCAGCGCGCAGGAGCTTTTCAAACGCTATCCAACCTACCGGATGGACATTTACCCGACGCATCGCAGCGCGTCTTTTCCGGACTGGTATCTGGCAAATTCGGAGAAGAACGCGTCGAGCGCGAAGCTCGATAAAAACGGCCTGTCCCTCACCGGCGCTTTCGGCGGCAAACCGTTCCCTGTGCCCAAGACCGGCCAGGAAGCGATCTGGGACTGGGAACTGCGCTACGTCGGCACCTACCAGAGGAATACGGTCAAGACCTACCTGGTCGACAGCGCCGGGAACTCGACGCTTGCGGCTCAATTTAAAAGTTCATTGAGCTACCCCTACTACGACATCAAGAACGAAGACGAATTCAAGAAGAAAGGCGGCGAAGCAATCTGGTACCAGGTGTTCAACGACTATGCCGCACCGGCTCGGCTGATCGGCGAAACGACGCTCTTCTGGTATTTCATGAATACCTCGGACCATGATCAACAGTCGTGGATGTACAGTCCCGGCCAGCGCCGTGTGCGTGTGGCGCCCGATCTCGCCTATGACACGCCGAACCCGGGTTACTCCGGCGCCATCACTATGGATGACATCCAGTTGTTCTACGGCAAGCTGGACCGCTGGAATATGAAGCTTGTTGGCAAGAAGGAGATGTACATTCCGTACAACGACTACAAGCAGCAGTATGAAACACCCGCCAGCAAGATTCTCACGCCGAAGTTCGTCAATCCCGATACGACGCGTTGGGAATTGCACCGGGTGTGGGTCGTCGAATTGACACTGAAGCCCAATGTCCGTCACGTGTACAGCAAGAAGGTCATGTACATGGATGAAGATGGCGGTGGCGGTGCGATGGATGCCTACGACCAGTCCGGAAAGCTCTATCGCGGCGGATTCGAAACCACCGTGCCGGCCTACGATTACAAGGTGCCTTACTCGCTCGGCAACTGGTTCTATGACTTCGGCAGTGGCATCTATATCTTCGGCAGCCATCCTGCGGAGTCGCCCGGCATCTTCTTCAACGTGAGCTTGCCTAAGGATTTCTTCACGCCGGACCGGATGCAGTCGACTGGTGTCCGTTAAGGCACGACAATGGGCAGGGCGGGCGATGGTTGGCCCGCCATCGCCGCATGCCAGCAGAACAAAATAAGATGAGACAGCCCGTCACGGCACCTCGTGTGCCGTGGCGGCGCAAGGAGATGAAATGAGCCCTGGAACAACTCGCGCGCTCGTCCCGCTCATGCAGGCCGTCACGCTCACGCTTCTGGCCGCGGGCTGTTTCGTACCCGGCCATGCGAACGCAGCCTTTCACGACCCGATCGACACCCCTGCCGTCGCCGCGCCAAACGCTGCGCACGAACCCATGATGTCGGTCGCGCCGGCAGGCAAGCGGCTCGTTGCGGTCGGACCGCGTGGTGTGATCCTTCTGTCTGACGACGACGGCGCACATTGGCGGCAGGCGCCAAGCCCGGTGAGTTCGGATCTGGTCTCCGTCATGTTTGCAACACCGCAGCAAGGTTGGGCCGTGGGACACGACGGCCAGGTGCTGCACAGTGCAGACGCCGGAGCCACGTGGCACAAGCAGCTCGACGGCATAGCGGCGGCAAGGCTGATGCAGAGTTTCTACGCTCACCAGACTGGCGCGTCACCGGATTTAAAGGCCGCACAGGACGAAGCCGCGCGCTTTCTGGCCGACATGGGCGGCCGACCATTCCTCGACGTATGGTTCGACAACGACCGTTCCGGTTGGGTAGTCGGCTCGTTCAATATTATTTTCCATACCGCCGACGGCGGCAAAACCTGGGAGCCGTGGTTCGAGCGCGTTGACAATCCGAATGCGCTGAACCTTCACACCATCCGGCGCATTGGGTCCACGCTGTACCTTGCCGGCGAGCAGGGCCTTCTGCTCAAACTCGACGAGAGCGCGCAGCGCTTCGTTGCGCTCAAGACGCCGTCGAAAAGCAGCTTCTTCGGCATGGCCTCGAGCGGCTCGACGCTGATTGCCTACGGTCTGCTGGGCAACGCATTCCGCACGGTCGACAACGGCCAGACGTGGCAGAAGATTACCTTGCCCACCGGTGCGAGCGTGCTGGCCAGCGGGCAGCTTGCCGATGGCCGGCTGGTGCTCGGCACGCAGGCCGGCGAACTGCTGGTCAGCACAGATCAGGGCGAGACATTCAGCCGCCTCGCCGCACCGGTGTCCGGCCCGGTCTTCGGCATGACCATGCATGGCCGCGAAGCTATCTTGACGGGCGCGGCAGGACTTTCCCGCATCGTGCTTCCCGCCGCAGGTAGCGCCAAGTGAAAGCTTTCTTCCATTGCATTCCAGGAGTCAGACATGGCGGCAGGTAGCAACGCCCAATTCGACAAAATGCCGATAGTGACTGATCCCAGCACGTTCGACCGGCGATCCGGAAACATGCTCGAACGGCTGATCTTCAACCGCCGTCCGTGGCTTGTGCTGATCTGCGCCATCGTGACGGCGATTCTGGGTTTTCAGGCATCGCGACTCGAAGTCAACGCAAGCTTCGAGAAGATGATCCCGCTGTCGCACCCCTATATCCGCAACTATGTGACGAACAAGGCGGATCTGAAGGGTTTGGGGAACTCGGTGCGGATTGTCGTCGAAGCGAAAAATGGCAACGTGTACGATCCCGCCTACCTGAATGCGCTCAAACGGATCAACGACGCGTTGTTCCTGATTCCCGGCGTGGACCGTCCTGGCGTCAAGTCGTTGTGGATGCCGATCGTACGCTGGAACACGGTGACTGAGAACGGTTTTGCGGGCGGCCCTGTCATGCCCGAAAGCTACGACGGCTCACCGGCGCAGATCGATCGGCTTCGCATCAATGTCGCGCGTGCCAACATCGTTGGCAGCCTTGTCGCGAACGATCTGAAGTCGAGCATGATCCAGATACCCCTGCTCGACGCGTATGCCGATAGCGGCAAGCCACTCGATTACGCCAAGCTTACTCATCAGATCGAAGACGTTTTACAGCGCGAGTCCCATGGCGAAGTGCGCGTGCACGTTGTCGGATTCGCCAAGCTGATAGGTGATCTGATCTCGGGGCTCAACCTCGTCGCGATGTACTTCGGCATGGCAGCGCTGATTGCCCTCGTCGTGATCTTTCTCTACACGCGCTGCATTCGCAGCACCTTACTGGTAGTGAGCTGCTCGCTGATTGCGGTGATCTGGCAGCTCGGCATCATCAAGACGTTGGGGTTTGTGCTCGATCCGTATTCGATTCTGGTGCCGTTTCTTGTCTTCGCGATCGGCGTATCCCACGGCGCCCAGAAAATGAACGGCATCACGCAGGACGTCGGCCGCGGCACGCACAAGTATGTCGCCGCGCGCTACACGTTCCGCCGTTTGTTCCTCGCCGGCCTCACTGCCCTGCTCGCGGACGTAGTCGGGTTCGCCGTGCTGATGGTGATCGACATCCCCGTCATCAAGGATCTCGCGTTTACCGCCAGCGTCGGCGTTGGCGTGCTGGTATTCACGAACCTGCTGTTGCTGCCGGTTCTGCTGTCGTACATCGGTGTCAGCCCCTCGGCGGCCCGACGTAGCGTCAGGACCGAGAGAGAAGAAAACGCCGGACGCAATACTGTCGGTTCACTCTGGAACGCGCTTGATCGCTTCACCGAGCGCCGATGGGCCACTGCAGCAATTGCGTGTGCAGCGCTTCTCGCCGTGGGTGGATGGAGCGTCAGCCAGAAGCTGCAGATCGGCGACCTCGATGCGGGCGCACCGGAACTTCGGCCGGACTCGCGGTATAACATCGACACCGCTTATATCAATGCCCATTACGGGCTTTCGAGTGACCTGTTCGTGGTGATCGGCAAGTCCTCGCAGACGAGTTGTGACGGCAACAACTTTCCGCTTGCCGTCGAGGCCGATCGGCTCGAGACCATGCTGCGCACAGTGCCCGGCGTGCAGACAACCACCTCGATCGGCGCGCTTTCCCGCTGGGTCACTTCCGGTTTCTACGAAGGGTATCCGAAGTGGTACACGATCGACCGCGTGCCGTCGATCCAGAACAAGACCGTTTCGCAGATTGTGCTTGACCACCCGGACCTGCTGAACGCGACATGCACGACCGCACCGATCATTGCGTACCTGACCGATCACAAGGCGGCGACTTTGTCGCGCGTCATGGCGGCTGCCGAAGAGTTTGCGAAAACACACAACGACAAGGACCATCAGTTTCTGATGGTAGCCGGCTCGGCCGGCATCGACGCAGTGACGAACGTTGTTGTTGCGAAGGCCAACCGGCTAATGCTGCTCATGGTGTATGGCGCGGTCATCCTTTTGTGCTTCATCACCTTCCGCAGCTGGCGCGCGGTGATTGTGGCAGTGGTGCCTCTCGCGATCACTTCGATTCTTTGCGAAGCGTTGATGGTGACGCTCGGCATTGGCGTGAAAGTCTCGACATTGCCGGTGATCGCGCTGGGCGTCGGCATCGGTGTCGACTATGCGCTCTATCTGTTGAGCGTCCAGTTGTCTTACCAGCGAGCAGGACTGCCGTTGGCGGAAGCCTACCGCCGTGCTGTGCAATTCACCGGCAAGGTCGTCGCACTGGTTGGGGTAACGCTGGCGGCGGGGGTCGTTACATGGGCGTTTTCGCCAATCAAGTTCCAGGCGGACATGGGCATTTTGCTGACGTTCATGTTCATGTGGAACATGATCGGCGCGCTTATCCTGATCCCGGCACTGTCGCATTTCCTGCTGCGCGGCATCTCCGACTCCGCGAGCAAAGCGGCGGTGATGCCGGTTAAGGCCGACGCGTCTGAACAGCCTCCGCGGGCCATGCGCATTGAGAAGCTTGCCGCGACGAGCAGCGCTACGACTAAACAGACCACGCGCGGCTGACCCGCGGCGAGTGAATTGTCAAGGTGTCCGAATAATCAGTCACTGAAGGCAGCGTGGCACTGACTCTTATCCAGAGCCTTATCCAACGACACAGGGCGCCGAAGCGCCCTGTTCTTCTTAACGCACGTCCCACTCCAGGGGCAAATGATAGAGCGTGCCGTTGACGCCGCCATGCACGCCCGCCTTTTCGCCTGCCTTGACCCGGAAGTCAGGGATTCGCTTGAGCCATTCCTGCAAAAACACCTTGAGTTCCACACGCGCGAGAAACGATCCTGGACAACGATGCGCGCCGTTGCCGAAAGTCGAGTGAATAGGCGTCGGGCGAGAAAAGTCCACCGTAAGCGGATCATTGAACTTGCGGTCGTCCAGTCCGTGCAACGTAGTCGGGATAATGATCATGTCGCCTTCCTTCATCTGCACGCCCTTGTATTCGAAGTCGTGCGTGATGCGGCGTCCCTGATTGACCACCGGAAAGCGCCGCAGCAACTCGTCGACCGCCTTTTGCGTGAGTTCCGGGTGCTCGATCAACTCCTTACGATGCGCCGGGCTTTTCGCGAGAAAATTCGCGATAAAACCCATTGCCGATGCGACGGTATCTAACCCCCCGATCAGTACGAGTCCGCAGAGCCCCTTCAGTTCCTGATCCGTCAGCGCGCGCCCGTCGATCCTGGATTGAACGATCCGGCTGATAAGATCGTCGCCCGGGTTGGCACGCCGCTCTGCAATCTTGACGCCGAGGTATTCGAAAATCGCGCCGAGCGCAGCCAGCTTTCGTTCTGACGAGTCGGGCCGAACCATCTGGTCGGCGAGGCCAAGCAGGTAATCGCGATCTTCTGCAGGCAACGCGACCATGTTCATGAAGATGCCGATCGGCAAGTGTTGTGCGAAGCCCGAGACGAACTCTACCTCGCCCTTCTGATAAAAGCCCTCGATCAACTCGATCGCCATCTCGCGGGCCTTCTCTTCGAGCTTGCTGATCGCCTGGGGCATGAAAGCCGGAGCAATCAGCGCACGATAATTCGTATGCACAGGCGGATCGAAGAAGATCGGCGGCAGCGGCGCATGTTCGACCAGCGGCACCGTCAGTTGCTTCGACGAAAAATTCTCGTAGTCTTTGAATATCTGGTAGATGTCGTCACCGCGCGTCGCAATCCAGTGGCCACCGTTTCTCGGTGTCCAGAAGATGTCGGGAATGCCGTCGTCGTGCAGCCTCTTTAGCGCGAGATGGTAGTCGTCCCCGGCGCCGGGCGGATTATAGATATCCACATCTACCACCAGTTTCGGCGGCACATGTGCGGGGATCGGCGCCGACTCGGGCGGCGCTGCATGACCGGTTGCTGACATTCGGTGTCTCCTTTTGTGACGCGGCCAGGCACACCGGCATAGCGGTTATCGCACCGGCCATTAGGTGATTGACGCCTACAGATAGGCCCCGTACAACTCGACGTGATGTTCGGTATTGCCCCAGGTCATATCGATGCAGGTCAGGCGTTTCACGTACCATCCGACTGACAGTTCGTCCGTCATTCCCATACCGCCATGCAACTGTATGGCCTGTTGTGCAACGAAGCGGCCGCTGCGCCCGATCATCGCCTTGGCAGCACAGACCGCGCGATGGCTTTCGCGCGTATCGTCGTCCGCAAGTTTTGCGGCGGCGAAGTACACCATTGAACGGGCCTGCTCGACGGCGCTTAAAATATCGGCGGCGCGATGTTGCAAAGCCTGAAACTTGCCGATCGGCGCGCCGAACTGCTTGCGTGTGCGCAGATAGTCGTAGGTCAGATCGGCCAGCTTTTCCATCGCCCCCACCGCCTCCGCGCAAAGCGCGAAGATGCCGTGATCGACCGTCCATTCCAGCAGTGCGAAGCCTTCGTCCACGGTGCCGAGCACAGCGTCCGCATTGACATGCACGTCGTCTAGCGTAATCTCCGCGACGCGCTGGCCATCGAGCGCAGGAAATCCTTTCACCGTGACGCCAGTCGCTTTTGCGTCCACAGCGAATAGTGTGATGCCCGCCGTGTCCGTCGGCTCGCCCGACGTTCGTGCAGAAACAAACAGCAGGTCAGCGCTGTCGCCATGCAGGACCACACCCTTCCGGCCATTGAGCACATAGCCTGCACCGGATGCTTTCGCGGTCGTGGTCACGTTCCATAGGTCAAAGCGCGCGCCCGGCTCCAGCGTCGCGAGCGCGGTCTTCAGGCTGCCGGCGGCGAGACTGGCGAGCCACGATGCCTTGCGCGCCTCGTGGCCCGCAACGCCGATCAGTCTTGCGCCCAGCACCGCCGTCGAAAGGAACGGTTCGAGCACAAGCCCCCGACCCAATGCCTCCATGACGATCATGGTTTCCGCCGGCGAAGCGCCAAGACCACCGTATTGCTCCGGGACGTTCAGCGCCAGCAGCCCCATGTCGGCGAGCGTGGACCAATGGGCGGACGACCAGCACTGGGTTGTCGCCGCCAGCCGCCGCCGTGCTTCGAAAGCATATTCGTTATCGACGAAACGGCCGACCACGTCGGCCAGCATCTGTTGCTCTTCGGCGAGCGCAAAGTCCATGACGTCTCCTCAGATGCCGAGCGCCAATTTGGCGATAATGTTTTTCTGCACCTCGGTCGAACCGCCGTAGATCGAGATCTTGCGCCAGTCGAGATAGTGCGCGGCGAGCGCGTTCAGCAGTCCACCGTTCGCAGTCTCGCCGCTCCACTCTCCATCGAGCGCGTCAGCGACGAATGGCACGGCATAGGGACCGGCGCATTCCATAATGAGCTCGGTCAATTCCTGCTGGATTTCCGAGCCGCGAATCTTCAGCACGGACGCTTCGGGACCAATCGTCCGTCCCGCCGATTCAGCGGAGGCCACACGCAGCAGCGACCATTCGTGCGCGATCAGATCGATCTCGACCTTCGCGATCCGGTCGCGAAAGCGGACATCGTCGATGAGTGGCTTGCCGTGCTTCAGTTCCGTCCGCGCAATTTCCTTCAATCGCCGCATGAAGCGTTTGCAGTTGCCGAGCCCGGCAATATTGGTGCGTTCATGCCCGAGCAGATATTTCGCGATCGACCAACCATGATTTTCTTCCCCGACCAGATTTCGGACCGGTACCTCGACGTTCTCGAAGAAAACTTCGTTGACGTCATGTCCGCCATCGAGTGTCTTGATTGGCCGCACGGTGATGCCGGGCGTATTCATGTCGATCAGCAGAAAGGAAATGCCCTCCTGCGGACGACCGCCGCTTTGCGTGCGCACCAGACAGAAAATCCAGTTGGCCCACTGCGCAAACGAAGTCCATATCTTCTGGCCGTTGACGATATAGAACGATTCACCATTGCGCTCAACGCATTCCGCGCGCGTTTTAAGCGAAGCCAGATCCGAGCCGGCGCCAGGTTCGGAATAGCCTTGACACCACCAGTCCTCCATCGACACGATGCGTGGAAGAAAGTAATCGCGCTGTGCGGCCGACCCGAACTTCTGCAGCACCGGTCCGACCATCGACAGGCCGAACGGCATTTGCCTGGGCGCGCCGGCGGTAAAGCACTCTTCGTCGAAGATATTGCGTTGCGTAGCGTTCCACCCCGCGCCGTCGTATTCGAGCGGCCACGCAGGCGCGCCCCAACCGTTGGCTGCGAGGATGCGCTGCCAGCGAACGTAATCCTCGCGCGGCACATGACGGAAATTGAGCACTCGCTCGCGGATATCCGACGGCAACCGGGCCGCCACAAATTCGCGAACCGATGCGCGAAAGGCCTTGTCTTCCAGACTTTCTCGCAAATCCATAAAACGCACTCCTTTGACCACGCTTGCCGAGGACATCAATCCAGGTCCGGTGTTTCAGCCAATCTCCACGATGCCGTTATTCAGCACCACCACATCGCGCGCATCGACTCGAGCCCGCAAATGGAAACGTGCGTCACTCTCGCGCCACAATTGAAAACGGATAGTTTCGCCGGGATAAACCGGCGACGTAAGACGAAGCGCAAGGCGCTTCAGGCGCGAGGCGTCATTGCCGGCACACGTTCTGAGCGCGGCATAGCCTGCAATCCCGTACGTCGCGAGTCCGTGCAGAATGGGCTGCCTGAAGCCGGCTTTCGTGGCCACTTCAGGGTCGGCATGCAGCGGGTTCGAGTCGCCCGAAAGCCGGTAGATCAGCGCAGCCTGGGGCGAAGTCGAAAATTCGAATTCACTATCCGGGGCGCGCTCGGGAACCGATGGCAGCGCCTCCGGAGGCGGGTCGCTGATGCCGGTCTCCACACTGAAGCCACCGTCGCCGCGCAGAAAAGACACTTGCCGTACCTCGGCGAGCCGTTCGCCGCTGCCCTGCTCGAGCAGATCGCGCTTGAGTTCGACGATGGCGCCCTTACCCGCTCCCTTGTCTGAAACAAGGCTCACACGTGTCTTGCTGACGATAGTCGCGGCCGTCGGCATCGGACGAAGGAAGCGGACGTCCTGCTCTCCATGCACGAGTTTCAGATAGTCAACGCCGGCACGCGGATCACGCATCCATGATTTCGGCCAGGCGAATGCCGCGGCGCACGTCGGCAACGCCTGCAGTTCCTTCTCGTAGACATAGCGCAGTTGCGCGGCGTCGAGCGGATCGCTGCCAATGCCGAGACCGAGCGCATAGAGCATCACATCACGCTCGGAGTAGCTCTGGGTCACATCCTCAATTGGCCAGTTCCTGATGACTTCGTACTTCAACATGACTTTGCCCCGTAGGATTTCAATCGTCGGTGAAATTCGGCTTGCGCTTTTCGAGGAAGCTGGCGATGCCTTCCTTGTAGTCGTCGCATTGATTCGCAATCGGCATGTCGAGGCCGGCGGACATGATGGCTTCATGCGGCGTCTGAAACGGCACTTCCCAGAGCTGCGCCTTCATCACGCGCATCGAGCGCGGCGAGCAGTTCTCAGCGAGGTCGCGCGCATACGCGTACGTCTCTTCGGCCAGCGTGCTCGACGGAAACGCGCGGTTGACAAGCCCCATGCGTTCCGCTTCGAGGCCCTTGATCTTGCGCGCCGACAGAAGCAAGTCGAGCGCCCGCGCATGCCCGATATGGTGCGAGAGTATCCACGCCATGCCATATTCGGCGGTCAGTCCGCGCCGCGCGAAAGCAGTGGTAATCGTGGCGTCCTCGGCAGCGAAGCGGATGTCGCAGAACAGCGCGTGAATCAGGCCAATGCCCACTGTCGCGCCGTTGAGCATGGCGATGACCGGCTTCGGTATCGCCGGGTAGTACGAGCAGCGCGTTTGCCAGTCGGCGCGCTTGCGCATATCGAAAGGACGCGGCAGCTTGGTCATGAGCGCGGCTGGATCGCCGCCAAAGCTATGAATATCGCCGCCGGCGCAGAACGCCTTGCCCGCTCCGGTGAACACAATGACGCGCACGCCGCGGTCGGCCCCTGCTGCCTGCATCGCTTCATAAACTTCTGTGGCGACCTTGTCGTTCCAGCTGTTCATGTGTTCTGGACGGTTCAGCGTGACCGTGGCGATCCGGTCCTTTACGTCATATAGGATGGTCTCGTAGCCCATGGATGTCTCCGTCGGTGGTCGCGTTATCTAGAAAGAGCGTGGCATGTCCAGCACATGCTCGGCCACGTACGACAGAATCAGATTGGTCGAGATCGGCGCCACCTGATAAAGACGGGTTTCGCGGAATTTGCGCTCCACGTCGTATTCGCATGCAAAGCCAAAGCCGCCGTGCGTTTGCAAACAGGCATTCGCGGCCTTCCATGAGGCTGTGGCGGCCAGGTGTTTAGCCATGTTCGCTTCGGCACCGCAGGGCTGGTGGGCGTCGAACAATTCGCATGCTCTGTAGCGCATCAGATCCGCAGCTCTGACGTCGATATACGACTCAGCGATAGGAAACTGCACGCCCTGGTTCATCCCGATCGGGCGGTCGAACACCTGCCGTTCGGTGGCGTACTTCCGCGCGCGGTCGACAAACCAGTAACCGTCGCCGATACATTCGGCGGCAATCAACGCACGCTCCGCGTTCAGTCCATCGAGGATGTACTTGAAGCCCTTGCCTTCCTCGCCGATCAGGTTCTCTTCGGGAATCTCGAGGTTGTCAAAAAACAGTTCGTTGGTTTCGTGGTTGACCATGTTGGGGATCGGACGCACCGTCAAACCGTTGTCGATCGCCTGATGCAAGTCGACCAGAAAGCACGAAAGCCCCTCGGACTTTTTCTTGACGTCGGCGAGCGGTGTGGTACGGGCCAGCAGAATCATCAGGTCCGAATGCTGCACCCGGGAGATCCACACTTTCTGACCGTTCACGACATAGCGGCCATCTTTCTTCACCGCCATGGTTTTCAGTTTGGTGGTGTCCGTGCCGGTGGTCGGCTCCGTTACGGCCATTGACTGAAGGCGCAGTTCGCCGCTGGCGATCTTCGGCAGATAGGCTTTCTTTTGTGCCTCTGAGCCGTTGCGTAACAGCGTGTTCATGTTGTACATCTGGCCGTGGCAAAACCCGGAGTTGCCGCCATTGCGATTGATCTCTTCCATGATGACGGAAGCTTCGCTCAACCCAAGACCCGAGCCGCCGTATTCGTGCGGAATCAGCGCGGCCATCCAGCCTGCGCGCGTCAGCGCGTCGACGAACGCTTCGGGATAAACACGCTCGTGGTCGATGCGGCGCCAGTATTCGTCGGGATATTCCTTCGACAGATCGCGCAACGCATCGCGCAGTTCCTGATACGGATCGGAGGTAGAAAGTCTGCTCATCTGAATGATTCCGTTCACATGAAGAAGCCGCGGGCTCAGGCCGCTGCGTCGATCAGTCCGCCCGCACTGGCGAGCTGGGTCAAATGGTGTTCGGCGGCGCCGAACAGAATGTCGATCACACTCAAGCGCCGGAGATAGTGGCCGACCTTGCATTCCTCGGTCATACCAATGCCGCCGTGGAGTTGCACACCCTGCTGGCCGACAAACCGGCCGGCGCGGCCGATCTGCACCTTGGCCGCTGCAAGGCTGCGTCCTCGTTCGTCCACGTCCGGCTCCTCGCTCATCATGGTGGCGAACAGCGCCATGCTGCGGGCCTGCTCGACCATCACCAGCATGTCGACCGCGCGATGTTGCAACGCCTGGAACGACCCGATGGCGACGCCAAATTGTTTGCGCACCTTGAGGTATTCGACAGTTTCGTCGTGCGCGGCCGCCATCGAACCGACGGCTTCCGCGCATAGCGCGGCGATCGCTTGCGCGACGACCGTTTCGATCAACGGCAAGGCTTCCCCGGCTACACCGATCACATCCGCGTTGTTCACGCGCACGCCCGACAGCTCGATATCCGCTGCGCGCAGCCGGTCCTGTGTCAGATACTCCCGGCGCGTTAGACCAGGCGCATGCGCATCGACGACAAATAGCGCAATGCCGTCGCGGTCGCGGCGGCCACCTGAAACGCGCGCCGACACGATCAGCTTGTCAGCGCTGCCGCCGTGTATCACAACGCGCTTTGCTCCATCGAGCACCCAGGCATCGCCGTCGCGTCGCGCGGTGGTGGCAACGTCGGCCAGGTCGTATCGCGACTGCGGCTCCGCGTGTGCGAACGCCATCAGCAGCGAACCATCGGCGATGAGCGGCAGAATCGCCTCGCGCTGCGCGACACTGCTGCCGAGACGGATGCAGCCACCGCTCAGCACCACGGTCGCCAGATACGGTTCGACGACGAGTGCCCGCCCAAACGCTTCCATCACGATCATCGTTTCGACCGGTCCGCAGCCGCTGCCGCCAAAGTCATCGGCGAAGGTCAGGCCCAGCAAGCCCATGCTGGCGTAGCGGGCCCACTGCGCGCGACTGAAACCATCCGGCTCCGCCAGGTAGCGCGCACGCTGCTCGAAGCTGTACTCGTCTTTGACAAGCCGGTCGACACTGTCCTTGAGCATGCGTTGCTCGTCGGTAAAATCGAAGTCCATGGCCCTTGCTTCTCCGCGTTTCGATTGACCCTCAAAGTCCCAGAACGGACTTGGCGAGGATGTTTTTCTGGATTTCGTTCGATCCGCCCACAATTGAAACGTGGCGCGCAAAATAATGATTCGGCGCGATAGTCAGCGCCCAGTCGGGGTCGCGGATCGGCTCGCCTACGCCGCGCACGAAATCGAGATCGAGCGGCAGCGCGTCAGGCCCGGCCACTTCCAGAAGCAGTTCGGCCGCGAGTTGCTGAAGCTCCGACCCCTTGATCTTCAGAATCGACGTCTTGGGGTCCGGCGTGTGGCTACCGCGTGCGGTACTTCCGGCAATCACTCGCATCTGCGTAATTTCCAGCGCCTTCAACTCGACTTCGATAGACGCGACACGCTCACGAAATTGCGGGTTGTCCCAGAGCACACCGTCACCGCATGGAACACGCTTCGCAAGATCTTTGGCGTGGCGGATGCGCATCTTCGACACGCCGACACGCGCAATGCCGCTGCGCTCGTTGCCAAGCAAATACTTGGCGTAATCCCACCCCTTGTTTTCTTCGCCAATCCGGTTTGCGACAGGCACACGTACGTTGTCGAAAAACACCTCGTTGGTTTCATGATGACCGTCGATGGTGATGATCGGCCGCACCGTCAAGCCAGGTGTTTTCATATCGATCAGCAGATAGGTAATGCCCTGCTGTTTCTTCCCGCTCGTGTCGGTACGCACGAGACAGAACATCCAGTCCGCGTGATGGGCCGTCGAGGTCCACAGCTTCTGCCCGTTGATCACGTAGTGATCGCCTTCCCGGACCGCCTGCGTCCTCAGCGCCGCCAGGTCGGACCCCGCACCCGGCTCCGAAAAGCCCTGGCAGAACCAGTATTCGAGGCTCGCAATACGTGGCAGGAAGTCGCGTTTCTGCTCGTCGCTGCCGAACGCGATCAGCACCGGACCGATCATGTTGACATTGAACGAAAGCGTTTCCGGCGCGGGCGCCATGTGCAGCTCTTCCTTGAAGATGTATTGCTGCACCGCGCTCCAGCCAGTTCCACCCCACGCCTTATCCCATGCCGGCGTCGCCCAGCCGCGTTCGTACAGGATGCGCTGCCAGCGGCGCAGATCGGCTGAGGAGTAGCGCTGTCCCAGCGCTGCCTTGGTGCGGATGTCTTGCGGCAGCGCTTCCTTGAAAAAGGCTCGCACTTCATCGCGGAACGCCAGCTCTTCGTCGGTATATCGCAGGTCCATGGTGTCTCGTCTCGATTCGTTGCCGCGGCGCTGACGGCCGTCCATTGTTTTTGTTCCGCAGCGCTCTCTCAGGCTAGCGTCCCAGCCTGTTTCAGTTCGTCGATACTTTGCCTGTCCAGCCAGGCCGACAGCGCTGCCTCGATGGTTGCCGGATCCGGTGCTTCGGGCGGCGTTGGCATTGCGGGCACCGTCGACGAAAAACGCGGCGCGGGCGCTGGCTGCACGATCCCATCGACTTCCACAAAAGTCCCGCGCGCTTTCAGATGCGGATGCTCAGGCGCCTCAGACCACGACAGCACAGGAGCGAAGCACGCATCCGAATGTTCCAGCAGCGTGGTCCACTGGGCACGGCTGCGCGTCTTGAACTTCAGCGCGAACAAGGCTCGTGCAGCGGGCCAGTTGCGGTGGTCGAGCTGGGCGCCAAGCGTGTCCGGCGATATATCGAGCAGTCGAAGGAGCTCCAGATAAAACTTGTCCTCGATGGGGCCCACCGTAATCCAGTTGCCGTCCGCGCACTCGTAGACGTCATAGAAATGTGAACCCGAATCGGTGATATTGGTGCCGCGCTCGTCGCGCCAGATGCCTGCCGCGTGCATGCCGAAAAAGGTCGTCGCCAGATTCGCGGTGCCGTCGACAATCGCCGCGTCCACCACCTGCCCCGCGCCGCCACCGCGGGCGTGAAGGATCGCCGAGAGCAGCCCCATGGCCAGGTACAAAGAACCGCCCGCGTAGTCCCCAATCAGGTTCAACGGGATGGACGGCGGCTGGTCCAACCGGCCGATCGCATTCAACACGCCGGTGATGGCGATGTAGTTCACATCGTGACCGGCATATCGCGCGAGCGGACCGTCCTGCCCCCAGCCGGTGATCCGTCCGTAGGCGAGCTTCGGATTGCGCTCAAGGCACGTTTGCGGGCCGAGCCCGAGGCGTTCGGTCACACCCGGACGAAAGCCTTCTATTAACGCGTCGGCGCCCTCCACGAGCGTTAGTACAAGGTCGATCGCGGCCGGCTCCTTGAGATCGAGCGCGATCGTTCTGCGATTGCGCAGCAGCAGGTTGTAGCGCAACGGTCGCTCGATACCGAGCTTGACCGGTTGCCGCCGTTCGATCCGGAGCACCGTTGCACCGAGGTCGGCGAGCAACATGGCGCACATCGGACCGGGGCCGATACCGGCCAGTTCGATGATCTTGACGCCAGCGAGCGGTCCCATGCTCAGCCCTTGCGCGCGTGGGCACGCATGGCGTCCCACTGTTCGTCGCTCCAGTCCTGCATCGCGCGAAACGTGGGACCGCCCACGCCCTGCATCCAGCGCCCGCCGTCGATCACGATCATGTCACCGGTGATGTAACCGGAGCCGTCTGAAGCAAGATACGCGTATAGATCGGCCAGTTCCTGATGGTCCCCAAAACGCCGTAGCGGAACACTGCGATCCTGCGATTCAACCTGCGAACCTGGTGGGTAAAGTTGTTCCCACGCGCCTTCTGTCGGAAACAGACCTGGCGCCACGGCGTTCAGCCGAATGCCTTTCGGTCCCCATTCGACAGCGAGACTACGGGTCATTGCAAGCACGCCGGCCTTTGCCGCCGCCGACGGCGCGGTGAAAGCGGAACCGGTCATGGTAGGCGTCGACACGGTGCTGATCACGTTGCCTGGGCGGGCCGCGCCGATCCAGCGCTTGCCCGCGGCGATCGTGCAATAGAAGCTGCCGTGCAGCACGATGTCCAACACTGCATCGACTGCGCGCGCTGACAGTGTCTCAGTGCGCGCAATGAAGTTGGCCGCGGCATTGTTGAGCAGCACGTCGAGCGGACCATCGCGCCAGATCGTGTCCATCATCGATTCAACCGAATCGGCGTTGCGCACGTCCGCGGTGATCGTCGTCACACGGGCGTTCTCGACAGCTGCGCGAAATTCGTCGGCTGTCGCGTCGAGCACTTCCTTGCGGCGGCCGCAAATGACCAGTTCCGCGCCGAGTTCCAGATAACGCCGGCCAACACTCTTCCCGAGACCGGTACCGCCGCCGGTAATCAGAATCTTTTTATCCTTCAGCAAGTCGGTCTTGAACATGGTCTGTGTGCGTTCTAAATCCAGTGGCTGATAAAAGGCGGAAATGGTTGGGCGCGAACTCGTTCAGGTGCCGGTAAAGACCGGCTTGCGCTTCTCCATGAACGCGGCAACCGCTTCTGTGTGGTCGCTAGTTCGGCGCGTTAGCGGATTCAGATCGACTTCGAGGCGCCATGCGTCTTCAATCGAATTACCTGCATTGACGAGGCTCGCCTTCAGCAGCGCGAGCGTCACCGGCGGGTAGCTGGCAAAACGGGCTGCCTGCGCCAGAGCGGCAGTGAGCGCTTCGCCCGGCGCGGTGGTCTGATTGACAAGTCCGATGCGCTGCGCGGTAGCGGCGTCGATCACATCCGCTTTCAACATGAGTTCGCGCGCCTTGCCGCCGCCGACCTTCTGCGGCAGCGTCCATAGAAGACCGGTGTCAGGCAGCAAACCGACCTTGGTGAAGGCACAACAATATTTCGCCGCGCTGGAGCCGATCGTGAAATCACAAGCGGCGGCCAATGACAACCCGGCGCCGAAACAGGTCCCCTCGACCGCGGCAACGACGGGCTTGGTGCCCGTGTAGATCAGGCGAAAAAGACGCACACCGACGGCGATGCGTTCGCGCAGTTCAAGCAATGGCGGTGTGACTGCCTGCATTTCGGACAGATCGCCGCCCGCGCAGAAATGTCCGCCCGCGCCGGTCAGCACGATCGCGCGGGTAGCCGCGTCCTCTTGAAAAAGGCGCTGGAAGGTGTCCGTCAGCGCAACGCGCATCTTCATCGAGAAGGAATTACGGCGTTGGGGATAGTTCATCGTGACGACAGCCACATCCCCTTCGTGGCGCACCTGCACGATATCGTCCCCATCGTCCGCGCCATGCAGCGCTTCATTTTGTTCGACGCTCATCGGAGATTCCCCAATGTTCATTGACCGGTAAAGACCGGCGTGGTCTTGTCGAAAAAAGCCTGACATGCGACGTGATGATCTTTGGACAGACGCAGTACCGGCTGATAATCGATTTCGGTACGCAGCGCCAACTCCATGGTGTTGGCGCCTTCGGTCAGCGCCGCCTTGAGCAACGCAACGCCGAGCGGCGGTTGTTCACCGAGGCCGCGGGCCACTTCGATAGCGGCAGCGAGCGTAGCGCCCGGCTCGACCACCTGGTTTGCCAAACCGAACTCGCCCGCTTTCAGGCCATCGATTTCCATCGCGAGCGTCAGCATTTCTCTCGCGCGCGCCATGCCGATCTTTTCGGGCAGCGTCCACAGAATACCCGTGTCGGGAATCAGCCCAACACGCATGAATGCCGCACAGAAACGCGCATTCGATGCCGCCACCACGTAATCCGTGGCCACCGCCAACGACAGGCCCGCACCGAACGCGACCCCTTCGACGGCGGCCACCACTGGCTTCGCGCCGGCCAGCATGTCACGCACCACCACACATGATTCAGCCAGAATCTCGCGGCTTTGCAAGATGCTCCGCTGCGTCATTTCGGAGATATCGGCGCCGGCGCAAAAGTGCTCGCCAGCGCCTGTCAGCACGATTGCGCGCGATTCGGGGTCGGCCGCGATCAGGCGGTGCATCGTGTCGCGCAGCAAATGACGCATCTGCCTGCCCATCGCGTTGCGGCGCCCCGGATTGTTCAGCGTGACAATGGCCACGCTGCCTTCCCGCGTTACCTCGATCAATGCCGGCGCAGTGTTGCTGTCCGTATACTTTTCGCTCATGACGTGCTTTCCTAGTCAGCCACGAATACTGGTTTGCGCTTTTCCATGAAGGCGCTGACCGCCTCCTGGTGTTCGAGGCTACGGCGCAAGATGGGCTGCAGATTGACTTCCGTTTCGATTGCCTCGTCGAGCGTACGAATGCCTGTGGCCAGCGCCGCTTTTAGATGCGCCATGGCGACCGCCGGCAACGCCGCATATTGGACGGCGATTTCCAGTGCTGCAGCCAGCGTTTGCCCCGGTTCGACGACCTGATTGGCAAAGCCCATCTGCAACGCTTCAATTCCGTTGAATTCTCGTGCGCTCAGCATCAACTCACGCGCCCGTCCGCCGCCCACGCGTTGCGCCAGACTCCAGTAGAGTCCGGTATCCGGCATCAATCCCACTTTGACGAAGGCACTGGCGTAGCGCGCCGTGGATGAAGTGATCACGATGTCGCACGCGGCAGCAAGCGAAAGACCCGCGCCAAGCGCGAAGCCTTCGACGGCCGCAACGACGGCCTTGGGCCCGGACACCATCAGCTTGAAAATTTCCAGCGGCAACTGATTGCGCTCGCGATACTCGAGCACCTTGCGCGGCTTCATCTCGGAGATATCGCCACCCGCGCAGAAGGTGTTGCCCGCGCCCGTCAGTACGATTGCCCGGCAAGCGTCGTCGTGATGCATCAGGTGGTGCAGACGCGCATACAAGGTTTCGCGCATCTTCAGCGAAAACGCGTTGCGCCGCTCGGGATAATTCAGCGTGACGATTGCGGTCGCGCCTTCATGCTGGACCTGCACGATCTGTGTCGCGTCGGCGGTCGTCTCTTCGCCCATCTGTCTATCTCCTGTTGACCGGCTGGCACACGTCACAACGTCTCCTGGGTGCCGAGAATGACGGTTGCCTGACTCGACAAGACGCCGCCATTGCCATGCGCGACGGCTAGCCGCGCGCGAGGAACCTGCCGTTCACCCGCGCGTCCCGTGAGCTGGCGCATCGCTTCCTCCATCAGGAACAATCCGTACATGCCCGGATGCACGCAGGACAAGCCGCCGCCATTGGTGTTGACGGCAAGACGGCCTCCCGGCGCAATCCCGCCGTCGGACACAAAGCGGCCGCCCTCGCCCTTCGGGCAAAAACCAAGATCTTCCAGGAACAGGATCGTGTTGATCGTGAACGCGTCGTACAGCATTGCAACGTCGATGTCGCTCGCACTGACGCCGGCCATCTCGTAGGCGCGCCGCCCTGATTCCTTTGCGGCGGTCACAGTAAGATCGGGCATGTTCGCGATCTCCCGATGCGACGTGGCCGATGCTGCACCGAGCAGGTAGACCGGCTTGTCCGTCAGATCGCGAGCGCGATCCGCGCGCACCATCACAACGGCCGCCGCGCCATCGGTCACGAGACAACAGTCGCGCACGGATAGCGGATCGGATACCAGGCGCGCGCCGAGAACGTCTTCGATAGTTAGCGGCGTGCGCACGTACGCTTGCGGATTGAGTTGGGCCCATTTGCGGGCCGCTACCGCGACTTCGGCGAGATCGCGGCGTGTCGTTCCATACTGATGCATATGCCTCGCAGCGGCAAACGCATACGACGACACGGGATTCATCGGCTTGTAAGGGCTTTCCCACGGAGACGGGCGCGACGACTGCACCAGTTTGCCGGATGCACTGCGCTGGTTGCTGCCATAAGCAATTAGCGCGACGTCGATCTGGCCCGTGACCAGCGCCATCGCCGCGGTATGCGCATAGACCTCGAACGCCGAGCCGCCGCTGCGGTTGTTGTCCGTGAACTTCGGATGAATGCCGAGGTACTCAGCGAATGTCAAGCCGGACAACATGTCGTCCGGCGTGCAGACGAACAGGCCGTCGACATTGGCTGGTGACAGCCCGATCTGTGCGAGTGCGTCGACCGATGCGCGCGCGGCGAGATCCAGCGACGACATGCCGGGCGCTTCGCCGATTCCGTATGTCGCGCCGGACACCAGCGCGGTACGCCCACGTAAGTTGAATTCCATGCGATGTCTCTTATCGGTGCAGCAGATGCCTTGCGCGCATGCTGCCGGTTAGCTGTCGGTTAGCTGCCGGTTAGCTGGCGTCAGGCTGGCTCGAACACGAGCAACGGGGCGTCGTTCCTGAATACGATCCTCGCCTGCACGGGCATGCCGATGCGCACCGCGTCCGGCTCGATGCCCTCGACACAGCTGATCATCCTCACGCCTTCGTCGAGGTCGATCAACGCCACGTTGTAGCTCGGCGTGGGTGCCTTCTGCCTCACCACGGTCGTGGAATAAACCGTCCCTTTGCCACACGCCTCGACCCACTCGAGATCGCGCGCGCCGGTAACCGGCTCGGCCACGCGCGGATAAAACACGTGCCGGCCGCTGCCGCGGCTGCGCTGGATCATCAAACGGCCTTCGGCCAGAAACCTCTGATAGTCGACTTCAGGACAAACAGACTCCATTTTCCGCTCCTCCCAATGCACTGCCCTGCGGGTCTCGGCACCCGACCCGTCCGTCGCGCTTGTTTTCGATCCGGAACAATCAAATAACCGAACATCGTTCCACATTCTAAACACGCGACAGATCGCGTGTCAACCGCGGTGAATTGGACTCATGCGCCGCCCGGTAAGGCTCTCACTACATCTGAACAGTGCGCGAGGTGCACTACGGGCAAACCCCCGTTCGTCCGACGTCACCCTTGACGAGCCCAAATGCATCGTTTACTTTATCGAACAGTGTTCATGTTTATGAAGCACGCAACTTTCGAGGGCGGTTTAGGCCCGCATCATTGGCAAGAGACTTTCAACGTGACCTATCAACTGACAGACGATCAAATCCAGATCCGCGACCTGGTAAGGCGCGTCGCAATGGAAAGAGTGGCGCCTCGGGCGGACGAGATCGATCGGACCGCCGAATATCCGCACGATATGTACGCGTTGCTTAAGGAACTGGGTCTTTTCACGCTTCCTTTCCCGGAAGCCTATGGCGGCGCCGGCAGCGTGATGTCCGCCTGTATCGCAGTCGAGGAATTGGGGCGCGTTTGCTACAACACGGGTTACCTGCTGGTCGTGCAATGGACGCCCTTCGGCGCGATTCTGGCGGGCGGCACCGAAGAGCAGAAGGCCCGGCTGTTGCCAGGGCTTGCGTCAGGCGACTTGCGCGGCGCGCTTTCCATCACGGAATCGCAAAGCGGCTCGGACGTGTCGGGAATTCGCACTACCGCGCGCCGTCGCGGGGACGGTTACGTGTTGAATGGCTCGAAGATCTGGTGCACGAATTCACACATTGCCGACTTTCTGCTGGTCGCCGCCAAGACGCTTGACGAAGAAGGCAACCATCTCGGCATCAACCTCTTCGTTGTAGACCGTGAAACGCCGGGGCTCACGATCGGCCGGGAAGAAGACAAGATGGGCGCGCGCGGCGTGGCTTCCTGCCCGCTTTTTTTCGACGATGCGTTTGTCAACGCCGATAACCGGCTTGGCCCCGAAGGCGGACAGGGATTCAAAGTCGCGATGGAAGCGCTCAATACGAGCCGCCCGATCGTGGCCGCACGCGCTGTCGGCATCGCCCAGGGCGCGATCGACCACACCATCCGCTTCATTCAGGACCGCGTCGCCTTTGGGCAGACGATTAGCAATTTTCAAGGTGTGCGCTGGATGGTGGCCGACATGATCACGCAGACCGAGGCCGCGCGTCAGCTCGTCTACCGCACGGCGTCGCTCGTCGACTCCGGCGCGACAGGACGCGAACTCGCCCCGATGGCTGCGATGGCGAAGATGTTCGCCTCGGACGTCGCGATGAAAGTGGCTACCGACGCAGTGCAGCTGTTCGGCGCTGCGGGTATCTCGAACGAATATCCGATCAACCGCTATTTCCGCGATGCCAAGGTGGTTCAGATCATCGAAGGAACGAACCAGATCCAGCGAAACATCGTCGCCGACAGCGTCTTCGGACGTGTCAAGAAGACTGAGCCCCGTGCCCGACATACAGACGCGTGACAACAGGAGAGAGAACAAATATGGAAGAGATCGAAACAGTCGGCCTGGGCGTTCATTGGGAAGACCTGCCCGTCGGCCGCAAGTTCAAGACAGTCGGACGTACTGTCACGGAGGCGGATGTCGTCAATTTCGTCTCGGTGACCGGCATGCTCGAAGTGCTGTTCACTAACACCGAGTTTCTGAAGGAGACGTCCGCGATCAAAGGACGGGTCGCACCGGGTGCCCTGGTATTCACCTTCATGGAAGGGCTGCTGACCCAGGCAACGATGCAAGGCGTCGGCTTCGCTTTTTTGAACATGGAACTCGACATCAAAGGTCCGACCTTTGTGGGGGACACCATCCATGTCGAATGTGAAGTCATCGAATGCCGCCCCAGCAACGGTCGTCCTGGCCTCGGACTTGTGCGCACGCGCAACCGCGTGATCAAGCAGGACGGCTCGGAAGTCATGGTGTACACGCCGTTGCGGCTGGTCAAAGGAAAAAACTACAAGGCGTGACCATGCACACCCCACAGCAACCTCTGCATCAGCCAACCGGGCCGCTGACCGGTGTGCGCGTGATCGACCTGACCATCAATGTGCTGGGCCCCGTCGCCACGCAACTTCTGGGCGACATGGGCGCGGACGTCATCAAGATCGAGCCGCCCGAAGGTGACCAGAACCGCAAGAACGGCCCCGGTCGCAACCCCGACATGGCGGTGTTTTATACGATCATGAACCGCAACAAACGGAGCGTGTCGCTGAACCTGAAACTGGCCGAATGCCGCGAAGCCGTTCTTCGGCTGGTGGAAACCGCAGATGTCTTCGTTCACAGCATGCGCCCCAGCGCGGCACGGCGTCTGGGCATCGACTACGAGAGTGTCAAGGCCCGCAATCCCCGCATCATTTACGCATCGGGCCCCGGCTATCGTCCGGACGGCCCCTACAAGGATCGGCCGGCCTTCGACGACGTGATCCAGGGCGAGACCGGGATTGCCGCGATGAATCGCGATGCCGACGGCTCACCCCGCTATTTTCCGACGGTCATCGTCGACAAGTTCTGTGGATACGTACTCGCCTCCTCTGTGAGCATGGCGCTCTATCACCGCGAGCGCACCGGGGTCGGCCAGTGCGTACAGGTGCCGATGTTCGAAACGATGCTTCAGTTCAACCTCTTCGAACATTTGTGGGAAGGCGCGCTTGGCTCATCGGACGGAACAGGGCTCGGTTACACACGGATGTTTTCGCCCCACCGCCGCCCCTATGCGACGAAGGACGGCCACGTCTGTTTGCTCGCGGTCAACAACGAACAATGGCGGCGCGTGTTATGCGCGATCGATGCGGCCCATCTGCTCGAAGACTCGCGCTTTTGCCACATTGCCGACCGCATGCGCAACATCAACGAGCTGTACCGCATCGTGAGCGAAGCGATCAAGACCCGAACCACGGCCGAGTGGAACGCCATTTTCGCAGCCGCCGACGTTCCGCACGGTCCGGTCCGCGAGTTGAACGACCTGATGCAGGACAACTACATAAAGGAAACCGGCTTCTTCCAGCACTACCAGCATCCGACCGAAGGGGGCATGGTCATGACGTCCATTCCGGTGCACTTCTCGGAGTCGCCAGGCAATGTCCGGTATCTGCCGCCTAACCTCGGCGAGCACAGCATCGAAGTGCTCATCGAGGCCGGATACACAGAAAAAGAGGCAGCCCGGCTGAGCGGCCACGCGTCGGCCCAGACAATGGCGGCCGCAGAACCAGTCGCCAAAGCTTGACGGGCGTCCCGGCGCCCCACTACATCATGCGAGGAATCCAAAAATGAAAGGACTCAAGAATAAGGTCGTGGTCGTTACCGGAGCTGCGGGCGGCATCGGCACGGCGATCAGCAAACGTTTCGGCGAAGAAGGCTCGACCGTCGCGCTATTCGACCTGAATACAGAAAATGCTGCCCGCGTGGTGGCAGAAATTGAAGCCGCGGGCGGCAAAGCTCGCGCCTATCGCGTCGACATCACGGATCACGAAGGCGTGAACAAAGCAGTCGCGCAAGTAGAGGAAGAGCTGGGTCCAATCGAGATGCTCGTCAACAACGCGGGCTGGGACATGGGCGCCTTTTTCCTCCAAACGGAGAAACCGTTTTGGGACAAAGTGGTTGCCATCAACCTGTACGGTCCGTTGAACATGCATCACGCGGTGCTGAAGCGGATGGCCGAACGTGGGCGCGGAAAAGTGGTGAACATTTCGTCGGATGCGGGCCGCGTCGGTTCGTCGATGGAAGCGGTGTACTCGTTCTGCAAGGGCGGCATCATCGCGTTCTCGAAGACCATGGCGCGTGAAATGGCGCGGCAGCAGATTCCCATCAACGTGGTCTGCCCCGGTCCCACTGCTACAGCCTTGCTGGACAACTTGGCCCAAGGCGAAAAAGGCGATCGCATCAAGGCCGCGCTGGTCAAGGCTGTGCCGTTCGGGCGCATGGGCGAACCGGACGACATTGCCGGCACAGTGGCGTTCCTGGCGAGCGACGACGCCGCGTTCATCACCGGTCAAGTCATCAGCATCTCGGGCGGCCTCACGATGGCAGGCTAACGCCCGTTGCGCTCATTCAATCTTCAACTGGAATATATCCATGGAATTTCAGGACATTCTTTATAGCGAAGCCGACGGGGTCGCGACGATCACGATCAATCGCCCGAAGGTGTACAACGCATTCAACGCGAACACCTGCGAAGAACTGATCAAGGCATTCAGCAAGGCTGGCTGGAATAAGGACATTGGCGTCGTCGTGCTGACGGGTGCCGGCGAAAAGGCTTTCTGCACCGGCGGCGATCAGTCAGGCGACGGCTATGGTGGCCGCGGCACCGTGGGGCTGCCGATCGAAGAGCTGCAGAGCGTGATTCGCGACATTCCTAAACCGGTCATCGCTCGGGTGAACGGCTACGCGATCGGTGGCGGCAACGTGCTCGTCACGATCTGCGACCTCGCCATCGCTTCGGAGACAGCGCTGTTTGGCCAGGTCGGCCCCAAAGTCGGCTCGGTCGATCCGGGTTTCGGCACGGCGTATCTTGCTCGCATCATCGGCGAAAAACGTGCCCGGGAGATCTGGTATCTGTGCCGTAAATACACCGCAAAAGAAGCGCTCGAGTGGGGCTTGATCAACGCTGCGGTTCCGGCCGACCAGTTGGACGCCGAGACGAAGAAGTGGTGTGACGAGATCCTGCAGATGAGCCCGACCGCGATCGCGCTCGCCAAACGTTCGTTCAACGTGGATAGCGAAAATATCCGGGGCATTGGGGCATTCGCGATGCAAGCGCTCGCGCTCTACTACGAAACGGATGAGTCGAAGGAAGGCGGTAATGCGTTTCGTGAAAAGCGGAAACCGGAATTCCGAAAATACGTTAAGTGAACTCGCCTGACATAAAAGGGGGCAACCGCTCGATAGCGGTCCCCCCTTTCTCATTGCAGCGGCGCGATACGCCTGGCTGCGTTGCGTGGCGGTTTGCTGTTTGCTGTTTGCTGTCCGATGTGGCTTCGCGCTGTGTGAGCGCGACTAGTCCGCCGCTGTCATGATCAGACGTTCGGGCGCGAGCACGCCCTCCCCCTGCTTTGCGACGCCAAGCAGGCGACCTTGCGCTGCGTAGACCCTCACGCGGGGCGCATTCGTCGCTTCACTGCTCAGGCTCAACTCCGAAAGCTTCAACCGCTGACCGTGCAGAAAGCGGCGCGTCGCATCTTCGTCGAGATATATGGCGGGAAATGTCGACAGCAAAGCGTCGACCGGTTGCAACCATGCGTCGCGCTCGCTTTCCGTTGCATCCGACAGCGCGTCGAGCGTCACGGCATGCTCGAGCGTCAACGCGCCCACGCCGGTGCGCCGCAAGGCAACGAGATGCGCGCCGCAGCCCAACGCCTCGCCGATGTCCTCCGCCAGCGTCCGCACATACGTGCCCTTGCTGCACGTGACGCGAAACGTGACATTGGGCAGCGCACAAGCGAGCAATTCGAGCGCGTGGATCGTCACCTGACGCCCTTCGCGCTCCACTGTCTGGCCTGCTCGCGCGTATTCGTAGAGCGGCTTGCCGTCGCGCTTGAGCGCCGAATACATGGGCGGCACCTGAACGATCTCGCCCAAAAACTTCGGCAGCATGGCAAGGACCGCGGCTTCGTCGCACGTCACGTCGCGCGTGTCGATCGGCTCGCCCTCGGCGTCACCCGTGGTCGTGCGAATGCCGAGGCGCATGGTGGCCTCGTAGGTCTTGTCCGCTTCGAGCAGATCTTGCGAAAACTTGGTGGCTTCGCCAAAACATAGCGGCAGCAAGCCGGTAGCCAGCGGATCGAGCGTGCCAGTATGGCCCGCCTTTTTCGCCAGATAGAGACGTTTGGCGCGGATCAGTGCGTCGTTGCTCGACAGGCCGAGCGGCTTGTCGAGCAGCAGCACGCCGTCGAGCGCGCGACGCGGCACGCGGGGGCGTTGAGGTGCGGTCATGTCGGAAGACGAGTTTTCTATGGAAACCGAAACAGCATCAGGCGCGCGGCGACTCGGCCGTTGCAGCGCGCCGCGCGGCTCATGCCGCGCTCAGTCTTCTTTCGCGCGATTGGCGTTCGCCTCGTCGATCAGACGGGACATCTCGACGGCGCGCTCGATCGTCTGGTCGTAATGGAAATGCAGCGTCGGCACCGTATGAATATGCAGGCGCTTGAACAACTGATTATGCAGATGGCCGGCCGCATGCGTGAGCGCCGCGAGCGTCTGCTGCGGGTCGCCGGTCAAGGTCGTGAAATAGACCTTCGCGTGCGCGTAGTCCGGCGTCAGCTCGACGCTCTGAATCGTGACGATGCCGATGCGCGGATCCTTGACCTCGCGTAGCAGCTCCGACAGATCGCGCTGGATCTGATCGGCGATCTGCACATTGCGATTGGGTGAAGAACGTTTTTTTGGCATGGTGTTGTGTGATCCGTTCTGACGGATGCAAAAAATGGTTCGCGGCCGCGAGGTTCGAAAAATCGCGGCATCCGCGCGGCGCAACGGCCGCAAGGGCGCGAAACGGCAGGCCCCAAAAACAACGGGCGGAGCGGGCGTTGATGCCCGCTCCGCCCCTAAAGCCGTGCCGCGTGAATTACAACGTACGCGCGACCTCGGTGACCTCGAAGACTTCGAACTGATCGCCTTCGACGATGTCGTTGAAGTTCTTGATCGACATACCGCACTCGAAGCCCTGACGGACTTCCTTCACATCGTCCTTGAAGCGCTTGAGCGAATCGAGCTCGCCCGTGAAGATGACGACGTTGTTGCGCAGCACGCGCACCGACGACGAGCGCTTGACGAAACCGTCCGTGACCATACAGCCGGCCACCGCGCCGATCTTCGGCACCTTGAAGACCTGACGCACTTCGACCGTACCCGTCACGACTTCGCGCTTCTCCGGAGCCAGCATGCCGGACATCGCGGCCTTCACCTCATCCACTGCGTCGTAGATGATGTTGTAGTAGCGAATATCCACGCCGTTGGCTTCCGCCAGCTTGCGAGCCTGTGCGTCCGCGCGGGTGTTGAAGCCGATGATGACCGCTTTCGAAGCCGTTGCCAGGTTGACGTCGGACTCGCTGATCCCGCCCACGGCGCCGTGCACGATCTGCACCCGCACTTCGTCGGTGGACAGCTTGAGCAGCGACTGCACCAACGCTTCCTGCGAACCTTGCACGTCGGCCTTGACGATGAGCGGCATATACGCCACTTCGCCTTCGCCCATCTGTTCCAGCATGTTCTCGAGCTTCGCGGCCTGCTGCTTGGCCAGCTTGACGTCGCGGAACTTGCCTTGACGGAACAGTGCGACTTCGCGTGCCTTACGGTCGTCCGGCATGACGATGACTTCTTCGCCTGCTTGCGGGACTTCCGACAGACCCTGGATTTCGACCGGGATCGACGGGCCAGCGGACTTGGTCGGCTTGCCGGTTTCGTCGAGCATGGCTCGCACACGACCGTAGGCGCTACCTGCCAGCACCACGTCGCCGCGGTTCAACGTACCCGACTGGACGAGGATCGTTGCAACCGGACCCTTACCCTTGTCGAGCTTCGCTTCGATAACGAGACCCTTGGCCGGCGCTTCGATCGGTGCCTTCAGTTCCAGCACTTCGGCCTGCAGCAACACGTTTTCGAGCAGATCGTCGATGCCCGCACCGGTCTTTGCCGACACCGACACGAACGGTGAATCGCCACCGTACTCTTCCGGCACGACGCCTTCCGCGACGAGTTCCTGCTTCACACGGTCCGGATTCGCATCCGGCTTGTCAATCTTGTTGATCGCGACGACGAGCGGCACGCCGCCGGCCTTCGCGTGGGCGATCGCTTCCTTCGTTTGCGGCATCACGCCGTCGTCGGCTGCCACCACCAGAATCACGATGTCCGTTGCCTTCGCACCGCGGGCACGCATGGCCGTAAAGGCCTCGTGACCCGGCGTGTCGAGGAACGTGATCACGCCGCGCGGCGTTTCGACGTGGTAAGCGCCGATGTGCTGCGTAATGCCGCCAGCTTCGCCCGCTGCGACCTTCGCGCGGCGGATGTAGTCGAGCAGCGAGGTCTTGCCGTGGTCGACGTGACCCATGACCGTGACGACCGGCGGACGCGGCAATGCTTCAGCATCCGACACTTCGCCTTCGACCAGCATGGCTTCCGGATCGTCCAGCTTGGCCGCAACCGCGTGGTGGCCCAGTTCCTCGACGATGATCATCGCCGTTTCCTGGTCCAGCATCTGGTTGATCGTGACCATCTGGCCGAGCTTCATCATCGACTTGATGACTTCCGACGCCTTCACCGCCATCTTGTGCGCCAGATCGGCGACAGTGATGGTTTCCGGCACGTGCACTTCACGCACGATCGGTTCGGTCGGCGCCTGGAACGTGGTGTTCTGGTCCTGATGCTTGCCGCGACCCTTCGGGCCGCCGCGCCAGCCACGGTCGACGCCGCCGCTCGTATCGCCGCGCGTCTTGATACCGCGGCGCTTGGCTGCGTCGTCCTGCCAGCCGCCCTTGCCGCCCGGCTTTTTCTTGTCGCCAGCGGACGGCGTGGTTGTGGCCGCCGGAGCCGCGGCAGCCGGCTTCCTGGCTGCGGGACGCCCCGGAGCCTCGCCAGCCGGACGCGCCGGCTTGTGCAGCGTGCCCTTGGCTTCCACGGCCTTGGCCGGCTCGGCGGGCTTCGGTGCCGGTTCCGGCGCCTTCACCTGCGCCTTGCGCGGCGTGTTCATCATTTCGCGAATCGCGCGCGCTTCGGCTTCGGCCGCCGCACGGCGCTTGGCGATTTCTTCCTGTTCGGCACGCGCTTTTTCGGCAGCCTGACGCGCAGCGTCTTCCGCCTTCTTCGCGGCTTCGCGTTGCGCCGCGCGTTCCGCTGCGGCGCGCTCGTCGTCCTGCTCGGTGCCTTTCGCGACCACCGGCTCTGCTGCCTTGGCAGGTGCCGCTTCAGCCTTGGCGACTTGCGGTGCCGTCTGCGTCTTCTCGCGAGCTGCCAGCTCGGCCGCAGCCGCTGCGCGCTTCTTCGCCGCGTCTTCTTCCGCGCGACGACGCTCGGCTTCCGCAGCCTGCTCGCGTGCCTGGCGTTCAGCCTCTTCGCGTTCGAGCTGCTCCTGGCGCGCCTTCAACTCCTGAGCCTGCTTCTCGAGCAATTCGGCTTCGTGACGAGCTTCCTCTTCACGGCGCTGGAGTTCGAGATCGTCGACCTCGGCGGCCTCGGCCACATGATTCGATGCATCTCCGCCTTCAGCGGAGGTTTCGTCGCGGCGGACGAAAGTGCGCTTCTTGCGCACCTCGACCTGAATGGTGCGAGCTTTGCCCGTCGCATCGGACTGCTTGATCTCCGACGTATGCCGTTTCGTCAGCGTGATCTTGCGCTTGTCTGCATCAGTCGAGCCGTGAGACTTGCGCAAGTGGTCGAGCAGACGCGCCTTGTCCGTTTCGGACAAGGCATCGGCTTCGCTCGCTTTTGTGACGCCTGCCGCCTGCAGCTGCTCGAGCAGCACGCCTGCAGGCATTTTCAGTTCCGCGGCAAATTGGGCTACGTTGTTACTCGCCATTCATTCCTCTTAATGCAAGGACCGATTCCTTGCGGTTAGCATCGGGTCATGCGGCCTGACGGCCGCGTTCAATTTAGTGCGCCATGGTCATTTCTCACTGGAACCAATGTTCACGTGCTTTCATGATCAACGCCTTAGCGGCATCCTCTTCCATTCCGGTCATCTCGACCAGTTCATCCACAGCCAGCTCGGCGAGTTCGTCGCGCGTCTGGATCTGATGTTCGGCCAGCTTCGCGAGCAGGTCGGCGTCCATACCGTCCAGGCTCTTCAGGTCGAGCGCTACATTTTCGACCTTTTCTTCATTCGCGATGGCCTGTGTCAACAACGCGTCGCGCGAGCGGTTACGCAGTTCGTGGACGGTGTCTTCGTCGAATGCTTCGATTTCGAGCATCTCGTTGAGCGGCACATAAGCGATCTCTTCGAGGCTCGTGAAGCCTTCGTCGATCAGGATGTCGGCGACTTCCTCGTCGACATCGAGACGCGCCATGAACAGGTCACGCAGAACACCGCGTTCCTGATTCTGCTTTTGCGCAGATTCGTCCGGCGTCATGATGTTGATCTGCCAGCCGGTGAGTTCGCTGGCAAGACGCACGTTCTGGCCGCTGCGGCCGATCGCGACCGCCAGTTCGTTTTCGTCCACGACGACGTCCATCGAATGCTTCTCTTCGTCGACGACGATCGATTGGACGGCTGCCGGCGCGAGCGCGCCGATCACAAACTGGGCGGGATCCTCCGACCATAGCACGATGTCGACGTTTTCGCCACCAAGCTCATTGCGCACGGCCTGCACGCGCGAACCGCGAATGCCGACGCAGGTGCCGATCGGATCAATACGCTTGTCGTAAGCGACCACGCCGATCTTCGCGCGCACGCCCGGATCGCGGGCCGCCGCCTTGATTTCCAGCAGGCCCTGTTCGATTTCCGGCACTTCCATCTCGAACAGCTTCATCAGGAATTCGGGCGCCGTACGCGACAGTTCGATCTGCGGACCGCGCGCGGTGCGATCGACCTTTGCGATGTAGGCGCGCACGCGGTCGCCCACGCGCAGGTTTTCCTTCGGAATCAGCTGATCCCGGCGCAGCAGCGCTTCGACACGGCCGGTTTCGACGATGAAGTTGCCCTTGTCGAGGCGCTTCACCGAGCCGGTCATGATGTGCTCGCCGCGCTCGAGGAAGTCGTTCAGGATCTGCTCGCGCTCGGCGTCGCGCACCTTCTGCAGAATCACCTGCTTGGCGGCCTGCGCGCCGATACGGCCGAATTCGATGGACGGCACCGGTTCTTCAATGAATTCGTCGATCTGGATGTCCGGCTTCTGCTCACGTGCCTCGAACTGCAGGATCTCCTGATCCGGCTCCTGGAGGCCGGCTTCGTCCGGCACCACTTTCCAGCGGCGAAACGTTTCGTGCTCGCCGCTTTCACGGTCGATATGAACGCGAATATCCGCGTCTTCTTCGAAGAGTTTCTTGGAGGCCGAAGCGAGAGCCGCTTCGAGCGCGGCAAATACCACGTCTTTATCGACGTTCTTCTCGCGTGCCAGCGCATCCACCAGCATCAACACTTCGCGACTCATTGTTTGCGGCTCCTAAAGTCAACTTTCGGAACGAGGCGTGCTTTGTCCATGTCCGCGAGCGTGAAATCGAGCATCGCGGCGCCTTCCTTCCCTTCAAATTCCAGACCGATGGTCTCGCCTTGCGGAGCATGCAAAATACCCCGGTACGATTTCCGTCCGTCCAATGGCTTTTTCAATGTGATTACCACCTCGCTGCCTGCGAAGCGTTCAAAATCCGCCAGTTTTTTCAGCGGACGGTCGAGCCCCGGCGACGATACTTCCAGTCGCTCATATTCGATATTTTCGACCGTCAGTACGTGCTGGAGCTGACGCGTGACTTTCTCGCAGTCTTCGATCGCGATGCCGGCCGGCTGGTCGATATAAATACACAGCATGCCGCGCCCGGTGCGCTCGAGATCGACGAGCTCGTAGCCGAGTCCCACGACCGTGGTTTCAATCAGTTCCGTCAGTTGCACAGTGCCCTCTTAGATGTTCGCGCAGCGAGCCTGCCGCTTGTTCTGCAAACAACCAATGCGGGCCGCGCGCCTGGCCGGCGCACGTTCGTGCTACCCGAGATGACGAACCACGATGAACTGAGCGGCAAAAAAAAATGGGCTAAACGCCCATCATCTTATTACCGGTGGTCGCACCTGAGCCGCACATGAAAAGCCGCACGCCCAGCGACTTCGCGATTGTAGCCATTTTTCAGGACAAACGCAAACCGCAGAACGCCGTGCGAAGCGCATTTCCGCTTGATTTCATGGGAGTCTTTCGACGATATGGCGGCGCCTCGGACTTTTGCAAGGCGGGCAATGGAGAACCTGCCCCTACTTCCGCCCGCGCAGCTTTCGTGTGTAACGTCCCACAGTACGGTCGCCGGTCGACCGACTTATGACGGCGACCGTTGCGACTCGTTCAAGCGCGACCCGCAACGGCCCGCCATGCTTGCGCTTTACCGTCCGCGCGAACGGCCGCGAGGTGCGCCACCGCCACGGTTTGCGCCGCCGGCGTTGGCATTGCCGCCACCCGTGCGATTGCCGCCGCCTGAATTCGGACGGTTGCCGCCCGGCGCACGGTTGCCGCCACCCGGATTCGGGCCGTTGCCGCCGGCGCGCTTGCCACCGCCCGCCGCGCGGTTACCGCTACCCGAAGGCGCCCGATTTCCGTCAACCTCACGGCCACCACGCGGGCCACCGACGCCGCCGCCCATGCCACCACCCGAGCCGCCCGCGCCGCGGCCAGCGCCGCGATTGCCGTAGCCGCCGCCGAAACTGCCCCCCGCGCCCGCGCCGCCGCCAAAACCGCCGCCCGCCGCACCGCGCCGACCTTGACCGCGCGGCTGCTGCTCGAAGCGGCTGTGCGACATCAGCACCGGTTCGCGGCTGATGAACCCCATCGAGGTCTGCATCGGATCGGGTTGCTTGCGCTCGGGCGCGGAGCCGCGGCTGCCGCGCTCTTCGGTCGGCGCCTTCAGCCCTACCGACGCCATTAGCGCGCGCACCTGGTTGTCCTCGAGCTCTTCCCAACGGCCGCGCTTCAGGCCCTTCGGCAGCGAGATCGGACCATGACGCGTACGGATGAGACGGCTGACCATCAGGCCCGCGGCCTCGAACATGCGACGCACTTCGCGATTACGCCCTTCGGCGAGCGCGACGTGGTACCAATGATTGGTGCCTTCACCGCCGCCGTCGCGGATACGCAGGAAGTTCGCCGGACCGTCATCCAGCTCGACGCCGTGCAGCAGCTTCTGACGCATGCCTTCGGCCAGCTCGCCGACCACGCGCACCGCGTATTCTCGCTCGACGCTATAGCGCGGATGCATGAAGCGGTTCGCCAGATCGCCGGAGGTCGTCAGCATCAGCAGACCTTCGGTGTTGAAGTCGAGGCGGCCGACCGCGAGCCACTTGGCGGTTTTCATCGGCGGCAGCTTGTCGAATACCGACGGACGGCCTTCCGGGTCGGCGTGACTGACGATCTCGCCGGTCGGTTTGTGATACAGCAGCACGCGCGGCGGCTTGTTGGCCAGCTTGCGCTTGACCGGCTTGCCGTTGATGCGGACCTGGTCGGTCGGCATGATGCGCTGGCCAATGTGAGCCGGCTCGCCGTTCACCGACACGCGGCCGGCGACGATCAGCTCTTCCATATCGCGGCGCGAACCCATGCCGGCTTCGGCCAGCACCTTGTGCAGCTTCGGCGCGTCGTCGTCGGCGGACAGCACGCGCTTGGGCGCCGCCGGCTTGCCACGCAGCATCGGTGCGCGCACGCCGCCGGTCGTGCTGTTGTCCGCGTCGAAAGCCGGGGACGTGACGTAGGAGAAGAGGTCGTCCTGACCCGCCTCGGCCGCTGCCGCCGGCGTTTCGCCACCGCGGCGGTTCTGACGCGGACCGGCTGCGCGCGGCTGACGCTCGCGCTGGCCTTCACGAGCAGCGCCTTCACGAGGCGCGCCCTCGCGTGGGGCGCCCTCGCGAGGGCCGTCCTCGCGCTTCGCGCCGCGCGCATTGCGTCGCGGCCCTTGGCCCTTCGCGCCCGCCTCCTTACGCGGCATGCGCACTTGCGCCACCACTTCGCCGTCCGGCGGAGCCTCGGCCACGACCGGCGCGAGAGCGCCTTCCGCGGCCTTCGTCTTGGCGCCGGCGCGGCGGCGGGCAATCAGGCTGCGCGGTCCGCGACGCAGACCGCGGCGCGGACGGTCTTCGCCGTCTGCTTCCGTGGTCTGCGCCGGGCGCTCGCCCTCGCCTGATGACGCTTGCGTGGTGCGCGTTTCGTCAGCGCGCGCCGACGGCACGGCGCGCTCGGATTCGGACGAATCGGTGTCGTGGGTATGTGTCAAAACAACCTCAAAATGTCAGGTCGCGCGCGCCCGTTGCGGGCGCGGCAAAAAAGTTCGGTTACGTCAGGCGCTGCGCGACTCGGGTTCGTCGTCGGTCAGAATGCCTGCGTCCTGTGCGGCATCGCGGCGATCTTCCTGATCGCCGTGCGCCGCCTTGGTCGGGTTCGGCTCGGCGGCGTGCTCCGTATCGCGGAGTACGCCCGAGCCGTGCGCGGGTGTTGCCGGATCGGCCTGGGAGACCGGATCGTGATTCATTTCAGACTCGGCGGCGCCGGCCGCCGATGCAACGCTTGCCGCTTCGGTGTGTGCCTGAGCGGCCGCCTCTTCCACTTCTTCCACCTGTTCCGGCTCATTCGCCGCTTCGGCAGGCGCCTCCAGCTCGGGTGCGGCATCTACAGCAGCCTCGGGGGTGTCGACGGTCTCAGCACTACCAGCACTATCGGCGCTCTCAGCCGCCGGTTCCGCCGGTTCGAATTCCCCGCCCTCGACATGCTCCGCTGAAGGCCCTTCAGCCTGTTCGCCAGCGATTTCCGTTCCTGCCGCAACGAGCTCGCCAGTTGTGACTTCAGCGCCGATCACTTCCGGCTGTTCGGGCGCGTTTTCGTCATTCGACGCCAACGCCTGCGCGGCCTCGACGTCGGAAAACTCGATGGCGTGCTGTCCGAGCAGATCCGCGTTCAATTGCGCCGACGGGTCCGCGAGCGGCGGCAATTCGTCCAGCGCCCGCAAGCCGAGGTCGTCTAGAAACTGCCGCGTGGTCGCGTACAGCGCCGGACGTCCAGGCACGTCGCGATGACCGATCACCTCGATCCAGCCGCGATCCTCCAGCTGCTTCACGACCTGCGTGTTTACCGTGACACCGCGGATTTCCTCGATGTCGCCGCGCGTAACCGGTTGCCGGTATGCAATGATCGCGAGCGTTTCGAGCACCGCGCGCGAATATTTCGGCGGTTTCTCAGGATGCAAACGATCCAGATACGAACGCATCGCGGGCTTGCTTTGAAACCGCCAGCCCGACGCCAGCCCGACCAACTCCACACCGCGCCCCGACCAATCCTGTTTCAGGTCTTCGAGCAGAGTCCTAACGGTGTCCGCCGACACGCCGTCGGCAAAGAGCTTGCGCAAATCGCCGAGCTTTAACGGCTCCTGCGCGCAGATCAAGGCTGTCTCGAGGACGATCTTCGCCTCTTGGGTATTCATGCAGCTAGGTCAGACCCTGTGGTCAAAGAACCGGATCAAACAGACGATGTGGAACTGAAGACGCGCTCGCCCGATTCTGATCGGTCATATTGATGGGAGCACGCACCGGGGGGAGGCGAAACAGACTATCGAGCCAAACCCAGCCGGACGGAGCAGCGATATTCCGGACAGGAATCGCGTGACTGAGCGCCATATTACGCAAAAACAACCGGTGCGTAAAGCCGAACCCCCGGACAAAATGCTCGACGCATCGGCGTGTAGGACTTGAATCGACGCGCTGCTACAAATGCATGTGCATCTGTCACAACATTTCCCTTCACGCAGATTTCCGTCACGTTCCCCCAACGCTTCGTCCGTAGGCAGCTACGGCGTCCGATGCTGCGCGAGAAACCGCCTCAGGCGCTCGACGCCCGCGTCGAGGCGAGCGATGTCGCACGCGTAGCACCAGCGCAGAAAGCCTTCGCCCTGCGGACCGAATGCGCTGCCCGGCGCGACGCCCAAGCCAACCTCCCGCACCATTGCCTTGCATAGCTCCAGACTGCGCGAGGCGCCCGTCATCGAGAAAAAGAGATACATCGCGCCAGGCGGCGCCTTCACGTCGACGCCCGGCACCGCGGACAACGCCCGCACGAGATGATCGCGCGACGCCCTGAGGTCGTGCACCAGTTCCTGCGTGACGCGCTCGCCCTGCTGCACGGCGGCGATCCCCGCTTGCTGCACGAACGCCGGCGCGCAGGACGTGTTGTACTCCACGAGTTTGCCCAGGTCGTCCATCAAGCCCGCAGGTGCAACGATCCAGCCGAGGCGCCAACCGGTCATCAACCACGCCTTGGAGAACGAGTTGACGCAGACCACACGCTCGTCGCGCGTGGCCAGATCGAGAAACGACGGCGCCGTGCGGGCGACCGGACCTCGCGAGGGCGTGGCGCTGTCGTCCGGATAATAAAGGCGCTCGTAGACCTCATCTGCGACGATCCAGATGCCGTGCCGCCGGCAATGCGCAAGCACCGCGCGCTGCTGCTCCCGGCTCATCACCCAGCCGGTCGGATTGTTCGGCGAGTTGACCAGCAGCATCTTCGTGTCAGGCGTCAGCGCGGCCAACAGTTGCTCGACGTCGAGCTGCCAGCCATGTTCGCCATAGGTGAGCGAGACGGTTTCCACGTGCGCGCCGAGAATCTTCGGAATCTCGACCAGATTCGGCCACAGCGGTGTGACGGCGACGGCGCGGTCGCCCGCCCCCACCACCAGTTGGGCGGCAAGCATCAGTGCATTGACGCCCGCGCTCGTCACCGCGATATGGCCCGGCGAAGTCGCGCCGTGCAGTTCGCTGACGTAATCGGCGAGCGCCGCGCGCAACGGCGCAATGCCCAGGTTATGCGTGTAAAACGTGTCGCCCGCGGCCAGTGCGGCGCTGGCGGCGTCGCAAATGAAGGCCGGCGTCACACGGTCGGATTCGCCGAACCAGAAGGGCAGCACGTCGGCGACGCCAAAGCCGGCGTTGGCTACTTCGCGAATCTGCGACGGACGCAGCGCGCGCACCGCGTCACGCGCATTGGGGATGGATGGGACGGAAAATTCCGGTTCGCTCATCGAGGCTTCCAGGTGAGTAAATAGCTGAAGTCAGGCTAGAGCGCCGCAGCCGGCAGACGTCGCCATTGAATGCAGCCAAGGAGTTTAGCTCAGCGCCTGATTTTGGGACGTTGGACCGCGCATAGGTATAAGCGCGAGCGTTGGACAAACGGCCCCGCCGAAGCGGCGGCACGCTTGCGGCGTGCAACCGGGCTCCCGGAATCACATCAGATCCTCGGCCCGCGCCGGCAATTCGCGGATCAAGCCCCACACCGCCTCAGCCGCCGGCGACAGAGAGCGATCCCGACGGCGCACCAGTTCGACCGTCCGCTCGGCCCGCGGCACCAGCGGTCGCGCGACCAGCGCAGCGCCCGCCGGCAACGGCAACGCGAGCCACGGCAGCACGCTGACGCCGATGCCCGCCTCGACCAGCCCAAAAACGGTCGCCGAATGCCCGAGTTCCTGCACCACCGTGGCATTGACGCCGTGCTCGTGCATCACGGCGTCGATGAGCGGCCGGCTGCCCGACGCGTAATCGAGCATGACCAGTTGTTGTCCTTCGAGGTCGGCCCAGCCTACCTGCTTCTGCCCCGCGAGGGGATGATCGTCGCGCGACACGACGCAGAACGAGTCGGTCATTAGCGCTTCGCTCAGCAGGTCGTCAGCGGCAAACGGGCCGATGACCACGCCGAAATCCACCTCGCCCGACTTGATCTTGCGCAGCACGTCACTCTGCACGTCATCGCGCAAGCCCAGCGCGATGTGGGGAAACCGCCGCCCGCACGACGCCAGCACACCCGGCATCAGCCGGCAGGCGACGGTCGGGCTCGCGGCCACGACCACGCGTCCGCGCCGCTGCTCGCCGATTTCGCGGATCTCGCGCAAGGCGTCGTCCAGATCCGTCAAAAGACGCGACACGCTCGATACCAGATTGCCGCCGACGTCAGTCAGCTGCATCTCCCGCGTCGTGCGGTCGATCAGTTTCAGGCCGATTTCCCCTTCCAGCTCACGCACGCAGCGGCTCACCGCTGATTGCGTCAACCCGATCTCTTCGCCCGCACGACTGAAGCTCTCAAGGCGCGCGACCTCCATGAAAACCCTTAGTTGGCGCAGCGTAACATTCATCTAGTTAGCTCATCAATGGAATACTTTGATGCGCATTGTACGCGCACGCGCGGCGAGACACCCGGTTTGTGCATGCGCGCTGCAATGCAGCAATGAGGCGCAAACGCACGCCGTGCGGGCCTCGCTGCACAAGATTGGTGATTGTCCCGATTTGCGAGATGGGTTTTTTGGATTCTTATACGGCCCTAGCTAGCGCCCGCGCTGGCCCGCTGTCATGGGGCTTTCAGGCGGTCGGAGTCAACTTGGCACACATCCTGCATTTACATGCTCACAGGGTCGGCGCCATGACTTCTGACTGCATAGCAGACCGTGGCAAACCCGACCCCCTTGGCACTCGCCTATCGAGTGCATGGAGAGTGCGCGGCGCGGGGCAGCGCACCGGAGTTAGCTTCGCTGAGGTGAAACATGATGCTGTTCGACGATTTGAGAGACAACGAGTGGGCGCTGGTCGAGGCGTTGTTCTGTGCGGAGCCAGCACGGAGCGAACGTCGCGGTCGACCACGCGTGGAAGCACGCGCGGTCGTCAACGCGGTGCTGTGGGTGCTGTCGACAGGCGAAGGCTGGTCCAAACTGCCGGGCCGCTATCCGTCGCCGCCGACTTGCCGCCGCCGTTTCGACGAGTGGCAAGCCGATGGTACGCTCGCCGAAATAGTTAAGCGACTCGGCACGAGCGGCCGCGAAATTTCGCTGCGCGGACGCATCGGCGCGACTGCCGCGAAACCGCCGGCGCCGCCGAGCCGCGACCGTCTGCGTGGCGCATTCTGGACCAATCCGGAATCGTGGCGCGCGCCGGTCAAGATGGCCTGAGCAAAAATCGTTTTCTCTCCGGGCGCCTGCGGGCGCCCGGAGCGTATCTGGACCCGCCCGGCGCCGGCCCGGCGGCGTTCTTCCGATGGCCCGGCTTCGCGGTCTCTTGCAACCGCACTTGTTCGACGGCGCTCGTCGACTGCGTTGTTCGACGCTTATCGGCGCGAGCCGGGCAGCGCACATCGGGCGGCCCCGGCTATCGTCTCTCGCCGTAGGGTCGTCCGCGTTTTTCCGCACTGCCTCTGACGGCTGATCACCGCGCGCGTTGCGGGTGAAACATCCATTTACTATTACTTACAGCGTGCTTTCGTTGACGGGCATACCTTATACGTATGCAAACGGGCCTAGTATTCAGGGGGCCTGGACGGGAGCTCAGCATGAAACCAATGTCACTGCTTCTGTGCGGCATTGTGCTTTCATCAATGGCCGCACCGGCGCTTGGCCAGCAGCGGCCTCAAGGCTGGAACTGGCGGCCGGACCGGACCGCTTCCGTCGAGGCGTGGCAACAAAGTGCAGCGCGTAGCCGTGACTTCACGCCGCCTGCGCCGCGCGGCGATCTGCGCGGCGATATTGCGAGCAATGTTCGGACGCGCCCAGAAGCGCCTCATGGAGATCCGTCGCGGCGACGTTAGCGCCGGCGGTTGCTTCGGTTGCTTGGAAAGCACTCATTTTGTCGCGCCTGTCGCGCCATTAGGTGGCCGCGACGAATGCGAAGCGAATATCCGGGAACCACATCGCATTGCATCGGTCTGATTAACGCCATTAGCACAGCGTGGCAGCAGTAATTCCGGTATGCCCGTATCCTTGCGATACGGGCTTTTTTTCATGCGCACGGGAATAACGCACGCAGGCGCTGCGCGCGGTTGTGGATCGAATGATGCATGAGCCGTCTCCCGTCCGCTTGGCGCGGCCGGAAAAACAGAGGCATAAGACGCCGGCGGCCGGCGGCCAACGGGGGGCCCGCCAGGACCGCTAGGGCCGGGCTTCGAGGGACGCGGTGGGGCGCGCTTCCGTTGCTGCCAGAACGTAGTCGCTCATTCGCTGGGCGGTCCAGGTCAACAGGCCTTCGTCGTGTGAGAGCCGTGCGAATTCGGCGCGGCCCCGCTCTGTTAGCACGGCGATATCGACGGGTGCATGAAAGCCCGGTGCCGGCGCGACGGTGCGCTGCCGAACGGTGTCCATCAGGCCAAGCGCGCGAAGATATTGAAAAACGCCCGGCCGTTTGGCCCATGGCACCTGGCGATATTGCGCTCGCCGCAGCGCTTCAAGTACCGCTTCGTTGGAATACGTGGTCATCTCACTTCTTTCTTAAAGTGCAGCTATGACACATCTATGCCAACACGTCACCGCGCCACCAGTGACGCGCTTGGCACCCGCCCGTGGCTGGAAGCTGGCCGTAAGCACTGCGGCCGAATTCCGCCAGGTGCTGCCTGGTCTTTGTTTTCGGAACCCCCGTCAGAACGGCATGTTAGCGTTCGACCTGCGAGCCGACGATGCAACCGCTGCGGCGCGATAGCAAGCCCGAAGATTTAATCCCGAAAGACATACGTTACCCCATCTAAATTGATTCTATTCACTTTATTAGCGCTTTTTTTTGCAGCAATCCTGATATGGAAGCGCGTTCGCCGTCCTCTCATTATTTGCGCAGTCGCCCTGTTCTGGCTGCTCTCGGCCGGCTGGCTCACCGCTCCACTGCTGTGCCTTGCGCAGCCACAGGCGCAAACCAGCACACCCGCGGAATTCGCGCCGCATACGGCGATCATCCTGCTCGGCGGCGGCACGATCTACAACGAGGACGACGTGCTCGTTCCGCCGCGTGACGTACTCGCGCGCATTGCAGTCAGCGCGAAAAACTACGCCGCATGCAAACGTACAGCCGCGATCTGCCGCGTGATCGTGAGCGGCGGCAATCCGCAGCGGCATCCCGCGACGGAAGCCGACACCTATCTGCCCTACCTGCTGCGTGAACAGGTGCCGCGCTCGGACATCGTGCTGGAAAACAGCAGCCGCACGACGTACGAGAACGCGCGCAACGTGTCCTCTATTGTCGGCCAGTCACGTTACGATTCCTTGATACTCGTCACGTCCGCGTATCACATGCCGCGCGCCTTGCTCGATTTCCACTATTTCGGCCTCGCCCCGCAGCCGCTGATTTCGAGCGCACGACGCGCGCATCTCGGTTTGCTACCGCGTTATGACAATCTGGTGAACGCCGAAATCGCGTTGCACGAACTTATCGGCATCGCGCAATTTCATGTGTATCGCGCGATCGGGTTGTTCTGAAAACGGACGCAACCGCAAGGGGAAATTTACTTAGCGATGCGAATAACTCTGACAGACTGATGCCCGGCGATGAAGTTTTTAACGGCGCGATCCAGCATTGCGCATCAGACGTTAGTAACAAAATGTAAGCGATTGTGATCGCCGTTACAAACGTCTGCTGGAGCGGATATTGCTCGCTAGAATGCAGTGTCTTTCCGAATAGGACTGACAATACTCAGGTCCACAACCACTCTGCGGAGGTAGCAATGAAGAAAGTGTCCCTGGCGATCCTGGTTTCCCTCAGTGCCGTGGCCGGCGCGGCCTATGCACAGGACGGCGGCGTTACGATGAGCACCGACCCGGCCAAGGCCGCCGACGTCGAACAACGCGCGCAAGATTTGCAAAGCCGCCAGCAAACCATGGAAAGCGCACCGGCCGCACCGATGCAGCATCACAAAGCGTCCCCGCGTCATCACAAGAAGTCCGCGAAGGCCGACGCATCGAGCTCGTAAGCGCAGCGCGCGGACCTCGTTGGCAGCGGGCGCTTTTCACTGCGTTCGTCATGGCGTTCGTCACGGGTTGTCACGGCCTTCGTTTTAAGGGCGTTTGTCTAAGCTAGCCGCCCGAGCGTTGCCTCGTTGTCAGTTCACCTACGGCCTCGCCGCGAAGGTGAAAAGCCGAAGCCGGCACTGCCGGCTTCGGCTTTTTTATTGTCTAATGGACCGGCCGGCGCCGTCTGGCCGGTATGCTAAAGTCGCGCACCGACCGGCGCCCTGCCGGACCCATAACCCGTGCGCACCCTGGTGCGGAGGACAGCATGAGCAACATCCAGCTAGATATCGAATGGACTGAAGCGGCATCCCGCAAAATTGAAAAACTGATGCCGCGCGGCGGTCAGGAAGCGTTCCTAGCGCTGCCGCCCGTCGAATGCCTGCCGATGGAAGGCGACGTGCTGTTCCTCGGTCCGGACGGCAAACAGCAGCCGTTTATCGTCGCCGAGCGCCAGTATCATCACGATGGCGAAGCCGACTGGACCATCATCCTGATTCTCGACGTCCCGCAAGCCACTCATTAATGTCGACGGCGAGTGCGCCACGGGCCACACCGGCCCGGCGATCCGCTCGCCGCCGCGTCGCCGCCCGTTGTTGAGAATGCGGCGCGCTCCCAGAAGCTTCGCCGCAGCCGTATTAGCCTTACACGATTTTCGACACGACGCGGACTTCCGAGTGCTCGACCCAATCGGCCACCGCCTCCTTATAAGCCCTGATGTGCGCGGACTTTGCGTGCGCGGCTAGCGCCTCCTGGCTCTCCCAGCGCTCGACGAACACGAAACGGCGCAGCTCCTGAACGTCGCGATGCAGATCGTACTGAAGCGCTCCCTGCTCTTTGCGCGTCGGCCCGACAATGCCTTCGAGCGCCTCGCGCAGCCGGTCTTCATAGCCAGGCTTCGCCACCGAAATGGCGACCACCGCGATTTCCGACATCTTTACTCTCCGTTTCACGAAAAGCAGCAGCATACCCGCCGCCCGCCGACACTGCAGGCGACCGGGCAATGCCATAGGCGCATCCGGACTGGCGGCCTGATGGGCTCACGGACCGCCGCGCCGCCGGCGCTAACGTCTGAGCACCGCCGTTGCCTGGAGTTTGGCGGGCATCCGCTTTCCGCCCTGCTACCCTCGGCTCATGCAAGCTCACAAACGCCCGATTGCGATCGGCGCAGATTGGCGCAAGTCCGGCGCGGCACTGAAAGCCGGCGAGGCAAACGCCACGCGACAGTCAGCGTCATCCCGTCCGCGGCAGAGCAACCGATGCGTGGCAGCCGGTTCGCGCCTCTGTGACAACCCGCACATTCATGCGAATTGCAAGCTGCTAGACTCGTTCTGACCATCCGCCGGAGTCTCGCATGGCTGGCATTGCTCTCCGCGTTCCAGGGTTTTGTCCGGTTCGCCGTGCGAGTGTCCGTGTTGCGTGTTCTGTTGCGCATCCGTTACGCGCCGGGTCAGTGTGCGCGCCCCGTCACCCGATTGCCGCGATGCCGCTATGTCCGCTCTCATGCCCGCCGTTATGCCATCCGTCAGCGAAGTGAGCCTGAGCGGCTTGCTTCCGCACCTGGTCCGGGACGAATCCGGCTGGACCGCGACGTGGCGCGCGCTCACGCTGCACAGCGTGTTTCAGCCGGTGCTCTCGGTCACGCATCAGTGCGTGGTCGGCTACGAGGCACTGCTGCGCGCGTTCGATCCGGTCGGCTTGCCGGTTTCGCCCGAAGTCCTCTTCTCAGGCACCCGCTCGGCGGCCGACGCCCGCGAGATCGATCGCATTGCGCGTTGCCTGCACGTCGCGAATTTCATGGAGCAAGGCATCAGTACCGGCTGGCTGTTCCTGAATACGCGGCCGCAGGTGTTCGAAACCGGCTGGCCGCAGCGCACTTTCATCGATGAGCTTTCCGCGCACTTCGGCCTGCCGCAGGAGCGCATCGTGATCGAGGTGCTCGAACAGCCCGCCGACGACGAGTCCGCCGTCGCCAGCATGCTCGCCGCCTCGCACCCGCGCGATTTCCTGATCGCGATCGACGATTTCGGCACCGGCTTCTCCAACTTCGACCGCGTCTGGCGCTTCCGGCCGGACATCGTCAAGCTCGACCGGTCGCTCGTCGCGCGCGCGGGCAAGCGTGAGGGTGACGACTCGATGATCGGCCACCTGATCGCGATGCTCCATCAGTCGGGCACGCTGGTGCTGGCAGAAGGCGTCGAAACGGACGAGGAACTGATGATTCTGATGCAGGCCGACGTCGATTTCGTGCAGGGTTTCTGGCTCGGCCAGCCAAACGGTTCAGTGGAGGCGGCAGTAGCCAGAGTGCCCGCGCAAATCGAATCGATGTGGAGCAAGTTCGCAGACTACGAGCGTGCGCACGACCGCCATCAGCGGCTGGGGTTCGAAGGTTTTGCAGAAGCGGTGATGGCTGCCGCCGAGGCGTTCAAGACCAGCGGCGATCTGGGCGAGGCGGCGCAAAAGATGTGGCATCTGAGCGAAGCACGCCGCGTGTTCATCACCGACGAGCAGGGCGAGCAAACTCAGGCCTCCGTCACGGCCGCCTCGGTTGCGCCGCCTCCTCAGCGGCTTGCGCCGCTGTCGAACAGCGCGCGCAGCAACTGGTCGCGGCGCGCCTATCTCAAGCATGCGCTAGGGGCACGCGGGCGCGTCGCGATCATGGGTCCGCACTACTCGCTCGCGGACGGCGAGGACTGCTACACCGCCGCACTCGCGTTCGAGCGGGAGGGCAAGACGCACGTGCTGTGCGTCGATTTCGTGCCCACGGTGCCGACCGTGCCGGCAACGCGATTGCGCTCTGGCCGGCGCCAACGTTAATCGTCCACCCGGCTGCGGCCCGACTTCGTCTCACTGCGCTTGGACTTGCCCTCCAGCCGCCGCAGATTCGATGCGCGCGTCGGCCGGGTCGCGACGCGAGGCCTGCGCGTCACGCTCACGCTTTCTATCAGTTCGTCGAGCCGCGCGAGCGCCGCCGCACGGTTCATCTCCTGAGTCCGGTGTTCCTGCGCCTTGATGACCACGACGCCGTCACGCGTGATCCGGCGATCGGACAGCACGAGTAGCCGCATCTTCAGCACTTCCGGCAACGAAGAAGCCCGCACGTCGAAGCGCAACTGAATCGCGCTCGAGACTTTGTTGACGTTCTGACCGCCCGCTCCTTGCGCGCGCACTGCGGTCAGTTCGACTTCGTTCAGCGGAATTGGATAGCGGGATGTCATGACGCGAGCTTGGGCAGGGAGATGCAAGTGTACACAGCGGTGCGGGCGGTTGAGCCGTGGGTTGAGCATGATCGGGCCATGGGATGAGCCAAGGTTTCACCGTTCGTTCCGCCCTCGGACCGGGCCGCCGTTGAGCCGCCTGCTCCTGCCGCGAAACTTGCCACGCGGGCAAGCACATGACTCCGCGACAACGCACTGCCCTCCCACCGCTAGCGGCCTCGCGACGCCTCCTCGATTCTGGCGGCGAGACCGGAGTCTCGCTGGGTCGGCGTCGCGATGGCCTGCGCCAGCACCGCGCGCGCGCCGATCACCTCGACGCGCTCACGCGCACGCGTGATCGCCGTATAAACTAGCTCACGCGACAACACCCTGCTGAACGAGGACGGCAGCATCAGCACCGCATGCTCGAACTCGGAGCCTTGCGACTTGTGAACGGTCAGTGCGAAAGCGGTGTCATGCGGCGGCAGTGCTGCCGGCGACACGGCCCGCAAACCGCGGTCGCCAGTCCGAAAGTAGACGCGTAGCGCGCCGCCTGCGCCCGGCAATGCGATTCCGATGTCGCCGTTGAAAAGCCCGAGCGCATAGTCGTTGCGCGTGACCATCACCGGCCGTCCGGCGAACCACTGCGCACCGACTGCGAGCGTTACGCCGGCCGAGCGCCGCACCTGCGCCGCCATCGACGCGTTCACCTGATCGACACCACGCGCGCCCGAGCGCGTTGCGCACAGCACCCGGAAGCGATTCAAGGCATCGAATAGCGGCAACGGGTCCGGCGTGTCGCCGGCGAGTGCGGCGGCAAGCGACTCGGCGTACGGCGCGAAACCGGCGGCAAGTCGCTCGACGGTGCGCTCGGCCAGCGTCACGTGCGCATCTTCGTGAAGGGCTGCGGCGTGTTGTGTCGCGTCGGCGAGCAGCACATCGAGTGCCGCGCTTGCCGCGCCGTTGCGGATCGCAAGCGACAAACGGCCGATCGGCGATTCAAGCCCAAACCGATAGTTGCGCTCCAGCCAGACGACGCAATCCGCGAGCGGACTTTGCGGCTGCCGCATCGACATGGTTGACGGCGCCCCCACCGCGGACAAATTGGTGTCGAACGGATCGGCGTCGCGCAGTTCGTCGAAACTGCTGGCCGCCGGTGGCTCGGCGAACAGATCGTCAGGCGGCGCATTGAAAAGCTCGGGCGCGTCATCGGCTTGCGGGGACCGGCCAGGCTGTTCGTCGAGATCTTCGGTGACTCGCGGCAATGATTGCGTGAGCCGCGCCTTCTCGATACCCAGCGCACCCGCGATTCGCTCGAGCCCTTGCGCCGTGAAAGCGGGCCGCGCGCTCAACTCGGCGAACACGGCGCCGGCCTCCACCGCCGCCAGCTGATCTTTATCGCCGAGCATGACGAGACGCGTGTGAGGCGCAATCGCATCGAGCAGATGCGCGGCCATCGCGACGTCGATCATCGATGCCTCGTCGATCACCACGACATCGTAGGGCAGCGGATTCTCGCGATGATGCCGGAAGCGCCCGCCTGGCCCCGACCCCAGCAGACGATGCAACGTATACGAAGTCTGCGGCAAACGCGCGGCGAGCTCGGGCGGCAAATCGCTGGCACGCGCGAGCAAGGCTTCCTGCATCCGCTGGGCCGCTTTGCCGGTGGGCGCGGCGAGCGCGATTCGCAGATCGGCGCGCGCATCGAGCAGGCAGGCGAGCACGCCGACCACCGTGGTGGTCTTGCCTGTGCCCGGACCGCCGCTGACGATGGTGAGCCTTCCCGACAGCGCCATGACGGCGGCCACGCGCTGCCAGTCGACTTCGTCGTCCTTGGAAGGGCCGAAGTAGCGCAGGAGACGCTGGTGGAGTGTTTGTGTGGCGTTGGCGTTGGCGTTGGCGTTGGCGTTGGCGTTGGCGTTGGCGTTGGCGTTGGCGTTGGCGTTGGCGTTGGCGTTGGCGTTGGCGTTGGCGTTGGCGTTGGCGTTGGCGTTGGCGTTGGTGTTGGCGCTGGCGTTGGTGTTGGCGCTGGCGTTGGCCTCGCTATTGCCGGCCGCGCCCTTCTGTGCGCCGGCTTGCCCGCCATCGCTTGCGCCCACCACTTTTCCGCCACGCTCAGCCGGACGCCCAACCGCACCGACACCCGCAACGCCCCCTGGACCCTTAAACGCACTGGCATCCGTACTCGTCCCCGCACCCGCATGCGCAACCAGCGCGCGCGCCAGACGCCGCTCGTAATCGTAGTAACGCGCCAGGTACAGCCGCCCTTGCCCATCGATCACCAGCGGACGCAGCGCCGCTGCGCTTTGCGCCCCGTCGCTCGCCATGCCGCTTGCAAACAAAGCCGCCCGCACCTCTGCGGTCGACGCCTCGAACCGACGCGCGAGCGCCGCGAGCGGCACGCACACGTGCCCTTCGCCAGTCGCCCGGCTCGCCGCGAATGCAGCGCGCGCCACCCATTTCACAGCTTCCGTCGATGCCCCGCCGCGGCGCGCCAACTCGCCGATACGGCGCGCGAAACCTTCCGCGAGCGCGATGCTGAAGTCGGCTGGCGCGGGCAGATTCACGCCGATGTCGTCGAGTTGCAGCGGCGGCGGTGGACCCTGATCGAACTTGCTCAAGCGGCACCTCCGATCATCGCCGCGTCGAGCAACGCCACCAGCTCGAATGCAGGCCGCCTGACATGCACGCCGGCCTGGCCGTCGGCGTCGCGCCAATGCGGACGCACGCCGCGTACGAACAGATACAGATAGCCGCCAATATGCGTCTCGTACGCATAATCGCGCACCCGGGTCTTCAGATAACGATGCAGCGCCACGGTATAAAGCAACGCCTGCAGGTGATACGCGTGGCTCGCCATCGCCGTTTCGAGCGGTTCGGCTGCATAGTCAGCCGCGGTGTCGCCGAGATGGTTCGACTTCCAGTCCACGATCCAGAACCGTCCGTCGTACTCGACGATCATGTCGATAAATCCTTTCACGAAACCGCGCAACATGCCCGGTTCCAAAGCGACGTCCGGATAACCGTGCTCGACCAGCAACTCGCGCAGCGCGGCGAAATCGAGCGACGGCGCGGCAAACAGGAATTCGAGCTCGTTCAGACGCCGTTGCGGATTCAGTTGCGCCAGCGTCATCCCGGGCACGAGTTCGGTGCTGACGACGTCCTCGATCAGCTTGTGCATCATCCCGGGGAGACGGGGGGCGAGTTCCGGCGACGCCGGCGCCGGCCGCTCGCGCAACGCGCCGCGGATCGCGTCGGGCCATGTGTGCGGCTCGCTGAAGTCCGCAAGTTCGAACATGCGATGCAGACACTCGCCGGCGGCCGCTCCGCGTGGGAACGCGAGAATGTCGTCTTCGGCAATGGACGGCGTTTGCGGTGCCGGTGCCGGCCCCGTTGCCGACACGAGCATCGGCATGGAGACGAGCGCATCGGCGATCTCGTCGTGATCGGGGCGCACTTCTTCCACGGGCGCCTGTGCCTCTTCGGCCTTGCTGCCCGCGACGATCAGACCGCTGAAACTCGCCATGCGCCACTGATCGCGCAAAGACCGGCGATGGCTCCGCGCGCGCCTATCCGCGCCGCTTTCCTGCATGCTCTCCAACGGCGTGCGGCGCTCCACCTTGGGCAGCGCTTGCAACGCTATCGGGCCACCCGCCAACGCCTGCCATCGCGATGACAACGCCTCTTCGTCCGGCGGATTGGCAAGCCAGTCGTCGAAGCTGTAGCCACTGCCGGCCACCAGCCAGTTCAACACGCTGCGTCGCGATTCCTTCGTCGAACGCGACGACAGATACGTGCCCGCGACGAGATAACAGCGGTACACCGAGCGTGTGAGCGCAACATAGACGAGCCGCGCCCGTTCGGCCGCCTGTTCACGCGTCGCGTGACGGGCTGCACGTTCCGCCTCTTCGTCGTCGCAACCGTAGTGCAGCACTGCGTCGCCAGTTGGATCGTGATACTCGCGCGCGTCCGGCAGGCCTGAAGGCGGCGGTTCGCGCAAGGCGCCGTCGTTGAGAAACGGACAGAACACGACCGCATATTCGAGTCCTTTCGACTTGTGCACGGTCACGATCTGCACCAGGTTGCGGTCGGACTCGAGCCGCAATTGCGCCTCCTCGCCGCCGCCCTGGGTGCGTTGTGCGGCGAGCCAGCGCAACGTCGGCGCGATGCCCGGTTGCGTGGCCGCGCGCGCCTGCACGAGTTCGGCAAGATGATTGACGTTCGTGAGACGCCGCTCGCCGTCCGGCGCGGCGACCAGCCGTTGGGCGACGCGCAGTTCGCGCATCAGCGTGCGCCACATCACCGCGAAGCCGCGCTCATGCCAGAGCGTGCGGTAACGCGAAAAACGTTCGACCCAGCCCATTGCGTCCGCCGCGTGCGCGGGATCGTCGGCGACAGCGGGTGCGTCGGCGACCTGTTCCAGACGCCACAGCGCCGCCGCGTCGAGGCCGAGCCAATCGGTCGCCAGCGCGGCACGCAAGCGGCGCAGATCGCCCGGCGTATCGACGGCGGCTAGCACACGCTCGATCTGCTCGGCGTCCAGTGTTGCAAACACCGAGGCCTGCGCCAGTTCCACACTGCCGACGCCCCACGCCGCCAGCACGCGTTTGATCAGGCTGCCCTGCTTGTGCGTTTGCACGAGCACCGCGATGTTGCCCGGCGCAAGCGGCTCGTTGCCGATCGTCACCGAGCCATGGCGCGCGCCGCGCAAGAGCCGCACGATCTCGGCGGCGCACGCCTCGCTCGCTTCTCGCTGCGCGTCGCGCCGGGTCAAGGCGGCCTCACCCTGCGGCAATGTCCAGACGCGGAAATCGCCGGCGCTTGCGTCGGGGTCCGCGAAAGGCGGCCTGCGCCGCTCGCCCGCGCGCACCGGCTGATAGTCGAGCCCATCGAGGACGAAGGCCTGCGGGTTCGCTTCGAAAAGCCGGTTGCAAGCTTCGACAATCGGCGCGGTCGAACGCTGATTGACTGCCAGCGTATAGCGCGCGGAAGCCGACGCGCGCGCCGCCAGATACGTGTGCAGATCCGCCGCGCGAAAACTGTAGATGGCCTGCTTGGGATCGCCGACCAGAAAGAGCGGCCCCGCCGGCGCAAAAATGCGGCTGAAGATCGCGAACTGCAACGGATCGGTATCCTGGAACTCGTCGATCAACGCGGCGGGATAACGCGCGCGCAATGCATCCGCAAGCCACGGATGCGCGGCGAGCGCCCGATACAGGTTCGACAGCAGATCGTCGAACGAGACGACACGGCGCGTGCGCTTGCGCGCCACCAGTTCGGCGGGCGCATAGTCGAGCCAGACCTGCATCAGCGCGAGCCAGCGTGCGCGTTGCGCCGCCTCCGCCGCGACCACCGCTGCCGCCAACGCTTCCGCATGGTCGAAAAACGCATGCTCGGGCGGTTCGAACTTGACCTTTGTCGCTTTCTTCAACGCGGATGCCGTCAACTTCAATGCGGCCCGTGGCGGCGGCGCATGGCAATCGCCCTGTGCGAAGTACTCGGTCCACGCGGCAATCGCAGCGCCTACATGATCGGGTTTGTGCGTGGTCCTACTCAGACGGTCCTGGGCTTGCTCCAACAGGCTGACGATGGCATCGCGCTCCGCATGCCATAGTTCGCACGCGGCGTCGAAACCGGCTCGCGGATCGGCGCTCGCATCGGCGTCGGTCTTGCCCCAACGTAGTTGAGCCAACGGCTTTTTCAGGCGCCTTGCGAGTTGTTCGTCGAGCGATACGGGGCCGGCACGCTTCGCCACCAGCCAGGCTGCGAACGCGGGATGCGCGTGCGCGACGGGCTCGATCTGCTCGCGCCAGAAATCGGCGGCCATTTCGAAGCGCAAGGCGGCGTCGTCGGCTTCCATCTCGAAGGCGAACGGCATCGCGGCGGCGAACGGCGCCTCCTGCAACGCACGTTGGCAAAACGCGTGGATGGTGTGAATCGCCGCCTGGTCGAACGTGCGCAGCGCACGGCGCACAACCTTCAAGGCGGCTTCGCGGTCGATGCCACGCTCCGGCGCGAGCGTCGTCTCAAAGAAACGCCGAATGAACGGATCGCCGCCGTCGTCGTCCATTTCGATCGCGCGATGCAGTTCCGCGAGACGCCCGCGAATGCGCTCGTGCAATTCGGCGGTCGCGGCCTTCGTGAAGGTCACGACGAGAATCTGGTCGGCGTTCAGGTTCTTTTCGAGCAGCAGGCGCACATACAGCGCGCAGATATTCCACGTCTTGCCCGTGCCCGCCGACGCCTCGATCTGATTGACGCCGTCGAGCGAACAGGCGAACACATCGAGCTCTTCCGCACCGGGCGCATGATGATGGAGCGCGCCGCTCATGATGCGCTCCGCAAATGCTGCATCAACGGCTTGAATACGATCGACGCGAGGCTGCCGAACGGTTCGTCGAGCGTAAGCGGCGTGCCTCGCAGCGCGATGCGCAATGCCGGGTCGTCGGACTCGCTGCGCACGCGGTCGTTGATCCACACCCCTTGTGCCGCCGGATCGCTTTCGCTCACTTTGGTCCACGCGCTCTTCGGGAAAAAGCGCAGCGGCAGCCTGCGCCCCGCCTTGAACAGCGCGGCGAGCGGCGCGAGTTCATCGAGGGGCGCCTCGACCGGCGCGAGTTCGAAGCTTTCGCCGCTGCCGTGCCAGACAGTGCGGCGCGGGCCCTCGGGCCGGGCCGCGCAATAGACCAGATGCGCGAGCCAAGCCGACAGGTAGTCGCGCGCGGTGGGTTTGGCGTAGCGAAAAATCACTTGTCCTGTTTCAGTCAGCAGGTTCAACGTGCCGTGCATTTGCAGCGGCGTTTCGGCGGCCTGGCGAAGCTGCGCGTCGTGAGGTCCGAACAACTCGCCGGCAATCTCCGCGCTATCGGGCCAGCGCGGCGCGATGTCGAGCACGAATGGCAAGCGCTCGACGCCCGAGGCGACTTCGCGGCGCACCGTGTCGGCAAGCTGGCGTAACGCGCCCAGTTCACGCGCGCGCCACACCGCGCCGGTCGCGCCGCCGGGCAACTCGGGGCTGGCCTCGGCGACGCGCCGCACGCGGTCGAACATATGCTCGTCGTCTTCCGTATCGGCGTCGAGCAGCACGGGCAAAAGACGCTCGGCCAATGCATCACGTCCCGCGTAATCCAGATCGAACGGCTCGGTGTCGAGCAGTTCGCCTTGCGCGTCCGACAACACGATGCCGAGCCGATCGCGCAGCAACGCACGCGCAGGATGACGCCAGAACCGCACGAATTCGTCGAACGCAACGGGCACCGCGTCTTCCGGCGGCAACGGTTGATCGAAGAACGGCGCGGCGGCTCGCTGCTGCGGCGCGGCCAGCAATGTGGCGAGTTCGGCGCGATCGGCGTCGTAAGTGAAGAGTTCCGGCTGCGCGGCGAAATACTCGGACGCAAACGCCTGCAACGGATGATCGACGATAAACGCACTGCGCGTGCGCTCCACCTCCGCCGGACTCGCGCCTTCGCCCGCCGACACTTGCGCCAGATGGTCGAGCAACTCGTCCACAAGCGCAGCCGGTGGCAACGGCGCGTTGTCGCGAATGCTGCGCCCGGTATAAGCAATAAAGAGACGGCTGCGCGCGGCCAGCAGCAGATCGAGGAACAGATTGCGCTCGTCGTCGCGGCGCTGCCGGTCGCCCGCTTTGCCGAACGCGGCCATCAGATCGAACTCGTCGGCGCGGGCGAGGCTCGGCAACACGCCGTCGTCCATGCCAAGCAGACAGACAATGCGGTACGGCAGGCCACGCAAGCTCGTCAGCGACGAAAACGTCACGCTGCCCCAAGGCACGCCGCCGCGAGCCGGATCGTCGAGCGCTTCAGTGAGTGCACCCCGCACGACCGCGGCGGGCATCGCGACCTGGTGCGCGCCGGCCTGCATCGCGTCGCCCATCTTGCCGATCGCGTCGCGCACGGCGGCGAGCGAGTCCGCAAATTCCACGCCGCCGTCGAAACACTGCGCGAGCGTCTCCAGCAGCAGTTGCGTCCACTCCGAAGATGTCTGTTCGGTCGCGCAACGCGCCGCGAAGGTATCGATATCGTCGACGAAACGTGACAGGCGGCCGAGCAGTTCCGCGTCCGAGCCGTCGGCGCCCTCGACGGGCAGCCAGGCGTCCACCGGTTCACCGCCGTCCGGCATCGCATAGCCGAGGTACAACCGGGTCAACGCATCCGCGAATGTGTGACGGGCAATCGGCACGTGTTCACCGGTGGGCTCGACGGGCGAAAGACCGCGGCGAGCCCCAGCCGCCGCGAGCCATTCCTGCGCGGCTTCGAGCGAACTTGCGTCGATCCCGTAACGCACGGCAACCGCGTCGACGCGAAGCCATTCGATCAGATCCGGCGCGCCGACGCTGCGCTCGGGCAAGGCCAGCCAATCGAGCAGCAGCCGCGCGACCGGATTGGCCTGGGATGGCGGCAAGCCCGTGATCCGATACGGGATGCGGCGCGTATCGCCAACGGGCGTGGTGCCGAACACGGCGTCGATCAATGGCCCGGCCGCCGCGAGGTCGGACACGGCGACGAGCACATCGGACGGTTGCAGATCGTCGAATTCGTCGAACCAGCCAAGCAGGCGGTCATGCAGCACTTCGAGCTGGCGCGACAAGCTGTGACACACGTGAACTTCTATGCCGCGCTCGTCCGGCAGCTCCTCGGCTTTCGTTTCCGAACGAAGATCGAGAATACCGTTTTGCACCGCGGCGAGCCAGGTCGGTTCGGGATTCTCGGTGAAGTCGCCGGTCTCGCCTGAAGCTGCGCTTTCAGTGAGCTCGTGCAGCATATGCAACTGCGCCTGCGTTTGACGGCCCCATTCGGCGAGCAGTGGATGGCCCACTTCCTGATAGTCGAGCTGGCCTGCTGCATCGAGCGCCTGGACACGGCCTTCGCTCACCACGTCGAACCAGAACTCGCGGCACGGGTTCATCACGTAGAGGCGCACGTCGACCCAACGCGACAGCGCGCGCAGCAATGCAACGTGCAACGGCGGCATGGTCGGCAGCGCGAATACGCTTACCGCTTCGGGCCACCTCGCGTTGGCGATGGCTTCGAGATCGAGTGTGTCGATTTCATCCAGAAAGCGGTATGCGGGCGGCAATGCGGCTGCGGGCGTTTGTGCATCGCCGGCCAGTTCCGTCAGCACCGCGCGCCACAGTGCGGCCTGCCAGCGTTCGTCCTCGCGCGCCGCCTCGCTAGCGCCGACGAGTCGCGGCCCTGCGTCGTCCGTGGCGCCGCTCGCGAAAATGGAACCGCCCTTCTGCCATTGCTGCAACCATTCAGGACGATACGTCAGATAGTGGTCGAGTACGGTCGCCACGCGGCGCGCCAGTTCATAGCGCATTGACGCATCCGCCGCGTCGAGATACGTACGCAGACGAGGCGACGCATTCCATGGCAGAGCCTCGTGCGCATCGCCCAGCAAACGAAAGCAGCGCCACACGAGCCGGTCGGGCGCGAACGGCGAATGCCGCGGCACCTCGATCACACCGCCGATCTGCGCCCATAGCCACTGCGCGAGATAGCCAAAGTTGACGTTCGCGCAGATGCCCTGGCGCGCGGCGATATCGAGCTCGAGACGGCGCCGCACCGCCGCGCTTGGGACGATCACGGGCTGCGCGGTCCATGGGTCGGACGGCGCTTGCGCGAGGTCGTCGAGCAGCGCGCCGACAAGCGTTTCATAGCGGTTCGAATAGAAGAGCTGGAGCATGGATCCCGGGCCGCGCGGTGTGGCTACGCCGCATTCGCGACAAACGCGCGAGCCGCGGCGGACAGTGAAGCGACAGCATAACAAAGGCGCTCGCCGCGCAGAACCTGGCCGAACGGACGAGGTCAGATCAGACGCAAAATCAGTTAGACTCGTCGGCAGTCTTGGGGCTGTCCCCGGGCTTGTGCCTTCAACCGCTTTTTGTCAGTGAATGAAACAGGCAGTCGATGCGCTATTCGGTTGAAATAAAAAAATTCCTTTACAGCCAGTACTTTTATGGCGGCCTGCGCATCGCGGTTGGTGTGTCCTTACCTGCGGTGCTGTGCCTGATCGTGTTTCACAATCGGGACCTCGGCTTCACGATTGCGACGGGCGCGCTCGGCGCGTGTGTCGTCGATATGCCGGGTCCGCTGAAGTACAAGCACAACGAGATGCTGGCGTGCTCGGTGATCGGTTTTCTGTCCGCGCTCGCCACCGGCCTTGCCACCGTGAATCCGGTGGCGCTGTGGTGCACCGTCGTGCCGCTCACGTTCCTGCTTTCATTGATCGTGGTGTATGGCAACCGCTGGCCGCAGATCAGCTTTGCCACGCTGTTCATGATGATCATGACGCTGGAAGAGCACTTCACGCCCATGCAGGCGCTCGTCAACGCGTCGTGGATTCTGGTGGGCGGTCTCTGGTACACGTACTGGTCAACCGCCGTGAGCCGCTGGATGATGCACCGCATCGAGCAGCAGGCGCTGGCCGAAAGCGTCTTTGCCTGCGCCGATTATCTGCTTGCGCGCGCGGCGTTCTACGACCTCGATAACGATCTGGACGAGTGTTATCGCAATCTCGTCGACAAGCAGATTGCGGCAGTGGATCGGCAGGACGCGGCGCGCGACATCGTGTTGCGCAATTTACCCAAGCTCAAGAGCGGCAAGCTCGAACCGCGCCGCGCGATGCTGTTCAACCTGTTCATCAACACGGTCGATCTGCACGAGCTTTTTGTTGGCGCACATACCGACTACCCGCTCGTGCGCAACACCTTCGGCGGCACGGATCTGCTGGTGTTCTACCGCGACCTGATTCGAAAAGCCGCCGCGGATCTCGAGGAAATCGGGCTTGCTGTCTTGCAGAACCATGCGCCCCGCGCTCGGGTGAATGTAAAGGCCGAGCTGCGCGCAATCGAGTTCGAGATCGAAGTGATGCGCAAGCAGGAACTGCCGGCGAAGAATCCCGAGGCTTATTCGGCGGTCTCGTCCACGTTCCGGCGCATCTGGAGCGCCACGCGTCTGATCGACAAGATGCGCAAGAGTCTGTCGAGCGATCCGAGCACGACGGAGACCGAACTGCGCCTCGACCAGGCGCTTAACCGTTTCGTGTCGAGCCGCCGTGTGCCGTTCGGCCAGATCTTGTCGAATCTGACGATGGCCTCGCCGAGCTTCCGTCACGCACTGCGTGTGACGATCGCGGTGGCGGTCGGCTTCTGGCTCGGCCGCGTGCTGCCGCTCACCAACGCGTACTGGATCGTGATGACCACGGTCATCATTTTGAAGCCGGGCTACTCGCTGACCAAACAGCGCAATGGGCAGCGGATCGTCGGCACGCTGATCGGCTGCGCGGCGAGCATCGCGCTGATGATCTTCGTGAAGGAGCCGCACATTCTGCTGGTGGTGATGTTCGCGTCGATGGTGATGAGCTACAGCCTGCTGCTGTTCAATTACACGGCGAGCGTGGTGTTCACTTCGTCGTATGTTCTACTGATGTTCCATCTGCTTGCGCCGGGCAGCATGCGCATCATCGGTGAACGCGCGATCGACACGGTGGTGGGCTGCGCGATCGCCATTGCCGCGAGTCACCTGTTCCCGTACTGGGAATATCGTTTGATGGGCAAGCTCGTCAACAACATGATCGGCGCAACGCGCCAGTTTCTCGAAGCGAGCTGGTGGTGGAGCGGCAAGCCGGCAGCCGCTGCTGTCGCCACGGTGACGGAAGCCGGCGCGCGCGCGCCGCTTGCGGCGATGGCCGATCCGGCAATCGACTTCGGTAAGCCCGCGCTTGCTGCTACAAGTAGAGCCCTCGATGAGGGGACTCAAGCCAGCTTGCAAGCCGGCGCTCTGGCCGGCGCGGGCGCTCATGCACAGATCGGCACCGGAGTAAGCGCGGTCGCCGGCTCAGGCGCCACCGCACCCGTCAACGGGACGGCAAAGCCGGTCGCCGGCGCATCGCCTGCAGCCGCCGCTGCGGCGACCGCACTCGATCGCGATTATCGTTACCGGCTCGCGCGCAAGAACGTCCATGTCGCATTCGCTAATCTGGGTCAGGCGTTTCAGCGGATGATGCTGGAGCCGAAGTCCGCACAGAAGTTCGTGCCGGAACTCAACGACCTGCTGCTGCGCAGCCATGTGCTCGCGTCGCAGATCACAGCGGCCGCACCGCTGCTGCGCACGTCCGCGCAACAGGCCGACAGCGTATCGCTGCAAGCGCTGCAACGCGCATTGGGCGTCGTACGCGACAATCTCACGGAAGCCGAGGCAGGCAATGCGCCGCCCGCCGACCACAGCGAGCAGATCAAACAGCTCACGCGCGAACTAGACACGATGGTCGTCGCGGCCGAAAAATCGCAGGACTATTCGGCGGATGCGGCGCATGACATGAAACTGCTCGCGCATCAATGCAAGCAGATGCTCGCGGCGGCGACGCTGATCCGCAAGGATGCGAGCGTGATTCGCTTGCCGGATGAGTGACGCCGCGTGACGCTGTGTGACGCTGATTGCAACGCCGACACACGGACTAGGGGCGCTTACGCGCGGCACGCGACACGCGTCGCGACAACTGGGCGACCATTTGCCACAACCCACGACACCATTACCGGCGGTCACGCACGATGACCGCCGCACCTCACTGTGCCGTGCCGCTTGCAGGTTTGGCTGCAGTAGCCGCAGCGCTCGTCGCAGTCACTGCGGCCGCGCCCGATGAAATGGACACCGACGGTGCATTTTCATTGTCGAAATCGCGCTTTTCCTTGATCGCGTTGTAGAAAAGCGTGGCGATCACCAGCAGTACCGCGACCACGATAAACACGGCAATGCCGAAGGTCGGATTTTTCTTGCGCGGCGGTTTGTTCATGAGGCGGCTCGGATCGCGAGGCAGTCGCGGAAGATAGCGGAGAAGGCGGCATTCTACGCTGCGACAGCTTGCACTCGGCTTGCAGTCTGCAGAGGGGAAGAGCCTGTCCAGGCGCACGGCCAAGGGCGTAGCCATGGCCGGGCAAACCGTGCCCGGCTGAAGCTCAGCGTTACACCAACGCCGCGGGCCGCACCGGCAACGCCGTCGAATATTTGATCTGCTCCATCGCGAAGCTCGAACTCACGTCGTATAACGGCACGGCGGCGATCAACAGTTTGTAGACCCGGTCGTAGTCGTCGATATCCGAGACGACCACGCGCAGCAGGTAGTCGGTCTCGCCGCTCATCCGGTACACCTCCACCACCTCGGGAATGTCCTGCACGGCACGCGTGAAGGTTTGCGCCCAGGCCTCCGTATGCTGATTGGTGCGCACGGCGACGAACACCGTGGTGCCGACACCAAGCTTGCGGGCATCGCACAGCGCGACCTGCGCGCGGATCACGCCCGCCTCCTTCAGACGCTGCAGCCGCTTCCAGCATGGCGTCTGCGACAGGTTCACGCGCTGCGCCAACTCGGCAATCGGCATGGTCGCGTCTTGCTGCAACAACTCCAACAGCTTCCGGTCGATGATATCCATTCCCATCGTCTCGCCCCTTTAGGAAATTATTCTACTTTTCAGATTGTGAGGGGAATTATATGGAAACTCTTTCTCCGGACAAAACGGTATAAATGTCCGAACCACAAAAACTTATCGGCAGTAGGCCTGCCGTTCAACGACCATGAGCTACGACCGTTCGTTTGACCGTCTCCCCGATCAATTCATCGCGCCGAACGATCGACACGACACGCTGACGCGCACCGAGCCCGCCGAGCACCACGAGCCTCTCGCAAGGCTCTGCAACGCGCTCGACGCCATCTTTGAAAGCTGCGCAAGTTTCCCCGATCCGTCGCATTCGACCTTCTTCGCGCGCAGCATGCGAATCGCGCTTGCTCAAGCCGCTGCCGACCCGAAACTGCTCCGGCGCGAGCAACGCGAAGGATCGCTCGATAACTACCGGCGTCATCTGCTCGCCGCCGATCCGCACGGCCGTTATGCGATCGCCGCGCTCGTCTGGCTGCCGCACCAGGCGAGCCCCGTGCACGCACACCACACATGGTGCGGATACGCGGTGATCGACGGCGCGTTGAATGAGACCGTATTCGAGTGGAATGACTCGCACGAGTGCGCAAGCGCCACCCGCACGCAGTCGCGCAAATGCGGCGCAGTGTCGTTCGTGCGCGGCGGCCGCGGCGGCATTCATCGGCTGGGAAATTGCAGCGATGCGCCGGCCGTGTCATTGCATATTTACGGCGTTCCGGGCGCGCGGATCGGCACGCACGTGAACGATGTCGTACGCGCCGCGCCCGCGCTTGTCTGATAGCGCTCGTCGGTCAACGGCTGAGCGCTTGACCGCGCTCACGCCATCTGGCGCAGCCCCGTCCAATAATCAACTCTTGCCCCCGCCCTCGCCCGCCGTGGGAATCTGCGGCGGGATCGGCGCAGTCTGGCCGGTCGGCGGCGGTGCCGGACGTGGCTCATGTGACACATCGCGCGCCACCACAACAGTTGGATGCCCGGTCCGCATCGGCTGCACTTTCTCGACGTGCTGATGCCTGTGCTCCTGGGCGTGCTCATGCTCATGCTCGCGCCCGGCTACGTCAGGCATTGGATCGTCCTGTAAAGGCTGCCCCTCACTATCCTTCGACGACGTGAAAAGGCGCATCTGCGGCACCGGAATCTCGATGCCGGCTTCGTCCATCTTGCGCTTGAGCCGCAGATTGAATGCGCGCGCCACGCTCCATTGCTGCAGCGGCCGCGTCTTGATCTGCCCTTTGACAACCATCCAGTTGGGATCGAAACGGTCGAGACCCCACACCTCGATCGGCCCGAGCATCTCGCGCCGGTAACGGAAGTCGGCCATCAGATCGGCGCCGACTTCACGAATCAGTTGCGTGATTTCATCGACGTCGGTGGCGAACGACATCCTCACCTCGAACACCGCGTAAGCAAAGTCGCGCGACAGATTCTTGACGATCTTGATCTGCGAAAATGGAATCGCGTGGATCGCGCCTTGACCATCGCGCAGCCGCACCGTGCGAATCGACAGATGCTCGACCGTGCCCGCGTGGCCGCCGTCCACGTCGATCCAGTCGCCCACCGAAATCGTGTCTTCGATGATGATGAAAAGCCCCGTGATCAGGTCGGTCACGAGCGACTGCGCGCCGAAGCCGATCGCGAGGCCGATCACGCCCGCGCCCGCCAGCAATGGCGTCACGTTGATGCCCAGGTTCGCCGCGGTGACGATGCCGGCGATCGTCATGATGGTCACGAGCAGCACATTGCGCACGAGCGGCAACATCGTGCGAGCCCGCATACTGGGACTGCGCGACTTGTTGCGCGCACTGCCTGGATTGAGCGCCTCGGTGATCGCGGTGTCGACGAGAATCCACAGCAGCCACGCAATGAACACGGTGGCGATGATCGCCGTCACCGCATGCGCGATGCCGCGCGCCGCGACGTTTTCCTCGACGACCGCGGCGAGCGATACGCCCCACAAACGCGCCGCCAGCTCGAAGAAAAATAGCCAGATGAACAGTGTCAGCAGGGTGCCGCAAAAACGCAGCAAACGTGTCAGATAGGGTGAGCGCCGACGCGCGCGCGGGCTGCGCGGACGCGTCATGCGCAGCACGATGGCCGACAGGAAAAACGCCAGCACCAGCAGCAGCGCGGTCACCACCGAGATCTGCAGCACGTTTTCGCTCGACCCCGAGCCGCCCAGCGTGGCAGCCACCGAGGCCGTCGCCAGCACGAGAACCGGCATGTGCCAGAGCGCGGCGAGCACCTCGAAGGCATCGGTCGCGGCCTTGTGGTCGTTGCGTTGCTCGTAGGGCCGGTTGCGGATCAGATGCGCGACCGGCCTGCGAAACGCGAGCGCGAAATAGCCGGTGAGCACGGCGGCCGTCATATTAGCGGCGGTGGAAATCATCGCGGCCAGGTTCGTGCCGAGTTGGTGGGCGACGTCGTAATTGACGGCCGCGTCGCCGAGCGCGCCGCACACTCCGACCACGAACAGCAGACGCCGCGCATGGTCGATCAGCAGACGCACCGCGATTCGCCGGTGCCCCGAGCCGAACAGCGAAAACATGATCAGACAGATCGCCGAAAATACCGCGCCCGCGACAATCGCATACGCGACGACCATGCCGAGCGTGCGGCCGAGCGCGTCGGGCATGGCGCGCACGAACAGCAGCGCGGCGACGAACGCAATGATCCACGGCCCGACGCGGCGCAGCGCGAAGATCAGCAACTCCCGCGTGGTCGGATTCGGATTGAGTCCGATCACGATACCCATGCGACGGTAGAGCCGCTGCTGCAAATAGATCAGCGCGCCGGCGCATGCGCCCCAGCCGGCGAGCATCGCAAACATGGAGAGCAGAATGCGGCCGAGGCTTTCGTGGCCCTGCCCTGAAATGATCGTGTAAAGCTCGTTGCCGGCTGCGTTAAAACGCCCGCCCCAGTAACGCACAGGCGTGCGGCCCTCGTGCATGTCGGATTCGAACGACGCGATGCCCGACGCGATCGCGCCGAGCAAGCCGGGGCTCGGTTGCGCGGGTACCGGCGCGATTGGACCGACGGTTCGCGATACATCGCGCAGCTTTTTCAGTTGCGCGACGAGCGCGGTGCGCTGCCGGTCATTGTCGAGTGTGGCAATGACGCTGTCGAGCGAGCGCGAGATTTCCGCCTGGCTTGCGGGCGACGGCGCCGCCGCAGACGCCGACGCCGCGTCTGCAGCCGAGGCGCCGGACACGGCCGAAGCGGGCCCCACCGTCGCACTGTTGATCAGGCTCTGCAAGGCCGGAATGACGGGCGTGCTGGTGCTGGTGCCGGTGCCGGCGGCCTGCGCGTCGGCGGGCATCCACGCGGCGCAAAGAATGAGTATGGTGCAGATCGCGACGGCCCAGGCGTTCAGCCAGGCGGGGCCAGGCGCGCGCGCGTGCGCGCCGCTGCGGACGGAGCATCCGATGCGGTCGGAAAGGCGACGAAATGCAAGACGACGAAATACAGCGTGAATCGACGAGCGCCCGCCGTTTGACGGCGCAGCCTCGGACTCACGCCGCGACGGGCATGACTGCATGGCAATCCGTGAAAAAAACGGGGAGCCGCCAGTGTAGCCTCAGTTTCACCGCCGGGAACCGGTCATGCGTAACCGATTGTTAGGACGCTTGCATGAATTCATGCGGGCGGCATGGATGAAGGACCGCTCACAATGCCTGTCGCGTTGCGGGCCCGCGCGCCGGCCCGCCCGCACCCGCGCAACAGGCTCACGCTCAATAAGCGACCGTCGCGATCTGACGAATGAAACGCCCTTGCTCCAGTTCGTCGACGAACGCTATTGCGTAATCTTCGGCGGAAATGCGGCTGTTGCCCTGCGCATCGGCGATGAGCGAGTTGGTGCCGGTGCGGAACGTGCCGGTGCGCTCGCCTGGGCTGATGAGCGCGGCCGGCGCGAAGAACGTCCAGTCGAGATCGGCGACGCCGCGGTAGTAGCCGAACGCGTCGCGATGAGCGAGCGCGACCGGCTTGTAGGCGTCCGGAAAGCCTTCCGTGTCGACGAGTTGCTTGCCCGGCGCGACTTCAAGCGAACCCGCGCCGCCGACCACGACGAGCCGCTTCAAGCCTGCCGCGCGCACGCCTTCGACTAGCGCGCGGGTCGCCTTGTCCAGCACGCCGACATCGTCTTGCGGCGGCGCGTAGGCGCTCGCCACCACGTCGTGACCGCGCACCGCCGCGCCGACACTCGCCGCGTCGAGCAAATCGGCCTGCGCCGCTTTCAGATTCGGCACGTCGGCCGGCACGCGAGCTGGATTGCGCGCCAGCGCCGTCACCTGATGCCCGCGACGGGCCGCTTCCGCCGCAATCCGCGAGCCAATCATACCCGTTGCGCCAAACAACGCGATCTTCAACTGTTTGCTCATTTCAATGCTCCTGTCATAAGCATATATGTAACTGTCTTGATTACATATATGCGGGAAAAAAGAGGGGCGTAGCCCCCGTCTTCATTGCTGAACCGACGCGCATGCTTACAGACTCGAAGCACACGCGCCGCATACCGCATTACCTCATACGGCGAACGGTACTTTAGTCACGCGTGCGACCGCCGTTTGCGCTCTCGCGAGCGCTCGGCGCGCCGCAAGTCCGCCGTGGCGTCGGCCAGCGTGCGCTGCGCGAGCGAGGCTTCCATGGCCTGCTGCGCTTCGTCGATGATTCCGCGCAACACCACCTGAATATTGCGCCCTACCATGCACGCCGGATTTGGCTCCTCGCGATGAAGCGCGAACAGTTGCGCGTCGTCCACCGCGCGGTACACGTCGAGCAAGGAAATCTGCGCGGGCGCCCGTGCGAGCAGCGCGCCGCCGCCCGCACCGAGTTGGGAGGTGGTCAGACCCGCCTCCGCGAGCATGGTCAAAAGCCGCCGGATCAGCGCGGGATTCGTGTTCACACTGCCCGCAATCATCTCCGACGAAAGCGGCGTGCCCTCCTGCAACGACAGCAACGCGAGCACATGCACCGCAAATGCAAACCGGCTACTCGTGTTCACGACGACCCGCCCCGCGACGGCAATGTGTAACCATCGTAATTACATTTATCGGCACTGTCAAATGACTTCCACGCGCCGCGATGCGACGCAGCGAATCAAACGGGCACGTGCGCATGTCACTTGTCCATCTGCTTCTGCGCGTCGCCGGTATAGCTCGATCCTGACGACGAAGCCGCGGCGCTCGTCGACGAAGCCGTGCTCTGCGCCGACCATTCCTGCAGCTTGCGTCCCGCAGTCTCCAGACTCTGCCCCGTCAGCGATGCGGCTTTGCCGAGCTGCGCGTTGGCCGTGCTCGCGGCGTTTTGCAGATTGGCTTGTGCGCTCGAAGCGAGTGCGTTGGGGTCGACAGTGACCGACGGCGCCGAGGCGGAGTCGATATTCTGCTGCGCGGCGGATTTGGTCTCGTCGACCTTCTGGCCGACGTAGCTTGCCGCCTGATCGAGCTTCTGGCTGGCGGCCTGCGCCACGTCGTTGAGCTTGCCGGCAACCTGCCCCGCCGATGCGTCGTTCTTCTGGCACGCGGCGAGACCGCCGAACACAAAGAGGACAACAGCGGCACGGCGCAGCAACGGCGAACGGATAGATGAAATCATGTGTGTATTTTAACCGCGCGAGGCGGCCTGGCTGACGAAAACGCGCCCATCATACGCCGTTGCGCTCGAGCGCCGCGCAACGGGTTAATGCAAAGTAGATCGACGCGGCGAGCGCAGTCGCGGTTCTGTCAAACGTTGTGCGGTAGACTGGCTGGGCGCAATCGAGCGTTCGCGGTGTTCCGTTGATCAACTGGAGGCATACGATGGCGGCAAAGAAGATTCTGTTTCTCACCGGCGATTTCGCCGAGGATTATGAAACGATGGTGCCGTTTCAGGCACTGCAGGCAGTCGGACATGTGGTCGACGCGGTGTGTCCGGACAAGAAAGCAGGCGAGCGGATCAAGACGGCGATTCATGACTTCGAGGGCGACCAGACCTACACGGAAAAGCCCGGCCATCTGTTCACGCTGAACGCGTCGTTCGAAGATGCCGATCCGCGTCAGTACGATGCACTGGCAATCGCCGGCGGACGCGCGCCCGAGTATCTGCGGCTCAATCCGAAAGTCATCGAACTCGTGCGGCAATTCGCCGAGGCCGGCAAGCCGATCGCGGCCATCTGTCACGCCGCGCAACTGCTGGCCGCCGCCGATGTGATCCGCGGCAAGCGCATTTCCGCGTATCCGGCCTGCGCGCCCGAGGTGAAACTGGCCGGCGGCGACTACGCCGACATTCCGGTCGACGCCGCGATCACCGACGCAAACTTCGTCACCGCGCCGGCGTGGCCCGCACATCCTGAGTGGCTGCGTCAGTTCCTCGTTCTGCTTGGCACGCGTATCGAACTTTGAGCTGGTTCAAGCGCCGCGCGCGGCTATCGCAAGCCCGCGCGGCATTTGAGAGTCGTCCTATGGTTCGCATCGGAGGGCCTTCCTATAGTCACGGGCTGACTTTGGGAGCGCTTTTCGATGGAACTGACCGACTGGATCGTCATTCTGGCCGTCATATTGATGACGATTGCTTTTCGCTGCGCACGCATGCCGGCCGGCTGGTCCCGCGAAAACCGGGCGCGGCGCCTCGCAGGCATGCGGATGCTGGTACAAGCCGCCTGCTCGCTGTGGGCGGCGCTGTTGATCGTCGCACGCTGCGTGTTCGCGCTCGACGGCCTGCTCGGCCTGCGCCCCACGCTGAAAGAAGTGCTGATCGTCGTCGGGATGCTGCTTGCGTGTGGCTGCTACTGGTCGGTTCGCGGCAGCAAGCTGCTCAAGTCGCGCCGGCTTTTTGCTTCTTGCTGAGTGACGGTGATTAGCGCGCTGTTTTTTGACGTTTGGCGCTGTTTTCCGCCGACTAGCGCGCTCACGCTCGCCAGTGCCCCCGTACTCCCGGTATCCCCAGTGCCCCCGGTGCCGCTAGCGCCGAGTCAGAGGTAGCCAATCGCCGCCATTCCCACTCGCTCGGTACGGCCCTCACGGGCCCATGCGCACATTCCCCTGCTTGTCCATCGCGTGGTCGTTCGCCGCTTCGGGTGCGGCACGCGTATCCGCGGCCGCTGACGCCGTCCGCGCGCTGGCCTCCGGCAGCGACAGATAAAACGTCGTGCCCACGCCTTCGGCCGATTCCGCCCACACCCGTCCACCGTGCCGCTCCACGACGCGGCGTACGAGCGCAAGGCCGATGCCCTCACCCGCGGCCGCCGTGCCGTGCAGCCGTTGAAATGCATTAAAAAGCCGCGGCAACGCGATTTCCGGAATGCCGAGACCGTTGTCGCGGATATAAAAGATCCGTAGCGAATGCACGCCGGGCGGCGCGGGCGTCGTGCCGATCTCGATCCTGCCTTCGCGCGATGGGTCCAGATAATTCACCGCATTGCCGATCAGATTGGCGAACACCTGCTCGAGCGCGGTCGCATCGCCCCACACGGCCGGCAACTCTCCCACCTTCACCTGCGCGCGCCGTGCGCGAATCGAACCGCGCATCGCGTCGATCACACGCGGCACGATATCGCGCACCTCGACCTTCTGCTGCTTGTATTCGACGCGGCCAATGCGTGACAGCCGCAACAACGCGTCGATGATGTGCGACGCGCGCAGCACGGCCGTCTGCAAATAATGCAGCGCTTCGCCAATGTCCTCGTCGACGACCCGTTCGATGCGCTGCCGCGTTTGCAGCGCGAGCGACGATTCCCTCACGCCCGCGCGCAGTTCCTCGCACGCGCGGATCAGTTCCTTCGAGAAGCCCTGGAGGTTGACTAGCGGCACACGCAAATCGTGCGACACGCTGTAGATGAACATCTCGTTTTCCTGCGTCTGCTGCCGCAAGCTCTCATTGATGCGCGCGAGTTCGTCCGCGCGGCGCGCGAGATCGGCCCGGAAACGCGCCTGGATGCGCTCGGCTTCGAGCAGACGCCGGCTCGTCTCATGCAAGGTCAGATCGAGCCGTGCAATTTCATCGTGGCCCGGCTCGATGGGCGCAAGCGGTTCGTTGCCCGCAAGGCGCCCGGCGTTGTCCGACAACAGCGCAAGCCGGCCGCGCACACCGCGCGTGAAAAGCCACACGGCAAGCGCCACAAACAGCAGCGAGCCGAACACCGCGGCAACGACGAGCGTCTGCTGCCGTTCGCGGGCGGCATCGGCGGCACTGGAGCGCAGCGCGTCGAGGCGCCGCTCTTCCGCCTGAAAGGCGGCCACCTGCTGACGAAAGCGGTCGAGCACGTCGGCCTGGGCCAGCGCGCCAAAACGGTCAAGCACGTCGTTGCGCCGGCCCGAATGCAACATGTCCTGAATGCGATCGGACCACTGGCGGTAGCCCTGCACTGCCTGGCGCACCTGAACGACGCGCTCGACCTGGGCCGGATTGTCCGACACCAGTTCCGCGAGCTGATCGATGCGGCGATCCACAGCCACCCACGCGGACAGCGGCGTGAGGAAGCGATTGTCGTCAGCGAGCACGGCGCCGCGCAGCGCAACGGATTCGCCGAGCACGGGGTCGAGAATCGCGATGGTCTGGCGCATCACCTCCTGGCCACGGACCGCCCAGCGCTCGGCGTCGGCCGCATCGGACTGCGCCTTGACCAGCCCGGACAGGAGCGCCAGTTCGAAGACCGCCGGAATCGCGATCAGCAACAGGCCTTTAGTCGTAAGTCGCATGCGTGCGCATTGGAGGTGTTTTTGGCCGGCGGATCGTGCACGGGACTGCACATTATGTCGACGTTTGCCGCGGAAACAAAGAGGCACGCCTTGGGCCATGGTTTCGCCCCGCGATGGCGCAAGCGCAGGAGATCGCGGCCCGAGTGACAACGACCGGCACGCCGCGCGGCGTGCGCAAGCTGTTTGCAAAGCTTCGGCAAAGAACGAGTAACACGAACCAAGGCGGAACATTCACGCACTTTTATTGTGCGTAGCGGCCCACCAAGGTGCGTGTCCGGTGCCAGAATTCCTTGCAAGGTCTCGTCACGTGCCAATTCAGTGCCCATCTGCACCTGTTGTAAGCCGAAAAGCACTTGTTTGGCCCGCTTCTTGCGTTCGAGGCCCGTCTTTTTGGCCTAAGCGGAAAAATCGATGGAAAGCTTGAAAACCGGTACCGACACCCTCTTTCTTCTACTCGGCGCCGCGATGGTGCTCGCGATGCACGCGGGATTTGCATTTCTCGAACTGGGCACAGTGCGCAAGAAGAACCAGGTTAACGCACTGGTCAAAATTCTGGTGGACTTCTCGGTCTCGACCATCGCCTATTTCTTCATCGGCTATACGATCGCGTACGGCGTGCAGTTCTTCGGCGACGCCGAATCGCTAGCGGCGCACAACGGCTATGCGCTAGTGCGCTTTTTCTTCCTGCTGACGTTCGCCGCCGCGATTCCCGCCATCGTCTCCGGCGGCATCGCCGAGCGCTCCAGGTTCAACCCGCAACTGTTCGCGACCTTCGTGCTGGTCGGCTTCGTCTATCCGTTCTTCGAGGGAATCGCGTGGAACGAGCGCTTCGGCGTGCAGCGCTGGATCAGCCAGATGTTCGGCGCGCCGTTCCACGATTTCGCGGGCTCGGTCGTCGTGCACGCGTTCGGCGGCTGGGTCGCGCTGCCCGCCGTGCTGCTGCTCGGCGCCCGCCACGGCCGCTATCAGCGCGACGGCGGCATCGCCGCGCATCCGCCGTCGAATATTCCGTTTCTCGCGCTGGGCGCGTGGGTGCTGGCGGTCGGCTGGTTCGGCTTTAACGTGATGAGCGCACAAACGGTCGACAAGATCAGCGGCCTCGTCGCCGTCAATTCGCTGATGGCGATGGTGGGCGGCACGCTGACGGCGTGGCTCGCAGGCCGCAACGACCCCGGCTTCACGTACAACGGGCCACTCGCCGGGCTGGTCGCCGTCTGCGCGGGCTCCGACGTGATGCATCCGCTCGGCGCGCTGGTGACGGGCGGCATCGCGGGCGCGCTGTTCGTCTATATGTTCACCTGCGTGCAAAACCGCTGGCGTATCGACGACGTGCTGGGCGTCTGGCCTTTGCACGGCCTGTGCGGCGCATGGGGCGGCATTGCGGCCGGCATCTTCGGCTTGCGGGCGCTCGGCGGCCTCGGCGGCGTATCGTTCGGTGCGCAGGCGATCGGCACGTTGGGCGGCATCGTCGTGGCGACGCTTGGCGGCACGCTCGTGTACGGCGCGATCCGCCTGACGGTGGGTCTGCGGCTCGACCAGGAGGACGAATACAACGGCGCCGATCTGTCGATCCACAAGATTTCCGCGACGCCGGAGCGCGAAAGCCTCGGCTAACGCGCCGCCGGCGCATGCGATGCCGGCTCCCCGCGACCTGTCCCCCTGGAGCCGCGAATGTTAGACTCGCGCGCTGAAGATGGCAGGCTCCGCTCACCGCCTCGTGCTGACGATGCCCGCTTTCCCGGCCCCCTGCGGAAGCGGCATCGCGTGCTTCCGCTCAGCCCGGCTTGTTGACTTCCGGTTTCGCCAGGCCCCACTCATGTATTTGTCGATATTCGCGGTCGCGATCGGCGGCGCGCTCGGTTCGCTATGCCGCTGGTTTCTCGGCCTTCGTCTTAACGGGCTCTTTCCGTCGTTGCCGCTCGGCACTTTCACGGCCAACGTGATTGCGGGCTATGTGATCGGCGTGGCCGTCGCAGGCTTCGCGCGCGCGCCGCAAATCGCGCCCGAGTGGCGGCTGTTCGTGATCACCGGAATGATGGGCGGCCTTTCGACTTTCTCCACTTTCTCCGCCGAAGTCGTGCAGCATCTGCAGGACGGCCGCGTCGGTTGGGCCGCCGGCGAGATCGCCATTCACGTGGGCGCCTCGCTGATCATGACCATTCTCGGCATTGCCACGGTCGCACTGCTGTCGCGCTAAACGCGGCGAGCGTCGGCTCGCTGCGTCACCGGTTGCATCTCTTTGTCACTTTCACCCAATGCCATGCTCGCCGTGCCGCGCCTCGCGCCGCCCCATGGTGGGCACGTGGCTTGCGCACTCCAAAGCGCACCCTTTTCGTTAAGGAGGTGAAAGATGGGCTCAATCAACCCGCAAGGCGCCACTCGAGGCGGAGCGAAAATCGTCGGCGGCGGTATTGGCGAAGGTCCGGGGCCGGACGTCATGGCTGCGGCGACGCTCGACGGCACCAAGGTGATGTCTTCGGACGGTGAACACGTCGGCAAGATTTCCGACATCATGCTGGACGTTCGCAACGGACGCATCGCCTACGCCGTACTGTCGGAAGGCGGCTTTCTCGGAATGAGAGCCAACCTGCACGCCATTCCATGGAGTGCGCTGACTCTCGATACCGACCAGAAGTGCTTCTTCGTCGACATTACGGCGCAGCGTCTGAAGGACGACCCGGGCTTCGACAAGGATCACTGGCCCGCCATGGCCGATCGGACCTGGGGCGAAACGACCTACAGCTACTACAACCGGCAGCCGTACTGGTCGGCGACGCGTGACGTGATCGAGGACGATCCCGCCATCCGGCCGAGCGAGCACTGATGCAATAGCGCTCAGGTCATTGCAGGTGTTTTGACCGTCCATGCCATCGCGCTGCGGTGCGGTGGCATGGATCGATCGCATGCGGAACCTTGGTGGTAGCTACCGGGCAGCCAGCATACCGATGATGAGCCCGCCGATCAGCGCCATCGTCACCGCCTTCCACGGACTGTCGTGAACGAAATCGTCGGTCGTTTCCGACACGACGCGATATTTCGTTTTGACGACATCCTGCGCACCGGCAAGCTTGTCCTTCAGTTCGGAAAGTTTGAGGGTGCCGCGTGCATGTGCTTCGTCATTGCCGTTGGACCTTGCCGCGAGGCTGTCTTCGCGCGATGCATCGGCGGAACCCGAACTGGTGGTTTGAAAAGACTCAGCCATTTGAACCTCCCTCTCTCCGTTGAGTGGTCAAAGTTCAGCAAACCCCGTGCCTTGCGTAATGTATTTGCGCCTGCCAAGGTCCCACGAATCCAACTCGTTAGGATGACGATTCTTTGCAAATTTGGCTTGAGTGTCGAGGCAGCGGCCGGGCTTGAAAACGTATGACCAGTGAATCGCCGTTCCCTGTGTCGCGGGACTCGAACCAGTGGATTGACGGGCATGGCCGTTGCGCGCCTGAAGCGCCGGCCGCGTTGACCGGCCCCGAACCAGGAGCGAGAAATGAGCATCTTCTCAAGCATCGTCAACAAGATCTTCCCGCACGACCATCCCGCAAACACCGGCTCCGGCGCGACGGCCGGCGCGGCTGCTCCCGCCGCCGCGGCGCCCGGCAGCGCGACGGCGCCGGCCGGAACGCAGCCGACGCCGTCGACTGCCGCAGCAGGAAATTCACAGCCGCCGGTCACACCGATGCCGGCCGTCGACGTCGAGGCGGTCCTCGGCAAAATGCAGGAAAGCAGCGGCGAAAAATTGAACTGGCGAACGTCGATTGTCGATCTGCTCAAGCTGCTTGGGCTCGACAGCAGTCTGGCCGCCCGCAAGGAACTCGCGTCCGAACTCCATTACACCGGCAGCACGGAAGATTCGGCGGCGATGAACATGTGGTTGCACAAACAGCTCATGCAGAAGCTCGCCGAGAACGGCGGCAAAGTGCCGGACGACCTGACGAGCTGACGCGTACGCCAACTCGAAGAACAGAGTCTGACCGGACATTTTGGGTACGTCATACAAAGGTCAAGCAACGCACGCAGGCCAAGACCGCGAGTCGATCAGGTTGCATTCAGACCTTTCGAGATCGACCGCTCACTGAATATTGCTGGTGCAGTTCCGCTCTACGTAGAAACCAGGTATCGTGCCCCTCGTCCACGCGCTCACGGGCGGCAGTAAACTGGCGGCTTGTTCGCCTTGCGACCGAGCCGTCGTACACATTGCCCAAAGACTGTCCACCTATCGCCGTTCAACAGAGAACGTTGTTTCATGAACGCACGTTTCAATGCCGCCTTCACGGCGCTACTCGCAGCCGCGCTGTTCGGCGCCACGACGCCGCTCGCCAAGAGCCTGCTCGGCACACTCTCGCCGTTCATGGTGGCCGGGCTCTTCTATCTCGGAAGCGGTCTGGGACTCGCTGCGACGATACTTATCCGGCGCCTGAAACGGAACGCCCACGAGCGCCGGAACGAGCGCCGCATTCAGGCAGCGGAAATCCCCTGGCTGCTCGGGGCAATTGTCGCTGGCGGCATCGCCGGGCCTGCTCTGCTGATGCTCGGCCTCAGCAGGACACCCGCCGCGACGACTTCACTGTTACTGAATCTCGAGGGCGTCCTGACGGCCGTTATCGCGTGGGTCGTATTTCGTGAGAACGTCGACCTGCAGGTCTTCCTGGGGATGGTGGCAATCGTCGCGGGCGGAGTGGCGTTGTCGTGGCATCCAGGCGCAGCCGGCATCCCGCTCGGTGCATTGCTGGTCGCCGGAGCTTGTGCCTGTTGGGCAATCGATAACAACCTGACGCGCAAGGTCTCGACCCATGATGCAACAGTCATCGCCTGCCTGAAGGGACTGGTCGCGGGATCGGTAAATCTCGGTATCGCGCTATTGCTGGATGCTCATTTTCCGGGCGCCACGACCGTAGCAGCGGCCATGCTGACCGGTTTTGCCGGCTATGGCGTGAGCCTGGCGCTGTTCGTCGTCGCGCTGCGCAACCTCGGCACGGCTCGAACGGGGGCCTATTTCTCGGTGGCCCCGCTGTTCGGCGTCGCGCTGTCGCTCATCCTATGGCCTGAAGTACCGCCGCTTCTGTTCTGGGTGGCGGCCGCGTTGATGGCATTGGGTGTCTGGCTGCACCTGCGGGAGCGCCACGAGCACGCTCATACGCATGACCCGCTGGAACACAATCACAAGCATCGCCACGACGAACATCATCAGCACGTGCATGACTTTCCCTGGGATGGAAAGGAACCGCACACCCATGCGCATCGGCACGAACCCGTTACGCACAGGCATCCGCATTTCCCGGACATCCATCACCGCCATGGGCATTAGTTTTCTTCCCGCTCATGAGTGAATGCCAGAAACGTGACGCATGGTTTCAGCAACATCCCCTAACCAGGTCACTCGGCGCTTATGGTTGTCACGGGCATCCACCTGGCGCCTTTGACCTGATAGAGCGTTGAAGTCGGGTGTTTCAAGTCTCCGTACGAGTCAAACGCAATCTTGCCCGTGATGCCGTCGTACTGGGTCGTTCGTAACGCAGGCATGAACACGTTGGGCTTTGCCGAATTCGCCTGTTTCATGGCGTTTATAGCCACCCAGGCGCAGTCGTACGCGAACGGTGCATAAGTCAACGTGCCTGCACCGAACCTCTTCTTGAATTTTTCCGCGAACGCCTTGCCCTGAGGGAGCGCCTCGACGGGCCGTCCGTACTCCCATGCCATGGCGCCCTCCGCAGCACTGCCCGCAACGCTGATGAAGATACTGTCAGCGATACCGCCGCTGCCTACGAACTGTGTCTTCATACCGAGTTGCTTCATCCGCTTGGTCAGGAGTGCGGCCTGATTATCGAGGCCCGCAAAGTAAAGAAGGTCAGCGTTCGCCGACTTGATATTCGTGAGTTGCGCGTTGAATTCGACGGCTTTGTCATTGGTGTATTCCGACGCGACGATGTGTCCGCCAGCCGCCAATACGGCCTTTTTGAATTCATCCGCCGCCCCCTGGCCAAATGCCGTGCGGTCGTCCATCACCGCAATGCGTTGCGCCCTGGTCACGGTCACGGCGTACTTTCCTGCATTCCCGGAGTTCTGCGCGTCGGTGGCGATGATACGAAATACATTGTTCAGGCCCTGTCGGGTTATAGCCGGGTTTGTCGCCGCGGGGTCTATCAACGGAATCCCGGCCTTTGCAAATATCGGCGACGCGGGTAGCGCGACTCCCGAATTGTAGTAGCCCACCACCGCCACCACGCCGTCGTCGACCAGCTTCTGAGCCACTTGCACGCCAATGCGCGGATCGCCCTGGTCATCGACGGAGTTCAACTCGAAGCGCACTTCCTGCCCGCCCAGCTTCTATGCTGGGCGTTAGCTTCCTCGATGGCGAGGCGCACGCCATTCTCGATGTCCTTCCCGTTGGCCGCGCCTGCTCCGGTCAGCGGGGCCGACACGCCGATCTTGACGATCTCCTGTGCAAAGGACGGGTTGCTCGCGAGTGACATCGCCACGGCAGTCAGCCCCGCGACAACGAACTTTCGTGAAGTGTTCAGCATCGGTCTACTCCCTGTTGTGACTGGTTCCCGTGATTCAGGCATGCGTGTCTTGCGATCGAGCAACTATCGTCGACCCCGTGTGCGCAACGACCAGTACCGTACAGCCGTCTTTCGAGGAAGTACTATGCCGCGAGCCGGCTGGGTAGGACACCGCTTGCCCCGGAAGAAAATCAGCGCCGTCGTCATCGGTGAACACACCTTCCAGAATCACAACCAGCTCGGTCGAGTCGTGCTGATGCTCGAATGAATGCGCCCCGGGTTGCAGACGCATCCAGTAGCTGCTCCACGCGCCACTCTCGTCATCGGCGACAGGAATCCAGAAGAAGCCGGGAAGCACCGTTTCCGCAATCTTCATCGGCTGCCAGTCACGCTCGTCAATCGAATACCAACGGCGCCCGTTCTTCACGTTCAATCCAAAAAGAAGCGATGCATCACCCATATGCCCGGTCGTCATTTTCTGTCGTTCCATTGTTTGATTAAATGGGAAAGCCTGTGTGTCGAACACCCGTGACTTCTCGGTTTTCCTTTGTGGAAGCATTGCAAATCAACTGATGATCTTTTTGCCTACACGCTAAGTAGCGGCCAACGCCGAGTTCGGCAATAGCGTGATTCCAAACTGAAGTTGCCGCGCGGTTCCGGCTTTGGAATGGTTGGGGTCGCTAAACATGGAACTGCCTGCCTTAACGCTTCTGAAGTCGACCAGCACCGTCGTGCACCGACGGAACTGCTCAGGTCGTTTGAGTTTCGACACCTCGCCATTCGCGCATCATCGCGCCGACTTCCTCACCGAGCCATTCACGGAACTGCAGGTACTCCGGTCGACGCTTTGCGTTTTTGTGCGTGATCAGATAGTGATGACGGTCGTGGAATTCGAGCGCATCCTGCACCGGTCGAATCAGACGCCCCTGTTCGACCTGCCGATGCACAAGATGATGCCAGCCGAGCAAAGTGCCCTCGCCTGCTTCGGCCTGCGATACAAGGAGCCGGTAGTCGTTGCTCTCCAGATGCTCGCTTTCGACCAGTCTGTCGGAGCCATCGCCTTGCTGAAACCAGTTTCGCCACACGCGCCAGTCAACGTGCTCACACACCTGGGCGCGACCCAGCAACGAAAGATTCAACGTGGGATGGGTCAGGAGGTCAAGTGGTTTCACCGACCGTCCGCGGTAATGACGCTCGAAGAACGACTCATTGCAGACCGGATACACCACGTCGTGAAAGAGCGGCTCGATGTCGTACTCCGGCTCGCGCGGCGGGTTCTTGGTGATAATGACGTCGGGTTCCATGAGTTCGTCCAACTCCATGAAATGGTCGGTCACCATCACGTGCAGTCGGATATCGGGAAACCTCTTGCGGAATGAAGGCAGCCTGAACGACAGCCACAGCGCTGAGAAGGTATGCGAGACGCAAATAGTCAACGCGTGCTTGTCACAGCGACGCACAGCCTCAGCCGCTTCCGCGATGTTCATAATCGACAGGTAGGACGCGTTGTACAGAATGCGCCCTGCGTCCGTGAGCGCAATATGCCTGCCGCTGCGCTCAAAGAGGGCCACATCGAGTGACTCCTCGAGTTCCTTGATTTGCCTGCTGATTGCCGCCTGGGTCACGCACAGTACTTCTGCCGCCTGAGTAAAGCTTTCGTAGCGCGCCGCGGTGACAAAGCATCGCAGTGCCCGCAGCGACGGCATTTGAGCGAGGAGCCTGTCAGCGAATAAATGCTTCTTTTGCATCGTTGTGACCTTTCAAGCGGAAATGCGCGGATCGGTCCAGGGCTGCACGTCAATGCAGACCCATGGCTCGGTGCAATGCGCGGCCACGCCCCGTGCGAGGAGAGCCTCCGAGGCAAGAAATAAGTTTGCGAGCGTTATCGCTCACTGGCAAGAGAGGTCAACCCGAGGCAAGACCGGCTCCGCAATCGCTTCACTCCCCGCGTGGCGTACTACACGCGAACTTCAAGTCTTGTCAAAACCCGGTCCAGAGCGTCGCCGAAGTGCGAATAGGTACCGCGCTTCAATAGTTCGGTGTGAACCTGTTCATTGATGCCGCCCGGGGTCATGCAATGCTCGATCAGCGCCGTGAACGGTTCTCCGCCGCGGGTCGTATCGTGCGCGAGACCGACACAGTAGCCCGACAGAAATGAGCGGGCGGCATCGTAATCGAGCCCTTGACCAACGAGCCATGATGCCTGCGCTTCCAGGACCGCAAAGAAGCTCGCCATGGTCGCCGTCACTGCCGACAGTGCGTCGAACTTGTGCTCGTCATCAACTTCGACTGCCTCGCCAAGCGCCGAGAACAGAGACTTCGCAATCGCGTCCGGAGGGCAGATTGCCGTGCTTCCCTTGCCCTCGGCGACTGCCGGCAGCGGTATGGCGCGCACGACCTTGCTTCCAGCGCTGCCAACAAGCCGCCGCACCTCATCTAAGGGAATGCCTGCAATGAAGCTGATGACATGATGTCGTGCGTCAAAGCGAAGTTCGCTCAACACGCCGGTAGCGATTTGCGGTATGACCGCAAGACACACAACGTCGGACGTCTCCAGCACTTCCTGATTGCTTGCGCAGACCTGCACTCGCCCGTCGAGTGCCGCCAGCCTCGCGGCAATTTCGCCGTTACGGGGCGACAGTGAAATAGGGTCGATTGAAACGCCAGACCGAAGCAAGCCGGTAACGACTGCCTGCGTGATGATGCCCGTCCCGATGAATCCAAGTCGCATTTCGTCTCACATGTGGTTCAAGCGCGGCAGCGTCGCACGAGGCCGCGTTTATGGTGTCGCTGGCCCGGTCTCGGTGGCCGGGATCATCGGTTGTATGGCTTTTAATCAAGCTTTAGCCAGGTGGTCTTCAACTCGCAGTACTGGTCATGCGCATAGACGGATTTGTCGCGGCCACCGAAGCCCGATTGTTTGAATCCACCAAACGGCGTGGACAGGTCGCCTTCGCCGAAGCAGTTTACCGTCACCGTGCCCGCGCGGATTCGTGCGGCAATCTTGTGGGCGCTATTGACGTTGTCCGTCCACAGCGATGCAGCGAGTCCATAGCAGGTGTCGTTGGCAATCCGGACGGCCTCGTCGATATCGGCGTATTCGATAAAGCAGAGTACTGGGCCAAAGACTTCTTCGCGAGCGATGCCCATCTCCGGCGTGACGTTATCGAAGATGGTCGGCTCGACAAACCAGCCGCCCGTTTCAGTTTGCGTGGCGTTGCCGCCGCACACGAGGCGCGCTCCTTCCGCCTTCGCTTTCTCGATGTGCGCGAGCACCTTTTTATAGTGCTTCTCTTCGATCAGAGAGCCGAGCTTGACGTCAGGGTCCAGCGGGTCGCCCGTTTTCCATCCGTCCAGAACTGCATGCATCTTGTCGAGCAAACTGGCCTTCGTGGACGAGGGCACCAGAATGCGGGAGCCTGCACTGCAGTTCTCGCCCATGTTCCAGAACGCGGCAGCGACAGCCTGCTGCGCGACAGCGTCGAGATTCGCGACGTCGGGCAAAACCACTTGAGGGTTCTTGCCGCCACATTCCAGCACGACTCGCTTCAGGTTCGTGTCCGCCGAGTAATGGAGGAATCGCTTTCCGGTCTCGGTGGAGCCGGTGAACGCGACGAGGTCGACGTCAGCATGGCGGCCCAAGGCCTGGCCCGCGCTTTCGCCAAAGCCCGTCACGACGCTGAAGACACCTGCGGGCACGCCGGCTTCCATTGCCAGGTCGGCGATGCGCAACGTAGAGAGCGACGTCTGCTCCGCGGGTTTCACAATAACGCTATTGCCAACCGAAAGCGCCGGACCGATCTTCCACGCGAGCATCAGTGCGGGGAAATTCCACGGCAGCACCGCGCCCACGACACCAATCGGTTCACGGGTGATCATGCTGACGACGCCCGGCCCCGACGGTGACAGTGCGTCGTAACGTTTGTCAGTCACTTCCGCATGCCAGCGGATGCAAGCCGCTGACTCGGGAATGTCCAGTCCCATGCACTCGCTGATGGGCTTGCCCGCCTCCAGCGCTTCGAGAAGCGCCAGTTCTTCTGCGTTTTCGTCGATCAGTTGCGCGAGGCGCAAAAGGACGGCCTTTCGCTGGGCCGGCGCGGCCTTCGACCACACACCCGACTCGAACGCATTTCTGGCCGCTACGACCGCCCGGTCGACGTCTTTCGTATCGCATCTTGCGATGCCGGCCAGTACCTTTCCCGTTGAAGGATTGAGCGTCTGGAAGGTCTCGTTCGACATAGCCGGACATCGTTGCCCGGCGATAAACGCCCGTCCATCGAGTGACAAGGCTTGTGCTTTCTGCTTCCAGTCCTGATAAGTCGTCATGTCCTGCCCTCACAAATTAAAGCTCGGCTCCTGCCGAAAATTCCTTGACCCAGATAGCCGCGGATACAGCGACGTCGGTAATCGGACGAACCGGCAACGAGCGCGGATGCGGCTGACTCAACAGCTGACAAACGAGGTCGTTGGTGTGACCGAGCGCGTATTCGGCGATGAGCTTCCCTGATGCCGACCCTCTACTCAAACCAAGTCCATTGCACCCCACGGCTTCAAAGACGCCATCGTCGCGGCGCCCGAACAACGCGCCATTGTTCGCGGACAGACACAATGGACCGCCCCATGTGTACTCGAGTTCGACGTCCTTCAGCATCGGAAAGCGTCGGTCGAATGACCGTTGATGCAAGCTCTTTGCCTTTGCGAGGTCCGTCCCGGACACTTCGAGATTCGGTCGAAACGCGAAGTGGTTGCGAACGCAAATGCGGTCCGTATCCAGTCGGCGTATGGTCGAGCCCATTGGGTCCGCAGGAATCAGTGCCCACGACCGCGCGCCGCCGAGCCGGCTGACTTCATCAGAAGTCATGACGCGCGTCATCGATGCAAACGTGTACACGGGCAGCAGACCGTTCGGATGGCCGCCGAATGTCGCGGCATACGCGTTGGTGCACAGAATCACGCGCTTCGCCACAATCTTGCCGCCGGCAAACGTCAGCACCTTCGATAAGCCGCGGTCCTCGATTCCCCTTACCGCGCTATGCTCGAAGACCTTCACATTTTCCGGCAAGGTCGCAGCAAGACCGCGCATGAGGGCTGCCGGCTGAACAGTGCTGCACCCTGGCGTAAAAAGCGCGCCCTGGTAGAAGTTCGTGCCAGTGACCTTCGCGATAGCTGCCTCGTCCAGCCACTCGAATGCCTCGCCGATACGTTCGAGACCTTCGGCGAAGTGGGCAAGCGCTGTGTGTCCCTTTCTGTTCACCGAAGCATGAAACTTGCCGTCGTCCCGCCAATCGCAGTCGATGCCGTGCCGTTTCACCACTGAGCGAACATAGTTGATACCGTGACGTTGAAACCGGACGTCTGCCTTATCCGCTTCCACACTTCGCGAGTAGCTTTCGCTGCTGATGTCGTGTGGCAAATCAACGAAGAACCCTGAATTTCGCCCAGCCGTAGTACGCCCAATACGGTCTGCCTCGACCAGCGCAATGGAGGCACCTGGTGCAAGTTCCGCGAGGCGCCGCGCAGCACATAGCCCCGTTATGCCACCTCCCACAACAACCCAGTCATATCGATGTTCAGAAGACACCGTATTGGCCGGCGACGGCGGTGGCAGAGTTTCCCACCAGCCATTCACGCCGTCTGGAGCCGGAAACCGCGCGAATTCCAGTTTCGAGGTCATGCATTTACTGCGCGTTGCGCAACATGGGTTGAACGAGGCTGGCAAACGTGCTTCGCTCCGCTTCGGTGAGCGTGCCGAGCGGCGCACGTGCAACGCCCACGGACATCCCTACCAGCTCACAGCCATATCGAACGTGCTGAATGAATTTACCGCTGCGTTCCAGCGTTTCGAGGACTGGCAGCAGTTGTGTCATCAGCTTTCGACCGGACTCGAAGTCGCCTTGCTTGACGCACGCGTCGAAGAGCGCGGTATGTGCTTCCGGCAGGAAATTGGAAGCGCCCGCGACCCAGCTCCTCGCACCCCACACAAAGAACTCCAGCGCCTGGTCGTCCATGCCGCAACTCAACACCAGCTTGTCACGGAAATGCGTGGCAAGGCGATGCAGATGCGAGATGTCACCAGTGCTTTCCTTCATTGCGATGAAGTTTGGCCGCTCGAGCAGCTTTGCAAGGACGTCATCGCTGATATCTGTTCCCGTGCGTGCCGGGAAGTTGTACAGCATGATGGGCATGTCGAGGCTGTCGTCCACCTTCGACATGTGGTTTAAAAGCTCTTCCTGCGTCGGCTGGGCGTAGTACGGAGCAGCAAGCAATAATGCGGACAGGCCGGCGCGTTTCGCTTCCTGACCGAGGCGAATCACTTCTTTTGTCGTGGTGGCGTTGATGCCCGCCGTCAGATACGTCTTGCCGCCGGCCGCTTCGGCAACAGTGTTGAACGTCTGAACCCGTTCGTCGAAACTCAATGCATAGTATTCGCCGGTGGTCCCACCGACTCCAAGGCCCGCAACACGGCCTGCGAGATTAGCAGCATGCTTGCGCAGCAACTCATGATCAATTTCGCCGTCCGCCTTGAACGGTGTGACCAGCGGTGTATGTACGCCCTCGAAACTCATTTTTGACTTCTCTCTTGAATAAGTGCGGCTCACGAAAAACTTGCCACGCGGATTAAACGAGTGCCTCAGCATGCGAGTAAATGGGAAACTGACTGCACAGGTCTTTCACGCGAATGCGAACCGCGCGCTCGACCTGCTCGTCACCGTTGGGCTCGCGTTCGAGCGCCGACAGGACCTCCAGAATCATTTGACCGACCAGCTCGAATTGAGCGACGCCGAAGCCTCGCGTTGTTCCTGCGGGAGTGCCGAGCCTGATTCCCGAGGTCACTGTCGGGTTTTCCGTATCGAACGGAATGGCGTTCTTGTTGCAGGTGATGCCCGCGCGCTCCAGTGCCTTTTCCGCCTGGGTACCGGTTAGCCCCTTCCCGCGCAGATCGACAAGCAGAAGATGGTTGTCGGTCCCGCCGGTGACGAGGCTCAGGCCCCCGGATTTCAGAACATTGCCGAGCGCATGAGCGTTGGCGAGCACCTGATCGATATACGCGGTGAACTCCGGACGAAGCGCTTCGCCGAAGGCCACGGCTTTTCCCGCGATGACATGCATGAGCGGGCCGCCCTGCAGACCGGGGAACACCGCCGGGTTGATCTTCTTGGCAACGTCGCCGTCGTTGGTGAGGATGAAACCGCCGCGCGGTCCACGCAGTGTCTTGTGCGTGGTGGACGTCACCACGTCGGCAAACTTCACGGGGTTCTCGTGCCGCCCTGCTGCGACGATGCCGGCAATGTGCGCCATGTCGACCATTAACAAGGCGCCCACGCTATCGGCAATGTCGCGGAACGCGGCAAAGTTGAGAGCACGCGGATATGCCGAATAACCCGCAATGATCAACTTGGGACGATGCTCCTCGGCAAGCCGGCGGACCTGGTCGTAATCGATACGGTACGTTTCGGGGTTCACCCCGTACTGGACCGCGTTGAACCACTTGCCGGAAAGCGCGGGACGCGCGCCATGCGTCAGGTGACCGCCGGCGTCGAGCGACATGCCCATCACCGTGTCGCCAGGCTTCACCAGCGCGAGCATCACGGCGCCGTTCGCCTGGGCACCGGAATGTGGTTGCACGTTCGCGTATTCGGCGTCGAATAGGGCTTTGACGCGGTCAATGGCGAGCGCTTCAACGCGGTCCACATGCTCACAGCCGCCGTAATACCGTTTTGGCGGATAGCCCTCGGCATACTTGTTGGTCAGCACTGTGCCCTGTGCTTCCATTACGGCGGCCGAGACAATGTTCTCGGAAGCGATCAGTTCAATCTGGGTCTGATGGCGGCGCAACTCCAAAGCAATCTCTGATGCGATGACGGGGTCACGGCTCTGGAGAGTTTCAGCAAAAAAGCGCGAGTTCTCGTTCACGTGGTCACTCCGAAGTAATCGTGTAAAGCATGTATTGCAAGACTAAAAAACATGTCAGGCGCTATACAAATTGCCCGCAACTCGCGGACGATGCCCGGCTCTCTGTGAGCGAAACTAATACCAGGTCACAGAGAGCACGCCTTCCATTTACTGCTGCAACCAGGCCTTCAGCTTTTCCGGATGCCCGTCGACGAATTTCTTTGCTGCCGTCGCATAGTCGTTCGTGGTATTGCCCTCGAACTCGATGGCCTCGACATCAGCGAGGGTCAGCTTGAAATGCTTGAAGAAAACGTCCGCACGTGGGAACTTGGTCGCGAACTGCCTGGATGCAAATGCGTGCACCTGCTCGTCACCGCCCAACGTACCCTTGGGGTCCTTGAGGTAGCGCATCTGCCATTTCTGGAAGAGCCAGTGCGGACTCCAGACAGTGGCAACGATCCATTGCTTCGACTGGTACGCACGCTGCACGCCGGCGAGCATGCCCGCCTCGCTCGACGCTTGCAGGTTGTATCCGTCGAGGCTGTAAGACTTGATGGTTTTTTCAGACGCCTGCATCAGACCGCCGCCAGGTTCGATACCCTGAACGGTGCCGTTCAGCTTGCTCTTGACGTCCGGCTTCTCGAGGTCGGAGATCGACGAAAGCTGGGATTCGGGAATGTAAGCCGGCACCGCCCAGCCGTTCTTACCACCCGTATAGATGACGCCGACATCATCCATGTCGTTCTTGTACTTTGCGAAGTACGTTGCGTGAGTAACCGGGAGCCAGCCGCCCACCATGATGTCAAGATCACCGCGCGCCACGCCCTGGTACTGGATGCCGATATCGGCCTGCACAAACTGAACCGGCTGCTTCAGGCTCGTCTCGAGCGCGTATTTGGCTACATTGGCTACGGCGAGAACGTCCGCCCAATTCGTGACTGCCATCTTGACCGGTTCGACCGCAACAGCGGACCCAACGCCCATACCCATGGCGACGATCGTCGATACCGCCATTTTCGCAATAAGCGATTTCAATAGATTGCTGCTCATCTAGTACTCCTATGCGATTATAAAATTTCTTGAAAATTCGACGGCCGCCGTAATAGCCTGTCTGGTCTCCGAACTTCACACTGCCTCTAGCGATAGCGCTGCATCCGCTATGCGATAGCGCTAGAGGGTGTTAGGAACTTTCCTCCAGACCTGGTACCCTGGCGGAATGACAAAACGCAAGCCATACCCGACAGATGTCTCGGATGAAGAGTGGAGCTTTGCGGCTCCCTATCTGACGTTGATGAATG
>NZ_PNXY01000001.1 GCF_002879865.1 Paraburkholderia rhynchosiae
GAACGCTCCACTCCATTGAGCATGTGATGTCGTGGTCAATCTGGCGGCGTCAACATCAATACCGCGCCCAGCAATGTCACTACCGGCGACGCGGTGGCGTGCCTCCGGCGTATCTACGGCTGTAGTACTAAGATAATGCCGCGCTTTGCATCTCATAAACCAATCTCAATTTATGGTTGTTGATTAGTTTTAGTTAGTTAACCATAATTAATTTCGCTCGACGTTGGGAAACGTCACAAGCATCGAGCAAATTTACAACTAGCAGCAGGGAGTCAGATTGAATAGTACTAACGTAAAGGAAACATCCGACCGCATCGCACATCTTGCGTCGGCCGTTTTGCATCGTCCGGGCGCCACGCATCTGGAGAAAGAGCTGGCCGGCTCCGCGCTGGCACAGCACCATACGTCGAAAGAAACCAGCACGGCAATCGGCAGCCTCGCGGCGAAAGTGCTTGGCGATCACGATCCCAGTTTCGAGGCCAAGGAACTGGCCGGCAGCGTGCTTGCGCAAGTGCGTCGTTTGCATGGGTTGACGCTCTAGCGCTGAAGTGCGTGGGAACGACGCATCGGGGTTTGTGTTCGTCGTGCCGCATGGCATCGCATAGTGCAAGGCTAAAAAAAATGCGCTGCCGAAGCAGCGCATTCTCACTATCCCATGCGTCGAAGTAACACTACGCGATCAAGCTCAATTCGCGCGCGCCAGCAACAACGCATTAGTACGCTTCACAAAGCTCGCTGGATCTTCCAGCGCGCCGCCTTCGGCCAGCAAGGCCTGGTCGAAGAGCAGGTGACACCAGTCGTCGAAATTGGCGCTGTCGGCATGCAGGCCCTTCACCAGCGCGTGCTCCGGATTCACTTCCAGAATCGGATGGAATGACGGCGCCTGCTGGCCCGCTGCCTTCAGCATGCGTTGCAGGTAGCCGCTCATTTCACCGTCGTCGGCAACGAGGCAGGACGGCGAATCGGTCAGGCGGAACGTGAGACGCACGTCCTTGGCCTTGTCCTTCAACGCTTCTTTCATCTTCTCGACCAGCGGCTTCAATTCTTCGCCGACCTTTTCCTGCGCCTCTTTTTCCTCGTCGTTCAGCGCGCCGAGGTCAAGGTCGCCGCGCGCCACGCTTTGCAGCGGCTTGCCGTCGAATTCGTTCAGGAACGACAGCATCCATTCATCCACGCGATCGGTCAGCAGCAGCACTTCGACGCCCTTCTTGCGGAACACTTCAAGATGCGGGCTGTGCGTTGCGGCCTGCCAGGTGTCGGCGGTCACGTAGTAGATCTTGCTTTGCTCGGGCTTCATGCGCGCGATGTAGTCGGCCAGCGACACAGTCTGCTCCGGCGTCTCCGTATGGGTGGACGCAAAACGCACGAGTTTCGCAATGCGCTCGCGATTGGCAAAGTCTTCGCCGATGCCTTCCTTCAGCACCTGGCCGAACTCTTTCCAGAAACCGGCGTATTTTTCGCGGTCGGCGTCGTTGTCCGAATTGGCCAACTCTTCCAGCATGGAGAGCGCGCGCTTGGTCACGCCCTCGCGAATCGCCTTGACGTCGCGGCTTTCCTGCAGGATTTCGCGCGACACGTTGAGCGGCAGATCGCTCGAATCGACCACGCCCTTCACGAAGCGCAGATACGCGGGCAGCAGTTGCTCGGCGTCGTCCATGATGAACACGCGCTTCACGTACAGCTTCAGCCCGCCGCGGTGATCGCGATTCCACAGGTCGAACGGCGCGTGGCTCGGCACGTACAGCAGCTGCGTGTATTCGCTGCGGCCTTCGACACGGTTATGCGTCCATGTGAGCGGGTCCTGATGGTCGTGCGACAGGTGCTGATAGAACTGCTTGTACTGCTCGTCCGTGATGTCGCTCTTTGCACGGGTCCACAGCGCGCTTGCCTGATTGACGGTCTCGTCCTCGTCCTTCGTGACCATCTCGCTTTTTTCCGCGTCCCACTCTTCCTTCTTCATCAGAATGGGCAGCGCGACGTGATCGGAGTACCGCTGAATGATCGACTTAAGCCGATGCAACGACAGCAGCTCGTCCTCATCCGCACGCAGATGCAGGGTGATGGTCGTGCCGCGCGCGGCGCGCTCGATCTGCTCGACCGCGAAATCGCCCTCGCCCGCGCTTTCCCAGCGCACGCCTTCCGACGCCGGCAAACCCGCACGGCGCGTTTCGACGGTGATCTTGTCGGCGACGATGAAGCCCGAATAGAAGCCCACGCCGAACTGGCCGATCAGCGCGGCGTCTTTCTGCTGGTCGCCCGACAGCCTGCCGAAGAATTCCTTCGTGCCCGAACGCGCGATGGTCCCGAGGTTCGCGATCGCTTCGTCGCGGCTCATGCCGATGCCGTTGTCGTCGATCGTGACAGTGCGCGCAGTCTTGTCGTACGACACGCGAATCCGCAGATTCGGGTCGTTCTCGTACAAGCCGCTGTTTTCAATGGCTTCGAAGCGCAGCTTGTCGGCCGCGTCGGACGCATTGGAAATCAGCTCGCGCAAAAAGATTTCCTTGTTGCTGTACAGCGAATGGATCATCAGGTGCAGAAGCTGTTTCACTTCTGCCTGAAAGCTCATGGTTTCTTGTGCCATGGTCGGACTTCCTCTCTGTTGCGAATGGGATTCGGGACAGGCGTGGCGCGGTCACCGCTATGCCGCGCCGCCGGTTTGTGCGCCTAAATGAGGGCGCCGCGGCGCGGTTTCAAGAGGCGCGCCGCGCGACGCCGTCGAGATAACGGCACAAAAACGTGGCGAGTTCGGGATCGCCGCAATTGGCGATATTGAAGCGCATCCACGTGGTGGGCGACTGCTGCGGCGAAAAAAGGCTGCCGGGCGTCAGCAGGAAGCCGGCTTCGTGAGCTGCTGCGGTCAGCCCGTCCGCGTCGACTCCGGTGTCTGCCCACACGAACATGCCGGCCGTGGGCGTCAGAAAGAGCTTGAGGCCGGTCTTTTCCAGCATCCGCACGGACTTTTCGCGCACACCGTCGAGCCGCGCGCGAAGCCGCTCGACGTGCCGCCGGTAATGGCCCTCAGTCAGGATCTTGTACAGCACGCGCTCGTTCAGCTCCGGGCTCGTCATGCCGACCAGCATCTTCTGGTCGCTGACCGCCTTCGCGACTTCCGGCGCGCACGCGATAAAACCGACGCGCAGATTCGGCGCGAGCGTCTTCGAAAAGCTGCCGAGGTAAATCACGCGCTTTAGCTGGTCGAGGCTCGCGAGCCGCGTGCCGGCATAGCTCGGCGGGCAGAGATCGCCATAAATATCATCTTCGACGACGATGAAGTCGTAGGCCTCGGCAAGCCGCAGAATGCGAAACGCCTGCGCGGCCGTCAGCGACGTGCCCGTGGGGTTCTGCAACACCGAGTTGATCACCAGCATCTTGGGCCGCCACGTTTGCACGAGCGTTTCGAGCGCGTCGAGGTCCGGACCGTCCGGCGTGTACGGCATGCCGACGAGCCGCGCGCCCTGCGACGCGAAACGCCCGAACATCTGGAACCACGCCGGATCGCCGACGATCACCGAATCGCCCGGCTTCACGTAAATGCGCGAGATCAGGTCGATGGCCTGCGTGATGCCCGACACCATCACGATCTGATCGGGCGACGCGCCGATCTCCAGTTCCTCGAGCCGCGTCTGCAACTGCTGACGCAGCGGCAGAAAACCGAGCGGCGTGCCGATGCCGAGCATCTGCGCGCCGCTTTGTCGGCCGAGCGTGCGCAACGCGTTGGTGATCAACTCGCCGTCGAGCCAGCGCGCCGGCAGATAGCCGAGCCCCGGACTGCGCTCCGGACGCGCGCCGGTGTGCAGCATATTGCGCAGCAGCCACACCACGTCGATGGTGGCCGGCGCGGGCGCCTGCATCACTGGACGAATTTCCGCAACGGGCGCGCCCGCGAGGCGCTCGCGCACGAAGAAGCCGGAACCGCGCCGCGACTCGAGATACCCCTGCGCGACCAGCCGCTCGTACGCCTCGACCACGGTGAAACGCGACACGCCTTTGTCGAGCGCGAGCTTGCGGATCGACGGCATGCGCATGCCGGGGCGAAACACGCGCTCCTCGATGCGGCGGCGGGCCCACTGGACGAGCTGCTCCACCAGCGTCAGCGACGCCGTGTCGTGCGGTGCGGGAATCTGCGTAAGCGGGACGGACATAGACGGGCTCCAACTGTACCGAACGGTATCGAGTCGATTGTACCGTTACTGTGCTGGTCGGCGCCGCTACATTTGAGACAGACAAAGCGCGCTCGCCGAAGGACGCGGCGTATTCGAGTTGGCGCACCTGGCGGCGGTGCCGCTCATCGGGTTGCCAGGGTCGCGGGCACTGTTTGCCGCGTTGCGGGCGAGCGAGCGAGCCGACAGGCGAGTCGGCGAGCGAACCCGCAAACAAACCCACGGCCAATCGCCGGCAACCAGCCGCAAATACGCCGCACCGCCTGGTAATCGCACGTTCGCGGGGCGCGGCCGACCCGCGAACGGTTATGCTTACGCCCCCGGCACCCGCATATCCTGCGCGCGCCGCGGTCCGGCTTACTGTAGAACCCCGTTTCCTCGATCCGCAAATGACCGCACATTCGCTGCATCTCGATCATCTCGTGATTTCCGCCCGCACGCTCGACGAGGGCACCCAGTACGTGGCCGACATTCTCGGCGTCGCGCCGGCCGGCGGCGGCGCGCATCCGCTGATGCGCACGCACAACCGCCTGCTGAACCTGTGGGGCGGCGTCTATCTGGAAGTGATCGCGATCGACCCGCATGCCGACGCTCCCCACGATTCCGCCGACGGCGCCGCGCCGCGCGCGCGCCTCTTTGCGCTCGACGACCCCGCGACCCACGCGCGCCTCGAAAACGGGCCGTACCTGTCGCATTGGGTCGTCCGGGTCGAGCGGCCGAAACACCTGCCGACGTGGCAAGCCCAGTACCCGCAGCGCATCCCGCCGATCGTGCCGATGACGCGCGGCGATTTAACATGGGGCCTGTCGGTCCCGGAAGACGGCACATTTCCCGCCTGGCAAGGCGCCGGCGACGGCGTGCTGCCCTCCCTGATCCAGTGGGACACGGCGCGCAATCCGTCGGCGGCCTTGCCGGAAACCGGCATCGCGCTGAAAGCGTTGAAAGCCGTGCATCCGCAAGCCGACACGGTGGCGGCGCAATTGCAGTGGCTGGGCGCGCGGCATCTGATCGAACTGCGGTCCACGGATGACGCCGCGGCCCCGGCGGCGCTCATTGCCGAGTTCGAAACACCCAACGGCCTACGGACCCTTAAATAACCAGCGCGCGCGGGTCGCCGACTCGCGCGATAATCGACGTTTTGACTCGTTCCAGAAATACCAGCAGAGGAGACCATGGACCAAAGCGACCTTAAAGCCCCCACGTGGCAGTTGTCCGAACGCGCACGCAAGCTCACGAGTTCGGCGATCCGCGAAATTCTGAAGGTCACGGAACGACCGGAAGTCATTTCGTTCGCGGGCGGCCTGCCCTCGCCGGCCACCTTCCCGGCTGAACGCATGCGCGAAGCGTCCGACCGTATTCTGCGCGACGCGCCCGCCGCGGCGCTCCAGTACAGCGCGACCGAAGGCTATTTGCCGCTGCGTGAATGGGTCGCGCAGCGCTATTCGGTGAACGGCGCGCAGATCCGTCCCACTCAGGTGCTGATCACCACCGGCTCGCAGCAAGCGCTGGATCTGCTCGGCAAAGTGCTGGTGTGCCCGGAGAGCCCCGTGCTCGTCGAAACGCCGACTTACCTCGGCGCACTGCAATCGTTCTCGATGTACGAGCCGCGCTACATCCAGGTGCCGACCGACGAGCAAGGGCTGATCCCCGAAGCACTCACGCCCGACCTCACCGCCAGCGCGCGCCTGTTGTACGCGCAACCGAACTTCCAGAATCCGACCGGCCGCCGCCTGCCGGTCGAGCGCCGCCGCGCGCTCGCCGAGTTCGCGAAAACCGCGCCGTTCCCCGTGATCGAAGACGATCCGTACGGGGCGCTCGATTACGCGGGCGAACCGCTGCCCACCATGCTGTCGATGGCGCCCGATCACATCGTGCACCTCGGTTCGTTCTCCAAGGTGCTGGCGCCGGGTCTGCGGGTCGGCTACATCATCGCGCCGGAAGAGCTGATCTTCAAACTCGTGCAGGCCAAGCAGGCCACCGATCTCCACACGCCGAGCTTCACGCAGCGCATCGTCCATGAAGTGATCAAGGACGGCTTTCTCGACGAGCACGTGCCGACCATCCGCGAGTTGTACCGCGACCAATGCGCGGCGATGCTGGCCTCGCTCGAACGCTATATGCCCGAAGGCGTGAACTGGAATCGTCCGGAAGGCGGCATGTTCGTCTGGGTGAATCTGCCCGCGCAGATCGACAGCATGAAGCTGCTGGAAGAAGCCGTCGCGCAGAACGTCGCGTTCGTGCCGGGCGGCCCGTTCTTCGCAAACGAGGCGCAGCACAACACGCTGCGTCTGTCGTTCGTCACGGTGCCGCCGGCGAAGATCGACGAAGGCGTGTCGCGTCTCGCGGCGCTGATTCGCGCAAAGCTTTAAACGCAGCCGGCCCGCTTTGCCGCTAGCGAACTCCACTACTGACCGAGGACACAACATGGCTCAAACGAATGTTTACGACAAGCTCAAGGAACTGGGCATCGAATTGCCGACCGCCGGCGCCCCGGCAGCCGCGTATGTGATGAGCGCGCAGAGCGGCAATACGGTGTACCTGTCCGGCCACATCGCGAAGAAAGACGGCAAGGTGTGGGCGGGCAAACTCGGCGCCGACCTCGGCACTGAAGACGGCAAGGCCGCGGCGCGTTCCATCGCCGTCGATCTGCTCGCCACGCTGCACGCGCATGTGGGCGACCTCAACCGCGTCACGCGCATCGTCAAACTGATGAGCCTCGTCAACTCCACGCTCGAATTCACCGAACAGCATCTGGTCACAAACGGCGCATCGGAATTGATCGCCGACGTCTTCGGCGAACGCGGCAAGCACGCGCGTTCGGCATTCGGCGTCGCGCAGATTCCGCTCGGCGCGTGCGTCGAAATCGAGATGATCGCGGAAGTCGAGTAACGCATCACGATGCAAAAAGGCCGACTCGTCCGGCCCGCTGCATGCAACGCGTCGCGAGGTGTCGATCACCCGCGGCGCGTTTTGCATTTGTGGCGAGGTGGATCGTTCCCTCGGCAGCGGATAGAATCCGCGAACCCATCAACCGCAGGAATCGCCGGACCTCGCCCGATGCCCGCCAACACCGTTCGTTTCAAACAGGTCGACGTATTCACGTCGGTGCCGTTCAAAGGCAATCCGCTCGCCGTCATATTCGACGCGGACGCACTCAGCGCCGATCAGATGCAGGCGATCGCGCACTGGACCAATCTGTCCGAAACAACGTTCCTGTTGAAGCCGACCGATGCGGCCGCCGACTATCGCGTGCGCATTTTCACGACTCACGGCGAATTGCCGTTCGCAGGACATCCGACGCTCGGCACCGCGCATGCGCTGCTCGAAAGCGGCTATCAGCCGAAGCAGCCGGGCAAGCTCGTTCAGCAATGCGGCGTGGGGCTCGTCGAATTGCAGGCCATTCACGAAGACTCCGGCGACGCACACGGCGCGTGGGCTTTCGCCGCGCCGCCCGCGCGCATCACACCGCTGCCGGAACAACAATACGCCGCGCTCTCTACGGCTTTACGTAGCGACGCCATTGACTTCAGCGCTCCACCGTGCGCCGTGGACAATGGCGCGCCGTGGCTCGTCGTGCGAGTCAATTCAGCGCGCGAATGTCTGGCACTCGAACCGGAGGCCGCCACACTAGCGGAACTCGTGCATTCCGTCGGCACGCACGGTCTTGCGGTCTATGGCCCGCACGACGCCGACGGCCCGGCCACTTTCGAAGTGCGGTGCCTGATGATGGGCGGCGGCTTCGGCGTCGGTGAAGATCCTGTCACGGGCAGTGCCAATGCGGCGCTCGCGGGCCTGCTCAGCGCCCAACATCTGCGCCCCGCTGCCCGCTACACAGCACGCCAGGGCACTGCCTTGGGGCGTGCGGGCAAGATCGTCGTGCGCTACGACGACACGAACGGCAAAACGTGGATCGGCGGCTCGTCGGTGACGGTCGTCGACGGCAGCTTCCGGATGCCGTAACCGGCCCGTCGTTTGCTTACACCTGGCCGCGTCTGCCGGGGCGATAGCAGGGCTGCCGCAACGCAGCCAGGATAAAAGCCGGACGCGACTCGTCCTGCTTGACCAGGTTGGCCACGTTTAACCACAAAATGCCGCTTTGTTCGCTAACCCCATGCGGTCGCATAACGAACGGCCTGTAAAAAGACCACGCACAGATCACGCACGTGAAAGCCGTCATGCCGGAGCGCCGAAACCCGATGGAATATTCAAAAACAATGACTGCGAGCGTACGATCCCACGCCTGCCCCGACTTGTGGCGGCACGGGCCACAAAACAGGCTGCAAAACCGCCCCGATAGGGCTGCGACCCACGCCCGCGTATACCCGATGCCGGGACTCTTCCTTAATCCAGTGGCATTAAGTAATATCGAAACGTCCCTGACAGATTGCGAACGATCAGGCACCAAGCCACGCCCCCTCTTCTTGCGCAGCAGTTCTGGCAACTTGGTCACCATGCAGCCATCCATGAAAACAGCGCAATCGATGCTCGCGCGTTCGCAACCGGCCGGCAGCTGGCTACGGGCCGCCTGATGAGCAAATCCCGCTTCTCCGATCAGCGCGAAGCCAGGAGCCGCCGCGATCCCGCCGTATCGCGACGGCGTGCTTTGCTCGCCATTCCCGCGCTCGGCGTATTGGTGTTGATCCTCCTCTGGACCGTGATCTTCGCGCGTCTTTCGGTCGAAAAAGAAGCTACTTATCGTGAAGCCATGGCGTCTGCCGCGATCCTCTCAGCGGCGCTCGAGCAGCATACGATCAAGGCGATTCACCAGGTGGACCAGATCACCCGGTTCGTCAAATTCGAGTTCGAGAAAACACCTGGCCGTTTCGATCTTGCCAACACGGTCGAAAAAGGCGTCGTGCAAAGCGAGACGCTCGTGCAGGTGTCGTTGATCGATGAGCGCGGCACGCTGATTGCCAACACGGCCGAGCTCAATCCGAAGCGCATTGATCTGTCGGACCGCGAACATTTCAAGGTCCACGAGCACGAAAACGACGACCAGTTGTATATCAGCAAGCCAGTGCTCGGCCGCGTATCGGGTCACTGGACCTTGCAGATGACGCGGCGCCTGAACCATCCGGACGGCTCGTTCGCGGGCGTCGTGGTGGTGTCGGAAGATCCGAGCTATTTCACGAGCGACTTTTACAACAATGCGGCCATCGGCCGTGAAGGCGTGATTGCGGTCATCTCCGACAACGGCGCGGTGCTCGCGCGGCGCACCGGCAGCACGGTGAACGCCAATGGCGCATTCTCGGCGAGCGGTTCTTATCCGACGTCCGAGCACGTGTCCGGCACGTATGTCGATTCGATCGACAACGTGACGCGCATCGTGTCGTACCGGCATATCGACGGTTATCCGCTCGGGGTGCTGGTGGGTCTGTCACAATCCGAAGAGTTCGCCGACTACAATCACACGCGCAACGTTTATCTGTTGATGGCGGGCTTCATCTCGCTCGCCATGCTGAGCTTTTTCGCGGTGGCGACGGGCCTGATCGGCAAACTGCTCGGCCGCGAGCGCGAAATGACGCATCTGGTCGAATACGATCTGCTGACCGGCCTGCGCAATCGCTATGCGACGCTGCGCACCTTGCGGCACGACGTAGCGCAGCCGGCCAACCTCGGCCACCTCGCGATTCTCTTCATCGACCTCGACAACTTCAAGACGGTCAACGACACGCTCGGTCATAACGCCGGCGACATCGTGCTGCAAATGACAGCCTCGCGGCTCGCCACGGCGATCGCCGAAGGCGGCGCGTTGAGCCGCATCGGCGGCGACGAATTCGTCGTCGTGATCAAGGGCGACGACGTCGAGAAGCGCGCCGTGGCGCTCGCCGAAGCGGCGGCAGAAGCGTTCGCGAAACCGTTCGAAGTGCGCGGCAGTTCGTTCGTGCTGCATGCGAGCATCGGCATTGCGCTTTACTCCGTGGCCAACGAGAGCGAGATCGATCTGCTGAAGAAGGCCGACCTCGCGATGTACAGCGCGAAAGACGCGGGCAAGAACTGCTACCAGTTCTATTCGCCGCAACTGTCGCATCGCGCGGACCATCTGATGAAGTGGGAACAGCAGTTACGAGTGGCGCTCGCCGAAGGCCAACTGTTTCTCGCCTATCAGCCGAAGATCGATCTCACGCGCCGCTGCATCACCGGTTTTGAGGCTCTGGTGCGCTGGAACCATCCGCAGCACGGTCTGATTCCGGCCAACGAATTCATTCCGGTCGCCGAGTCGACGGGCTTGATCGTGCCGATCGGCGACTTCGTGATAGAGACCGCTTGCCGTCAACTGGCGCAGTGGCAGCAGCAGGGCTACGACACGCTGTCGCTCGCGGTGAATATTTCGGCCGTGCAGTTCTGGCGCGGCGATCTGTACGAAACCATCTCGCACGCCATAGAGGAAAGCGGCATTTCCGCGCGCCGTCTGGAACTCGAAATTACCGAGACGGCGATGATGGAATATCCCGAACTCGTCTCCGAAAAAATCTTCGCGCTCAAGCGCCTCGGCGTGCGAATCGCGCTCGACGATTTCGGCACAGGCTATTCGTCGCTGTCGTATCTCAATCGTTTTTCCGTCGACACGCTGAAGGTGGACCGTTCGTTCGTGCAGGCCATTCCCGGCGACCGCAGCGTCTGCGTGATGGTCACCGCGATCGTCAACCTCGCGCGCTCGCTCGGGCTGACGGTGGTAGTCGAAGGCACGGAGACCGAAGAGCAGATTGCGTGGCTCGCCGCGCTCGGCCATATCGAGGCGCAGGGTTTCCTGTTCTCGCGTCCGGTGCCGGTCGACGCGATTCCGGCGCTGCTCGAACGCTTTGGCGTATGCGGCATGACGGGTGCGCGCGCCGCGCACGAAGCGGATAGCACGAGCGCCAGCACCAGCACGAATGGCTGAGTAGCTCAGGTGAAGACTCCGGCTGAGCGCTCACGCTGAACTTTGCGATTGAGCAAAGGCCGTCATATCGCAGCCGCCCAAAACGGGCTACATTCTCGCTGTATCGCATTACCGCGCCACGCCGCCGGACGGTCGGCCGCGCGCAACATCGAAATGATCCACAGGACGGGTGCCCGCTCAGCGGACGCCCGTGGCGCCATGCAAACGATAACAAGCCACGATTCTGCAAGACGAGGGGAACGAGAACCGCTATGGAAGCTGTTTCGGGTCGTATTCGGCCTGTCGGCGTTGTCATGGGGCGGCCTCGCGCTGATGGCGCAACTCGAGAACCACTACGTCGAGCGTGAAGGACGGCTTTCGCGGGTCGCGTTCTCCGATCTGATCGCGCTTGCATGGATGGTGCCCGGGCCGGTCGGCTGCAATGTCGCCGTGCAACTCGGACATGCGTTGCGCGGACGCGCCGGCGCGTGGGTGGCGGGCATTGCCAGCGTGCTGCCCTTCTTCATGCTGATGACGCTGTTCGCGATGTTTTATCGCACGCCGCTCGTGCGCGCCGCCGCGTCGCAAACTTTGCTCAATCACTTTAGCGTCGTGCTCGCCACACTGATCGGCATCACCTGGTACAAACAGACGCGCGCGCTCGTGCGCGGCAAGCTCGAATGGGCCGCGGCGCTGGTGGGTTGCGTCGCGCTCTTCTACGCGCACAGCCCCGCGGCCTATGTGCTGATGTTGAGCGCGGCCTTCGGCGCGGGGTGGGTCGTGAGCCCGGTGCGCCACACGCGGATTGTGGTGTCGTTCGCGCGCGGTGACTGGCAGATACTCGGCGTGCTGTGCGTGTTCGTGCTGCTGTTCGCGCTGCCGTTGCCGCATCGTTACGATCTCGCGCTGCTGTGGCCGCGGCTCGCGGGCGCTGGCATGACGCTGTTCGGCGGCGGTTTTTCCGCGTTGCCGGTGCTCAAGACGCTGTTCGTCACGCCGGCCATAGGCATATCGGACAACGACTTCACGCTGGCCTTTTCATTGTCGCCCTTATCGCCGGGACCGCTTTTGAACGTCGTGCCGTTCTTCGGTTACCTGATCGACGGCTGGGTGGGCGCGCTTATCGCCACGCTCGCGCTGTTCGTGCCGTCGGGCTGCCTCGTGGTGCTCGCGCAACGGCATCTGCATCAGTTAAAGATGAATCCGCGATTCGAGCATGGCATGCGGATTCTGCGCGCGGTCACCACCGCGTTTCTCGCGGTGGCGGTGCTGCGAATAGCCGGACGTGTGCCGATACAACCGGTCTATCTGATCACGGCGTTGTTTTCAGCCATGTGCTTCGCGAAACTCAAGGTGCCGGTGTACGTGGTGTACGGCACAGTGGCGGTGGGGTGCGGATTGTGGCTTGCGTATGGCGCGTTGCCTTAGCCACGCTTAGTCACGCTTAACCGCGCTTAGTGACCCGCAAGCGCCGCAATCAAAAGCCGCGCGAAAGCACCGCGACGCCGACCGTGACCACACCGAGCACGATATTGATCAGCACCAGACGCCGGATCGTACCGACCGCCTGCGCACCGTCAGGCCATTTCTGCGCCTGCACCGCGCGGCGAATGCGCGGAAATACAGCAAAGCGAATGTGCCCGAAGATCAGCATCATGACGATGCCGAGGCCGGCCATTGCATGCAGCGGCCATGTGGCGTGACCGCCGCCGAATTGCATCAGCAGGAAGCCGCCGGTCAGCAGAATCACCAGCACTGAGGCGGCGACCCAATTGAAGAAGCGGCCGAACACTGATTCCCACAACGGCAAGCGCAATTGCGGCGAAAGATCGGCAATTGCCGGACGCAAGCAGAAATGCGCGAAGACCATCCCGCCCACCCACACCGCGACCGCGAGCAGATGAAGAAAGAGCGCGAGTTCGATAGCCTTATTCATGTTGTTTTCCTCTCCCGACGACGCCGCACCGCTTATGACGAATGATATGAGCAGCGGCTATTGAGCGCGTTCGACCGCACGCCGTGCGTGCAGTTCCGGAACGCCTCAGGCTTTCCGTCGTTTTTCTTGTTGTTATTGCAGCGCGCCTGGTATCTCGACACAGTACCTCGATCAAGACCGCGGTACTCCGACTTGATACGGCAACGCCGCCCCCGAAATTTCCTACACAGTGCCCTACTGTTGCTGCGCACGGCCAGCGTCTTGCATGCTAGCAGACGCTTGCCGTGTTCCAACGTCAATCTTCGTCAAGCAGCCAGCACTGGACGCATGCTTTCGAGCTTCAGCTTGCTCTCAGGCGCGCGCCCCTTGCGTGCCCGCTTGCCGACATGCGGCGTAAGCGCGGCGCCGCTCAGCTTTTCTTCGTCCAGACGGCCGCCGCGACGCGCGCCGATCAGCATGACGCCCGCCGCGTTGATCGCCAACGCCTGCACCAGCGTTTCCTTATCGTCGAGCGCCATCAGCGTGACGCCGCGTCCGCCGCCCGAGAGCGTCTTCATTTCGTCGAGGCCAAACACAAGCAGGCGCCCGCCCGACGACAGACACGCGATCTGTTTCGCGTCCGGCAGCATCGGCATGGGCGCGAGCGGCGCGGCGCCGGCGTCGATCGTCATGAACGACTTGCCCGCCTTGACGCGGCTCACCATGTCGCCGACCTTCGCGATGAAGCCGAAGCCATTGCTCGACGCGAGCAACAAGGCCTGGTCCGCGGAAGCCGCGTAGTAATGCATCAGATGGCTGCCCGATTCGAGCTCGATCAGCGATGTAACCGGCACACCGTCGCCGCGACCGCCGGGTAGCAACGCCACCGCGACCGAATAGACGCGGCCATTACTGCCCCACGCGACGAGCGTATCCGGCGTGCGGCACTGGAACGCGGCGTAGAGACCGTCGCCGGCCTTGAAGGTGAAGCCGGCCGTGTCCAGCCCGTGACCCTTCAGCGCGCGCACCCAGCCCTTCTGCGACACGACCACCGTGACCGGTTCGTCGACCACGCGCGCTTCGTACGTTGCGCGCTTTTCCTGCTGGATCAGCGTGCGGCGCTCGTCGCCGTATTGCTTTGCGTCGCCTTCGATCTCCTTGATGAGCAGGCGCTTCATCGCCGATTCGCTGCCGAGCAGTTCTTCGAGCTTCGCCTTCTCGTCGCGCAGTTCGGCGAGTTCCTTCTCGATCTTGATCTTTTCGAGCCGCGCCAACTGACGCAGCCGGATTTCAAGAATGTCCTCGGCCTGGCGATCGGACAAGCCGAACGCGGCCATCAGCGCGACCTTTGGTTCGTCGGACTCTCGAATGATGCGGATGACTTCGTCGATATTCAAAAAGACGATCATCCGGCCTTCGAGGATATGGATCCGGTCGTCGACCTTCATCAAACGATGACGCGTGCGGCGCGTGACCGTCGCGAAGCGGAACGCGATCCACTCGTGCAGGATTTCGCTCAAGCCCTTCTGACGCGGCCGGCCGTCGCCGCCGACCATCACCAGATTGAGCGACGCATTCGATTCAAGACTCGTATGCGCGAGCAGCGTGGTGACGAACTCGGCCTGATCGATGCGGCTCGACTTCGGTTCGAACACGAGGCGCACCGGCGCGTCCTTGCCGGACTCGTCGCGCACGGCGTCGAGCAGTGCCAGCATGGTTTGCTTGCCCTGCAACTGTTCCGGCGTGAGCGCCTTCTTGCCGAGCTTGATCTTCGGATTGGTCTGCTCCTCGATTTCCTCGAGCACCTTTTGTGCAGCCGTATTCGGCGGCAATTCGGTGATGACCAGTTGCCACTGGCCGCGCGCGAGGTCTTCGATCTTCCAGCGCGCGCGCACCTTCAGGCTGCCGCGGCCGGTTTCGTAGGCCGCTGAGATTTCCGCTTCGCTCGAAATGATCTGACCGCCACCCGGGAAATCGGGACCGGGAATGTGCTGCATCAATTCCGCGTGCGTGATCTTCGGATTGCGGATTGTCGCGACCGCGGCGCCCGCGACTTCGCGCAAATTGTGCGACGGGATTTCGGTAGCGAGACCCACGGCGATGCCCGAAGCGCCGTTGAGCAGGACGAACGGCAAGCGCGCGGGCAAGAGCCTCGGCTCGTCGAACTCGCCATCGTAGTTCTTCATGAAATCGACCGTGCCCTGGTCGATTTCATCGAGCAGCAGCTTGGCGATCGGCGTGAGGCGCGCTTCGGTGTACCGCATTGCCGCCGCGCCGTCGCCGTCGCGAGAGCCGAAGTTGCCCTGGCCGTCGATCAACGGATAGCGCATCGAAAAATCTTGCGCGAGACGCACCAGTGCGTCGTATGCCGACTGGTCGCCATGCGGGTGATATTTACCCAGCACGTCGCCGACCACGCGTGCCGACTTGACCGGCTTCGCGTTGTCGGACAGCCCCATGTCGTTCATCGCGAAGAGGATGCGGCGTTGCACCGGCTTCTGGCCGTCGCACACATCCGGCAGCGCGCGGCCCTTGACCACGCTCACCGCATAGTCGAGATACGCACGTTCGGCATAGTTGCCGAGCGTCAAAAAATCGCCGTCCGGCGGCGGCGGCTCGGTGAAAAGGTCGAGAGTGTTATCGTCGTCCATCTAGATTCCGTATCGTGTTTGGCGTGAAGTTTCGTGCTTTCATGCGAAAAGCGAGCGCTGAAAAACCGCTCAGATATCCGCTTCCACTTCATTGCCCTTTTCTTCCAGCCAGCTGCGCCGCGATGCCGCTTCGCCCTTGCCCATCAGCATGGTCATGCGCGCGACCGTGGCGTCGTAGTCCAGTTCGCCGAGCGCCACCGGCGTGAGACGCCGCGTGTCCGGGTTCATCGTCGTGTCCCACAGTTGCTCGGCGCTCATTTCGCCGAGGCCTTTGAAGCGGCTGATCGACCATTGGGTATCGCGCACACCGTCCTTGCGCAATTTGTCGAGAATCGCTTCGAGTTCGCCTTCGTCGAGCGCATACAGTTTCTGCGCCGGCTTCTTGCCGCGCGCAGGCGCGTCGACGCGAAAGAGCGGCGGACGCGCGACGCACACATGCCCGCGTTCGATCAACTGCGGGAAATGCTTGAAGAACAGCGTGAGCAGCAACACCTGGATGTGCGAACCGTCCACGTCCGCATCCGACAAAATGCAGATCTTGCCGTAGCGCAGATTCGACAGATCGATCTTGTCGTCCGGACTATGCGGATCGACGCCGATCGCCACCGAAATGTCATGCACTTCGTTGTTCGCAAAGAGGCGGTCGCGCTCGGTTTCCCACGTGTTCAGCACCTTGCCGCGCAGCGGCAGGATGGCCTGATACTCCTTGTCGCGGCCCATTTTCGCTGAACCGCCGGCCGAATCGCCCTCCACGAGGAACAACTCATTGCGGCCGATTTCCGTCGACTCGCAATCGGTCAGCTTGCCCGGCAACACCGCGACGCCCGAGCTCTTGCGCTTCTCGACCTTTTGTCCCGCGCGCGTACGCGCCTGCGCCTGCTTGATGACGAGGTCCGCGAGCTTTTTGCCGTGCTCGACATGCTGGTTGAGCCACAATTCGAGCGCCGGCCGCGCGAACGACGACACCAGCTTCACCGCGTCGCGGCTATTCAGACGCTCCTTGATCTGCCCTTGGAATTGCGGATCGAGCACCTTCGCCGACAGCACGAACGACACGCGCGCGAACACATCTTCGGCGAGAAGCTTTACGCCCTTCGGCTGCAAGTTGTGCAACTCGACAAAGCTCTTCACCGCCTGATACAAGCCGTCGCGCAAGCCGGATTCGTGCGTGCCGCCCGCAGGGGTCGGAATCAGATTGACGTACGACTCGCGCGTGAGCGAGCCTTCTTCGCTCCAGGCGACGACCCACGCCGCGCCCTCGCCTTCGGCAAACGTCTCTTCGCTCGATCGCGAGTTTTCGGCGTAACGCTCGCCTTCGAATAGCGGAATCAGCAGGTCACTGCCGTTCATGCCTTCGAGCAGATAGCCGCGCAAACCATCTTCGTATTTCCAGCTTTGCTGTTCACCGGTTTTTTCGTTGATGAGCGTGACTTCGACGCCGGGCAGCAGCACTGCTTTCGAGCGCAGCAGCCGTTGCAATTCGCCGAGCGGCAGATTGGGCGAATCGAAGTACTTCGGGTCCGCCCACGCAGTGACGCGCGTGCCCGATTTCTTTTCGCCCTTCGCGGCGGCGCGCACTTCGAGCGGCTTCGCCACGTCGCCATGCGCAAAGCTCAGTGCGGCAACCTTGCCGTCGCGCCACACGGTGACGTCGAGGCGCGTGGACAGCGCGTTGGTGACCGATACGCCGACGCCGTGCAAGCCGCCCGAAAACGTGTAGGCGCCGCCGGCGGCTTTATCGAACTTGCCGCCCGCGTGCAACCGCGTGAACACGATTTCGACGACCGGCACGCCTTCTTCCGGATGCAGGCCGAAGGGAATGCCGCGGCCGTCGTCTTCGACCGACACCGAATGGTCCGGGTGCACCGTGACCGTAATTTGCCGGCCATGGCCGCCAAGGGCCTCGTCCGACGCGTTGTCGATGACTTCCTGAATGATGTGCAGCGGATTCTCAGTGCGGGTGTACATGCCGGGCCGTTGCTTGACCGGCTCGAGACCCTTCAACACCTTGATCGACGCTTCGCTATACGCGGCGCTTGGCTTTTTCGTAGACATGGTTGACTCGGGTGCGTCGGTTCATCGTTGTCCACAGCTCCTGTGGACAGGTCCGTGGACAATGCGTTGAGTTTTCAAAAAAAGCGAAACGAAACAACGTGGTTAGGTGGGGTGCCCGCAGCGCGGGCAAACTGTTTGTCGCATGGCTTGCGCGCGGTCCACTTAGTTTTCACGCGGGTTCTCGCACGCTTTCCCATTTAGGGCGCTCGACGGCGGCCCGTTGCCGGCACCTTGCCGGCACCTTGCCGGGCATTGTTGCCGCCGGTGCGAACGTCGGGGAAGCCTGTTCGCGGGGTATTTTACTGATTTCGAACCTGGCGGCAATTCACGACGCGCGCGATTGGCCATCCGGATAAGGCACGGCCCAGGCCGAGCGAAAGCGCCGACGGAACGAAACGCCGGCGCTTGCTGCCTCACTTGCGGCGGTTTTCGAGCTCGTCCCAGCGCTCTAGTGCGATAAGCAGCTCTGCGTCGATCGCGGCGTAGCGTTCCGAGAGACGCTTGCCTTCGTGCGCATCTTTGGCGAATACGGAGCCGTCTTCCAGTTGCGCACCAATGGCCTTCTGTTCGGCTTCCAACGCGGCGATCTTTTCGGGCAGCGCATCCAGCTCGCGCTGCTCCTTGAATGACAGCCTGGCAGCGCGCGGTGTATTGCGGCTAGCCGAACTGTCCTTGAGCGCCGCGGTGTCTTTGGCCGCCTCTTTGGCCGCGTCCTTGCTGGCTTCTTTTTGCGCTTCCTGCGCCAACTGCTGCGAGCGGTCGCTCTGGATCTGCCAGTCGGTAAAACCGCCGACATACTCGCGCCATTTGCCCCCGCCTTCCGCCGCGATCACCGACGTTGCGACGTTGTCGAGAAACGCTCGGTCGTGGCTGACGAGCAGCACGGTGCCGTCGTAGTCCGTGAGCAGTTCCTCGAGCAGTTCGAGCGTGGGAATGTCGAGGTCGTTGGTGGGTTCGTCGAGCACCAGCACATTCGCCGGCCGGGCGAAAAGACGCGCGAGCAGTAGACGGTTGCGTTCGCCGCCGGAGAGCGACTTGACCGGCGAACGCGCGCGCTCGGGTGCGAACAGGAAGTCGCCGAGGTAGCTCATCACGTGCTTCTTCTGGCCGTTGACTTCGACCCACTCGCTGCCGGGGCTGATCGTATCGGCGAGACTTTTTTCGAGGTCAAGTTGCGCGCGCATCTGGTCGAAATACGCGACCTGCAGATTCGTGCCAATGCGCACCGTGCCTTCGTCCGGCGGCAAATCGCCGAGGATCATCTTCAGCAGCGTGGTCTTGCCTGCGCCGTTCGGACCGACGAAGCCGATCTTGTCGCCGCGCATGACCGTTGCCGTGAACCGGTCGATCACCGTGCGCGAGCCGTAGCGCTTCGTGACGTCCGTCAGTTCGGCGACGATCTTGCCCGACTTCTCGCCTTGGCCGACGTCGAGCTTGACGTTGCCTTGCACATTGCGGCGTTCGGCGCGCTGGTTACGCATTTCCACGAGACGCGCAATACGGCCGACGCTGCGCGTGCGGCGCGCTTCGACACCCTTGCGAATCCACACTTCTTCCTGCGCGAGCAGCTTGTCGGCCTTGTCGTTTTCGACGCGCTCGATTTCCAGTTGCTGCGCCTTGCGCGTCCGGTAAGCCGAGAAATTGCCCGGATACGACAGCAGACGCCCGCGATCCAGTTCGACGATGCGCGTGGCAACCCGGTCGAGAAACGCGCGATCGTGCGTGATGAACAGCAGCGCCGCGCGCTGCGACACCAGAAGATCCTCGAGCCAGCGGATGCCGTCGAAATCGAGGTGGTTGGTCGGCTCGTCGAGCAGCAGCACGTCGGGCTGCACAACCAGCGCGCGAGCGAGCGCGACGCGCTTCTGCATGCCGCCCGACAGCGAACCGACGCGCGCTTCGCCATTCAGACCAATCTGCTGCAGCGTGGTGGCCACGCGGGTGTTCCAGTTCCATGCGTCCGCCGCGTCCAGCGACGATTGCAGCGTGTTCATCCGCGCCATCAGCGCGTCGTGTTGGGCGCCTTCGGGTTCGTCCGAGAGCTGATCGGCGACGACATCGAATTCATCGAGCAGCGCCCGAGCGTGCGTGAGGCCGGCGGCGACTGCGTCGAACACGGTGTCGTCGGTATCGAACTCCGGCTCCTGGGGCACGTACACCGTGGTCAGGTTCTGCTGGCGCGTGACGAGGCCGTCGTCGGGCTTCGCCAGTTCGGCGACGATTTTCAGCAACGATGACTTGCCCGCGCCGTTGCGGCCGATCAACCCGACGCGCTCCCCCGATTCGAGAGAGAAATCGGCGTGATCGAGCAACGCGACGTGACCGAACGCCAGTTGGGCTCCGGTAATGGTGTAAAGCGACATGGAGAATTGGAGAAAACAGCGATGGGTCGGAACTGCCCATTGTACCGGGCGCGCGAGCCGGTGCCTGTATGCCTGAAGAGATAGCGCCAGCAGCGGGCTTGCGAGGACCGGCGCACTGGCCGTTGTTCGGAGGATGCAAGCCAGAGACGAGCAGCGCCTGGCTCCTCTGGCTTGTATGGTTCATATGGCTTAGGCGAAAAGCGCGGCCGGGCACTGCCGATCGACGCCCGGCCATTTTCGATCTCGCGTGGCGCGCTTACTTCACGTGCACCGTGATGGTTTTGCTCAGCTCGGGACCATACGAACGATGCGCGCCGTCGCCGAATTGCAGCGTCAGCGTATGGTCGCCCGGCGGCAGCGTCAGATCCGTTTCGGTCTGGCCTTTGCCGAAGTGCAGCGACTTGTCGTTGGCGGGAATCACTTCGCCTTTGGGAAGCGGCTTGCCGTCCACCAGCAGATGATGATGGCCCGTGCCGTCCGCCATGGTGCCGGCCGGCGCGATCTTCATGCCGTCGAGAGCGAACACCACGTGAACGGGATTGCTGACGGTCGCGCCGTCCGTCGGCTTAACGAAGGATACGCTCGCCGCCTGCGCCACGCCTGACACCGCCAGCAATCCAGCCAGTGCCGCGCCGGTCAACCATTGGGTTTTAAACATCTTTTTCTCCTGGTTAGAAAGGGAAGCCACGCACGAAACGGAACGCCGATGCGAAGCAGAGCATACACGGTGTGTGTGACAAGGCTCGGGCGCCTCGCAATGTGGCGATATCGGCAATTTCAGGCGGATTTGACGAATTCCGGTAATATTGCGGCTCGCCGCCGTGCCCAAAAAAGGGGCAGACTGCGCGGATCATTGGATTGAAGAGAGAAGAGTGCGTCGTGAGCGAAGTAATGGAAGTCACTGAATACAAGAGCTGGGTTTGCCTGATTTGCGGCTGGATTTACAACGAGGAAGAAGGTCTGCCCGACGAAGGCATCGCGCCCGGCACCCGCTTCGCCGCGATTCCGGACGACTGGCGCTGCCCGCTGTGCGACGTCGGCAAGGCGGAATTCGCGGTCGTCGAGTTTTGACATTCTGAAGTGTTAAGGTTCCGAGCCGGCTCCTGTGAGCGCGACGCGCGAAGTCGATAATGCGTCCGTGGTTCGTACGGCCCAGCAGGTCTTGCCTGTTGGGCCGTTTGCTTTTTGGGGCTGGCTGAGAGAAGCGATCGCGCCTGATTCCTCGCGTTGACCGTGTTTCTGGGTAAGCACTCGCCTTCCTTTTCAAGTTCCCTTCCTTCCGGTTTCGCACCGCGCATGGGCATACGCCATGTGCCGGTTTGCCTATGTGGCGCACACCGCAGAGGTGGCGGACCGTTCGTGTTTGAGCGCACATCCCGATGCACGTCGCCTGCGTAAAACGTAGACCCATGGCGACGCATCGACGCGGATACCGGTCCGTGGGTGTCTCCATAAAAAAACGATAAACGAACGGGGATAACAACATGTCAACAACATGGAGACACGGCATTTGCGTTGCACTGATGCTGGCAGCGAGCACCGCCGCATATGCTGACGTGGACTGCGGCGGCGGCCGGGGCGGATTCCGGATGCAAACATCGGACGGCTGGTTTCAGAGTGACAAGGCGAAGCACTTCGCCGCCTCGGCGCCGTTCGGCGCGCTGGGCGCCTATCTCGCCCGCGACACCGCGCATCCGGTGATCTACGGCACGCTGATCGGCACGATACCGGGTCTGATCAAGGAAGGCATCGACGGTACCTGTCGAAGCAGCGGCTTTTCGTACAAGGATCTGGTCGCGGACGCCGCCGGCGCGCTCACGGGCGCGTTGCTTGGGAACTGGGCTATTACTTATAGCCGCGGTAGTCGGGGGCAGAGTGTGGGGATTGCTTATTCAGGGCGGTTTTGAGGGGTCGGCAGGGGTGATGTGTGGGAGATTGGGCCGGTGGGAGTTGGCGTTTGCCGGGTTTTACGGCGTTGCGCCGGTGACCGGCGGTTCGTCTCTTGCCTTTACACATGGGGCTTCGACGGCAGCGTTCGTTTCGAACGTTTTTGCTATACTCTTGCCCTCGCTCGCGTAGCTGAATACGCGAGCGGCTGCGGCGGAATTTTGGCGCAGTCATCGCAGATCAGGGGTCCGGTCCGCCCCGCTAAAGCTATCCTCTCCCTGTAGTTCAATGGATAGAACAAGTGCCTCCTAAGCGCTAGATGCAGGTTCGATTCCTGCCAGGGGGACCAACCAGCTTCCCGTCTTCCACGAAGCTTGCCGAAAAAAATCGCTGGCGAAATACGCCTCTAACGGCGCTCGCCTCGCATATCGTCGATCAGCGGTACAGCCGCCAGTATGAGCAGAACGATTGCGAGCGGCACCGTCGATACAAAGCCCAGTTTCTTGAAACCGATCGCGCCAGCCACGCCGCCGGCGACGAACGAAAGAAGCAGCGATCCAAGCAAAACAAGTTTTTCCCGATCCGCCTGGACGATGTCTTCGCCTGCAACCGGCCGCGTATTCCTGTTCCAATAGAACATCTTGCCGGGCTCGATTCCGACGTCCGTTACCAGACCGGTCACGTGAGTGCTGCGAATTTCCGCGCGCGATATCTTTGTGATCATCGCGTTCTGTAGCCCCATCACAAAGCAGAGCATGCAAACGGTCGTGGGCACAAACAGCACGCGATGATTGTTCGAGGCTTGAGCCGACAAGTCCAAAACAAAGCAGAAGAACCGTGCCGCAGTCCCGCCCTACCCCCGCTTCGGACTATCAAGCCCCCGAACCACCGCGGGACGCGCGACGAACGCCGCGAGCGCGCGCGTCACATTCGGAAAGTCCTCGATCCCCACCAGTTCCCCGGCCTCATAAAACCCGATCAGATTGCGCACCCATGGAAACGTCGCGATATCGGCGATCGAATACTTATCGCCGAGAATCCATTCGCGTCCTTCGAGCCGCTGCTCCAGTACGCCGAGCAGCCGTTTCGATTCGGCGACGTAGCGATCGCGAGGACGCTTGTCTTCGTACTCCTTGCCGGCGAATTTGTGGAAAAAGCCGACCTGGCCGAACATCGGGCCAATGCCGCCCATCTGGAACATTACCCACTGGATCGCTTCGTAGCGGCCGGCGGCGTCCTGCGGAATCAACTGGCCGGTCTTTTCCGCGAGGTAGATCAGGATCGCGCCGGATTCGAACAGCGGCAGCGGTTTGCCGTCAGGACCATTCGGATCGATGATCGCCGGAATCTTGTTGTTCGGACTGAGCGACAGAAATTCCGGCGTCAGCTGATCGTTCGTGTCGAAGCGCACCAGATGCGGCTCATATGGCAAGCCGGTTTCCTCGAGCATGATCGAGACCTTCACGCCGTTCGGCGTGGGCAGCGAATACAGCTGAATCCGGTCAGGATGCCCGGCAGGCCATTTCTTCGTGATGGGAAATGCAGACAGATCTGTCATGTGATGGTGTAGCCCCGTGGGTGTAGCCCTGTGCGGAATGGCGGATGGAATCGCATCGAGAGCCGCGAATCAGCCGGAGCCGGCGTCGCTGGCCCCAATGCGGACCGCCAAATATAAACCGAGTCGGCGCAACGCGTGCGGGCGCCGACACATCCGCGCGTCAGTCGTGGCTCACCACAAATCCTTCGTCGCGGTGCCAGCGCGCACGTTATAGCCTTCGCGCCACAGGGCAGCGCCGACCGTCAACAGCAACGTCCTGTGCTCGCCGTCGAGCTGCTCCCACGTCGACGCCAGCCAGCCCGCGAAATTCGCGCAAGTCTCTTCGAGATCGACGGGCGCTTTGCCCTCCAGGTACTGCCGTTCAAACATCGAAAGCATTTTTGCCGGTGTCATTGGCGCGGTCTCCATGTTGGATGTATTCAGTCTAAAGGTGCCGCTCCGCGCGCGGCACCTTCGACGCGCCGAACCCCGGGTTACTCCCAGGCGCCGCGGCGCTTGCACCGCGAATCGAACCGGACACCGGGAGGTCGGCGTGGTTCACCGCACCCGCGCCCGAACCGGCCTGGAACCGCACTGCAAACCAGAAAAGGCGCCGAAGCGCCTTTCCTTGAAACCGCATCAAGCCAGGTTACGGCGTATTGCGCTTGGCATCGTCCTTTGCGTCTTCTTTCGCGTCGCCATAGCCTTTCTGCACCTTGCCCGCGCCCTGCTGGAGATCGCCCTTCAGTTCCTTGCCAGGGTTATCGGTCGCCTTTCCCACGGCTTCGTTGACCTTCCCCTTCACCTGCTCGCCCACACCTTTGACCTGGTCCTTGTTCATGTTCGGCTCCGCTTATCTGGAATGCCGGCGCGACATTGCGCCAGTAATCGGATCGAGCAACGGTCATGCCCGCCATTTCGACGACTAGTTCACGCGACGGAACCCGCGGCGCCAAATTTTTTCCATGAAAAGCCTAAAGTTCCCCTTCAGCCTGCCGTAATAGCTGCCATGGAGGAGCCATGGACCGTAAACCCATCAACCTGTCGACATCATCGAAAGCTGCTTTCATCGACGGCGACATCACGCACATCGCCCGCGCGATGCGGCTGTCGTTGCAAGGCGATCTGGCCGGACCCATCCTGCCTGCGACCTACTGGCGCGAGCGTCTGTGGAAGCTGCTCGACAACAGCAGCCTGACGCATCCGCAACTGTGCGCGGTGGACAGTCTCCTGCTGCAGCTCGATCAGTTCGAGGCGCAGCCGCCGCTCGCGTGGGATGAACTCGCGCCCGCCACCGCCGCGCTTTTTCCGCCGACGCACGAGGCGGGCGCCGCGCATCGCGCGTAGCACGCCGTTCATCGCGGCGGGCGGTTAGCGGCCCTTAGGAGGGGTCCTAATGGCAAAAACTGGCGCGAAGTGACACCGAGCGGCACCAAGCCTCAATCCGCGCTCTGCCCTCATCGACATTGCCCCAAAAAACGGCCGCGAACCCTGTCGCGGCCTCAACACGTCGCAACGCAGGGACTTCGCGTCACACTGCAAGCGTACACATCCAACTGTGACAGGCGCATTTCGTCGCGAGCGGCTGCGACGCGACTATCGCGCCCCAAAATTCCTGGACAGGCGGTTATCGAACGGTCAAAATGTCCGCCAAAATTCCCAGCGAGAAAAAGCGACATGACAATGGCCCTCAGGCACGACCTGCTACTGCAAGCGTTGCAGGTTTACAGCCAAGGCGAAATCGCGGCACGCTGCGGAAAAAACGTCAGAACCATTCGCCGCTGGAAAACCGATCAGAGTTGCCCCCGAATTGCCGAAGCGGCCTTGCGTGAGATGCTGCAGGCGAAGGCCCGCAAGACGCTCGTCGGACGCCAGGCCGACTTCCGTTTCATCGACCTCTTTGCGGGCATCGGCGGCATTCGCCGCGGTTTCGAAGCGCACGGCGGACAGTGCGTGTTCACGAGCGAATGGAACGAGTTCTCCAAGAAGACCTACCAGCAAAATCATCAGGACGCCGATGACGCGCACGAGTTCGTCGGCGACATCGTTTCCTTTGCGGAAGATACCGTTCCGCCGCATGACGTCCTGCTCGCCGGCTTTCCCTGTCAGCCCTTCAGTATTGCGGGCGTGAGCAAGAAGAATTCGCTGGGCCGTCCGCATGGCTTCGAATGCACGACACAAGGCACGCTCTTTTACGACGTCGCGCGCATCATCGCCGCCAAGCGCCCGATTGCGTTCCTGCTCGAGAACGTCAAGAACCTGCTGTCGCACGATAAAGGCAACACCTTCAGGACCATTCTCGAAGTGCTGCGCGATGAACTCAAATACGACGTTCACTACAAGGTGATCGACGGGCAGCACTTCACGCCGCAGCATCGTGAGCGAATCGTCATTGTCGGTTTCCGGGAGAAAACCGGGTTTTCGTTCGATGATCTGCGCTCGCCCGAAAAAGGGCCGCGGCTGGCGTCGATCCTGCACAAGACCGACGGCACGGAGCCGGTGCTGCCGCACGACGGCGAGCGTTTCTTCGACCCTGTTCGTCGAAAGGTGCAGCCCAAGTACACGCTCACACCGAAGCTGTGGGCGTATCTGCAGGCGTACGCCGAGAAACATCGCGCCGCCGGAAATGGCTTCGGTTTCGGACTGGTTACGCCCGGGAGTGTCACGCGCACGCTCTCGGCGCGGTATCACAAGGACGGCTCGGAGATACTTCTGGCGCAAGGCAAAGGCGAGCGGCCGCGCCGCTTGACGCCCCGTGAATGCGCGCGCCTGATGGGTTTTCCCGACAACTTCGTGATTCCCGTAAGCGATACCCAGGCGTATCGCCAGTTCGGCAACAGCGTGGTGGTGCCGGTTATGCAGGAAGTGGCGCGCATCATGACGCCGCATATAAAAGCGCTGCTCGCGGAAGATGGTGAACCTCCGCGAGCAAAAATACTCTTACGCGCGTAATCATTAGAGTAACGAAGTTCCGGCGGGCAACGGCTTGCGCCAAGCTGTAGCGAGGATCAGCTCGCCGACGCGGTTGCCGCCTCATGAATTAGCGCCGCGACCTCCGCTGGGCGCGAAGCGAGCGACGCATGGCTTGCAGTCAGAGTAACAACCTTCCTGGCATTGAGCCGGGCAGACATCGTCTTCTGATTTTCTGGGTTAATCATCCTGTCTTCACTGGAGATCTGGTACCAGCATGGCTTATCGGCCCAGGCAGGAGAAGTAATTGGGTCTCCGAACGTTGTGGCGAGCGGCGCCTTCTGCGTCACCGCCATCACGAGCGCCTCATCAGGGCTCAGGTCCTGACAGAAGCTTTCATGGAACTTCCCGGCCTTAAGCCAAAGATAGCCGTCGCTGTCAGGCTCGAGATTGGGCGCCGCGTCCGGGAGATGCTGCTGCGTGATACCGCCGGGGCTCTCCCCCTTATCTGGAGCGAACGCCGCAATGTACACGAGCCCGATCACATTCGGCTGATTGCCTGCCTCCGTGATGACCGCACCTCCGTACGAATGTCCGACCAACAGAACCGGTCCGTTCAACTGCGCGATCATCTTGCGGGTACGTTCGACGTCATCCGCGAGGGATGTCAACGGCAATTCCACAGCGCGAATGGACTCGTGCCCCAGACGCGCCAGCTCGACGATGACCTTGCTCCAATGCGCGGCACCGCCCCAAAATCCATGCACCAGCAAAATTGTCGGCTGATTGCTCATTGCAGGACTCCTATTCTTTAAAAGGATTTTCCGTGGCTCACCGCAGCGTCGATCAGCCTGCGGCTTGCGCAACCGCGCTCCAACCGCTATAGCGAAAGAGACCGCGATCGCTATCATCCTAGGTGCAATAAGACGGAACAGCCAGAAAGATTATTGCTGCGGAGATACTTCAACCGCGGACGGACCGATTGCGTCCAGCTGTGACCGGAGAACCTCGATGAAATGGCGCGCCAATAACGAGGGCGCGGTGTGCGCGGGCATCGCCATGCGCACGGGCACATGGATCGTGGGTTCAAATGACTTCACCAGCAACTGCCCGGTAAAGGTACTCGCCACATACGGATTGACGATTCCGACGCCATTGCCCGCGCTCACCAGCGCACAGATCGTGATGGACGACGTGGTTTGAATCGCAAAGTCCGCCGGCATGTGGTGCGCATCCAGCACGGCCTTGATCGCGATGGTCAAGTCGTCCATTTCTCCGAGCGAGAGCAGACGCTCGTCGTGCAAAGCCTCCACGTGGACCGTGGACGCTGCTTCCAGCCGATGGCCGAATGGCAACACGCAGACAGCCGGCAGCGTCTTGATGATCTCCGTCTCGAAGTCCAGTTCATTGAGCTTGCCGGTGGTCAATATCAGGTCGAACAGATCCTGTCGCAGCAGATCGGTCAACTGCGGTGTGCCCGCCGTCTGCACGTTCAGATACGTTTGCGGGAAGCGGTTGCGGAACTCGCGAATGACATGCGGCAGCAGACCGATGCCGAGCGTGGGCGTGCAGCCGATTCGCAACGCCCCTGTGCCGGACTTACGCAGGATGGACACCACCGACTCGATGTTCTCCAAACCATTCAAGTGCTTCTGGACGGTCTTGTATAGCAGTTGGCCTTCGCTCGTAGGGCGCAGCCTCCCGTGGTGCATCTCGAACAGTTTCAGGCCCGTGAAGCTCTGCAGTTCCGCGAGGCGCCGGCTAATGGACGGCTGGGTCGTGTTCAGCACTGCCGCCGCGCCAGTTGTCGTGCCCATTTGCATGACGGCGCGAAACGCCTGGATCTGTTGAAAATTCAGTGGCCGGGTCATGGCGGCAAGTCCGTTCGGTATAAGCCAGAGAAGCACGACAAAGGAACGCGTTGTTGCGCGCGACTATATCAAACCTGAATAGCCATACCGCCACAATGAATTATCCTGCATTGGGGCGGAACGATATGCTTCAGTCATTGCTCGCGACGGCATCCCGCCGGCGCTGCCGTCGGCTCAAACAGAACCCGCCCGCTCATGACTGTTTCGTCCAGTTGCACCCTTCGCCGCCCAGCTCCGGCCGCGCGAACCATCAGCCGCCCGTGCCCCGTCCGCCGTCTAGGCTCACGCGAACAGCATCATTTCTTCGGCTACTACAACAAGACTGCCTGGGACCGAACTGGCCGCCGTGTGCTCGGCAACCACGTCGCGATGATGGATGCACGCCTTACGCCGGAATTGAAGGTGAATGTCGGCTACTTTGATCTTCAGGATAGCCAAACGTTCCGCGCCCTCGACACAACCACCGCATGGAACTGGCAAATGGGTTGCCAGTTGCAGTGGCTCGACGGCGAACCCGGCCGCAAGCTCATCTACAACACGCGCAGCGGCGACATGTCTGCGCGTTATCCCGGTTTCGGCTCGACCATCCTCGACGTCGACAGCGGCGCAAAAACGGCGCTTCCCATGCCGGTCTATGTCACTGCCCCCGATAGCCGCTACGCCCTTTGCGTCGACTACCGGCGCCTTTATGCGACGCACGAGACGATAGGTTATAGCGAGCACGGCGGCCCGTTCCCGTTGCCGCTCGCACCGGCGGACGACGGCATCAACCGCATGGACCTCGCCACCGGCGAAGTCACGCTGGTCGTGAGCTATGACGATCTGCGCAATTTCCAGCGCAAGGCGTCGATGGAGCGCGCCATCCACTGGGTGAGCCACATCGAGATCAATCCCGCGTCTTCGCGTGTGCTGTTTCTGCACCGCTGGACAGAGCGCACCGAAGACGAAACCTGCTTCCTGCACCGGCTCATCACAATGTACCCCGACGGGTCCGGCATGCGCCTGCTCGAATGCTCGGACCATCCGCTGCCGCAGCTAGCCGATGATTTCGATCCGTCCGCAGTCGGCACGTTCGATTACGAGAAGTCCGAATATCAGATCTCGCATCCGCTTTGGCAAGACGATTCGCACATCGTCGTCTGGGCTCCTCGCGCCGGCAGCATCCACTATCACCTGTATGAAGACCGCGATGACGGCCGCGTCGAGGCGATTGGCCGGGACGTGCTTACCGAGAACGGGCATATGAGCTTTTCGCCGGTCGATGCACGCTGGCTGTTGTCGGACACGTATCCCGACACGCGGACGAACACGCGCGCCCTTTTCCTGTACGACATGCAGGATGGCGTGCGCTATGACATCGGCGAATTCTATACACCGGCTGCGCTGAAAAAGGAGAACCGCTGCGATCTGCACCCTCGCTGGCGTCGCGACGGCCTTGCGGTGTGTATCGATTCCGTGCACGAGGGCGCGCGCCAGATGTATGTGATCGACGTCTCGACTATTACGGGTGCGCGCTGACGTTGGCGGCGCAATCCTTTCGCGGGGCCGGCCTTCGGGAAACCACAGAAAAACGCATCTTGTGGAGACAATCATGAAACAGCTGCATTCTTTACGATGCGCCACCACCCGCTCGGGGCTGATCGCCGCGGCCACGCTTATGGCCTTCGCTACGCTCGATGGCGCGAGCGCAGCGGAGCCCGAACTCACAGGCACGCTTCTCAAGGTGCGCGACGAACATGTGATCACCATCGGCTATCGCGACGCGTCGATACCATTCTCCTACTACGACGCGGACCAGAAGCCAATCGGCTATTCGATCGACGTGGCGAACCTGATCGTTGAACGCATCAAGGCGAACCTGAAGCTTGCGGACCTGAAGGTGCGCGCCATTCCGATCACCTCACAGAACCGCATCTCGCTGCTCCAGAACGGCACGATCGATTTCGAATGCACGAGCACGACGAACAATGCCGAACGTGCACAGCAGGTGTCATTCTCGAACAGCTTCTTTGTGATCGGCACGCGCCTGCTCGTCAACAGAAAGTCGGGCATCAAGGACTTCGCCGACCTCAAAGGCAAGACCGTGGTTGTCGGCGCGGGCACGACATCGGAGAAGATTCTGCGCCGGATGAACGTCGAGAAGTCGATGGGCATGGACGTCATCAGCGCGAAGGATCACACGGAATCGTTCCTCATGCTTTCGACCGGACGTGCAAAAGCGATGATGATGGACGATGCGCTGCTCGCCGGTGAACGCGCAAAAGCGCGCAATCCGGGCGACTACGAAATCGTCGGCACACCGCAGACCTACGAGGCTTATGGCTGCATGCTGCGCAGAAACGACGCACAGATGAAAGCGGCGATGGACGCCGCAATCGCCGACGCGCAGAAGTCCGGCGTCGCCGCGAAAATCTATCGGCGCTGGTTCCAGCAGCCGATCCCACCCAAGCACGTCAATCTCCATTTGCCGCTGTCGCCACGCATGGAGGCGCTGTTCGCCAATCCCGGCGATAAGCCGACATCCTGAGCAGCATTCCACCGGCATGCCATGCGTTGACACGCGTGCCGCGGCGCGCAGCCTAAAGGAATCTCATGGATTACAGATGGCACTGGGGCGTGCTTCTGCAGCCCGTTGCGACAGGCGAGCCCGCCATTTATGTCGATTGGCTGCTTTCAGGCCTCGCCAATACCGTCGAGCTGACGCTCTTCGCCTTCGCGCTTGCACTGGTGATCGGCACTGCCTTCGGCGTCATGCGCACCTTGCCTAACCGTATCGCAAACGCGGCGGGTACCGCCTATGTTTCGATTTTCCGCGGCGTACCGTTGATCGTGCAGTTTTTCATCTGGTTCTTCGTGGTACCGGAGCTATTGCCCACCGCAATGGGAGATTGGCTCAAGAGCCTGCCATCCCATCCGCAGTTTCTTATCGCGTCGGTGCTTTCGCTGGGCGTCTACACGGGCTCGCGAATCTGCGAGCAAGTGCGGGCAGGCATCCGGGCACGCCCACCAGGACAGATGCATGCGGCGTTCGCACTGGGCCTCACACGTGCACAGGCCTATCGCTATGTGCTGCTCCCGGTCACCTTTCGCACCATCTTAAGTCCGCTGACATCGGAGTTCCTGGTCATCTCGAAGAACTCGGCCGTCGCCTCCACCATCGGTCTGCTCGAACTGTCGGGGCAGGCGCGGCAACTCGTCGACTACACGGCGCAGCCGTATGAGTCGTTCATCTGCGTAACGCTTTCATATATGGCGCTGAACTTCGTGATTCTGCACGGCATGGGCTGGATTCGCCGCCGAACGGCTTTGCCGGGCATGATTGGAGACTGAAATGTTCGAGATGGATTGGCAAGCGCTCGTCGACTCGAGAGGCGTCCTGCTTTCAGGTATGCGAATCACATTGGAAATCACTGTTGTCGCGATTCTCTGCGGTCTCGCGTGGGGTACGGTGCTCGCGGTGTTCAGCTTGTCACCACATCGCGCACTGCGCCTCTTTACACAGGGATATGTGTCGCTGTTCCGATCGATTCCGCTCGTGATGCTGCTGCTGTGGTTCTTCCTGATTGTGCCGCAGTTGCTCAAGACGCTTTTCAATCTTCCTTCGACCGTCGACCTCCGGCTCATCTCTGCACTGACCGCCTACTCGCTGCTCGAGGCGGCATTCTTCTGCGAGATCATTCGCGCGGGCATCGCGAGTCTGCCACGCGGGCAGCTTCAGGCCGGATACGCGCTCGGCATGACATCCGCCCAGACGCTGCGCTACGTGATCCTGCCGCAAGCATTCCGCGCAATGGTGCCGCTTGGCCTTACGCAATGCATCGTCATTTTCCAGGACACCTCGCTCGTATATGTCATCGCTCTCGGCGATTTCTTTCGACGCGTGACGGCCATCGGCGAGCGCGACGGCACCATCGTCCCGATGCTGCTCGTTGCCGGCGCGGCTTACTGGGCAGTCACCAGCACGCTGATCGCGATCACCCATTGGGTTCGAACGAGGCTGGCAACGTCTCGCATTGAATACCTGGTGTAACCCGAAGCGCGCAAGATGACGACCAGCGCAAGCCACGACATGCAACTGCGCATGTTCGTCGCCGTTGCGAAATCCAATTCGCTGCGCATGGCGGCGGAAAGTGTCGGGATCACGCAACCGGCCTTGAGCAAACATATTCAGGCGCTCGAACTGAAACTGGGCCGCCGGTTATTCAGGCGGCATGGGCGCGGAATGCAGCTTACGGCCGACGGCGAAGCGCTATTCCGAACAATCGAACCACTCTTCGATGCGCTTGACGAGTCCGTCTCGCATGCTTCGGCGCATGGCTCCGGCTGGGGGCTTCCGCTGCGCATCGCCACTGTGCAGACGTTGGTTGGACATTTCGTGCCGAGCCTCAGCAAAGAACTGCTGGCAATCTATCCGCAGACGCGCCTGTCGCTGCAATGCGATAGTTCTAGCCATGTTGTGGAAATGGTCTTGCGCGGCATGGCCGACCTTGGACTGACCTATTCGACCGACGTCAACGCCGCCGAACTCCAAAGCGTGGACCTGCACGACGAGCGCCTCGCGCTCTACCACAGCAAACGATCCAACTTCAGCCGCGAAGCAATGGCGACCTTATCGCAGTTGAACCTGATTCTGCCGCCGCGTCATTTCGGTGTGCGCCGTTATGTGGAACGCGTGCTGGGTTGTGCCATCCAGCCGTTTATCGAATGCGACTCGCTCGAGCTTTCATTGCGATTGGCGTCTATTAGCGGCGGTATTGCGATACTGCCCGAACATGTCCCGGATGACCTGATAGAGAGCTGTGAGTTAACCCGCGTGATTCTGGCGGATATTGCGCCGCGCCGGCTCGTCGCATTCTGGCGAATTCAGAGCAGGAAGTCAGTCGTACTCGATACCGCGATTGAAATCGCACTGCGGACATCCGCCGCGAAGCGATAACGCCAGGTTAATTCAGAGTTATTTCTGGGACCATGGCCCCGTGTTGCGGCGACGCTCATAATTGCACGGCGTTGGAGAAAGCCACTGGTAAGCAACGTTATCAGAATACGCGCGATTGACAAGACGGCATTCACAAGCAGAAACACATACCTTGGAACGGTGGGGATACGATGAAAAATCATCAGCTTCGCGCGCTTGTCGCCATTGCAGACGCCGGTAGCGTCCGCGGCGCAGCACGGACATTGGGCCTGTCACCGTCAGCGATTACGCAGGCGCTAAAAGATCTCGAAGAGTGTTTGAATGCGCCTTTGATAAAGCGCGCATCGTCAGGGGCGACGTTGACTGAATTTGGCAACACCCTGCTTACCCATGCGAGACTTATCGTGTCGCAAGTGGAGCGCGCTCACGGTGCGCTCAATGAGATGCGAGGTGAACCGGGCGGCAAACTCTCGGTCGCCATTACGCCATGGATAGCGTTGTGCTTTCTCTCTGAAGTCTTCACGCAATTTCGAAAGAGAATGCCAAACGTCCAACTCGAGATTTTCGAAGGCTTTCTGTCGGTCGCGAATCCGCGTTTGCGCGATGGAAGCGCCGAAGTTTTCGTGGGTCGTCAGGCGCCCGATATCTCGAGCCCTGAATTCAATTTCCGTCCGCTTTTTTCTTCCGGCCTCACTGCTGTTGCGAGGCAGGGGCACCCGCTGGCGGAGTCGCGCTCGCTTGCCGACTTGATCGATGCGGACTGGCTCGTATCGCTCGATTCGGATATGGAATGCCGGCTCTTTAAGAAAATGTTCTATCGCAATGGGTTGCCGGAGCCACGTAACGTTCATTTCACTCACTCGTTGACGGTAGCTGCGTCGGTACTACAAAGAACCGACGCGGTCAGTATTTTTCCGTGGCCTCTGGCTGAACTTTGCGTGGCGCGCTATAAGTTCTGCGCGTTTCCCGTACGAGAAGAACTCGCCGATAGTTCCATTGGAATCGTCTCGCGCAGCGGACATCCGCTAAGTGCAGCGGCGAACTGCCTGATTGAGATACTCCTCGAGACCATCCGCAACAGCGACAAGACAGGCACGGCAGAAGCCAGACGAGCGCTGCAATCAACAGAGTTGCTGTTTTAAACGGGCCGGTTTCATGCAGCGAATAAACGCGCTGCATGTGGCCCAATCACTTGGCATGCGCTGCGGTCGAACATTGCGCCACGCCAGCAGGTGCGTGTGAGCGAGTTATCGCCATGACTAGCGGATGCGTTTCCCATCGCGAGTGATCACGAGAGCCGTTTCGGCGCGATAGCTCGCACGCACGCTGTCGCCCACTGCAATCTTATCCAACGGCACGTCCGGTGCAATTTGCAACAGCACGCTGCGCACCGGTCCGCGCAATACGATCTGGCGCTTCTTTCGATCGAGGCTCTGTACCGTTGCGACAACCTCGACGTCGCGAAGTTTGACCGATGCGCCGTTGGTTATCGGCGTGGTCGCCTCGCCTTCGACTCGTGAACGGACGCCTTTCGTATCCACCTTCTCTGCGGACAACAGCAATGCACCTTTATATTCGACATGAACTTCGTCTCCTACTTTTAGCAGCCTCACATCGCCAACTTCAGGATCCACATCGACGACGACCGTCTCTCCGCGAGATCCTTGAACCGTGATGCGACTTGTCTGCGGGTCGACATTGACGATGCGGCTGGTGAGCCGGGCGACAACTTCCGCGCCCGGCGCGCTCGCGGATGCCGGCGCGCGAACCTCCTGGGCATGACCGGTTGGCGAATGACCCAGCAATATCGTTCCGGCAAAGGCGAGGTGCAGCATAGTCGACGATCGCAGCGTAAATGCACGCATATCTGGCTCCCTGTTCGTGTCTGGTTAATGTGGGCGGCAGCCCTTACCGCACCGCCGGGGATTTGAAGGAATCAGTCCCCCGATCAGTGCCAGGAGCGAACGTATCGCAAGCCGATAACGCTTGTGAAGAAACGGAATCCTGAACGCGTTAATTACCTGCGAACAGTCGCGGGAAATGCATGTGGCCTGCTTATGACATCTGCCGCGCGGCTGCGATTTTATTCACGATGGTTTCCGACGAGCGGCGTTCGGTTTTGCTTTACGCGTACGCCATTCGCGTTCTTCCAGCGCAGTGTTGCTTGCGTTAACTTTTGAACACGTTGCAACGAGTAACGAATCCCCGATCCGCCACAGTTCAAGGTCAAGGTGGCGGACTTTTGCGGCCGCTTAGCGCGGCCGTTTTTTTCTGAGCAGGAAAGTCCATGAAAAAAATCTTCTCTACCTTGTTGTTCTGCGCGGCGACAGCGTCATCCGCATGTTGGGCACAGACGGACGCAGCTTCGTCTGCTTCGGGCGATCAGATCGTCCAGATGCATCAGCGGATTTCCGCAGCCAATCGCACCTATGACGCGAAGGTTGCCGCCGCGAAGCGAGTCTACCTACGGCAGAAAGCAGCCGCAGCGAAAGAGCGCGACGCGTCGGTTGCCGCTGCACGCGATGGTGTTCCGTCGGCCGAAAACCAGTGAACGATTGCCCAGGCGCGGCCGGCCAAAGACATGTTCCGGCCCGCGATGCGAGGGCGAATCCGCACTGACAAAAAAGAGGAAGAGGCGTCGAACATGAAAGCGGATCACACTCAGCGAGCATCGTCGTGCAATGAGGAGGCGGGCGCTGTGGAGCGCGCTGCCGTCGCTTCGGATAGCGAGGCTGCAACACGCAAAAGACTCAGCATCGCGAACATCGACGCTCTGATGACACCGGGGGTGCGGTACACATGCGGCGCGCGCGCAAAGCAATTGAACAGCAATACACGACAGGTTCGGGCCTCGCTGAGCCAGCTCGTGGACACCGGCGTGATCCGTCACGTACAGGAAGCTCGCACTGGCATCTACTGGGTTCCGACAAATGAAGAGAAGCACCAGTTGGAGCAGACACGCCGTGAACGCAGGAAGCCTCTTACTCACACGCTCGAAGGTTACGACTCGGAGCTCCGCAGAATACAAGCTCTTTGCATGCTGATACGTAGGTCCTGACGGCAGGCAGGAGAATTGCCCGGCACGCCACGAGCGCCGGGCAGACAACCTTGCGTAAACTGGCGAATGTTGGCATCAGCCGGCTCGCTTGCGCGCAATTGCGGTTAATGCCGCCGATGCCACGAAATGGCGCGCATCGGGCTCCCGCGTAGGCAGTCGCTGCTTACCGGGAACCTATGGCACGATGATCCCAAAGAAGTCCCTTCTCTCCTCGCCCGAGCATCGCGGTCGCGCAGCCTTGCTGCAGCCCGGCGCATCACGCAAAAAAAGGTGCAAGAATTCGCTAGAAATGGTCGATATCGTCGATAGTGCGACGCGCAGCCGGATGATGTCCGGCATTCGCGGCCGCAACACCAGGCCCGAAGTGCTGATCCGCAGCCTGCTGCATCGGCAGGGCTTTCGCTTTCGTCTCGATGCGCGAGATCTGCCTGGACGCCCGGACATCGTGCTGCCCCGCTATCGCGCCGTCGTGCTCGTGCACGGCTGTTTCTGGCACGGCCACGACTGCCATCTTTTCAAATGGCCGCAGACACGCCCCGAATTCTGGCGCGAAAAGATCGGCCGCAACCGCAGCAACGACGACAAGGTCCGCGCCGCGTTGCTCGCTAACGGCTGGCGCGTCGCCGTGGTGTGGGAATGCGCGTTGCGCGGCGCCAATCGCGATATCGAGGGCGTGCTGACGCGGCTCGTCGAATGGTTGAAGAGCGACGCGCCGAGCTTCGAAGAGCGCGCCTGAAAGCCTCCTGAAGCCACCGCCGCGCGAGCGAATCGCAAGCTCACGGTGATACACTCGACTGGCTAATCCGAAGCGCGTCGGCGCGTCGAGCGTAACACCGGCGCAACACTGAAACCGCCCGCTTTGGCCAGGCGAAAACCCACCAAGAAGGGAGGCACACTATGGCTGATTTCCGTCTCTGGTCCGACGATTTCCCCACCAACGGCTTCATGCCGAAAGCGCACGAATACGACGACAAAGCCTTCGGCGTGGATGGCGAAAACATCTCGCCCGCGCTGCAATGGGAAGGCGCGCCGGCCGATACCCAAAGCTTCGCGCTGACCGTCCACGATCCCGACGCTCCCACCGGCAGCGGCTTCTGGCACTGGGTGGTGGTGAACATTCCGGCCGATGCGCGTTCGCTGCCGCGCAATGCCGGCAAGGCCGACGGCTCGCTGCTGCCGCAAGGCGCGCTGCAGGTGCGCAACGATTACGGCACGCTCGGCTTCGGCGGTGCGGCGCCGCCGCGCGGCGACAAGACGCATCGCTACATCTTTCGCCTGCATGCGCTAAGGGTTCCGCATCTGCCGATCAACGCAGAGACCACCAACGCGGTCGCGCGCTTCATGACGCATATGAACGAGATCGACTCCACCACGCATACCGGGCTTTACGAGCTCAAGTAACGCCGAACATGCGATGCCGCGTCGCTTGAGCGGCGCGGGCATTGTGGCGGCTCGCGCTGGCCGTTTCCGCAACGGCGGCCAATACCCGCGGCTCGCCGTACGATCGGCGGGCCGTCCAAGGCAAAATCGAATAATCGATGCACGCACAACCACCGCGCAGTAGCGACGCCGTGCCGGCCGACGCCGCCGACACACTTGCTTCCGACAGCGCTCCCGCCCACAACGCAGAACACGGCCTGCCGGCACCGCAACGCTATTGGGCGATGCTGGTCATCGCGCTCGCCCTCACGTTGGCCGTGCTCGACAGCGCCATCGCCAATGTCGCCCTGCCGACCATCGCCCGGAATCTGCATGCGAGCGCGGCCGGCTCCATCTGGGTCGTCAACGCGTATCAGCTTGCCATCACGATTTCGCTGCTGCCGCTCGCGTCGCTTGGCGACCGCATCGGCTACCGGCGCATTTATCTGGCGGGGCTGATCCTGTTTACGGTGGCATCGTTCGGTTGCGCGCTGTCCACGTCGCTGCCGACGCTCGCCATCGCTCGCGTGGTCCAGGGCTTCGGCGCGGCGGGCGTAATGAGCGTGAACACTGCGCTCGTTCGCATGATCTATCCGCCGACGCAACTAGGGCGCGGCGTCGCGATCAACGCGATGGTGGTCGCCGTGTCGTCGGCGGTGGGACCCACGGTGGCCTCGGGCGTGCTCGCCGTCGCTTCGTGGCCGTGGCTGTTCGCGATCAATGTGCCGATCGGCATCGCGGCGATCGTCGGCGGCTTCAAGGCGCTGCCGATGAACCGCGGCCACGATTCGCCATACGACCTGTTGAGCGCGGTGATGAACGCGTTCGTCTTCGGGCTGCTGATTTTCGCCGTCGACGGTCTCGGCCACGGCGAACGGCTCGGCTACGTCGTCGTGGAAGTGATCGGCGCCGTGGTGATCGGCTATTTCTTCGTGCGCCGTCAATTGAGCCGGCCGGCGCCCCTGCTGCCCATCGACTTGCTGAGGATTCCAATCTTCGCGCTGTCGATCGGAACCTCGGTCTGTTCGTTCTGCGCGCAGATGCTCGCTTTCGTCTCACTGCCCTTCATGTTGCAGGACAGGCTGGGTTTTTCGCAGGTGGACACCGGCCTATTGATGACACCGTGGCCGGCGATCATCATCATCGCGGCGCCGATTGCCGGCGTGCTGTCGGACAAGGTGTCGTCGGGTTGGCTCGGCGGCGTCGGACTCGCCGCGATGACGGTGGGACTGCTGCTGCTCGCCACGCTCGGCGCCCATCCCGATCCTGTGGAAATCGCGTGGCGCATGGCCTTGTGCGGCGCGGGCTTCGGCATCTTCCAGTCGCCCAACAACCGCACGATGCTGTCAGCCGCGCCGCGCGAGCGCAGCGGCGGCGCGAGCGGCATGCTCGGCACCGCGCGCCTGACCGGGCAGACGCTCGGCGCGGCACTTGTCGCGCTGATCTTTGGGGTTGCGCCTCAGAGCGGGCCGGTCGTTGCGCTGTATGTGGCGGCGGGCTTTTCCGCGGTCGCCGCAGTGGTCAGCACGATGCGCGTGATGCCGCGGGTGGGCGCGCGGCCCGCGAGGCCGGGCTGACATTCGTGAATTCTCGAACGAAAGAAGGGCGCGCATCGCATCATGCGATCCGCGCCTCTTCTTTTTCCAACACCAGTCAGACGTGACGGACCCCGCGCGGCTCGGCGAGCCGCGCTGCCGTGGATCCGGCTACGACGATGCCGTCACGTCAGCGAGCTTTACCGCTTTGGCCGTCACGGAGGACGCCGTCGCCACGTTGCGCAGATCGCCGAGGAAGGTATCGCGCCACACGGACAGATTGTTTTCGCGCATCGGCGCCATCATGTCGGCGTGACGCGCCTGGCGTTCGGCGAGCGGCATCGAAAGCGCGCGCTCGAGAGCCTCGGCCATCTGCGAAAGATCGAACGGATTGACGACCAGCGCGCCCGGCAATTGCTCGGCCGCGCCGGCGAATTGCGACAGCACCAGCACGCCCGGATCGGCCGGGTCCTGCGACGCAACGTATTCCTTCGCCACCAGATTCATGCCGTCGCGCAGCGGCGTCACATAGCCGACCTGCGATTGACGGAACAGCGCCATCAGCAGATTGCGCTCGTATTTGCGGTTCAGGTATTGGATCGGCGTCCAGTCGAGCTGCGCGAAGCGGCCGTTGATGCGCCCCGCCTCGCCTTCCAGCGTCTGGCGAATCCGCTGATAGGTCTGCACGTCCGAGCGCGTCGGCGGTGCGATCTGCACCAGCGACACACGCCCATGCCAGCCCGGCGCATTCAGCAGCAATCGCTCGAACGCCTGAAAGCGTTCCACCAGGCCTTTCGAATAATCGAGACGGTCCACACTCATGATCAGCTTGCGGCCGCGCATGCCGTCACGCAGGCTGCGCACCGGCTTGCGGTCGGTGAACTGCTCGGCCGCCTTGGCGATCGCGTCCGGATAGATGCCGATCGGATAGGCGGCCACCTTGAGGAAGCGGTTATACGCGTGCACCATGCCGTCTTCGCTCGACATGCCGTGATGACCGCGCTCGATGAAGTCGACGAACGACTGGCGATCCGCCTCGGTCTGAAAGCCGATCACGTCGTAGCTGCACATGGCCTTGACCAGTTCCTCATGCGGCGGAATCGTCCGCAGTACTTCGGGCACCGGAAACGGAATATGCAGGAAGAAGCCGATCGGATTCTTCACGCCGAGATCGCGCAGGCAGCGCGCGAACGGCAGCAGATGATAGTCGTGGACCCAGATGATGTCGTCGGGCCTCAGCAGCTCCTTGAGCTGTTTCGCGAGCGTCGCATTGACGCGCTGATAGCCGGCGTACTCCTGCCGGTCGTAACGCGAGAGGTCATTGCGATAGTGGAACGTCGGCCATAGAGTCGCGTTCGAAAAGCCACGGTAATACTGGTCGTAGTCGCGTTTGGTCAGGCCGACCGTCGCGTAGGTCACGTTGCCTTGCTTCTCGATCAGCGGCGCGGACGGTTCGCTTACCGTCTCGCCGCTCCAGCCGAACCAGACCCCGCCGGTTTCCTTCAACGCATCCAGCACGCCGATCGCCAGGCCACCCGCTGCGGGCCGGCCTTCCTGGGTCGGCGCAACACGATTCGATACCACGATCAGTCTGCTCATTGGTGCTCCACCTAGTTCAGTTGTTTCGTTGCGTACGGACATGTGCCAGAAAGGGGCACGCAAATGCCGTGCCGCTTTGCCCGATGCCAGGAATAAAAATGTATGTAAATGTGACGAACGAGTGGAAACACGCAGCACCGGAGCACCGCGAAGAACTTCCTTCCGCTTTGTATGATGAAAACGGCGAACCTCGTGCTCGCCGGATGCGCGCAGATCCGAGCGACCTCACGCGTCCTGCTCGGAGCCAAGGTCACGCTGGTATTCGAGGCCCTCGGGGCGCACGCCGCCCTGGTTGTATTCCCCATCGGGTGGCGCATGGGGCGCCACGCGGTTCTGCGCGGACGGATCATGCGGGGTGGGAGCGGCGGGCGTGGCCGGCGCGTCGGGAGACAGCGGTGGCGGCCCGTTCTTGCTGGCAGCGGGACGGGCATCGCGCTTCGAATGGCGCGCCGAACGCCGCAGTGCTGGATGTCTCATGATCGATGCCTCCGAGCAAAGCCGCGCCGCCGTGCAAAGGCGGCATCAACATAGTCTAGGAACGACGACGACCAAGTGCCGGTAAAAGGTGCGTCGGATTTGTAACATGTACACAAATTTGCTACGCCTGCCTAGGGCGTAACGTGTAGGCCATGTCAGAGTTGCAGAGAGATTGGCGGACGCTGACTGGCTTGGGGAGTCTGAGTCGGCTGCGGCGGCGGATCGCCGATTGGCGGCTCAACCGGTTCGATTGGTTGAGGACTCGGATCGGGCACCGTGTCCGGCTCGCCAGGCGTCGGCGGCGCCGAGGGCGGCTCGATCGGCTCGGGACGATGGGCGTGCTTCCGAAGGGGCAGCGCGGGAGCGGCGGCGTATTCCGGCATGTCAGTGATCCTCGCTATGCATTCATTCAGAACGAAGCAAGGGCTGTGCCGTTGTACAAGCACTCCCGGCTAAAGCGCAGGCGGGCGGCGTTAAGCGTCCGCGCCGCCGAGCGCGCGTGATTCGTCGGCGGCGTCGCCGTCTTCGCGCGCGTCATTGCCGTATTCCACGAGGCGGTTGTAGAGCGTCTTAAGGCTGATGCCGAGAATTTCGGCGGCGCGCGTCTTCACTCCGCCACATTGCTCGAGCGTGGCCAGAATCAACTGACGGTCCGCTTCGGCGAGCGACGTGCCGAACGGAATCGTGATCGCCGTGCCGGCCGCGGGCTTTGACAACGTGATCTGCAACGGCACAGTGGCCGTGCTGTCTGAATCCGTGCCCGACATGATGTGCGCGCGCTGCACGTAGTTCTTCAACTCGCGCACATTGCCCGGCCATGGATACGACAGCAGCATTTCCTTCACGGCGGCGGGGAAATGCTTCCTGGTGCCGTGGCGCTCGTTGAGTTCGTCGAGGAACGCCTGAGCCAGCAATTCCACATCTTTGCCGCGGTCGCGCAGCGGCGGCAGGCTGATCGGAAATACATTCAGCCGATGGTACAAGTCGAGCCGCAGCTTGCCTTCGAGCACCGCCTGCTCGGGATCGCGGTTGGTCGCGGCGATGAGGCGCACGTCCGTCTCGATTTCCTTGGTGGTGCCTACTCGCATGAACATGCCGGTTTCGAGCACGCGCAGCAGCTTGACCTGCAGCTCGATCGGCATTTCGGTGATTTCGTCGAGGAACAGCGTGCCGCCGTTCGCGCGCTCGAAATAACCCTTGTGCTGACGGTCCGCGCCGGTGAACGAACCGCGTTCGTGGCCGAACATTTCCGACTCGATCAGGTTCGGCGAGATCGCGCCGCAGTTCACGGCGAGAAACGCGTGCTTGCGACGCAAACTGAGTTCGTGCAGCGTCTGGGCGGCGACTTCCTTGCCCGTGCCCGATTCGCCCACCAGCATCACCGAGGCCGCCGTCGGCGCGACGCGGCCGATCTGGTCGTAGACCTCCTGCATGGCCGGTGAATTGCCGAGCATCAAACCGAAGCGGCCCATGCGGCGCAATTCGCCGCGCAACGTGCCGATTTCCGCCTTCAGATCGCCAGCGCGCGGCAGGCGCGAAAGAATCGCTTTCACGCGCTGCATGTTGATCGGCTTCACCAGGTAGTCGGTGGCGCCCATTTTCAGCGCGTTCACCGCCGACTCGACTGTGGCGTGGCCGGTAATCACGATCACTTCCACGCCGGAGCGCGGATCGAGATCTTCGAACAGTTCGACCCCGCTGCCGTCCGGCAGCTTCAGATCGGTAAAGACAACGTCCGGCATTTGCCGGACCAGTTGAATGCGCGCTTCACGCAAATCGCCCGCGGTGGCGGTGGTCAAGCCGTCTTCCCCGATGATGGCGGAAAGCGCCTCGCGGGTACCTGCGTCGTCATCGACAATCAGTACATGTGGCATCGCGTCTCGAAAGCCTGCAAGCGTGGAAGGAGCAGCATGCGAGGGCGCACGCTGGAAAGCGGCGACGATCTCGCGCCGGCGGTGGGCGACTGCATCTCAATGTGAGCGCACGCCAACTTCCGCAAAGCGCTTGGCCATCGATTCCATTCAATATTGCAACAATACACGCGAAAACCGGGACGTGATCGGCACTATTGTTGTGTATTTACCTATTATAAGGCTTTAGCGACACAATTTAACAGTCCCGGCAGGACAGTGGGAGGACCGACTGCCTCGGCGCCCTGCGGGACAGCGGGTTCAGTGACTGTGCGGAAACGGCCACGCATCGGGATGCGCGGAGCCATTGGCGCCGTGCGCGCCCGAACTCGCGCTCGCCGCCGAAACGCTGCCGGACGGTGCGGACGACGGGGACGGTGTGGCAACGGCGCCGCCCTCGTCTTCCCAACGGCTCAAGTCACGCCCCGTCTGCGCCTGGGCGGCACGGTTGCGCTGCACGTAGCGCACCGCGAGAAAGCCGCCGAGTGCCATGAGCGCACCGAAGATGCCAATTTTGGGTCGAGCCATCGTGAACTCCTTGTAGTCGTGATTGGTGAAACGGAGAGACGTGCGGAGGGACGTGCGTTGCTGCCAGGACCGCCGGGACCGCCAGGACCGCCAGGACCGCTGATAAGCACCACGGTCAACGCGCAGTCAGTGCGCCCAGCACAAAGCCGACGCCGACTGCAATGGCAACCGAACTCCACGGGTTATGGCGCACGTAGCGTTCCGTGTTCACCGTCACCGAGCGGTAGCGCCGCTGTGCGTTTTCCTGCGCATCGCCAAGCGCGGATTGCAGCGTTTCCACATGCGTGCCCAATTTCTGGCGCAATGCGCCGACGCCCTCGCCCGGCACATTGGCGGCGAGCCGCAGCATTTCTTCTGAATCCTTGAGCAGCACTCGCAGATCCTCGACGATCTTCTGGCCGCCAAGTGCAAGCTGTTGCGTCGTGTCAGTCATCACTCACTCCTCATCCGGGTTCAGCGCTCGCGTGAGCCGCGGCATTCGCGGTCGAAGCGCACGCTGTCGGGTGCGAGCCGCAAAGCGCATGCCCGGTAACTTTTGTCATTGGTGATGCCGGAGCGGGTTCGCTCCTGGCACTTTCGACCGGCTCTTTACGCCACTTCCTCGATAGCTGTCACATAGATTGCAGGAAGCGCGGTCAAAGTGGTTAAATCGACCTTTGTGAGATGGGTCTTCCTGGCCGTCTCTTTCGCAGGCCTGCGCGCCGCAACAACGAACCTCAATTGCACAGGACTTCCCCGTTTATGGCGTCAATCGATCTGGACTCGCCCACTGTGTCCGCCGGCGGCAGCGCTTCCGCTCAGGCCAAGCAGCGCGTCGCGGACGGCGTCGCGGGACTGAAATCGTACGGCCTGCTGTACGGCTCGTCGCCGGTGATGCTGGATCTGTACGAGCAGATCGCCCGCGTCGCGAACACCGACGCGACCGCGCTGATCATCGGCGAATCGGGCACCGGCAAGGAGCTGATTGCCCGCACGATCCACGATCAAAGCAGCCGCAAGGAAGCGCCCTTCGTCGCCGTGAATTGCGGCGCGATTCCCGATGAACTTATCGAAGCCGAACTGTTCGGCCATGAGAAAGGCAGCTTCACGGGCGCGGTTCAAGGCCGCATTGGCTACTTCGAGCATGCGAACGGCGGCACGCTGTTTCTCGACGAAATCACGGAAATGGCGCCGGTGCGTCAAGTGAAACTGTTGCGCGCGCTCGAGACCGGTACGTTCTATCGCGTCGGTGGCAACGAATTGATCAGCGGCAATGTGCGTGTGATCGCGGCAACCAATCGCGACCCGGCGGTCGCCGTCAAGGAAAACGGTTTGCGCGAGGACCTCATGTACCGGCTCGCGGTATTTCCGTTGCGTGCGCCGCCGCTGCGCGAACGCGAGAACGATCGCGAACTGCTCGCGCAGCACTTTCTCGCACAGCTCAACCACCAGGAAGGCGCCAACAAGAGCTTCAGCAAACGGTCCATTGAAACGCTGCGCACGTGGTCGTGGCCGGGCAACGTCCGCGAGCTGAAGAACGCGGTGTACCGTGCGTTCATCCTCGCGGAAAAAACAGTCGAGTTGCCGCATCCGCATCTCGCGTCGAAGGTAAAACGGCCCGTCACGCAAGGCGACGCAATGAGCGTGTGGATCGGCACGCCGCTCGCGGACGCGCAAAAGCAGATCATTCTCGGCACGCTGAAGTATTGCGGCGGCGACAAACGGCGCGCGGCGAAAGCGCTCGGCGTCAGTCTGAAAACGCTATACAACCGCCTGAGCGCGTATGGCGACGAAGGCGCGGAAGAAGATACCGAACAATAGCGACGCGTCTCTCAAGGTTTCCGGTTCAATCAGTTCGCACCACCAATCAAACCGGGCTGCTGTCCAGCAGAAACCGGTTTGACGCGCATCATCTTTTGCAATTTCTTGCATTTTCCCTCTGCCATTTACAAAACGCATCCTGCAAAATGCAGCAGCCCATTTGCAACGATGGGAAAACGTGTCACTCGTTCGCCCGCTGCATTGGCACGCGAACGAAAGCACTTGTATGAGCAGAGACAGGGAATGCACAAGAAAATGGTGTGGGGCGAGTGGTTGAAACCGGGCTTGAAACCGCGTTTGAAGCCGCGTTTGAAGCATTGGGCAGCACGCGGTCGTCCTGATGCAATGGCGCTGGTTGCGGTGGCCCTGGCGGTTTCATCGGCATTGAGCGGCTGCAGTTCGCTCTACACAGAAGGCGCCACTGCCGGCGCAGGCATCGCCGGCGCCGCCATCGCGGCGCAAGTCACGCACAATGCCGCCGTCGCGACCGGCATCGGTTTGGGCGCGGTGGCCGCGGCCCGCGCCGGCGTGCAGTACTCGGAGCGCGTGGTCCACAAGAATACGCAGGACGGCATCGCGAAGATCGCTGGACCGCTCGACGTCGGCGCGGTGGCACCCTGGAGCGTCACGCACTCGGTCCCGATCGAAGACGACGAGCATGGCCGCGTCACCGTGAGCCGCAGCATCAGCGCGGGCGCACTCGACTGCAAGGAAATCGTCTTTTCGGTCGACCGCACCGCCACCCAGAACGTGCCGGCAAGCAGCGCCTTTTACGTCGCGTCGATCTGCCGCGATGGCGATAACTGGAAATGGGCATCGGCCGAGCCCGCCACCGAACGCTGGGGTGCCTTGCAATGACGGCGCGTGTGCTTCCGGCCGGCAAGCCGCTGCATCGTCTGAGCCTGAGCGCGCTCGCCGGCGCGCTGTGTATCAGCGCGATTCTGCTGATGAGCGGCTGCTCGTCGATTGGCGCCGCGAGCGGCGCGGCCGCCGGTGTCGCGTCCGGTCTCGTCACGTCCAATCCGGCGGTCGGCATCGGCGTCGGCATCGCGGTGCAAGCCGCGACAGACGAAGCCGTTGGACGCTACATGCGCAGCATGCACACCGACCAGCAGAATCTCATCGCGGCATTGGCGGGCGCAATGCCAGTCGGCGAAACGCGGCCCTGGGCCGTCAAACATACACTGCCGGTCGAGAACGGCCACGGCCAGGTGCGCGTCACACGCGCATTCGGTTCGACGCTGGCGCTGTGCAAGGAGTTCGTGTTCTCAGTGCAGGACGGCGACGGCCCGAACGCGCACGAAGACTGGTACACCGCGAGCGCGTGTCAGCAGGACAAGGGCTGGAAGTGGGCGTCCGCGGAGCCGGCGGTTGAACGTTGGGGCAATCTGCAATAAGCGTCGCAAGCATTGCGCGCTTCAAAAAAAACGGCAGGGTCTCCCCTGCCGTTTTTATTCAACGACGCGCAAGAAACGCCGATGCGCTCAAGACTCCACGTCTTCCAGACTGAAGATTTCGGTCTGGTCGTTGTACGAGAAAATCTCGCCATAACGTCCCCAGTTGATGACCGCGTCGAGCGTTTCTTCCGCGGCGCTGTCGGACAGAAAGTCCTCCAGTTCCTGCTCGAAGCGCACGCGCGGTGCACGGTGCCCCGGCCGCTCGTTCAACACCTTCTTGATTCGCGCGGCGAGCGGCACATGCCGCAGCAGATGCTCGGCGAACATCATCTTGCGTTCCTGCGTCCCGAATTCGGCGAACACGCGCGCGGGCGGCGTCAGGAAAATATCGCCTTCGCGCACGTCGGCAAAGCCCAGGTGCTGAAGCACTTCCGCCACCGGAAACAGATCGTCCACTTCCAGATGCAGCGAGCGCGCGATTTCCGGCATGTCCGCGCGGCCGTGGTACGGCGCGGCGGCGAGCGTTTCAATCAGACCGGCCATCAGGTTGGTCGACACATGCGGCAACCAGCTATGCAGTTCGAGGCCCTTCTTGGTTTTCTCGTCCGTCTGACGCGCGGTCATCTTCGCGTAGATCTCGTCGACCAGGCGGCGGAACGCCGGGTCCAGACGATTGCGCGGATGCTTGAACGGCACCTTGATTTCGGCGATCACGCGGCCTGGATTCGACGACAACACCAGAATCCGGTCGCACATGAACACGGCTTCCTCGATGTTGTGCGTGACGATCAGCACCGCCTTGATCGGCATGCGGCCTTGCGTCCACAGATCGAGGAGGTCGGTGCGCAGCGTTTCGGCGGTCAGTACGTCGAGCGCGGAGAACGGTTCGTCCATCAGCAGCAGCGTGGGGTCGACCACCAGCGCGCGCGCGAAGCCGACGCGCTGGCGCATGCCGCCCGACAACTCGCGCGGATAGGCGTTCTCGAAACCGTCGAGACCGATCAGATCGATCGCGGCGAGAGCGCGCGTGCGCCGTTCTGCGGCGCCGACGCCTTGCGCTTCGAGGCCGGCTTCCACGTTTTGCAGCACGGTGAGCCACGGGAACAGCGCGAACGTCTGAAACACCATCGCGACGCCCTTCGCGGGACCGTCGAGCGGCTTGCCCATATACGTGACTTCGCCGTCGGTCGGCTCGATCAGACCGGCGATGATGCGCAACAACGTGGACTTGCCCGAGCCGGAGCGGCCGAGCAGACCGACGATCTCGCCTTCGCGCAGCGACAGGTTCGCGTCGTCGAGAACGAGCAGTTCGCCCTGCGACTTGTTGAACCCGCGGCACACGTCCTTGACGCGCAGGATCTCTTCGCCGAGGCGCGGCGGCTTCGGCGGCGTCTGGATCGGCGCGGCGGTCATAGCAGCTTTAGGATTTTGCATCGCGTTATGCCTTTATTTCTCAATCCAGCCGAAGCTTGGCTTCGGCATAGGCGTACATCGGACGCCACAGCAGGCGGTTGAACAGCGTCACGAACAGGGACATCACAGCGATGCCCACAATGATCTTCGGATAGTCGCCCGCGGCGGTCGACTGTGCGATATAGGCACCGAGTCCGTGCGCCGCGACCTTCGTGTCGCCCCACTGCACGAATTCCGCGACGATGCTCGCATTCCACGCGCCGCCTGACGCGGTGATCGCGCCCGTCACGTAGTACGGGAAAATGCCCGGCAACATGGCCTGACGCCACCACTGCCAGCCGCGGATGTGGAAATTCTTGGCCGCCTCGCGATAGTCGTTCGGATACGAACTCGCGCCGGCAATCACGTTGAACAGGATATACCACTGGGTGCCGAGCACGATCAGCGGCGAGAGCCAGATATCCGGGTTCAGATTGAAGCGCACAATCCCGATCACGAACACGGGGAACAGCAGATTGGCCGGGAACGCGGCGAGAAACTGCGCGAGCGGCTGAATCTTCTCGGCGAGCGCCGGCCGCAAGCCGATCAGCACGCCGACCGGCACCCAGATCACCGACGCGATCGCGATCAGCAGCACCACGCGCAATAGCGTAATCAGGCCGAGCATCAGCACGTGGCCGACTTCGTCGAGCGACACGCCGGTGCGCACGTAGATGAACACGCGATACACGACATAGACGGTGCCGATCAGGACCAGCGCGCCCCACACGATGTCACCGAGGCGCGAGCTCTTCTGGATCTGCGGAATCTGGAAACGCGGCCTCTGCAACGCGGGCAGCCGAAACGGCACGCGCGCGGCCTTCGCGAACATCCAGCCGAGCGGCACCAGCAAGCGGTGAATCAGCCGCGTGCGACGGATCAGATCGAGCAGCCACGATTCCGGCGCGTCGCCCGAACTGGTGGTTTCCATGCGGAACTTGTCGGCCCATGCAACCAGAGGACGGAACAGCAACTGGTCATAGGCGAGAATCACGACCGTCATCGCGAGAATGACCCAGCCGATCGCGTGCAGGTTCTTGACGACGATCGCCTGCGCCAGGTAGGCACCGATGCCGGGCAACGTGATCGTATTGTTGCCGACGGTGATCGCTTCCGAAGCCACCACGAAGAACCAGCCGCCGGACATCGACATCATCATGTTCCAGATGAGGCCCGGCATCGAAAACGGCACTTCGAGCTTCCAGAAACGCTGCCACGAAGTGAGGTGAAAGCCGCGCGACACTTCGTCCAGATCGCGCGGCACCGTGCGCAGCGACTGATAGAAGCTGAACGTCATGTTCCACGCCTGGCTCGTGAAGATCGCGAAGATCGCCGCGAGTTCGGCACCGAGCACGCGGCCCGGAAACAGCGCGAGAAAGAACGTGACGGTAAACGAGATATAGCCGAGCACCGGCACCGACTGCAGGATGTCGAGAATCGGCACCAGCACGAGACCGGCCCGCCGGCTCTTCGCGGCCAGCGTGCCGTAGATCAGCGTGAAGATCAGCGACGCGACCATCGCCGCAAGCATGCGCAACGTGGTGCGCATTGCGTACTCGGGCAGGTTCGCCGGATCGAGTGAGATCGCCTGGGTCTTCAGGGTCGACATTGGCGCAAGCGTCTCGTGAAAACCGATTGCCGCCATGGCGATGATGCAGATGATCAGCGGGAACGCTACAAAGTCCCAGCGGTTGGGCAGCACCCGCCATGCCGAGGCATTGGCGGTTCGCTTCAGGTCAAAGCTGAAATCCATCAGACCCACTCCTCATTCATATAGGCGAAGCAACGCGCGAAGGAGGCCGCGACTTCGGCGCGGCGGTCTGACGATCGGTCCGGAAAGCGGAAATCAGGCATGGCAAAACGCGTGTGCGCGGTAAATCGTTAGCGTTGGAGACACGTGGACCGGCAACGGAAGTAGCCAGGACCAAGCCGCCCCGGAACCTCAACCGTCAAGCCAGAATCCTGTCGCCGCAGGCGCCGCCCGTAGGCTGGCGAGCTTTCCTTTGTTTTGGACGGCACGACACTACACCATCCTGTGTTTCAGGCACAACCTTTGATGGCAATTCGCGGTAACTTGCAGCCACCGCCTGACATTGGCCTGGCATTGGCCTTCCACCGAAGACGCCCGGCCGTGCCGCGCACCTTTTTTTGCCATTATCGATAAGACCGGCAGCCCCCGCTGACGCTCGAATCGTGGTGGACACGCCATGGAAAAGCCGTGCGCGCCATCAAGAAACCAGCGGCGCTGCCGTTAAAAGCCTGATGGGTGCGGTCCATGTCGCTGTCATTTCCGCAATAACGATGGCGTCAGGCCCCATGACGGTTAAAATCCACAAAGATACGCCTGTGTTAGTGGTTTTATCCCAGGCCACAGCGGCGGCACGGGGCCGGCCGCTTCCACAAGTGCGAAACGCGGGGCGACACAGCGCCGCGGCGCGCTGCCACGAATAAGCTAGTTGCATGTCACAGCCAGACGGATCAGAGGGTCGATGAACAGGACAACCTTGCGCCAGGCAACCGGCCCGATCGGCTTCGCGCTGATCATACTGGTTTGCTGGTTCGTGGCCGGCATGGTCGCGGACCGGATGGTACAGCAAGAACTCGGCGCGGCCTTGCACGCGCAGCGCCAGATGTCCGCGTCGATCGTCGACAACATGGCGGAGGTGGTCGCCAGCGACCTCGCGATGTCTCGGGCCATCCCCGCAACCATGGCCGAAATGGACGTGGTCCAGAACGCGCTGGTGCAATCCCAGAATTATGCCGCGAACGGCTCAGCGACGGAACCCGCCCTGCGCGAGGCGTTGTTAAAAGACTCGCGGATGTCCGCGGTGAGCACCTTCCTGCATCGCGCGCAAGGCTTCTCCGGGCTCGATCAGGTGTGGCTCGTCAACGCAAACGGCATCTGCGTGGCCTCGAGCGATGTCGGCAACGATTCCGCGGCGCCGCGAAGCGCGTTCGTCGGCGTCGACATGCGCGTGCGGGCGTATCTGGTCAACGCATTGCTCGGCGCGTTCTCGGAAGCGTATGGCGTCGGCCGTACGAGCGGTGAACCCGGCATCTTCATCGCCGTGCCGGTCTACGCGGACGGTCAGCTCGCGGGCGCGGTCGTCGCCAAGGTGGGGATAGCGCGGCTGCGCCACTGGGTCGCGCACGCCGGCACCTTCGTGGCCGACGAGAACGGCGTCATCATCATGGCGCACGACAGTACACTCGAAGGCCACGCGCTGCCGAACTCACGCGTCACGCGGATGAGCCTCGCGGACCGCAACATGACCTATCGACGCGACGCGTTCCCGGATATCCAGATTCACGTCGATGCTCAGGTGCGCGAGCAGGCACCATGGGTGCCCGCGGCCGTCGCCGGGCAACTGTTCGGCGCGTCCGGGCGGCCGGGGCCAGCGCTATATCAGACTCGCGGCGGCCTGAACTCGGGACTGTCGGCGCATCTCGTCGATCCGCTTTCCGCCTGGCCTGAACTGCTGCGCAATCACAGGCGCGATCATCTGCTGGTGTTTCTCACGTTGGCCGGCACCGTGGCGCTGGCGTGGGTGATCACCGTGTCCTATGTGCGCGAACGGCGTCACCACAGGGCCACGCGCGATCTCGCCGAACAGCTGCAATCGGCCAATACGCTGCTTTCCGCGGAGGCGCGCCACGACGCGTTGACGGGCGCGCTGTCGCGCCGCTATTTTCTCGACCTGCTGCGCCACGAGATCGACCGCGCGCATCTGGGCAACGAGCCGCTGTGCATGGCGATTGCCGACCTGGATCACTTCAAACAGATCAACGACCGCTTCGGTCACGCCGCTGGCGACCGCGCGCTCGAACATTTCGTCGACACGTGCCGCGCTGAACTGCGCGGCGCCGATGCGATCGGCCGGCTCGGCGGCGAAGAGTTTGGACTATTGCTGCCGGCCACCGATCTTGCCGGCGGCCGCGAAGTGGTCGAGCGCTTGCGGTTGCGCCTGAAAGCCGTACCGTCGTCGGAGCTGCCCGCATCCGTCTCGTTGAGCGTGAGCATCGGCATTACCGAACTCTCCGTGGACGACCTCCCAGAGCGGATCATGAGCCGCGCCGACACTGCGCTCTATGCCGCGAAAACCGGCGGCCGCGACCGCACCGAGGCGCTGCCGCCCGACGACACCGCGCCGCCCGCCCGCACGGTGGCCAACGTCTGGTGACGACGAGCCCGCTGTCTGACGCAACGCAAGCCCGGCCTCGTGCCTCCCGCAAGCAAGCAGGTATGATCGACACTGCTATCGAGTTGTCGCTACCGCTTTAACGGGAGATTCGCATGAAGGGAAATCTGGTGATCGTTTGTCGCGATCAGGATGCTGACGCATTCGACCATCTGCTGGCTGAATATGGCGCGTTCCAGACGCGCCTGTCGTCTACCACGTGGTATCTGAAGCTGGATGTCGCGCCCGAAGTGATTCAGGAAGAGATCCTCGCGCGTCTCGGCAAATACACGACACACTATATTTTCGAGGCCGAGACAGTGACGTGGAATACGGTGGACAGCGAAGCGGCGAATGCGCTGAACACGCTGTTCTCCCACTAGGCGGACTAGGCCGGCGCTTTTCCGAACATGAACAAGCGCGGCTCGACGCCGCGCCTTAACCGATTACCAGGCGCTTTCCGACGCCGTCCTGACCTCAGGCACCGCGGACAACGGAAAGCTCATCAAGACCCGCAAGCCACGTCCGTCGTGGTTGCCGATATGCCACTCCCCTCCCGCGCGCCGTACCAGCCGCTCGACGATTGCCAGCCCCAGGCCGCTATGCCCGTTGCCGCCACGCGCCGGATCGAGCCGCACGAAAGGGCGGCTTGCGTTGACGAGATCCTGAGCCGCGATGCCTTTGCCGTTGTCGCTGACCGACAGCGTGAAACCTTCAGCCGTGCGCGCGGTGGCAACGACGATTGGCGGCGCGCCGTACGCATGGGCATTGTCGAGCAGGTTCGACAGAATCCGGTCGAGTGTGGCGGCGGGCAACTGGAACGCGGGGCCCGCACGCAGATCGGTTTGCACGGCCGGCGCACCCGAGACCACCGCACGATAGCTGCGCACGACCCGCTCACATTGCGCGTCGACTTCGACCGGTTCGCTGCGATCGGCGCCGTCGTGCGCGAACACCAGGAACTGCTCGACGATGTGCGTCATCGAATCGACGTCGCGCACGACGCCGTCGCGCATCTTCACTTCTTCCATCATTTCGGCGCGCAGCCGCAAACGCGCGAGCGGCGTCTTCAGATCGTGCGCGACACCCGCGAGCATCACCGCGCGGTCGTTCTCCGTGCGCGCGACTTCCTGAACCATCTGGTTGAAGCCGTGCGTCAATTGCCTCAGCTCACGCGGTCCACGCTCGGGCACCGGCGGCACTGGCAGGCCGCGGCCAAAACGCGCGACCGCCTGGGCGAGCGAGCGCAACGGCTGCTGCAGCGCCCATGCGGCGAAGAGCGCAGCCATCACGGCGAACGCGAAAATGATGACGAGCCAAAGCACGGTGCGGTCGAGCGAGCGCGGCGTGCGTAGTGGCTGCACCGGCACGACGATCCAGCTGCGGTCGGAACTCGCGCGCACCCATAGCGTGGGCGGCCGGCCCGGCAAGCCGACGCGCACCTGGGTGCCGGACGGCATGCGCTCGCGCACGTCTTCGATAAACCGTTCGAGTGGCGGCGGCATGTCCGCAGTTTCGGGCGGTACTTCGGGGCTCGCTGGATCGACGAGTTTCACACGCGACGGCAGCGGCTGATCGGGGTTACGCACGACGTGCTGGCGCACTGCGTCGACGAGGAAAGTGGCTTCCTCCACGGCATAGCGCGTTTGCAACTGGCTGCGCTCGAGGCGCATGAGCGCGTACCACGCGAAGTGCGACAGCAGCAACACTGCGACGACCAGCAACGCCAGCCGCCCGAACAGCGAATCAATGGGCCGGCGCATGCTGTTCGCCGTCAGGCACGAACACGTAGCCCCGCCCGCGCACTGTCTGAATAAAGCGCGGCGTGGACGGGTCCGTTTCGAGAATGCGTCGCAGACGCCACACCTGGACGTCGATGCCGCGGTCGGTGCCGTCGTATTCGGGACCGTGCAGCAGTTCCAGCAGACGCTCGCGCGTCAGCGTGCGCATGGGGTGATTGACAAAAATCTTCAGCAACGCGAACTCGCTGCCCGACAGCGTGAGCGGCTTGTCTTCGAGATGCAGCGTGCGCGACTGAAAGTCCAGCGTGAAGCGGCCGAAGCTGAACGGCTCACGCTGCTCCGGCGCCGCCGCCGAGGGCAGCGTGCGGCGCCGCCGCAGCACCGCTTGCACGCGCGCCAGCAACTCGCGCGGATTGAACGGCTTGCCGAGGTAGTCGTCCGCGCCGAGTTCGAGCCCGACGATCCGGTCGACGTCGTCCGCACGCGCGGTCAGCATGATGACGGGAATGTCGTCGCCCGACGCGCGCAGCTTGCGCAATGCGGTGAGCCCGTCGACACCCGGCATCATCAGGTCGAGCACGATCAGATCGGGACGCTCGCGTTCGAGCCTGCGTTCGAGCGAGCCCGCGTCGTGCAGCACCGACACTTCGATGCCCTGGCGGGCCAGATAGTCGCGCAGAAGATCGCGCAATTCGACGTCGTCGTCGACAACAAGTATTTGAGTAGCCATGGAATGAAGTTTAACGCGGGGCAGGAAGGGTTTTCGATTTCAGAGAGGCCTCAAGGGTTACCGGGTGTTACGGTGAAAGCCACACGTAATCGCCCGTAACAGCGGTATGAAAGCGCGTAACACAGCGCCGGACACAGTTCTCTACGCTCTGTCTTACCGAATGCAGGCCGTCTGTCTTGATCGGTTGCATCGTCGGCTATTCCATTACAAGGAGCCTTACATGTCCACCAGAAAAATGTCGCGCGCCCTCGCCGTTGCCGCCACCGCTCTCGCCATCGGCGCGGGCGCAGCCTATGCCGCTCAACCCGCTCACGAGGCCCATGGCGGCGCCGGCGGATGGCATGGCCACTTCATGAAGGAACTCACGCAACTACATGACCAGTTGAAGCTGAACGGGGATCAGGAAAAGCAGTGGCAAGCCGCGCTCGACACCATGAAGCAGAGCCACGAGGCGATGCGCGCCAACCATGAACAGATGAAGAGCCAGTTCAAGTCGGCGCAGCAACAGCCGATTCTGGATCTGAACGCGATGGCCGCCGCCCATCAGCAGATCGAGCAGAAAGACGCGCAGTTGCGCCAGCAAACCACCGACGCCTGGCTCAAGTTCTATAACGGCCTGAACGATCAGCAGAAAACCACCGTCAGCACCGCGCTCAAGCAGCGCTTTGCGAAGATGGAATCGCGTCACGAGAAGATGCGCGAGCGCTGGCAGCATGGCCCGCAGGGCGCGGCGTCGGCGCCGGCTGCGAGTCAGTAAGCCACGGCAATAAGCCGCGCGGCCAGGCGCAGCCGAGCAGGTTTAACGATGGCGGCTCGCGCGGCCGCCTTCGCAAAGCAGAAACGCCACGGAGGTCGTCCGTGGCGTTTCTGCTTTCTATATAGCGGCCTCCGTAACCACCACCGTTGCGCTGTCGTTGCGCGCTCAACTAACTCCGGGTGAACGGCGCACGAACCATCCGCTTCAGCCTTCCAGCCGACCGAGGTCGAACAACAACACTTCGGCGTTATCGCCCTTCTCCAACGTGACCGTGTCCGTTTCGCTGAGCATGGCGGCGTCGCCCGCATGGAGCGCCTCGCCGTTTACCGTCAGCGAGCCGCGCGCCACGTGCACGTATGCGAGCCGTCCTTCGGGCAACTCGTGCGTGGCCTCTTCCGTGCCGTCGATCAGCGCCGCGTAAATCGATGCGTCCGCATGGATCGTCACCGAGCCGTCGCGGCCGTCGGGCGACGCGACGACGCGCAGGCGGCCACGCTTGTCGGCGGCCTCGAAGCGCTTTTCCTCGTAGCCCGGTTGATCGCCTGCGCGTCGCGGAATCACCCAGATCTGCAGCAAGTGCGCCTCTTCGTCCGGCGACGCGTTGAATTCGCTATGCATCACGCCGGTGCCGGCGCTCATGCGCTGCACGTCGCCCGGCCGGATGGTCGAACCGTTGCCCATGCTGTCGCGGTGCGAGAGCGCGCCCTCGAGCACATAAGTGACGATTTCCATATCGCGGTGTCCATGCGTGCCGAAGCCCTGTCCGCCCGCGATGCGGTCTTCGTTGATCACGCGCAACGGCCCGAAATGCACATGCTCCGCGTCGCGATAGTCGGCAAACGAGAAGCTGTGATACGAGTCGAGCCAGCCGTGGTTGGCGTGGCCGCGTTCTTCGGAACGGCGAATCTCGATCATGAAGGTACTCCCGGTGAAATTGACGATGGCCAGAATGTATGGGCTGAACGCGCGCCGGACAATCGGGCGCGAACGCACCGGATCGTTTCGCAAATCGGCGTAATCGGGATTCGACCGCGGCAGATCTGGCTGCGGTCTGTCCGGCGTACGCGTCGCGCATACACAACGCCCGTGCGTCAACGCTGCCGCAGTGGACATCGCGCACTGGCGCCGGGCCCCTGTTCGGGTAAAATACCGCGCTTTTCAGCGCACATGGTGGCCGAAGGCGCGCCCGCGCGGTGAAAAGCGGCGCGGAAAACCACACCGGTGCAACAATTTTGACCGCCTAGAATAGCGACGGCCGGCCACAAGCCAACGCTCGCCGAGATCGGACATCACGACGATCAGTTCGACCCAGGAGAAACATGAACAAGCTCGCACTGTGCGTAGCGCTTGCCGTCATGGCCACCGGCGCCATGGCTAAAGAATGGAAAACAGTACGCATCGGGGTGGACGCCAGCTACGCGCCGTTCGAATCGAAGGCGGCCAGCGGCCAGGTAGTCGGGTTCGACGTCGATCTGACCCGTGCACTCTGCGCAAAAATGAACGTCAAGTGCGTCTGGGTCGAGCAGGATTTCGACGGCATCATCCCGGCACTGAAGGGCAAGAAGTTCGACGCGATCGTGTCGTCGCTGACCGTCACGGACAAGCGTCGCCAGCAGATCGATTTCTCCGACAAGCTCTTCGACGCCCCTGCCCGCATGATCGCCAAAGCCGGCTCGCCGCTCCTGCCTACCGCTGAATCGCTGAAGGGCAAACGCGTCGGCGTGGAACAGGGCACGACCCAGGAAGCCTACGCAAAGGCCTATTGGGAGCCGAAAGGCGTGACCGTGGTGCCCTATCAGAACCAGGACCAGGTCTACGCGGATCTCACGTCCGGCCGGCTCGACGCCGCGCTGCAAGACGAGATCCAGGCCGACGCCGGTTTCCTCAAAACGCCGCGCGGCAAGGGCTTCGCCTGGGCCGGCCCGGAAGTGAAAGACCCAAAGACGATCGGCGAAGGCACGGCCATCGGTCTGCGCAAGGAAGACGCCGAACTGAAGGCAATGTTCAACCGGGCGCTGGCGCAGGTTCATCAGGACGGCACATTCACAAAGCTCGAAAAGCAGTACTTCGACTTCGAGATTTATCCGGGCCACTGAGCGGGATACCGACCGGACCACTGCCCCGGCAACCAGCCAGCGGTCCGTGAAGCGTCCCGTCAAACGTCCGTCAAACGCGCCCTGTCAAGCGCGGCATCAACGAAACTCGGGGCTCGCCCGCATGGGCTTCCCCCGGGCTTCGTAATACAGTCGGTCTAGTTTCAAAGAGAGTCAAAAAGCGCGCTGCAAGGCCGGCAACGGCCATGCAGTCATGATTTGCACAGCGGTGCGCTGTGCACTGCGGATCACGGCGAGCGAGGCTCGCGGTACATGCGGTGCAGAGCCGGCCGCGTCTTTCGCGGTGTGTCGCAAACGCATCGTCAAGGACCCCCTTATGCTCCTTCAAGGCTACGGCCCGCTGCTTGTCAACGGCACCTGGCAAACCGTCAAACTGGCGGTGTTGTCGCTGGTGCTCGCCTTCTTGCTGGGCCTCGTCGGCGCGGCGGCGAAACTGTCGAAGAACCGCTTCTCCCACGGCGCCGGCACGGTTTACACCACGCTCGTGCGCGGCGTGCCGGACCTCGTGCTGATGCTGCTTCTCTTCTACAGCATCCAGATCTGGCTAAACAATCTGACCGACCTGCTCGGCTGGGACCAGATCGACATCGACCCATTCGTGGCCGGCGTCGCGGTGCTCGGCTTCATTTACGGCGCGTACTTCACCGAGACGTTCCGCGGCGCGTTCCTCGCCGTGCCGCGCGGCCAGCTCGAAGCCGGCGCGGCCTACGGCATGACGAGCTGGCAGGTCTTCTCGCGCATCATGTTCCCGCAGATGATGCGCTTCGCGCTGCCAGGCATCGGCAATAACTGGCAGGTGATGGTCAAGGCCACGGCGCTCGTGTCGATCATCGGCCTCGCGGATGTCGTCAAGGCTTCGCAGGACGCGGGCAAAGGCACCTTGCGGTTCTTCTTCTTCACCCTGCTTGCCGGGGCGATCTATCTCGTCATCACCACAGTGTCCAACTTCGTGCTGATGTACCTCGAAAAGCGTTACTCGACTGGCGTGCGAAAGGCGGATCTATGATCGAGATCATTCAGGAATACTGGCGCAACTATCTCTACACCGACGGCTACCGCTTCACCGGCCTCGCGATCACGCTGTGGCTGCTGGTGGTGTCGATCGGGCTCGGCTTCTGCCTGTCGATTCCGCTCGCGGTAGCGCGCGTCTCGAAAAAGAAATGGCTCGCGGCTCTGGTCTGGCTCTACACGTACATCTTCCGCGGCACGCCGCTCTACGTGCAGTTGCTGCTTTGCTATACGGGCTTGTACAGCCTCGAGATCGTTCGCAATCACGAGCTGACCAACGCGTTCTTCCGCCAAGGCATGAATTGCACGCTGCTCGCGTTCACGCTGAACACCTGCGCGTACACCACCGAGATTTTCGCCGGCGCGATCAAGGCGACGCCGTATGGCGAAATCGAAGCGGCGCGCGCGTACGGCATGTCGTCCTTCACGTTGTACCGGCGCGTGATTCTGCCCTCGGCGCTGCGCCGCGCGTTGCCGTACTACAGCAACGAAGTGATCCTGATGCTGCACGCCACGACCGTCGCATTCACCGCGACCGTGCCGGACATTCTGAAGATCGCCCGCGACGTGAACTCGGCCACGTATCAGTCGTTCAATGCGTTCGGTATTGCCGCGCTGCTCTATTTGTGCATTTCTTTCGCGCTCGTGTGGCTGTTCCGCCGCGCCGAGCACCGCTGGCTCGCTTACCTGCGGCCGCAAGGCAAATAACCCGAGGCACCGCGCCCAGCACGTCAGCAAGCCCCAAGGATTCTGATGAACACCAGGAAGCAAAAGCTCTTCGTCGACGAGCTTCACAAACAGTACGGCGATAACGAAGTCCTCAAGGGCGTGTCGCTGAAGGCCAACGCCGGCGACGTGATCAGCGTAATCGGCTCATCCGGTTCGGGCAAGAGCACGATGCTCCGCTGCATCAACTTCCTCGAGCAGCCGAACGCCGGGCGCATCTTCGTGGACGGCGAAGAAGTCCGCACGCAGGTCGCCAAAAACGGCGCGCTGCGCGTGTCCGATCCGAAGCAGTTGCAGCGTGTGCGCACGAAACTGTCGATGGTGTTCCAGCACTTCAACTTGTGGTCGCACATGAACGTGCTCGAGAACATCGTCGAGGCGCCGGTCAATGTGCTCGGCCTCAAGCGTAAGGAAGCGGAAGATCGCGCTCGCGAGTACCTGGAAAAAGTCGGCCTTGCGCCGCGTCTGGAGAAGCAATATCCGTCGCATCTGTCGGGCGGCCAGCAGCAACGCGTGGCGATTGCGCGCGCGTTGGCGATGCACCCGGACGTGATGCTGTTCGATGAACCGACCTCCGCGCTCGATCCCGAACTGGTTGGCGAAGTGCTCAAGGTGATGCAGACGCTCGCCGAAGAAGGCCGCACGATGATCGTCGTCACACACGAAATGGCGTTCGCGCGCAACGTGTCGAATCACGTGATGTTCCTGCATCAAGGTCGCGTCGAAGAAGAAGGCCATCCCGACGAGGTGTTCAAAAACACCCGCAGCGAACGTCTCAAGCAATTCCTTTCCGGAAGTCTCAAATAGCTAACATGTCGCACAGCCTGGTATTTGAGATTCAGGCACGGGCTGTTAATCGCGGCTGTAGTCGAAGTAGCATTACAAGGCGCTTACGGGCGCCTTTTTTGTTTCGGTGACCTCTGTATTCTTGTCTTTTCGGCCGCGAAACCTTTACCGCGCCGCCCTTCCAGTGCTGCGTTTTCGCCCTACCTTGCCGTATCGGAAGCGTCAATAGTGGCAATCCTTGATCTTGTCCGCGCTGATCCGTGATTCCCTTATCGCATAAGGGATTCGAGCGTTTTCCCACGCTCTGTGGCCGGCTGTTGCGCACATCGGTATTGCAATTTGGAGACACAGGCCAACGCCGGTACTAATTTCTTCTCCCACTCAAGTGTATTTTTGATAAATTAGTAACCAAAGTAGCAAAACAAAGTTGATTAAAAGTAGTTTTACTTCAAAGCACAGAGGAGAACCGGTCGGCGAGGGATCGGCATGACGACGAGATGGCCCCAAGGCTACACGTCAGGACAGGAGACCTATCCGCCCGCTAATCTCCCTGGTACCGATTTCTGTTCGGCGCGGCCTGCGTCCGAACACCATTCGCAGTACTGGGTTTCACTTTTTGACAGGGTATGGAGGAGAAGATGAAGAAAGCTTTGCTCGCCGCTGCGCTGATGTCGGCCGGTGTTGTTGCGCATGCTCAAAGCAGCGTGACACTGTATGGCCGCCTGGACGCGGGTCTCGAATATATCAGCGGTCTGCCGAACGCCACCTATACCGGTTCTACCTCGCGTTTTCGTGCGGAAAGCGGTGACTGGGGCACGAGCCTGTGGGGCATGAAGGGCGTCGAAGACATCGGCGGCGGCAACAAGGTCCTGTTCCAGTTGGAAGGCTCGTTCAACACTATGACGGGCGCGGGCCCTGGCGGCGGCGGTCTCTTCAATCGCTGGGCAACGGTCGGTCTGTCGAACAATGCGTACGGTACGTTGACGATGGGCCGTATGCTCTTCATTTCGAACGGCGTGTGGGACTTCGACCCGTTCGGTCAATCGAACTGGTCGTCGGCATCGCTGGTGCGTGGCCGCAACTGGCCGCAATCGAGCAACAACATCGCTTACCAGTCGCCGAAGTTCTACGGCTTTGACGTGTACGGCCAGTACGCACTGTCGAACGCGACGAACTGGAACGGTAACGGCACGACCCCGCAAGGTCGTGAAGCCGGTCTGCAACTGACGTACACCTCGTCGCTGTTCCAGGTCCGCGGTCTCTACGACGAAATCCGCAACAGCGCGAACGGCAACTTCACGAACCCGTTCACCGCGTCGCGCGAATACACGGCCGCTTTCAACGTGTTCCTCGGTCAGTTCAAGATCCAGGGCGCGTACCAGGCAGTCCGTACGTCTGCTGCTGCAACCGCGGCAGGCACGTCGCCGACGTCGCTCGATCACGAATGGGGTGGTGTGACGTGGCAAGCCACGCCGGCTGCCGCACTGATCGCTGCGGTGTATCACGTCAACGCGAACAAGGGCGGTGGCAACGCCACGATCTACACGGTCGGCGGTTCGTACAACCTGTCCAAGCGCACGTTGCTGGACATCCAGATCGCGACCGTGCGCAACAGCAAATCGGCTAACTTCGGTCTGGACGCCAACAACGCAGGCAATGGCGGCAACATCACCGCTTCGGACGGCACGGTCTCGTACAACGAGAACCCGCTGCATGGCCACAGCCAGACCGGCGTGTACGCAGGTATTCAGCACTCGTTCTAATCGAACGGTGTTCCCCGAAGGGATTTTCCTTCGGGGCGTAGTCAGAAGTTCTTCAAGAGAATCTTTTTCACGCTGCTGCGAGAGGCGCGTATCGGTGCGATGTCCGAAAGGGTATCGCACCGTTTTTTATTGGCGCGGGCGCTTTGGCTGGCGCTGGCTCGCGCGGTTTGGTCCATGGGCCGGCGCACCGCTTCGGTGCGCGAGCGGCTTAGACTGCCGCCTCGTTTTCCTCGCCCGTACGGATGCGAATGACGCGCTCCACGTCCGCGACAAAAATCTTGCCGTCGCCAATCTTGCCGGTGCGCGCCGCGCCGATGATCGCGTCGATCACCTGGTCGCACTGCGTGTCAGCGACCACGACCTCGATCTTCACTTTCGGCAGGAAGTCGACCACATACTCTGCACCACGATAGAGCTCGGTATGGCCTTTCTGCCGGCCAAACCCTTTGACTTCGGTAACGGTCAGGCCCGTGAGGCCGACTTCAGCGAGCGCCTCGCGCACTTCGTCGAGTTTGAACGGTTTGATGACTGCGGTGATGCGCTTCATGGCGAACCTCGTCTCGTGATTGGAAGAGTGGAAGGGAAATGGATGATTTTTATTCTACGCCGCGCCGGATGCGTTGCGGCAATCCGGCGGTCCGGCGATCCGGCGATCCGGCGGTCCGGCGCGCTTCAGTCAGTGAGAGGCGAGCGGCGTCGGCTCACTCCACCGGTTCGGTATAGCGCGACGTGATCGGATAGCGCCAGTCGCGGCCGAACGCGCGATGCGTGACGCGAATGCCGATCGGCGCCTGACGGCGCTTGTACTCGTTGATCTTGATGAGCCGCGTGACGCGCTTCACGTCTTCGGTTGCATAGCCGGCGGCGATGATTTCCGCGAGCGAGCGGTCCTCTTCCATGTACATGCGCATGATCGCGTCCAGCACGTCATAGGACGGCAAGCTGTCCTGGTCCGTCTGGTTGTCGCGCAATTCCGCCGACGGCGCGCGCGTCAGAATCCGCTCCGGAATTACGTCCTGCTTGCTAAAAGCCGTGGCCTGATTGCGGTAGTGGCAGAGGCGATAGACGAGCGTCTTCGCGATGTCCTTGATCACCGCGAAGCCGCCGGCCATGTCGCCGTAAAGCGTGCAGTAGCCCACCGCCATCTCGCTCTTGTTGCCGGTGGTCAGCACGATGGAGCCGAACTTGTTCGACAGCGCCATCAATAAGGTGCCGCGGATGCGGGCCTGAATGTTCTCTTCGGTGGCGTCTTCGGCGAGGCCCTCGAACTCTTTCGCGAGCGAGCCGCGGAACGCGTCGAACATCGGCGCAATCGCGATCTCGTCGTAGCGCACGCCGACGCGGCGCGCCATGTCGGCGGCGTCGGTGGTCGAGATGTCGGCGGTGTAGCGCGACGGCATCATCACCGCGCGCACGCGGTCCGCGCCGAGCGCGTCGCACGCCACCGCCAGCACCAGCGCCGAATCGACGCCGCCGGATAGCCCTATTAGCGCGCTGGGAAAACCGTTCTTGTTCACGTAGTCGCGCACGCCCATCACGAGCGCCGCATAAACCTGCGCTTCAAGCGAGAGCTCGGGCGCGATGCCGTCATTGGCTTCACTGCGCAACGGTGCGCCGGTTTCGAATTCGACGATCGCAGTCGCCTCCTCGAACTGCGGCATCTTCGCGACCAGTTCACCTTGCGCGTCGAGCACGAACGAGCCGCCGTCGAACACCAGCTCGTCCTGCGCGCCAACCATGTTGACGTAGACCATCGGCAGCCCGGTCTCGCGAATCCGCGCGCGCAGAATGTCGAAGCGTACCGCTTCCTTGTTCAGGTGGAACGGCGAGCCGTTTGGAATCAGCAGCACTTGCGCGCCCGCCGCCTTCGCCATTTGCGCGGCCGACGCATGCCATGCGTCTTCGCAGATCACCACGCCGTACTTCACGCCATCCAGTTCGAAAACGAACGGCTGCGGGTCTGACGCAAAATAGCGCTTCTCGTCGAACACTTCGGTATTGGGCAGATCCTGCTTGCGGTAGGTGCCCGCCACCTTGCCGTCGACCAGCAGCGACGCCGCGTTGAACGTATCGACCGGCGGCACGCCGCGCTCAATTGGCGCGTTTGCATTACCATGACCGTGCGCCGCGCTGTTCGCCACCCGGCTGTTCACCAGTTCTCGCAGCGGATGCCCGACGATCACATGCAAGCCGGCCAACGGCTTCAGTTGCCCGGCGAGGTCTGCTAACGCCGCGGCGCTCGCGGTATAGAACGCGGGACGCAGCAGCAGATCTTCGGGCGGATAGCCGGACAACGCGAGTTCAGGCGCGATCAGCAGCTTCGCGCCGGCCTTGTGCGCGTCACGCGCGGCAGCGACGATCTTCGCGACGTTGCCAGCGAAATCGCCGACGGTGACATTGATTTGAGCAAGAGCGATTCGTGTCTTCATGGCAGGATCGACAGGCAAGCGAAGGGCTTGCGGAGGGCTTGCAAATAACGCGGCTTGTTATTAGCTCGACGGAACGGGCAACTTGGATAAACGAACGACGCAGCGCATAAACATCTTTAACGCGCCCCGTCGCTCATTGGGAACAGTCACACAGATTGAATCAGGAACGCTTTGATTATCGCACGGGCATTCTGGCGTCGCCCTCCGAGGTGGACGCGGCCGAATGGAATGCCCTTCTCGCTCAGCAGCCGCAGCCCACGCCGTTTTTGCGGCATGAGTTCTTGAGCGCACTGCATGCGACCCGATGCGCGGTCGCCGATACCGGCTGGGCGCCGCAATTCGTCACGCTGACCGATCCGCGCACCGGCAAGCTCGCGGCGGCTGCGCCGGTTTATCTGAAGGGCCACTCGTACGGCGAGTATGTGTTCGACTGGGCGTGGGCCGACGCGTACAAGCGCAACGGCTTGCCGTACTACCCGAAGCTCTTGTGCGCGGTTCCGTTCACGCCGGTGCAAGGCAACCGCCTGCTCGCCGCCGACACGCACGCGCTCCGGCATCTCGCGGCCACGTTGATGGCATTCGCCGAGCAAGCGGACGTCTCATCGCTGCACGTGCTGTTTCCGACCGAAACAGAAGCGAACGCGCTCACCGAAATGGGCATGATGCAGCGCGAAGGCGTGCAGTTTCACTGGCTGAACGACGGCTACCGCGACTTCGACGATTTTCTTTCGACGCTCGAACAGAAGAAGCGCAAGAACATTCGCGCGGAACGCCGCAAAGTGCGCGAGGCCGGCGTCACGATGCGCCGGATTCGCGGCGAAGACATTCAGGACGCCGACTGGCGGTTCTTCAGCAAGTGCTATCGGCAAACTTACCGCGAACACTTTTCGACGCCGTATCTGAACCTCGATTTTTTCCGCATGATCGGCGCGTCGATGCCGGAAAATCTGCTGCTGGTGATCGCCGACTATGAAGGCAAGCCGATCGCGAGTTCACTCGTGGTCTACCAGCGCGACGCGAAAACCGGCGGCACGCTGTATGGCCGCTACTGGGGCGCGCTCGAACACGTGCCGTGTCTGCACTTCGAAACGGCGTACTATCAGCCGCTCGAATTCTGCATCGAAGAAAAACTCGGCGCGTTTGAAGGCGGCGCGCAGGGCGAACATAAAATGGCTCGCGGCTTCTTGCCGACGGTCACGCGCTCAGCGCACTGGCTTGCGCATCCCGCTTTCGCCGATGCCGTCGGCCACTTCCTCGACAATGAAAAGAACAGCATCCACGCGTATGTCGACGAGCTGCGCGAACACAATCCGTTTAAAGGCTGACGCGCGTCCATGGCGTGGTTTCTCTATCTGCTCGAATGCTCGGATGGCAGCGTCTATACGGGCATCGCCACTGACGTGCAAGCGCGCTTCGACAAACACCTGAGCGGCACCGGCGCGCGTTATACGCGTTCGCGCAAACCAGTGCGCGTGCTGGCGTCGTTCGAATTGGCGGACCGCTCCAGTGCTTCGCGCGCCGAGTATTGGGTCAAGCGTCTCGCGCCTTGCGAAAAGCGCACGCTCGCTGCGGGCGGACGGACGCTCGAATCTGTCGTGCCGTTGCCCGAACCGATTGTGACTACCGCCGAGCAGACGACCGAGGAAAACGGCACACCGTGACGGTACGCGCCTTGGTGCCTCCAGTGCTTTGGCCTGTTGGCCCTCTTCGCCGTCAGCCGCTTCCTTTGCTCTTTGCTCTTTGCTCTTTGCTCTTTGCTCTTTGCTCTTTGCTCTTTGCTCTTTGCTCTTTGCTCTTTGCTCTTTGCTCTTTGCTCTTTGCTCTTCGCTCTTCGCTCTTCGCTCTTCGCTCTTCGCTCTTCGCTCTTCGCTCTTTGCTCTTCGCTCTTTGCTCTTCGCCACCAGCTTCAGCTCCCAGCCCTTCGCCTTCAGCTCTTGCCTTCACCCCCGCGCCTCGCGCATGCGCTCGGTGAGCAAGCGCTGCATCAACGCAAGCTCTCCCACCGCATCCGCCTCCAGCGACGTCAACCGCTCGCGCGCGGGAAGCTCGTGCCGCAGCGGCGGAATGGTCCGATTCAACGCGGCCTCGATATCGGCGTTCACGGCCGCCATCCACGCGCGAAGCTCGTCGTGCATATTGCGCCGGTTTGCACTCAACCGGAGTTGCGTCGCCGTGCCCGCCATCTTGCGCAGCACGCTCAGCACCGTCAGCGTCACGGTGTCGGCCATCGAATCCTCGAGTTTTTCGAGGCGGATGCGCGCGATCGCTTCCTCGGCGTTATTGCTGCCGAGGCCCGCCGCGCGGCGCAAGCGTTCCATGTCCTTTTCGCTTCGACGAGGCGACTCGAGCGCCGCATTCAGATACGCCAGATTGGCGCGCACTGCGTCGCTGAGATACGCGCGGTAGTCGGTCTTTTCGCGCGTCGGCCAAAGGTAGAACGTCGCAAAGAGCGCCAGCACACAGCCGAGCACATTGTTGCCTAGACGCGTGAGCGCGTACGCGAATTCATTCGCGCCCGGTGTCGCGAAGTCGGCCACGAGGACGAACGTCGGCGTCAGGAACAGCACGAACAGGCTGTAGCTGACCGGGCGCAATGCCATCGTCGCCATCACCAGCGGAAAGACCGCGAGCGAAATGCCGAGCGGCGAATGAATCGCATAGCCGATGCCCGCCGCCAGCACGCCCCCGACGATGCTGCCCGCCGCGCGCTCGATACTCCGTGGCCAGGTGGCGGCAATCGACGGTTGCAGAATCAACAGCGTCGCCATGGTCGCCCAGTAGCCGAACGGCAACGCGAACGCGCGGATCACGAGGAAGCCTGCGGTCGTCGTCACGCCGACGCGCGCCGCGTGGCGCAAGCCGACGGACTCCGGCGACAGATTCGCCTTCAGCGTCGACCAGATTCGCGCGAGCATTGCAGCGGCGCTGTGGCGCCAGCGCGGCGGCGGCGACTGCACCGGCGCGAAGTCGACGAGTTCGAAGTCCGACTTCAGCGTCACAGGCTCCATCAACACGGTTTCAAGACGCCGCGCAAGCCGCCGCAAACGCAGTTGCAATCCAGCGAGATGCGTCCAGCGCGCTTCGTTGGCATCCGCGCCGATGCTGCGCAGCATCTCGCTCATGCCCGTCAGGAGATGAGCCGCGCGCGTGGTGCGGTTGGCGCGCCCCGCGTCGCCGGGCATTTTTTCACACGCGCCCGAGACGGCGATCAGATAGGCGAACAACGCCTCGCCTTCGGTCAGTAAGCCGAGTAATGCGTCGTAAGTCTCGCGGCCGCCCGTTCTCGTCGCCGGCACGCTCGCCAGCGCCTTGCGCGAGCGTTCCAGCGCGGCCCGCGCATCGGCGCGAAATTTCGCAGCATGCGTCGCCCATTCGCCGGGCGTGCTGCGTTGCTGAAGCAGACGCGCGCTGTCGAACGCAATGTCCGCGAGCCGCAGATAAACCGCGCGCAGCGAAGACCGGCTTGCGCCGAACGGTTGAATGCGCCACACGGTCAGGCTCAGCGCGACCGCGAACAGACATCCGATCAGATAGACGCCGAGAAACGCGAGTCCTTCGCGGACGTCGCGCATGGGCCGGTCCACCATTACGACGCACGCGGTCGCGGCGAGAATCGTCACCTGCGAAGTCGCCGCGCCCCAGATGCGGCCAAACGCGCCGAGACTCGTGAAGGCCAACACCGCGAGCGCCGCGAGCAGCGTTCCCCCGGCCGACGCAAAAGCGGTGAGGCCACCGCATAACGTCGATAGCAGCGCGAAGCCCATCATCGAAGCGAAGCGCGCGCGGTTGGAACCGGCGGCATCCGCGAGACAGGTCCAGAAGGCGCCGATCGCAGCCCACGCGAAAGTCGGATCGTGCAGCAGGTTGCCGAGCGCCAGCATTGCCGTCGACGCGCACGCCGCGCGCAGGCCTTCGGACAGACTGGCCTCGCTGGCCGAGAACGACACCATCCATACCGGCCGCTTGCGATAGATCGCCGTCACGATCGCATACAGCCGATTGGACCAGCGAGGCGAGGAAGACGGCGGGTTGGACTTGCGGCTCATCATCCGGATGGTGTGCTCCTGAAGCTCGCGTGGCGCTGCGTCATTGCAGCGACGCCCACGGCTCGGACAATCCGCCGCGGGCGACAAACGACACGAATCATAAGGGTTTACACCTAGATATAAAAATGCGTTCCGTTCATCGCCGCAATGCACTGCGGCTATATACAGCATGCGTGGGGCCGCGCAATGCGACTCGTACGGCGGACGCCGAATAAAAAACCGCGCGGCCTTATCGGGCTCGCGCGGTCTTTTTGCAGGGGGCCGGCTGGATCGAAGAATCAATGATTCGGTTCGATCAGCGCGCCGAGCCGCTTACTTCTTGTAGTTCGCCACGCCTTCGCTGATTTCCTTGTGCGCGGCTTCGAGGTCCGCCCAGCCTTCGACCTTCACCCACTTGCCCTTCTCTAGCGCCTTGTATTGCTCGAAGAAGTGCTTGATCTGGTCTTTCAGGTACGCCGGGACGTCGTCGATCGACTTCAGATCGGCGGTCATCGGGCAGATCTTGTCGTGCGGAACGGCGATCAGCTTCGCGTCCACGCCGGATTCGTCGGTCATTTGCAGCATGCCGAGCGCGCGTGCGCGAACCACTGAGCCTGCCAGCAGCGGGAACGGCGTGATCACCAGCACGTCGACCGGGTCGCCGTCGCCCGACAGCGTTTGCGGAATGAAGCCGTAGTTGGCCGGATAGCGCATGCCGGTGCTGATGAAACGGTCGACGACGAGCAGGCCCAGATCCTTGTCGGCTTCGTACTTCACCGGGTCGCTTTGCGCCGGGATTTCGATGATGACGTTGAAATCTTGCGGAAGGTCTTTGCCTGCGGGGACGTGATTGAAGCTCATGAGCGCTCTCTGGTCAGATGGAATTCGGAGCACGGCATGCGGCGCGTGGGCTCGAAGGGCATGCGTCGTGAAACTCGCCTCGAGCATGAGCGCTGCGGCCGGACAGTACGGAATGCGCCATTATAGCCAATCGGCCGATGGCATCCGTCGCCGGATCGGCGCGATAATCGTCTGGCGTCTTTCGATTGTGCCCGTGGTTTGTGAACACCGCGTAACCGCGTCCGGTTGCTTGTGCGTCGGTCGTGCACCGGTTACGCGACATCTCAAGGAGTCTGCATGGAAGAAGCCCGACACTTCATTGGCGGCGAGTGGTCCGCTGCTTCTGGCGGCGAGACGATCGCCGTGCTCGATCCCTCGGACGGCCAGCCGTTCACGCAGCTTGCACGCGGCACCGCGGCGGATATCGACGCCGCGGTCCACGCCGCGCGCCGCGCGTTCGAAGGCGCATGGGGCGCGGCAAGTGCGGCCGAACGCGGACGTGTGCTGTACCGGCTGTCCATGCTGGTCGCCGCGCGGCAGGAAGAACTGGCGCAACTCGAAGCGCGCGACACGGGCAAGCCGCTCAAACAGGCGCGCGCCGATTCTGCCGCGCTCGTGCGCTACTTCGAGTTCTACGCCGGCGCGGCGGACAAGCTGCATGGCGAAACACTGCCCTACCAGGCCGGCTACACCGTGATGACGATCCGCGAGCCGCATGGCGTAACCGGCCACATCGTGCCCTGGAATTATCCGATGCAGATTTTCGGCCGCAGCGTGGGCGCGGCGCTTGCCACGGGCAACGCATGTGTCGTCAAACCGGCTGAAGATGCGTGTCTCTCGGTGCTGCGCGTCGCAGAACTCGCGGCCGAAGCGGGCCTGCCCGCAGGCGCGCTGAATATCGTCACCGGTTATGGACATGAAGCGGGAGCGGCGCTCGCGCGTCACGCGGGCATCGACCATATTTCGTTTACCGGCTCGCCCGAGACCGGCAAGCTGGTCACGCAAATGGCCGCCGAAAACCATGTGCCGGTCACGCTCGAACTGGGCGGCAAATCGCCGCAAATCGTCTTTGCCGATGCGGACCTCGACGCCGCGCTGCCCGTACTCGTGTCGGCGATCGTGCAGAACGCTGGGCAAACCTGTTCAGCGGGCAGCCGCGTGCTGATCGACCGCGCCATTTACGAGCCCTTGCTCGACCGGCTGAGCGGCGCGTTCAATGCGCTGCGCGTGGGCCCCTCGCACGCGGACCTGGATTGCGGCCCGCTCATCAACGCGAAGCAGCAACGGCGCGTGTGGGACTTTCTCTCCGACGCGCAGCACGACGGCATTGCGATGGCCGCGCACGGCGAGGTGATTCCCGAAGCGCCGGAAAGCGGCTTCTACCAGGCGCCCACGCTATTGCGCGATGTGCCCGCGAGCCACCGTCTCGCACGCGACGAAGTGTTCGGACCCGTGCTCGCCGCCATGTCCTTCAGCGACGAAGACGAAGCGCTCGCGCTCGCCAACGGCACACAATACGGACTCGTGGCCGGCATCTGGACGCGCGACGGCGCTCGGCAGATGCGTCTCGCGCGGCGGCTGCGCTCAGGCCAGGTGTTCATCAACAACTATGGCGCGGGCGGCGGCGTCGAATTGCCGTTCGGCGGCGTGAAGCATTCGGGCCACGGGCGCGAGAAGGGTTTCGAGGCGCTGTACGGCTTCACGGTGCTGAAGACCATTGCCATCCGGCACGGCTAGTTCTTGCTACGCGCTGGTTCACGAATCAACACTCACAACAAATAGCGGAGACATCATGCGGTTGACAGGTAAAACGGCCATCGTCACGGGTGGCGGCTCAGGTTTCGGCGAAGGCATCGCGAAGACCTACGCGCGCGAAGGCGCGAACGTCGTGGTCAACGATCTCAACGGTCCCGCCGCCGAGCGCGTTGCGAGCGAAATCGCGCTGGCCGGCGGCAAGGCCATCGCGGTCGCGGGCAACGTCGCGCAACGTGAGGACTGGCAAAAGCTGCGCGAGGCGGCGCTCGAGGACTTCGGCAGCGTGCAGATCGTCGTCAACAATGCGGGCACCACGCATCGCAACAAGCCGGTGCTCGAAGTCACGGAAGCGGAGTTCGACCGCGTCTACGCGGTGAACGTCAAAAGCATCTACTGGAGCGTGCAGGAATTCGTGCCGTACTTTCGTGAGCAAGGCGGTGGCAATTTCATCAATATCGCGTCGACGGCGGGCGTGCGGCCGCGCCCCGGACTCGTCTGGTACAACGGCAGCAAGGGCGCGGTGATCATCGCGAGCAAGTCGCTCGCCGTGGAACTCGGCCAGGACCGCATTCGCGTGAACTGCGTGAATCCGGTGATCGGCGAAACGGCGCTGCTTTCGGAATTCATGGGCGTCGAAGATACCCCCGAAAACCGCCAGCGCTTTCTCGCCGGCATTCCGCTCGGACGCTTCTCGACGCCGCAGGACATCGCCAACGCCGCGCTCTATCTGGCTTCTGATGAGGCGGAGTTCATCACCGGCGTGTGTCTGGAAGTGGACGGCGGGCGCTGCGTGTAGCGGCTGCATGTAGCCTCGCGCCGCCGCATTCGTGTGTCCTGAGCAAGGGCCGTTCACGCACGGCCCTCGCCGGGCTCAGTGTTTTCCCCCGGTATCTATTTGCCGTGCGAGCCGCGCCGCGCGGCTAGAATCGATCGACGCGGCACTTCAAATCCACAAGAAGAGAGGAGACACCATGGCTAGTCCCGCAGATCCGCTCCACCATCCCGGCGCGGGTGCGCCACCTTCCACTTTCGAAGAGGCCACCTACCGCAAAGTCAACTGGCGGCTCGCTCCGCTCCTGATGCTCTGCTACGTGGTCGCGTATCTGGACCGCGTGAACGTCGGCTTCGCCAAGCTGCAAATGACAACCGACCTGGGCTTAAGCGATGCGGTGTATGGCTTCGGCGCGGGCATTTTCTTTGTCGGCTATTTCTTCTTCGAAATCCCGAGCAATGTGATCCTGCACAAGGTGGGCGCCCGAGTTTGGATCGCGCGGATCATGGTGTCGTGGGGCGTGATCTCCATGCTGACCATGTTCGTCACTACGCCGACCATGTTCTACGTGATGCGTTTCCTGCTCGGCCTGGCTGAAGCGGGCTTCTTCCCCGGCATCATTCTGTATCTCACCTACTGGTATCCGTCGCATCGGCGCGGCCGGATGACGACATGGTTCATGACGGCCATCGCGCTGTCGGGTGTGATCGGCGGTCCGGTGTCGGGCTTTATCCTCAAGACGTTCAATGGCATGAACGGCTGGCACGGCTGGCAGTGGCTGTTTCTGCTCGAAGGGATACCCTCGGTGCTGGTCGGCATTCTGGTGTTCGTCGCGCTCGACGACCGCATTTCGAAAGCGAAGTGGCTGACGAAGGAAGAACAGGATCTGCTGCAGCGTCACGTATCCGCCGAAGAAGCTACCAAGCACGACATGCCGATCCGCCAGGTGCTCACGAATGGCCGCGTGCTGATGCTGAGCTTCACTTACTTTTCGTTCGTGATGGGTCTCTATGGTGTGAGCTTCTGGCTGCCGACTATTATCAAGGCGACCGGTGTGACCGATGCGTTGATGATTGGCCTGCTTTCCGCGATTCCGTTCGCGGCGGCAGTGGTAGCGATGGTGTTCGTCGCGCGCAGCGCGGATCGTCATCGCGAGCGGCGCTGGCATATCGCACTCCCGGCGTTTGCGGGGGCGATTGGGCTGGTGCTGTCGGTCGTGTGGGCGCACAACACGTTGCTCGCGATGGCATCTCTCACGCTTGCGACTATGGGCATTCTCACTACGTTGCCGCTGTTCTGGAGTTTGCCTACGGCGATCCTTGCGGGGACGGGTGCGGCGGCTGGGATCGCGATGATTAATTCGATCGGGAATCTGGCGGGGTTTCTCAGTCCGTATGCGGTTGGGTGGTTGAAGCAGGTGACTGCGGCTAATGATTCGGGGATGTATATGTTGGCGGCATTTATGGTTTTGGGCGGGTTGCTTGCGGTTAGTGTGCCGGCGAAGATGGTTAATCGATGAGTTGAAGTGGATTGCTGGTCTTGAAGCCCGGGCGGCGATGTGCCGCTGGGGCTTTGTCTTCCCGGAGGCAGAGCCGCGGGCTGGCGCGAGAAACTGGCCGCTTGGCCGAGGTGCCGTCAGACGGCGGATAAAAGCGGCTTGTGTCAGGGGGTGGGCGGGGGTAGTCAGCCATCTCCGGTCTTTCGATTGAAATCTGAGTCGGACGTTCGGCGTCTAAAATCGGGGTAACGTAAACTTTCCGAAGCCAATCATGCGCTCATGGCGGCTCGATCGTCCCAGCCCGTCGGGACAGTTGGATCTTTCGCGGGCGACAAGCCTGGTCACATCCATCGGGTGTGCCGATTCCAATGCGTTTGCCGCGGAAGTCTTGAAGCTGCTGGGGAATGCCGCAGGAATCTCGCAGTGCACCGTATTTGCATACGAATTTGGCACACGCCCCAGGACGATATCCGTGGCAGATCACCGTGGCGGCCGATTTTTACGCGACGTAGCAGATGCCTACGCTAAACGCTTCTACGCCCTCGACGGCAATCAAACGATCGTCTCGGCAGCCAGTTCCCAGAAAAGTTCGGTCGTCCTGCTGCATCAGCAAACCAGCGAAGACGTCTTGCACGAGGATTACCGCGCTGCTTGCTATCACCGGCCCAATGTGTCGGGCCGGCTTTCCCTTTTGCTGCAGCCGTCGCAGGGCGTCTGGCTGTCAGTCAATCTCTATCGCGACCGTAGGCATGGACATTTTCACCAGAACGAAATCGCGCTGATTGAGGCCTACGCCCCGCTGATCGCTCAGGCGGCCGGGCATCATTACACGCTCTGTGGTCAGATTCAGACCGGTATTCCGCAGTTGATGTTGACTCGGGTCCGCGGAATCTGCCCAGATTTGTCCAGGCGAGAACTCGATGTGCTCTGCGGCGTTCTGGAGGGCCGCACCGCGCAAGAGATCGGGGAGCTGATGGGTATCAAGCCCTCCAGCGTCGTGACCTACCAGAAGCGCGCCTATCGCCGCCTTGGAATTTCGAGCCAACGCCAGTTATTCGCCTTGTGCCTGGCTCCCGGCAGGAATTGATCCCGCACTGTCCCGCCAGTCCGACGACGGCTGCTCACGCCGCCGCGTGACGCAAAGGGTTTCTCCTGGTCCATCTCGCCCTTCAAGATGTACCCAATTTGGGGACATCGCGAAATAGCGGCACTCCATACTCCAGTCATCGCCATACCTCGCCTCCCGGCCGAGCTTGACGCGATTGCATTGAGTGCGCTGCGCTCGAGATAGACCTCCACGCGGAGACAACCTACATGGAAACGACCCGATCGGCCGATCACGGCCCGTTGCGCGAAGAGCGTTCGGACGCCGCCGGACCGGACCCCGCCTTGCTTGAAAAGCATGTCATGGCCAAAGTCTCGCGGCACCTGCTGTGGTTCCTCTTCGCCCTGTTCTTCTTCTCGTTCCTGGATCGGATCAATATTGGATTCGCCGGACTAACCATGATGAAGGATCTAGGGCTTTCGGGAACCCAATTCGGTCTGGCCACGACGCTGTTCTATATCGCCTACATCGCGTTCGGCATTCCGAGCAACATCGTCTTGGCACGCATTGGCGCAAGGAAATGGATTGGGTCCATCATGATCGCGTGGGGACTGGCATCCACGGCAACCATGTTTGCGTCCAGTCCGAACACGTTATATCTGCTGCGCGTTTTGGTCGGCGTGACCGAAGCCGGGTTTCTGCCGGGCATTTTGCTCTACATGACCTACTGGTTTCCGAGTGCCTATCGCGCGAGAGCCAATGCCTTGTTCATGATTGCAATGCCGGTGACGGCCGCCGTGGGCTCCGCGCTGTCAGGATACATCCTCGCACTGGACGGGACCCTCGGACTCAAAGGGTGGCAATGGCTGTTTTTTCTGGAAGGCTTGCCCTCGGCAATCTTGGGACTGGTTGTGTTCGCCTATCTGCATGATGCCCCGGAAAAGGCAAGCTGGCTCAGCGCGGGTGAGAAGCGCAAGCTGTCACAGACACTTGCAGCGGAGCACCAGGCCGATCCCGTGCCCCGCGCGTCGGCAACGGCAGAAAGAAGCCTTGTCAGCGAACTCGTCTCGCCGACCGTGATCAAGTTTGCACTCGCGTATTTCTGCCTCGTCAACACCCTCGCCATGGTCGCGGTCTGGACACCGCTGATCGTGAAGAGCTTCAGCGCTGACGCGAGCAACCGCACTATCGGTCTGCTGGCTGCAATTCCGCAAATCTGCACCATCGTCGCGATGATCTGGTGGGGAAGACGTTCTGACCGGAAGCAGGAGCGCAAATGGCATCTCATGCTGCCTATGCTGTTCTCCGCTGCTGGCTGGCTTTGCACGGCTTACTCGGCAAACCCCGTCATCCAGATGCTGGGGATCTGCCTGGCGTCGGCAGGGTCGTACACCGCCATGTCGATCTTTTGGACGACGCCGGATCACGCCCTGAGCTTCCGGGCCCGTGCCGTCGGCATTGCAGTGATCAATGCCACTGGCAATATCGGCTCGGCCTTGAATCCGCTGGTGGTGGGCTGGCTGAAAGACCTGACGCACAGTTTCTCCGCTGGGTTGCTTTACGCGGCGGCACTGCTTGTGATCGGCGCCATCGTAGTGGCGGTGCTGCCGATCGAGCCGACGCGCCAGCGCCGCACTGAACCATCAGGCAGCCTTGGTTAGAGGGAGCTTGCTGCGCCGATTGTGCGACTCCAACTACGACAAATGTCTGGCGACGAGATACAGCCCATGCACGGTCCCCAGCCGCACTTCGCCCAAGAATTCGTTAAGGAGCAAACAATGGAATTTAAACCGTATCCCTTTTCTGCAAAAAAATACGCAGCCAAGGTGCCCCAACTGGACAACGGCATCGAGGCGAGGCGACATGCGGTTACGATCGTTGGCGGCGGTCCGGTCGGACTGACCGTTGCCCTCGGCCTCGCGAACCATGGCGTTCCCTCGGTATTGATCGAGGCCGACGACTCCGTGTGCTACGGCAGTCGTGCTATCTGTATCTCGCGCCGAAGCCTGGAAATCATCGAGCGCCTGGGCGCAGCGGACGGATTTCTGAAAACCGGCCTGCCGTGGGCTGGCGGGCGCAGCTTCTACCGCGACACTGAAGTGCTGCATTTCAAGATGCCGCAGGACGAGGATCAAAAGCTGCCGCCCATGGTGAACCTCGCCCAATACCATATCGAGCAATTCCTGTTGGACGCCGCAGAAAAGAAAGCGGATCTGATTGACATCCGCTGGCAGACGCGGGTCACCTCGATCGATTCGCGTGCGGACGGCTGCACGCTGAACCTCGCGACATCCGAAGGCCCCTATTCGCTCAACACGGACTGGGTCGTCGCGTGCGATGGCGGGCGCAGCACGATTCGCGAGGCGCTAGGGCTGCAACTCAAGGGCACGAGCTACGAGGGCCGCTATGTGATCGTCGATATCGAGCTTGAGAGTGACCGGCCGACCGAACGCCTGGCTTACTTCGACCCGTCGTCCAATCCGGGTTCCACCGTCCTTGTTCACAAGCAGCCTGACAATGTCTGGCGCATCGATTATCAACTGCGTGACGGCGAAGACGCTGAACAGGCGGTGAAGCCGGAAAACGTGATCCCGCGGGTGCAAAGCTTGTTGGACATGATGGGCGAGAGAGGCGATTGGTCACCGATCTGGATCACCATCTACAAGGCCAATGCGCTGACCCTGGAAAGCTATCGTCACGGCCGCGTATTATTTGGTGGCGATGCAGCTCACCTGGTCCCGATTTTTGGGGTGCGCGGCGCAAACTCCGGCATTGACGATGCGGACAATCTGGCGTGGAAACTGGCCTTTGTGGTGCGGGGTCTCGCGTCCGGGGGACTGCTCGACAGCTATTCGGCCGAGCGTGTGTTTGCCGCCCACGAAAACCTCAGTTACGGCACAAAGAGTACAGAATTCATGGCGCCGCCGTCGTTCGCCTTCGATCTGATGCGCAAGGCCGTGCTGAGTCTCGCGATCAAGCATGAATGCGTGCGTTCCTTGATCAATCCGCGGCAGACCTCGGCAATCACGTATACCGCGTCGCCGCTAAATGCTGCGGAAACAGAGCCCGGCGCATTTACGCGGGGGCCGGTGCCCGGCGCCGTTCTCCCCGAGTGCCCGTTGACGATCGTCGAGGGCGGTAACGCGAGCGCAGCTCACCTGACAGACCTTGTCACCCCCTGTTTCACGGCCTTGTATTTTAGCGAAGACGGCAGGGTACCCGCGCAGTTCTCTGCGCTCGAAGAAACACTGCAAGGCGAGACCCTGCCGTTCAAGGTGATTCCCCTGACTGCGCATCTGCATCCTGAGACTAGACGCGATCACAACTGGGACCACACGGGTAGGCTGTTTGCCATGTTCGGCGCCAAACCGGGCACCGTCTATCTGGTTCGTCCTGACGGTCATGTGCTCGGACGCTGGCATGCGGCAGCAGCTGCGGACATTACCGCGGCCATCCACCACGCCCTTCACACGTGATCACGATCGATCTGATAAGGAGAACGCCATGACCGACAGCGACCTCGATACCATCTATACCCGACTGTGCAAGACCATGACGCAACTGGGCGAGGCCAACGCATCCTTGTTTCTCGCACGTTTTGCGATGCTCGCGATCCATACGATCGACGACCCGGCCGTTGCGCTGCACCTGATCGACGATGCAAGCGAGGGGATGCCTGAATAAGTGCCGGGTTGCGGCGACAGCCCTATCGCAATGGCAACTTCACTTGCCCCTGGCGGCACGTTCCTGTCCGGGCGTGATGTCAAAGAGCTTCCGATAACACCGCCCCAGATGCGAGGCGCTGGCAAACCCGCACTGCATCGCAATGTCGAAAATGGACGATGTCGATTCATGCAGAAGCTTTTGCGCCGCCTTCAGGCGCACGCCGAGATAGAACTGCGAGGGTCCCATGCCGAAATGCTTGAGCCACATTCGCTCGAACTGGCGAGGCGAAATGCCGACTAGCGAAGCAAGCGTCTGCACGGCGACGGGGCGTTCAATGTTTTGCTCCATCAGCGTAATCGCGTTGACGATGCGCCGATCCTCGATTCCATAGCGCCACTGAATCGCCATCTTCTGGCTTTCCTGTGACGCACGAATACGCGTATGCAGAAACTGGTCGGCGACATCGGCAGCAAGCCGATGGTTATGCGCGCGAGCGATGACGTCCAGCATCAGATCGATCGCGGCCGTGCCGCCGCCGCATGTAAGTCGGTCACCATCGATGCAGTAAAGCTCACGCGTGACCGTTAGCGAGGGAAACTCGTCGGCGAGCGCTTTCAATGCTTCCCAATGGATCGTGCAACGCCGCTTGTCGAGAAGCCCGGCGCGCGCCAGGATCATCGTGCCGAGGCTGACGCCACCGAGCGGTTTGCCTGTCGCGGCGTAGCGGCGCAAAAAATCGAACACCCGCTCGTTGCGGTAGTTCTCCACGCCGATGCTTGCCACCACGAACAGTTGATCGACAGCAATGGACGAGGTCATTGCCGATTCAGGCTGCAGCGAAAATCCTGAACTCGACGACACCGGCTCGCCGTCGGCGCTGATGAGATGCCAGCTATAGAGCGCCTTGCCGCTCATCCGGTTAGCCGCGCGCAGCGGCTCGCTCGCGGAACTGAGCGCCATCATCGAAAAGTTCGGCACCAGAAAGAAACCGATGCGTTGCGTTCCGGGCCGCCGCTCGTGGCTGGAATCCGCCGCGCTCTGCGTGTGCGCGGCAGCGAGTGCGCCCCCGCCCGCCGGTGGCAACTGCGCATGGCGCGCGGCGGCGGGTTGCGGCCTCTCGTCGTTGATTGTCCTGCGCATGTCCATGCTGGATTGGCCAAGGTGGCAAAACTGTCGCATATTGCGCCGCGCCGGTCCATCGCCTCGTTCGTTGCGATTTACCTGTCAGACCGACATCAATCGCCAGTGTAATTCGGCGCGCGCTTTTCGAAAGTTGCTGCAAGCGCCTCGCGGTGATCCGCTGTGCGATGCACGATTCCCTGGAACGCCGCCGAAAGTTCCAGCAGGCTCGGCAGGTCCATCCGCTGTCCTTGGCGAATGAGGCGCTTGCTCATGCGCAACACGTTCGGCGGATTGCTTGCGATGCGTGCCGCCAGTTCCTTCGCCGCGGACAGCAGTTCCGGGTCCGGCACGACCCGCGACACGAGGCCCCAGTCGAGCGCGCATTGCGCATCGATAGGCAAGCCCGTGAAAATCATCTCGGCTGCGCGCGAGAGCCCGATCGCGCGAGGCAGCAACCACGCTCCGCCGTCGCCGGGAATAATGCCGATTTTTGCAAAGCTTTCCGCGAACAGCGCACTGCTTGCCGCGATACGGATATCGCACATCAGTGCGAGATCGCAGCCCGCGCCGTGCGCCGGTCCGTTGACGGCGGCGATGCAAGGCACGTCGAGTTCGTGGAATGCGCGCGGAATGCGTTGAATGCCGCGCCGGTAGTTCTCGCGTATTCGCGCGGAGTTGCCGCTGAACGTGCCGATCTCGTCGCGCATGTGTTTGATGTTGCCGCCTGAGGAGAACGCGGGACCCGCGCCCGTCAGCACGATTGCGCGCACGTTCAGATCGGCTTGCGCGCGTTCGAGGCTCGCTACGAGCGCATCGACCACTTCCATTTCAGTCAGTGCGTTGCGTGTTTCAGGACGGTTCAGCGTGATTGTCGCAACACCGCCGTCCAGTTCGTAAAGTACTGGTTCGTTCATGATCACGTTCCCGTCCGCAAAAGATTCTGGTCCACCGAAGCAGCCAGCTCGCGCCGCAGCACCTTGCCGCTCGGATTCAGCGGCAACCGCTCAAGAAACAGCACTTTCTTTGGCCGCTTGTACGGCGCGAGGTCGTCACTGGCCTTGCAGAATGCAATGATCGCGTCTTCCGTCAACTGGGCGTCGCTGCGCACGACGAACGCCGTCACCGCCTGGCCCCACTTCGCGTCCGGCACGCCGATCACCGCGGCCTCCTGCACGCCAGGGCAGTGATACAACACCTCTTCGACTTCTCGCGGATAGATGTTCTCGCCGCCGGAGACGATCATGTCGTCCGCACGACCGCGGAAGTGGAAATAGCCGCCCTCGTCGACGCTGAACAAATCGCCCGTATAGAGCCAGCCGTCGCGAAACCTCCGGGCCGTTTCACCCGGGTTGTTCCAGTACGCGCGTGCAAGTTGCGGGCCGCGCACGATCAGTTGGCCCACCTCGCCACGCTCGACACTTTCCGTCGAAGGCACGGCGCGATCGGGGTCGTTCGTCACGACGCGGCAGGTGCTAATCAGCGTCGGCTTGCCGCACGACCCAAGACGCGAGAGCGCATCGCGTGGATGCAGGAGCAGCGTGAGGCTCGCTTCCGTCATGCCGTAGCCGTTGTACACGTTCGGACAGAACTCATCGATCACCCGTTGCATCGCCGCGGCGGGAATGGCCGCGCCGCCTGTGGTGATCATCCGCAGACTGCTGTGATCGGTCTGCGTGAACGATGGATGAAACAGCATGTCCTGGATCTGCGTCGGCACGGCGAAGAGCGTCGTGACGCGATAGTGCGCGATCGCGGCGAGCGTGCGCTGCGGATCGTAGCGCGGCAGCACGATGTTGGCCGCGCCGACCATCAGGTGCGGCATGAAATACGCCTGCATGCCGCCGACATGGTAAAGCGGCGCGATATGGAGCGCCGAATCGGTGCTGGTCAGGCTGTACTCCATCACGCAGTTCGTGGCGATCGCCACGTCGTTGCCATGCGTGTGGATCGCGCCTTTCGGGCGCCCCGTCGTGCCCGACGTGTACACGAGCGCGGAGATATCGTCGGGCTTGAGCGGAGGCAGCGGCGCATCGCGATGGCGCGTGCCGTCTATCAGCGCATCGAAGTCGTGATGATGCGAGGGCGCATCGTAATGATCGGGCTCATCGCCGGGGCTTGCATGCCCTGTCACACGAACGTAGATGCGCAGATCGGGCAGACCCTGTTCGATCTTCACGACGACCGGCTGCATCGAGTCGTCGTAGATCAGCACGCGCGCACCGGCATCGCGGATGATGAACACCGCTTCGTTCGCGGACAGCCGGTAGTTCATCGGTACGGCGATCGCGCCAAGCAACTGGCAGGCAAGATAAGCGGTGGCCGTTGCGTCGGACGTCTTTTGAAAAATTGCAACGCGGTCCGTTTGCCGCACGCCCAGGTCGAACAGCGCCTGCGCGAGTCCGCGTACGCGCGCGTCCCACTGCGCGTAGGTAAAGCGCGCGTCGCCGCAGACCAGCGCGAGACGGTCGGGGTACTTCGCGACCGTGTTTTCGAACAGCGAGGTAATGGTCAGCATGATGGAAATGGAGTGCGCTCAGAGGTTGATCTTCAGATCGGGGAGATCGCGCGACGCGATCAGGTATTTCGCCATTTCCGACGTCCCCCCGACAATCGTCAGCGCGCGTGCGTCGCGATACAGCTGTTCGGCACGGCCGTATTCCTTGGTGAGGCCATCGCCACCCAATATCTGCACCGTTTCGTTGACACAGAAATTCGCCGTCTCCGTTGCGACGAGCTTGGCCATTGCCGCTTCCTTCATCAGTGCCTTTCCGTCGGCGCCGGCGTCGTACATCTTGGTGGCGCGATAGGTGATGAGCTCGGCGGCGTCGATGCGCCAGCTCATCTGCGCGATCTTGTCCCAGATCAGTTGCTTGCAGCCGAGGAATTGGCCGAATGTCTTGCGGCTTTGCGCATGCGCACGCGCGATTTCGAACGCGCTGCGCGCGACGCCGAGGCCCGAGCCGCCCAGAATCGCGCGCTCGAAGTTGAACATGCCGCGCATGATCGCGGAGCCCTCGCCCGCCTTGCCCAACAGGTGATCGGCGCGCACGCGGCAATTGTCGAACCTGACCTCGCCGACGATGCAGCCGTGCCGGCCCATGAACGTATAGTTGCGCGGAAAGCTGATGCCGTGGGCGTCCTTCGGCACGGCCACCGCGGTGATGCCCGGCTTCGACGTGCCATCGCGCGGCGTGATGCCGTAGGCGATATAGACGTCCGCTACCGAAGCGTTGGAGATATAGCGCTTGAAGCCGTTGACGACCCATTCGTCGGTACGTGCGTCGTATTCGACGCGCGTTTGGATGTCAGCGGAATCGCTCCCCGTGCCGGGCTCGGTCACGCAGATCGCGCCGACCGCGCGGCCGGCCAGAATCGGTTCGAGATACGCATCGCGCAATGCCTCGCTCGCGTGACGATGCAACGGGTATGCGCAACTCAACGCCGTAGCAATGGTCGTTTCGAATGCATAGTTGATCGCGGACGCTTCTTCCGACAATATCGTCGCGTGCGTGAGTCCGGGCTTTGTCAGCGAGCCGCGGTACAGGTCCGCGAACATCAGTCGCAGATAGCCGGCTTCGGCCAGTGCGCGCACCACACGTTTGACGGCGTCCCAGTCGCGGCGGTCTTCTATATCGGCGGCGCGCGGCGCGAGTTCGCGCTGCAGAAAGGCCCGCACTTCCGCGCGAAACGCGCGGTCTTCGTCGGTAAGGAGAAAATCTTGCATGGCGGACGACGCTTCAGGTGTTGACGTGTGACTGAGCCGCACGGATGCCGCGGCCCGCATAGACCCGTGAATCGCGCACGGTAGGCAGCAGGAAACGCGCTTCGCGCAGCGCTGCATAATCGACTTCGCCAACGACCAGTTCTTCCTCGGTGGTCGAGCCCATAGCGACTGTGTTGCCGAACGGATCGAGAACGCGCGACCCGCCCCAGAAACGCAGCATGCCTTCGGTGCCGATCCGATTCGCCATTACCACGGCGACCCCGTAGGTCACCGCGTAGAAGCGCAGGTTCAGTTCCCATGCAGAGGGATTGTCGAAGCCGCCGCCCACCGCCTCGCGCGCTGAACTGATCGGCGCGGCGAGCAGCGTCACGCCGTCGCACATCAGGTCATGCACGAGCGCGGGGTTCCACAGGTCGTTGCAGATGGGCGTGGCGACGCGCCAGTCGCGGTCGATCCCGAATGCGCCAAGTTCCGCTCCCGGTGCGTAATACAGTCCATCGCGCAGCTTGCCGTAGGTCGCCAGTTGAATCTTGCGATGCACGTGCACGATCCTTCCTTGCGTCACAGTCGCCTGACTGTTGTAGAACTGGCCGCCTGGCGCTTCTTCGATGAAACCGAACGACGTGTAGAGACCGACGCTCGCTTCCGCAAGCGCCGCAATGGCCGGGTGATCGACGCGCAGTGCAAGCTGCAGCGCGTCTTTGCCCGCGCTATGTCCGCACAGCGACAATTCGGGGAACAGCAGCAACATGACGCCGCGCTGGCGCGCTTCGGCGATCATGCTCAGATGCTTGCCGAGGTTGGCGTCGAGATCGCCGTAGGAACTGTCGATCTGCGCGGCGGCGACTTTCAGCGCGCTGTCTCGCGGCGCGTCGAGGGAAGACGAAGGCATGTTCTTGTCTCTCAGGTTGGATCGGGTCGCGAGCGTTACAGCAGACCCGCTTGCTTCAGGAAGTCATGCGAGACTGCGCTGAACGATTTCTTCTGGACATCGACTGATGCGTTCAAACGAGCCATCGTCGGCGCGTCGAGCTTTGCCGAGAGCGAGTTCAGGATCGGGCCGAGCTTCGGATTGGCGTCGAGCGTCGCCCTGCGGATCACGGGCGTGAGCGCATAGGACGGAAAAAAGCCCTTGTCGTCCTTCAGAATGACGAAGTTGAATGCCAGCACGCGGCCATCCGTGGCGAAAACGAGCGCGATGTCTACCTGACGGTCCTTCAGCGCCTGATACGTGAGACCCGAGTCCATCCGCTTGACCTCGTCCTGCGAAAATTCGAAGCCGTACAGCTTTTGCAGCGGACGCAACCCGTCGGGGCGAGCATAGAACTCCGAGTTAGACGCAAAGCTCAGCGTCTTGCCGGACTTGATGGTTCTCGCGAGATCGCTCAAGGTCACGATGCCGAGCTTCTTCGCTTCGTCCTGATTCATCGCGAACGAATACGTATTGTTCGCGCGCGAAGGATCGAGCCACACCAGGCCCTTGCCCGCATCCAGTTCCTTTACCTTCTTGTAGGTATCTTCCGGCGACAAGCGGTCATTGATCTTGTTGTACGTGATCAGCGACGTGCCTGTGTATTCCCAATACACGTCGACCTGTCCATTCTCCTGCGCCGCGCGCAACACCGCGCTGCCCAGGCCGTCCTTTTTGGTGACGGTGAAACCCTTGGCCTGCAATAGCTCGGTCGTCATTTCGGCGAGCAGTTGCTGTTCCGTGAAGTTCTTGCCGCCGACCACGACATTTGCGGCCGCGCAGCTAATGGTCCACGACGACGCAAGAGAAAGGGCAACGAGCGCGCAGGCCCGCTTGAAGAAGGCAGTGTTCATGATGTCCTCGAAGAAACGCGTATGCGTGTGATTGAACTAGCGTTGGGGAGTGACGCCGCGCGACACGAGATGCACCTGCATCTGGCCGATGAGCACGTCGGTGAGAACCGCGAGCACCGCGGTGGGAATCGCGCCTGCCAGCAGCATCGAAAAGTCGTTCATGTCGATGCCGGTAAAGATCAACTCACCGAGTCCACCGCCGCCCACGAGAAATGCAAGCGGCGCCGTGCCGACGGTAATGGCGAGCGCGGTGCGAATGCCCGCGAAGATCACATAAAGCGCGTTGGGCAACTCGACGCGCAATAAGACCTGCGTCGGTGTCATGCCCATGCCGGTGGCCGCTTCGATCAGCGAGCGCGGCACCGCGCGCAAGCCTTCGAGCGTGTTCAGCACGATGGGCAATAAAGTGGCCACCCACAACGCGAAGATCGACGGCCAGCGGCCGATGCCGAGCACGCTCATAGCGAGCGCGAGCAGCGCGAGCTTTGGCACGGCCTGCCCCATGTTGAGCGTCTGCAGGAGCGCTTGACCGACACGGGCGTGTTTGCCCGACTCCCGGCTCAGATAGACGCCCAGCGGCACGGCAATGACGATTGCAAGCCCGCCTGCGATGGCGACCATCGTCATCTGTGTGATGGACTGGTAGACGATATCGCTGCGATATTGCGCAATGGATAGAAGCCAGTTGTCCGCGCGCGCTTGCAGCGGCGCAGCACAAGCGAACAGGACAGCGCAGCGTGAGAGTAGCGTTCTCATGCTCAGGCCTCCGCCGGCAGACGCAACATGTCGACAATGTGCGCCTGACTCACGTAACCGACGAAGCGGCCGTCTTCGTCGACCGTCGCCAGCCAGGATTGCCCGAGTGCGAACATCGACGAAATCACGCTGCGCAGGTCGTCGGTATGACGCGCCACGCCGTGCACCGGTTTCGCGTGAGCTGCCGTCAGCGTGCCCTCTATCTCGCTGAGCGCCGCAGCGTTGAGACAGCCTTGCGGCTTGCCCGCTGCATCGAGCAACACGATCTGTTCGACGCCGTGCAGTTCGAGCAACGCCCGTGCGCGCTCGCTGCTGTCGCCCACGCGTGCGGCGCACTCGCAGGCCGACAAAGCGTCTTTGGCACGCACGAGGCGCAGGCGCTTCAATGCTCGGTCCGCGCCCACAAAACCGGCAATGAACGGGCTCGCGGGCCTTGCGAGAATCGTGTCTGGTGTGTCGAACTGTTCGAGCCTGCCTGCGCGAAAGATGGCGATGCGGTCGGCCATCTTCACCGCTTCGTCAATGTCGTGGCTCACGAACATGATCGTCTTTTTCACCTGCTGCTGAATGCGCAGGAACTCGTCCTGGATCAGCTCGCGGTTGATCGGGTCGATTGCGCCAAACGGTTCGTCCATCAGCATGACGGGCGGGTCGGTCGCGAGCGCGCGGGCTACGCCGACGCGCTGCTGCTGGCCGCCCGAAAGATCCTTCGGATAGCGCGACAGATAGATCGACGGATCGAGCGCCACGATCTCCAGCAATTCGGCCGCGCGGCGCTTTGCCTTCGCTTTGTCCCAGCCGAGCAGACGCGGCACCACGCTGATGTTCTCCTCGACCGTCATGTTGGGGAACAGCCCGATCTGCTGGATCACGTAGCCGATCTGGCGGCGCAATTCGACCACTTCGAACTCGTCGGTATCGCGGCCGTCAATGAAAATCTTGCCCGAACTCGGCTGGATCAGACGGTTGATCATCTTCAACGTGGTCGTCTTGCCGCAGCCTGACGGGCCGAGCAACACACAGATTTCGCCCGCGCCGACCTCCATGTCGATGCCGTCGACCACCGGGGCGCTCGCGCCTTCATAGCGCTTCGAGATGCTGGAGAGCTTGATCATGGTTATTGCGCGTGATGAGGAGATTTACGGAACGACGCCCACGCGCCGAGACGCAATGCCAGTCTGCCGGTACGCGACGGGCTGCGAAGGCCCTTCGGTGTCAGCAGACGTTGCACCCAGCCGAGGCCGTAGTCGGCGGCGATAGCAAGAACGCTCACGAGAATCGCGCCGGCAATCAGCTGACGCGGGTCCGATTGGGAGATGCCGCGGCTGATCAGCTTGCCGAGCCCGCCGGCGCCGATATAGGCGGCGACGGCGGCAATGCCGACATTGATCACCACGGCCATGCGCACGCCGGCCATGATGATGGGCAGGGCAATGGGAATCTCGACTTTCCACAGACGCTGGCGCGTAGTCATGCCAATGCCGCGCGCGGCTTCGCGCAACGCCGGGTCGATATTGGTGATCGCCGTGTACGTGTTGCGCACGATCGGTAGTTGCGAATAGAGAAACAGCGCAATGACCGTCGGCAGAAAGCCGATGCCCTGGCCGATCACCGACAGAACCGGGATCATCAGACCGAACAACGCAACCGATGGAATGGTCATCAGGATCGCCGCGAGGTACAACACGATCTTCGCGGCGCGCGCATTCGCTGTGATCACGATGCCGAGCGGCACGCCTGTGAGAATGGCGAGACCGACACCGACGCCGACGATCTCAACGTGCTCGACGGTGAGCCTGATGATCGACGCCCAGTTGTCGAGCATGAAAGCAAGGGTTTCCACGTTGTCTCCCGTTCCGGCGTTGACGGCCTGTTTCAGGCGCGTGTCGGTGTGCTTCGCTATGCGCCAAAGATAGCCGGACAAAACTGGGAACCCTTCATCTGCATTCGACGTCGTTTGTCACAAAAGCGACATCGCGATTTGGGCGCGGCGCATTCGCCTTACGGAATGGCGCTCGGACGAGGAACAGCTAAGGGTAATCCCCGTCCTTCAAGCGACAGGTCGCGGCCGCGAGGAGATCTTGGAGAATTCGGGAAAGGTGGCTGGCAGGATGTGCTGGACGCCATTCGCCGGACGACGGCTCAGGCTCGACGCTTCGCCTGTGAGCACGCGTGGCTTCCGGTTATCGCCCTTGCTGACGCGACACGCTGCGCACCGTGAGCATGGCGAGCGCACCTGTGACGAGCGCCGTGAACAGATAGAGCCCGGACGGGCCCGCGACCGCCATCGTCGCGGAGGCAAGTGTCGGCCCGGCGCTCGCACCCACAGAGAAGATCAGCAGCAGACCGGCGCTTACGGCGACACGCTCATCGGCCGGAATGCAGTCGTTCACGTACGAAGTGACGACGCCGTACATGGAGAACGCCACCGCCACATAGAGATAGCCGAAGGCCCGGATCAACCCGTCCTCGCGCAGCAGGAACAACAACACGCTCAGCGAGCCGGCGATTGTCGCGAGACATAGCAGCACCTTGCGCCGGTCGAACCGGTCGGCGAGCCGCGCGACCGGCCATTGCGGCACGAGCGCCGCGAGCAGCGCGAAGCCCATGAAGTGCGACACGTCCGCCACCGCATAGCCGACGCGCCGCATGAACACAGGCTGCATCGTATAAAACGCACTGTTGAGCGCGCCGGCCGACAGACACGCGGCTACGCCGAGCGGCGCCCAACGATAGATGCTTCCCAGCCCTGCAAGCCCGCGCGCGAGACGCGAGCCATATGCGGAACGAGAAGCGTCGAGCGCGCCGGCGGTTGCTGGCGCGGTGCCTGCGAGCGCGACCGGGATCAACGACGCCGTGAACAAAGCGGCGACGGCGCTGAAGAGCTCGAAGCTGCCCGGGTCCGCAAGCCCGATGAGGAACTGCCCCGTGCCGACACCGAGATAGTTGGCGATCAGATAGGCGGAGAACACGCGGCCCCGCTGAGCGTTGCTCGCGACCTGATGCAACCAGCTTTCGACGACCGTGAAGATGCCGACAAGACAGAAGCCCGTGACGAAGCGCAGAACGGCCCACATCGCGGCCGCGCCCCATACCGCGTAGCCGAGAGCGCAGCATGCCGAGGCCGCCGCGAACGTGACGAACGCGCGGTGATGACCGACGCGTGTGATCAGCGCGCCGCCATACATGGCGCCCAGCAGGAAGCCGATGTAATACGCCGATTGCACGACCCCCACCACGATCGACGGCGCCTGCTGCTGGATGAGGCGCAGCGAGATGAGCGTGCCGAGCAGGCCGTTTCCGGTGATGAGAATCGCGTAGCCCAACAGGAGGACCGCAGTCGAGCGCAAGCTTCCGACGACCGGCGCGGCCTCGAGGACAGAAGCGGCGGGTTCGGCGCCCACGGCCGGCTCGCCCGACTGGACAGCGGCGCTGAGAGAACCCGTGCCTTGCCACCGGTCGGTAAGCGGTTGCGCGTCCGATAAAAAGGACGCGCCTGTCGGCTGAGGGGCCGCCGGTTCGCATGCCTGTTTCATTCGGGCTGAGTCTCGTTCTTCGTGTGCGGCACGGTTATAGCGACGTGGCGGGCTTTCTTCCTTCGAATGTAGCGGTCCGCCGCCTCGCGCGCATGCCGCGAACACGACGTCCGCTAGCAGCAAAACGACATTCTGTCGCGCTCCGGGCCGGCCGCGGCGCGGTCGCTCGATCCTGCAGGTCCTCTGCTCGTCTATACGACACCGTCAGAAGCTGCTCGAATTGCTGCTGGACACGGCAGAGGACTATCAGCAGGAACTCGAATCCGACCGTGAACTGTTCAAGGTGATTGCCGTCGATGCGAAAGGCGTCCCGCAAAGCCGTATCACCGCGCGCCACGCGACGAAGCTGCTCGCCGAGGCATCGCAGAGACAGAGAGAAAGCTCCCCGTCGCCACGAAAAACGCGACGTGCCCAAAAACGCTTCCGCGAAGCGCGCTGCCACGTTGGCCGCGAATGTCATGCAGCCCCCGGCCGCCGCGCCACACTGAACACGCGCAGCACAAAAAGAAATGGCCACAGCGTCATCGCGCTGTGGCCATCGAATAGCAGTTTCAGCAGAGTCGTGTCGAGCTTAACGATCCAGCGTCGCTCGACCGCGAACCTCACACAATATTCATCGCCAACGCACTCTCGCGGTAATGCTGGCTCGCCTTCTCCGTATCACCAAGCTGCTCATGTAAGCGAGCCAACGCACGGTGCGAACGAATCTTCAGCGTCTCATTATCAGCGAGTTTTAGCGCGCGTTCGAGGAATGACTGCGCCTTACCCCACAACTGTTGATGCAGACACAAGCGCCCCAACGCGAACAGCAAGTCCGCATCTTCCGGACGATCCCTCTGCCACGCTTCTGCCTTCTGGATCAGCGGCAACGCGTCGCCGCCAGCCGTATCCGGATAGCGCCGCAGCAACCGCGCATCCCAATTCTGCGCGAGCGCTTCCTCGACAATCTTGCGCGCCTCCTGCGGACGATTCAACGCGACCAGCAGTTCGGCGGCAAGATCGGCGAGACGTGGCGAATGACGCTCGGTCGGCGTGAGCGAATTCCACAGTTCGAGCAGCGCATCGGCGTTATGCCGACGATCGCGCAGCAGGTTCTCCGCCGCCAGTTGCCGCAACCGTACGGCCACAGCCGGATGAATCGCCTCGCGCTTCTCGAGCGTCTTGACGAGCTTGAGCACCTCGCCCCAGTTCTTCAATTGCTGTTGCGCGCGCAACATGATCTGCTGCGCGTGAATGCGCCGCCCGCCCTGCGATTGCATTTCGGTGAGCGCGGTCAGCGCGCCGTCCGCGTCGCGGCCGTCGGCGCGCATGTCGGCGGTGGCCATCAAACGCGCGTCCTGCCAGTCGGCTTCGTCGATCTGCGCGAGCCATTCGTCGCGCCGCGCATATTCATGCATGCGATGCGCCGCAGTGGCCGCGATCAAACCGGCCGCGCCCTTGTTGTCGCCATTCGCGAGCGCGTCTTTCGCCGCTTTCTCGGCGCGCGAAAAACGTCCGGCGTACAGGTTGCCGATCGCGTCACGCAGCGCGGCGTGCGCCTTCGCGACGCGCGAGCGCGCACGGTAGGCGGCCACGCGTTGCGGCATGCGCCAGATGTTGCGCACGATGCGCAAGAGCGCATACAGCAGGATGAACAGCACCACCAGTCCGACCACGAACAGATTCAACGAGATGTCGACGCGGTACGGCGGATACACCAGCAGCACCTGTCCCGTGTCGAAGCGTCCGACCACCGCAAGCACGACCGCGACGGTAAACAGCAACGCAAGCCATAGAAGTCCCCGGATCGCCATGATTAACCCCGGCTCCGGTATTGATTGACGGCCTGCAGGCTCGTGTTCAGATTCGGCAATTCGACCGCGGCCGAACCGGCATCGACCTGCTTGATGAGATCGACGACGGTCTGCGTTTTCTTCGACGACGTGTCGAAGTAGCGCGTCAGCGCCGTTTGCGCTCCCTGCAGGTCGGACTTCAGCGTGGTCTGGTTGCGCGAGAGCAGCGCGAGGCGCGCCGACAGCAGACGCAGCTTCACGTTCTCACGCACGAAGTAACCTTGATCGGGCGCGACCATCATCGCGTCCGCGTTGTCGATGCGGCGTACTTGCACGAGGCTCGTCAACTGCTGGCCAATGCCGGTGGTCACTTCGCGCCACCACACTTTCCAGCGCGGCTCGCCGGTGGCCGCGGCCACCTTGGCTGTGTCCGCCCATGTCGCCGCGCGCGGCGTCGCATGTGCAATCGGCGCCTCGCCGGAGAGCGGCAAGCTGTCGATCTGATCGACCGCATTGTCGAGCTTGATCGCGAGACCCGTGAGGTCAGTGGAAGGCGCGGCCTTCAGCTTGTCGATGTCTTGCGCGATGGCCTTGCGCACCGCGACCACTTGCGGGCTGTCCGACGCCGCAAGCCGCGTGTCGGCGCTTTGCAGCGCGAACAGCGCAAGCTGCGTGTTGCCGGTGAGCTGCAACTGCTGGCTCGCCGCCGACAGCATCTGGCCGACTTCGGCGAGCGTCCAGTCGTCGCGATTACGCGCGAGGTCGGCGTACTGCTGCTGCAGTGCCTGCTGTGCGGCCTGTGCATCGGCGAGCTTGCCTTCGAGTTGCGCGACCTGGGAGCCCGATTGATGCACCGTGGCAAGCGCCTGCTCGGTCTTGATGCGCAGTTCGTTGGTCTGCGTGTCGTTCGCCTGCTGACGTTGCGCGAGCTGCTGCTCGGCGCGCTCCAGCTTGCGATTGAGCGCATAGCCGCCCACGCCCGCAGCGCAAGCGATGACCACGACGACAAACCACAGCAGCGGTCCGCTCGCGCTGCGGCGCTTTTGCGCTTCGTATGGCGTGAAGGGTTGGTTCGGCGGCAAGGCAGCGGTCGCGGCCGGCTGGGGTGAAGCGTTCGTGGATGCGTTCGTTTCAGTCATGCGTGATTTAGCCGGTGAATGAGCCGGATTGGACGATACCGGTTGAACTACGGGAGGCTGGGCGGCAAGCAGGGCGTGGGCAATGCGTTCGTCGCCCGCGCCGGACACCGTAATCCTATCAAAACCCAATGCCCGCGCGGTCTCAGCAATACGGGGATGCGGCGTGACTAGCGTGGCGTGTTTGAGCTGCGCGACTTCGTCGGCGGTGAGATGCTCTTGCGCGAGTTCGTGCAGATTGCGCACCCCCTCCGAACTGGTCAGAAGCCATGCATGCGGCTCACCTGCAAGCAATGCATGCACGCGCGCCCAGGCGCCGATCGAAGGCTCCGGCGCGACACGCCGGTACGCCGCGACCGTCTCGACTTCCGCGCCGGCTTCGCGCAGACGGTCGGCGAGCCACTCGCGGCCGCCGTCGCCGCGCACGATCAGAACGCGCTTGCCTTCGAGATTCGCCTCGCCGAGCGCCGAGTCGATCGCGGCGAAGAGGCCTTCGGAATCGAAACGTCCGCTATCGTCGTCGGCGCCGGATGCGGGACTGATGACCTGGTGCGCCGGGGCGCTAACCCCGTGACGCGCGAGCGCCCGCACGCTGCCCGGCCCGACCACGCCGACCGGCAATGCATGCGGCCAGATCGCGCCGCTGCGGGCGAACGCGTGATCGATCGCGTTCGGCGACACGAATACGACAAGCGCATAGCGGTCAAGCGAGGTGAGCGCGGCGCGCAATGGCGCGTCGTCGGCGACGGGCGCGATGTCGATCAACGGGAAGTCGAGCGTGGCGATGCCAGCTGCGGACAAGCGCGCGATCAGTTCGCTCGACTGACCGGCCGGTCGCGTAATCACGACCGTGAACGCCGCCTTGCCGACGGATGACGATGCGTTGCCTGGAATGTCGGCCGCCATCAGTCGCCGGACACCGCGCTATCCGCGGCGCCCGTGCTTGTGCCCGAGGCTGCAGAACCGCTGGCCGCGCTGGCTGCACTAAGCGCACGAACGATGTCCATCGCGCCCTGCTGTTCGAGCGCGCTCGCCACTTCCTGACCCAATGCGAGGGCGCGCTCGACGGTCGGCGCGGGCGCCGACGCCTGCGCGCTCAGCACGCGCTGACCGTCGGGCGTGGCCACGATGCCGCGCAGATGCAGCGCGCCGTCATGCCATATCGCGTACGCGGCCAGCGGCACTTCGCAACTGCCGCCGAGCGCGCGCGACACCATGCGCTCCGCTTCGACGGCAGCCGCCGTATGTTCGTGATGCAGTGGCGCGAGCCAGGCCGCGAGGTCGGCGCGATCCGCGCGAATCTCGATGCCAAGCGCGCCCTGCCCCGCCGCGGGCAAGCTGTCTTGCGGATCGAGCAGCGCGCGGATCCGCTCGGCCAGACCCAGACGCTTCAGGCCGGCAGCCGCCAGAATGATCGCCGCGTAATCGCCGCGATCGAGTTTCGCGAGTCGCGTATCCAGATTGCCGCGCAGCGGCCGCACCTCTAGATGCGGATAGCGCATGCGCAGCATCGCTTCGCGGCGTAAGCTCGACGTGCCGACCACGGCACCCGCGGGCAGCTCGGCAAGCGAGTCGTAATCGTTCGAGACGAACGCGTCGCGCGGATCTTCGCGCTCCATGATCGCAGACAGCGCGAAACCGGCGGGCAATTCCATCGGCACATCTTTCAGCGAGTGCACGGCGAGATCGGCGCGGCCATCGGCGAGCGCGGCTTCCAGTTCCTTGACGAAAAGGCCCTTACCACCCACCTTCGACAAAGTGCGATCGAGAATTTGATCGCCACGTGTCGTCATTCCGAGAATTTTTACGTCGCAAGATGGATATAATTTGTGCAGCGCACATCGCACATGCTCCGCTTGCCACATGGCCAGGCGGCTCTCTCGCGACGCAATCACCAGCGTGTGAGGTGGCGCGGAAAACGTCTCGGTGTTCATTAGCTTGTCGATTGAATGACGGGATGTTGACGGAATCTCATAACAATCAATGTTAGCACGCGCCCCTGGGTTCGCCCTTCGGTTCGCCCGCCTGTTGGCCTTATGGATCAAGGCGCGGCGGGGCGTCATGTCAACGCGGTATCGACGCAGGAGACGGGCTTCGCGCACCGCGCGTCTGCCCTGTGCCGGCGGTGTTCACGCACGGTCGTTCGCGCAGCGCTGCGCCGCATGCGCGATGATGCAATGCGGCGCAACTTGCGTCGTATGCGTCTGTCGTGCGAGCGCGCCCGGCCATCCTCCCCGGCGTACCGCCATCGGTGCATACCGTTTCATTCAGTTCACGTTGCAGTTCAGTGCAGTTCCGAGTTCCGCAGCAGCAGTTATCAATCACTTAACAGACCCTGGCTTCCCTGAGGAAACCCATCGTGACGTCTTCCGGATCGGCGCGCTCTGCCCGCCGCAACACTGCATCGCCCAACGCTTCCACTGCCGACGCCGCCGCGTCCACCGCTTCGCTATCCTCCGAAGCAGGCGCCGCCCAGCCGGCCAAAGCTAAACGCGCGACAAAGAGCGCTCAGGCTGAGAGCGCCGCGAAAGCCATCAAGGCTGACAAAACGTCGGCGCCCGTCAAAGCGAAGAAGGCCGCCAAGGCCGCGAACGCGGCAGACAGCTTGAAAGCTTCGAAGACGGACAAGACGACGCAAGCCGCCTCCACTAGCAAGAAGGCGAAAGCGAAAGACAAAGCCGACGATAAAGCGCCGAACCTGCAAGCAGTATCCGATGACACCGTCGTCGCCGCGCCGAAAACCAACGGCCGCACGCGCGCCGACAAGGATCACCCGCTGTTTCAGGACATCCGCTATCTGGGGCGCCTGCTCGGCGACGTGCTGCGCGAACAGGAAGGTGACGCGGTGTTCGACGTCGTCGAAACGATCCGTCAGACGGCCGTGCGTTTTCGCCGCGAAGACGACAACGCGGCCGCGCAAACGCTCGACAAGAAACTGCGCTCGCTCAGCCCCGAGCAGACGGTCAGCGTGGTGCGCGCGTTCAGCTACTTCTCGCATCTCGCGAACATTGCCGAAGACCGCCACCGCAATCGCCGCCACCGCATTCACGCGCTGGCCGGCTCGGCGGCGCAGCCGGGCACCATCGCCTACGCGCTGGAGAGGCTCGTCGAAGCGGGCGCCGCGGCAACGCCCGTGTTGCAGCAGTTTTTCAACGACGCGCTCATCATGCCTGTGCTGACCGCACACCCCACGGAAGTGCAGCGCAAGAGCATTCTCGATGCGGAGCACGATGTCGCGCGCCTGCTCGCGGAACGCGATCAGCAGTTGACCGACCGGGAACGCGCGCACAACGAAGCGATGCTGCGCGCGCGCGTCACCTCGCTGTGGCAAACGCGGATGCTGCGCGACTCGCGGCTCACCGTCGCCGATGAAATCGAAAACGCGCTGTCGTACTACCGTGCCACCTTCCTCGAAGAAATTCCGGCGCTCTACGCCGGTATCGAAGAGGCGCTGAAGGAGCACGGCCTCGAAGCGCGCCTGCCGCCGTTCTTCCAGATGGGCAGCTGGATCGGCGGTGACCGCGACGGCAATCCGAACGTCACGGCCGAAACGCTCGAACACGCGATCGCGCGTCAGGCCGCGGTAATCTTCGAGCACTACATGGAGCAGGTGCACAAGCTCGGCGCGGAGCTGTCCGTGTCGAACCTGCTCGCCGGCGCGAGCGACGAACTCAAGGCGCTCGCGGAAATCTCGCCCGACCAGTCACCGCATCGCACGGACGAGCCGTACCGGCGTGCGCTGATCGGCATGTACACGCGGCTCGCGGCAAGCGCACGCGTGCGTCTCGGCGAAGGCAGCGTGCCGGTGCGCAGCGCAGGCCGCGGCGTGCCGCCGATACGCGCGACGCCCTACGGCGACGCCGCCGAATTCGTGCGCGACCTGCACGTGCTGATGGATTCACTCACCGAGCATCATGGCGCGCCGCTCGCCACGCCGCGTCTCGCGCCGCTCGCGCGCGCGGCCGAAGTATTCGGCTTCCATCTGGCGAGCATCGACTTGCGCCAGAGCTCGGACATCCACGAAGCGGTGATCGCCGAACTGCTCAAGCACGCCGGTGTTCATGACGACTACGCCGCGCTGTCCGAAAGCGAGAAGCTCGACGTGCTGCTCGCGGAACTCGCGCAGCCGCGTCCGTTGCGCCTGCCGTACGCCGAGTATTCGGATCTCGTGAAGAGTGAACTCGGCGTGCTCGAAGAAACGCGTGTCACGCGTGAAAAATTCGGCGCGCGGGCGGTCCGTAATTACATCATTTCGCACACGGAGACGGTCAGCGATCTGGTCGAAGTGATGCTGCTGCAAAAAGAAACGGGCCTCTTGCAAGGGCAACTCGGCAACGCGAACAATCCGGCCAAAGCCGCGCTGATGGTGATCCCGCTCTTCGAGACGATCCCCGACTTGCGTAACGCGCCGCATATCATGCGCGATCTGCTTGCGCTGCCGGGCGTCGACGCGATCATCGAACATCAGGGCAACGAGCAGGAAGTGATGCTCGGCTATTCGGATAGCAACAAGGACGGCGGCTTCCTCACGTCGAATTGGGAGTTGTATCGCGCCGAACTCGCGCTCGTGTCGCTGTTCAATGAACGCGGCATCACGCTGCGCCTTTTCCACGGACGCGGCGGCACCGTCGGCCGGGGCGGCGGCCCGACCTATCAGGCGATTCTGTCGCAGCCGCCAGGCACCGTCGACGGTCAGATCCGTTTGACGGAGCAAGGCGAAGTGATTGCGAGCAAGTTCGGCAATCCGGAAATCGGCCGGCGCAATCTGGAAACCGTGGTGGCCGCCACGCTCGAAGCATCGTTGCTGCCGCACGGCACCGCGCCCGCGGAATTGCCGGTGTTCGAAGCCACGATGCAGCAGTTGTCCGATGCGGCCATGGCTTCGTATCGAGCGCTGGTATATGAAACGCCCGGCTTCAAGGAGTATTTCTTCGAGTCCACGCCGATTTCGGAGATCGCCGAGTTGAACATCGGCAGCCGTCCGGCGTCGCGCAAATTGCAGGATCCGAAGCAACGCAAGATCGAGGATTTGCGCGCAATTCCGTGGGGCTTTTCATGGGGCCAATGCCGCCTGCTGCTGACCGGCTGGTACGGTTTCGGCAGCGCGGTCGCCGCGTATCTCGACAGCGCGCCGAGCGACGCCGAACGCGGGCGCCGTCTCACGTTGCTGAAGAAGATGCACAAGAGCTGGCCGTTCTTTTCGACGCTGCTGTCGAACATGGACATGGTGATGGCGAAGACCGACCTTGCGGTGGCTTCACGCTACGCGGCGCTCGTCACGGACAAGAAGCTGCGCAAGCACGTGTTCGAGCGGCTCGTCGCGGAATGGGAGCGCACGTCGAAGGTGTTGTCAGAGATCACCGGCAAAAGCGAACGGCTCGCGGAAAATCCGCTGCTTGCGCGCTCGATCAAGAACCGCTTCCCGTATCTCGATCCGCTGAATCACCTGCAGGTGGAACTGCTCAAGCGTTACCGCGCGGGCGACACGAACGCACGCGTGCGGCGCGGGATTCATTTAAGCATCAACGGGATTGCGGCGGGGTTGCGGAATACGGGCTAGGTCTTTGCGGGATGTAAAAGCTGCGCGTCAGGCGCCGCTGCAATGCGATAAAAGCCGGACGCGGAACAACAGGCCGCGTCCGGCTTTGCCGTTTTTCCGGCGAGCGAGCAAGACAGGCTGTTCGCTCGCCTTTCGCAAACTCAACACGCCTCAATCATCAACGCATCCAGCTTGAACGAGCCGTCTTCCTTCACGTCGAAATATTGCCGCACTTCATCCGGCGAATCGCGCCACAGCGACTGAATCGCCACGATGCGCGGCTCGGGCGTGCGCATACGCGCCACCCACGAACTGAACTCGATGTCGATGCGCCAACGCTCGCGAATCGACGCATTGAAACCCGCGGCTTCGAACAGCGCGATCCATTCGTCGGCGCGGTAATCGCGGATATGCGAGCCGTCGCGCAACAGCTCGATTGCCTGAATATGCGTGTCGAGCAGCGGATGGTCGATGCCCGCGATATCGATGAACAGCACCTTGCCGTCCGGCTTCAGCACGCGCCGCACTTCGGCAAGCGCGGGCGCGACGTCGTGCCAGTGATGCGCGCTCATCCGGCTGATGACCCAATCGAACGTGTGATCGTCGAACGGCAGTTTTTCCGCCGCGCCCTGCTGCGTGCGGATGTTCGCGAAGCCGCGATCCTTCGCCGCGCCTTCGACCGTTGCGAGCATGGGCGCGGCGATGTCGTAGGCGACCACTTCTTTCGCGTGTGGCGCGACTGCGAAGCTCGCGTGGCCCGCGCCGCAGCCCATGTCGAGCACCGTCGCGTCCGGCGTCGCGGCGATCGATTCGGCCAGTGCGCGCAGATCGGCGCCGGTTGCGTGGGTCGGACTCGTTAAATAGGCGGCGGCGGTCGAGCCAAAGGCGTCGGCGACCTGATCGTGATGCTTCATGGAAGGCTCCGGTTGTCTGCGTGGGTCTACGTAGGTCTGTGTAGGTAGCGTTGCGAGGCGTGCTTTCGCTTCTGCCGTTTTTTGCCACTACGCCGCTACAATAGAGCCCGCCGTGTACCGGTACAAGTTAAGCAATTATTCTGGTATCTATACCACCCTCCTCACGCGCCGCAACAATCGAATGATCACGCGAACCAGCACGCCGTCTTCCGCCGACCAGCCGCCGCCGCTCGACGCCACGCCCGCGCGCGCGCTCGGCGACTTCATCCGCGCGCATCGCGAACGGCTTTCGCCGCAAGCGGTCGGCCTGCCGCCGGGTCCGCGCCGCCGCACGCCGGGTTTGCGTCGCGAGGAAGTAGCACAACTGTGCGGCGTGAGTCCGACCTGGTACACGTGGATCGAGCAAGGGCGCCCGGTTTCCGCTTCCGCCGATGCACTCGCGCGCATCGCGGTCGCGCTGCAATTGTCGCGCGCAGAGCGGGCGTATCTGTTCGAACTGGCCGCCCAACGCGATCCGGCCGAGCCCGATCCGGCCGCCGCCGATGCGCCGGCCACGCTGCTCGAAACCGTGCAGCTCGTGAATGCGCCGGCCTATGTGCTCGACCGTCAATGGAATGCGCTTGCGTGGAACGAGCGCGCCGCCGGTCTTTTCGTCGGCTGGCTGGATGGCGCGCATGACCGCAATCTGCTGCGCTACACGTTCACGGAATCGGCGGCGCGCGAGTTGATCGTCGATTGGGAAACGCGCGCGCGGCGGCTTGCCGCAGAATTTCGCGCCGATTCGATCCGCCATCTGAACGACGCACCCACGCGAGCGCTGATCGATTCGCTGACGGCCGCGAGCGACGCGTTCGCGCGCTTCTGGGCTTCGCAGGATGTCGGCGGCCGCGAAGGCGGAAGGCGCGAATTCAACCATCCGCGCGATGGCCGTCTCGTCTACGATCAGATCACGTTCAAGCCCGCGCATCGCGAGGATTTGAAGCTCGTTGTGCTGGTGCGGGAATAGAGCGCTGCCTCGCACCGACCGCACAGTCCGCCCGAAGCGCCCCCGTTCACACGACGGCCACGCCTCCCGCCAGTGTTAAAATCCTTCTCTTTCTTCGCTTCGGTGGCGCCTTTGCATACCTGCCATGTGCACCCGCGCCGTCAGCCTCTGCACCGCTCGACCTCTTGCCCCTTAACTGCCGCGTAACTGCCGCTTAACTGCCCAACACCATGACGTCCCAACTGCACAAAAAAGGCGAAGCCTGGTCGGCTCGCTTCTCGGAGCCGATGTCGGAACTCGTCAAACGCTACACGTCGTCGGTTTTCTTCGACAAGCGTCTGGCGCTCGTCGACATTGAAGGGTCGCTCGCGCACGCCTCGATGCTGGCCGCGCAGAAGATCATCGCCGCCGACGACCTCGCCGCGATTCAACGCGGCATGGCGCAGATCAAGGGCGAGATCGAGCGAGGCGAGTTCGAATGGCAACTGGATCTCGAAGACGTCCATCTGAACATCGAAGCGCGCCTGACGGCGCTGATCGGCGATGCCGGCAAGCGCCTTCACACGGGCCGCTCGCGTAACGACCAGGTCGCGACCGACATCCGCCTCTGGCTTCGCGGCGAGATCGACCGGATCGGCGAGTTGCTGAAGGAACTGCGCACGGCGCTCCTCGATATGGCGGAGAAGAACGCGTCGACCATCATGCCCGGCTTCACGCACTTGCAGGTCGCGCAGCCCGTCACGTTCGGCCATCACCTGCTTGCCTACGTCGAAATGTTTTCGCGCGACGCTGAGCGCATGCTCGATTGCCGCAAGCGCGTGAACCGTCTGCCGCTCGGCGCGGCGGCACTCGCCGGCACGAGCTATCCGATCGACCGTCACGCGGTAGCGAAGACGCTCGGCTTCGACGGCATCTGCGCGAATTCGCTGGATGCAGTGTCCGACCGCGACTTCGCGATCGAATTCACGGCTGCGTCGGCACTCGTCATGACGCACATCTCGCGCTTCTCGGAAGAGCTCGTGCTGTGGATGAGCCCGCGCGTCGGCTTCATCGATCTGGCTGACCGCTTCTGCACCGGCTCGTCGATCATGCCGCAGAAGAAGAACCCGGACGTACCCGAACTCGCGCGCGGCAAGACCGGTCGTGTGAACGGTCACCTGATGGCGCTGCTCACGCTGATGAAGGGCCAGCCACTTGCGTACAACAAGGACAATCAGGAAGACAAGGAACCGCTGTTCGACACCGTCGACACGGTGGCCGATACGCTGCGCATCTTCGCTGAAATGGTGGCGGGTATTTCGGTGAAGCCGCAAGCCATGCGCGATGCCGCATTGCAAGGCTTCTCGACGGCGACCGATCTGGCCGACTACCTCGTCAAGCGCGGCCTGCCGTTCCGCGACGCGCACGAAGCCGTTGCGCTGGCCGTGCGTATCTGCGCGGACCGCGGCTGCGATCTCGCGGATCTCACGCTCGACGAAATGCGCGCGGAATTGCCGAACGTCGCGCATCTGATTGGCGACGACGTGTTCTCGTATCTGACGCTCGAAGGTTCGGTCGCGAGCCGCAATCATGCGGGCGGCACCGCGCCCGAGCAGGTGCTCGCGGCGGTCCAGGCTGCACGGCAAGCGTTGAAGTAAAGCGTTGCGCGCCCACATTCGGCGCGCTCATGCGCGGCAAATTGCGAAGGCGAACTCGTTGGCGAGTTCGCCTTTTTTCTTTGGTGGTCGTGGCCGCATACGGGGGCGAACGCGGATTGAAACCCCGCGGTTTTTGACTACCATCCAAGATAGGTTCCGCCCTTTGTCGTGGTCCATCATGCTTACCCGCACGCGCTCCTTCCGCACTCTGACTGAATGCAACACCCCCCGCGTCTGCGCATGGTTGCCACGCTCGCGCGGCACCGCATTAATGGCGTTGCTGGCACTCGCTTTCGCCGGCTGCACCTTCACACCGCCGACACGACCGGTCGTCACGACGCCGCCCGCTGCGGTCAACAGCTTGACGCTCGATCAATATCGCGATGCCGTCGCGCGCCGCATCATCGAGCGCAATCCTTCGTACGTGTTGCGCGGCAAACCGCAAGCGATGCTGCGCTCGCTCGTCGTCGTGTCGTTCACGGTCGATCGCAATGGGCAGGTGGTGGAGTCGTCGGTGTATCGCACGAACGGCGACGACGAAGCCGAACGCACCGCGCTCGCCACTCTGCGACGTGCGTCTCCACTGCCATTGCCGCCAGGCAAATTGTTGAACGGCCGAGGCCAAGTCGAGCTATTCGAAGACTGGCTCTTCAACGACGACGGCAAGTTCCAGTTGCGCGAACTCGCCTCGCCGCAAGAGCTGACCATCGACTGAACGCGGCCTGGCCGATCGGCTAGCCGCCTTGCTGCGCGAGCGCCGCGCTCGCTATAATTTTCCGATTCCCTCGCCGGAGCCTTCCGGTATGGCTCAGGCCGCCCGCTCATCCGCGGCGCGGTTCGCAGCCGATTGTCGCGGCGCCGCGCTATCCGCGAGCGTCACGCAAGATCCTCGTTGCTTTGTTGCCTCGTTGCTTTGTTGTCATGCACGCTGACAACGCGCGCATTCGCGCGCGAGCCGCAACGGCCGGCGTTGTATGCTGCCAAAGCGTCGCGCGTCGGATCGACTGCAAAAGCAAACTCGAAGCACCCGGGCAATTCGACACGAGCGCGCACGAACCTGAACAAAGATGCCGATTGAGCACGCCGGCGCCATCGCGCGGCGCATGCCGGCATCACGATATATGGAGACCTTGCATGTCCACATCGCCGATTTCCGCGGCCGAGCCCAATGCGGCTGGGCAGACCAACAGCGCGCGAATCATCTTCGCGAGCTTCATCGGCACCGCGATCGAGTTCTACGATTTCTATGTCTATGCGACCGCCGCGGCGCTCGTCATCGGCCCAGTGTTTTTTCCGCATGGCTCGGCAACGGCTCAGGCCTTGTCGGCTTTCGTCACGTTCGGCATCGCGTTCGTCGCGCGACCCATCGGCTCGTTCCTGTTCGGCCACTTCGGCGACCGCATCGGCCGTAAATCGACACTGGTCGCCTCGCTGCTCGTGATGGGCGTCTCCACCACGCTGATCGGCTTCGTGCCGGGCTACGACTCGATCGGCAGTCTTGCACCGATCCTGCTGTGCATCTTGCGCTTCGGCCAGGGCATCGGGCTCGGCGGCGAATGGGGTGGCGCAGCGCTGCTCGCCACCGAAAACGCGCCGCCCGGCAAGCGCGGCTGGTTCGGCATGTTCCCGCAACTTGGTCCGTCGGTCGGCTTTCTCGCCTCCAACGGATTGTTCTTCGCGCTCGCGATGTCGTTGAGCGATGAGCAATTCCGCAGTTGGGGCTGGCGCGTGCCGTTCCTCGTCAGCGCGGTGCTGGTCGCGCTGGGCCTCTATGTGCGCCTGAAGATTGCTGAAACGCCGGCCTTCCAGGCCGCTATCGAACGGCAGGAACGCGTGAAGGTGCCGATCGCGACGCTGTTGTCGCGGCATTGGCTGCCCATGCTGCTGGGCGCGCTGGCGATGGTGGTCTGCTACACGCTGTTCTACAACGCGACCACTTTTTCGCTGTCGTACGGCGTGTCGGTGCTGCACATTCCGCGGCAGACCTTCCTCGGGCTGCTGTGCATCGCGGTAGTATTCATGGCGCTCGCGACGCCGCTCTCGGCATGGGCAAGCGACCGCTACGGCCGCAAGCCGGTGCTGATCGTCGGCATCGTTGCGGCTGTGCTGTCGGGCTTCACCATGGCCCCGCTTCTCGGCAGCGGACAGACATCTCTTGTGCTGCTGTTTCTCATCATCGAACTGTTTCTGATGGGCGTGACGTTCGCGCCGATGGGCGCGCTGCTGCCCGAGCTGTTTCCCACCAACGTGCGTTATACCGGCGCAGGTGTGTCGTATAACCTGGGCGGGATTCTCGGCGCATCGGTCGCGCCGTACATCGCGCAGATGCTCGCCGCGCGCGGCGGGCTACCGTGGGTCGGCGCGTATGTGTCGATCGCCGCAGCTGTTAGCATGATCGGCGTGTTGTGCATGCGCGAGACACGCGACTCGCGCATGATGTGACGAGCTTGACCTGACAGGCGGGGCGCGTCGGCGGTTTAACGCTGAAGCCCCGCCTGGCGCACGTTTTCCTGAGTGAATCCCCTGCCTTGCGCGCTTTTTTGACTTGCCTATACTCGGCTGAATAAGCTCGGCTGAATAAGCTCGACTCAAATAAGTTCGTGGCGAACAGGGAGGCCCGGATGAATCTTCATCTTCATAATGCCGACGTCGTAATGATCATTGCGCTCGCGCTGCTGTGTTCGCTGCTGCTCGCCCTGCGCTTTCGTCCAGCCACGTGGAAGGGCATTGTGGTCGAGGCGCTGGCGGCGAACGCGGCTGCCATCGCCGCAGTAATCGCGTTCGAAGTGCTGCTCGCATGACGCCGAGGCAGCCACGGCCTGTTCGCGGTTCGCGACGCGCGGCTGCTGGGCAGCGCCGCGCTTAACGATAGTAGTAGCCGTGATGGTGGTAGTAGCCGCCACCGCCTCCGTAGTAGCCCGGTGCCGGAGCGACGATGCAGCCGCCCAGCGTGGTGGCGAGCACGGTGCCGGCGATCAGGGTCAGGATCAAGCGTTTCATATTGTTCTCCGTCGAGTCAGATTCGTTCGAGAAATCCCGAATGACTCGATTGAACACGACGCGCGCTTCCCAGAACGTTGCCAGTTGTAAGGGAAGATCACACGTGTGTTACACGTTCGCCGGCGTTGTGCCGCTTTATCGAAGGCGGGCAAGACGGGCACACATCGGAATAAACCAGCGCCTATACTGACTTGAGCCTGCCGCCGCAGCGCGGGCCTGGCCGATGTTGCGTTGCGGGTCCCCGTTGCGATACCTGGCGCTAGCCAGATGCGGATCGCCAGAAGCGCGGACATCCGCGTGGTATCAAAACCAAGCCGCGGTGCACCGAGCGCAAACATGTCGGCTCAACGAAAAGCGACAGATTTAACAACCGTGTAATGAGCGCTCGCCGCTCGACCCGCACTTGCGCGGCACTTCGAATCTTCTTCGCCCGACGTTCCCCGACGCGGGCGTTTCAGGGGGCGTTACGTGACAGGGCCGGTTCGCATAGGCACCCTACGCGTCACGCCCTTTTCTTTTGAGCAAACGAATGCGGCCGCAAGACAAACCGCCCTCAGGCTGCGGCCGAACGGTGCTGCGCGGCGACGGCCTGCGGCCCGCTATGCACGTAGTCGATTGCATCGAGCACAGCGCTGATGGGCGGCACCGAAAAGCCGTCGCCGACCGACATCGAACGAAATGGCGCTTCCACGCCGCAATGCGACGGCGACGTCGCGACGAAGATCATGACCGTGCGCTTTTGCAGCGCGTGCGCGAGATGGACGAAGCCGGTATCCGTGCCGACCACCAGCGCGCAGGCGTCGATCATTTGCGCGATTTCCGTCACGCTCATCTTCGACAGAACGATCGAGCCCGGGACTTGCGCGGCGATTTGCTCCGCCTCGACGCGCTCGCCCTCCGAACCCCACGGCAAGACCACGCGAAAGCCACGTTGCGCCAACTCCCTGCCGACTACTGCCCAATGCGTGAGCGGCCACTTCTTGTCGTCTTTCGATGTCGCGTGAAACAGCGCGGCGACCGGTGCGTTCTCGCCCCGGAACGGCGGCTTTGCCGGCTCGGGCAAACGCAGGTTATAGACCGGCGGGCCTTCAACTTCGTAGCCCAACGCCTCGCCGGCGCTAATGCGCATGCCGTGCCACGCATTGCATTGCGGACGCGGACCGAACCGTCCGCTATAGGCAAACGCGGCGCCGCGTTCGCCCAGATCTTGAGACTGGTAGCCGATACGCCGTGACGAACGCGCGAGAAACGCGATAATCGCGCTTTTGTACACGCCGTGAATGTCGATGATGTAATCGTAGCGATGCGCGCGCAATGCCGAGACGGACTCGGCGATGGACTTGAAATCGGCCCACCGGCGCGCTTTCTTGAAGCGCCGCAGCGGGGCAAACAGCACGCGGTCGATGCCCTTGCACCACTGCGCCACTTCGGCGAATGCTTCGTCCACGGCCCAATCCACCTGAACGCCGGGAAACGCGCGTTTGATATCCGCAACGACGGGCAGCGCTTGCACGATATCGCCGAGTGAGGTGACCTTGACGATAAGGACTCGCTTCATTGAAGGCCTTTGGTTGTTCAAAACGTCAAAGCATTTTAGCCGACGAATGGAATAGTCTTTGCGGAACCGGACAGTGCTGCCGGCCCACAATCAATACGGCGCGTTACATCGGCCGCCTTACAGTTTGCCTTTTTACTATATTTCAAAACACTTTCATACGGTTTTGCATTATCTGCGAGCTTTATACTTAACCCTTTGCTCATCAGGTACTCATGTCCCGAGCGCAACCTCTTCTTTCTTCCGGGATCGTGCGCCGCGCGAGACGCCTCTGGCGCCAGTACGGCATCTTCTGGCTCGGCGCGATTGCGGTCGGCCTCGTCGCGGTGCTCTACGCGAGGCTGATCGACTGGGGTTACGGTGAATTCCTCGCGGTGCAGCGCGAGCATGTGTGGGCGCCGCTGATCATCACGCCCACCGTGGCGGCGCTCGCTGTGTGGCTCACGCGCAAGTTCTTCCGTGGCGCCGAGGGCAGCGGCATTCCGCAGGTCATCGCCACACTTCATTCGAAACCCGGCGAATACGGCGCACGGCTGCTGTCGTTCCGCATTCTGCTCGGCAAGATCGCCGTGTCGTTTCTGGCGATTCTCGGCGGCTTCACGATTGGCCGGGAAGGACCGACCGTGCAAGTGGGCGCGGCGCTCATGTTCAATTTGCGCAAGCTTTATCCGCGCTCGAATGCGCTGATCGAACGGCAACTGGTGCTCGCCGGCGCGGCGGCGGGATTGTCGGCGGCGTTCAATACGCCGCTTGCCGGTATCGTGTTTGCGATCGAGGAGTTGACGCGCAGTTTCGAAGCGCGCGCGAGCGGCGTGCTGATTACTGCCATCATCATTGCGGGTGTGATTGCGCTTGGGTTGAACGGCAACTACACGTACTTCGGCACCATACAGATCGGCGCGCACTTTCCCGATCTGCTCGCGGTGGCGGTCCTGCTCACGGCGATCATCACGGGCATCGCGGGCGGCGTGTTCTGCTGGCTGCTGCTTAACACCGCGCGCTGGATTCCGGCGCCGCTGCGCCAATTGCACGGCGAGCGGCCTGTCGCGTTCGCCGCGTTGTGCGGCTTCGTGATCGCGGTGGTGGGCATCGTTTCTGGGGGCACCACGTTCGGCAGCGGCTATGCGGAAGCGCGCGGACTGCTCGACGGACACGGACAGATCCCGGTGTTCTATCCGTTCCTCAAGATGATTTCGATGGTGGGCTCATACCTGCCCGGCATTCCGGGCGGCATCTTTGCACCGTCGCTGTCGATCGGCGCGGGCTTCGGCAATCTGCTGCACATGGTGTTCGGCTCGATGCAACTGCCGATGCTGATCGCTCTCGCGATGGTCGGCTATCTGGCCGCCGTCACACAATCGCCGATCACGTCGTTTGTGATCGTGATGGAAATGATCAACGGTCACGCGCTCGTGATTTCGCTGATGGCGACCGCGCTCGTTGCGAGCCGAGTGTCGCGCTTTTTCGCGCCGCCGCTTTACGAGGCACTCTCCGAACGCTATGTAGCCCCTCTGCCGCAGCCGGCGCCCGCACCGGTGCCGGAAGTGCCCGAAGTGGACGCGCCCGAGCCAGTGGCCGAAGCGATTGCCGGAGAGCCTTCCACTGGGCCTTCCATCGAGTCTTCCACCGAGTCTTCCACCGAGCCGCCGGCTGAGACGCCAACTGAAGCTGGCCCAACCGCGCCCCGGCCATAAGCCGCGCTCGTCAGTTCACCCCCGGCGCGCGCATCGACGTGCGCCGCGCCGGCCTGGCTAGTCCGCCGCGGGCTTACAAGGTCTGCGGAATTTCGATCTTGACCTCGAGCACTTCCAGGTCGTCCTGGCGCTCGAGGCTTACGCGGATGTCGTCGTCGGAAATCCGCACGTACTTCGAAATCACGGCTACCAGTTCGCGTTGCAACGCAGGCAGATAATCGGCGGGAGCATGACCGCCGGCGCGCTCATGCGCGATGATCAACTGCAGGCGTTCCTTCGCTACCGACGCGGATTTCTTCTTCTCGCCCAGCAAAAACGAAAGAATCGACATAACGTGCGCTCCCCTTACTTGGTGCCGAAGAGGCGCTGCAGCAGCCCGGGCTTCTGGTAATCGGTAAAGCGAAGCGATTTCTGCTCGCCGAGGAAACGCGATACGACGTCTTTATAAGCTTCGGCCACATCAGTGCCGTCGAGGTGCACAGCCGGCAGCCCCTGATTCGACGCGTGCAGCACCGCTTCCGATTCAGGAATCACGCCGATCAGGTCGATGCGCAAAATTTCCTGGATGTCGGTCAGCGAAAGCATTTCGCCTTCGCTCACGCGCTTCGGGTTGTAACGCGTAATCAGCAGGTGTTCCTTGATCGGCTCCTTGCTTTCGATCGCGCGCTTGGTCTTCGACGAGAGGATGCCGAGAATACGGTCCGAATCGCGCACCGACGACACTTCCGGATTGGTCACGATCAGCGCTTCGTCGGCAAAGTGCATCGCGAGCAGTGCGCCCGATTCGATGCCCGCCGGCGAATCGCACACGATAAATTCAAAGTCCATCGCGATCAGGTCGTTGATGACCTTCTCGACGCCTTCCATGGTCAGCGCGTCTTTGTCACGCGTTTGCGAGGCCGGCAGGATAAACAGGTTCTCGCACTTCTTGTCCTTGATGAGCGCCTGGTTCAGATTGGCTTCGCCCTGAATCACGTTGATCAGGTCGTACACCACGCGGCGCTCGCAGCCCATGATGAGATCGAGGTTACGCAGGCCGACGTCGAAGTCGATCACGGCGGTTTTGCTGCCGCGCAATGCGAGGGCTGATGCAAAACTCGCGCTCGTGGTCGTCTTGCCCACGCCACCTTTGCCCGATGTCACCACAATGATTTTTGCCATTACCCTTACCTTGTGTTCGTCAAATTCGTCAATTATGTGCGGCCATATTTCGCGCGAAACGCCGCGTGCCGCAAACCTTCGGCACAGCGCGCTTCACGACGCTTACGTGAGCCGCAATGGTTCGATCATCAACTTTTCTTCTTCGAGCCAGATCTGCACCGGCTTGCCAAGCACGTCGGCCGGCAGCGGGTTCTCAGTCGTCCGATAGATGCCCGCGATCGAGATCAGTTCCGGTTCGAGACACGTGCAGAAAATGCGCGCGTCGTGATTGCCTTGCACGCCGGCCAACGCACGGCCGCGCAACGGCGCATAAATATGGATGTTGCCTTCCGCGATGACCTCCGCGCCGTAGCTCACGAGCCCGAGCACGACCAGATCGCCCTTTGCGTAGATGCGCTGACCGGAGCGCAGCGGCTTCTCGACCACCATGGTTTGCGAAGACGTGGCAAGACGCACGGGCTCGGCGGCGGACGCAGGCTCGGCCGGCGCAGTTGCGGGCATGCTCGTGGCAGCGGTTGCGGCTTTTGCTTCGGCTTCGGCTTCGGCTTCGGCCTTGGCCGTGCCGGCGGGCGGTGTGCTCGCGGTGTCTTCGTCAGCGGATTTCGCGGCAGCGCCACGGCGGTCGCGCGCTTCGAGCAGCGGCAATGCGCACTGCGTTGCCCACGTCTGCTGCGCGTCGGCGACCACGCCGACCGGACGCATGCGCACGCTCTCCAGCAAATGCGCGATCTCAGCGAGCGGCATGCGTTCGTTTTCAGCGAGGCGGCGCACGTCGATCGCGACGACGTCGTTAGCGAAAAACTCGGGGGTCGCCTCGAAGCGCCGGGTCAGCTCGGCACGCATGGCATCGAGGTCGGTTGTCTTGACCACAAACAGGAGCGTGTCGACGGAACCGCTGCGGAGTTCGAAAAAGGGCGATTTCTTGGGCGACATAACGTTCGGCAAAAATTTTGCGTATTTTACAGGCGTCCAGGCGTGCGGCGAGATTTTTTGCCGGACAACGAGCGGCTACTATCCGCATGCTGCCGCGCAAACACGATCAGGCCGCGCCGCGTATGAACGAGCCGGGCAGGAATGCAGTGGAGATGCGGACGGACGATGAAATGCGGGCGGCAGACTGTTGCGCCGCTCGATAGATCACTGCTCAAGTGCTGGCGAGTTTAACGGCACGTGGCGAACGAGCAGACTTTCGACTTGCTCAGGCGCACGAGCGACGCGCCGGTGCTCGCCGGTCGGACCGAAGCCGAGAGCTTCGTAAAAGCGCATGGCGTTGCGATTGGAGTCGGTCACCCATGCGTAGATTTCCGTGGCGCCCTCATTGGCGAGCCAGCCGCTGGCGGTATCGACCAGCAACTCTCCGCCACGCAGATGCCGTACCGCCGGCGCCACCCACAACTCGCAAACGAATGCGCGGCGCTCCGCGGTATCTTCGAAATGTGCTTCGATGAGTCCGGCCGGATGACCCTCTGTATAGAGGATAAAAGTGCTGACGGTGAGAGAAACTGCGTGCTTCGCGGCGACGACGTCGAAGCTGGCGGCGTCCGCGGACAATGCGTCCTCTAGCGTTGCGCCGAAGGCGTAGGGTGCCTCCCGCAGCGACGCAGTACGGAGTTCGCGGAAAACGGCGCCCTGATCAGCGGCGATACGGCGAACGGTCAATGACGGACTCATGCAGACGAAAACCCCTTGAAACCTTAAGGCGTAGCTTTAACCGAACCGGCGCGCGAGTCAAATCATTCTTCGCCGGGCGATGTTATCGCGCGAGCCGGTTCACGCAAAGCACGCATCAACTACGGAGCATTTCGCGCGCCCGGCGCCGTGCGACCTGCGCGCCAACGCTATGCGAAGCCTGGCTGGCTCACGGCGCCTGGTAGCTGCCGGTACCGTCCGGCCAGGGCGTAAGGAGTTCATAGCCGTCGTCGGTGACGGCGATCATGTGTTCCCACTGCGCCGACAACGAGCGGTCTTTGGTGACCACCGTCCAGCCGTCGCGCAGTACGGTGGTGCCGGCGCGGCCGGCGTTGATCATGGGCTCGATCGTGAAAACCATGCCCGGCTTCAGACGCACACCCTGCCCCGGCTGGCCGTAATGCAAAACCTGTGGGTCTTCGTGATACACCTTGCCGATGCCGTGGCCGCAATAGTCGCGCACGACCGAGAAGCCGTCGCGCTGCGCCACGCTCTGGATTGCATGGCCGATATCGCCAAGCGTCGCGCCCGGTTTCACTTCGCGGATGCCCGCGAGCATCGCTTCATAGGTCGTATCGACGAGTTGACGCGCCACCGTGCTCGGCTGGCCGACGCAATACATGCGGCTCGTGTCGCCGAAGTAGCCGTCCTTGATGATGGCCACATCGATGTTGATGATGTCGCCGTCCTTCAGCACTTCGCTGCGGTTCGGAATACCGTGGCACACCACCTGATTGACCGATGTGCAGACGGTCTTTGGAAAACCCAGGTAGCCGACATTGGCCGGAATCGACTTTTGCGTGTTGACGATGTAGTCGTTGCACAGTGCGTCCAGCTCGTCGGTGGAGACACCGGCCTTCACGTGCTCGCCGATCATGGCCAGCACGTCGGCCGCGAGTCGGCCTGAAATACGCAGTTTGGCGATGTCGTCGGGAGTCTTATAGGTAATGGCCATGAATTCGGTCGATGGGTTCGAAGGTGGGTCGATGTTCAATCGAACGGAACGGCCAATTGTACAGAGGATCGGTGCGGGGGCCGGGGTAAAGCGGAGGTGGCGGTTTGTGAGCCAGTGGTTGGCGTGGTTATTCGGGGCGGGCGCAACAATAAGTTAGCATCGCTTGTGAATGCGTGATGTGCCGCCTAACGCCGGAGTGACAAACAACTTGCCAGGCAGAAACGAAAACAGGCCCCGAAGGGCCTGTTTTCTAAAGTCTGGCGGAAAGGGTGAGATTCGAACTCACGGTACCCCTAAAGGTACACTGGATTTCGAGTCCAGCGCATTCGACCACTCTGCCACCTTTCCGTGTTTTCCAACTCGCCGCGACAAGGCGGTTTTGTCAGATTCAAGCGGGTCGCTGCTTGAGAGAGAAAGATTATAGAACAGCTGATTTCGATTTCCAAGTCCCTTGCCGAAAAAATTTCGAAGAGACCTGCAATCCAATCACTCGTGGCATCAGCCGAAATCAATCAGCCCGCCGGCACTTCCAGCCGTTCGACGGCGCCCAGATACGGCCGCAGCGCCGCCGGCACAGTCACCGAACCATCGGCGTTCTGGAAGTTCTCCAGTACTGCCACGAGCGTGCGGCCCACAGCGAGGCCGGAGCCGTTCAGCGTATGCACGAGCTCCGGCTTGCCTTGCGCATTTCGATAACGCGCCTGCATGCGGCGAGCCTGGAACGACTCGGTGTTCGAGCAGCTCGAAATCTCGCGATAGGTGTTCTGCGCCGGCACCCATACCTCGAGGTCGTAGGTTTTCGCCGCCGAGAAGCCCATATCACCGGTGCACAGCGTGATCACGCGGTACGGCAATTCGAGTTTCTGCAGAATCACCTCAGCGTGGCCGACCATCTCCTCCAACGCGTCATACGACGCTTCCGGCGCGACGATTTGCACCATCTCCACCTTATCGAACTGATGCTGACGGATCATGCCGCGCGTGTCGCGTCCATACGAGCCCGCTTCCGAACGGAAGCACGGCGAATGCGCGGTCAGCTTGATCGGCAAAGCGCTCGCTTCGACGATGCTGTCGCGCACCGTGTTCGTCAGCGAAATTTCCGATGTGGAAATCAGATATTGCGTGACCGTGTTTTCGCCGCCGCCCTTCTCGACGCGGAACATGTCGTCCGCGAATTTGGGCAGTTGGCCCGTGCCGTACAGAATCTCCGGATTCACAATGTACGGCGTGTAAATCTCCGTATAGCCATGCTGCTGCGTATGCGTGTCGATCATGAACTGCGCAAGCGCGCGATGCAGCCGCGCAATCTGCCCGCGCAGCATCGTGAAGCGCGCGCCCGAGAGCTTCGCGCCGGTCTCGAAATCGAGGCCGAGCGGCGCGCCGACATCGACGTGATCCTTCACCTCGAAGTCGAACTGGCGCGGCGTGCCCCAGCGGCGCACTTCGACGTTCTGCGCTTCGTCGCGGCCAACGGGCACGCTCTCATGCGGCAGATTCGGCACGCCGAGCAGCAGATCCGACAGACGCTTCTGAATATCGTCCAGCTTCGCCGCCGACGCCTTCATCTCGTCGCCAATACCGCCAACTTCCGCCATCACAGCCGAAGTGTCCTCGCCCCGCCCCTTCATCGCGCCGATCTGCTTCGACAGGCTGTTGCGGCGCGCCTGCATTTCTTCGGTACGGGTCTGGGTATCGCGGCGTTCCGCTTCGAGCGCGGTGAAGGCCGCCACGTCAAGGATATAGCCGCGGTCGGCGAGGCGTTTCGCGACGCCGTCGAGGTCTTTGCGCAGCAACTGGATGTCGAGCATGAGATGGGGCGGGTATTCGTTGTATGAAGGTGGGATTTTAGCGCACCGGCGCGACTGAACCGTCTCAACCTTTCTTCGGCTTGTTCTCGCTGCGCCATTGCGCATCGAGTTCCGCAAGACGCGCCATCTTGTCGCCGATCTTGCCTTCGAGACCGCGCGGCGTCGGCGTGTACCAATGCGGATCGCGCATGTTCTCCGGCAGGTACGTCTCGCCGGCCGCGTACGCATCAGGTTCGTCGTGCGCGTAGCGATACTCGTGGCCGTAGCCGAGTTCCTTCATCAGCTTGGTTGGCGCGTTGCGCAGATGCACGGGCACGCCGCGCGACTTGTCCTTGCTCACGAAGCGGCGCGCTTCGTTATACGCGTTGTAGCCGGCATTCGACTTCGGCGCGACCGCCAGATAGATGATCGCCTGAGCCAGCGCAAGCTCGCCTTCGGGCGTGCCGAGTCGCTCGTAAGTCTCGGCGGCATCGAGCGCGATGCGCGCGGCGCGCGGGTCGGCGAGACCGATGTCCTCCCACGCCATGCGCACGATGCGGCGCGCCAGATAGCGCGGGTCGGCGCCGCCATCGAGCATGCGGCAGAACCAGTAGAGTGCGCCGTCCGGACTGCTGCCGCGCACCGATTTATGCAGCGCGCTGATCTGGTCATAGAACGCGTCGCCGCCTTTGTCGAAGCGGCGCAGATTCTCCGCGAGCGCGCTGCCGAGCAACGCACCGTCGATCTCCGTGGTCTTCTGCTGTGAAGCCGCGCGCGCGACGATTTCGAGGTTGTTCAGCAGCTTGCGGCCGTCGCCGTCGGCGGAACCGATCAGCGCTTCGCGCGCTTCGTCGGTGAACGTGAGGCCGCCGAGTTCCTGTTGCGCGCGCTCGAGCAGCTCGCCCAACTCTTCTTCGGTGAGACTTTTGAGTACGTACACGGCCGCACGCGACAGCAACGCGCTATTCACCTCGAACGACGGATTCTCTGTCGTCGCGCCGATAAACACGAACAGGCCCGACTCCACGTGCGGCAAGAACGCGTCTTGCTGACTCTTGTTGAAGCGATGCACTTCGTCGACGAACACGAGCGTCTGATGCCCGTTCGCGCGATGAATCTGCGCGGTCTCGACCGCCTCGCGAATGTCCTTCACGCCCGAAAGCACCGCCGACAACGCGATGAACTCAGCATGGAACGCATCGGCCATGAGCCGCGCCAGCGTGGTTTTGCCGACGCCGGGCGGGCCCCAGAGGATCATCGAATGCGCTTCGCCGGATTCGAATGCGACCCGCAACGGCTTGTTCGGGCCGAGCAGGTGCTTCTGGCCGATCACTTCGTCGATATTGCGGGGCCGCAGGCGTTCGGCGAGCGGGACATTGGCACGGGGTTCTTCGAACATGACGTTTTGGGGATAATCTCGGCTTTTCCGGACGCGGTCCGCGCGATGGTCCGTGTGATGGTCGACCTCAACGCGGCGTGCTGCCGGATGAGCGCAAAGCCGGCGCGAGGAAGGTGCCGGCAACGTTCTGCATTATGACAGTGACGGCGTCCGGGCGAGGCCGCACATCTCGATCGCGCGCAAACTTGCACGCAACACCAATAGAAACAGGACTCAGGGATAAGACCAGATGGCACAAGATCCACTCGCCGGCGACGCCGGTTCCACCTACGCGCCGCTCACGCCGGTGCCCGACGCGCGCCGCGCATTCCGAACCGGCGACGCCTTCGCGCTCTGGTTCTCGCTCGGCATTGGCCTGCTGGTCGCGCAAGCCGGCGCGCTGCTGGTGCCGGGTCTTTCGCTGCCGCTTGCGTTGCTGGCGATCGTGATCGGCAGCGTAATCGGCGTGATTCTGCTGGCGCTGGCGGGCGTGATCGGCACGGACACCGGGCTCGCGGCGATGTCGTCGCTGCGTCCGACGCTCGGCGTGCGCGGCGCGTCGGTGCCCGCCGTGCTGAACGCCGTGCAACTGGTCGGCTGGGGCTCGTTCGAGGTGATCGTGATGCGCGATTCCGCCGATGCCCTCGCCAAACAATCCTTCGGCCTCTCGATGCCGCTGATCTGGACCGTCATCTTCGGCTTGCTGGCGACGCTGCTCGCGATCAGCGGGCCGCTGTCGTTCGTGCGGCGCTTTCTGCGCACATGGGGGATCTGGCTGCTGCTTGCGGGCGCGGCATGGCTCACGTGGAATCTGCTCGCGCAACACGACCTCGCTGCGATGATGCGCCGTCCCGGCACGGGCGAGATGCCGTTCGGCGGCGCCATCGACCTTGTGGTGGCGATGCCGCTTTCCTGGCTGCCGTTAATTGCGGATTACACGCGCTTTGGCCGCCGCTCCGGCGACACATTTCGCGGCACGCTGCTGGGCTACGGGATTGCGAACATCTGGTTCTATGCGTTGGGCGCGGTCTACGGTCTCGCCGCGGGCGGCGGTGACGCGCTGCTGACGAGCGCGCTTGCGCAAGCCGGCGGCGGACTCGCATTGCTGCTTATTCTGATCGACGAAGTGGACAACGCGTTCGCCGACATTCATTCGGCAGCCGTTTCGACAGGCACGTTCTGGACGCGCGGCAGCGTGCCGATGCTGTCGGCGGCATTCGGCGCGCTGTGCACGTTGATCGCGCTGCTGGTGCCGATGGCGAAATATCAGAACTTCCTTCTGCTCATCGGCTCGGTGTTCGCGCCGCTTTTCGGCGTGGTGCTGGTCGATCACTTCATTGTGCGCAAGCGCCGTATCGAAGCCGCCGTGCTCGCCGACGTGCGCGGCCGATACGGGTTCTCTGGCGGCTGGCATCTGAGCGCGTTCATTGCGTGGGCGATCGGCATTGCCGCTTATCAGGCGATCAACCAATGGTTGCCGAATCTGGGCGCGACGCTGCCCGCGCTGGTGATCGGCGCGGCGTGTTATCTCGCGTTCGTGTCGACGCGTAAAGCGGCTTACGCGTAAACCTGTAAATTCGCCGTTGCGAAGAAAAGGCCTGCATCTGCAGGCCTTTTTCGTTGCAGCCGCCATGCCGCGACAGGTCACACGGCGGGCAAGCTCAGCGAGCAGCCGTCCGATATTCGACGCCCGGCAGCACGCACAACAACTCGAACGCGAGGTTCGCGGCGAGCAGCGCCGTCGTGCCGAACGGATCGTACGGCGGCGCAACTTCCACCAGATCGCAGCCGACGATGTTCAAGCCGCGCGCCCCACGAATGATTTCGAGCGCCTGCGGCACCGTCAATCCGGCGATTTCCGGCGTGCCCGTGCCCGGCGCAAACGCCGGATCGATACCGTCGATATCGAACGTGATGTAGACCGGGCCGTCGCCCATACGCTCGCGCACGCGCGCCATCAGCGGCGCGAGCGACTGGTTCCAGCACGCCTCGGCCTGCACGACTTCAAAGCCCTGATCGCGGCACCAGTCGAAATCTTCCGCCGCGTAGCCGGTGCCGCGCAAACCGATCTGCACGACACGCTCGCAATCGAGCAAGCCTTCCTCCACCGCGCGACGAAACGGCGTGCCATGCGCGATCTTCTCGCCCATCATCGTGTCGTTAACGTCGGCGTGCGCGTCGACGTGAATCAGACCGACCTTGCCGTGCTTGCGATGAACCGCGCGCAGGATCGGCAGCGCGATGGTGTGATCGCCGCCGAGCGTGATCGGCTTGCAATCGTGCTGAAGAATTTCGTCATACGCGGTTTCGATACGCGCGATCGAATCGTGCAGGTTGTACGGATTAATCGCGACATCGCCGAGATCGGCTACTCGCAGCGAATCGAACGGCGCCGCGCGCGTCGCCATGTTGTAGGGGCGCAGCAGCACCGATTCGCTGCGGATCTGGCGCGGCCCGAAACGGGCACCGGTGCGGTTGGACGTGCCGAGATCGAACGGCACGCCGACGAAACACGCGTCGAATCCCTCGGCGGAGCCGACGTTCGGCAGCCGCATCATCGTCGCAATGCCGCCGCAGCGCGGCATCGCATTGCCGGACAGCGGCTGCGGCCGTTCACCGGCTTCGGGAGAAATGAAGGAAGAACTATTCATCGTGGCTCGGCAATGAAAGAGTGCAGCAAGCGAAGAGCGGCGGAACCGGCCGGAGGAATGCATGAAAATCGCACCGTACCGGGCGAATCTCCATTCTTGAGCAGTTTTTGCGAATTTGAAATAGCCGCGCAATAACCTTCACATCGATTGCGAGCGATGTATCCTGACGCATGTTCTCCCAACTCACCGACCTTGATCTGCGGCTGATCCGCGTGTTCCTTGCCATCGTCGACGCGGGCGGCGTCTCGCCGGCCCAAGCCACGCTCAACATCGGCCAGTCGACCATCAGCACGCAGCTCGCCACGCTGGAAACGCGTCTGGGTTACCGCCTATGCGAGCGCGGCCGCGGCGGCTTCCGCCTGACCGCGCGCGGCGAACAGTTCGTCGATGCCGCTCGCGCGCTGCTCGGTGCGGTCGACAGCTTCGGCATGCAGGCGCGCAATGTGGGCCGCAAGCTGGTCGGTACGCTGGACGTCGGCATGATCGGCCATACGCCCGTGTCGGCAAGCGCGCGCATCAGCGACGCAATCGGCCGGTTTCGCTCGCGCGATCAGTCGGTGCGTTTTTCAATTCTCGTGCGCTCGCCGGGCGAGCTCGAGGAACTGCTGCTCAATGGGCGGATTCAGGTCGGCATCGGCTATTTCTGGCATCGGGTGCCGTCGCTCCAATACACCGAGGTGTTCGCCGAAGAGCAGTTCGCGTACTGCGCGAAGGGGCATCCACTGTTTGCTTCGGCGGGAGAAGTGTCGCTCGCAGAAGCCGCGGCTCACGAATGGGCGTGGCGCAGTTATCCGTTGCCGGAAGCCGAAACTTCGACGACGCCGCGCAACGTCACCGCGGTCGCGGACAACATGGAAGCGGTCGCGATGCTCGTGCTTTCCGGACATCACCTCGGCTATCTGCCGGGACATTTCGCTGCGCCGTTTGTCGAGCAAGGGCTGCTCGCCGCGTTGAATCCGGCCCTCATGCGTTACCGCGTCACGTTTCATATGGTCACGCGGGCGCGACAGCATCGGACGGATATTGTCGAAGCGTTCATCGACGATATGAAGGCCGCGCATGCGCTTGACGCGAAAGAGTAGCGCGCGCACCGCGTGCTATCGGCTATAAAAAAGCCGCGCATCTAGCGCGGCTTTCAGGCCAACATCAAATCACGGCGACGGCTTATCCGTTGATCACATCCGCGCCCTTCGGCACGGTGAACTTGAACGCGTCGGCGGGCAGTGGCGGATTCTTCTGGATGTTCGAGAACGTCAACAACGTCACGTTGCCGAACACGTCGTGCAATTCCATCGCCTCGAGGTTTCCGTCCTTGAAGCCGATGCCCACGCGCTGAAATTGTGTGTCCTTCGCTTTCGGCGTGAGTTCCAGCCAGTCGATGCCGGCCTTCACACCTGCATCGCGCAGCGTGAAGTTCTTATCCAGATCGTTGCTGCCGAACAGGATTGCCGCCGGGCTCGCACCGAGCGCGCCGCCGAGGCTTCGCACCGTCACCTGGTTCAGATCCTTGTCGTACACGTAGAGCTTGTCGCCGTCCGCTTGCAGCAGTTGCGCATAGGGCTTTTCGTATTGCCAGATGAACTTGCCCGGACGCGCGAACGTGAACGTTCCACTCGACGTGCCGTTCTTGCCGCCGCCCGTGGTGGACAACACGCCGCTTGCGCCGCTCGCCGCTTGCGCCTTGCTGGGCGCGCGCACTTCCTGCTGCACGAAGGTGCCGCGCGCCGAGTGAACTTGCGCGACGAACGCCTTCAACTGCTCGGTGCCGCTCGCAAAGGCCTGTGAAGCGACGAGCATCGACGCGCCGATCGCCACCGTGCCGACGCTGCGCGCGATTGCGCGGGCAAACCGGCCCACGCTACAGGATTGAGCGTGCTGCTGCGCGAATAGCTGCATATGATTTTTCTCCCTTGATTGAATTCGTTGAGCGGCCGGAGACTTGCGGCGCATGGCCAGGAGCGGTTTGGCGCTGACTTCGGCCAAGGCATGAAGTGCGAAGCGCGCGGCAAGCCTGAGACAAACCCAACGCAAAGCTAACGCAAAGCGTAAGGCAAATCCACGAAGCTGCAACGCTCGCGGCCAACGTTATCAGCGAGCTTATACAGCCAGCCTTAAGCGAGGCTTAGAAGCCCGGCTTAAGAGCCTGGCTTAAGAGCCCGGCTTTGACGCGACGCCAAACTCGCACGCAGAGCATGACCCGCCACCGGCGCGTTGCCAGCGCGGCTTAGTCCGCCTCGCGCGCCGGCGCGAGAATCTCGCGATTGCCGTTCGATGACATCGCCGATACCACGCCAGAATTTTCCATTTGTTCGAGCAGACGCGCCGCGCGGTTGTAGCCGATGCGCAAATGCCGTTGCACCAGCGAGATCGACGCGCGCCTGTTTTTCAGCACCACATCCACCGCCTGATCGTAGAGCGGGTCTGACTCGCCGTCGCCCGAGCCGCCTGCGCCAGCGCCCGCCGAGCCTTCGTCGCCCTCACCCGTCACGCCGCCCTCGAGAATGCCCTCGATATAGTTCGGCTCGCCCTGTTCCTTGAGCTTGTCGACGACGCGATGCACTTCCTCGTCCGATACGAACGCGCCGTGCACGCGCACCGGCAGGCCGCTGCCCGGCGGCAGATAGAGCATGTCGCCCATGCCGAGCAGCGATTCAGCGCCCTGCTGATCGAGAATCGTGCGCGAGTCGATTTTCGACGACACCTGGAACGCCATTCGCGTCGGCACGTTGGCCTTGATGAGCCCGGTAATCACGTCCACCGACGGACGCTGCGTGGCGAGAATCAGATGGATGCCGGCCGCGCGCGCCTTCTGCGCGATCCGCGCGATCAGTTCTTCGACCTTCTTGCCGACCACCATCATCAGGTCCGCAAGTTCGTCGATCACGACGACGATGTTGGGCAGACGCGTGAGCGGCTCCGGCTCGTCCGGCGTGAGGCTGAACGGGTTCGGCAGCTTCTCGTCGCGCTTGGCGGCTTCGTCGATCTTGTTGTTGTAGCCCGCCAGGTTGCGCACACCGAGCTTGCTCATCAGCTTGTAGCGCCGCTCCATTTCGGCGACCGCCCAATTGAGCGCGTGACCGGCCTGACGCATGTCCGTCACGACCGGACACAGCAGATGCGGAATGCCTTCGTAGACGCTCATTTCGAGCATCTTCGGATCGATCAGGATCATGCGGACCTGGTCGGCGCTCGCCTTATAGAGCAGCGACAGAATCATCGCGTTGATACCGACCGACTTGCCCGAACCGGTGGTACCCGCGACTAGCAGGTGCGGCATCTTCGCGAGATCCGCGCATACGGGCTTGCCGCCGATGTCCTTACCGAGACCCATGGTCAGCGGCGACGCCGCGTCCGCATAAACCGCCGAGCCGAGAATCTCGGAAAGGCTCACGGTCTGGCGACGCTGATTCGGCAATTCGAGCGCCATGAAATTCTTGCCGGGAATCGTTTCCACGACGCGGATCGACACGAGCGACAGCGAACGCGCGAGGTCTTTCGCCAGATTCACGATCTGGCTGCCCTTCACGCCGGTGGCGGGCTCGATCTCGTAACGCGTGACAACCGGACCCGGATACGCGGCGACCACGCTCACGTCGACGCCAAAGTCCTTGAGCTTTTTCTCGATCAGACGCGAGGTGAATTCGAGCGTATCCGCCGAGATGGTTTCCTGCGCGGCGGGCGCCGGATCGAGCAGCGAAATAGGCGGCAACGTGGAATCGCCCGGCAGGTCCGTGAAGAGCGGCACTTGCCGTTCTTTCTCGACGCGCTCCGACTTGGCCGGTGTGACAACCGGCGGCACGATCATGACAGGCTCGTGTTCCTCGATGCGCACGCGGCCCTTTTCGACCTTGCCTTCGCGCTTCACTGCGGCCGCTTCGCCCAGTTTGCGGTCGCGCCCGGCCTCGCGGCGCAGCTTCGCGAAGGTCACCGCCGAAATGATCGACTCGCCGACCTTTTCCGACACCGACAGCCACGAGAAACGGAAATACAGCGACAGGCCGATGCCGAGCACGATCAGCAGCGCCAGCGTGCCGCCCGTGAAACCGAGCGCATGCGACACGCCACGCGCGACCGCCTCTCCGATCACGCCGCCCGGCGCGCGCGGCAACTGCACCTTGAGCGACCACATGCGCAACGCCTCGATGCCATCACATGCGAGCAGCACAAGCATGAATGCAAAGGCGTCCGCGAGCCAGCTCACGTCGCGCGGTGCGTCTTCCTGTAATTCCTCGTGACGCGTGATGCGCTTGTAGTTCGCGGAGATATGGCGGCCGAGCAGCACGATCCACCAGTAAGCGGACAGGCCGAACAGCAGCAGCAGAATGTCCGACGTCCACGCGCCCACGCGGCCCGCCCAGTTAGCGATGTGCTCGACCTGGGCGGCATGCGTCCAGCTCGGGTCGCGCCGGCTATAGCTGACGAGCGCCATCAGCAGGAAAACGCCGAGCGCGACCTGCAGAATCCAGCGGATTTCGGTGAAGAGGCGCGACATGCGGTGCGGCAATGCCTGCGCGCTCGCGGAATAAGGAGCTTTTGCCATTGATCCTGTTGCGTGTGTGGCCAATCCGGTGCGTCGAGCCGCGGGCCGAGCCTCGCCCGGCGCGGCTGCGGGCGCGACACCGGCGAGCCGAAACTTCGATCCGGCCTATTGTAAACGCAGTGCCCCGCGCGAGGCTGTAAATGACAGTAACCTGGCCGATTGCCGACACGCATTGATCGGAGGCCGCGCGACGAGCACACGCCGCAGACTATCGCCGCGATCGGAAAGCTTCATGGAGCAGGCCGCCGCCCCGCCCTTTATAATGCCCGACTGATACCCATCTACAGTTTCAGCTCAAGTCGCGCGGCCTCGCATGGGCGAGCAGCGCGCCGTAAAAGGATTCAATCATGCCAGCAACTTCCACGAAACATGCCAAGGTTCTGATTCTCGGTTCCGGTCCCGCCGGCTATACGGCCGCGGTCTATGCGGCGCGCGCCAACCTCGCGCCGGTGCTCGTCACGGGTCTCGCGCAAGGCGGCCAGTTGATGACCACTACGGACGTCGAAAACTGGCCCGCCGACGCCAACGGCGTGCAAGGCCCGGAACTGATGGCGCGCTTCCTGGAGCACGCTGAGCGCTTCAACACGGAAATCATTTTCGACCACATTCATACGGCCAAACTGAACGAGAAGCCGATCCGCCTGATCGGCGACTCGGGCGAGTACACGTGCGATTCGCTGATCATCTCGACTGGCGCATCGGCGCAATACCTCGGCCTGCCGTCCGAAGAAGCGTTCATGGGCAAGGGCGTGTCGGCCTGTGCCACTTGCGACGGCTTCTTCTACAAGCAGCAGCATGTGGCCGTGGTCGGCGGCGGCAATACCGCCGTTGAAGAAGCGCTGTACCTGTCCGGTATCGCGAAGAAGGTGACGGTGATCCATCGCCGCGACAAGTTCCGCGCCGAGCCGATCCTGATCGACCGGCTGCTGGCGAAAGAAAAGGAAGGCGTCGTCGAGATCAAGTGGAACCATACGCTCGATGAAGTGACCGGCGACCAGTCCGGCGTGACCGGTTTGCGCGTCAAACATACGCAAACCGGCGAGACGACCGACATCGCGTTGCAGGGCCTGTTCGTCGCGATCGGCCATAAGCCGAACACGGACATCTTCGAAGGCCAGGTGGAGATGAAGAACGGCTACATCATCACGAAGGGCGGCCTGAACGGCTTTGCGACCGCCACCAGCGTGCCGGGCGTGTTCGCCGCCGGCGACGTGCAGGACCACGTGTACCGTCAGGCGATCACGAGCGCGGGCACGGGCTGTATGGCCGCGCTCGACGCGCAGCGCTATCTGGAAACCATCAACGAGATGGCCGGCGAGCACGCGATGAGCCAGGAAGCCGAGCGTTGATCGGCAGCGCTTTCGCGCGAACGCAACGGTAAAATGGCGGTTGGGCCTTGCCCGGCCGCTTGCTCGATGGAAGGCCGCGGCTGACAAGCCAGCGGCCTTTTTGCATTCGGGTCGCGTCCCCGTTACGCCAGGCGCCGCGTGACCGAATTACTTTCCGCGTGTATTTCCGCTATGCCGAAGAACCACCCTCATCCGAACGAGCCCAAGCGCGCCCGCGCCGCCGCGCGACCCGCGCCGGAACCGGCTGCGCCGGTCGCCAGAACCAAGATCGAGCCGGCTGCGGGCCTCGCCGGCCTTGGCGCGTTGCGCGATGCGTTGAAGGTCGATGCACAACGTCGCGAGCGCGAACGCGCGGCCGCGGCGGCTGCACAGCGTGAAGCGGCCGCGGATGCGGATCTGTTCCGCCGCGAGATCGGCGTAATTGCGCCGCTCGCGGTGCCGCCGCGCGCGTCGTTGCCGCGCAATCCTCCGCCGCCGCTGCCCGTGCAGACGCGGCTCGACGAAGAAGCCGTGTTGCACGAAGCCATTTCGGACGAGTTCGATCCCGAGGTGCTGCTGGAAACCGACGAAACGCTCTCCTACTGCCGCCCCGGCGTGAGCCAGGAAGTCGTGCGAAAACTGCGGCGCGGCGACTGGATCGTGCAGGCGCAAATCGATCTGCACGGCATGCGGCGGGAGGAAGCGCGCGAGGCGCTGGCTGAATTCATCCGCGAATCGGTGAAGCGCGGTTTGCGGTGTCTGCGCGTGATTCACGGCAAGGGTCTGGGATCGGTCGGCAAGGAACCGGTGCTCAAGGGCAAAGTGCGCGCGTGGCTCGTGCAGAAGAACGAGGTGATTGCGTTTTGCCAGGCGCGTCCGCATGACGGCGGCGCCGGCGCTGTGGTCGTGCTGCTGCAGCCGGGCGCCACGCCGGCTCAGGCCAAGTGACGGAGCCGCGGTGATCCATCCCAGGCTGACGCTCGCGCTGACCATCATGGAGGCGCTGGCGATCTTCGCCTACGCTATTTCCGGTTTCATTGAAGCGAGGACCCGCCGGCTCGACGCCGTCGGCACCTTTCTCGTCGCAATTGCCACAGCCTTCGGAGGCGGCACGCTACGCGACGTGCTGCTGGAGCGCCGCCCGTTTTACTGGGTCGAGCATCAGGAATATCTGATCGCGATCTTCGTGATGTCTCTCTTCGCACCCACGCTGCTGAAGATGACTTCGCGCCTGCTGTCTGAGCGCGTGCTGCTGGTCGCCGACGCAATCGGCCTCGGCCTTTTCAGCATCGCGGGCACCTCGATTGCGCACGACGCCCAGATGCCGTGGTTCACGTCCGTGATGATGGGTGTGGCGACGGGCGTATTCGGCGGTGTAATTCGCGACGTGCTGTGCAACGAGGTGCCGTTGATTCTGCGTGATTCGCGGCCCTACGCGACATGCGCTTTCGTCGGCTGCTGGCTGTATGTGTTGCTGGATTATGTGAACTTCGACACGGTGTATAGCGTGCTGGCCGCCACCGCTTTCATTCTGCTCGCGCGGCTCGTGACGTTCAGGTTCGATGTGCGGTTGCCGCATTAGCGGTCTTTGCGGTGGCAGTCGTAGCGTGCGTTGCTCGCCGGCGGACTGTCGATTTGCGCCGCCTTCGTTCGTCGTCATGTAAACGCGGCCCAGCGGTCTTCGCCGGCCCGCGGTGAACCCGCCCTCCTTCAAGGTGACCACGATGAGCATCAAGCTATACGCCCACCCCTTTTCCTCTTACTGTCAGAAGGCCCTCACCGCGCTCTACGAGAACGGCACGCCGTTCGAGTTCCGCCTGCTCGCGCACGACGATCCACAAACCATGGCCGAGTTTGCCGCGCTGTGGCCGATCAAACGCTTTCCGGTGCTGGTCGACGGCAGCCGGACGGTGACGGAGGCGAGCATCATCATCGAATACCTTGGCTTGTATCATCCGGGGCCGGTGCCGCTTTTGCCGGCCGACGCGCGCGCGGCGCTCGAAGTGCGCAGCATGGATCGCTTCTTCGACAACTATATTTCGACGCCGCAGCAAAGAATCGTCTACGACAGCCTGCGTCCCGAAACGGAGCGCGACGCGCGCGGCGTCTCGGAAGCTCGCGCGATGCTCGACACGGCATACGCGTGGCTCGACAACGTAATGGCCGGGCGCGAATGGGCCGCGGGCGACACTTTCAGCCTCGCCGATTGCGGCGCCGCGCCGTTTCTCTTTTACGCTGACTGGACGCATGCGATCGATCCGGCGTTTGCCCATGTGCGCGCCTATCGAGAGCGGCTGTTGGCGCGTCCGTCGTTCGCACGCGCGGTCGACGAAGCGCGGCCGTATCGTCCGCTCTTCCCGCTCGGCGCGCCCGACCGGGACTGAGCGCGGCCGCCCGTCATCCACCCTTGCGGACAACATTAATTCCAGCCTATACACTTCACGTCAAAAGCTATTTCCGCTAATCACTCACAAGGCCAAACATGGACCGTTTCGAAGCGATGGAGATATTTACGCGTGTGGTCGAGGCGAACAGCTTCACCAAAGTATCCGAATCGCTCGACCTGCCGCGCGCCAAAGTCAGCCGGACGATTCAGGCGCTGGAAGAACACGTCGGCGTGCGGCTGTTGAACCGTTCGACGCGCCAGGTCAGCGTTACTGAGGACGGCGCGCTGTTCTACGACCGCTGCGTGCGCATTCTCGCGGAAGTCGCCGACGCCGAATCGTCGCTGTCGAACAAGCGCGAGAATCCGGTGGGCACGATCCGCGTCGATACGTCCGGCACGCTCGCCCGTGCGCTGCTGCTGCCCGCGCTCGACGATTTCTACCGGCGCTATCCGGAAATCGACGTACGGCTCGGTCTCGCCGACCGCAATATCGACCTGATCCAGGACGCGGTGGATTGCGTGATCCGCATGGGCACGCCGGAAGAGTCGAGTCTCGTCGCGCGGCGCATCGGCCAGGCGCGGATCGTCACGTGCGCGTCGCCCGCGTACCTGGAGAAGTACGGCACGCCGACCACGCTGGAACAGTTGAGCGAGCATCGCGCCGTCAATTATGTGTCGGCCCGCACGGGCAAGACTTTTCCGTTCGAATACGAAGTGAACGGCGAGATCGCCAAGGTCGCGATGAAAAGCGTGCTCGCGGTGAACGACGGATCGGTCTACATTCGCGCGGCCGCGCTCGGACACGGCATGATCCAGCCGTCGCGCTTCATGGTCGCGCATCTGATCGAGCGCGGCGTGCTCAAGGAAATCCTCACGGACTACACGAGCCCCAGCACACCGCTGTCGATCCTTTACGCGCATCGCCGCAATCTGAGTTCGCGGCTACGCGCGTTCACCGAATGGGTCACGGAACTCGTGCGCAATAATCCGGACCTGCGTATTCCGGAGGCTTGACGCCTTCCAGCGAAAAACCCCTTGCGTCTCTCGACGCAAGGGGCTTTCTTCCATTCAGACGAATGCGACGGTCAGATCCGGTTCAGGCAATCCGCTCTTCATTCGACGGATCGAACAACACCGCCTTCGACGCATCGAACAGCAGCGTCGTGTTCGTCAACGGCTGCGGATTCGAAGCCGGATGCACGCGGCTCACCACGCGCTTGCCGTTGACTTGCGCGAACACGAGCGTGTCGGGACCGGTCGGCTCGATCACGTCGACCTTCACTTCGATCTGTTGCAGCTTGCCGTGGTCGCCGTGCGCGCCGCGCGAATCGGTGATTCGTTCCGGGCGCAAGCCGAGAATCACTTCGCGGCCGACGTGCGACTTGACCTTCGCCGAATCGAACGGCAGGTTCAACGCCGTGCGTGCGACTCCCGTGTCAAGTTCGAGGCCAATGCCCGCGCCCTGCTCGACGAGCTTGCCTTGAATGAAGTTCATCGGCGGCGCGCCGATGAAGCCGGCCACGAACAGGTTCGACGGCGAGTCGTAGATTTCCTGCGGCGCGCCAAATTGCTGCACGATGCCGTCCTTCATCACGGCGATGCGGTCGCCGAGCGTCATCGCTTCGATCTGATCATGCGTCACGTAGACGATCGTCGTGCCGAGGCGTTGATGCAGCAGCTTGATTTCCGAACGCATTTCGATACGCAGCTTCGCGTCGAGGTTCGACAGCGGCTCGTCGAACAGGAACATCACCGGATCGCGTGCAAGTGCACGGCCCATGGCCACGCGCTGACGCTGGCCGCCGGAAAGTTGGCCCGGCTTGCGGTCCAGCAGATGTGTGATTTGCAGTGTGTTCGACACGCGGTCGACAATCTGCGCCTGTTCCTGCTTCGGCACCTTGCGGATGTTCAGGCCGAACGAGATGTTCTCGCGCACCGTCATGGACGGATACAGCGCGTACGACTGAAACACCATCGCGATATCGCGGTCTTTCGGCGACAGGTTGTTCACCGTCTTACCGTCGATCTGGATCTCGCCCTTGGTCACGGTTTCGAGACCAGCGATCATGTTGAGCAGCGTCGACTTACCGCAGCCCGAGCCGCCGACGAGAATCAGGAACTGGCCGTCTTCGATGTCGATATTGACACCCTTCAGAACCGGCACCCCATTCGGGTAAGTCTTGTACACGTCACGGATGGAAAGGCTTGCCATGCTGTGAATCCTCTTGTCTCTGGTACTGCTTGAAAACGTCTTCGGGTGACGGCGGTGCTTCACGCGTTCATGCACGAAGCGCCGCCGCGCTCGGATGGTTTAGCCTGGACTGACCTGGCGTTAGCCCTTCACTGCGCCCGCCGTCAGGCCGCGCACGAAATAGCGTCCGGCGACGATGTAGACCAGCAAGGTCGGCAACGCGGCGATGATCGCGCCGGCCATGTCCACGTTGTATTCCTTCACGCCGGTCGAGGTGTTCACGAGGTTGTTCAGCGCCACCGTGATCGGCATCGAATCGACGCCGGAGAACACAATCCCGAACAGGAAGTCATTCCATATCTGCGTGAATTGCCAGATCAGGCACACCATGAAAATGGGCAGCGACACCGGCAGCAGAATCTTCGTGAAGATCGTGAAGAAACCCGCGCCGTCGATACGCGCCGCCTTCACGAGTTCAGCCGGAATGCTGACGTAGAAGTTGCGGAAGAACATCGTGGTGAACGCGATACCGTAGATCACGTGCACCACCACCAGACCGGTCGTAGTGTTCGACAGGCCGAGCATGCCTTCGAAACGCGCCATCGGCAGCAGGATCGCCTGGAACGGAATGAAGCAGCCGACCAGCAGCAACGTGAAGATCGGATCGGCGCCGCGAAAACGCCAGTGCGTCAGCACATAACCGTTGAACGCGCCGATGATCGACGAAATCAGCACCGCCGGTATCACCATGCGCACGGAGTTCATGAAGAACGGCTGCATGCCGTCGCAACGAACGCCGGTACACGCGCCGCTCCATGCCTTGATCCACGGATCGACGGTCCAGTGCGAAGGCGGCGTGAGCAGGTTGCCGGTGCGCAACTGGTCGATGTCCTTGAACGACGTCGACAGCATCACGTACAACGGGAACAGGAAGTACAGGGCAAACAGAATCAACGCCGCGTAAATGACGGCGCGGCTGATCGTCATCTTAGGCTGCATTGCGGGTGCTCCTCGATTCCAGATACATGAGCGGCACGAGCACGGCCACGACGGTTGCGAGCATCATGATCGACGATGCCGCGCCGACGCCGAGTTGCCCGCGATTGAACGAAAACGTGTACATGAAAATCGCCGGCAGCGACGACGAAGTGCCCGGACCGCCCGCCGTCAATGCGACCACCAGGTCGAAGGTCTTGATCGTGATGTGGCAAAGAATCAGCAGCACGGAGAAGAACACCGGACGCATGCTCGGAATCACGATTTTGCGGTAGATGGTGGGCAAGTTCGCGCCGTCCATCTGCGCGGCCTTGAAGATTTCACTGTCGACACCACGCAGTCCCGCGAGGAAGAGCGCCATCACAAACCCGGTGGATTGCCACACCGCCGCAATCACGACGCAGAAAATCGCCTTGTCCGGATCGCCCAGCCAACTGAACGAGAAGCTCGTCCAGCCCCAGTCGTGAAAGACTTTTTCGAGGCCGATGCTCGGCGTCATGATCCATTGCCACGCGGTGCCGGTCACGATGAACGACAACGCCATCGGGTAAAGAAACACCGCGCGCAGCGCGCCTTCGTTGCGGATCTGCTGATCGAGCAGGATTGCGAGGAACAGGCCGAGCCCGATACAGATACCGATGAACGGGATGCCGAACCAGCCGAGGTTCGCAGCCGACGTCCAGAACACGTCGTTATCGAACAGTTCGCGATAACGGTCGAGACCGACAAAATCATAACGAGGCATCAGCCGCGAATTGGACAGCGACAGATAGCCGGTGATGGCAATGAAGCCATACACGAAGACCAGGCTGATGACGACGCTGGGTGCGAGCACCAGCTTCGGAATCCAGCGATCGGCAAGGGCCGCCATGGGCGATACGCGGCGGGCGACGTTAGCCGTTTTCCCGTTTCCGCTGATAGAAGCAGTCACTACTCGACTCCTGCTGAAACTGTACCGCCGGGCCGCTCACGTATGATGCACACGACAAACCTGACAACGTGAGAACGCAAACAAACGCGAAGCCGCAACGGTATAGGTGTGACTCTATGAAACCAGGGTGAAGCCGCCTGCATCGGCGCGTGCAGCGTGTCGCAATCCAACGCAATCAGCGGCGCGAAGCAGCGCCCCCGATTGGACACGCCGCTTCACTGCTTCACTTACTTGGTCTTCGCTGCCTTCGCGAGCGCTGCAACCGCGCTCTTCGAATCCTGCTGCGAGTTCATGAACTTCGTGACCACGTCGGAGATCGCGCCGGCTGCTGCATCCGGCTGAGCCATGCCGTGCGCCAGCGAAGGCACATAGCCGCCCGACTTGATCGCGACCTGTTCATCCGCGTACGACTTCTTCGCGCAGTCGTCGAACTTGGTCATCGACACGCCCAGACGAACTGGAATCGAGCCCTTGTTCAGGCTGAACTGTTCCTGAAATTCCGGCGACATGATGGTCTTGGCGAGCGCCAGTTGACCCGGCGTTGCAGCCTTCTGGCCCTTCTGCTGGAAGAACACGAAGGAGTCGACGTTGAACGTGTAGGCCTTTTCCGTGCCCGGCACGGCAGCGCACACGTAGTCCGAACCCGACTTCTTGCCGGCGTTGGCGAATTCGCCCTTCGCCCAGTCGCCCATGAACTGCATGCCGGCCTTGCCGTTGATGACCATCGCCGTTGCCAGGTTCCAGTCACGGCCCGTGCGGCCCGCGTCGAAGTAACCCTGAATCTTGCGGACCGTGTCGAACACGCCGACCATCTTGTCCGACGTCAGCGTCTTTTCGTCGAGGTCGACCAGCGCCTTCTTGTAGAAGTCCGCGCCTTGCGACAGCACGACGTCTTCCCACAGCGTCAGGTCTTGCCACGGCTGGCCGCCCATCGCGATCGGCTGGATGCCCGCGGCCTTCATCTTGTCGGCCACCGCGAAGAATTCAGGCCACGTGGTCGGCACTTTGCCGCCTGCCTTTTCGAGCGCTGCCTTGTTGATGTACAGCCAGTTCACGCGATGCACCGAGAACGGCGCCGCGACGTAGTGACCGTCCGCGTGCATGATCTTGTCGATTTCCGGCGGCAGGTTCTTCTTCCAGTCGCCCGCGACGGAGTCGATCGGCACCAGCACGCCTTGCGAAGCCCAGTCCTGGATCAGCGGGCCTTTGATCTGCGCGGCGCTCGGTGCATTGCCCGAGATCACCTGCGTCTTGAGTGCCGTCATGGCAGCCGCGCCCGCGCCACCCGCAACCGCAAAGTCCTTCCACGTGTAACCCTGCTTCGTCATGTCGTCCTTGAGGACGCCGACGGCTTTCGATTCGCCGCCCGAAGTCCACCAGTGCAACACTTCGACCGACTCGGCAGCCTGCACGGCCGAGACGCCACACATCAGACCTGCGGCGCACAAAGCGCCCATGATCGCGCGAAATTTCATTGCTTATCTCCTCCAGACACCTGAACAAAAAACAAATGGCCCCTGATGTCGCCAGGGTGCTGTGGTTGGTTCAAAACAGGCAAAACACTGGGCGATCGAGCACGGTCGGGCGCATGCGCGAAGCATGTGCCGGCGGACCGATGTTCGGCCGCTGGAAGCTCAAGAGATGAGTGGTTCGGGATGCAACTGATTGTCTCCTCTTTTGATTTTTGCCTGCCCGCGTCGCGCGGCAGACTCGAGGTGCACTGCACGTCAAACGAGGCAACCGGCGCCTGCCGGCGCGCGACTCCCCGGCGTTCCGGTAACGGCCGCCGGGGGCATGCCGGGCTATGCCGGCACGCAATGTCCGTTAACATGCAGGAGACGCCCGCCGATTAGCGAAAACGCGCAACCTTGCCTGACAGCGCACGCTTTTTTCATCGAATTAGCGCTACCTCTTGATTTGGATTGTAGTTAAACTACAATTCAGTGTCAAAAAAAATTTTATCGGACTACGGTCGCCCTTTTTGCTCCATTCCGGCGGCCCCAGGACATCGACGGAGACTCATGCAAACCGATTCAAGTTTCACCTTCGTTCTCTTCGGCGGAACCGGCGATCTGTCGATGCGCAAGATTCTCCCCGCACTGTTTGAAGCGCACCGTGCGGGCGGCATGCTGGCCGACAGCGGCAAGATCGTCGCGGTGGCGCGCCATGCGGCCGATCGCGGCGAGTACCTTCAGTGGGTCAACGAGCACGTCAAGCCGTACGTATCGAAGAACGGTGTCGACGAAACGGCGTGGGCCAGCTTTCTCGAACGTATCGAGTTCGTGAAGATCGACTTGGGCAATCCGGAAGACTTCACGTTGCTTCGCGATGCGGTCAAGGACCTACCGGGCATCCGCGTGTTTTATCTGGCCACCGGCCCGTCGCTGTTCGTGCCGATCTGCCGCGCGCTCGCCTCGGTCGGGCTCAATGAGAATGCGCGCATCGTGCTCGAAAAGCCGCTCGGCTACGACCTCAAGTCGTCGAATGCGATCAACGACGCGGTCGGTGAAATCTTCGCTGAAGAACAGATCTACCGGATCGACCACTACCTCGGCAAAGAGCCCGTGCAGAACCTGCTGGCGCTGCGCTTCGGCAATGCGCTGTTCGAGCCGCTATGGCGTCGCGAGTGGGTCGAAAGTATCCAGATCACGATTGCCGAGGAACTCGGTGTCGAAGCGCGTGGCGATTTCTACGACAATACCGGCGCACTGCGGGACATGGTGCAGAACCATTTGCTGCAACTGCTTTCGATTGTCGCAATGGAGCCGCCGCATTCAATGGACTCGGACTCGGTCCGCGACGAAAAGCTGCGCGTGCTGCGTGCGTTAAAGCCGATCGATCCGCTCGACATCGGCAAAGTTGCGGTGCGCGGCCAGTATCATTCGGGCGGGATTCGCGGCAGTGCGGTGCCGGCCTATGCGACGGAACCCGGCGTGAAGCCGAACAGCACGACGGAAACCTTCGTCGCGTTGAAAGTCGAGATTGAAAACTGGCGCTGGGCTGGCGTGCCGTTTTTCCTGCGCACCGGCAAACGGCTTGCGGACCGCGTCGCGGAAATCGTCGTGAATTTCCGTGCGGTGCCGCACTCGGCGTTGGGTGTTTCGGCGTTGCGCGCGGGCGCGAATCGTCTGGTGATCCGCTTGCAGCCGAACGAAACCATTCGTCTCTACTGTCTCGCGAAGCAGCCCGGCGAAGGCATGAATCTCGCAAGCGTTCACCTGGATCTCGCGTTCGACCAGTTTTTCCGCGAAGGGCAGATGGAGGCGTATCAGCGCCTGCTGCTCGACGTGATCAACGGCCGGCTCGCGCTGTTTGTGCGACGCGACGAACAGGAAGCCGCGTGGCGTTGGGTCGAACCGATCCTGAACGAATGGAAGGCTTCGAACAAACCGCCGAAGCCGTATGCATCGGGTACCTGGGGTCCTGCCGCCGCCAGCGCGATGCTCGCGCAGCACGGCACCTGCTGGCTCGAAGAAGAGAATTGATTCACGGCGGATTTTCGCAGATCTAACAAAAAAGCAGCACGGAGGAGAAGTGATCGAGCTTCACGCTTTCGACGATCAACGCGCCCAATCCGACGCGTTGGCGAAGGCGGTTGGCGACGCGTTACATGCATCGCTGGCCGCACAGACGGCAACGTCGGACGCCGGTATATCCGGCGCGTCCACAGCCGGCACATCCACTGCCGGCGTGCGCCCGGCCCTGCTTGCCGTGTCCGGCGGCAGCAGTCCGCGCTCGTTCCTGGAGACGTTGTCCACGCAAAGCTTCGACTGGGCGCGCATTGCCGTGACGCTGGTCGACGACCGCTGGGTGCCGGAGACGGACAGCGCAAGCAACTCGCAACTCGTGCACGCCACGTTGCTGCAGAACGCCGCGAAGAACGCAACCTTTTGGCCGCTCGCCGACACCACGCAGGATCTGCACTCTCACGTTGCCGCGCTGAACGCGGATGCGCGTTTTGCCGGCGCCCCCGACGTCGCGATTCTCGGCATGGGTGAAGACGGCCACACTGCGTCGATCTTCGCCGACGCGCCCGAATGGGATCACGCGATCACTACGACCGAGCGCTTCGTCGCCGTGCATCCGGGCAGCGCGCCGCATGCGCGTGTGAGCTGGTCGCTGTCCGCGCTGAAAGAAGTGAAACACCTGTTCTTGCTGATCGCCGGACCGCGCAAGATGGACGTGCTGAATGCCGCCGCATCTTCGCTACAAAAAAATGCCATCTCGCAGTTGGCAAACGACAAGGGAGTGAGACTCGATGTCTACTGGTGTGCAAACTAAGGCTGCTCCGGGCGCGGGCCAGCACGCCGATGGACCGAGGCTGCTGGCCGACATCGGCGGCACGAACGCGCGCTTCGCGCTGGAAACCGGCCCGGGCGAGATCGGCTCGGTGCAGGTCTACCCGTGCGCGGCTTACCCGGGCGTTGCCGAAGTCATCAAGAAGTATCTGAAAGACATGAAGATCGGCCGCGTGAATCACGCGGCGATTGCGATTGCGAACCCGGTCGACGGCGATCAGGTCAGCATGACGAATCACGACTGGAGCTTCTCGATCGAAGCGACGCGCCGCGCGCTCGGCTTCGACACGCTGCTCGTCGTGAACGACTTCACCGCGCTCGCCATGGCCCTGCCAGGCCTGACCGATGCGCAACGCGTGCAGGTCGGCGGCGGCACGCGCCGCCCGAACAGCGTGATCGGGCTGCTCGGTCCGGGCACCGGCATGGGCGTGTCGGGCCTGATTCCCGCCGACGACCGCTGGATCGCGCTCGGCAGCGAAGGCGGTCACGCCACGTTCGCGCCGGCCGATGAGCGCGAAGACATCGTGCTGCAATACGCGCGCAAGAAGTGGTCGCACGTATCGTTCGAGCGCGTGGCCGCGGGGCCCGGTATCGAAGTGATTTACCGTGCGTTGGCGGGCCGCGACAAGAAGCGCGTGGCGGCGAACGTCGACACGGTCGAGATCGTCAAACGCGCGCTGGAAGGCGAGCCGCTCGCAGCGGAATCCGTCGACGTGTTCTGCGGCATTCTCGGCACCTTCGCGGGCAATATCGCGGTGACGCTCGGCGCGCTCGGCGGCATTTATATCGGCGGCGGCGTGGTGCCGCGGCTCGGTGAGTTCTTCGCGCGCTCGTCGTTTCGCAAGCGCTTCGAAGCGAAAGGCCGCTTCGAGGCGTACTTGCAGAACGTGCCGACCTATGTAATCACCGCGGAATATCCGGCGTTCCTCGGCGTGTCCGCGATTCTCGCCGAGCAGTTGTCGAATCGCGCGGGCGGCAGTTCATCGGCGGTATTCGAACGGATTCGTCAGATGCGCGACGCGCTCACGCCGGCGGAGCGCCGCGTCGCCGATCTCGCGTTGAATCATCCGCGCTCGATCATCAACGATCCGATTGTGGACATCGCGCGCAAGGCCGACGTGAGTCAGCCCACCGTGATTCGCTTCTGCCGCTCGCTCGGCTGTCAGGGTCTGTCGGATTTCAAGCTAAAGCTCGCAACCGGTTTGACCGGCACGATTCCGGTGAGCCACAGCCAGGTGCATCTCGGCGATACCGCGACGGATTTCGGCGCGAAGGTGCTGGACAACACCGTCTCCGCGATTCTTCAGTTGCGCGAGCATTTGAACTTCGAGCACGTCGAGCGTGCGATCGACCTGTTGAACGGCGCACGGCGCATCGAGTTCTACGGCCTCGGCAATTCGAACATCGTCGCGCAAGATGCGCACTACAAATTCTTCCGTTTCGGTATCCCGACCATTGCTTACGGCGATCTGTACATGCAGGCGGCTTCGGCTGCGCTGCTCGGCAAGGGCGATGTGATCGTCGCCGTGTCCAAATCCGGACGCGCGCCCGAACTGCTGCGCGTGCTTGACGTCGCGATGCAAGCGGGCGCCAAGGTGATCGCCATCACGTCGAGCAACACGCCGTTGGCCAAGCGTGCGACGGTCGCGCTCGAGACCGATCACATTGAAATTCGCGAGTCGCAACTGTCGATGATTTCGCGAATCCTGCATCTGGTGATGATCGACATTCTCGCGGTAGGCGTGGCGATTCGCCGCGCGGTGCCAAGCGCGGACGTTGCTGAAACGGTGGCGAAAGCGCGTCAAGGCGCCGACGACGATGCGACCGCCGTACTCGACTGGCTCAGTCACGGCGCGGCTTCCTCGGCTCGCGATTGATGTCTGTATGAAAGCCACGCTACGGCGTGGCCTTTCATCTCGTGGAATGCGGATAGAAGCATTGCCTGTACGAGTACTGCGCTCCGATAGCGCCGCTCGAACAACAAGCGATAATAGAAACTCCATCGCTCACGGCAAAGCACACCGATGATCATCCGTCCGCATCTCCATTGGTTTCGCATGCTGCTCGCCTGGCGTGGCTCGGTGCTTCCGCAGTTGCTTCCACGGCTCTTTCTCATTTTTGCAATCTCCGTGATTGCGGTCGCCGCGCATGATCATCTGCTGCCGATCTCGCTGAATCTCAACACGACCGCGCCGTTCTCGCTGATCGGCATCGCTCTCGCGGTGTTTCTCGGCTTTCGCAATAACGCCAGCTATGACCGCTGGTGGGAAGCGCGCAAGCTCTGGGGGCAACTGCTGAACGACTCGCGTTCGCTCACCCGGCAGGCGCTCACGCTGCGAGCGAGGCCGTTGCCCCAACAAGAGCTAATCGAATTTTGCGCCGCGCTGGGCGCGCTCGCGCACGCGCTGCGCCATCAGCTTCGCAGGAGCGATCCGCGCGAAGACCTGGCCGCGCGTCTGCCGCCCGCGCTGTTCGAACGCGTGATGGCGTCGCGCTACAAACCGTCGATGTTGATGCTCTATCTCGGCGAATGGGTGCAGCGTCAGGCGCAGGCAGGCGCAATCGACCCGATGGCTGTACTCGCCTTCGACCGGAATCTGAATGGGTTGTCGGATGTGATCGGCGGATGCGAGCGGATTGCGTCGACGCCGCTGCCGTTTGCCTACTCGGTCATGATCCACCGCACGGTGTACTTCTTCTGCGCGTCGCTGCCGTTTGGACTGGTCGACAGCATCGGCATTTTCACGCCGGTGTTCGCGGTGTTTGTCGGGTACACGTTCATGGCGCACGAAGCAATCGCGTCGCAAATCGAGGAGCCGTTCGGCACCGACGATAACGACCTCGCGCTAAACACCATGTCCATCATCATTGAAGACGCGCTGCGCGATCTGCGCGGCGAACCGGCGCTTACGCTGCCCGATCCGCAAGCCGAAAGCTACGCGCTGACCTGATTCTCCCGTGACGCAGTGCGTTGCCGCTTACGGGCCTAGTCGTTGCCGACCGTTTCCGACAAACGCTTGAGCGTCACCACATGTGCACCGATGATGTCGATGCGGCCGCGCTCGTCGACGAGCGGCGTGGTCGCATTCAGATAGGCTGTCCACGCCTTTTGTGCGCGCGTCAGCGTGGGGCGGGAGCGCACCGGCATTTTTGCTTGCAGACGGCGGTAATAGCGGTTCATGTCGAACATCGCGTGTTCGCAGCGCGCGTCCGCGCGGCAAGTACGTGGACCGCGCACGGGATCGCCGCCGGCGCTCGCCTCGGCCACCGCCCTACGCAGCGCGAGCGCCCGGTCGCGCACCGGCTGCAATTGCATATCCGCTTCGGCGAGAACGTACATCGTGCCGCGCGTGGTGGCGAATACCGCCGCGAACAACTGCTTCTCGGCATCGCGCGAGGCCTGCCAGCTCGCCTGGCTCTTTTGCCACTGCCTACGCCGTGCCGACGGCAACTTCGGCTGTAGCTGTTGCCATGCGTTATCCAACGCGGTATTCCAGCCGATGCGCGCGGTGTCCATGCACTGCACCTGCCCCGCCGTCGACGACATATCGCTGCGGGCGAGACACGTGCGCATGGCGGCGTCGATCGGATCGGCGGCGGCAACTTCCGCGCTCGCCGTGAGCGGCGCGAGGCCACACACGAGCGCAAACACAAGCGCGCGAAACTCGCGCCGCCAGCCGCCGTTGTCCGCGAGGAACGCCGTCAGCCGCATTGTCAGACGCGCACGCAATCGACGAAATATTCGATGCGCCCGTTGATCATCTCGCCGACAAGCCCGTGAATGTCCGTGTGGAAACCCGGGAAGCGCTCATTGAACTCGCGCGCGAACCGCAGATAGTTGACGATGGTCTTGTTAAAGCGCTCGCCCGGAATCAGCAACGGGATGCCTGGGGGATACGGCGTGAGCAGAATCGACGTGACGCGGCCTTCAAGTTCGTCGATAGGCACGCGGTCGATCTCGCGATGCGCGAGCTTCGCGAACGCGTCGGACGGCTTCATCGCCGGTTCCATGCTCGACAGATACATCTCGGTCGTCAGGCGCGCAATGTCGTTCGCGCGGTAGACGCTGTGAATCTGCTGGCACAGATCGCGCAGGCCGACCCGCTCATACGTGGGATGCAGCGCGACGAAATCCGGCAGCACGCGCCACAACGGCTGGTTGTTGTCGTAGTCGTCCTTGAACTGCTGGAGTTCGGTCACCATCGAATTCCAGCGGCCCTTCGTAATGCCGATCGTGAACATGATGAAGAACGAGTACAGGCCGGTCTTCTCGACAATGATGCCGTGCTCCGCCAGATACTTCGTCACGATCGCGGCCGGAATGCCGGTTTCGCCGAACCCGCCGTCCATGTCCAGACCCGGCGTGACGATGGTCGCCTTGATCGGATCGAGCATGTTGAAACCTTCGGCGAGCGGGCCGAAGCCATGCCACGAATCGTTCGGGCGCAGCATCCAGTCTTCGCGCGAACCGATGCCTTCTTCCGCGAACTGGTCCGGTCCCCAGACCTTGAAGAACCAGTCGTCGCCGTACTCGGTATCGACCTTGGTCATCGCTCGGCGGAAATCCAGAGCTTCAGCAATCGACTCTTCGACCAAAGCCGTGCCGCCGGGCGCTTCCATCATCGCCGCGGCCACGTCGCACGACGCGATGATCGCGTATTGCGGGCTCGTCGACGTATGCATCAGATACGCCTCATTGAAGCGGTGCTTGTCGAAGCGGCTGTTTTTCGAATCCTGCACGACGATCTGCGAGGCCTGCGAAATGCCGGCCAGGAGCTTATGCGTGGAGTGCGTCGCGAACACCATCGCGCCGATGCGCGGACGACCCGCGCCGATCGCATGCATGTCCTGATAGAACTCGTGGAATTCCGCGTGCGGCAGCCAGGCTTCGTCGAAGTGAAGCGTGTCGAGCCATTCGCCCAACATTTCCTTGATCATCTCGACGTTGTAGATCACGCCGTCGTACGTGCTTTGCGTGATGGTCAGAATGCGCGGCTTCAGATCGGGATTCTTGGCGAGCGCTTCGCGTGCGAACGGATTCGCCTCGATCTTCTTGCGGATGTTTTCCGGCTCGAACTCCGAACGCGGAATCGGACCGATGATGCCGAAGTTGTTGCGCGTCGGCGTGAGGAACACCGGAATTGCTCCGGTCATCGTGATCGCGTGCAGGATCGACTTGTGGCAGTTGCGGTCCACCAGGACGATGTCGCCGGGTGCGACCGTGCCGTGCCAGACGATCTTGTTCGACGTCGACGTGCCGTTAGTCACGAAAAAGACGTGGTCCGCGCTGAAAATGCGCGCGGCGTTGCGCTCCGAAGCCGCGACCGGACCCGTGTGGTCGAGCAGTTGCCCAAGTTCGTCCACGGCGTTGCAGACGTCCGCGCGCAGCATGTTCTCGCCGAAGAACTGATGGAACATTTGCCCGAGCGGACTCTTCAGAAACGCGACGCCGCCCGAGTGCCCAGGACAGTGCCACGAGTACGAACCTTCTTCGGCGTACTGCACCAGTTCCTTGAAAAACGGCGGCGCGAGCGAATCCAGATAAACCTTTGTCTCGCGGATGATGTGACGCGCGACGAACTCCGGCGTGTCCTCGAACATATGGATGAAGCCGTGCAGTTCGCGCAGGATGTCGTTCGGCAAGTGGCGCGACGTACGCGTTTCGCCGTACAGAAAGATCGGAATGTCCGCGTTGCGGCGGCGCACTTCGGTCACGAACGCGCGCAGCGCGACGATGGCCGCCGCCAGTTCCGGCGTCTCGCCTTCGACAACCACGTTCTCGACGTACGGCAGCAGCTCGTCGTCGTCGATTGAAAGGATGAAGCACGACGCGCGGCTCGACTGCTGCGCGAACGAAGTCAGATCGCCGTAGCTCGTCAACCCGAGCACTTCCGCGCCTTCTTTCTCGATTGCTTCGGCCAAAGCCCGGATGCCGGAACCGGAGATGTTCTCGGAGCGGAAATCTTCGTCGATGATGACGACGGGAAAACGGAACTTCATGGGCGATTCTCCAAAAAGAACGACCGCTGCACTGGATAGATTGCAGCGGTCACCCTGTGTACCTGGTGGGTCAATGCGCTGCCGACGTCACGTCTTCGGCAACGTAACCCCGTGCTGACCTTGATATTTGCCGCCGCGATCCGCGTACGACGTCTCACAAATTTCGTCGCTTTCGAAAAACAGCACCTGGGCGACGCCTTCGTTCGCGTAGATTTTCGCAGGCAAAGGTGTCGTATTCGAGAATTCAAGCGTGACGTGGCCTTCCCATTCCGGCTCGAACGGCGTGACGTTCACAATGATGCCGCAACGCGCGTACGTGGACTTACCAAGACACACGGTCAGCACCGTGCGCGGAATGCGGAAATACTCGACCGTGCGGGCCAGCGCGAACGAATTCGGCGGAATGATGCAGACGTCGCCCTTGAAGTCGACAAACGATTTCTCGTCGAAATTCTTCGGGTCAACGATAGTCGAGTTGATGTTCGTGAAGATCTTGAATTCGTCGGCGCAGCGGATGTCGTAGCCGTAGCTCGATGTGCCGTAGCTGACAATCTTCCGGCCGTCTTCGGAGACGCGAACCTGATCGGGCGCAAACGGCTCGATCATATTGTGCGACTCGGCCATGCGCCGGATCCACTTGTCGGATTTGATGGTCATAGGTGAACGCTGCTCGACGTGAATAACAGGTGTGTGACGGATAACAACCCGGTGTGTGCCGGGCACCTTGCGGCTTACTTTCCCGCTGACGCCGGATCGGCCTGAATGGCTCGCTCAGGAACGGGCTGCATCAGCTGGGCCGCCAGCTACACGCGCTGGCCGGGCACCGCGGCGAAAGGCGCTTATTTTACGCGATCACGAGGATGCTGCCGCACATGCGGCCCGCCGGGGAGGTAACCCTTGGCAACCCGCGGCAACCCCGCGGCGATCGCTCATTGGCGGATCACACCGCAAGCTAGCGCGGCACCAGCGCCATGCTGCGGATAAGCGTAAGGATCTGTCGCGTCGTGATGCAGCAGGACCGCGCGTTGCAACACCGAACGGATGCCGTCGAGCGAGACGTCCGGAGCGACGATGAAGCCGGTCGCCACGCCGTTTGCGTCCGCGTGAATGTTGCCGAGATCGCCTTCGACGCGCGCGCCCGCTTTCAGACGCTCGGCGGCCGGCGAGAACAGCTGGCCGGCGCTGGAGCCGTCGGTGGCGTTGCAGTCGCCGCGCTCGTGGACTTGCAGCGCGTGATCGCTATTGGGCGGCAAGCCCGCGAGGTTGTAGGTGACCTGCACGCCGTCCGAGCGCTCGATGAACGTAACGAGGCCGCGCGCCTGATTGCCCACGGTGGGCAGCAACTGCGCGTCGGCGCGCTTTTCCTGTGGTCTCAGGAATGCGCTGCAGCCGCATAACAGCACGCTGCTGGCAGCCAGCACGATGAACGCATGCACCGCCTGCCCGTCGATTCGTTTTCCCATGCGATCCTCTTGCCGGCTGGTGGCCGCCCCTGCGGCCGCCGAGCCGAACTTGTGAAGTCGACATGATACCGCGAGACAAGGCGCAAATAGACGCCTCGGCCCCCGCCTGGCCCGTCGTCCGAACGGCTCGTCAGGTGTTCTGCACGACGATGCTGGGAAACCTGGACGTCATGTCGCGGGCGCGTTCGGCGATATGCACCGCCACCTTGCGCGCGATCGTCCGATAGATCTGCGCGATGCGCCCTTGCGGATCGGCCACGACGGTCGGCCGGCCCGAGTCGGCCTGCTCGCGGATCGTGATGTCGAGCGGCAGGCTGCCGAGCACGTCGACGCCATACTCCTTGCCCATCCGCTCGCCGCCGCCCGCGCCGAAGATATGCTCTTCATGGCCGCAGTTCGAGCAGATATGCATGGCCATATTCTCGACAATGCCAAGGATCGGAATGCCGACTTTTTCGAACATCTTCAGGCCCTTACGGGCATCGAGCAGCGCAATGTCCTGCGGCGTCGTGACGATTACGGCGCCGGTCACGGGCACGCGTTGCGAGAGCGTCAATTGAATATCGCCGGTGCCCGGCGGCATGTCGACGATCAGGTAGTCGAGATCGCGCCAATTGGTCTGCCGCAGCAGTTGCTCGAGCGCGGAGGTGGCCATCGGACCGCGCCACACCATCGGGTTGTCCTGCTCGATCAGAAAGCCGATGGAGTTGGCCTGCAGGCCATGCCCGGTCATCGGATTCATGGTCTTCTCGTCGGGCGATTCCGGGCGCCCTTCGATGCCGAGCATCAAGGGCAGTGACGGTCCGTAGATGTCCGCGTCGAGTATGCCGACCGACGCGCCCTCGCTCGCCAGCGCGAGCGCGAGGTTCACAGCGGTCGTGCTCTTGCCGACGCCGCCCTTTCCTGACGCCACCGCCACGATGTTTTTAACGTTCGGCAAGAGTTTCACGCCGCGCTGCACGGTATGCGCGGCGATTTCCTGCGACACCTGAATGTGCGCCTGCGCCACGTTGGGCACGGTCTGCAGCGCCTCCGCGAACTGTTTGCGGATCGCATCGAACTGACGCATGGCCGGATAGCCGAGTATCACCGCGACACTAACCGTGTCACCCTCCACGGCGACGTTTTTGATGTTCCTGGCAGCGGCATACGGCCGGCCAGTGTTGGGGTCAGTGACGGCTGCGAGCGCAGCGTCGACCAAAGCCCGATCGATACTCATTGGCACTCCGAGGGAACACTTGCGGCGCGGCGGAATCGAAGTCTCGGCCGCGCGCCAGAATTTGAAAGAAATTGTTAGACAGCATTGCGAAAACCGGTCGTGCCGGGCACCCTTCGGGCAGGCGGACCGCCGGGGACGCATCGCTGCGTGCGCCAGTCATTATTGTAGTGGCTCGCGTCAAGCCCTGCCGGAAGACCCTTCTTCACTGTCGGACCGGGACTGAAGAACGGCCTTAGGTTTTCCGCCGGGGTTCCCCGTATTGTCGAGCAGTCTGCTTTGCTGCCGTGACGTTCGCCGTCCAGGCTTAACGCTGCGGAATGCTTCACCCGCGCGCTTCATTTGCGCGCTTATTCGCGTTATTCGCTTCACTCGAGAGGAATCAAAAATGAATGCAAAAATCATGACTCGCCTGGCTGTTCTGGCCGTTGCCGGCTCCGTGCTGGCAGGCTGCGCTAGCCAACAGGGCACCAACACGGCCGTGGGCACGGGCGTGGGCGCCGGCACCGGCGCGGCACTGGGCGCAATCTTCGGCGGCGGCAAGGGCGCAGCGATTGGCGCCGGGGTCGGCGCCGCGGTGGGCGGCATTACCGGCTACAACTGGCAAGCCATTCACAACAAGCTGTCGGGCGCTACCAAGGGTACCGGCACGCAGATCACCGAGCAGCCGGACGGCTCGCTCAAGCTCAACATCCCGAGCTCGGTCACGTTCGACACCAACAGCTACGCCATCAAGCCGTCGTTCGCGCCGGTGCTGGATCAGTTGACGCAAACGTTGCAGCAGAATCCGGAAGTGGTCGCCCAGGTGGTCGGCCATACGGACAGCACCGGCCAGCCGGCTTATAACCAGACGCTGTCGGTCAATCGCGCGCAAAGCGTGACGGGCTACCTGGCGCAACGCGGCGTCGCGCCGCAGCGTCTGTCGGCAGAAGGCATGGGTCAGAACCAGCCGATCGCCGACAACAATACCGAAGCCGGTCGTGCAGCTAACCGCCGCGTGGAAATCTATCTGCGCGCGACGGCTCAGCACGCCACGCAGTAATCGCAGAGCAGCAGCGTAGAAGAAATTGGGGGTCGGGCGAAAGTCGCGCCGGCCTCCGGCGAGCCGTCCATTCGAGCGTTTCGCCTGCGGCCATCGGGTCGGGATCAAGCCGTGAAATGCGCAGCGAAGAAAATCTCGCACGAGGACGAAAAAATTTCGAACTCTGCCGAAAATCCGCTGTCTCTCTTTACGGTACGTGGTTGGCAATGCCGCCGCGTCACCATTCTCCTCTTGTCGTTGTTGCTCCGGGGTTAATCGCCCCGGTTTTTTTTGGGCGCTCGCTTTTCGCACCGTCCGGTGCGCCACGACAAAGCCGCAGCCCGGCGCGAGCCCGCGCGCAGCGGGTGGCCGCCCTGCTAGAATCGACATTTCGTCCCACCGCAGGCTCCCACCATCCTTATGTCAGCACCCGCAACCGATCTCTCCGCAGGCGCGCCGTCGGGCCGCCGCCAGATTCTCGTCACGTCGGCCCTTCCCTATGCGAACGGGCAAATCCATATTGGCCATCTGGTCGAATATATTCAGACGGACATCTGGGTCCGCACGCTGCGAATGCACGGGCACGAGGTCTACTACGTGGGCGCCGACGACACACACGGCACGCCGGTCATGCTGCGCGCGGAAAAGGAAGGTGTAACGCCGAAGCAGCTGATCGACCGCGTCTGGCAGGAGCACAAGCGCGATTTCGATAGCTTCGGCATCTCGTTCGACAACTATTATTCGACCGATTCCCAGGAGAACCGCGTTCTCAGCGAGAACGTCTATCTTGCGCTCAAGGACGCGGGCCTGATCGAGGCGCGCGACATCGAACAGGCATACGACCCGGTCAAGGAAATGTTCCTGCCGGACCGCTTTATCAAGGGCGAATGTCCGAAATGTGGCGCGAAAGACCAATACGGCGACAGCTGCGAAGTATGCGGCTCGACTTATCTGCCTACTGAACTGGTCAATCCGTATTCGGTGGTGTCGGGCGCCACGCCGATTCGCAAGACGTCCACGCATTACTTCTTCCGCCTCTCCGATCCGCGCTGCGAAAACTTCCTGCGCGCGTGGGTGGGCGGGCTCGCGCAGCCGGAAGCAACCAACAAGATGCGCGAGTGGCTTGGCGACGCCGGCGAAGCGAAGCTCGCCGACTGGGATATTTCGCGAGACGCGCCCTATTTCGGCTTCGAAATTCCTGGCGCGCCGGGCAAGTATTTCTACGTGTGGCTGGATGCGCCGGTCGGCTACTACGCGAGTTTCAAGAACCTCGCGGAAAAGCGCGGGCTCGACTTCGACGCGTGGGTTCGCCAGGGATCGAAGGCCGAGCAGTATCACTTCATCGGCAAAGACATTCTGTATTTCCACACGCTGTTCTGGCCGGCAATGCTCGAGTTCTCCGGCCATCGCACGCCGACCAACGTGTTCGCGCATGGCTTTTTGACCGTGGACGGCGCGAAGATGTCGAAGTCGCGCGGCACTTTCATCACCGCGCAAAGCGTGATCGAAACGGGGCTGAATCCGGAATGGCTGCGCTACTACTTCGCCGCCAAGCTGAACAGCACGATGGAAGACCTCGACCTGAGCCTCGACGACTTCCAGGCACGCGTGAACAGCGATCTGGTCGGCAAATACGTGAACATTGCGAGCCGCGCCGCCGGCTTCCTCATCAAGCGCTTCGACGGCTGCGTGCAGGACAGCGCGATGCAGCATCCGCTGCTCGCCTCGCTGCGCGCCGCCGTACCGCAAATCGCCGCGAACTACGAGGCTCGCGAGTACAACCGCGCGCTGCGTCAGACTATGGACCTGGCCGACGCGGTCAACGCATACGTCGACACCGCCAAGCCATGGGATCAGGCCAAGGACCCGGCCAACGCGGTCGCGCTGCACGAAACCTGCAGCGTCAGCATCGAGGCGTTCCGCCTGCTGTCGCTGGCGCTCAAGCCCGTGCTGCCGAAGCTCGCGGAAGCGGTCGAAGCCTTCCTCGGCATCGAGCCGCTCGTGTGGGCCGACGCCAACGTGCCGCTAAGTTCCACCCGCCCGATCAACGCGTATAAGCATTTGATGACGCGCGTCGATCCGAAGCAGATCGAAGCGTTGCTCGCAGCCAATCGCGACTCGCTGCAAGCCACGCCGGAAGCGGGTGCCCCGGCCGCCGACGCGAAGACCAAGTCCAAAGCGGCGAAGACTGTCGCCGCGGACAAGGACGAAGCGCCCGAAATCATTTCGATCGACGACTTCGCGAAGATCGATCTGCGCGTGGCGAAGATTGTCGACTGCAAGGCGGTGGAAGGTTCGGACAAGCTGCTGCAACTCACGCTCGACGTCGGCGAGGAGAAAACGCGCAATGTATTTTCAGGCATCAAATCGGCGTATCAGCCGGAGCAGCTGATCGGCAAGCTGACGGTGATGGTCGCAAACCTCGCGCCGCGCAAGATGAAGTTCGGCCTGTCGGAAGGCATGGTGCTGGCGGCATCGGCGGCGGACGAGAAAGCCGAACCGGGCCTCTATGTGCTTGAGCCGGACAGCGGCGCGAAGCCGGGCATGCGCGTGAAGTAACGCGCCAGCGCTTACCCAGACTTCAGCCGCAACAAGCAGGACGGCACGCTGTAAAAGGCGTGCTTTTTTTTCCTGCTTCTTTTTTATGGGCCGAGCACGCGATCTTCAAGACAGCCAGAGCGGCAAGAAGGGACGCAAGCACATCACCACTTGATCCGATCATAGCGCCGTGTATAAAGCAGCTCGACTCCCTCGAACGTGCCGCCGTAGGCCGCAACCGACCAGTAGCGCGTGAGGTTGACCGTCGCCTTGATCGCGTTGCTTGCTGACTGCAGCCCTTGCTCATAGCCGATTACGAGCCATTCGTTGATCGCCTTCGACACCATCACCACCTGCGGATCGGTCAGACCGACTTCGCTGCGGCCAATCGAAAACTCGTCGAGCCCGAAAGTCTGCGCGATCCGCTTGCCGCTCGCGCTGCCGAGCAATGCGAGCGCCGTCGTCATCGTGCTTTGTTGGCCGAGGTTGTTGCCCTGATCGGTGCCGTGGCCGAACAGCAGCCAGGAGAGTTTTTCGTTATCCGGCACGTTGGGCTCGGACACGAGTTTCGCGACCGGGAAGTTAACTGTGCCCGTGACCTGCACGCCCGCCTCGACCTGCTGATTGCGGCGCATCGCCAGGATGTTGATGCCCGGATTCGCCACCGGCCCGTTGAACGTGAAGAAGCCGTTCTCGATATTGAGCTTGCGGCCGAACGCGGTGTAGGTCGAGCCCGGCGTCACCCGCACGTTGCCGACCGCGCGCAGCGGCAGGTTCGGCGCGCTCATCGCGGTGATCGTGCCGGTCAGCCCGAGGTCGGCGCCTTGCCCGCGGAAACGGAAGCTGTTGCCGAGGCCGATGTCGATGTTGGCGCGCGGCGCGAACGGACCGATCGGCTTGTTGCTGCCTGGCAGGGGCCGCGGCCGCTCGCCGGCCACGGTGCCGTCCGGCCGCACGACCACCACGTCGTCGCCGAGCTTAGGCGCCGATTTCTCCGGCATGTCGAACAACGCGTGATCGACGACGAATTTGCCGTTGATCGCCATGCCGCCCTGTGCGCCCGCATTCGCGACGCTCGCGCTGCCCGTCAGCGACAAATTGCGGTCTGGCGCGGCGAACAATTCGAGCTTGTCCGCGACGATGCTCGCCGTCAGATCGGGCTGCGCGCCGTCCAGACGCACCCGGCCGGTCGCGCGCAATGTGCCGCTCGCGCCGTGGAATTCGACCTGCTGGAAGTCCACCAGATTCTGCGACAGCGCGATGCGCACGACGCCGTCCTTCAACTGCACGCCCTGATCGACAAGCGTCGCGGAGAGGTTGTCGCCGAGCAGCGAACCCGTCAGATTCGGCTTGGCGACGGTGCCGCCAAGCGCGAGCTTCAGCGCGAGATGGCCGTCGAGCAGGTAACTCGGGCCGAATAGCCCGCCGGTCGTTTTCAGCGACGGCACGTTCGCGTTGACATTGCCGGTGAGCGCGCCTTCCTCGTTGACGGTCAGGAAGCCGTCGCGCGCCACCAGCGTGGTGTGCGCGTCGGCGTCGACCACGCCGATGCGGCTCGCCTGCGCATGCACCGTCGCGTTGAGACGATTGCCGCCGCTGAACTCGGCGCGCGCGGCGATATCCGAAACTCCCAGCGATGCGAGGCCGCGACCGATTTCAACCGTGACATCGCCGCTGCGGCGCTTCAACTGGATGTGGCCGCTCGCCGTCGTGCCGAGCGCGAAGTCCCAGTCGCCGTCGAATATCAGATCGGTCTTGACAGCCGGCGGGGTGCCGGTGATCTCGCGCCGCAAATCCTGTAGACGTGCGACCGAAATGCCGGTCAGGCTGCCCGCCGATTGAACCCTGCCGTGGTCGAAAGCGAACGACTTCAGGCTCAGCACCGCGCCTTCGAGCGTGAGCCGCGTCGCGCCGAGCGTCAGACGGCGAGGCCCGGCGCTTATGGCAAGCGGCGACTCCAGATTCAGTGCCGGCGTGCCACGGTTTTGCAGACGGGTCACCGTGCCGTCCCAACGCGTGCCGTCGCGCGCTTCAGTGAGCTTGCCGTTGGCCGCGAGCGTCAGATCCAGCGGACGGTCCTGCAGCTTGCCGGTAGCCGCGGCTTCGAGCGAATGACTGGCGCGCGTGCCGGTCAGACGCGCTGTGAGCGTGGCTAGATCGACGCCGCCCGCGCTCACATTGCGCGCGTCCGTCGTGAAGACGAGCGCACCGTTCGCGCCGTCGCGCAACTCGGCGTGACCTTCCGCGTGACCGATGCGGTTACTGCTCAACACGACGCTGTCGGCCTTGTAGTTCAGCACCACATTCGGATGCGCGAACGAACCGGTGAGGTCGCCATCCGCGGCGACGAGACCGGCGAGGCCAAAGCCCAGGCGCTCGAGCGCGGGTGCGTCGATGCGAAACCGCAAGCGGTCGCCGCGCGCGCCGAAGCTGCCTTGCAGATCCACCTGATTGCCCGCCACTGACAGGTTTGCGCGGCTCGGCAAGATTCGCGAGCCCGCCAGTTGCACTGTGCCGCTACCGGTGAGCGGCAGACCATCGTAGACGCTCGGGCCCAGCTTGAATTCGGCCTTGGTGGTGAAGACCGGCGCTAGCATGCCGGTCGCGGACAGCGTGCCGTTGACTTTCGCCTCGATCTTGCGCGCTGTCGCCGCGCCGCGTTTCGGCGCGGGCGTCTTGCGCTGGATCACTTCCGTTTTCACGACGGCCTTGCCGGTGTTTCGGACGGCAGCGGCGGCTTTGTCAGCCGGGGCCGCGCTTTTTGCGCCGGCCGTGCTGCCCGCTTCCGCGGCGGCCTGCGCAGCCAGCTTGCTCTTGGCGGCGCTGTGCGGCGCCGCCGGCCCGCTGACCGGCGTGCGCGACGGCATCTGCGACGTCAGCGTCAACGGATCGAAATCGGTCAGTTGCGCCTTGAGGTTATAGGTGGAATTCGCGTCGTGCTTGAGCGCGCCGGACAGATCGATGCGGCCTTTGCCCGACGTGATGCGCACGTCGTTGAAGCTCATCCGCGCCGGGTCCATGGTGAGCTTGCCCTGCGCGCGCAGCGCCGCTTTCGGATCGGCCAGATCGAGCGTGATGCTTTGGATGTCGTCGTTGAGACGGATGCCGACTGGCCCGGAAAGCTGCGTGGGCCGCACCGTGGCCTCGAGCGCGTTCAGGTCCAGACCGGCGACCTGCAGATCGAACTGCCCGCGCTTGCCTGTCAGCACGCCGCCGCCCGTGAGCGTGGCGCTTTTCACGAGCCGTACCGCGAGGTTCGAGACGCGCTGCGCCTGGGCGTCGAGGCGGACGTCGGCGTTGGCGTCGATGAGCGGCAGGAGGTTTTGATCGATTGCGCCGGGGCGGGCGTTGACGATCGAAATGTGGCCAGCGACGGCGAAGCCGGTGGGCGTTTTGTCGGTGCCGGTTTTGTCGGCGGTGCCGCGGTGGTCGGCGCTTGCGGGATGTTCTGCGGTGGAGCGTTGCGCGGGACCGGTTGGAGTGGTCGCACTGGCGTTGCTGGCCGCATGGGTGGCGCTGGTGGCGCTGGTGGCGTTAGTGGCGGGGGTGGCGTTTGTGGCGTTTGTGGCGTTTGTGGCGTTACTGGCGCTGGTGGTCTTGGTGGCCCTAGTGGCGCTGGCTGCGTTGTTCGCGCTCGTTGCACTGGTGGCGCTCGCTGCGTGGCTGGCGCTGGTGGCGTTAGTAGCGCTGGCCGCGCTGGTGACGCCTACGCCACTGCCTGCCCCACCCGCGCCCCCCTCCTGCCCCACTGGTTGCAACTCCGCCCGCACGGCCAGATCGGCGAGCGGCGCTCCCGGCGCGAACGCCTGCGGATTGACATGATTGAAAGTAACCGTGGCGCGTTTCAAAGGCACGTCGCCGAACGGCGTGGCCTCGACCTGCGCGTGCCCGGCGAGCTTCATGCCGCTCGCATCCAGTTCCGCGACCAGGTTCTCCAGCGAGCCGCCCAGATGCCCGCCTACCTGCACCGCTTCGTCGTTGACTTTCCCCGAATAGCCGACGTCGCCAGTCAGTGAAAACGGCCTGACGCCGTCCAGTTTCGCCGAGGCCGTCACCGGGCCGAACGGCGTTTCGAGCCGCTCGATCGCGGCCTCGTGATGACGCCCGTCGCTGCGTCCATGAAAAGCGAAGCGCGAAAACTCGGTGGTCGACGTGCCCTGGCGCAACAGCAGCTTGTCCACCTGGACGTCGCGGATCTCCAGTTGCATCGGCAAGCGCAAGTCTTGCGGCAGCTTCAGCGGCTCGCTGCTGCTCGGCGACGAAGCGCCGATGCGCGCGTCCACCGTACCGATGTGCAGATAGTCGATCGTGAAGCGCCAAGGTTCGCGCGAGAGTCCCCAGCGGCCGGCCGCCCGGTCGATCTGGATGTCGGTGCCGCTGCCGTCGAGCGTGCGCCAGCGCACTGCCCGCAGCCGCACGCCGTTCGCGAGCGCCCCGCCTTCGAGCGTGCCACTCAGCTTGCCGCCCAGCAGCCTGACCGCCGCCTGCCATGCGTACGCGGTGCCGCGCTCGGTCGTGATCGCGCCGTAAAGCAGGCCGAGCGCCAGCGCAAGCAGCAACACCAGCACCGCGACCGTCCAGGCGAACGTTTTCAGCAGCACGCGGCCGACGCGGCGACGCTTCGCCGGCGGCGGTCCGGGCGGTCCAGGCGGTTGCGCACCAGGCGGTCTATCGCCGGGCGGCTGTGCGGGAGGCTGGGCGGAAACGTCCGTGGTCATGCGTGGTTCGGGTAAAAGGAGGTTTCCATCAGAAGGCGATGCCGAGCGTCAGATACGGCCGCACGCTCTTGTTGCGGATCCCGTAGGCCACATCGACATTGACCGGGCCGACCGGGCTGCGCCATCGCGCGCCGACGCCGACGCCCGGATAGAACACTTTTTCGCCCCACGTATCGGTGGCCGTGCCGACGTCGAAGAAGGCCGCCGCGCCCCAGTCGTGCGTGAACCAGTGCTGGTATTCCGCCGACGCCGTCACGAGATATTTGGTGGGCAGCACCGAGCCCTGAACGTTGTTACCGATGCTCTGATACCCATAGCCACGCACCGAGTTCGAGCCGCCGGCACGAAACAGCAGCGAAGCCGGAATGCCGCTTGAACTGCCGCTCGTGAACACGCCGCCGAGCTCGGCGCGAAACACCACGAGGTCTTCCTTGCCGATCGGCAGGTACTGCTGGCCGCGCGCGTAGCCGCGGACAAACGTCTGGTCCGTCAGCGCACCCTTGACCGCGAAACCGGCCTCAACGTGGATCAGGTTGCCTTTGCGCGGGAACAGCAGGTCGTCGGTATTACGCCGGGTCCACGACCACGACGGCACCAGCGCGCGGCTCGTGGTGGGCGCGCCCACGTTCTGATCGAGCCGGTCCTGGTAGAGCAGGATCGCATACGTGTAGTCGATGAATTGCGACGTGCGAGTGCGCTGCACACCGCCACGGATACTGTAGATGCGGGTGTCGGAAACGTCGGTGGTCGTGTAGGACGCCAGCACGCTATTGGTCCATGCGCGCGGCCCCGGCGGCATCGCAAGCTGGATCTGGCCGTATTGCTGGACCTGATCGATGCGGCCGTCGATAGTGAACGGCCAGGCCTTGCCGAACGTGTTCAGATACGAATACGAGCCGCGCACCAGCGCACCGTTATCCGTCGAGTAGCCGACACCGCCGCGAATGCTGTTGTACGGGTACTCGGACACCTTCACATGCAACGGCGTTTCGACCGGCTTCTCGGGGTCGCTGTCCACGTCGATCGCGACGCTCGCGTAGTACGGCGTGTTTTGCAACTGCCGCTGCAATTCGGCGATGCGCTGCAGGTCGTAAATGTCGCCCACCGAAATCGGATTCACATTGTCGACGATCTGTTCGGGATAGCGCCGCGTGCCCGACACGTCGAGCTTGCCCATCGTGAAGGTCGGCCCGCTCTCATAGGCGACCGACAGCTTCGCCTCGTGCGTGCGCGGATCGACGCGCGCCTCCGAGTGATAGATCTTCGCGCCCAGATAGCGGCGCGCCTGCAACGCCTTCAGCGACGCGTTCTTCGCGTCGTCCCATGCGCCCTGCGAGAACGAATCGCCTTCGCGCAGCGAAAAGGCGAAGCGCGCGGCGTTTTCCTGCGCGGGGTCCTCGGTCAGCACCGGGCCGCGGAACGACAGCGAAACCGACGTGATAAGGGTTTGCGGTCCGGGATCGACGCTCACGGTGACGTGCTTCGTGTTGTCGACGGTGCGCACGTCGGTGCGTACGACCGGCGTGAAATAGCCCTGCGTAGCAGTCAGATCGCGTACCTGCTGCGGCGTGGCGGTGATCAGAAACTCAAACTGGTCGTCGCTGATGTCGGGGCGCTTCGCGAACCGCGCGATATCGAGATGCTCCTGGAGCAACTTGCGCAGAGAGCGCGGCGAGGCTTCGACATCGACCTTGTAGCTCGCCGCCGCGCGCGCAGCGTAAGCATGGCCGCCGGCCAGCGTCAGCATCACAATGCCGAACGCAAACCATGTGCGCAGCCAGCGCCGCATCGGCCAGGTGTTGTCCCGCACCGGCCGCGGCGCTTCGCCTGCCTCCGCGGCTTCGCCGTGCCGCACACGCGGCTTTTCGATCGCACACCCCGCCAAGCAGGACCTCCGGCCATGGTTGATGAATTTTGTCGTTCGGGCGCGCAGTGCCGCCGAAGCTCGCTATTTGACCACATTGGCAACGCTGCGCTATCTCTAAACGCGCCCGCCGCGCATGGCGCGGGACCCGGCGCGCCCGCCTTTGACGCGCCGTGCTGCGTGTGGGTTCCCGCCACGCGGGCTAATCACGCATCGCACGCAGAACGTACGGTCTCAGCGGGGTTTTTCGACCACACGCGGCGCATGCGCTAAAATCGCGAAATATAGCGGCGCTCGCAGACAAACTAACGGGCCGCCGCCATTCCCCAACCACGGACGTCGAGCCATGTATCAATCGGACATCACCCAGTTCCTGAACCAGCTCAAGCAACAGAAGCCCAACCTGGAAGCCGAGCAACGCCGCGGCCGGGCCCTGCTGTGGGACAAGCAGCCGGTCGACCTGGAAGAGCGCGCCGAGCAGAAAGCTTCGCGCGTCGAACAGACGCCTTACTCGTACTACCAGAACTTCTGAGCGCCTCGCCGCAACCGATGAGTCACGCCGACGAGGCACACGGCCCGGCTCGGCCTGACGCCGCGCTCGCCGCGCCCGCCACCGATTCGACGCCCGACACCGTCGACGGCATTGCTTTCGCGCGCCTGTACGGCGAGCCGCTCTTCAAGCTGCCGACCGACCTGTACATCCCGCCGGACGCGCTCGAGGTGTTTCTCGAAACGTTCGAGGGACCGCTGGATCTGTTGCTGTACCTGATCCGCAAGCAGAACTTCAACGTGCTCGACATCCCCATGGCGGATGTCACGGTGCAATACCTCGGCTACGTCGACCAGTTGCGCCAGACCAATCTCGAACTCGCGTCCGAATATCTGCTGATGGCCGCGATGCTGATCGAGATCAAGTCGCGCATGTTGCTGCCCGTCAAGAAGGCCGACAGCGGCGACGAAGCCGAAGACCCGCGCGCGGAACTGGTGCGGCGCCTGCTCGAATACGAGCAGATGAAGCTCGCCGCGCAGCGCATCGACCATTTGCCGCAACTCGGGCGCGACTTCCTGCGCGCCGACGTCTATATCGAGCAAAGCATCACGCCGCGCTTTCCGGACGTGAACAGCGAAGACCTGCGCGCCGCGTGGGCCGACGTGATCAAGCGCGCCAAGCTGGTTCAGCATCACAAGATTTCGCGTGAGGAACTGTCTGTGCGCGAGCATATGAGTTCGATCCTGCGGCAATTGCAGAACGCGCGCTTCATCGAGTTCTCCGACCTCTTCGACACGAGCAAGGGCGTGCCGGTCGTGGTGGTCAACTTCATTGCGATGCTCGAGTTGTGCCGTGAGTCGCTCATCGAAATCACCCAGGCCGAGCCGTTCGCACCGATCTATGTGCGCCTCGCCTACTTGCCGGCCTGATGCCGTCACCGGCGCACCGGGCCAGGCCTGCGTGCTCCGCGATGGCCGCCAACGCCTCGTTTCGGTGCGTCCGGCGGCCAAATCCACTACAATCCCGCGCTCCGAACCTGTCATTACCAGTGAGGCCGCGGGCCGCGCAGTAGCCTAAGGTCTTTGCGTCAACCCAGTCTCGCGCCGCGCGAGGAATCCCTGTCCGATCATGAAAGTCATCAGCTCGATCCATGAATTGCGCGACCAGTTGCGCGGCCAGAATCGCACTGCCTTTGTGCCGACCATGGGCAATCTGCATGAGGGCCATCTGTCGCTGATGCGCCTCGCGCGCCAGCACGGCGATCCGGTGGTGGCGAGCATTTTCGTCAATCGTCTGCAGTTCGGGCCGAACGAGGATTTCGACAAGTATCCGCGCACGCTCGAGGCCGATATCGAGAAGCTGCAAAAGGAAAACGTCTACGTGCTGTTCGCGCCGACCGAGCGCGATCTATATCCCGAGCCGCAGGAATATCGCGTGCACCCGCCGCACGATCTGGGCGATATCCTCGAAGGCGAATTCCGGCCGGGCTTCTTCGATGGTGTATGCACCGTCGTGATGAAGCTGATGTCGTGCGTGCAACCACGCGTGGCAGTGTTCGGCAAGAAGGATTATCAGCAGTTGATGATTGTGCGCCGTATGTGCCACCAGTTCGCCGTGCCGACCGATATCATCGCCGCCGAAACCGTGCGCGATACCGACGGCCTCGCGCTCAGCTCGCGAAATCGCTATCTGCAGGCGGCCGAGCGCGCCGAGGCGCCCATGCTGGCGGCCGAACTGAATCGCGTGCGCGACGCGGTGCTTTCCGGCGAACATGACTACCCTGCGCTCGAACGCGCGGCGATGGCTGCGCTGAGCGCGCGTGGCTGGCAGCCCGACTACGTCGCGGTGCGCAAGCGCTCGGATCTGCTGCCGCCAGGCCCGCAAGACGCGAACGCGGAACTGGTCGTGCTGGCCGCCGCCAAGCTGGGTGCGACCCGTCTTATCGATAACCTCGAAATCTGAAACTGTCCCAGACAGCGCAGACACGCGTAAGAAGCTATAAGGATTGACTGGCCATGCAACGCAACATGCTGAAGTCGAAAATTCACCGCGTCGCGGTCACGCACTGCGAGCTCCACTACGAAGGCTCGTGCGCGATCGACGAAGACTTGCTGGAAGCGGCGAACATCGTCGAAAACGAACGGATCGACATCTGGAACATCAACAATGGCGAGCGTTTCTCCACCTATGCGATCAAGGGTGAGCGCGGCAGCGGCATGATTTCGCTGAACGGCTCGGCGGCGCGGCGCGCGCAACTAGGCGACCTGGTGATCATCGCGGCCTTCGCGGTGGTGGATGAAGCGGAGCTGAAGGCGGGCTGGAAGCCGGACCTGGTTTTCGTCGACGAAAACAACCGGATCAAGGGCAGCCGCGACCACGTGCCCACGCAGAACTGGACCTGAGCGACGCCGCTCGCCTAAGTTTTGTTGCAACCGGGCACGGGGCTCTGTGGGCTTGGCCGGGTTAAGCGCGGCTCTTCGGCCCGGCTCCAGCGCCACGTGCCCTATTGAAGCGGGCGGCCATGCCGCCTTTCTCGGGCTGGCTCTGCCGCTTCGGCCTCATTCAGCAAGCGTCAGCATCGGCCTCATCCCTTCCTGCCAGCCCCGTTCGTCCACTCGATGATCGGCTGCCACTGCTCCAGGTCCTTCTCCACCCGGCTTTTGGCGACGTCCCACAACGTCAGACCGTGCGCCGCCAGTTGTACATAGTTCTGCGTGTCGCGCAGATAGCCGAGCACCGGCAGCTTCAGTCCCTCGACGAAACGATGCAACTGCTCCGCTGAGCGCGTGCGTGCATCCACGCGCATGCCGACCACGCCGATCTGGATGGCCCCTTTCCTGACCGCCTTTTCCTTCGCCAGCCGCTCGAGAAATTCCTGGGTGGCGAGAATATCGAACATCGACGGCTGCAGCGGCACGATCACCTTGTCGGCAAGTTCCAGCGCGATATTCATGCGGTTGCCGTGCAGGCCGGCCGGCGTATCGACAATCGCGTGCTCCAGGCCCTTGGGCGGCTTGGCGGGCGTTTCCGGGTTGACTTCCCACGTTTCGATGGCCGGCAACGTGTCCGGCCGCAATGACAGCCACGCGTGCGCCGACTGCTGCTTGTCCAGATCCGCGAGCGCCACCCACTCGCCGGTTGCGGCGAAATAACCGGCCAGATTGGTGGACAGCGTGCTTTTGCCCACACCGCCCTTCGGATTCGCCACCACGATTACCGTCATGAATACTCCCGGAAAGAAGGCTGGACGACGCCAGCCGGTTTGCCGCCTTCTGCTTTGACTTTTGCTTTGACTTTTACTTGAACTTTCTGCTTTGAGCGTCTGCCTTGGTCTGAAGCCGGGCGCACCGGTTTGCAGCCGTCTCAATTCGTCCACCGATCCAGCCGTTGATAATATCGACAAATGCAGCGAGGCCGAAGCCCCCGAACGGCTAATCGGCTGCCTGCATCACCGATTCAACCTTTCGAGGAAACCAACTTCATGAGCAAACTCCGTCCGGAATATACCGTCGAACGCCTGCACGAGCGTCAGAAGGGTACGCTGCCCGGCTTGCTGGGCGTGCATGTGCTGTCGCTGGATGAAGGAATGCTGAGCGCCGAACTGACCGTGCGGGCGGAGTTGCTCGCGCCGAATGGCTTCCTGCACGCGGCCACGGTAATCGGTCTGGCGGACACAGCTTGCGGCTACGCGTGCCTCGCGCATCTGCCGGAGACGGCGCGCAATTTCACGACCGTCGAGTTGAAGAGCAATTTTGTCGGCACCGCGAAGGAAGGCGCGATCCGCGCAGTCGCCAAGGGCGTGCACCTGGGCCGCAGCACGCAGGTATGGGACGCCACGGTCACCGACCCGAACGGCAAGACCATCGCTCTTTTTCGCTGCACGCAGATCGTGCTGTATTGACCCAGGCACCGAAAACTGCAAAAAGCGCGGCGCAACTCGGCGAACTTGCCATGAAAAAAGCACGCAGCCTGACGGCGCGTGCTTTTTCACATACTGCGTGGCTTGATGGGCTTTGTTATGCGGCAACCCGTGCCGCCCTGGCGCTTAGCGGCTTAGCGCCGATCAGGCAGCCGCCGCACTCGGTGCCTTCACGCCGCCCAGTGCGAACGCGCCGCCGCCAAGCAACGACTGCACGACGAGCGTGACCGCCCAGAACGCCGGATACTCCCAGCCGCCATGCGGCGAGCCGAAACCCCAGCCGTTATGCCAATGCGCGGACACCGCGCCGAGCATGAACGGCAGCAGCACGAGCGCGACCCAGCGCACCTGCACACCCAACAACAACGCAATAGCGCCGATCAATTCGACGAACGTCGTCACATAGGCGAGCCATCCCGGCAGTCCGAGCGACGCGAAGAACTGCGCGGTGCCGGGTAGCGTGAAGACGAAAATCTTTTGCAGGCTGTGCGCGAGGTACAGCACGCCAAGGGCGACACGCAAAATCAGGGCCGCCAGATCGGCGGAGCGGTTCGAGTTCATGACCAGTCCTTTGATGAGAGAAGGAGACGGCTCGCGACAAGCCGTCGATGTCCGTGACTTTATTCGAACCAATAGAAGGGAAAAACCGCCGCTGCCGCTTTGATTATTTCTCACGGAGATGCAATCGACGTCCACGGGCGGCGGACAGTGACAAACGGTCACGCCGTCGCGGCAATCAATCTCGCCATATCCACGTGTTCCGCCAGCGTATCGGCGAGCCGATCGAGCGAGGCTTCGCGCAACGCCGGGTAATCGATCGCCTCCGCGTCGCTCAGTCCCGCCCAGGCCAGCAGCGCCGCGCACGCCGCCGGGGTATCGAACAAGCCGTGGACGTACGTCGCGAGAATCTGGCCGTCCGCGGAAATGGCGCCATCGGGACGCGCGGCGCCCATTTGCCCCAACTGCAACGCGGGCGAAACCAGCGCCGCACCTTGCGTCTCGCCCATGTGAATTTCGTAGCCGGACACCTCCGGCGAGCCGGGCAGCGAGAGACGTCCCGTCACGTTTTTCAGCGTCTTTTCGCGTGTCAGCACCGTCGAATAGTCGAGCCAGCCAAGACCCGCCGACGTCCCCGGCGCGCCTTCCACGCCGTGCGGATCGGCCACCTCTCGCCCGAGCATCTGCATGCCGCCGCAAATGCCGATCACCCGCCCGCCGTAGCGCAGATGCCGTTGCAGCACCGCGTCCCAGCCTTGCGCGCGCAGAAATGCCAGATCGCCGGGAACGTTCTTCGAACCCGGCAGGATGATCAGATCGGCGGGCGGCGGCGGTGTGCCGCTTCGCACGTAATGAAAATCGACTTGCGGATGCGCGCGCAGCGCATCGAAATCCGTGTGATTGCTGATGTGCGGCAGCACCGGCACGACCACGCGCAACGTGCGCGCGGCGTCGCCACGCTGCGCCGCGCGCAGTTCGGGCGGCAGCATGTCCTCGGCGTCGAGTGTCAGACCGTGCAGATACGGGACGACGCCCAGCACCGGCTTGCCGGTCTTCGCTTCGAGCCAGTCGAGTCCCGGCTTGAGCAGGCCAATATCGCCGCGAAACCGGTTGATGATGAAGCCGCGCACGCGTGCCTGCTCGCTCGCCGACAGGCATGCAAGCGTCCCCGTCAGATGCGCGAACACGCCGCCCCGGTCGATGTCGGCCACCAGTACGACCGGACAGTCGACCGCTTCGGCGAAACCCATGTTGGCGATATCGCGCTCACGCAGATTGATCTCGGCCGGACTGCCCGCGCCTTCGACGAAAATCGTGTCATACGCAGCTTGCAGGCGCGCATACGACTCCAGCACCGCTTCGAAAGCGACCGGCTTGTAGTCGTGATACGCGCGGGCGTCGAGATTCATGCGCGCCTTGCCGTGGATGATCACCTGCGCGCCGCGATCGCTCGTCGGCTTGAGCAGCACCGGGTTCAGGTCAGTGTGCGCGGCTATCCCCGCCGCCACGGCCTGCAAGGCCTGAGCGCGTCCGATTTCGCCGCCGTCGATCGTTACCGCGCTGTTGAGCGCCATGTTCTGCGGCTTGAACGGCGCGACCCGCACGCCCGCGCGACGCGCGAGCCGGCACAAGCCGGCGACCAGCGTGCTCTTGCCGGCATCGGACGTGGTGCCCTGAATCATCAGCGTGCCGCGCGGCACGGGTATGGCGTTTTGCAGGATCGGATGGGTGCTCACGGAGATGTCGGGCTCGGCGGTGGAGGAATGGTGAAGCGACGGCAGGCGCCTATCACGCGACTATTGCGCCAGTCACGCGATAGTCCACGATAACGGCGCGGTGCTGGAACGCCAATGACGCAGCAGCGAATCGCGGCATTATCCCATCGCGCCTGCTCGCGCTGCACGCCGGTACAATCACGCGATGATTCCCCGCGACCTCACCTTCGTTCTCGGCGGCGCGCGCTCAGGCAAGAGCGTGCACGCGGAACAGCTTGCCGGGCGCAGCGCGCTGCCCGTCACCTACATCGCCACCGCACGCGTGACCGACGACGCCGAATTCAACGCGCGCATCGCGCATCATCGCGAGCGGCGTCCGGCGCATTGGCAATTGCTCGAAGCGGGCGTCGATCTGGCGGGCGCCGTGTCGAAGGCCGACGCGCCTGATCGTTGCACCCTGATCGACTGCCTGACGTTATGGCTCGCCAACCTGCTCTGCCCAGCCGACGGCGACGGCCTGCCTCTGGATCAATACCGCGCCCGCATCGAAGCACTCGAAGCCGCGCTGGCCAACGCGCGCGGCAAAATGATCGTGGTCAGCAATGAAATTGGCCTGGGCGTCGTGCCGCTCGGCGCGGCCACGCGTCTTTACGTCGACGAACTCGGGCGGCTCAATCAGCGCATCGCGGCCTTGAGCACGCAGGCCACGATGATGGTCGCGGGCCTACCGCTCGCGCTCAAAACCGCTGGCGGCGCGTGATGCTGTCGCTTCCTCTCATCGTGACGCTGGCAACCGCGGGCGTGGCCGTCGACCGCTGGATCGGCGAGCCGGGCGGCGCACATCCGCTGGTGGGTTTCGGCAAATGGGCGGCGCGCCTCGAAGCGCATTACAACCGCGGCCGGCGCTTGCGGCTCAAAGGTCTGCTCGCGTGGTCGCTGGCGGTTATGCCGCCGGTGCTGGTCGCGTGGTGGCTCGTCGCCGTGCTGCCGTTTTTTGCGGCGTGTGCGGTGCATGTCGCGTTGCTCTGGTTCGCGCTCGGTGCGCGCAGCCTGCACGATCACATCGAGCCGATCGCGCGGGCGCTCGCGCAACGCGATCTCGCGCAGGCGCGGCTTCTGACCGCGCGGATCGTCTCACGCGAAACCGCCAATGCCGATGAAGCCGCGCTGTCGCGCGCGGCCGTGGAATCGGCGCTGGAAAACGGCAACGACGCGATCTTCGGCGCGCTGTTCTGGTTCGCGATCGCGGGCGGTCCGGGCGCACTCGGGTTTCGTCTGGCCAACACGCTCGATGCAATGTGGGGTTATCGCACGCCGCGCTATTTGCGCTTCGGCTGGGCCGCCGCTCGCCTGGACGACGTGCTGAACTGGATTCCCGCGCGGCTGACCGCCGCGAGCTACGCGCTGCTCGGCGATACACGCACCGCGTGGCGTTGCTGGCGCGAGCAGGCGCCGCGCTGGGACAGCCCGAACGCCGGTCCGGTAATGGCTTCGGGCGCCGGCAGTCTGAATGTGCTGATCGGCGGCCCGGCGGTGTATCAGGGCGCGCTCGAACAACGGCCAACGCTCGGCTTCGGCCATCCCGCGAAGCCCGCTCATATCACGGCCGCGCTGATGCTCGTCGAACGCACGGTCATTCTGTGGCTCTCGGTGCTAATCGTGCTGGCCTTGCTGAGTGTGCCGTTTAATGGCTGACCGAATGTCTCATCGAATGTCCGGCCAAAAGTCAGAGCCAGCGTCCGATCCGATCTCCGAACAGGACGCGGATCGTCAAAACGCTCGCGCCGCGTCGCCTTCGTCCGTTCCTTCCAGCGAACCGTTGACTCACGGCGGCAACTTGCACGAAGCGGCGGAGCGCTACGGCATTCCGTACGCGCAGTGGCTCGACCTGTCGACGGGAATCAATCCGCACGGCTATCCGGTGCCGCCCGTTCCCGCCGATGCATGGCGCCGCCTGCCCGACGAAGGCGACGGCCTCGCCGACTGCGCCGCGCGTTACTACGGCGCGCCGGATGCCGCGCATGTGCTGCCCGTCGCCGGAAGCCAGGCGGCGATTCGCGCGCTGCCCGGGTTGCTGCCGCACGCGCGGATCGGCGTGGCGCCGCTCACCTATAGCGAATATAGACCGGCATTCGAGCGGGCCGGCCACGAAGCGATGCCGCTCGATGTATCGTGGGACGTCTTGCCCGACGCACTCACGCATGTGATCGTCGTGAATCCGAACAATCCGACCGCCGAGCATCTTAGCGCCGCGAAGCTTCTCGATTGGCACGCGCAGCTGAGCGCGCGCGGCGGCACGCTGCTGGTCGATGAAGCCTTCGCGGATACGATGCCCGCGGCTTCGCTCGCAGCTCACACGCATCGCGCCGGTTTGATCGTGCTGCGCTCGCCCGGAAAATTTTTTGGCCTCGCGGGCGTGCGGGCCGGCTTCGTGCTGGCCGCGCCCGCGTTGCTCGACCGCTTGCGCCGCACGCTCGGCGCGTGGACCGTCAGCGGTCCCGCGCGTCACGCCGTGAAGGCCGCGTTCGCCGACCACGCGTGGCAAGAGCAGATGCGCGCACGGCTCGATGCGGACAGCGCGCGCCTGGTTCATCTGCTGGGGGTTCACGGCATTCGCACACACGGCACGCCGCTCTTCGCATGGACCGGCGATGCACGCGCTGCGGCCTTGCACGAAGCACTCGCCGCGCGCGGGATATGGACGCGGCTGTTCCCAGCGTCGGGCAGCGTGCGTTTCGGCTTGCCCGCGAGCCAGGAGGAATGGGGGCGTTTCGAGGACAGCTTGGGTGCGGCGATAGGTGCGATTGGGGCGATAGGCTCGGTAGAACCCGGTTGATTCGACAATGATCGAAATGCCTCGCACGCATTGCAACGCCTCGCAACGCATTCACACACTCAACGCAATCTCAACGCCTGACGCGATGATCCGACTCGCCCGCTTTGCTCTCGCCGTCACGCTGCTCGCCACCGCGTTGCACGCGCATGCCAGCATCACCGTGACCGACGACACTGGCGCTGCCGTCACGCTGCCCGCTCCAGCACAGCGTGTGATCAGCCTCGCGCCGCATGTCACCGAACTGCTATACGCGGCCGGTGGCGGCGCAAAAATCGTGGGCGCGGTCTCGTATAGCGACTATCCTCCCGAGGCGAAACAGCTGCCGCGCGTCGGCGATAACAAGGCGCTCGACCTCGAACGCATCGTCGCGTTGAAGCCCGATCTGATCGTGGTGTGGCGGCACGGCAATGCGCAACGTCAGCTCGACCGTCTGCGCGACTTGCACATCCCGTTGTTCTTCAGCGAGCCGCATCGTCTTGACGATGTTGCTGTCTCCTTGACGAAGCTCGGCCAATTGCTCGGCACCTCTGCAACCGCGGAAAGAGCAGCAGCCGCATATCGTCAGGACATCGCGAGTTTGCGCGCGCAGTATGCGAAACGGCAGGCCGTCAGCGTGTTCTATCAGGTATGGGATCAACCGTTGATGACGCTCAACGGCGAGCATATGGTCAACGACGTAATCGAGCTATGCGGTGGCCGCAATGTCTTCGCCAAACTGCAACCGGTCGTGCCGACAGTCTCGACTGAAGCCGTGCTCGCGGCGAACCCGGAAGCGATCGTCACGGCAGCGCCTGGTGCGACCAAACCCGACACGGCGTTGCCGCAACTCGGCGCATGGCGCGCGTGGCCGCGACTGTCGGCAGTGGCGAACAACAATCTGTTCGCCATCGACGGCGATCTCATCAACCGGCCCGCGCCGCGCATCGCGCAAGGCGCCAAGCAATTGTGCGAAGACCTCGATATCGCGCGTTCGCGCAGGAAGCAGAACGCGCAGTAACGCGCGTTCTGCAAAGCGCCTCAACGCTCACGCATTCCACTTCACGAGCGACCACTGCTGCGCCTCACCGTCCCGGCGCAGCCACACAATGCCGGCAGTTTCCAGCGACCATTGCAAGCAACGCTTGAGCGGCACGTCCAGCGCGAGCGACGCGATCGCACGCATCACGCCCGCATGCGTGACGACATACGCCGGCGATAGCTCGCGGGTTTGCGTGTACGCGTCGAACCATGCGCGCACTCGCACGACGAACTGCGCGACGCTCTCGCCGCCATGCGCACGCGCATGTTCGAAGTTGGACGCCCAGTCATCGAGCAACTGTCGATCGATCGCGTCCCAGCGGCGCTCTTCCCAATCGCCGAAATCCATTTCTTTCAGACGATCGTCGTGACTCAGCACGCAGCCGAAGTCGTTCGCCATCTCCACGGCGAGCGCCGAGCAACGCGTCAACGGGCTCGAGATCACGACGCGGGGCGCCGGCACCTGCAAAGTTGCAAGCCTCAACGCGAGCGCCGCGGACGACACCTCGGCCGCTTCGGCAAGCGCCACATCGCTGTGTCCGTAGCACACGCCCGCGTCGAGCGCGACGGCGGGATGACGGATCAGGACGATATCCATGCGAGCCCCACCAGATAGATGCTCAGTTCAAAAATCTGCTGCGCAAAGCCGAGACAGTCGCCGGTGTAGCCGCCGATGCGCCTGACGAAATAGCGGCCCATCGCAAAGCGCAACGCGACGAGTACCGCGAGCGTCGAGCCGGCGAAGCGCCAGTCCAGCAGATCCAGCCCGCGCAGGCCATCCGGCCATAGCAGCCACGGCAAACCAAAGGCCGCGGCGCATAGCAACGCCCTGCCGCTCAGGCGCTGGGCCACCGGCTTCGCCTTGCCTTCGGCGCGCACATAGTCGAGCGTGGCCAGATAGCTGATCGCGCACGCGCGGCTCGCCGCATGCGCTGCAATCATCAGGCTTGCGGCACGCACCGGCGGTAACGCGGTGAGGGTCTGCCACTTCAGCACGAGCGCGATGACGAGTGCGATGGCGCCGAAAGCACCGATGCGCGAATCGCGCATGATGCCCAGCACATCGTCGCGTGTATAGGCGCCACCGAACGCATCGACGCAATCGGCGAGACCGTCCTCGTGAAATGCGCCGGTTATCAATAATGACGCGGCCATCGACAACAACACCGCGACACCTGCCGGAAACACGCGCAACGCCGCGAGATACACGAGCGCGCTTACGCCGCCGATCAACACACCAACTAGCGGAAAGTAGCGCGCCGCCGCGTTCAGATAATGCGGTTCGTAGCCGACCCATCGCGGCACGGGCACGCGTGTGAAATAGCCGAGCGCCGTAAAGAAGTAGCGCAATTCCGCCAGTGGATTCATGGCGCGTCGCGGGTCGCGACACCGGCCGATTCGAAGCTCGCCATCTCGTTGATGAACGCGCTCGCCGCGCGCAACAGCGGCACCGCGAGCGCCGCGCCGGTGCCTTCGCCGAGCCGCATGTCCAGCGACAACAACGGCAACGCGCCGAAATGATCGAGCATGCGCCGATGCCCCGCCTCATTAGACGCATGCGCGAACACGCAGTACTCGCGCACATTCGGCGCGATGGCGTCCGCGACCAGAAGCGCCGAACTGGCGATGAAGCCGTCGACCAGAATCGTCATCCGCGCTTCGGCTGCGGCGAGATACGCGCCCGCCATCATCGCGATTTCAAAACCGCCGAAGGTTGCAAGCACATCGAGCGGCGTGTTGGATATGTCGTGATGCGCGAGCGCCGCCGCCAGCACGTTGCGTTTTTTCGCGAGCCCGGCATTGTCGAGACCCGTGCCGCGGCCCACGCATTCGTCGATCGGCACGCCGCATAGGCGGCTCATCAAACATGCCGCCGCCGACGTATTGGCAATGCCCATTTCGCCGAAGCCGATCACGTTGCTGCCGAGCGCCGCGTGATGCCGCACGCGCGCGCCGCCGGCTTGCATCGCGATGAGCGCCTGGTCGTGTGTCATCGCCGGTTCGTAAGCGAAGTTGCGCGTGCCCGCTGCAACCGGAATGTCGACGAGTCCGTCCGTGCGCGGCACCGGCGTCGCAATGCCCGCGTTGACGACTTCGAGTTCGATGCCCGCGACGCGGCTCAATGCATTGACCGCCGCGCCGCCCGCCAGAAAATTCGCGACCATCTGCGCGGTCACCGCTTGCGGATAAGGGCTGACGCCTTCCGCCGCAATGCCGTGGTCGCCGGCGAATACGATCAACGCGGGGCGCTCGACCGTGGGACGCGTGGTGCGCTGGATCAACCCCATTTGACGCGCGAGCGTTTCGAGCCGGCCGAGACTGCCGGGCGGCTTCGTCTTTGTATCGATGATGTGTTGAAGTTCGTCGCGCAACGTTTGATCGAGCGGTTCGACTTGGGGCAATCCGGACAAGCGTGGCGTGGAAGTCATAGGTTCGTAGAGATAGATGAAGTTTGTTCTGGCTGTCAGCTTGCCGGTTTGTCATGCGCGGAACCGGATTCATGACGCGAGCGCGGTGCGGGAATCAGCGCCTCATGCTCGCCGTCGCGAATCAGAATCAGCGGATAGCCGAATACGCGGCTCGTCAGCGCGGGCGTCAGTACTTCGTGCACTGGTCCGGCATAAGCAGCGCCGGCGCCGTCGAGCAGCAGCGCGTGCGTCGAGAAGCGCCGCGCGAGGTTCAGGTCGTGACATGAAAATAGCACGCTCCGCCGCGGCTCCTGTGCCCACTCGCTTAGCGCTTCAAGACAGTCGATCTGATGATGCAGATCGAGATGCGATAAAGGTTCGTCGAGCAGCAACAGCGGCGCTTCCTGACACAGTACCGCCGCCAGCGCCACGCGCTGACGTTCGCCGCCGGAAAGCGACAGCACGTCTCGCGCAGCCAATGCGGTGAGGCCCAACAATTCCAGCGCGGCGCGCGCGGCCTCGCGATCGGCTTCGCGCTCCCAACCCCAGCCGGTCAAATGCGGGAAGCGGTTCAGCATCACGATGTCGAGCACGCTCGCGCTGAATGCATCCGGTGCGCTTTGGGGCATCAGCGCGCGGCGCTGCGCGAGTTCCTGCGCGTGCCAGTCGGCGAGCCGCACGCCATCGAGTTCGACATGCCCCGCCGATGGTTGCAACAGACCCGCGAGCGTGGACAACAGCGTCGTCTTGCCCGCGCCGTTCGGACCGGCGACGCACCAGACCTCGCCCGGATAAAAGGTATGCGTGAAGGCGTCGAGCAACGTGCGCGAGCCGGCACGCAATGTCATGCGCTGTGCGCTGAGCACGGGCTGGGCAAACTTGGGCGTGTGCATCATCGGCGGCTGCGCAGCAGCATCCACAGAAAGACCGGCACGCCGATGATCGACGTGATCACGCCGACCGGCAGTTGCGCCGGTGCGATGACCATGCGCGCGATCAGATCGGCGCCCATCACCGCGACGCCGCCGCCGAGCGCCGCGGCGGGCAGCAGCATGCGCTGATCGTTGCCGAACGCGAGCCGCAACATATGCGGCACGACAAGCCCGACAAAGCCGATGGTGCCCGCCGTCGTCACCGCCGCGGCCGCAGCGAGCGACGCCGCGAGATACACGCGCAATCGCAGGGGCATCACCGCAACGCCCAACGCTTGCGCGGCAGCGTCGCCCCGCAACAGCACGTTAAGGCGCGGCGCAACGGGCACGATTGCAATCAGCACGACGGCGAGCGCGGCAAGCGCCGTCCACGGCATCGCGTTGCCATTGAGGTCGCCCGTCAACCAGAACAACATGCCGCGCAGACGATTGTCGGGCGCAACATTGAGCAGCAACGTGATCAGCGCGCCCCAGCCCGCCGCGATCACCGCCCCCGTCAGCAGCAAACGCGGCGACGTGTCCTGCGGTTCGCCGCGCCACAATTCGCGGCGCGCGAGACCGAGCACGAGAAGAATCGACACAAAGGCGCCCGCGAACGCGGACGCATCGACGAGCCACCATGCGCAGCCGGCGATCATCGCGACGAGCGCGAAAGTCGCGGCGCCGCCCGATACGCCTAATACATAGGGCTCCGCGAGCGGATTGCGCAACAGCACTTGCAGCAGTGCGCCCGCCAATGCGAGCAACGCGCCGCAAGCGAAGCCGGCTAACGCACGGGGCAAACGCAGCGTGCGGACTATTTCGCCGGCGAGTAGGTCGGCTTGAGAAGCGGCTTGAGAAGCAGCTTGAGAAGCAGCTTGAGACCCGGCTTGAGACCCGCCTTCAGACGCGGGCAATACTGACGACGCATGCATCGGCGACAGCGCCGCGATCACGCGCGAGGGCGCGAGCGAGACGCTGCCCAAAGTGAGCGAGGCCATCAACACGGCGAGCGCGATGACAGCAAGCACGAGCCAGACGACAGCGGCGCGCTTCGCGCTCATGGCGTGAAGCGTGACGGGCATTGAAGCCGGATGGCGGCTCATCGGCGCGTTCTCAACCTGGCGAGCGCGTCACTGCTGCTGCCAACCGACCATGACATACGCACCGCGCCGCGGCGAGTTATACGAGTAGGCCGTTTCATAGTCCTTGTTCAACAGATTCTGGATTTGCGCGGCCACGTACCATGCCTTTGTGATGTTGTAGCGCGTGGACAGATTCACGATACCGTAGCCGCCCAGCTTGCCGCTGCTGTCTTCGCGCGGCCCGCTCACGATCCACTCGCCACCCACGCGCCAGCCCGCAATGCTGCGATTCACCGCCAGCGACGCGAAACGCCGCGCGCGCCGCAACAAGTCCGCCTCGTTGTCCAGGTCGACGGGATTTTGCAGCGTCACCGACGCGCGCACGTCCGTCTTGCCCACATGTCCGCTCCACGATCCTTCGAGTCCCTGCACTTTCGCATGACCGACGTTCTCCGCCAGATAGATGCCCGGCGTTACCTGCCGATAGTCGATCAGATTCGAATAGCGCGTCTGGAAAGCACTCAAACGCATCACGCCGAGCGCATTCGACGCATACTGCAACGCTGCTTCTATCGAATGACTGCGCTCGGGCTGGATCGACGGATTGCCGCTAATCGGATAGTACAGATCGTCGAAGCTCGGCGCGCGAAACGAATCCGCATAGCTTGCGCTTAGCTTCCAGTTCGACGTGATGTCAAAACCATAGCCGAGATAGTAACTGTTCGCCCCGCCGAAATCGGAGTACTGGTCGCGCCGCACGTTGGCCTGGATCTGATTGCGCCCGAAGCGTCCCGTATAGCCGGCAAAACCTGAGTTCACATGACGCGTGGGCGCCGCAAAGGTATCGGAATCGAGGCTCTGGTCCAGGCGTTCGTAACCGACGCGCAGTTTCTGCTGCGTGGCCAGCGCGAAATCGTTCTGCCACGTGTACTGCCGATTGTCGGTATCGAAGCGGTAGTCATACAGCCCATTGGTGTTCGACACGCTGCGGTCGTCGCCTTCCGAAAGAATGAAGTGCGTGGTCCACCAGCCGGTCAGCTTCCCGTTTGCGGACGCAGACACCTGCCGCACTTTCGTGTACAGGTTGTTCAGATCGGTCGGCACGCCGTACGCATTGTCGTAGCTGTTGTTACCGTTCGACTGGAAATAGCTGATGCCCGCGTCCCACTTGTCGTTGAACTTGTGGCGCAGCGAAGCCGAGATGCTTTCGTTCAGATAGCCGTTGGCATTCGGATTCGCACTGGGCGCCTCGCGCGGATTGAGCGCGGAAAAGCCGTCGTCTTTCGAACGCGAGAGTGAAACGCTGAAGGTCGTGCGGCCGTCTTTATCCAGTGCGCCGTTCGCGCCGACCTGCTGCGTCTGCGTGTGATAGCTGCCATAGCCCAGCGAAAAATTGAAACGCGGCGGGTGATCGCCACCGTCTTTGGTGAACACCTGGACGACGCCGCCGATCGCACCCGAGCCATATAACGCGGACACGTTGCCGTTCACTACTTCGACATGATCGATCTGATCGAGCGGAATCTGCGCGATTTGCGCGGTGCCGAGACTCACCGAATCGACGCGCACGCCGTCGATCAACACGAGCGATTGCGTCGACGACGCACCTCGCAAATACAGGCTCGTTGTCGAACCAGGGCCACCTGTACGCGAGATCTGGGCGCCGGGCGCGAGTTGCAGCAGGCCGGGTAGATCCGTCGCGGTGGTGTCGGCAAGGTCCTGCTGATCGAACAGCGAGGTCTGCGGGATGGTATCGGCAAGCGCTTGCGGTCCGCGCTCCGCGGTGACGACGACCGGCGATAAAACAGTGAACGATGCATCGGCGCTCTGAGGTGTGACGGCCTGCGCGTGGACGACGCGCGGCAGCCCTGCAAACGCGAGCAACGCCGCGCGGGCGATGGGGGACAGCATGGAATGAGATTCCCGTGGATGACGTGCGCGGCCCGCTTCCCCGCAGGCCGTCGCGTAACGAGGCACGCCCGCGTTTGACAATTCACGCGCATGCGCCTCTCCCTCTGGCCGGTATCCGGGCTGACGACGTGTCGATCCCGCCTTCCCACGCGTGACGCGCAGTGGCACACTCGCGTGTTGAACCGGAACACGCGATGGGAATCGAACTGCAAACGTGAACTGCAATGACGAATGCGGTCGCTTACCGTTGCGGGGGCAGCGCAGGTTCGCGCGTTCTTGTGAACGGCGCGCCCTGCTTCCCGTTTAACTGCGCGCAAAATGGAAATGCACGCGGGCACCAGAGTGCGGCCAGTTTATGAGCGCCCTCGGGGTCCGTCAAGAATGCGAGCCACGAACGCGATTCATCCGGACAGGTGCGAAGTATTGTCCGACGCGATCTCCGGCACACGAGTACTTTTTCATCTTCAGTTGAAAAAAGCCTGCATAAAGCGGTGTTGTTACGTCTCGAAACGAGACAATTGTCGGAACGTGCGACATTCCGCGCTAAAATGCGATGTCTTTAGAGGACGCAGCACATGCTCACCGAACTCGAAACACTCTCACAGAATATCGGCAAGCTGATCGCGATCAGCCAGCGCCACAATGAAGCGCGCATCGCGCTCGAAGAGCAACTCGCCCAGTCCCGCGCCGAAGCTAAAGCCACGCGCACGGAACTTGCGCTGCTGCGCGAGGAACGCGATGCACTGCAAGCGGAACGCGATGCGCTCTCCGCCAAGATCGACGACGCTCAGGTGCGTCTGAACGCGATCCTCGAGAAATTGCCGCGAGCGCGCGGTCACAACGAGCCGGACAACCAGCTCGATCTTCTCGAGACCGCTCCGCACCAGGTCGAAACGGAGAGCGACGCCACTCGCCACGGAGAAAATGCATGACCACGAAGCAGATCGAAGTATCGATTCTCGGCGTGCCCTATCGCCTCGCCTGCTCGCCGGAAACGGAAGCCGCGTTGCTCGAGGCAGTCGCGCGAGTCGACGCCGAAATGTCGAAGATCCGCAATAACAGCAACGTACGCGGCACGGATCGTATTGCCGTTATGGCTGCGCTGTCCCTGGCATCGGAACTGCTTAGGCTGCAAACGAGCGTGCGTCACGGAGAAGCATTTCCCGCTGAAGAAATCCGGCGTACAATGCATCAAATGAACGAACAACTAGGTACTGTGATCGAGCAGTACAGCATGCAGTAAGCAGCATGTAGCCGGTCTTTGGGTCGGCTGCGGATTCAAGCGGAGTAGGTCCCGAAGTAACTGAGCAAAGCGTGCGGGCATGCACGAGCAATACTCGGCAAACGTTTGAATTGAATCGTTTCAGCTTCATCGGTTTAGCTTCCCTGCCTGGTTCGCCAAGGTCATATATTCCTTGAACCAATGCCATGTGCACGGTTGCGGAAATTTGTAGCACGGGCGTGCGCGTCACTCTGTCTGATGTACCCGAAGTGCTGCTAACTGCGACCAATTCTGAACCCCCGGTTCAGGATGCCGGCCTAGCGGCTAAGGCGGGGACCTTATTTAGAACGGCATCGGACTTCGGTTCGGTGCCGTTTTTGTTTGGGCCTTACTTGTCTGTGCCTTGCTTGGGCCTTGCTTGGGCCTTGCTTGGGCCTTGCTTGGGCCTTGCTTGGGCCTTGCTTGGGCCTTGTTTGCGTCTGAATTTTCCCGCTTCTTTTCCCGCTTCTTCAAACCCTTAACGTTGAGTTCGATTCATGCGCTACTGGCTAATGAAGTCCGAACCGGACGAAGCAAGCATCGACCATCTCGCTAACGCACCGCATCGCACGCTGCCGTGGACGGGTGTGCGCAACTATCAGGCGCGCAATTTCATGCGCGACGTGATGCAGGTGGGCGACGGTGTGCTGTTCTATCACTCGAGTTGTCCGGAACCTGGCATCGCAGGACTCGCGGAGGTTTCCTCCACCGCTTATCCGGACCCGACTCAGTTCGACAAGAAGAGTCCCTATTACGACCCCAAGTCGTCACAGGAAACACCGCGCTGGCTGCTCGTCGACGTCGTGTTCAAGAAGAAGATTCCATTGATTCCGCTTGCCGCGTTGCGCGAGCACGAAGAGCTGAAAGACATGCGCGTGCTCGCCAGAGGCAACCGTCTGTCGATCACGCCCGTGACCGAAGCCGAGTGGCGCTTCATCACAACGCGGCTCGTTTGATCCACTTCGTGCCGTTGACAGGCACCGCATGCGACGCTGCAAACCGAACGTTACAGCAAGGTTAAATCGGGGAACCAAGCTCAGGTTACAAGCGCCTAACGGAGTCGCGAACGGGACGGGCAAGCACCGTGCCATTGCATGACGCTCGCTCCCATCGTGCGCAACCCTGTTCAAGCAAGGAGTCCAACAATGAAGAAAAACACCGCACGTATGCTCGCTTTCGCGGTTGTCTGCGCGGCGCCTGCCGCGCTCGCGCTGACGCCCGCCATGGCGCGCGCGCAGAATGTCGTGCCCTATCAACCGGCCGGCGTGCTGTCGCTGAACGCGCAGGCCAGCGCGAATGTGCCGCAAGACGTCGTCGACATCACGCTCTTTTATGAGCAGGAAGCGAGCGATCCGTCGGCGCTCACGTCAACGCTGAATCAGCGCGCCGATTCGGCGCTGCAAAAAGCCAAGGGTGTGAGCGGCGTGACGGCACGCACCGGTTCGTTCTCGATTTATCCGTCCACCGATCGTGACGGGCGTATCTCCGCATGGCGCGGCCGCACGGAGGTCGTGCTCGAGTCGCACGACTTCGCCGCGGCATCGAAGCTCGCGGGGCAGATGGCATCCATCATGCAGGTCGGCAACGTGCAGTTCTCGTTGTCGCCCGCCGCGCAGCGCGCCGCCGAACAGAAGCTCACCGGCGAGGCGATCAAGTCGTTTCGCGAGCAGGCGGCTTCATCCGCACAGGCGTTCGGCTACAACGGCTATTCGATTCGCGAGGTCAACGTCGGGCACAACGGCGCGATGCCGCGCCCCGTCATGATGATGAGCGCGCGCGCCATGAGCGCCGACGCCAAGATGTCGGCGCCAGTGCCGATCGAAGGCGGCACGTCGACGGTGACGGTCAACGTATCGGGCTCGGTGCAGATGAAATAGCACGCCGTGTAAGACGCTGTTCGTTCGGCACGAGAGCAAACGCCACGGCATGCCGTGGCGTTTTTTTATCGATCGGGCGCAGCGTGCTATGCGTTACGACAGAGCGTGCGCCGGTTCGCTGCGGCCACGGCGATACGACCACACTAGCATGGCAATGCCCACGAGGATCATCGGCAGCGAAAGCCACTGGCCCATCGACAGGCCCATTGCCAGCAATCCGAGGAAATCGTCCGGTTCACGTGCGAATTCGACGATGAAGCGCGCGAGGCCATAGCCGATCAAAAACACCGCGGAAATCGCGCCGAGCGGCTTCGGTTTGCGCGAGAAGAAGAACAGCACGAAGAACAGCGCGACGCCTTCCAGCGCGATCTCGTACAACTCCGACGGATGACGCGGCAGCATGTGATATTGCGCGAACACTTCGTTCAAGTGCCATTGCGCGGCGAGTTGCGGATGCGCGGCGAGCCACGCGGCGTCGTCCGGCGCTGCGCCTGGAAAGAGCATCGCCCACGGCGCGGAAGGATCGGTCACGCGGCCCCACAGCTCACCGTTGATGAAGTTGCCGAGGCGCCCCGCCGCGAGTCCGGTCGGCACCATCGGCGCGACGAAGTCGGTGACTTGCAGCCACGAGCGTTTGCGTTGGTACGCGAACAGCACCATCGCGAGCGTCACGCCGAGAAATCCGCCGTGAAACGACATGCCGCCTTCCCACACCTTGAAGATGTCGAGCGGATGCGCGAAATAAAAGCTCGCCTTATAGAACAGCACGTAGCCGAGCCGGCCGCCGAGGATCGTGCCGAGCACGCCGTAAAACAGCATGTCGTCGATGTCTTTCGGCGTCCAGCCTTGCGCCGCGACGAACGGCAAACGCAGCCGCAGCCGGCCGACGACGATCGCCGCGATGAACGCGACGAGGTACATCAGTCCATACCAGCGCACGGCGAGCGGCCCCAGATGAATGGCAATGGGGTCGAAATTCGGGTGAATGAGCATCGTGTTGTTATGGGCAGTTCGGGTTCAGAAAATTTTGTATTGAAGACGAGCGGCTTGCGCAGTATGCGTTGGACGGCTCGGCGTGCAATGCGTTCGCCGCCGTTACGCTAATTACGGGACGCGGCCGGTTGCGCCTCGACGGTGGCCGCATGCGCCCGCACGATTTCGATGAAGCCCGCGAGCACCGGACTGACCTCCGCGGTGCGCCACACAAGACCGGTCTCGATAGCGGGCACCGACTCGGACAACGGCCGATAAACGACGCCGGTTCGGCGCAGGTTACGCAACGATTGCGGCACCAGTGCGACACCCATGCCGGCCGACACCAGGCTCACGATGGTCTGCATCTGGATCGCCTCCTGCCCGACGCGAGGCGCGAGCCCCGCCACGCCGTAGCAATCCATAATGATGTCATAAAAGCCTGGGGCCAAACGTCTTGGGAAGATCACGAGCGGCGCATCGGCGACGTCGCGCAGGCTGATCGGCGTGTCGAGCCACTCGGCGCGCGGGTCTTCGACGCTGCCGCCACTGCCACCATTGCGACCCAAACCCGCCGCCGTTTCCGTCGACATCGCGATCACCAGCGGCTCGCGTGCAATCGGCAGCCAGGAGAGCTGCGTGGCGTGGCGCGACGGCAGCGGCGCGATCACAAGACCGGCGTCGATGCGCCCGGCCACGAGTTCGTCCACCTGCACGTCGCTGGTCGCCTCGGTCAGTTCGAGCCGCACGCGCGGATGACGCGCGCCGAAGTCGCGCAGCAGGAGCGGCAACAAGCCGTAGTCCGCCGTCGACACGAAAGCCAGCGACAGCACCCCCGCCTCGCCGCGCGCAAGGCTCTGCGCGAGCGGCCGCAAGCCCTCCGCGCCCGCCAGCAGACGCTGGACTTCCGGCAGCAGATCGGCGCCCACCGGCGTCAGTTCGACCGAACGCTTGGTACGCGCGAACAGTTCGACGCCGAGCGTCTCCTCGAGCGAACGAATGGCCTGCGAGAGCGGCGGCTGCGTCATCGACAGGCGCGCGGCGGCGCGGCCGAAGTGCTTTTCTTCGGCGACGGTCACGAAATAGCGCAACTGGCGCAGGTCGGGAATGGCAGGCAGCATGATTAATACATTTTACGACCTAATCGGCCCTCAATAATATATTGGACACGCGCTTCGCAAAACTGCATCCTTGCGCGACGCGTCGGAACTACACTGGACCGACGAGCAAAACAAAACAGACTGGAGTTCCCATGGCATACAACCGTCGTTCGAAGAACATCACGCAAGGCGTGGCGCGTTCGCCGAACCGCTCGATGTACTACGCGCTCGGCTATCAGAAAGAAGATTTCGACAAGCCGATGATCGGCATCGCGAACGGCCATTCGACCATCACGCCGTGCAACGCCGGCCTGCAGCGTCTCGCCGACGCGGCCGTGGCCGCCGTCAAGGGCGCGGACGCGAATCCGCAGATCTTCGGCACGCCGACCATTTCGGACGGCATGTCGATGGGCACCGAAGGCATGAAGTACTCGCTGGTGTCGCGCGAAGTGATCGCGGACTGTATCGAGACGTGCGTGCAGGGCCAGTGGATGGACGGCGTGGTCGTGATCGGCGGCTGCGACAAGAACATGCCGGGCGGCATGATCGGCCTCGCGCGCATGAATGTGCCGGGCATCTACGTGTATGGCGGCACGATCCGTCCGGGCAACTGGAAGGGCACTGACCTGACCATCGTGTCGTCGTTCGAAGCGGTGGGCGAATTCACAGCGGGCCGGATGTCGCAGGAAGATTTCGAAGGGATCGAAAAGAACTCGTGCCCGTCCACGGGTTCGTGCGGCGGCATGTACACCGCCAACACGATGAGCTCGTCGTTCGAGGCGCTCGGTATGTCGCTGCTGTATTCGTCGACGATGGCCAACCCGGACCAGGAAAAGGTCGACTCGGCAGCCGAATCGGCACGCGTGCTCGTCGAAGCGGTGAAAAGGGATCTGAAGCCGCGCGACATCATCACGAAGAAGTCGATCGAAAACGCCGTGTCGGTCATCATGGCGACCGGCGGCTCGACTAATGCCGTGCTGCACTTTCTGGCAATCGCGCACGCCGCCGAAGTGGAGTGGACCATCGAGGACTTCGAGCGCATGCGCAAGAAAGTGCCGGTGATCTGCAACCTGAAGCCGTCGGGCCAGTTCGTCGCGACGGATCTGCACAAGGCCGGCGGCATTCCGCAAGTCATGAAGATTCTGCTCGACGCGGGTCTGCTGCATGGCGACTGCATCACCATCACCGGCAAGACGCTCGCTGAAGAACTGAAGGACGTGCCGAGCAAGCCGCGCGCCGATCAGCAGGTGATTTTCCCGATCGAGCAGGCGCTGTACAAGGAAGGCCACCTCGCGATCCTGAAGGGCAACCTCGCGGAAGACGGTGCGGTCGCGAAGATCACCGGCCTGAAGAACCCGGTCATCACCGGTCCGGCTCGCGTGTTCGACGACGAGCAAAGCGCGCTCGAAGCGATTCTCGCCGACAGGATCGTGGCCGGCGATGTCGTCGTATTGCGCTATCTCGGCCCGAAGGGCGGTCCGGGTATGCCGGAAATGCTGGCCCCGACTTCGGCGATCATCGGCAAGGGTCTCGGCGAAAGCGTCGGCCTGATCACCGACGGCCGTTTTTCGGGCGGCACGTGGGGCATGGTGGTCGGTCACGTCGCGCCGGAAGCGTTCGTGGGCGGCACGATCGGCCTCGTGCAGGAAGGCGACTCGATCACCATCGACGCGCACAAGCTTCTGCTGCAACTGAACGTCGACGACGCGGAACTGCAGCGCCGCCGCGCCGCATGGCAGCAGCCGAAGCCGCGTTACACGCGTGGCGTGCTGGCCAAGTACTCCGCTCTCGCTTTGCCGGCCAACAAGGGCGCGGTAACGGGCTGAGGCCGAACGGTCTCTGAACGGCGGGCGGGCTGCACGCACGAGCCACAGCCCTACGTAAAAGCGAGAGGGGCGCACGAAAAACCGTGCGCCCCTTTCCTTTTATAATGCTCGCACCACAAGTCGGGCAACTGCACCGGCGGAGACCAGAATGAAATCAATGTCGTATGCGATGCTTGCAGCGGCTGCTGCGCTAGGCGTCATGTCGATCGGCGTCAGTCCGGCCGCGCATGCCGAGGCCGCGACCGGACTCGCGCTTGCCCAGCAGCAGAACTGCATGAGCTGTCACTCGGTTGCCCGTCCGTTCATGGGACCGGCGCTGCACGATGTCGCCGCGAAATATGTGGGCCGCCAGGACGCCGCCACCTATCTGCAACACAAGATTCTGGACGGCAGCACGGGCGTGTGGGGCCAGGTGCCGATGCCCGCGAATACGCAGCTCACGCCGGAGCAGGCGGCCACGCTGGCGGGCTGGGTCTTGACGCTGAAGTAACGCGGCTTGATTTAAACCGCACGCTTCGGCTGACGGCGCGCGGCAAGGGCGCGTCCCGCTTAAGCGCCGATATCTCGACTAATGCGTACCGCCCGTGCGTCGCGCGATCTCCGCTTCCACCGCTTCGCGCACCCAGCCAGTCATTTCGCTTTCGAGTGCTAGCACCACTTCGCGGGTGATCTGATCGACGAGCCGCGTCGTATGTTCCTGCACGGCGCTGCGGCAGCGCGCTTCGATGATGCCGCGTCCATCGCCCGCAAACAATCCGGCAAACCGTTCACGCAAACGCTCGGCGATCAGCTCGGCATCGACGCCGGATGGCCCCTGCCCGCCCGCTTCGTGAGAAAAGTCCGGCGGCACTGTTGCGCCCGCCTCGAGCGGCGTCGGCGGCTCCGCCCGATCGAACACGCCCGCCGATGCCGCGAGCGCTGCGTCTCGCGCATGTTCCGCTTCAGCAGCATGATGCGACCGCGAATGCTTTTTCCCGTGAGCATGGTGGGCCGGACGCGCATGATGAGCCGGATGTGCGCGAGCGGCGGGATGCGCCGCTGCTGCCGAGCTCGCAGCGGTAGCCACAGCCGGCTCCGGTGCAAGCACCGGCTCGGGCGCACGCGTTTCCTCCGGCGTGAGGACGGGCTGCGGCGCGAGTTCGGGCTCCGGCTCCGGCTCCGGCTCCGGAGCCGCGGCCAAGCCTGGCTCGCGAAGCTCCTCCGCTTCACGTGACGTTGGTGCGGCCGGCGCAGCCGGCGCAGTAGGTGCGGCTGCGCCGCTCTCCGGCTCGCGCCGTTGGGCCGCCTGGCCCGGCACGAGGACCTCGTGCAGAATCGGAATCGAGTTGTCGTTGGGATCGGACACGTGCGCTCTCCGTGTTTGAGTCGTAGCGGAAGCAGGCCGCGTGTGCGCCGAATCCCTTAGACCAGACACAACGCGACGCAAGCGGAAGACCTAGCCGCCCTGCTTGTAGTTGTTCAAAGCATAGCCGCGATCGCGATAGAAGCGATAGCGTTCGCGGCCCGCAATGAGCTCGTCGGGTGCGTTACCGACCACTTCCAGCAATCTTTCGAAGCGCGCGAATTGCGCGGGCACGCTCGCACCCAGATTGAGCAGCACCTGATGATGCGGGACGTCGTCGAGATTCTCGGCCAGCACGATCGGCGTTTGCGCGGCGAGCGGCGTGCCCGCCATGCAGTGCGGTACGAAGTCGAGCGGCGAGAAAGTCCACAGCTGTTCGTCGAAAGCGCGCAGGCGCTCGGGCTCGGCGACCACGATGGTCGGCTGCCCCGCCTGGTACGCCTTGCGCACCAGGCGGCACGCGTACAGCAGCGAGTCGCCGACGTTCGAGTGAAAGTCGATTCGCGTCATCGGCGGCTCCGCTTTGCGTCGAGTGAGACCGCTCGCACGCGTGCAACGTTACTGCGATGCGTCATTGCGCGGCGCGACCGTCCGCGGCCCGGTCGATCAGGAACTGCGCGAGCAGCGGCACGGGACGGCCCGTCGCGCCCTTCGCCGCACCGCTCTTCCATGCCGTGCCGGCGATGTCCAGGTGCGCCCACGGGTAGGAATCCGTGAAGCGCGACAGGAAACACGCCGCCGTGACGCTGCCGGCCGGTCGGCCGCCGATGTTCGCCACATCTGCAAAATTCGACTTCAGCTGGTCCTGATACTCGTCGTCGAGCGGCAGGCGCCAGGCCGGGTCCGATGCTTCGCGCGATGCATCGAGCAGCTCACCCGCCAGCGCGTCGTCTTTCGAGAACAGGCCGCTGTTGTGATGACCCAGCGCGATGATGCAAGCGCCCGTGAGCGTGGCAATGTCGATCACCGCAGCCGGCTTGAAGCGCTCCGCATAGGTGAGCGCGTCGCACAGAATCAGGCGGCCTTCGGCGTCCGTGTTCAACACTTCGATCGTCAAACCCTTCATGCTGGTGACGATATCGCCCGGCTTGGTGGCCGTGCCCGACGGCATGTTCTCGACCGCCGGAATGATGCCGACCACGTTGATCTTCAGGCCCATTTCGGCGACGGCGCGCAACGTGCCTAGCACCGAACCGGCGCCGCACATGTCGTACTTCATTTCGTCCATGCCTTCGCCTGGCTTAAGCGAAATGCCGCCCGTGTCGAACGTCACGCCCTTGCCGACCAGCACAACGGGCGCGGCCTTCGCGGCGCCGCCCTGGTACTGCAGCACGATGAATTGCGCGGGTTCGACCGAGCCGGCCGTGACCGACAGGAACGAGCCCATCTTCAACGCTTCGCACTGTTTTTCGCCGAGCACCTCGACCTTCAGCTTCCAGTCTTTCGCGAGCTTCTTGGCGCTGTTCGCAAGATAGGTCGGCGTGCAGACGTTGCTCGGCAAATTGCCGAGATCGCGCGTGAGATCCATGCCGTTGGCGAGCGCCGCGCCCTGCTTTGCGGCGAGCTTGGCGGCCTTCTCGTCGCCGGTATTCACGCTGAACACGATGCGCTTTAACGCGCGCACCGAGTTATCCGGCTTGCTCTTCATTTGCGCGAACTTGTAGGTCAGTTCGCGCAGCGCGAGGATTGCGGCGCGCACGCCCCAGTCGGCCGAACGCTCGAGAATAGGTAGCTGGGCCAGCGTGAACGTGACCTGCACGATCCTGGTGGCGAGGAGCGCGCGCCATGCCGCGCGTACCGCTTCGCCATAGGCTTTCTGGCTGAAAGCGTCCTGTTTGCCGAGGCCGACGAGCAGCACGCGCGACGCGCCGATACCTGAGACTTCATGCAGAAACAGCGTGGCGCCGGCTTTGCCGTCCATGTCGCCGGCCTTGATGATGCGGGTCAGCAAGCCCTTGGTGGCCGCGTCGATCTCAAGTGCGGCGCCCGAGAGCGTTTGCGACTCGAACACGCCGATTACGATGCAATCCGATTTCCCCGTGAGGAAACCGTTTGACGAGCCTTTGGTCCAATCACAGGCTTTTATGCTAAAGTCCATCGCGCTTGTCCTCGGATAAAATCTGGGCTTAGGATGAAAGCCGCAATTATCCGCTATTTTTCCCGCGGCGGCTGCACCGGAGGCGTGACGGAAAGCAATCCGCGCGTCGCTGAGAGCGCCCCCTCTCGTCATCAATAATGATCTTCGAACGCTCCCTCCAGCGCGAACTCGCGTATACGGCTGGTGCCGTGTTCATGGTTCTCCTCACGCTCGTGCTGACCACGATGATGATCCGCATCGTCGGCTTCGCAGCTTCGGGCGAGATCGACCCGCGCGACGTGCTGGTCCTGATCGGCCTGACCGTGATCGGCTACCTCGCAATCATGCTGGTCGCCACGCTGTTCGTGTCGATCCTGTTCGTGCTGACACGCTGGTACAAAGACTCCGAGATGGTCGTGTGGCTGTCGTCGGGCGTCAGTCTCACGCAATTCATCAAGCCTATCGGTATGTTCGCCACGCCGATCGTCATCCTCATCATGTTCTTTGTGTTCGTCGGCTGGCCGTGGTCGAATCAGCAAAGCAAGCTGATCCGCGCGCGCTTCCAGCAGCGCGACGAAGTTTCGCTGCTCGCGCCGGGCCAGTTCCGCGAATCGGCTGCGAGTCACCGCGTGTTCTTCATCGAGAAGATGTCACCCGATCAGGGCCACGTGGAGAACGTGTTCGTGACGAGCACGGAGAACGGCAAGGTCAACGTGGTCGTGTCGAAGAACGGCCATACCGAAACGCATAAGAACGGCGACCGCTTCGTCGTGCTGGAAAACGGCCGCCGCTATGAAGGCGAGCCGGGGCACCCCGATTTCCGCATCATGGAATTCGAGCGTTACGGCGTGCGAATCGAGAGCCAGCCGGTCGTCAATACGCCGACCACAACCGGTACGCCCACGCTTACGCTGCTGCGCAATCCGACCAGGGACAATCTCGCGGAATTCGCATGGCGCGCGGGGCTGCCGCTCATTGCGATCAACCTGATGCTGCTGGCCATTCCGCTCGCGCATCAAAACCCGCGGCGCAGCCGCACGATCAATCTCGTGATGGCCGTGCTCATCTATCTGACCTATTCGAATCTATTGAACGTGGTGCAGTCGTGGATCGAGCAAGGCAAGATGTCGTTCGGCGTTGGACTCGTGATTCTGCATGTGATCGTCGCGGCGATTGTGGCGTTCATCTTCTGGCTGCGCGTGCGCAACCGGCCGCTATTCACGCGGGCCATGTTTAGCCGTTCGCAGGGGGCCTGAACGATGCGCATTTATGAAAGGTACTTCGCGCGTCAGGTCTACCTCACGTTCGTCTTCATTCTGTTCGCGTTTTCGGGTCTGTTCTTTTTCTTCGACCTGATCAACGAACTGAATTCGGTCGGCCACGGCAACTACAAATTCCAGTACGCGGTGCTGCGCGTCGCGCTGCAAACGCCTTCGCGATTCTACGAAATCATTCCAGTCGCCGCGTTGATCAGCGCGATCTACGTGTTCGCGCAGATGGCGGCGAATTCCGAGTACACCATTTTCCGCGTATCCGGGCTCGCCACCAACCAGGCGCTGCGCTCGCTGCTGAAGATCGGCATTCCGCTCGTGTTTCTCACTTACCTGATTGGCGAAGTGGTCGGTCCGTACACCGATCAGTTGTCGGAACGTGTGCGGCTCGAGGCTCTGGGGTCGTCGGTATCGAGCAATTTCCAGTCCGGCGTGTGGGTGAAAGATACGCTCACCGCGCGCGCGGACGGCGAGCAGGTCACGCGCTTTGTCAACGTCGGCGAACTGAAGCCTGACGCGACAATCAGCAACGTGCGGATTTACGAATTCGATTCAAAGTTCCGGCTCTCGAACGTGCGCATTGCGAAGACCGGCGTCTATCAGCCGCCGGGTCATTGGCAATTGACCGGCGTGACCGATACGCAATTGATCGACGTGCCCCCTCCGCCAGGCACGCCAGCCGATGCGTTGAACCCGGTGTATCGTGCAAAACAGGTTGCGCTGCCTGAATATTCGTTGCGCTCGGAACTGACGCCGCAGATTCTGTCGGTGCTGCTCGTGTCGCCGGATCGGATGTCAATGTTCAATCTGTTCCGCTACATCCAGCATTTGACCGAAAATCATCAGGACACGCAGCGCTACGAGATTGCGCTATGGCGCAAGGTGCTGTATCCGTTTGCGGTATTCGTGATGCTGGTGTTGTCGCTGCCCTTCGCGTATTTGCATACGCGAGCCGGCGTGGTCGGCGTGAAGGTGTTCGGCGGGATCATGCTCGGCATGAGTTTCCAGTTGTTCAACACACTGTTCTCGCATATCGGCACGCTGAACACGTGGCCCGCGCCGTTGACGGCGGCGACTCCGGGATTGGTGTATCTGGTCTTGGGACTGGTCGGGCTGAAGTGGGTCGATCGCCATTAGGAGCCTTTGTCATGGCTACGCATGGGTTGGTGTTGTTCGGGCATGGCGCGAGGGATGTGCGCTGGCGCGAGCCGTTTGAGCGGCTTGCGCAGAAGCTGCGCACGGCGCGTGCTTCTGGCGGCGGCGATGGACTCGTCAGGTTGGCTTTTCTTGAGTTGATGGAGCCGGATTTGCTCTCGGCAGTGGGCGAGCTCGTTGCGGACGGCTGTGAGGTGGTCACCGTTGTGCCCGTGTTTTTTGGGCAAGGTGGGCATATCAGGAAGGATTTGCCGGAATTGATTCAGCGCTGTCGGGACGCGCAGCCTTCCGTTGAAATCAGATGCGCTGTGGCCGTTGGTGAAGATGATGCTGTGCTTGATGCTGTCGCAATGTATTGTCTGCGGCAGGTTTGATGCGGTGGCTTCCACCGTCGATTGGCGACGCGTTTCAACCAGGCTGAACGCCGCACCGCCACGCCGTCAAGGACCTAAGCCGCCACCAACATTCCACCCGCCGACCGAACCACGCTGATCTGCCGCGCCGCAAACGCCTCGCCAATCATCAACAAACTTGGCTGCGAAGCATCCACCCATCTTTGCGCTTCGCCAGCAGCGAGTTCTTCGAGCGTCAGCGTCAACATCCGCTCACGCTCGGTACTGCAAGCCTCGACAATCGCGACAGGCGTGGAAACAGGCTTCCCGGCATCGATCAACTGCTGCGCAATCTCAACGCCGCTATCACGCCCCATGTAAAACACGAGCGAATCGGCATTCACCTGCTCGCGAATTTCATCGGACCCCGGCGCGCGGCTGAACGTCGCCAGTGCGACACTGCGCGACACGCCGCGCAGCGTCAACGAGCGCTTTAGCGAAGCCGCACTAGCCAACGCGGCCGTAATCCCAGGCACCACCTCATACTCGATGCCGGCCGCCTCGAGAGCGCGCATCTCTTCATCGGCTCGGCCGAACAGCATCGGATCGCCGCCCTTCAGCCGCACCACCACTTCGTGCTCCAAAGCGGCATCCACGATCTGCTTGTTGATGAACTGCTGCGCCGTCGACAGTTGTCCGCAACGCTTGCCCACGGCAATGCGCCGCGCGTGGGACGGCGCGTAGTCCAGCATTGCGGGCTCGACCAGCGCGTCGTGCAAGACCACGTCGGCGGTGGCGAGAAGCCGCGCGCCGCGTACCGTAATCAGGTCCGCAGCGCCCGGTCCCGCACCGATCAGATAAACCTTACCCATTTGCCTAAGCCTGTTCGTCAGAGCGCTCGCGGTGCGCGGCAGCGCTAACCGCTTACGCCGAAAACGCCCGGATCATCCCGGCGGCGACGGTGTGATGCGTCGCTTCGTCGATCAGCACGAATGCGCCCGTGCCGGGATGCGAGTCGTACACGTCGCACACCAGCGGCTTTTGCAACGTCAGCGCCACGCGGCCGATGTCGTTCATCGCCAATTCCTTGCGATCGGTCGACTGCGACAGCGTATGCACGTCGAGCACTTCCTTGATCGAACCGATGCGCGCGAACACCGTGTTGGTGGTCTGCTTCAACAGATACTTGCGCTGCGTGGAGAGCGGCGTGTCGTCGAACCAGCACAGATCAGCTTCGAGTTTCTTCGCCGGTTCCGGCGCGGCTTCCCGCAGCACGAACGTATCGCCGCGCGACACGTCGACGTCTTCTGCGAGACGGATCGTCACCGTTTGGCCCGCAAACGCGCGATCCACGGCAGCCGTGCCGCCCACCACCGGCGCGATGATCTCGGCAACCGTCGCTTCACGATTGGCCGGCAGCACGACGACCGTGTCGCCGACCTTCACTTCACCCGCTTCGACGCGGCCCATGTAGCCGCGGAAATCGTCGGCCTGACTGCCGTCCTGGCGCGCCACCCATTGCACCGGAAAACGCAGCGCCTGGCCCGTCGCCACTTCGACCGGCAACGCTTCGAGCAGATCGAGCAGCGGTTCGCCCGCATACCACGGCATGCTCTCGCTGGCGGTCACAATGTTGTCGCCCTTGAGCGCCGACACCGGCACGAAACGCACATCGCTCAAACCGAGCTGGCGCGCGAGTTCGACATACGCGTCACGAATCTCGTTGAAGCGCGCCTCGCTGTACTCGACCAGATCCATCTTGTTGATGGCGACGATCACGTGCTGCAAGCCGAGCAGCTTGACGATGGCGCTATGACGCTTGGTTTGCGGCAGCAGTTGCGCGACGCCGTCGATGAACGTCACGCGCGTTGCGTCGACGAGAATAATCGCTGCATGCGCGGTCGACGCGCCCGTCACCATGTTGCGCGTGTACTGCTCGTGGCCAGGCGTATCGGCGATGATGAACTTGCGCTTTGCGGTCGCGAAGTAACGGTACGCCACGTCGATTGTGATGCCCTGCTCGCGTTCGGCTTCGAGGCCGTCCGTCAAGAGCGACAGATCGATTTCGTCGCCAACGGTACGCTTGTTCTTCGCGCGCGACAGCGCAGAAAGCTGATCGCTCAACACGGCCTTGCTGTCGTACAGCAGGCGGCCGATCAACGTGCTTTTGCCGTCGTCCACACTACCCGCGGTAATGAAACGCAGCACGCCGAGGTCTTCTGGTTGATGAATGCCACTCATGATTGTCTTGCCCTCGTCGTGTGCTTAGAAATAACCCTGCTTCTTACGCTGTTCCATCGCGGCTTCGGAGACCTGATCGTCCATCCGCGTCGCACCGCGTTCCGTGATTTCGGTCACGGCTGTTTCGGCAATGATCTTCTCGAGATCGTCCGCGTCGCTCTCAACCGGGCACGTGCAGCTGATGTCGCCAACAGTGCGGAAACGCACCTGCGCCGTTTCGCTGACTTCACCTTCGCGCATCGGCGTGAGCGGCGTGACCGGCACGAGCAGGCCATTGCGTCGAACGATCTCGCGTTGATGCGCGTAATAGATCGACGGCAGTTCGAGCTTTTCGCGAGCGATGTATTGCCACACGTCCAGTTCGGTCCAGTTCGAGATCGGGAACACGCGCAGATGCTCACCGTTATGCAGACGCGCGTTGTAGAGGCTCCACAGTTCCGGGCGTTGCGCTTTCGGATCCCACTGGCCGAATTCATCGCGGAACGAGAAGATGCGCTCTTTCGCACGGGCCTTTTCTTCGTCGCGGCGGGCGCCGCCGATCAGCGCCGTATAGCCGTGTTGTTCGATGGTTTCGAGCAGCGTCACGGCTTGAGCGGCGTTGCGCGAATCCGTTTCGCGGCGCAGACGCACCGTGCCGCGCTTGATCGAATCTTCAACGTGACCGACCACCAGTTCCGCGCCAATCTCTTTCGCGCGACGGTCGCGGAAGTCGATCACTTCGCCGTAGTTGTGACCCGTGTCGATATGCACGAGCGGAAACGGCAGCACGGTCTTGCGATTTGCGCCAATGCCGAAGGCCTTCAGCGCAAGCGCGAGCACGACGACCGAATCCTTGCCGCCCGAAAACAGCAGCGCCGGCTTGCTGCATTCGGCAACCAGTTCGCGCAGGATGTGAATCGACTCGGCTTCGAGCCAATCGAGGTGATCCATCCGGTTCACCGTGTTGGCAAGCGGAGCGTTGATAGTGGAATCGAGCGTGGTGCTCATGTTTGGGTCCTTCGTTGATTCGCTTGTCGAGCGGCTGCTCGTGAAAGCGCAAATATTCAAATCGGTATGTGCGGCGGCGCGACGAAAAGCCAAGTGCTCGACGCCACAAAAATCAAGCCGGTACGTCAGGCCGGAGCGTTCTCGCTGCGGTCGACTGCAATAGGCGTAATGGTCGTGATATGGAGTCCGCATTCCTTCGTATCGCGCGACTCCCACCACCAGCGGCCCGCGCGGCTATCTTCGCCGGGGCGCACGGCACGCGTGCAAGGCTCGCAGCCAATGCTCGGATAACCGCGCGCATGCAGCGGATTGACGGGCACGTCGAACGCTTTCAAGTAATCCCATACGTCGGCTTCAGTCCAGTCCGTGAGCGGATTGAACTTCGCGATGTTGCGCGCGGCGTCGTGCTCTTCCTCGTGCAATTCGGCACGCGTCACCGACTGCTCGCGGCGCTGGCCCGTGATCCATGCGCTCACGTCCGACAGTGCGCGGTTCAACGGCTCGACCTTGCGGATTTCGCAGCAGCGCTTGCGCAGATCGACGCTTTCATAAAACGCGTTCAGACCATGCGATGCGACGTATTCGTCGATTGCGGCAGCCTGCGGATGGAACTGCTCGATGTCGTAGCCATAGCGCTCTTTCACACGATCGATCATGCCGAGCGTCTCGGCATGCAAGCGGCCGGTATTCAACGAGAAGATGCCGATCTTCACGCCGCGCGACAAAATGGCGTGCGTGAGCAACATGTCTTCGGCGGCGAGGCTGCTTGCCAGTTTCACGTTGGCGTGACGTGCGGCGATCGAATCGAGCAGCGCGTCAAGGCGCTCGACTTTCGCGGCGAGTTCCGGCGCGAGCGATTGCAATTGCGACGGGACGGCGGCGCTCATGCCGGGACCTTTTGCGAAGCAGAGGCGGAAGCCGAAGCAGCACGGCGGCGGAACAGCGGGGCCGGTTCGTCGAACGCGCCCTGGTACTGCACGGTAAAGTCGTCGAACGCTTTCAGTGCGTCGCTGATGTCCTTGTCCGCGCGCACCGCGAAAGCGTCGAAGCCGCAGCGGAACATCAAACGCACCTGATCGCGCAGCACGTCACCGATGGCGCGCAGTTCGCCCTTGTAGCCATAGCGTTCGCGCAACAGGCGGCCGATGCTATAGCCGCGGCCGTCGCGAAACACCGGGAAGTCCACAGCGATCACCGCAATCTTGTCGAAGTCGCCGGCAATGTCCGCCGGTTCGCTGTCCGGCGCGAGCCACACGCCGAGTTCGGCGGCAGTTCGCGACGCGCTCAACGCATCGCGTTCAGCTTGCCAGAATGCGAGCGGCACAAGCACTTTGCCGGCCGGCAGTTCATTCACCGCGGGCAGGGAACCGTCTTCCGCCGGGCGCACCACCGTCCAGTCATCGTTGACGATCGCGCGGTTCTTGATGATAGAAGCCATCTGTTCTGTATCCTTTGCGCGGTTACGCATGAGCCGGTTGACGCGACGCGTACACGCGTTCCTTGAACGGGGCGATGCCGATACGGGTGTACGTATCGATGAAACGCTCGCCTTCTTCGCGGTTTTCAACGAACGTGTCGATCACCTTCGAGATCACGTCCGGCATTTCTTCCGCCGAGAACGAAGGGCCGATCACGCGGCCGAGGTGAGCGCCCGTCGCGCCCGTGCCCTGCTCGCCGCCGAGCGTCACCTGATACCACTCCGAGCCGTCCTTATCGACGCCCAGAATGCCGATATTGCCGACATGGTGATGACCGCAAGCGTTGATGCAACCCGAGATGTTCAGCGACACGTCGCCGAGGTCATACACGTAGTCGAGATCGCTGAAACGTTCCTGAATGGCAAGCGCAATCGGAATCGACTTCGCATTTGCGAGCGAGCAGAAATCACCGCCCGGGCACGCGATGATGTCAGTCAGCAAGCCGATGTTCGCCGTCGCGAAACCTTGCGTCTTAGCCTTTTCCCACAGCGCGAACAGGTCGCGCTTCTTGACGTTCGCGAGAATCAGGTTCTGTTCGTGCGACACGCGAATCTCGCCCAGCGAATACTCGTCGGCCCAATCGGCGACCGCTTCCATTTGCGCGTCGGTTGCATCGCCCGGCGCAACAATGCCGTTCTTCAGCGACAGCGTGACGGCTGCATAACCCGACACCTTATGCGGACGCACATTGCGCTCGACCCAGCGTGCGAATGCGCGGTTTTCCAGCAGATGCTTTTCGAACGATGCGTCCGTGTCGGCCAGCTTCTCGTACACCGGCGGCTGGAAGTATTGCGACACGCGATCCAGTTCGGCTTGCGTGAGCGTCGAAGGACCGTCCTTCAGGTGCTGCCATTCTTCTTCGACTTGCGCGGCGAACTTCTCGGGGCTCAGCGCCTTCACGAGAATCTTGATGCGCGCCTTGTACATGTTGTCGCGGCGGCCGTAGCGGTTGTACACACGCAGCACGGCTTCGCTGTAGGTCAGCAGGTGTTGCCACGGCAGGTCTTTGCGGATCACCGCGCCGACAATCGGCGTGCGGCCCAGACCGCCACCGGCCAGAATATCGACCACCAGTTCGCCCTGAGCATTGCGTTTCACGTACACGCCCATGTCGTGAATCTGCACAGCCGCACGGTCTTCGTGCGAACCTGACACGGCGATCTTGAACTTGCGCGGGAGCCACGCGAATTCGGGGTGAAATGTCGACCATTGACGCAGAATTTCCGCCCAGGGACGCGGATCGACGAATTCGTCGGGAGCCACGCCTGCGAACTGATCGGCGGTAATGTTGCGGATGCAATTGCCTGAGGTCTGAATGCCGTGCATCTGCACCGAGGCGAGCTTGCGCAGAATCTCCGGCGTTTCCTCGAGCTGGATCCAGTTGTACTGGATGTTCGAGCGCGTGGAGAAATGGCCGTAGCCGCGGTCGTGCTCGCGCGCGATCGTGGCGAGCATGCGAAGCTGGTCGCTGCGCAGATTGCCGTACGGAATCGCGATGCGGTGCATGTACGCGTGGCGCTGATAGTACAGGCCGTTCTGCAGACGCAGCGGACGAAACTCCTCTTCGCTCAATTCGCCCGACAAGCGGCGGCGAACCTGATCGGCATACTGCGCGACCCGTTCATCGACGATGGTCTGGTCGTACTGATCGTATTGGTACATTCGGGGACCCCAATTTTTTGCGTTACCGCGTGACCCGCGGCGGTCCGGCTCCGCCGCGCTCAGAACGTCCGTGTTTGTCAGCAGGATCGAGTCAGGGTTTAGACCTATCTCTCATTTGCTTATAACAAACACAGATATCCATATTGAAAAAGATGGACAGATCGTAATAAACTCGCCTTATATTTCAAACGACTAAAAAATTCTTTTGATATGCGGAGAGGTTATATATGAACCTGCACCAGTTCCGCTTCGTGCGCGAGGCCGTCCGGCAGAACTTCAATCTGACAGAAGCGGCCAAGGCACTGTATACAAGCCAGCCGGGCGTTTCGAAGGCGATCATCGAGCTCGAGGACGAACTGGGCGTCGAAATCTTCACACGGCACGGAAAGCGCGTGCGCTCGTTGACCGAGCCCGGCCGCATCATACTTCAGTCAGTCGAGCGGATCCTTCAGGAAGTCGAGAGTCTGAAGCGCGTCGGTAAAGACTACGCGGCCCAGGATCAGGGCAACCTCGTGATCGCCGCCACACATACCCAGGCGCGCTACTCGCTGCCCGCCGCCATCGCCGAGTTCAAGAAGCGCTTTCCGAAGGTCCACCTTTCGATTCTGCAAGGGAGCCCGACCCAGGTTGCCGAGATGGTGCTGCACGACCAGGCCGACCTCGCCATCGCCACTGAGGCGATCGCCAACTATAAGGAGCTGGTCTCGCTGCCGTGTTTCCAGTGGCATCACGTGGCGGTGATGCAGCCGGATCACCCGCTGCTCGACCGCAAGCTTTTGTCGCTGGATGATCTGACCCAGTATCCGCTGATTACCTACGACAACGCGTTCGCCGGCCGCACCAAGATCAACGAGGCGTTCCGGCTGCGCGGACTGCATCCGGACATCGTGCTGGAAGCGATCGACGCCGACGTGATCAAGACCTATGTGGAACTGGGTCTCGGCGTCGGCATCATGGCGGACATTGCGTTCAACGCGGAGCGCGACCGCCATTTGCGCGCGATGCCGGTCGGCCACCTGTTCGGCAGCAACGTAACGCGAGTCGCGCTGAAACAGGGCGCGTATCTGCGCAGCTATGTGTACACGCTCGTCGAACTGCTGTCGCCGAGCATGAACCGCAAGCTGATCGAACAGGCGCTCAAGGGCGAACACGAAACCTACGAACTCTGAACTCACCACCGCTTCTCGCTATCCCCGCTACGGAGACCCATCGATGATGTCGCATAACAACAAACTTCGCGGCCTCGCCGCTCTCGGCGCTCTTTTGTTCGCCACTGCCGCACATGCCGACATCAAGGTCGGCGTCGATCTGTCGAGTACCGGCCCCGCGGCCGTGATCGGCATTACGAGCAAGAACGCAATGCTGATGTGGCCGGCCACCATCGCCGGCCAGAAAGCCGACTACATTTTTCTCGACGACGCCTCCGACCCCGGCGCCGCGGTGCGCAACATCCGCAAGCTCATCAACGAAGACCACGTCGATGTGGTCGTCGGCCCGAACATCACGCCGGCCGCCATGGCCGCGCTCGATCCGGTCGCCGGAAGCCAGACGCCGATGATCACGCTGATCGGCTCGGCGAGCGTAGTGGAGCCGCAAGAAGGCAAGAAAGTATGGGCCTACAAGATGGCGCAGACCGACAGCGCGATGGCCGACGTGATGACGCGCTACATGTCGAACCACAACGTGAAGACGGTGGGCTTCATCGGTTTCGCGGACGGCTACGGCGAAAGCTGGCTCAACGAGTTCAGCAAGTTCGCGGCGCTGCGCCACATTCAACTGGTAGCGACCGAGCGCTATAACCGCACGGACGCGAGCGTGACCGGCCAGATTCTCAAGCTGATGGCCGCGAAGCCCGACGCGATTCTGATCGCTGGCGCGGGCACGCCGACTGTGTTGCCGCAGCGCACGCTGATCGAGCGCGGTTTCAAAGGCCCCATTTATCAGACGCATGGCATCGCGACGCCCGAGTTCATCAAGCTGGGCGGCAAGGACGTGGAAGGCACGCTGTTCCCGACGCAGCCGGTCGTGGTGGCGCGCACGCTGCCGGCCGATCATCCGGCGAAAAAGGCGGCGCTCGCGTTCGCGAACGACTATGAGGCGAAGTACGGGCCGGGCAGTGTGACGCAATTCGCGGGCGATGCGGCCGGCGTCTATCCGCGTTTGCAGGACGCGGTGGCGCGCGCACTGAAGACCGCGCAGCCGGGCACTCAGGCGTTCCGCGTTGCGTTGCGCAACGAACTGGAACACGCGCATGAGCTGGTCGTGCCGAATGGTGTGGTCAATACGAGCGCGAAGGACCACGTGGGGCTGGATCAGCGCGCGAGCGTGATGGGCACGATCAAAAACGGCAAGTTCGTTTATTTGAGTCAATAAGCCCGTGAGACGGTCTGGGGGCGCGCCGTTCAGGCGCTGGGTGCTCAACCTGCTGCCCAAGCGTCATGCTCAAACTCTGCGCCGCAGCCTCCGTGTACCATGCTGACGGCCAGCTTGCGGTGAGCGCGGGCTCAGGCTAATTTGCCGATTTTGCGACGAGCGCGCGGCGCGCCCGCTCGTCGAGGCCACCGCCGAATCCGCGTGTATCGCCAATCCGTGAAGTCCGTCAGATCGCGCATGCTAAAGACCAGAAAACGCATCATCATCGCCGCTGTCGTTGCCGTCGTGATCCTCGCCATCGCGATCGCCCAGGCGATCAGAAAGCGCGAGACTCCCGCCGCCGCGACGGACACGGTTTCTTCCGTCATCGAATTCAGCCCCGACGACCTCACCACGGTCAGCCGCCGCACGCTCGTCCAGACGCTACCGCTCACCGGCTCTCTGCGCGCCGTCACGCAAGCCGCGGTCAAATCGAAAGTAGCCGGCTCGGTACTCGAAGTCGCCGTGCGCGAAGGCGACGCGGTCAAGACCGGCCAGATCCTCGCGAAGATCGACGCGCGCGACTATGTTGCCCGCGCCGAGCAAAGCCGCGGACAGATGGCCGCGATGGCGGGCCAGCTCGACATCGCGCGGCAAACGCTCGAGAACAATCGCGTGCTGGTCGAAAAAGGCTTTATTTCGAAGAACGCGTTCGACACCGCGCAAAGCCAGTACGAGATCGCGCGCGCGAATCTCGATGCGGCGCGCGCGGCGCTGGCGTCGTCGAATCTCTCGCTCGCCGATACCGTTGTGCGTTCGCCGCTCGACGGACAGATCGCGTCGCGTTCGGTCGAGCCAGGCGAAAAGGTCGCTGTGGATACCAAGCTGTTCGACGTGGTCGGTTTGCGCACGCTCGAACTCGAAGCGCCGGTGCCGGTCGGCGAGATCGGCCGCGTGCGGATCGGTCAGCCGGTGCAGATCGCGTTCGACGGCATCGACGCGCCCGTAGAAGGCGCGATCACGCGCATCAATCCGGCCGCGCAGCTAGGCTCGCGCTCGATCATGGTCTATGTGCAGGTCGCCAATCCATCGGGCACGTTGCGCGTGGGCATGTTCGGCACGGGCACGATTTCCGTAGGCAGCCGGCCCAACGTGCTCGCGGTGCCCGCCACCGCGGTGCGCACTGACGGCGCGCGTCACAGCGTCTATGCGCTCGTCGGCGGCAAGCTGGTCGAGCAGCTCGTGCAGACCGGCATCACGGGCGACGCTGACGGCGGCACGTGGACCGAAATCGTCGGCGGCCCGCTCGCAACCGGCCAGCGGATCGTGAAGAACAATCTCGGCTCCTTGCGCATCGGCAGCACGGTGCATATGGTGCCCGCGACCGGAGCCACGACGCCGACGTCCACGTCCGCGCCCGCAGCCAGCGCGCCCGGCTCCGGCCAACGCTGAGCGGAGCCCTGGCCCATGTGGTTTACGCGCATCAGCATTGGCAACCCGGTGCTCGCCACAATGATGATGATGGCCTTCCTCGTGATGGGCCTCTTCTCATATCAGCGGCTCAAAGTCGATCAGTTCCCCGACATCACGTTTCCGATTGTGGTCGTGCAGACGGCGTACCCGGGCGCATCGCCGGAATCGGTCGAGTCGGATGTCACGCGCAAGATCGAGGAAGCCGTCAACACGATCAGCGGCATCGATCAGATCACGTCGCGTTCGTACGACGCCCAATCGGTCGTGATCGTGCAGTTCGATCTCGCGGTCGACGCCGTGCAGGCCGCCCAGGACGTGCGCGACAAGATCGCGCTGATCCGGCCCGATCTGCGTGACGGCGTGAAGGAGCCGCGCGTACTGCGCTACGACCCGGCTGATATGCCGATCGTGACGGTAGCGGTATCGAATGCGCCGGGCGCGTCGCTCTCCACGCGCGATCTGACCACCGTTGCCGATCAGATCGTGCGCAAGCGACTGGAGACAGTGCGCGGCGTCGGCTCTGTGTCGCTCGTCGGCGGCGTGAAGCGGCAAGTGCAGATCGACGTGAATCCGCAGAAGCTGCAAGCGCTCTCGGTCGGCGTGGATCAGGTGATCCGCGCGGTGCAGAACGAGAACCAGGAGATTCCCGCCGGGCCGCTGACGTCGAACAGCGTCGAGCAGGCCGTGCAGGTGAAGGGCCGCTTCGAGACGCCGGCCGACTTCAAGCGGATCATCGTCGCGCGGCGCGGCGCGCAGTCCGCGATTCCCACGGCTTCGTCCACCACGCAGCCAGTGACGCTCGATCAGGTCGCCGACGTGATCGACGGTCAACAGGAAGCGGACAGCATGGCGCTGCTGAACGGCCGGCGCGCGCTGTTTCTGTCGATCATCAAGGCGCAAGGCGAAAACACGGTCGATGTCGCCCATGGCGTGCGCGCGGAAGTCGCGCGCTTGCAGCCGCAATTGCCGCCCGGCGTAAAACTCGACATCACCGACGACTCGTCGATCAACATTGAAGAGAGCGTCAACGAAGTGACGCGCACATTGCTCGAAGGCGCCTTGCTGACCGTGTTGATCGTGTTCCTGTTTCTCGGCTCGTGGCGCAGCACGGTCATCACCGGACTCACGCTGCCCATTGCGCTGATCGGCACGTTCGCGGTGATGTACGCGTGCGGCTTCACGGTCAACGTGATCACGCTGATGGCGCTGTCGCTGTGCGTGGGCCTCCTGATCGACGACGCAATCGTGGTGCGCGAGAACATCGTGCGCCACGTGCAGCTCGGCGCGGACCATCGCACGGCGGCGCTCGACGGCACGAAGGAAATTGCGCTCGCCGTGCTCGCAACGACCTTCTCGATTGTCGCGGTGTTTTTGCCGGTCGGCTTCATGGGCGGCATCATCGGCCGCTTCTTCCATCAGTTCGGCATCACGGTCGCCGCCGCCGTGCTGATCTCGATGTTCGTGTCGTTCACGCTCGATCCGATGTTGTCGTCGATCTGGCCGGACCCCGATCTGCACGACGCGGACACCGGCCGCAAAGGCTATCGTTATGGGCGGCTTATCGAGCGTTCGCTGCATCTGTTCGACAGGCAGATCGAGCGACTCACCACGTTCTATCAACGTCTGCTCGACTGGTCGCTCGGACATCGCGCGATCACGCTCGTGGTGGCCGCGGCAACTTTCTTCGGCAGCCTGTTTCTGGTGCCTTTTGTCGGCACCGAGTTCGTGCCGAACGCGGACTTCTCCGTCACGAAGATCGGCTTGAACACGCCCGTGGGCACCTCGCTCGCAGCGACGTCGGAGAAAGTCCAGCAGGTCGAGGCGATTCTCGCCACGTATCCCGAAGTGCGCTTCACGTACGCGACGGTCAACTCGGGCTACACGCAAGGCAAGAACAACGCGCTCATCACCGTGCGCCTGAAAGGCCGGCGCGACCGTGCGCGCGGCGTGGCGGAACTGAATCAGGTGTTTCGCGCGCGGCTTGCCTCGGTGGCGGGGGTGACGGTAACCGAAATCGGCATGCCGGACGGCGCGGGCAGCACGAAGGCGATCCAGTTGAGCTTGCAGGGCGAGAACATGGACGAATTGCGCCGGCTCTCCGAAGCGGCCCAGGTCCGCATGCGCAAGATTCCCGGGCTCGTCGACCTCGATTCGAGCCTGAAGGCGGACAAGCCCATCGTCGCGGTGAATGTGAAGCGCGAGCTGGCGTCCGACCTCGGCGTGGGCGTGGCCGACATCGGCACCGCATTGCGGCCGCTGCTTTCCGGCGACGCGATCAGCACATGGCGTGCGCCGGACGATCAGGACTACGACGTCAGCGTGCGTTTGCCGCGCGCGCAACGCCAGGACGTCGACGATCTCGCTAGGCTGATGATCGCCACCAATCGCACCGACTCGAATGGCGCGCCGGTGCTCGTGCCGCTGCGGCAAATCGCGGACATCGTGAGGACGACCGGGCCCGACGTGCTGAACCGCCGCGACCTGCAGCGAGAGGTCATGCTGACGACGAACGTGAACGGCCGCTCTTCCGGCGAAGTCGCGTCGGACATTGCAAAGACGCTCGACGCAATGCATCTGCCCGCCGGTTATCACTATCGCTTCGAAGGCTCGACGAAAAGCATGAACGAGTCGTTCGTGTATGCAGTCGAGGCGCTCGCACTCGCGGTGATTTTCATCTACATGATTCTCGCGTCGCAGTTCGCGAGCTTCGCGCAACCGCTCGCGATCATGGCGTCGCTGCCGCTGACGCTGATCGGCGTGCTCATCGCACTGCTGTTGTTCGGCAGCACGCTGAACATGTTCTCGATCATTGGCTTCGTGATGCTGATGGGACTCGTCACCAAAAACGCCATCCTGCTTGTGGACTTCGCGAACCAGGCACGACGCGGCACGCTGCTCGACGCATCGGGCAAAGGGCGCGTGATGGAACGGCGCGAGGCGTTGCTCGAAGCGGCACGCGTGCGTTTGCGGCCCATTCTGATGACAACGCTCGCGATGATCTTCGGCATGCTGCCGCTCGCCGCCGCGCTCGGCGAAGGCGGCGAGCAACGCGGGCCGCTTGGGCAGACCGTGATTGGCGGCGTGATTACGTCGTCGATCTTGACGCTCGTCGTCGTGCCGGTGGTGTACACCGTGCTGGAGGATTGGGCGGATTGGCTTCGGCGGAAGTTGCAGCGCCGGACGCGCTAAGGCGCGCGCCGTCGGCGAAATTGTTAAAGTAGGAGTCTTTCCCTGACTAGCAGTCCCACATCATGCGCACCACGCGAGCCATCCACGCTGTCGAGCGGTTGAAAACGCGCAGCGGCAATCCGCAGTTCGCCGCGATCAGCCTCTCCGGCGGCCTCTTCTATCTCGTCGACAAATCGAGCGGCACCGACAAGAAAGTCTCCGATCCGCTCACGCTCGACGACTTCGTCAAATTCGTCGATGCGTACGGTCCGCCAAAACCGCGCAAGGCCAGCAAGCTCGACATTGCCTTCGAAGCTCAGATCAAGAAAAGCAAGGGCGGTTGACGCAAATCGGCCACGTAGCGGTACGGCGTGGCTTTATCACTTTTCGATCTCGCGCCACTGCCCATCCGCTGCATTGCTTGCGAGCACCGCATCGATAAAGCGCAGGCCCGCCACGCCGTCCTCCACTGTCGTCAGCAGCAGACTCTCCGCAGGTAACGCGCGGCCCTCGTCCAACGCTTCTATCTGCAACGCGGCGTCTTTATACAACTGCGCGAACGCTTCCAGATAACCTTCGGGATGACCCGGCGGCACGCGCGTCGCATGGGCCGCGCTCGCGCCGCTCACGCGTCCACGCGTCAAGCGCTCCGCTGTTCCGCCGAGTGGTGTGAACCACAATTCGTTCGGGTTCTCCTGGTCGAAAGCAAGGCTAGCTTTCGTGCCATACACGCGCAGACGCAATGCATTCTCCGCGCCGCTTGCCACCTGGCTCGCCCATAGCATGCCGCGTGCGCCGTTCGCATAGCGCAGCATCGCCTGCACGTGATCGTCGATGCGGCGTCCCGGCACAAACGTATGCAACTCAGCCGAAAGCGCCACAGGCGTCATGCCCGTGACGAACGCGGCAAGATGGTATGCATGCGTGCCGATATCGCCGAGGCAGCCCGCCGGTCCCGCTAACGCCGGGTCCGTGCGCCAGCCAGCCTGCTTGTTCAGGCCGCCGGTTTCGATCGGCTCGGCCAGCCAGTCTTGTGCGTATTCGACCTGCACGACGCGTATCTGGCCCAGTTCGCCCGCTTCGATCAACTCGCGCGCGTGACGCGCCAACGGATAGCCGGAGTACGTATGCGTCAGCGCAAAGAGCTTGTTCTTCTCGCGAGCGAGTTTTGCGAGCGCTTCGCCTTCGGCGAGCGAAATGGCGAGCGGCTTGTCACATACCACATGAATGCCCGCTTCGAGAAACGCGGTGGCAACCGGCGCATGCAGATAATTCGGCGTGACGATCGCGACGGCGTCGATGCCGTCGTCGCGCGCGGCTTCTTCTCGCGCCATTTGCTGCCAATCGGCGTAGCTTCGCGCGATGCCCACCTCGGCGGCGCTCGGTCGCGCGCGTTCGGGATCGGACGACAACGCACCTGCCACCAGTTCGAATCGATCATCGAGGCGCGCCGCGATCCGATGCACCGCGCCGATAAACGCACCCTGCCCGCCGCCGACCATACCCAACCTGAGCCTTCTGTATGGCATCGTGCCCGCTCCCTTCGCCTAAACGTGCAATGCGCTCAGATACCGAGCACACGCTTTAACTGCGCTGCATCGACACCGCTGCCCGCGAAATCGTCGAATGCATGTTCGGCCACGCGGATGATGCGCTCGCGAATAAACTCCGCGCCTTCACGTGCGCCGTCATGTGGATGCTTGAGCGCACACTCCCATTCAAGCACCGCCCAGCCGGGGAAGTCGTATTGCGCCATCTTCGAAAAGACCGCGCGAAAATCGATCTGCCCGTCGCCGAGCGAACGAAAGCGCCCCGCGCGCTCCACCCAGCCGCTATAACCGCCATACACACCCTGCTTGCCGTTCGGCCGGAACTCCGCGTCCTTCACATGAAACGCCTTGATGCGCTCGTGATAGATGTCGATAAACGCGAGGTAGTCGAGTTGCTGCAAAACGAAATGGCTTGGATCGTAGAGGATATTCGCTCGCGAATGCTGTTGTACTGCATCCAGAAAACGCTCGAAAGTGACGCCGTCGTGCAGGTCTTCACCTGGATGCAATTCGTAGCACACGTCCACGCCGGCGGCGTCGAAGGCATCGAGAATCGGCGTCCAGCGGCGCGCGAGTTCGTCGAACGCGGCTTCGATCAAACCGGCCGGGCGCTGCGGCCACGGGTACAGGTACGGCCACGCGAGCGCGCCGGAAAACGACACATGCGTGGTCAGCCCCAAACGCTGCGACGCCTTCGCTGCGAGCTTCAATTGCTCGATGGCCCACTGCGTGCGTGCAGCCGGATTGCCACGCACATGCGGCGCCGCGAAGCCGTCGAACAATGTGTCATACGCGGGATGGACGGCCACGAGTTGGCCTTGCAGATGCGTCGACAATTCGGTGATCGTGACGCCCGCGTTTTCCACGGTCTCGCGCAATTCGTCGCAATACGCCTGACTCGACGCGGCCTGCTCAAGATCGATCAATCGTGTATCGCACGGCACCTGAATGCCCTTGAAGCCGAGACCCGCGGCCCAGCTAGCCAGATGCGCGAGATTGTCGAAAGGCACCTCGTCGCCCATGAATTGCGCGAGAAAGATCGCCGGACCTTTGATGGTTCTCATCGTATGGTTCCTTTAGCCGGGACGCGAACGCCGCGAGCGCGCCCCGCTGCCGATAAGCGCTGTTAAAAATCAGAACGGCGAGTCCGGGAAGTAAAACTGCTGCGCGTTTTCCTTCGTGATCAGCACCGACGGAATAATCGTCGTGGCCGGCAGCTTCTCGCCTTTCAGACGTGCTTCGGCGGTGAGCTTGATCGCGTCGTAGATGAATTTCGGCGAGTACGACACGTCGGCCTTGATGAGCGGCGCGCCGTCCATCACGTTCTTCACCATGCCCTTCGAGCCCGCGCCGCCGAACACGATCTTGATGTCGCTGCGTTTCGCCTGGTCTATGGCCTTCAGTACGCCGACCGCCATGTCGTCGTCGGCGGCCCATACGGCGTCGATGTGCTTGAAGCGCGTGAGGTAGTCCTGCATCACCTTGAACGCGTCGTCGCGATTCCAGTTCGCGTATTTCGCGTCCAGGATCTTGATGTTCGGATAGCCCTTCAGCACGCCGGTGAAGGCGGTCCAGCGTTCGTTGTCGAGCGTCGTCGGAATGCCGCGCAGCGCGACAATGTCGCCCTTGCCGTCGAGCGCTTTCGCCAGATATTCAGCGGGGATTCTGCCGAATGCGGTGTTGTCGCCGGCCACGTACGCATCCTGTGCGCTGTTGTCAGTCAGGCCGCGATCCACCACCGTCACATACACGCCCTTCTTCTTCACCTGTGCAACCGGCTGCGTGAGCGACGCCGATTCGAACGGGAAAATCACGAGCGCATTGATCTTGTTCACCGTGACGAGATCCTGCAACTGGTTGGCCTGTTCTGGCGAGCCGGCCGCTGTCTTCACGATCACTTTCAGATTCGGATGCATTTTCTCGAGATCGGCTTTCGCCTTGTTCGCCCACCAGACGATGCCGCCCGTGAAGCCGTGGTCGGCTGTCGGAATCGCGACGCCTAATGTGACCTTGTCGTCGGCGCGCGCAATGCCTGCCGTGCCCAGTATCCCCAACGCCAGCATGCCGGCGCCGATCGCTCGAATGACGTGCTTCATGGTTGTGTCTCCAATAGGTGCTGTTATGAGGCGTTCGTGCGCCCCGTCTCCTGAACCAGCCTGTCAGACCTGCCGTTGTTTCGCTTTGAACCGCTACCGCTATCGCCGTCCACGTTGAACGAACGCGACGAAGATAATCACCACGCCCTGCACCGCCGCGTTCAGATACACGCTGATGATGCTGGTGAGATTCAGAATGTTGGCGATCACCGAGAGCAGGATTGCGCCGATCACCGTGCCGATCACGCGTCCTTCGCCGCCCTTCAGCGCCGTGCCGCCCACCACAACGGACGCAATCGCTTCGAGCTCCCAGAGCAAACCGGTGGTCGGCGTCGCCGAGCCGAGGCGCGGCACATATAGCACCGTGGCGACGCCGACGCAGATACCGAGCAGCACATACGTGACGATCTTGACGGTATCGACGCGAATCGCCGCATAGCGCGCAACCTGTTCATTCGAGCCAATCGCCTGCACGTGACGTCCGAACGCAGTGCGATTCAGAATCAGCGCGCCGCCCGCCGCCGTCACGAGGAACACCCAGATCGGCACGGGCACGCCGAAGAGGCTCGCGTAATAGACCGGTCCATATAGATCGGATAACGAATTATCCAGTGTCAGCGCGCCACCGTCGGCGAGCCATGTCAGCACCGCGCGAAAGATGCCCAACGTGCCGAGCGTGACGATGAACGGCTCGATGCGTCCTTTGGTAATCAGCAGGCCGTGCGCGCACCCAAACAGTCCGCCGAGCACGAGCGCGAATGCAATGCCCAACGTCACGATGACGAGCGGCGCGAACGTATGTCCGCCGATGCCCGCCGCGAGCCCGTTCATCAGCCAGATCATGCTGCCCGCGATCAACGCCGCCATCGAACCGACCGACAGATCGATGCCGCCCGAAATGATCACGAAGGTCATGCCCACCGCGATGATGCCGATGAACGACGTGCGCGTGAGCACGTTCATCATGTTGTCGAGCGTGGCGAAATCGCGGTTGAGCAGCGTGCCGACGATACACAGCGCGATCAGGCCGGCGAGCGGCCCAAGCGCATACAGCCGATGCGCAAAGCGCAACGCGCGGCCGGATTGCACGGCTTCAGTGGGTGCCGGTCGCATGGGCGATCAACTCCTCTTCGGTCAGATGTTCGAGCGTGAGCGTGGCTTGCAGGCGTCCCGCGCGCATCACCGCAACGCGATGACACAAGCCGATCAGCTCGATCAGTTCGGATGAAATGACGATCACCGCGCGGCCCTGCGCGGCGAGACGATGAATCAGGAAATAGATGTCGCGTTTCGCACCCACGTCGACGCCGCGCGTCGGCTCGTCGAGCACGATCACGTCCGGCTCTGGTTGCAAAAACTTTGCGAGCGCGAGCTTCTGCTGGTTGCCGCCCGACAGCATGCGCGCGCGGCTCGACAGGTCGCCCGTGCGAATGCCGAATTCGCTCACGGCGCTTTTCAATGCTTCGCGGCCCGCTTTCATGTCGAGCAGCGGATGCGCGTAGCGTTCGAGCGTCATCAGCGTGACGTTGTCCTGCAGGCTCAGGTTCACGTGCAGGCCCTTGCCTTTGCGGTCTTCGCTGAGATACGTGAGGCCGTGGCGCATTGCGTCGCGTGGGCTCTTTAGATCGACGGGACGGCCCGCGATTTCGATGCGTCCCGCCGTGCGCTTGCGCAAGCCGATGATCGCTTCGAACGCTTCGGTGCGGCCCGCGCCGACGAGTCCCGCGAAGCCGAGCACTTCGCCGGCTCTCACGTCGAAGCTTAGATCGTCGACCCATTCGGGTACGGCGAGCCCTTCTACTTTCAGTGCAACCGGCGCGGCCGTGGACACGGTGATCTTCTCGGGGAACATGTCGGACACGTCGCGGCCGACCATCAGATTCGCCATTTGTTGCCGCGCGAGCGACGCCGTTTCGTTGCGCGCGACGAAGCGGCCGTCGCGCATCACGATCACTTCATCGGTGATGCGCTCGACTTCATCGAGCTTGTGCGAGATGTAGACGATGGTCACGCCATCGGCCTTCAACTTCGCCATCAGCGTGAAAAGCCGTTCGGTTTCGGACGGCGTGAGCGTTGCTGTGGGCTCGTCCATGATCAGGAGACGCGCGCGGCGCGACAGCGCTTTCGCGATCTCCACCATCTGCTTTTCCGCGACGATCAGTTCGCGCACCTTTGTATCCGGCGCCTTGTCGAGGCCGACTTGTGCGAGATAGCGTGCGGCTTCGGCGCGCATCGCCGCATCGTCGACGAACCAGCCGCGCCGCTTCTCGTGACCCAGATACATGTTCTGCGCGATCGTCAGATGCTCGGCGAGATTGAACTCCTGGTGAATCAATACGATGCCTTGCGCCTCCGCGTCGCGCGAACCGGCAAAGTGCTGCGCATGACCGTCGACCAGCAACGTGCCCGATGTCGCGCTTTCATAGCCGGCAAGAATCTTCATCAGCGTCGACTTGCCCGCGCCGTTCTCGCCGAGCAAACCGTAGATGCGCCCCGGCGCGAGACCGAAGCTGACCCCGTGCAGCACGCGCACGGGTCCGAAGTCTTTGCGGATGTCGTCGAAACGGATAGCGAGGCTCATGGTTCACGTGCTCCCGCGAATCACGAGCCGGTGCGGCAGCAGCACGCCCGGCACGTTTGCCAGCGGATTGGCGAGCCGCTGCAACAACAGGCGCGCGGCGGTCTCGCCGAGTTCGCGCATGGGCTGCGCGATCGTGGTGAGCGGTGGATCGACTTGCGCGGCAATCGAGATGTCGTCGAAGCCGACCACGGCGACGTCGTCCGGAACGCGTTTGCCGATGCTGCGCAAGCCGTGAAGCACGCCCGTCGCGAGCGTGTCCGACACGGCGAAGATCGCGGTCGGCGCGTCTGGCGACAGCATCAGCGTGGCCGCCGCCGACGCGCCCGCCTCGTAGTCGAGGCTGTTCAGATTCATGCGCCAGCCGTCGAGCGGCGTGATGCCCGCGTCGGTCAGCGCATCCAGATAACCCTGCTGACGCTGCCGCGCGTACAGATAGTCGATGTCGGAATTGATCAGGCCGATGCGCCGATGGCCGCGCGAGAGCAGATGCCGCACCGCGTCGCCCGCGGCCCGATAGTTGTCTATGCCGACATACGGCACGCCCACCGCCGGATCGAACTCGCAGCACGCGACCCACGGCAGCGCGCCGGATGCTTCGCCGAGCGCCTGCTGGATCGTCGCCGGGTCGAGACAGATCGCTCCGTCCGCGCGGCGGCGGCGCAGCAGATCGAAGTAGCTGCGCTCACGGCCGGGGTCCGCGCCGGTATCGCACAAAAGCATGAAGTAGCCGTGCTGGCGCGCGACGCTGTCGATGCCGCGCACGATCTCCGCGTAGAACGGGTTGCCGAAGTCGGGGACCATGGTGAGCAACAGCCGGCTTTCGGCGGTGCGCAGATTGCGCGCGAGTTCGTTGACGCGGTAGCCGCTGGCGTCGATGGCGGCCAGCACCTTGTCGCGGGTCGCGGGCCGCACGTTCTCGTGGGCGTTCAGCACGCGCGACACCGTCGCCACCGAAACGCCCGCCTGCCTTGCGACGCCGGCAATCGACAGCCCTTCCGCCCCGCGTAGCGAGCGTCGGAGTGGCCGCGACCCCGGCTCGACGCCGGTCGCGGGCAACGCCGCAGGCTTTGCTTTTGATGTCGATCTGGACAAGGGAGCGGCTTCGAAAATGTAATCGATTACATTTTTGGGCGATAGCGAGCGGAATCGCAAGGCCAGAATGCTAGGGATTAACACGGGGGAGGCCGGACCAAGCGCGGACGAAAGCGTGCACGACCGCGCTGCCCGCCTTGCCCCGGAACCCTGGCGCCATTTGGTACAATCCCGCAGTTACCCTGCCGTGGCTTGCTGACTGCTCTTCGCGGACTGTCTGCGAAAGCCGCCGCGCAGTGGAAAAATCGCAAAACTCGCCAAACCTGAACCGCCAAACCCACCATGAACATCGAGCAAGCGCGTTTCAACATGATCGAACAGCAGATCCGCCCCTGGGAAGTGCTCGACCAGGACGTGCTGAATCTGCTGTCGATCGTCAAGCGTGAAAACTTCGTCCCGGCCGTTTACCGCGACCTGGCTTTCGTCGACTTCGAAGTGCCGCTGCCGGCCGGTCAGCACATGCTGGCGCCGCGCGTCGAAGCCCGCGTGCTGCAGGAACTGGCGGTGAAGAAACACGAAAGCGTGCTCGAAATCGGCGCCGGTTCCGGTTATATGGCTGCGTTGCTCGCGCATCGCGCGCAACACGTGCTGACGGTCGACATCGAACCGGAACTCGCCGAACTGGCAAAGACCAACCTGATCGCCAACGGCGTGCTGAACGCGGAAGTTGCGACCGGCGACGCCGCGCGCGGCTGGGCCGCCGCGGCTCCGTACGACGTGATCTGCGTGTCGGGCGGTCTGCCCGTGCTGCCGCAGGAAATCCTCGAACACCTGAAAATCGGTGGCCGTGTGGCGGCGTTTGTCGGTACTGCGCCGGTCATGAAGGCGCAGATCATCACGCGTATCGACGAAAAGCAGTACCGCATTGCCGACGTGTTCGAAACGTACGTCGAGCCGCTCGTCAACGCCGTGCAGCCGCCGCGCTTCAAGTTCTGATCCGCAACGCTCACTTGCATGTTGATACGGACGGCCGGCGCGCCGCCGTCCTTTGAACCGGATGTCCCGCTGATGCAAAACCTGACCGCCCCCGCACTCGCCGAATGGCTCGCCGACACATCGCGCCCCGCGCCCGTACTGCTCGACGTGCGCGAGCCGTGGGAAATCCAGACGGCGTCGATCGCCGGCGCCGTGGCGATTCCCATGCGTGAGATTCCCGCGCGCAGCGAAGAACTCGACGACGACGCGCAGATCGTTTGCGTCTGCCATCACGGCGCCCGCAGCGCCCAGGTCGCGATGTTCCTCGAGTCGCGCGGCCACGCCAACGTCTTCAATCTGCAAGGCGGAATCGACGCGTGGTCGCGTCAGGTCGACCCGTCGGTTCCGACCTACTGAGCGCCCACGTGCGATGAAGCGTCAGCGCGCGCCGGCTCTGGCGTCTGCTCTGGCGCTCGCTTGCGGGCTCGCCTATGTATTTCACGCGCTGCCCGCGCAGGCCGTCGGCCTATCCCAGCTCTACGACGAAGCGCTTTCCAACGATGCGCAGTTGCAAAGCGCGCGCGCCGCGCTCGCCGCCAACAGCGAGGAACTGCCGCTCGCGCGCGCCAAACTGCTGCCGCAACTCTCCGCGTCGCTCAATGGCAGCCGTCAGAACACGGACTTCGGCGGCGGCTTTCCGGCCTCGTATGGCAACAGCTACGGCTACGTGATTTCGCTCACGCAGCCGCTGATTCATGTGGATAGCTGGTACGGCTATGCGCAGGGAAAGCTGGCCGTGGCTTCGGCGCAAGCGTCGTTTGCGCAGGCGCGCCAGGATCTGATCGTGCGGCTCGGCCAGGCCTACTTCGACGCGCTCGCAGCGCAAGACAGCCTCGCAATATCGCGTTCGCAGAAGGCGTCGATTGCGCAGCAACTCGAGTCGGCGAAGCGTTCGTTCGAAGTGGGCAATACCACGATCACCGACACCAACGAAGCGCAGGCCAAATACGATCAGGCGATCTCACAGGAGATCGCCGCGCAGAATGATCTCGCGGTGAAGCTGGCGGGGTTGCAGCAGATCGTCGGGCATCCAGTCGAGCATGTCGACGGTCTCGCCGCCGGTGCGCCGTTGCCGCCGCCCGTGCCTGCCGACATCAATCAATGGGTCGATGCCGCGAGCGACGCGAACTATCAGGTCGTGCTCAAACAGATCGCGCTCGATAACGCGCAGCGCGAAACGTCGAAGGCGAAAGCGGGCCATCTGCCGACCGTCGATCTGGTCGCGAGCCGCTCGCATAGCAGCCTCGGCGCGGCGGGCGCCGGCAACTTCGGCGGGAATTTCGGCGGCGGCTTCGGCAGCGGCGCGAATACGCTCTCGTCCGGCACGCCCGCGCTGGCTGCGGAACTGGGCAACTTCGGGTCTTCCTATACGAACAGCACGATTGGCGTGCAAGTCACCATTCCGCTCTTCGCCGGCGGCGCAACGCAAAGCCGCGTGCGCCAAACGCTGGCGCTCGAAGACCAGGCCGCAGCCGATCTCGACACCGCGCGCCGCAACGCGGCGCTATCGGCGCGCCAGGCGTTTCTCGGCGTGGTCAGCGGGCTCGCGCAGGTGCGCGCGCTACAAACCGCCGAGCAATCCGCGCGTACTTCGCTCGAATCGAATCTGCTCGGCTATCAGGTCGGCGTGCGCATCAACATCGACGTGCTCAACGCGCAGGACCAGCTCTTCTCCGCGCGCCGCGATCTGGCGAAGGCGCGTTACGACACGTTGATCAACAGCCTGAAGCTGAAGGCCGCGACGGCGAATCTCACCGATCAGGACGTGCTGCAACTGAGCACACTGCTTTCTCCCGTCGACGATGGTGCATTGACCGCGCTGCCGCAAGCGCCGACGGTGCCGCATCCGGGCGTCGCGGCCAAAGGCGCGGCGGGGAAGCTCGGGCGGCGGAGCGTGCCGAACACGCCGACGGGTCGGTAGGCTGCGCGCTTCTCTCTTCTCTCTTTGCCGACGGCTGCCCGTATGCGGTACGCCAAATTGCATGGGATGAAATCGCGGAGCAGCGGTTTATAGCGGGCGCCGCCACACATCCGCGCTGCCGGCGCCCGTTCGTTGCATCGTGCTATTCGCATCAGCAAGCCCGCCGCGAATGCGGGCTCACTCATGCCATTGCGACTACCCCTGCACGAAAGCAAGAAGATCCGCGTTGAGAACCTCTGCATTCACCGTCAACATTCCGTGCGGAAAGCCTGGGTACGTTTTCAGCGTCCCGTTCTTGAGCAGTTTGATCGACTTCAGCGCCGCATCGGCCATCGGGACGATCTGGTCGTCATCGCCGTGCAGTACCAGCGTCGGGACGGTAATGGCCCGAAGGTCTTCGGTCTGGTCCGTTTCCGAGAAGGCTTTGATGCCTTCGTAGTGCGCCTTCGCACTGCCCATCATGCCCTGGCGCCACCAGTTCTGAATCACGCCTTGATGGACGGTCGCACCCGGTCGATTGAAGCCGTAGAACGGACCGGCTGGAACGTCGACGAAGAACTGCGCGCGATTGTCGGCAAGCGCCTTGCGGAAGCCGTCGAAAACTTCGAGCGGCAGACCTTCGGGATTGGCTTCGGTCTTGAGCATCAGCGGCGGGACGGCACTCACCAGAACCGCCTTGGCGACGCGGCCCGCAGGCTCCCCATGCTTCGCCACATAACGAGCCACCTCGCCGCCGCCGGTTGAATGGCCGATATGCACTGCATTGCGAAGATCGAGCGCTTCGACCACGGCGAAAGCGTCCGCGGCGTAGTGATCCATGTCATGCCCGTCGGATACTTGCGACGAACGGCCGTGGCCGCGCCGATCATGAGCGATCACCCGATAACCCTTCTGGACGAAGAAGAGCATCTGCGTATCCCAGTCGTCGGAAGACAACGGCCAGCCGTGATGGAAGACGATGGGCTGGGCGTCTTTCGGACCCCAGTCCTTGTAGAAAATATCGACGTTGTCTTTCGTTGTGACGTACGGCATGGTCATTTTCCTCTTTCACGTTTTCGAGCATTAACCGGACATTCGTCACCCGGCACCAGTGTTGCGAAAGCCACCCATGGCGGCAGCCAGCTGTGAAGCGAATTGCAGAAGAAGATGGCAGGAGAATACGGACAGACGGACCGTTATGAAAGCGCGCTGTTTGAGAACGATTGTTGCACCTTTGCAATAGTCCTCGGGAGGCGGTTATAGCCGGGTCGCTCAACCGCAACCGCAACCGCATCGCGATTTTTATTGCGCTGCTTCCCCCATTCTATTGGGAAGTTTCCCAAGGTTTTACGAATACTACACAGGCACCATGCTCGGTTCATTCAGGGAGCCGTGTGATGAGACTAATGAAGATCGCGATGCTGGCCGTAACGTTGTTGCCGCTCTGGTCGTATGCAGCGTTGGGCGGCGCGCCCTCCGCGCCCTCCGCGGCGACCTCGGTGCCATTCACTCCGACCATGCTGCTCGCCACCACGCCGCAGTCCGCCTCCGCGACTGATCAGCCGGCGAGCGGCCTGGCCAGCGCTGCGCCCTACTCGATGCGCCAATCGGTCGACGCCAACGGCGTCACGATCCGCGAATACGTGCTGCCGAACAACGTCGTGTTCGCCGTCACGTGGGACGGGCCGATTCGGCCAAATATGCGCGCGTTGCTCGGCAGCTATTTCCCCAACTACGTTGCCGCGGGGCAAAGCGGCGTGCGTGGCTCGGGACCGCTGATCGAAGGCACCGATGATTTCCGCATCGAATCTGCCGGCCGACTGGGCCGGTTCTTCGGCATGGCGTGGGTGCCGCGTCTGACGCCCGCGAGTGTGCGGCCGGGCGACCTCGAATAAACGGGCGTTCAGCTCTCAGAGAACAACATATGAACACATTGAAGAAGACGCTTTCGCTCGCCGCGGTCATCGCGGTTTTTGCGCTTTCCGCTTGCGGCGGCGGAGGCAGCGGCGGCGGGTCGGGCAATCAGGGCAACAATTCGGCCGGCTGGAACGCCACGCCGGACTGGACGCCGCACGGCGCGGGCGGTTCCGGCAGCACCGGAAATGCGTCGCAGCCCGCCCCCGGCGACAACACGGCGACGGTCAGCGTCGACAATACGATGGGCGGCGTCAACATGCTCAAGGCCTCCATCAAGGTATGCGTGCCGGGCAGCCAGAACACGCCGCAATGCGTGACTCTGGACAACATGCTGGTCGACACCGGCTCAACCGGCGTGCGCATTGCGGCGCGCGCCATTCCCACGCTGGCCCCGCTGCTGCTCACGCAAGTCGGCGCAGTGGACGACAACAGCGGCTCCGCGCCCATCGTGGAATGCATGCCGTTCGCGTCGGGCTACATGTGGGGCTCGGTCAAGCGCGCCGACATCACGATCGGCAGCAAGACGGCGAGCAATCTTCCGATTCAGGTGTATTCGGATGGCATGTTCACCACGCCGGACGACTGCTCCAATTACGGCGCCGATATCGGTGGCTCCGGCTCAGCGCGCATAAACGGCATCATCGGCATCGACAATTTCACGAGCGACTCGCTCGACGCTGTCACGACGGCGATTCCTGGCAATTACTACTATTGCCCGTCGCAGAACGCCTGCAACAGCACACGCATGCTGGCGAGCAAGGAAGTCAGGAACCCCGTTGCCGCATTCGCAACCGACAACAACGGCACGGTCATCCGTCTGCCAGCCGTGCCGGCCGGCGGCCAGGCAACCGCGACAGGTCAACTCGTGTTCGGCGTCGGCACGCAGCAGAACAACACGTTGCCGACGACCGCAACCGTGCTGGCGATCGACAAATACGGTTCCTTCACGACGCAGTACCAAGGCCAGGTCTTCACCCGCAGCGTGATCGACAGCGGTACCAATTTCTACGCTTTCCCGGACAGCACGATTCCGACCGACGCGAACGATTGGTACACGCCGACCGGCACATTGAACCTGAGCGCAACGATGGAATCCACGAACGGCACGGGCAAGCCGGTCGAGATGCCGTTCTCGATCGCCAATGCGGCCAGCCTGCGGTCGACCGGCTATTACGCGTTCAATAACATGGGCGCGTACTTCTCCTATCGCAAGAAGAACAGCATGTTCCTCTGGGGACTGCCCTTCTTTTATGGCCGGGACATCTACACGGTGATCGGTAACGCCAGGATCGGCAATCAGACGGGACCGTTCGTCGCATTCTGACGACGACTGCCTGATCCTGCCGGATCACAGGAGGCGCGGCGTCATCGCCGCGCCTCCTTACGTCATTTCTTACTCCACATTCAGCCTTATCGGGCCATTCCGATATGGCCACGCTGGCAACATGCTCCGACCTGTTTTCTGGAGCGATCTGATGAATTTTGTGAAGGCCACGCTGGTCATTGCGGTCATGTTGCCGCTGGCTTCTTATGCGGCATTGGGCGGCGCGCCAGCGGCGGGCGCGCCATCGCAGTCGTTGCTCCGGTCCGCAGCGGCTGTTGCCACGCCCGCCGCTGCCGCGCCGTACACCGTGCGCGAATCGCGCGGCGCCGACGGCGTCACGATCCGTGAATACGTGTTGCCGAGCAACGTCGTGTTCGCAGTCGCGTGGCAAGGGCCGGTGCGCCCCGACATGACGGTGCTACTCGGCAACTACTTTCAGCGCGCCGCGTCCGCGGGCGCGGGACATCCTCGCGGCACAGGTCCGCTGATCGAACGCAGCGGCGACTTTGAGATCGAGTCGGTAGGTCGGCCGGGGCATTTCTCCGGCAAAGCACTTCTGCCGCGCCTCCTGCCCGCCCAGGTCCGTGCCGAAGACATCCAGTAACGCGGCGCGTCGGCTCAACGAATAACACAACAATGAACACTTTCAGCAAGACACTTTGCTTCGCTTTGCTAACGACCAGCGTGGGCCTGTCGGCCTGCGGCGGTGGGGGTAATGGCGATGACGGGAACTCGAACACGAGCCTGAGCAACGACAAGGCGGCTCCTTCGAGTCCCGTTTCAAGCCCCGCTGCGGGTCCAAGTCCAAGTCCAAGTCCAAGTCCAAGTCCGAGTCCGAGTCCGACGCGAGTGCCGGTGCCAGCGCCAACACCCGCCCCCGCACCGACGCCAACGCCAACGCCAACGCCGGCACCCAAGCCGACGCCAACTCCAGCACCAACGCCGAGACCAACGCCAACTCCGGCTCCCGCTCCGACACCAACGCCAGCCCCGACTCCGACTCCGACTCCAACGCCAACCCCAACCCCAACTCCCGCCACCAACACCAACACCAACACCGCCCCCATCGTCGTCGAACGCTGGACCGGCGGCTATGCCAACACGCCATATGTAAGCGTCACGTTCTGCATCCCCGGCGTGCAAGGCGCGAATCAATGCGCGACGATCGACCACATGCTGCTCGATACCGGCTCGGCGGGCGTGCGTGTGTTGGCGAGTGCGTTGGGCTCCGCGCTGGCGGGGCGCCTGCCTGCCCAGACGGGCGCCACCGACGACCCCACTCACGGCGCGCCGATCACCCAATGCGCAATCTTCGCATCGGGCTACACGTGGGGGTCGGTCAAGCGTGCGGACGTGACCCTCGGTGGGAAGATGGCAGGTAATCTACCGATTCAGGTCATCAGCGATGGCTCAAATGCCACGCCGTCGGACTGCGCGTCGCGCGGCATCGCGGACATTGGCAGTGTCACGGAACTCGGCGCAAACGGCGTGATCGGCATTGGCTCCGCGGTACGCGACTTTCCGCTTGCCGCGCAATATGTGTTGCCGGCGACGTACTACTATTGCCCGTCCACGGGTTCGTGCACAAGCACGCGCGTCCCGCTCGACACGCAGATCATGAATCCGGTTGCCGACTTCACGACCGACAACAACGGCACAATCATCCGCCTGCCCGCGTTGCAGCCTGGCGGCCAGACAAGCGCGACAGGTGAACTTGTGTTTGGCATCGGAACGCAGCAGAACAATGCGCTGCCGTCGAGCGCGAATATCATCCCGCTCGACAGCAGCGGCTTTTTCACGACCGCGTACAAAGGGAGCACGTTCGGTAACAGCGTCATCGACAGCGGCTCCAACACGGGCATCTTCCAGGATACGGCCATCCCGTTCGACGCATGGGGCCGCTACACACCGGCGACCACGCTGAGCCTTTCGGGCCTGCTCAAGGCGACCAGCGGCGCAGGCACGTCCGCGACGGTGCCGTTCCAGGTGGCCAATACGGCGAACCTTCTCGCCAGCACCTACGCCGCCTTCGACAACATCGCGTCCTACACGTCGGTCTCCAGTTACTTCATCTGGGGCTTGCCGTTCTTCTTTGGTCGCAACGTCTACACAGCGCTCAACGGTTCGCGCGCCGGATCGCAGACCGGACCGTTCGTTGCATTCTAGGCAAACCGCCGCAATGCGCCAGGGAAGCATGAGGCCGGCGCGATAACGCACCGGCCTCTTTTCACATCATCCTTTGAATAACAGAAGCAATCAGAAACAGGTGGAAAAAGACCGTCAATTGGTCTCTCTCAACACCTCGGCCACCGTGCCGAAGATCTCTTCGATCTGCGCCTCCTCGATGATCAGCGGCGGCGAGAACGCCAGAATGTCGCCGGTATAGCGCGTCAGCACGCCCTTCTGAAAGCAGCGCACGAACACGTCGTAAGCACGCGCGCCCGGCGCTCCGTCGCGCGGCGCAAGTTCGACGCCGCCCACCAGCCCGAGATTGCGCACGTCAATCACGTGCCGTTCGCCGCACAGCTTATGGATCGCGCTTTCGAAAAGCGGCGCCATCCGCGCGGCCCGTTCGAACAACTGCTCGCGCTCGTACAGGTCGATCGTCGCGCACGCCGCGGCGGCTGCGATCGGATGCCCCGAGTACGTGTAGCCATGAAACAGCTCAATGCCGCCCGGCGCACCGTTCACGATCGAGTCGTGAATCTGACCGCTTGCCGCGACGGCGCCCATCGGAGCGGCCGCATTATTGGTGCCCTTGGCCATCGTCAGCAGGTCGGGCGTGACGCCGAAGTACTGTGCAGCGAACGGCGCGCCGAGACGGCCCCAACCGGTGATGACTTCGTCGAAGATCAGCAGGATGCCGTGCTTGTCGCAAATCTCCCGCAACCGCTGCAAATAGCCTTGCGGCGGAATCAGCACGCCTGTCGATCCAGCCACCGGCTCGACGATCACCGCGGCAATCGTCGACGCATCGTGCAGCACGACGAGCCGCTCCAGGTCGTCGGCGAGATGCGCGCCCCAAGCCGGCTGCCCTTTTGAATAAGCGGCCTCCTTGATGTTCAGGGTATGCGGCAAATGATCGACCGACGGCAGCAGCGCACCCGAAAACGCTTTGCGGTTCGGCGCGATACCGCCCACCGAAATTCCGCCGAAGCCGACGCCGTGATAACCGCGCTCACGTCCGATGAAGCGCGTGCGCTGGCCCTCGCCGCGCGAGCGGTGATAGGCAAGCGCGATCTTCAGCGCCGTATCGACGGCTTCCGAGCCTGAGTTCACGAAGAAGATGTGCTTCAAATCGCCCGGCGTGCGCCGCGCGATTTTCGTGGCGGCCTCGAATGCTTTGGGGTGGCCCATCTGGAAGGTCGGCGCGAAATCCATTTCGGCGGCTTGGGCCTGAACCGCGGCGACGATTTCATCGCGGCAATGCCCGGCGTTGACGCACCACAGCCCCGCAGTCCCGTCGAGAATGCGCCTGCCATCGTGCGTTGTGTAGTACATGCCCTTCGCGCTCGCGAGCAAGCGCGGTGCGCTCTTGAACTGGCGATTGGCGGTGAAGGGCATCCAGAAAGCGGACATATCGGGTGGGTTGGCACCGGCGGCCTCGGTCATCTCATGTCTCCTGTCGACGGTCGATCGGAGTTAGCGCCTCAGCACTTACCCCTGTCCCATACAAAGTAAGCCTGAGTGGTCTTCCAGTGTATGCACAGCACGCCCCATGCACAACGCGGCGGCGCACGTGCACCGCCAAAGCCCCTTGGCGGATTGACACGCTTCTTCGCGGCGCGGCGCGCACCCGAACGAGGCGCATCGCAGACATGTGCACCAGATTCGTACGCCAAGCCGCATTAGCCGGCTCCCGTCGAGCCGCGCCGCAGCGTGCGAAGGCGCACCGCGAGCCGCATCCGTCGCATGGCATGTGCCTTGCAGTACACGAGCGGCAAGTCATGCGGGATAAGCCCTGTGGCTGAGATCGACGCCCATAAACATTCATCATCAATGGCAAGGGGATATACATGAAACGTCGCAGTCTGTTGAAATTCGGCTCCATGTCGGGCGCGCTCGCGCTTGCAGGTCGCGCGCCGTTTGCGCATGCGCAGTCGAGTAGCGGTCCGATCAAGGTAGGTATCCTGCATTCCCTGTCGGGCACGATGGCGATCTCGGAAACGTCGCTGAAAGATACCGCGCTGATGACGATCGCGGACATCAACAAGAACGGCGGCGTGATGGGCCGTCAACTCCAGCCGGTGGTGGTCGACCCGGCGTCGAACTGGCCGCTCTTCGCCGAAAAAGCGCGTCAGCTGATCACTCAGGAAAAGTGCGCCGTGGTGTTCGGCTGCTGGACCTCGGTATCGCGCAAGTCGGTGCTGCCGGTGTTCGAGGAACTCAACGGCCTGCTGTTCTATCCGGTGCAGTACGAAGGCGAAGAAATGTCGCGCAACGTGTTCTATACCGGCGCGGCGCCGAACCAGCAGGCGATTCCCGCAACCGAATATCTGATGAGCGCGGAAGGCGGCGGTGCGAAGCGCTTCTTCCTGCTCGGCACCGACTATGTCTATCCGCGCACGACCAACAAGATCCTGCGCGCGTTCCTGAAGTCGAAGGGCGTGCAGGAGGCCGACATCCAGGAGGTCTACACGCCGTTCGGCCACAGCGATTACCAGACCATCGTCGCGAATATCAAGACCTTCTCGCAAGGTGGCAAAACGGCCGTGATCTCGACGGTGAACGGCGACTCGAATGTGCCTTTCTATAAGGAACTCGGCAACCAGGGGCTGAAGGCGTCGGACGTGCCGGTCGTCGCGTTTTCGGTCGGCGAGGAAGAGCTGCGCGGCATCGACACGAAGCCGCTGGTGGGCAACCTCGCGGCATGGAACTACTTCATGTCGGTGCGCAGTCCGGCCAACGAGAAGTTCAAGAAGCAATGGGCTGCGTGGGTCAAGGAGAAGAATCTGCCCGGCGGCACGAAGCGTGTGACCAACGACCCGATGGAAGCGACTCTTGTCGGCATCCACATGTGGAAGCAGGCGGTAGAGAAGGCAAAGAGCACGGACGTCGACAAGGTACGCGTGGCGATGGTCGGCCAGCAGTTCGCGGCGCCGTCGGGCTTCACGCTCGAAATGGACGGCAATCACCATCTGCACAAGCCGGTGATGATCGGCGAAGTACGCGCGGACGGTCAGTTCAACGTCGTGTGGCGGACCAAGACCGCGGTTCGTGCGCAGCCGTGGAGCCCGTTCATCGCCGGCAATTCGAGCAAGCCGGATGTGGTCACTTCGATCCCCGCGTTCCTGAAGCGCTCACGGACCGCTTGACGGCACGGCGCGTTGCGGCGGCTCGCGTGGCCGTCGCAATGCGTTGACGTGGACTCGCGACGAGCGTCAGCGTGCGCCGCCTTGCATCGCAAGTTCGCAGCGGAAGTTCGCCGCGGAAGTTCCCAGCGGAAGTTCGCCGCGATACTGCGATGCACGGCAAGCGATTGGACCGCGCCACTGGCGAGCGCGCAATGCCAGCCGCGATGCTTGCGGCGGGTTCCACTCGACGCATGCCCCATGCGATTCGGTGCTCTAACGAAGCCGCGAAGGGCGCGGCGCAACATCGGCAGGCATCCAATCGGCGCGACGCGAGCGTTGCAGCCCACTCCGCCGGTAATTCTTCAAAGGCCATCATGGCGTTTTCATTCCTCACTTTTGCACGGCGGTTCGCGCAACGCGGCGCCAACAGCGCCGCTTTCGCCTTTGCCGCTTATGCGCTGGTCGGGCTCGTGGCCTCGGCGCCGCATAGCGCGTTCGCGTTAAGCGCCGCCGATGTCGCCCCGCTCGCCGCCGACGACTTCGACGCGAAATCCGCGGCCATCGACAAACTCATCGCCAATCACGACAAGGAATCGCTCGCGGTGTTGAAAGCGTTGTCCGAAGACAGCGTGCTCGCCACCGATGCGGGCGCCGTCTTGCTACAGGACGGCGACACCACGCGCGACGCGGTCAACGGCAAGACCGTGGCCGCCAGCGACGCCCAGCCCGTGACGCTGAACAATCTGCTGCGCTCGAAAGTGGCGGGCGCGCTTTCAGGTCTGCAACTCGACTCGCCCGATAAGGCGACACGCGAAGACGCGATCAACGCGCTCCTGAAAAATCCCGATCCATCGATCAAGCCGCTCGTCGACGCGGCCCGCGCGAAGGAAACCGATCCCGCGCTGAAGAAGCGTCTCGACACACTGTGGGCGATGACCGCGCTGCACGACACCGACGCGGCCAGGCGCCTGGAAGCCGTGCAGCTGGTCGCCGCACGGCACGATCTCGACATGAACGAACTGCTGCGTCCGCTCGTCGCGAAGAAAGCGGACGGCACGTTCGCCGAAACCGACGCTCGCGTGCGGGCCGCCGCGCAAAGCGGTATCGACGAACTCGATGCGATCCAGCGCCGCAGCCAGATCGCCGGCACGCTGTTCGCGGGCTTGTCGCTCGGTAGCGTGCTGCTGCTCGCCGCGCTGGGTCTTGCGATCACATACGGGCTGATCGGCGTCATCAACATGGCGCACGGTGAATTTCTGATGATCGGCGCGTACGCCACGTATGTCGTGCAGAACCTCTTTCAGCGCTTCGCGCCCGGCGCGTTCGACTGGTATCCGCTCCTCGCGGTGCCCGCTTCGTTCGTGGCGGCGGCGCTCGTCGGCATCGTGATCGAGCGGCTTGTGTTGAAGCATCTGTATGGCCGTCCGCTCGAAACGCTGCTGACCACCTTCGGCATCAGCCTGATCCTGATTCAGGCGACGCGCATGCTGTTCGGCGCGCAGAACGTGCAGGTGGTCAACCCGGCATGGATGAGCGGCGGCGTGACTGTGCTGCCCAATCTGATTCTGCCGTACAACCGGCTGGCGATTCTGGCGTTCTCGCTGATCGTCGTCGGGATTGCGTGGGCCGTGTTGACGAAGACGCGCCTCGGACTCTTCGTGCGCGCCGTCACGCAAAACCGACGCATGGCTGCATGCGTCGGCGTGAAGACCGCGCGCGTCGACTCGTATGCGTTCGCGTTCGGCGCGGGCATCGCGGGGCTGGGCGGCTGTGCGCTCTCGCAGATCGGCAATGTCGGACCGGACCTCGGGCAGAGCTACATCATCGATTCATTCATGGCGGTTGTGCTGGGCGGCGTCGGGCAACTGGCGGGCACAGTGATCGGCGGCTTCGGGCTCGGGCTCGTCAGCAAGACCATCGAGCCGTTCTGGGGCGCGGTGCTCGCAAAGATCGCGGTACTCGTACTGATCGTACTGTTCATCCAGAAGCGTCCGCAGGGCATGTTCGCCCTCAAGGGCCGTAGCGCGGAGGCATGAGATGACATCTGCGACCTCGTCTTCAACCGCATCGGCTCATGTCGGTGCAACGGGCGGCAACACCGCCAGCCGCGTTGCGCAGTCCGGTTTCGCCCTGGGCTTGCCGCCGCGTCCGGCGCTGCTGTCGCGGCGCGCGTGGCTCGCGCTGATCGCGTTGATCGTCGTGTTCGGACTGGGCGTGCCGTTCGCTACGCTCGTGGTGCCGGAAACGAGCCCGCTGCATCTGTCCGCTTACGCGACGACGATCACCGGCAAGTTCATGTGCTACGCGATCGCTGCGCTCGCGCTCGATCTGGTGTGGGGCTACTGCGGCATTCTGAGCCTCGGCCACGCGCTGTTCTTCGCGCTCGGCGGCTACGCGATCGGCATGTACCTGATGCGCTCGATCGGCCACGAAGGCAAGTACGGCAGCGACCTGCCCGACTTCATGGTGTTTCTCGACTGGCATCAACTGCCGTGGTACTGGGAAGGCACGCAGCATCTCGCCTATGCGCTGCTGCTCGTCGTGCTGGTGCCGGCGATGGTGGCGTGGGTGTTCGGCTTCTTCACGTTCCGCTCGCGCGTGAAAGGTGTCTATCTGTCGATCATCACGCAGGCGATGACGTTCGCCGCCATGCTGCTTTTCTATCGTAATGAAACGGGCTTCGGCGGCAATAACGGTTTCACCGACTTCAAGCGCATTGGAGGCTTTCCGATTACGCATCCCGGCACACGCACTGGCCTGCTGCTGATCACGTTCGCTGTGCTGGTCCTCGCGTTCATCGGCGCGCGCGCGATCGTCACGTCGAAGCTCGGCCGCGTTGTCACCGCCGTGCGCGACGGCGAAACGCGCCTGATGTTCCTCGGCTACAGCCCGCTCGCGTACAAGCTGTTCGTGTGGACCGTGTCTGCGGTGCTGTGCGGCATTGCCGGCGCGTTGTATGTGCCGCAGGTCGGCATCATCAATCCCGGCGAGATGTCGCCTGGCAATTCGATTGAAATGGCGATCTGGGTCGCCGTGGGTGGACGCGGCACCTTGGTCGGGCCGATTGTCGGCGCGTTTGCAGTGAACGGCGCGAAGAGCTTCTTCACGGCGAACTTCCCTGAATACTGGCTGTTCTTCCTCGGTCTGATTTTCGTGCTGGTCCCGCTGTTTCTGCCGAACGGCATCATGGGACTCGTGGAACTCGTGACGCGCAAGAGGAACCGCTCATGAACGAAAACCCGATGGTTCCCGATCTGGCCTTGCCCGAACAACCTTCCGAACATGCGTTGAGCGGTGTCGCGAGCATGGGGCACCTCGTTGTGCCCGGCGAGATCGACGTTTCGCACGGCACGATCCTGTATCTCGAAGACGTGACTGTGAGCTTCGACGGCTTTCGCGCGTTGAATGCGCTGACGCTTTCTATCGACGCCGGTGAATTGCGTTGCATTATCGGCCCGAACGGCGCGGGCAAAACGACCATGATGGATGTGATCACAGGCAAGACCGGGCCTGATTCAGGCAAGGTGTTTCTCGGCCAGTCCATCGATCTCACGCGGATGAACGAGCCGTCCATCGCCCGTGCCGGCATTGGGCGCAAGTTTCAGAAGCCGACGGTTTTCGAGCAGCATCCCGTGTGGGAAAACCTCGAACTTGCAATGAAGACCGATAAGGGATGGCTCGCGTCGTTGCGCGCGCGGCTCGATCGCGAAGCGCAAGCGCGCATCGAGGAAACGCTGGTTTTGATCGGGCTTGAAAGCGAGGCACGGCGTCTTGCCGGCGAACTGTCGCATGGGCAGAAACAGCGGCTGGAAATCGGCATGTTGCTGATGCAGCAACCGGCGCTGCTGCTGCTCGACGAACCCGCGGCCGGCATGACCGACGACGAGACGATGCAGTTGGCCGAACTGCTCAATCACCTGCGCGGCACGTGCTCGATGATGGTCGTGGAACACGATATGGAGTTCGTGAAGGCTTTATCTGGCGAGACCGGTAAGGTCACGGTGATGGCGGAAGGGCGCGTGCTCGCGCACGGCTCGCTCGACGAAGTCAAACGCGACGAGACCGTGATCGAGTCTTATCTTGGTCGATGAGTGGGCCGGTGAATCAAAGGGTCGAACGACATGCTTGAAGTAGAAAACCTGAACCAGTACTACGGCGGCAGCCACATTCTTCGCGATGTGAAGCTCACCGTGCCCGACGGCAAGCTCACCGTGCTGCTCGGCCGCAACGGCGTGGGCAAGACAACGCTCTTGCGCTGCCTGATGGGCGTCGTGCAGACGAAGAGCGGGTCAATTGCATGGCGCGGCGCGGCGATTACGAAGCTGCCGACTTATTCGCGCGTCGAAAAAGGGCTCGCGTATGTGCCGCAGGGACGTGATATTTTTCCGCGGCTTACGGTCGAAGAAAATCTGCTGGTGGGCGCGGCTAGCAAGAAAGCGCCGAAGAAAATTCCCGATCGCATTTACGAACTGTTTCCGGTGCTTAAGGATATGCGTAGCCGTCGCGGCGGCGATCTGTCGGGCGGTCAGCAACAGCAGCTCGCGATTGGGCGCGCGCTGATGAGCGATCCGCAACTGCTGATTCTCGATGAGCCGACCGAAGGCATTCAGCCGTCGATCATTCAGGACATTGGGCGCACGCTGCGTCAACTCGTCGAGGAAATGGGAATGACCGTGTTGCTCGTCGAGCAGTATTACGACTTCGCGAAGGACATTGCCGACCGGTATTGGGTGATGAGCCGTGGTGAGATCGTCACGGGCGGTGAAGGTGTCAATATGGATACCGATGGCGTGCGTGCGCTGATCGCCGTGTGACTCGGGGGCGCTGATGGGCGTGCTATGCTCGGCGCGTTCTGTGGCGCGTCGTCTTGTGCCGCATGCTCTGTCCTAACACGTCGATCGCACGTTCATTCGCATGTCGCTTCACGAAAATCACGTCACGCTCGCTGCCATGCAACCCGAAGCGCAACCCCAGGCGCAGACCGGTGCGCATGCGCAATGGCGCGCGTGTCTCGAACTGGGGTTCGTCAGGCAGGGTGAGCGCACTGCCCTTCAGCATCGGCTGCATGATGGGCCGTTGCGTGTGCAGCGGCCGCTATATCCCGAAGGTCAGGCCATCTGTCACGCGGTGATCGTGCATCCGCCGGGCGGGATTGCGGGCGGCGATCAACTGGATATCGATGTGAATGTCGGCGCCGATGCGCATGCGGTAATCACGACGCCCGGCGCGACCAAGTGGTACAAATCCAATGGACGCGCCGCGCGGCAGAACATCGCCGTGCACGTCGGTCAGAATGCGAAGCTCGACTGGCTGCCGCAGAACAATATCGTTTTCGATCACGCCAATGCGATGCTCGATTTTTCGCTGACGCTCGATGAGGGCGCGACAGCGATGGGTTGGGATGCGACGCAGCTTGGGCGACAGGCGGCGGGCGAGCGGTGGTCCGACGCGAGCTTGCGCGCGGTGTCGCGGATCGTGCGTGCGAACGGCGAGCTCTTGTGGCTCGAACGTGCGAGTCTCGTCGCCGATGATCCGCTGCGCGATGCGGCGCAAGGGCTCGGCGGGTTTCCCGCCTATGGAACGCTTTGGGCCGTTGGCGCAGGTTGCGATGACGCGCTCGCTGAAGCGCTGAGCGCACAACTTCCATTCGATGACTCCGTGCGCGCGGCGGCTTCTTGCGTGACGAGTGGCGTGTTACTCGTGCGGGGTGTTTCGCGATCGATGGAGACGTTACAGCGCGCTTTGACGCAATGCTGGTTGCAGTTGCGGCCTGTTGTGCATGGGGTTGAAGCGGTGCCTTTGAGGATTTGGGCGACGTAGGTTTGTTGCTGGCCCGAAAACCACCAAACGTTCGTCTAACGCGGCATCAACGCGTGCTCTCCCACGAACATCCCATCCGCTTTCACCGCGTAAGACAAACCCGCACCAAGTCCGGGCAATCGCCAGCCCTCTTCTGGTGCGCAACGCCGCAAACCTCCCCGCCAGCCCCCGCCGCACCACGATGGCACATACCTTGCGTCGCTAGCGCCCGATGCTGCCGCGCCTTCGACGTCAGCCGCCTGCCCGCCACCACCACAGCTACTACAAATGAACCGACCAACGCTTCGTTCCGCACGCCGCACCTTGCTCGCCGCACTGCTGCTCTCCCCCATCCTCGCCCTTAACGCGCCGGTGGCGCACGCCGACACGCTCGACAACATCGCCAAGGCAGGCGTACTCAAAGTCGCCGTACCGGAAGACTATCCGCCGTTCGGCTCGGTCGGCGCCGACATGAAGCCGCAAGGCTATGACATCGACACCGCCGCGCTGCTGGCTAAGTCAATGAACGTGAAGCTGGAACTGGTGCCGGTCAACAGCGCGAACCGCATCCCCTATCTGCAAACGAACAAGGTCGACCTCGTGATCTCGTCGCTCGGCAAGACGCCGGATCGCGAGAAAGTGATCGACTTCTCGACACCCTACGCGCCCTACTACCAAGGCGTGTTCGGTCCCGCCGACATCAAGGTCGGTGGCCCCGCCGATCTGACCGGCAAGACGGTCGGCGCAACGCGCGGCGCGCTCGAGGAACTCGGTCTCACGCAAATGGCGCCGAACGCCACGATCAAACGCTTTGAGGACAACAACGCCACCATCGCCGCGTTCCTGTCGGGCCAGGTTCAATTGATCGCCGCGGGCAACATCGTCGCGGCCGCGATCCTCGCGAAGAATCCGCCGCGGCGTCCGGAGCCGAAGTTCGTCATCAAGAATTCGCCCTGTTTCGTCGGCATGAACAAGAACGAACCGCGCCTCCAGCAGAAGGTGAACGCCGCCATTGCCCAGGCAAAGCAGGACGGCACGCTCAACACGATGTCGAAGAAGTGGTTCGGCGCAGCGTTGCCCGCCGATCTGTAAGCGCGTCGTTAGCCGGACCTGATAGCGTCGTTGTCGCTGTCCCATCCGGCATCGCATGGCTCGCGTCCGCGAACCGCAACGCCTATCATTGTCGCAGCCTGATCCGCCCGGATCAGGTGCAACCCAACGCACTCATTCGATGAAGCTGACACCTCGCGAGAAGGACAAGCTGCTGATCTTCACCGCCGCGCTGCTCGCCGAACGGCGCCGCGCGCGCGGCCTCAAACTGAATTATCCGGAAGCGGTCGCCTTCATCACCGCCGCGCTGATGGAAGCGGCACGCGACGGCAAGACCGTCGCCGAGGTCATGCACTACGGCACGACGCTGCTCACTCGCGACGACGTGATGGAAGGCGTGCCCGAGATGATTCCCGACATCCAGGTCGAAGCCACCTTTCCCGACGGCACCAAGCTCGTCACCGTTCATCATCCGATCCCTTGATTCGCTGAACCTCGCTAAACCTATTAAGGCACGCCCATGATTCCCGGCGAACTCATCACCGACGACGGCGAACACGAACTCAACGCGGGCCGCGCCACCGTCACGGTGGTCGTGTCGAATACCGGCGACCGCCCGGTGCAGATCGGCTCGCATTACCACTTCTACGAAGTGAACGACGCGCTCGCCTTCGACCGCGGAGCCGCGCGCGGCTTCCGGCTGAACATCGCGGCGGGCACCGCCGTGCGTTTCGAGCCTGGCCAGGAGCGCACCGTCGAGCTTGTCGAACTGGCCGGCGACCGTATCGTCTACGGCTTCAACGGCAAGGTGATGGGCAAGCTGTGACGCGCCGCGCGCGCTCATCCGCTTGAACCGCCCTGCTCATTTCCGGACTCACATCATGACCTTACGCATTGGCCGCCGCGCATACGCGGAAATGTTCGGCCCCACCACCGGCGACCGCGTGCGGCTCGCCGACACCGAGTTGCTGATCGAAGTCGAACGCGACTTCACTACCTACGGCGAAGAAGTGAAATTCGGCGGCGGCAAAGTGATTCGCGACGGCATGGGCCAATCGCAGCGTGTGCACGCCGACGTCGTCGATACCGTTGTGACCAACGCGGTGATTCTGGATCACTGGGGCATCGTGAAGGCCGATATCGGCATCAAGAACGGCCGTATTGCTGCAATCGGTAAGGCAGGCAATCCCGACATTCAGCCGAACGTGACGATCGCAATCGGCGCATCCACGGAAGTCATTGCGGGCGAAGGGCTGATCGTCACGGCGGGCGGCATCGACACGCACATTCACTTCATCAGCCCGCAGCAGATCGAAGAGGCGCTCGCCAGCGGCGTGACGACGATGCTCGGCGGCGGTACGGGTCCGGCCACGGGCACGAACGCGACCACCTGCACGCCGGGTCCGTGGCATCTCGAACGCATGCTGCAAGCGGCCGATGGCTATCCGATGAATCTCGGCTTTCTCGGCAAAGGCAACGTGAGCCAGCCGCAGCCCGCGCTCGAGCAGATCGCCGCGGGTGCAATCGGTTTGAAGCTGCACGAGGACTGGGGCACGACGCCGGCCGCGATCGACAACTGCCTCTCCGTCGCCGACGATACCGACACGCAGGTCGCCATTCACACGGACACGCTGAACGAAGCCGGTTTTGTGGAAGCGACCGTAGCCGCGTTCAAGGGCCGCACGATCCACACGTATCACACGGAAGGCGCAGGCGGCGGCCACGCGCCGGACATCATCAAGGTGTGTGGCGAAGCGAACGTGCTGCCCTCGTCGACGAATCCCACGCGACCCTACACCGTCAACACGCTCGAAGAGCATCTCGACATGCTGATGGTGTGCCACCACCTGGACCCGTCGATTGCGGAAGACATTGCGTTCGCCGAATCGCGGATTCGCCGCGAGACCATCGCCGCCGAAGACATCCTGCACGATCTTGGCGCGCTCTCGATGTTGTCGTCGGATTCGCAGGCAATGGGGCGCGTGGGCGAAGTGATCATTCGCACGTGGCAGACCGCGCACAAGATGAAGGTGCAACGCGGCGCGCTGCCCGAGGACAGCGCACGGCACGACAACTTCCGCGCGAAACGCTATGTTGCCAAGTACACGATCAACCCGGCGATCACGCATGGCATTGCGCATGAAGTCGGTTCGATCGAGCCGGGCAAGTGGGCGGATCTCGTGTTCTGGGAGCCGGCGTTCTTCGGCATCAAACCGTCGTTGATCCTGAAGGGCGGGATGATCGCGATGGCGCAGATGGGCGACCCCAACGCGTCGATTCCGACGCCGCAGCCGGTGCATTATCGCGAGATGTTCGCCACACGCGGCGGTGCGCTCGGACGCACGTCGCTAACCTTCGTTTCGCAACTCGCCGCCGATGCAGGCGTCGCCGAGCGCTATGGCCTGAACAAGCGTATCGTGGCCGTGAAGAACTGCCGCAACATCACGAAGGCGGACATGATTCACAACGCGTGGCGCCCGTCCATCAGCGTCGATCCAGAAACCTATCAGGTGATTGCCGATGGTCAATTGCTGACCTGCGAACCGGCAACCGTGCTGCCGATGGCGCAACGCTACTTTCTGTTCTAACCATGCGTACTCTCGACAAACTGCTGGCGCCGCATCTGAAGCTCGCACCCGTACTCGTGAAGCGCGCGCCGACGCTGACCCTCGCTTTCGACGAGCGTCGCAAGAGCCGCCTTGCGGCCACGCTCGATAACGGCGAAGAAGTGGCCATGCTGCTGCCGCGCGGCACGGTGCTGCGCGACGGCGATGTTCTGGTCGCCGACGACGGCGGCCTCGTGCGCGTGATCGCCGCGCCGGAAATGGTGCTCGTGGTGCGCGCGAAAGATACGTTGACGCTGACGCGCGCGGCTTATCACCTGGGCAATCGCCATACGCCGGTGGAAGTCGGCGCCGATTATCTGAAACTCGAATACGATCCGGTGCTTGCCGATATGCTGAAGCGCATCGGCGCGACGGTCGATCAGGTTTCGATGCCGTTTCAGCCAGAGCCGGGCGCCTATGGCGGCGGTCATAAGCATGGGCACGACGAGACTTTCGCCGAAGACTATGCGCTGGCGCAGCAGGTGTTCGGCGAGCATCATGGGCATGGGCATTCGCACGATCATGAGCACGGGCATGGCCACGGCTCACAAGGTCACTCGCACGATCACGGCCACGAAAATGGCCACGATCACAACCACGACCACAGCGACCACGTCCACGACGAATCTTGCGGCCACGCGAATCTCCACCACCATGCGCATCGCTGAACTCACGGCGCTGCTGCACCTTGCGTCGCCGGCGCTGCCGATTGGCGCGTTCAGCTACTCACAGGGTCTTGAAGCGGCGATCGAAGCGCGGCTGATCACCGACGCCGATTCGGCGCGTGACTGGATCGCAAACGGTCTCACCGATGTGCTCGCGCATGGCGAACTGCCGTTCCTCGCGCATCAGATGGAGCGCTGGCGCACGCACGACGCCGCCTCTCTCGCCCAAGCCAACAGCGAATTCCTCGCGAGCCGCGAGTCGGCCGAATTGCGGCGCGAAACCGAACAGATGGGCTGGTCGCTGCGGCAATTGTGCGAGTCGCTCGAATGGGGCGACGCGGCGCGGCGCGCAACGCTTGCGTCGATGACGCCGCTCGCGCAACCCACGGCTTTCGCCTTTGCCGCTTATGCACACGACGCAGCTATCGACGCCGCTCTCGCCGCCTATGCATTCAGTTGGGTGGAGAACCAGGCCGCCGCCGCATTGAAAGCCGTTCCACTGGGGCAGGTTGCGGGGCAACGCATCATCGTCGCGTTACGCGAGCCGATCGATGCGGCAGTAACGCGCGCCTTGGCCACGTCGCCCGAAAACATCAACACCTTCGCGCCGCAACTCGGCATTCTGTCGGCGCGTCACGAGTCGCAGTATTCGCGGCTCTTTCGCTCATAACACGATCCATCATGAACGCACCTCATCACCCTGCTCACTCGTCCGTCCGCACGAAAAAACTGCCGCCACTGCGTGTGGGCGTCGGCGGCCCGGTTGGCTCGGGCAAGACCACGCTGCTCGAAATGCTCTGCAAGGCGATGCGCGAACAGTACGACCTCGTCGCCATCACCAACGACATCTACACGAAAGAAGACCAGCGTCTGCTGACGGTGGCGGGCGCATTGCCGGCCGAGCGGATCATGGGCGTCGAGACGGGTGGCTGTCCGCACACCGCGATTCGCGAGGACGCGTCGATCAACCTCGAAGCGGTCGACCGCATGCTCACGCGCTTTCCGGATGCGGACATCGTCTTTATCGAATCGGGCGGCGATAACCTGGCGGCGACCTTCAGTCCGGAACTATCGGACCTGACCATTTACGTAATCGACGTGGCCGGTGGCGAAAAGATTCCGCGCAAGGGCGGCCCGGGCATCACGAAGTCGGACCTGCTCGTGATCAACAAGACGGACCTCGCGCCGATGGTCGGCGCGAACCTCGACGTGATGGCGTCGGACGCGAAAAAGATGCGCGGCGAGCGGCCCTTTGTGATGTGCAATCTGAAGGCGCTCGACGGGTTGGATGAGGTGGTGCGGTTTATCGAGCGCAAGGGGTTGTTGAAGGTTTGAGGGCTGAGGCGCCCTTCGACAACTCACTCGCCCGGATGGCACTCCACGAGAAACGCCATCATGTCGGTGGCGTCGGGACCGACATCCGGTGTATAGCGCGTTTCTTCGCCTTCACCACGGAACATGCCCCACTCGAGCGCTTCATTGCGCGCCACGATGCGATGCAGAAGGATATACGATTTACTCGCGAAGAAGCGCGCACGCCGCAGTCCCTCACTCCGGCAATACCGCCATCAACACATCGACCGTGCGCGCGGTCGCGCCGCGATGGCGTGCGGCGAATGCCGACGCCGCGCCGCCCATTGCGAGCCGACGCGCCTTGTCGTTGAAGAGTTCGTGTAGCGCACGCGCCAGATCGGCCGGGTCCTGGACCTGCACGGCGGCACCCGCGGCAACCGCATCGGCCGTGGCCTGCGTGAAGTTGAACACGTGTGGCCCAATCAACACAGGGACGCCCACCGCACACGCTTCGATCAGATTCTGGCCACCGAGCGGCAACAGACTGCCGCCGATAAACGCCACGTCCGACGCGGCATAGTAAGCGCCCAGTTCGCCCATCGAATCGCCGAGCAGCACGTTCACGTCCGCGGGCAAAGCCGGCACGCCGCCGCTCGCGGCCGCCGACGCCACCTTTGCATCGGGCGCCCATGTAGAACGCCGCGCGAGCCGCAGCCCCGCTTTCTCCACGAGCGCCGCCACTTCGTTAAAACGTTGCGGATGACGCGGCACGAGGATCAGCAGCGCGCCCTCGATGCCGAGCGCAGCGAACGCTTGCAGCACAAGTTCCTCTTCGCCTTCGCGCGTGCTCGCCGCGACCCACACTGGCCGCGCGCCGATTGCCGCGCGCCACGCATGACCGCGTGCCGCCAGTTCGGGCGGCGTGCTCATATCGAACTTCAGGTTGCCGAGCACCGCGACATTGCGCGCGCCAAGCGCGGTCAGTCGTTCTGCGTCAGATGGACTCTGCGCCAGCACGCGCGCGAAGCCGCCGAACACGTCTTTGGTCGCGCCGCCGAATTTCGCCGCGCGCTTATACGAGCGCGCCGACATCCGCGCATTGGTCAGCACCAGTTGAACATCCGCACGACGGCATTCGTCGATCAACGTCGGCCACACTTCGGTTTCCATCACCAGACCCAGCGACGGCCGCCACGCGCGCAGAAAACGCCGCACCGCGTGAGGCATGTCGTACGGCAGATAACTGCGCAAGACACGGTCGCCGAAAATCTCCTCGCCGGTTGCGCGGCCGCTCGGCGTCATGTGAGTCAGCAGAATGCGCGCGTCGGGACGCGCCTTGATCAGCGCGTCGATCAGCGGTTGCGCGGCGCGCGTCTCGCCAACCGACACCGCATGCACCCAGATCAACGGCGCATTGTCTTCCGGCAGACGTCCGCGCGAATAACCGAAACGCTCGCCGATATATTGACGATAGCCGCGCTCCTTGCGAGAACGGATCAAAAGACGCAGAACGGCGAGTGGCGCGACGATCCACCAGAGCGCGTTGTAGATTGCCCTCAGCATCGGCGCTCCGCATTGTCAAGCGCGCGACGAGAGAACCAGCCTCGCGAATCCAAACAAGCCGCGGCGCTCAAACCAGCGCCCTGCCCTTCAGGCGTTCAAGTATGCCGAGCGGCGCACACTCGGGCTGCACCATCGCCTTGACCGGCAGAAAGAAAGTCTGTTCGAGCATAAACTGGCCGGACATCACCGCGTGCGAGGTCTGATCGGAGAAACACACCCACACGCTGCCCGGCGGAAACGGCACGGTCTCCTGCGGGCTCGTCTTCTGATACTCGAGGTCGGCCTTCATGCCGTCGTGCAGATTCAGCATCAGATGGTCGTACTCGCTGCGCAGCGATTTCGTCACGTGCAGCAGATTCAGCAGCCACGCGGCGCCCGGCATTTGCGGCTTGATGCGCGGCAGGAAGCGTTTGGCCATGTCCTCGAACGGTTCGCCGACACGCCATACGCGCGGCACGCCATTCGGATTGACGTTGGTGAAGACACGCAGAATGCGCTCGCCGTAATTCGGCCGCGACGGAAAGGCGTCGATGTGCAAGCGGCTATCGTCTTTGCGCCACGATGTTTGACGCGTTTCCACCTGATGCAGCCGCAGACTCGTGGGCGCGACGCGCAGCTTGCCGTTGTATTCGGGGAAGAGTTCATCGACCAGCGTGCGCGCATTGATCTGATAACGCGCGATCAACGCGCGCACCGCGGACTGCGTGACGGCGTCGCCAACCACGCCATGCAATGCGCCGCCATTGGGCTCCAGGCTGATGTTCTTGCGGTTCGGATCGGCCAGCGCGGGGTCGAGCAGCGCCTGCTCGCCGCCTTCGATAGCGAAGCGCAGGTTCGGGAAATACAGCACTTTGCCGCGTTCGACGCCGGCGAGCAGCGTCTCGCGCGGCACGGACAGATTGCGCCCGTGCCAGTCGGCGTTCGCTACTTCGATGATCTGGGTTTCGTTCATGATCGCCCTTGAAAACGGATGAAGCGTAAGGCGAAGCGCGCCGGACGAATTACAGCAGGCCGAAGCCGGCAAGCGCGGACTTCACCTGTTGCAGCGTGGGCGGTTGCCCGGCCGTGCCGAGATTGACGACGTTCGGCGACCAGTAGCCGCCGGTGCGCCATGCTGTGGCGAAATTGTACAACTCGACCGTCGGCCGCTTCAGCGCCGCCGCGATGTGAACTAGACCTGTGTCAACGCCGACCGTCGCGGCTGCGCCTTCGATCAGACCGACCACCGCGGGCAAGGACAGCTTGGGCGGCACGATGGCGGCCGCGCCGAATTCCTTCGCAAGACGCTCGCTCGTCGCGCGCTCGGCCTCGCTGCCCCAAGGCAATACGATCGATGCGCCGCGCCGTACGAGCGACTGCCCGAGCTCGATCCACGCGGTGTCGGGCCATTGCTTGTCGGCGCGCGAGGTCGCGTGCACGAACACGACGTAAGGCACCGGAAGATTCAGATTGGCCGCCGACAACGCCAACGCCGCGCGCCCGGTATCGATGCCGAAGTCGATTTCGTCGGTGGCTTGCGGCTGCGGGTCGTTCAGCGCAGCGGCCACCAGTTGCCGCGTGCGTTCGACCACATGCGTGCGCGGCTCGATCGGCACGCGCTTGTCGTAGAAGAAACGCACGGGCCATTCGAAGCCGGCGCCATCGGTACGATTCGCGAGGCCGACAAGCGGCCCGCGCGCCATGCTCGCGACCCATGCGGTCTTGATCAGCCCCTGGCAGTCGATCACCAGATCGTAGTTCCCGGCGGCGAGCGCACGGCGGAACGCGCCGATCTCGCGCCAGTTGTCGGCCGACAGAATGCGCTTGCGCCAGCGCCGCAGCGACACGGGAATCGCGCGCCGCACGCCGCCGACCAGTTCGACGAGCCCCACGAAGCTTTCCTCGACGAGCCAGTCGATCTGAGCCTCGGGATGGCGGCGCCGGATGTCGGCGATCACCGGCATGTTGTGAACGACGTCGCCCAGTGACGACACCCTCACGATCAATATCTTTTGCACGCTCAAGAGTGGGAAAACCGGTTATCCGGCCCGAAGATGCGTTGGAAGAGCCCCCACCTGCCGCTTCGCGCCAGCCCCCCGAGGGGGTGAGAAAACTTGGGACGGCCCGGCGTTTTAATAACAGCGCCCCCACCTGTCGCTTCGCGCCAGCCCCCCGAGGGGGTGAGAAAACTTGGGACGGCCCGGCGTTTTCTCATGAGGACGGCAATTCTAGCGCGACACAGCCAATTGGCATGAAAAAACGCGGCGCGGTAAGTGAAACCCGCGCCGCGTTCGGAACGATGGCCGCCGTTCGAGCGTCTAGAACGGCAGTTTCGCGTCGGCCTTCTCCGCGAGAATCACACGGCGGAAGTCTTCCTGGATGCGCTTGAGCGCCGCGTCGTTATCGGCTTCGAAACGCATCACCACGACCGGCGTTGTATTCGACGAACGCGCAAGGCCGAAGCCGTCCGGATATTCGACACGCAGGCCGTCGATCTTCACGACATCGTCCGCGCCGGTGAACTTCGCGTTCTGCTGCAAGCGCGCGATCAGTTCGAAGTTCTCGCCTTCTTCAAGCTTCAGTTGCAGCTCGGGCGTGGAGTGGGAGTTCGGCAGCGAGTTCAGCAGCTTGCTCGGGTCTTCCACACGCGTGAGGATTTCGAGCAGGCGCGCTCCCGTATAGAGGCCGTCGTCGAAACCGTACCAGCGATCCTTGAAGAACACGTGGCCGCTCATTTCGCCCGCGAGCGGCGCACCGGTTTCGCGCAGCTTCGCCTTCACGAGCGAGTGACCGGTCTTCCACATGAGCGGCTCGCCGCCCTTGTCCTTCACCCACTTCGCGAGGTTGCGCGTGCACTTCACGTCATAAATGATCTGCGCGCCCTTGTTGCGCGAGAGCACTTCTTCGGCGAACAGCATCAGTTGGCGGTCCGGATAAATAATCTGTCCGTCTTTAGTGACTACACCGAGACGGTCGCCGTCGCCGTCAAATGCGAAGCCGATTTCCGCGTCCGTTTCCTTCAGCGCGCGAATCACGTCCTGAAGATTTTCCGGGTGAGCCGGGTCCGGGTGATGATTCGGGAAATTGCCGTCGATCTCCGTGAACAGTTCGACCAGTTCGCAACCGAGCTTCTTGAAGAGCTTCGGCGCGAGCCCGCCGGCGACGCCGTTGCCGGTATCCACCACGATCTTGATCGGGCGCGTGAGCTTGACGTCGCTCGCAATGCGTTCGAGATACGCATCAGCAATATCGTACTCAGCGTAGGTGCCGCTGCCTTCGGAGAAGTTTTCGTCGACGATGCGCTGATGCAGCGCGAGAATCTGCTCGCCATAAATAGCCGCGCCACGCAGCACCATCTTGAAGCCGTTGTAATCCGGCGGATTATGACTACCCGTCACGACGATGCACGAATCGACGCGACGTTCGCCGCCGTCGAGCTTCAACGGCACGCTCGCCGCGAAGTAACCGACCGGCGTGGGCACCATGCCGACATTGACCACGTCGACACCGGCCGCACGCAGGCCATCCGACAAGGCCTGGACCAGCTCGGGACCCGACAGGCGGCCGTCACGCGCGACCACCACGGCGTCGCCACCTTGTGCACGCACTTCGCTGCCGAACGCACGGCCAATCGAACGCGCTGCATCAGCATCGAGCGTCTTGCCGATCACACCGCGAATGTCATATGCCTTGAAAATAGATTTGGAGATCATGTTGGCTCACTTGCGTGCAATAGAAAATTTTGACCGGCACAGTCATGCGGAATCGGTAAATCATAGCGATCCGACATGATGCTGCGCCCTTGCCGGAAGCGATCCGGTTCCAACTTATAATTGCGCTTTTCGGACCAGCCTGGTAACGCCATTCTAATGCTTAGACGCCCTCCATTTGTAAAGTTGCCGCCGCGACGGCCGGCCGGGTGGGCAGACTCGCGTCAACGGAATTGGCGAGCGCTCACCGGATGCTGACGCTCAAACGCTTCGCCAATCCGGACGTCACACGCGCCTTCACGAATATTGTCTGGCTCGGCCTCGAACGGCTCACCCAAATCGGCGTGGCCATCGTGATCAGCGGCATACTCGCGCGTTATTTCGGGCCCGACACGTTCGGTAAATGGCAATACGCCAATACGCTGCTGCTCGTGCTCTCGCCCATCACCTGGGTATGCGGCGCGGAAATCCTGGTGCCCACCATCGTCGAGCGATCGCCCGCGCAACTCGGCACCGTGCTCGGCAGCGCCTTCACGCTGCGCTTTTCGGTGTCGGTGGCGGCGTTGCTGCTCACGTGGCTCGGCATTGCGCTCAATTTCTTCGATCCACTGGTCGGCGCGATGCTCGCGGGTCTCGCCGTCACGATGCTGTTTCGCGAACCGTTCGTCGGCGTGATCAACGCGTGGCTGCAAAGCATGACGTACAGCAAGCCGCAATTGCTGACGAGCATGAGCACGGCGGTGCTCAAAGCGGGCCTCGTCTATCTGCTCGTGCGCGCGGCCGCTGAACCCTCGCGCTTCGGCTGGCTGTGGGCGGTGGAGTCGGCGGCTATCGGCAGTGTACTGATCGTCTATTACATTCGTCGGCATGGCGGCAAGCTGGGCTGGCATCTCGACCGCTCGCTCTTCAAACACTTTGCGAGCGCGGGTACGGTGTTCTGGCTCGGCCTGATCTGTATGTACCTGTTCCTGAAACTGGATCGGCTCATGTTGGAGCGGGCTATTTCCTTTGCCGATCTCGGACGCTATTCCGCCGCGCAACAGTTGAACGAAAACTGGATCACGCTCGCGCTGATGTTGGCGCAGACCATCGCGCCCGCGTTTGTCTACCGTGTGCAGCAGGCCACGCACTTGCGCCGGAACATATGGCGCCTCACCGCGATGACCGCTGCATTGATGATCGCCGGCGCGATCGTGCTCGATGTGCTCGCGGGCTTTATCATCCGCAGCGTGTTCGGGCCGGGGTTCGAAGGCGCTATCGAAATTTTCCGGTGGGCCGTGTGGCTCTCCGTGCCTGCGGGCATCGAGGCTATCGGCAATCTCGTCGTGCTGAAATACCAGGCGAAGTTCGTGTTGCTATTCAAATGGCTGCTCGCGCTCGCGGTTGCATTCGTCGTCAATCTGCTGGCGATTCCGCGGCTCGGCGCTTATGGTGCGCTCGTTGGCCTTGCATGCGGTTATCTCGCGGCGGCGTCAGTTAATCTTTATTACATTCGTTTCAAATTGCGCCCATGACGCTTCCTGTCGTCGACACGCCGCCGCACTGCCTCGAGGACGTTGCAGTCCTGATGCCCGCCTACAACGGCCAGGCCGACGTCGATCTGACGCTGGCGTCGTTCAACGAGAGTGCGCTGGTGCATGTGCTGATCGTCGATGACGGCAGCACGCCGCCTATCGTCGCGCCAACGCTCGCCAACATGCGGATCGAAGTGTTGCGCATGCCGAAGAACGGCGGCATCGAGCGCGCATTGCAAACCGGTATCGAAGCGCTCGCGCAGCGCGGCTTTCGCTATGCGGCGCGTATCGACGCGGGCGATCGCAGCGTGCCGCAACGGCTTGCGAAGCAGCGCGCGTTCATGGAAGCGCACCCGCAAGTGGCCGCGCTCGGCATGTGGACACAGGTGATCACGCGCGCCGGCGCGCCGCTTTTCATGCTGACGCCGCCCGCCGAACCTGCGGCGATCCGTCGACTGCGCTTCTTCCGCTCATGCCTCGCGCATCCCTCGATGATGCTGCGTATCGACGCGGTACGCGCCGTCGGCAACTACCGCGCGAGGTATCCCTCCGCTGAAGACCTCGACCTGTTCGTACGCCTGATGGAGCGCTACGACTGCGCGAATCTGCCGGAACTGGGCCTCTATTACGAGCTGAACGAAGGCGGCATCAGCGCGACGAAGCGGCGCCGCCAGGTGCTGTCTACGCTGCGGCTGCAACTGCGCTACTTCAACGTCGCCAATCCCTACGACTGGTTCGGCCTCGCCAAGAACCTGCTGCATCTGATCACGCCTTACCGCGCGTTGCAGCGGGTCAAACGCAGCCTGCTCGCGCCGCGCGCGAGTCATTGATGCGTCAGTGTCAGCGCCCATCGCTATCGTCCGTTCGCCCTTTCATTCACCGCCGAGTTCGTTCCCGCATGAAGCCAGCTTTGAAGTCGACGCCCGCGTTGCGCATTACACTCGTGTGTAATACCGCCTGGGCAATCTATACGTACCGGCAAGGGCTGATTCGCATGCTGGTGGGACGCGGCGTCGACGTGACAGTGCTCGCGCCGCGCGACCGCACTTTCAGTCTGCTCGCGGCAATGGGCTGCCGCTGCATCGAATTACCGGTGGCCTCCAAAGGCACCAATCCGCGCGACGACCTGCGCACGCTGGTTTCGCTGTACCGGCAATACCGCACGATCCGCCCGCACGTGGTGTTTCATTACACGATCAAGCCGAATATCTACGGCTCGATTGCGGCGAAGTTGGCGGGCGTGCAGTCGGTCGCCGTGACAACGGGCCTCGGCTATGTGTTCATCCAGCAGAGCCGCGCCGCGCAGGTGGCGAAAAAGCTGTATCGTTTTGCGTTCCGTTTCCCGCGCGAAATCTGGTTTTTGAATCGCGACGACCAGAGAGCGTTTGTCGAACAGAATTTGTTAGTGCATCCTGAACGCGCCCGGCTGTTGCACGGCGAAGGGGTCGATCTCGATCAATTCGGCTTTACGCCCCTGCCCGAGCGCGCGGAATTCAAGTTCGTGCTGATCGGCCGTTTGCTGTGGGACAAGGGCGTCGGCGAATACGTGGAAGCCGCGCGACGTCTGCGCGAACGTTATCCGCAGGCGCGTTTCCAGTTGCTCGGTCCGGTCGGCGTCGACAATCCGAGCGCGATCACGCGCGACGAAGTGGCGGCATGGGAACGGGAAGGCATCATCGAATATGCCGGCGAGGCGCATGACGTGCGGCCTTTTATCGCCGATGCGGATTGCGTTGTCTTGCCGTCGTATCGCGAAGGCGTGCCGCGCACGCTGATGGAAGCGTCGGCGATGGGCCGGCCGATTGTCGCGACCGACGTGCCCGGCTGCCGCGAAGTGGTGGCGCATGGCGTCAATGGATTGCTTTGCGAAGCGCGCAGTGCGGAAAGCCTCGCGGCCGCGCTCGCGCACATGCTCGACATGAGCGGCGCCGAGCGCCGCGCCATGGCTGAACGCGGCCGGCAGAAAGTCGCGCAGGAGTTCGACGAACGCGTCGTCGTCGAAACGTATAAGGACCTGGTGCAAAAAATGACGGGCGTATTACTTTAACGGAGCAACAGCATGACCACGAAGGGCACGATTCTGGTAACGGGCGGCGCGGGCTTCATCGGCTCGCACACCTGCGTCGAACTGCTGAACGGTGGCTACGACGTCGTGGTAATCGACAATCTCGTGAACAGCAACCGCGAGTCGCTGCGGCGCGTGGAGCAGATCACCAGCCGCGCCGTGACCTTTTACGAAGCCGACGCGCGCGACACAGCGGCGCTCAACCGTATTTTCGACGCGCACCCGATTACCGGCGCGATCCACTTTGCGGCGCTGAAGGCGGTGGGCGAATCGGTCGCGAAGCCTATCGAGTACTACAGCAACAACGTAGGCAGCCTGCTCGCGCTGCTCGGCGTGATGCGAGATCGCAACGTCAAGCAGTTCGTGTTCAGCTCGTCGGCCACCGTGTACGGTGTGCCGAAAAGCTCGCCGATCGACGAATCGTTTCCGTTGTCGGCCACCAATCCGTATGGCCAGTCGAAGCTGATCGCGGAACAGGTGCTGCGCGATCTCGAAGTGGCCGATCCCTCGTGGCGCATTGCCACGCTGCGTTATTTCAATCCGGTCGGTGCGCATGAGAGCGGCCTGATCGGCGAAGATCCGGCGGGTATTCCGAACAACCTGATGCCGTATGTCGCGCAAGTCGCGGTCGGCAAGCTCGAAAAGCTGCGCGTGTTCGGCGGCGATTATGAAACACCGGATGGCACCGGCGTACGCGATTACATCCACGTGGTCGATCTGGCGCGCGGGCATCTTGCCGCGCTCGATGCGCTCGTCAAGCGCGATGCGAGCTTCGTCGTGAATCTGGGAACCGGCCAGGGCTATAGCGTGATCGACGTCGTGAAGGCGTTCGAGAAGGCGTCAGGGCGCCCTGTGCCTTATGAGATCGTGGCGCGCCGTCCGGGTGACGTGGCGTCGTGCTTTGCCGCTCCGGCGGCAGCGCTGGAACTGCTCGGCTGGCGCGCGGAGTTCGGCATCGAAAGAATGTGTGCGGATCATTGGCGGTGGCAGTCCGCGAATCCGAACGGCTTTAACTGATTCATCTATCACAGTTATTTCGCACGCATGCCGTGAAGTGCGGCGTGTGTGCGTGTCTGCAGTCCGGCTCCCGTCTTCCTTGCTTCCATCCGGTTTCTTTCTTTAAGCCCTCTTCCGACAGATCCGGTAACCGGATGTCTGACAGTGACCTCTACTTTCGAACGGCGCGCGTGCGACGGCATGCTCGATTACGTCGTTCATGTTCTCCGCGTCGACATCCGACATCACCCTGAGATTCGGCGGCGCACGAGGCGCACTGCCGAAGTCTGGATCAGATGATTCAAGTCCGCGGCGAGACGGTAATCGGTGCCGATAGTGTCAGGTATTTGTTAGGTAATGCACTGAACAAAGAAAGAATGAAACGCCATAGAGGTTCTTCAACCGCGCGCAAGACGGGCGAGAAAATTGTCATGTCGCTGGCACGTGTTGTAGCGCACAGATGGCAGACCAACTCTCAAGTTAACGTGTAAGGCCGACGGCTGGGGCCCGATCCGCTTTGTGCATGCACATGTAACGAGAGAAGGTGGTGCTGAAATGGCTGAGATAAGCGTTCCCCTTTGCGTCGATCTTGACGGCACTCTGACATCGACGGACTTGCTCGTTGAATCCTTCCTCGTGCTCGTCAAAAGGAATCCGGTCTATTTGCTTGTTTGCATCGTTTGGCTGCTCCGGGGAAAGGCTTGCCTGAAAGCTCAGATCGCCAAGCGCGTTTCCATCGACGTCTCAGTGCTGCCTTATAACATCGGTTTCGTCGATTTCCTGCGCGAACAACGAAAGAATGGCCGGGACCTCTATCTTTGTACAGCCTCGAATCAACAGTTCGCTGATCAGATCGCGAGTCATTTTGGCTTCTTCAAGGGCGTACTCGCCAGTGACGAAGCGCGCAATTTCAAGGGAAGCCATAAGGCCTGCGCGCTGATAGAACAATTTGGCGTTCACGGATTCGACTATTGCGGCAATGCGCTAGCTGATGTGCCCGTGTGGGAGCAGGCGCGCCAGGCGATTGTCGTAGGGAATCGGCACATTGCAGCGGCGGCGGGGAAGGTCAACGAGACTACTGTCTTTTTCGAACAGAAGCGTTCGTTTTTACGTCTGACGATCACGGAGATGCGCGTCTATCAGTGGGTCAAGAACTTGCTGATTTTCGTGCCGCTCCTCGCGTCGCATCGTTTTACCGATCCGCCGACGCTACTGGCAGAAGTGATTGCATTCTTTTCGTTTAGCTGCTGCGCCTCGGCCGTTTATCTGCTGAACGATATGCTCGACCTGGATGCGGACCGCCGTCATGCCAAGAAACGCAACAGGCCGCTCGCGTCGGGACAATTACCGCTGACGTATGGAATGATGCTTACGGTGACGCTGATCGTCGCGGCGGCTGTCCTGGCATCCCAGTTAGAACAACGATTCCAGGTTGTACTGGGTACTTATTTCGTCGCTACGCTTGCCTACTCGTTCAAACTGAAACGCATTATGCTCGTCGATGTGTTTACTCTTGCCGCGCTGTATACGGCCCGTATCATCGCGGGCGGTGCAGCCGGCGATATCCTTTTGTCAGACTGGCTAATCATGTTTTCAGTGACGATCTTCCTCAGTCTCGCAATGGTCAAGCGTTATACCGAACTCGATGGACTATTCCGTAATGGCAGGGCTTCTGCCTTGGGACGCGGTTACGTCACGCACGACCTGGGCATCCTGCGTTCGTTCGGAACAGCGTCGGGGTATGTAGCCGTTCTGGTGCTTGCACTTTATTTGAACTCATCGGATGTTCGAGTGCTCTATCGCCATCCCCATGCTTTGTGGGTGCTTTTCGGCCTGCTGTGGTATTGGGTAAGCCGAGTGTGGATGCTCGCGTTTCGCGGCGAGATGCACGATGATCCTATCGTCTACGCAGTCAAGGATCGCACCAGCCTACTCGTCATTCTGCTCTGTGTCGCCACGGTCATTGTTGCAGTCTGACTTACCGATTCTTTTGTCATGCCATACATCACACTTCTGCTAAGTGGCTCCTGTAGCGCGCTCGCAAGTATTCTTCTTCGCCTTGCCGGAAGGTTGCCGCCAGATAGCGGCGCGCTTCTTTTTGGCTTGGCCGCGCGTCCTCTGTTTTACCGATGCGGCGCGTTGGGTGCCTATGGCGCGGGCTTCGTGCTCTACGCGATCGCGTTGAAGCGCGTCGAGCTGAGCGTCGCGTATCCGATGATGGTTGCGGTGACAATTCTTGAAATACTGCTGTTCGGCATTGCTTCGGGGGACGGCGCCTCTTTGCGCACCGTTGCCGGGGCAGCGCTACTCATTGCGAGCGTGCTGTTACTTTACGCACCTAGTCCCGCGCACGCTTGAGAAGCGGTTGGCGAGCGCGACCGTCATGGCGTTTAACGGCCTTCGCTTTTTCATTTCGTCGATTGACGCGGTAGGCTCCTTTAAGCCAAGCGGTGTCTTCGCCGCGAGCAGTCCATACGCTTGTGATAAGGCGGTCGAGATAGTCCCACAAACAACAAGCGAGCGGTTCCAGGCCGTGCTCGGCGCGCGAATACGGGGGCGCAGAGTAGCGTTGGAACGCGGATGGCCTACAGAGATCAGGTGCTGTGCGATAGCGATGATGCACGGCTGCGGCTGCCGGAATCCGATGACGCCCGGTCACGAGTGGCCACGACTGACGCGTTGCGGTCAAGCCGGAACACCGCAACCGCGTCGCGCAATACAGCCGCCTGTTCTTCCAGCGATTTCGCTGCCGCAGCCGCTTCTTCCACCAGCGCCGCGTTGTGCTGCGTCACTTCGTCGATCTGCGAGACGGCCTTGTTAACCTGCTCGATGCCGTCGCTCTGCTCCAGCGCCGCGGCCTCGATTTCTCCCATGATGCCGGTCACGCGTTCCACAGCCTGCATCGCCTCGTTCATGGTGCGGCTTGCCTCGGCCACAAGCGACGCGCCCTGATCCACCTGAGCCGCCGAATCACCGATCAGCTCCTTGATCTCCTTCGCCGCCGCGCCCGAGCGCTGCGCGAGGCTGCGCACTTCCGATGCCACCACCGCGAAGCCGCGCCCCTGCTCGCCCGCGCGCGCCGCTTCGACGGCCGCGTTCAACGCGAGAATGTTGGTCTGAAACGCAATGCCCTCGATCATGCCGATGATTTCCGACACCTTGCGCGACGACTCGCTGATGCCGTCCATCGTTTCGGTGACGCGCGACACGACTTTGCCGCCGCGTGTGACGGTATCGAGCGCGCCATGCGCAAGCCGGTTCGCCTGCTTTGCGTTGTCTGCGTTCTGCTTCACGGTCGCCGACAACTGCTCCATGCTTGCCGCTGTCTGCTGAAGCGCCGCGGCCTGCTGCTCGGTGCGCGCGGACAGATCCGTGTTGCCCGACGCAATTTCGTTCGCGCCCTGCGTGATGGCCGTCGTGCTGCCGCGCACCTGCGACACGGTTTCGACAAGACCGTCACGCATCTTCGTCAACGCGCTCAGCAACTGGCCCATTTCATTGCGCGACTGGCTCTTGATCGCCACCGTCAGATCGCCTGCGGCCATGCGCTCGAAATGTTCGACGGTCGCGTTGACCGGCTTGATCAGCGCCGCCGACAACGCCAGACGCGCCGCCACGCCAATCGCGATTGCCAGCGCGCCGATCGCGGCGAACAACAGCGTGGCCATCTGGAAGCGCTGCGCGCCGGTCTCGGCCTGTCGGTGCTGATTCTCCCTCTGCGCGTGTTCGAGTGCGTCAATGGACTTCGAATATGTGGCGTAAAACGCGTTCGCCGTCTCGCCCTGAATGTTGCGGAACGTATTGAAGTCGAAGTCGGTCAGCGCCTTGAATTCCGGCTCGATCGCCTTGTCGACGAGCGCGCTGCGTGCCTGCTCCACGCTCTGCGCGAGCTTCTGCTCCGCGTCGCTCGAAAACGGGCCGGCCATGTAATTGCGGAAGTCCTTGTTCGATTCCATCAGCACCTTGTGTGCGGCCGGCAGCAGATCGTCGGTCTGCTTGCCGATGCTGAAGAGCGTTTGATAGGAGCCCAGCGCGAGTTGCACTTGCAGGAGCTTCTCGGAACTGGCCTTCAGATGCGACAACGCGGCCGCACTGCGCTGCGTGTCGTCGAGGCTGCTGTTGGCGAGCTTGAGCGCGCCATAGCCGACGCCGATCACGGTCAGCAGGAAGGCAACGAACACGCTGATCACCAGCGTCAGGCCGCCACGAATTGTGATGTTGTTTAGCATTGGGTCTCCGGAACGGTCTTGTCGATCCGCGGCGAGTGCGTCTATCCACCCGCGCTATCTACACTTCGCCGCATCCAGGTTAACGACGCGTCGCGGTCCTCGCTGAATAGGTGGAATCCATGACTGGCATGGGTTTGCGGGCGATTTTCGCCTCACTATCTGGGATATTTCGCGGCTTGCTCGAGCCCGGCGTTTTTCGGGGCGTCACGCGTTTCGTTTGTATAATTCGGCGTCTTCGCTCAGGCCCACTTTCATGCTTAGTTTTGCGCTCGGCTTTCTCGTTTCACTGCTGATCACGCTGTTGATCGTGCGCTATGCGCATCTGCATGAAAAATTTTCGACCGACACCGATCTGGCCGGCGTGCAGAAATTCCATGTGCATCCGGTGCCGCGCATCGGCGGAACGGGGATTCTGCTCGGGCTGATCGTCTCGGCCGTGCAACTGCGCTATGCATATCCCGCTGTGTCGGGCGGCATTCTCGGGCTGATTGCGTGCGGCATGCCGGCCTTCGGCTCGGGCCTCGTCGAAGATCTCACCAAGCGGGTGTCGCCGCTCGCCCGCCTCGTCTGCACGATGGCCGCCGCCGCGCTCGCGTATTTCCTGCTGGATATCGCGGTCACACGCATCAGTGTGCCGCCGCTCGACTTCCTGCTCTCATATGCGGTGATCTCCTGCGCGGTGACGGTGCTGGCGGTTGCGGCGCTTGCGAACGCGATCAATATCATCGACGGCTTCAACGGGCTCGCGTCGATGGTCGCGTTCATGATGTTCGCGTCGCTCGCTTACGTAGCCTTCCAGGTGCACGATCCCATTGTGCTGTCAGCGTCGTTCATGATGATGGGCGCGGTGCTCGGCTTCTTCATCTGGAACTTCCCGGCAGGGCTGATTTTTCTCGGCGACGGCGGCGCATATTTCATCGGCTTCATGCTCGCCGAACTATCGATCATGCTGGTGATGCGCAATCGCGATGTATCCGCGTGGTATCCGGTGCTGCTTTTCATGTACCCGATCTTCGAGACGTGCTTCTCGATCTACCGGAAGAAATTCATTCGCGGGATGTCGCCGGGCATTCCCGATGGCGTGCATCTGCACATGCTGGTTTATAAGCGGCTGATGCGCTGGGCGGTCGGCGCGCGCACCGCACGCGAACTGACGCGGCGCAATTCGCTGACGTCGCCATACTTGTGGTTGTTATGCCTGATCGCGGTCGTGCCGGCCACGTTGTTCTGGCGGCATACGCTGCATCTTTTCTGCTTTGTGGTGGTGTTCGCGGCGACGTATGTGTGGCTCTATGTGAGCATCGTGCGCTTTAAATCGCCGCGGTGGATGGTGGTCAGGAAAACGAAACGGTAAGAAGAAAAGGCGCCGGAGGCGCCTTTTTTCATGCGGTGCGTTGCCTTCTCTGAAGGAAGCGCAACCGCAACTTCGACCGCAAACAACCACGGTATCGCCCTTCGCAAAGAGCTTCACGAAGCCCGCGTCATCTGCGCCGGCACGCTGCGCAACGCGGTCGGCGTCGCTGGCTGATATTCCGACACCCAACGGCGCAAGTCGCGGCGAACTTCATCGTCGGTGGGAACGCGGTGCTGCATCAGCCACGGAAGCAGGTTGTCGATCAGGCTATCCGGCACTTCACGCGCCCGCGCGATGCGCAGTTTCGGATGCGGCGTGCGCGTCGTGGTTTCGTCGTCCGCGAGCAGTTCTTCATAGAGCTTTTCGCCCGGACGCAGGCCCGTGAACACCACGCGAATCTGCTCTTCGGTAAAACCGTACAGGCGGATCAAATCATGCGCAAGATCGGCGATGCGCACCGGCTTGCCCATGTCGAGAATGAAAATCTCGCCGCCATGCCCCATGCTCGACGCCTGCAGTACGAGTTGCGACGCTTCGGGAATCGTCATGAAAAAGCGCGTGATTTCCGGATGCGTAACCGTGACGGGACCGCCGCGCGCGATCTGCTCCTGGAACTTCGGAATCACGCTGCCCGCGCTGCCGAGCACATTGCCGAAGCGCACGGTTTCGAACTGCGTGCGCCGCGTGCCCTGCTGTTGCAGCGACGAACACACCATTTCCGCGAGGCGCTTGCTTGCGCCCATCACGTTGGTCGGATTGACGGCTTTGTCGGTGGAAATCAGTACGAAGCGGGCGACGTCGTGACGGATTGCCGCGCGTGCCACGCGATAGGTGCCGAGCACGTTATTTCGCACCGCCTGCCACGCGTTCACTTCTTCCATCAGCGGCACATGCTTGTAGGCCGCCGCGTGGAAGACGATATGCGGGCTGTAGCGCGCCATGACCTGGTCGAGCAGCAGTGAATCTTTCGCGTCGCCGATGATCGGCACCACCGACACTTCCGGATACCTGTCGGTCAGCTCTTCGTTGAGCCGGTAGATGGAGAACTCGGAGACGTCGAACGCAACCAGTTGGACCGGGCCGAAGCGCAAAATCTGCCGGCACAGTTCCGAGCCGATCGAGCCGCCTGCGCCGGTCACCATCACAACGCGGTTCTTCAGCAGCGCTTCGACGTGATCGGTGTCGATCATGACCGGATCGCGACCCAGCAGGTCTTCCAGGTCAATGTGGCGCACGCGGGAGAGGAACGCCTGACCTTGCGTGAGCGGCGTCAGCGCCGGCAGCGTCATCGCGCGAACGCCAGCGCGCACGCACAGCGTTGCAATGCGCCGGTGCGCTTCTACCGAAGCCGACGGCACGGCAATGATCACGTGCTCGACTTTCAGATCGGCGGTGATCTTCTGCAGATCGCTGATCGCGCCGAGCACGCGGTAGCCGTATATTTCGCGGCCCTGCTTGACGGCATCGTCGTCGAGCAGACCCGCAAGACGCCATTCGCCGGAGCGCTTCAACTCACGCACAAGGTTCGCGCCCGCGTTGCCCGCGCCCAGCACGAGCACCGGCTTGCCCTGGCCGACGAGGCCGCCGTAGCGATAGAACTCCTTGGCCGCGCGATAAAGCGCGCGTGAGCCGCCCATCGCGAGGAACAGCAGCATGGGCGAGACGATCAACACCGAGCGCGGCACCACAGGTGCCGGCTGCAACAGCGCCGATCCGATCATGACGACGAGCGCGCCGACGCCGATCGCTTTGGCGATCCGCACGAGGTCGGGCAAGCTCGCAAAGACCCACATGCCCCGATACAGGCCGTAGCTGCGGAACATCACGGCGTAGATCAGCAGCACCCAGATTAGTGCATGCAAGCCGCTCGACCAGAAGGGCCCCGGCACCGGGCCGTTGAAGCGGATCACATAGGCCAGCAGCCAGGCGAGAGCCACCGCGCATAGGTCGAACGCAAACGCACTGAACGAAAGCCATCGGGCTTTGAATCTTTTCATTGCGTAGAACCTCAGGATTGCCCGGAACGAGACACATGGCGTCGCCAGTGCCGATCAATGCAAAGCCCCGCGACGACGAGCACGACGGCCCATGCGGCGACAACCAGCCATTGATTCGGGACAGCAAAATCCAGTGCCCATAAAGCAAGCATTATGCCCGCCGCCATGAAGAAATACCAAATGCGCGCCGTCGATGCATGCCCAACGCCGGACTGCACCAGTCTTTGATAGTAGTGTTCGCGGTGCGCTTGCCAAAATTTTTCGCCGCGCAGCAGGCGCTTGGCGAGCGTGACGGACGCGTCGCCGATGAACGGCGAGAAGCTCACCGCCGGAAACCAAACCGGCCACACGCCCTCGCGCCAGCCCCAGTAGCCGAGCGCGCCGGCGAGAAAGCCGAGTGGGATCGATCCGGCGTCGCCGAGAAAGATTCGCGCAGGGTGGAAGTTGAACAGAAGAAAGCCCGCTGCGGCGCCCGCCACCACGATAGATGCAATCGCGAGCGCGGGGTCCGGCTGGCTCGAAATCGACGCGGCGATCGCGTAGCCGCCGAAGCCGAACATCGCCATGCCGCCCGCCAGCCCGTCTGAGCCGTCCATGAAATTGTATAAATTGACCAGCCAGACAAGTAAAACTGCCATGGCCGCGAGAGCCCACCAGGAGACATCCGCCGGATAGACGATGATCAGCGCCGCCACCGCCGCCGCATGACCGCCGAAGCGCACGCGGGCTGGCAAGCCGCGGCGGTCGTCGATCTGCGACAGCGCCGCGAGCAGCGCCGCCGCCAGCGCGGGCAGCCAGAGCGCCGGCGCCGCAAACACCATCAGCACGACGGCGACCGGCACAATACCCCAACCGCCGACGCGCGGCGTGGGGCGCGTATGCAGCGAGCGGTCGTTGGGAATGTCGGTGGCAAGACGCCAGGCGAGGCCGGTTTTGAGCAGCGCGTACAGGATCGCCGCGCACGCGCACAGCGCGACGGCGCCCCACAGGAGCAAAACAATGGCGTGATGGCCAGTGTAATGAGCGGAAAGCGAAGCAAGTGGCATCAAAAGTACGTTCAGTGCGTGGCGCGATACCAGGCCGCCGTTTCCAGCAGGCCATGTTCGACCGTATGCGGCGGATACCAGCCGAGGCGTTCGCAAATGTGCGAACTGTCGAGGCGCAATTCGCCGATCAGACGGCCGACACGCGCCGAGCGGCCGGTCAGCCGGCCGGCAAGACGCAGCATCCCGACCGGGACCGGCACGAGACGCGCGGGCGCATGCAATTGCGTGGCGAGCGCTCTCGCGAGTTCGCAGACGCTTAGATCGCGGCCGTCGGTGACGTTGAAGGTCTGACCGGCAGCGCGTGGATCGGTCGTGCAATGGACCAGCGCGTCCGCGAGGTTATCGACGAACACGAGGCTGCGGCGCGCGTGAACCGAACCGAGCGGCAACGGAACGCCTCGCGCGATGGCATCCATCAGTTGCAGGAAGTTGGCGCGCACGCCTGGGCCGTAGACCAGCGGGGGCCGCACAATCACGATTTCGAGGCCCGACTCCCGGCCATATTCAAGTAGCGCATATTCGGCTTCGAGCTTGGAAATGCCGTAGGGATCGGCGGGGGCCGGCTTGTCGGTTTCCGCAATGGGCCGGCCGGCGCTGCTCTCGGCCACCGCCTTGATGCTGCTCACGAAGACGAAGCGGCGCGCGCCCGCGCGGCGCGCCGCCGCGGCGACTCGCAACGCGCCGGTGACATTGGTCGCGCGGTACGCCGCGAGCGGATCGGCCGTGGTTTCCCGCATCATGTGGACGCGGGCCGCGAGATGGATCACCGCGTCGCATGGCATGCCCATGGGCCAGCGCCCTTCGAGACCGTGGAAGTCGTCCCCGTCGAAGAGCCATTCGCGCACGCCCTCCGCAGCCGTCTGTGCGCCGCGCACCAGACCCGCGACCGTATCTCCGCGCTGCAGCAAGGCCTTCGACACCGCCTTGCCGACGAAGCCATTGGCGCCCGTCAAAAGCACGCGCTGGGTCATGGACGCGCCTCTGAATCCGTCGGTACCGGCCATGTTCGCGAGCGCATTTGGGCGACGTTCGCCCCACCCCGGCACGGCGGGAAAGGCTGATGAGACACGATACAATCTGGCATCGGCGGCGGTGTTCAGGAAGTTTAGCTGGGAAGGTATTGTATGCGGGCAACTTCCGCTTCGGCCCCCTCGCGCCGATCTTGAGGTGCGGATTAGGCGCTAAAATGTGCCCGCATCCGACCGGCCCGATGGGGCCGGCCACGGCCGAAAGCGGGTCAGCGGCCTCGGGCCGGGATAAAAAACGGGCGGCTGCCTCGCGAGTGCGGTCCAAACACTTCGTAACATCTCAAACATATTCGCGCATGTGGAATTCGTGGTTTCGATCCGACGTGCTCGACGACAGCACAATCAAAAGCTCGCCCCCGCGCGGCGTGAGCGTACAACGGCCCGCGCCCCGGCGAGGCGCAAATCCGTCTGAAGAAAACGTTTGAGCAAAAAGAGCCCACCTATGAAAGTGCTGTTTGCCACCTACCCGATGGCATTCCACACCCCCGGAGGCGGAGAAATCCAGTTGCTTGCCTATCATAAGCATCTGCCCGCGCATGGTGTGGACGTTACGCTATTCGACCCATGGAATCCGCGGTTTCTCGAACACGACGTGGTTCATTTCTTTTCGTGCGTCGGTGGCTCGGTCCACTTCTGTAACTTTGTTAAACAGTTGGGCTTGCCGCTCGTCGTTTCGTCTAGCCTGTGGGTGACCGAGGAGACGAAGCATCTCTATCCGATCGGCGAAATTCATCATCAGTTTTCGCTTGCGGACCGCGTGGTCGCCAATTCGGAGATCGAGTGCGAGACGCTCGCGCGTATCTTCGACCTGCCGCGCGAGAAGTTCGTCAGCGTGCTCAACGGCGTCGAACAGAGTTTCTATGAGCCGGTTGCGCCAGAACTTTTTCGCGGCCAACTCGCGATCCATGACCGATTCATTCTGAACGTGGGCAATATCGAGCCGCGCAAGAACCAGCTGGCGCTTATCAAGGCCATGAAGTCGTTCCCCGAACTGAGGCTCGTGCTGATCGGCCACCAACGCGATCCCGAGTATGCGAAAGCCTGCTTCGCCGCAGGCGGCGACCAGGTCATCTATGCGGGAACGCTCGCGCACGATTCGCCCGTGCTGCGCTCTGCGTACGCGGCATGCGAAGCGTTCGTGCTGCCCAGCACGCTGGAAACACCGGGACTCGCCGCACTCGAAGCTCACGCCGCGGGCGCTCGCCTCGCGGTCACGAAAGTTGGCTCTACCGAAGAATACTTCGCGGAGCACGTGGCCTATCTCGATCCGTCGAACGTCGGCAGCATTGCTCAGTCGATTCGCGACGCCCTCGCACATAAGCGCACCGGCACGTCGAGCACGGCGCGCGACCTGACGTGGCAAGCAGTCCTGTCACCCCTGAAAGACCTCTACGATTCCCTGCTAAGAAAATGAAATTCGATCTTCGTCCTCTGAACAACGTCGAGCAATCCTCGAACGCCGACTTTTCCTGGCAGGCAACCAACAACGACCCGCAGTTGGAACTGGTGGGTTGGGAGGCTCTGTCGGGGCGGGCCGCGCGCATTTCGTTCGAACTCAAGACCGACGCAACGGCGGCATCGCCCTGCATGCTCTACGTCGACGCCGGTTCGGGCATGTCCGAGCATAGCGCGATCGGACTGAATGTCGACGCAAGCGGCAAGGTCGAACAAGACGTGGCGTTTCCCAAGCTCGCGGGCCCGATCCGCTTCGATCCGATCGCGCTGCCGGCGCTCTTTTCGGTGACCGGCCTCAAAATCCAGGTGCTGGACGAGACCGAGTGCTCGCCGGAAATACTGGCGCGCGCGCGCCGCATCGCTGCATGGCGCGGCGGTCCTTTGCCGGCCACCGCGCCGATCGTCGGGGAGTCGTATCAGCAATGGCTCGACTCGCACGAGCCGCCCAAGTCGATCTATCCGCAACTGCGCGAGCGTTCGAAAACATTTGCATTGCAGCCGAAGGTCAGCATCGTAATGCCGACGTACAACACGCCGGAGAAGTGGCTGCGCAAGGCGCTCGATTCAGTGATCGACCAGGTGTACGAGAACTGGGAGATCTGCATCGCCGACGACTGCTCGACCAAACCCGAAGTCAAGGCGGTGCTCGACAGCTACGTCGCGAAGTACGGGGATCAGGTGAAGGTCGCGTATCGCACGACCAACGGCCACATCAGCGCGTCGAGCAACACGGCGTTGGAACTCGTCACGGGCGAGTTCGTCGGTCTGCTCGATCACGACGACGAACTGCATCCCCTCGCGCTCTATTGCGTGATCGAAATGCTCAATGCGCACCCGGACGCGCAGCTTATCTATAGCGACGAAGACAAGATCTCGGAAGAAGGCGAGCGCTCGGACCCGTACTTCAAATGCGACTTCAACTACGATCTGTTCCTGAGCCAGAACATGATCTCGCACTTTGGCGTATATAAGACGTCGGTGCTGCGCGACATCGGCGGTTTCCGTACCGGACTCGAAGGCTCGCAGGATTACGACTTGGCGCTGCGCGTGATCGATCGCGTCGGGCATGACGTGGTCTATCACGTTCCGCGCGCGCTGTATCACTGGCGCATCATTCCCGAGAGCACGGCGAGCGGCCACGAAGCCAAGCCGTATGCGCACATCGCCGCCATGCGCGCGATCGACGACCATCTCGCGCGCAACAACATCAAGGCGCACACCATCCACGCGCCGGGCACGCACGCGTTCAACAAGGTCGTCTACGAACTTCCGGACGTGCTGCCTTCGGTGGAGATCATCATTCCGACGCGCGATTCGGCGGCACTCGTCGAGCAATGCGTGGAATCGGTGCGTCAGAAGTCGACGTACTCCAACTTCCGCATCACGATCATAGACAACGGTTCGGTCAAGCAGGAAACGCATGACCTGTTCGCTCGCCTGCAAACGGACGAGCGTATCAAGGTCGTGCGCGACGACTCGCCGTTCAATTACTCTGCGATCAACAACCGCGTCGCGCTCGCAAGCACCGCCGACTTCGTCTGTCTGATGAACAACGACATCGAAGTCATCAACGCGGACTGGCTGGAAGAAATGGTCTCGGTGGCGATTCAGGCGAACGTCGGCGCGGTCGGTGCGAAGCTGCTGTATCCGGACGACACCATTCAGCACGGCGGCGTCGTGCTAGGCGTGGGCGGCATCGCGAGTCACGCGCACAAGCATTTTCCGAATACCATGGCCGGCTACTTCGCGCGCGCGCGTCTGCGCAATGCGATGAGCGCCGTCACCGCGGCCTGCCTGCTGATTCGCCAGTCGATCTACAAGGAAGTCGGCGGCCTCGATGAAGAGCTGCACGTCGCCTACAACGACATCGACTTCTGCCTGCGGGTGCGCAAAGCCGGTTATCGCAACGTGTGGACGCCGTATGCGGAGCTCTATCACCACGAGTCGGCCACGCGCGGCGCGGAAGATACGCCCGAAAAAATCAGCCGCTTCAATCAGGAATCGGAACTGGTTCGCCAACGCTGGGGCGATCTGTTGATGAACGATCCGTACTACTCGCCCAACCTGACGTTGACGGCGGACGACTTTTCGTTCGCATGGCCTTCGAGGATTGCCGACCTTGCCTAATCTGGGAATCAACAAGAACAAGACCGCCTGGCTGGCTGAGTATCGCCATCCCTCGCCAGGCGAACTGTTTTGCCTGCCGAGCGCGATTTACTTTCTGATGAAGTTCAGAGCCGATCTCGCGCGCTTCAACTCGAAGGCGCTGAACGACCGGATCACGCTGTACTTCTGGTGGGAAATGACGGCGCGGGAAACCTATCCCGACTTCGAATGGGTTCTCCGTCACGAAGACGTCGAATATCTGCGGCAGCTCGACAACGAAACGCTGATCGAGCGGCATCCCGAGGCCGTGACGTATTGGCTGGGATCGAACGCGCCTAGCGTGCTCGACAGCAAGCATCTCGCTGAAACGCTGCTCGAACCGCAAACAGTGTTCGAGGAAGCCGAACTGCAATTGCCCCGGCTGATCACGATGATCGTCGGAAGCCGTGGCGATCTTTCGCAGGCATTCGATCTCGGCACGCTGAGCGGCTATCTGAATTGCCTCGACTGGTGGGAAGCGCATGGGCAGGATGCCTGCCGCAGAGTGACCTGGAGACCGCCCGTCTCGTGGCCGAAGCTGAGCGAGGCAACCGAGCCGAGGGGCGGTGCACAAGCCGGCGCACTGCCCTTTCCGCGCTTTCTCGCGCTGATTACAGCGGAGCGGCACGATCTGCGCGGCGCGTTCGACCTCACTACGTTCATCGGTAGACTGGCGTGCCTGAGCTGGTGGGAAGAGCACGGTCATCTTGAATATGCGCGCATCAAGTGGTCGCCGGCACCGATCGGCGGTGCAATGCTCGAACCCGTCGAACCCGTCAGCGACGGCGGCCTGCACGTGCCGCGCTTCATCTCGCTGATCATCGCTGAGCGGCCCGATCTGCAAAGTTCGTTCAATCTGCGAAGCTTCACTGGCCGGCTCAGTTGCCTGTCATGGTGGCTCGAACATGGGCAACTCCAGTACCGCGCGATCAAGTGGGTGCCGCCCACGGCGCCGCGCAATCTCGTCGAGATGGAAGCGGACAAAGGCCGGCACTGCTTACCCTTGCCGCTGTTTCTGCGTCTGATTCTGAACGAGCGGCCTGACTTGCAGGCTGTGTGTCCGCTGGATACGTTTATCGGCCGTCTCAAGGCGCGGTCGTGGTGGGTCGAGCACGGACAGTTCGAATACCCGGCGATTCGCTGGGTCGCGCCGGCCATGCCCGCCGATCTGTTCGAGATGGAAGCCGGCGAGCGTTGCGCGCTGCCGCGCCTGCCGCGATTCCTGAATCTGATCTGGAACGAACGCGCGGACCTGCAAGCGGCGTTCAATCTCGACAACTTCGGCGCGCGCCTGAGCTACGAATCGTGGTGGGACCAGAACGGCCAGAGCGAATATCCGGCGATCAAATGGTCCGCGGCCGGTCTCGCCCATGCGCTCGCTGGCATGGACGAGAAGCACGAGCCCGGCATGTCCCAACTGCCGCGCTTCCTGGAGCTAATCACACGCGAACGCCCGGACCTGCAAAGTTCGTTCGACGTCACGACTGAGACCGGTCGTGCTCAACTCGTGCAATGGTGGAACGAGTTCGGCGGCCGCGAATATCCGTTGCTGGACTGCCTCAAGGTGCATAGCGCGGAAAGCACCGCCAACGGAGATTCGAGCCGGCCGCCGCGCTACCGCGCGCATGTCGAAGGCAAATATGGTTACGGCGTGAACGTGGTGGGCTTTCCGCAAGGCGTGCTGGGTCTCGGTGAAGACGCCCGCATGGCCGCACGCGTTTTTCAGTTGACGTCGACGCCGGTGGTGCTCGTCAATGCGCCGATGTCTGGGCCCGCGAAGCTGGACAATTCGGTGGACCATCTGCTGAGCGACGAACTCAAGTACGACATCAGCCTGATTTGCCTCCCGGCGCCGGAGATGGTGCGCCTCGCGCTGGAAGGGGGCCGCAAACTGATCGACGCGCCCACTCACAAGATCGGCGCGTGGCCGTGGGAATTGCCTCACTGGCCGAGCGCGTTCGGCAAAGTGCATCAGATGGTCGATGAAATCTGGGCGCAAAGCAAGTTCGTGCAAAGCGTGTATAGCCGGCTCGGCGACACGCCGGTCTATCACATGCCAATGGCCGTCGAAGTGCCTGCGCCAGTCGACCCTAGCCGCAAACGTTTCCGCTTGCCGCCGAACGAGTTTCTGTTCTACCTGATGTTCGACGGCAACTCGTGGCTCAGCCGCAAGAATCCTCTCGCCGGCGTTCAGGCTTTCAAGCAGGCTTTCGGCGAAAGCTCGCCTGGCGTGGGGCTCGTCATCAAGGCAATGAACGTGCGCGACGACGATCCGGTGTGGCGCGCGGTCTGCGAAGTGACGGCCGGCGACAGCCGCATTCACATCGTCTCGGAGCGCCTGAGCCGCCAGGATTCGACCGACTTCATGGCGTGCTGCGACGCCTACATTTCGCTGCATCGTAGTGAAGGGTTCGGCCGTGTGATCGCCGAAGCCATGGCGCTGGGCCAACCTGTGGTTGCGACGAACTTCTCCGGCAACGTCGATTTCTGCGAACCGGACACGGCGTTTCTTGTCGACGGCGAACTCGTGCCGCTGCGGCCCGGCGACTATCTGTTCTCCGAAGGCCAGTACTGGTGCGATCCGGACGTGTCGATTGCGGCGGAACAATTGAAGCGCATGATCGAAGACGTGCCGCTGCGCGAGCGCATCGCGCAGGCGGGCAAGGCGCGCATCGAGCGGGACTATTCGGTTGAAGCCGTCGCGCGCGCCTATGCGCGGCGCCTCGCCGATATTGCGGGAGGGCGGACAAAATGAAGCTGCATGTGTGCGCTCCCGATATTTTTTCCGGCGACGCGGTAGGCAACCACTGCCTCGGCCTCGCTCGCGCGGCGCGGCGTCTCGGCGTGAGCGTCGAACTGTACGCGCAGCGCTACGACGTCGGCACGATCCAGGTTCGTCCGTTCGAAGACCTGTTCGCGAATGTAGCTGCAGACGATATCGTGCTGCTGAGCTACTCGATCTTCGATCCGTATCTCGAACAGCTCCTCGCGTTGCCGTGCAGAAAGGTGTGCTATTTCCACGGCGTGACCGATCCGCAACTGCTGCGCGAACTCGAACCGCGCACCGCGGAACTGTGTGACAAGGCGCTCGCGCAACTGCCGTTGCTGCGCGCATTCGAAACCGTGGTGGTGAACTCGCACAACACGGCGCAGAGTCTCGCTGGCGTGATCGCCGCGGCGGCAGTGAAAGTGATCCCGCCGGTTTTCGCCGACATGCCCGCATTCGAGCGCGAGACGGCGCCGGCCACGCGCATGCTGCGCGAACCCAATCTGCTGATGGTGGGCCGTGTGGTGCCGCATAAGCGCATCGAGGACGCCATCGACATTCTCGCGTTGTTGCAACAGCGCGAATTCAACGCGAGCCTGACGATTGTCGGCAGTGCCCCGAACTATGATTATCTGAAGCTGCTAATCAATCGCGCACGCGACCTAGGCGTTCTGGAGCGCGTCGATTTCAAAGGCATGCTAGACGACGCCGATCTGTTCGAGTGCTACGACATCGCCAGTGCGTTGCTCGCGATGAGCCGGCACGAAGGGTTCTGCGTTCCCGTGCTGGAAGCAATGCATTTTGGCAAACCGGTTTTCGTTCGCGGCGGCACCGCCGCACAGGAAATCTGCCCGGCGGATTGCGTGTTCGCTGGGAACGCGGATCTGTCCGCTTGGGCGTCGGCCATTGCGAATCGTCTCGGTGCGCCCTCGGGCGCAAAGCCGATCGACGATGCGTATGTCGCCCATGCAAACAGCGTGCTTCAGCGCGCGAGCGATGCTGTCTGGCGCGGCGTACTGATTGAGCCCAGTGCTCAGGGAAAAAGCGTATGACCGGGCTTAAATTCATTCTGACCACCTATAGCACCGCGTTCACCGTCAGCGGCGGTGGCGAATCAGAGCTCGTGCAGGTCGCGGAGATCCTGAAGGGGTCGGGCGTTCATACGGACATCTACGGTATTGGCAGCCGCCCGCTCAGTTTCTACGATGGCGTGATCCACTTCTCCGTGCACGCCGACGGTCACGCGATCCTGCGGGAAGCCGCGAGCCGCAACAAGCGCATTTTTCTGTGGCCGAACGTGTGGTGGCTCGGTCCTGTGCCGCCAAGCGAAGTCGAACGTATTCAGCAAATGATCGGTTTGGCACATAAGCTGCTGTTCAAGTCGCACGCGGAACTCGACAATTTCACCCAATACATTCAAGTGCCGGCGGAGAAAATCGAAGTCGTACCTACTTGCGTTTCGAACCGCTTTCTCGCGCCGCCGGACAAAGATTTGATGTCGACCGTGTCCAACAGCATGGATTTCGCTCTGTGCCTCGGACTGATCGAGCCGATCAAGAACCAGTTGCAGACCATCCGCGCGCTGAACGAAATCAAGCTCGACGGCCTGTTTGTCGGTGGTGCGCGCGACGACGTGTACTACCGGCAATGCGTGGCCGAAGCGCATCCGGGCATCGCCTTCCTGCCGTTCATTCAGCCTTGCAGCGCGATGCTTCGTTCGATCATCGCGAACTGCAGCGTGATGGTCGAGCCGAGCATCGATCCGCCTGGCCGCTCGAGTCTCGAGGGCGCGATCATGCAGAAGCCACTCGTCATGTCGGACGGGCCATGGCAGCGCGAGCATTTCGAGGACGGCGTCTGGTACACGTCCACCGACTCCGTGAGCGCGATTGCCTCGGCAATCACCGGCGCAATCAATGACGCCGACCGCGAAGCCAGAATCGCGGCCACGTATGAGCGCGTCATGGCGCGTCATTCGGCTTCGACCATCGGCCCTCAAATCGCTGCGCTGCTCGCGCGGGAAAGTATTTGACATGCCGAAGAATCCTCGCCTACTTGTTGTTCAGCGAATTTCGCTGTCGCACGACAGGTTGATGTCGCGGTCCATTGCTGCCCGCTTCGGCCCGTTGCTCGGCTACATGGCGCACAACCAGATGCTCGAATGGGAAGAGATCGTCGAGAGCGACGTGACGGTCGGGCAATTGCGGCGTTTCGATGCGGTGCTGTTCAACAAGCACAGCTCGAACCGCGCGACGGATGTCATGCGCATGGCCAACGACCTCGGGCTGCGCACCATCTACGATATGGACGACTGGATCATCGACTTGCCGATGTACAGCGTCACCGATCTGAACGACGACTTGCTGGCGAACATCACGTGGCTGATTCGCCAGGCGTCGATTGCGACCGTCTCGAACGAAGCGCTGCGCAATAAGCTGCGGCGCATCAGGCCGTCGGTCGTCGTGATTCCCAACGGCTTCGATCATGACTCGCTGCCTTCCGGCCCGTCGAGCTGGCATGAAGCAACCCCGCCAAAAATCCTGTTCTCAAATACGGACGGCATCAAGCTGGTTCAGTTCAGGAAGGAATTCTTCAAGGTGATCGTCGAATTCCTCGAACGGCATCAGGACGTGTCACTCGAATTCTGGGGCGACGGCTTTCCGGAAATGTCGCGCATTCCGCGCCTTGTTTCCAAGGGCTTTATGGAGAACTCCGCGTATAAAGCCGCGATTCGCGATGCAGGTTATATGTTTTCGATCGTGCCGCTCGGCGGACGTGAAGACCCCGACGCATTGTTCTTCAACAGTTGCAAGTCGTGCATCAAGTACATCGATTACGGCAGCCTCGGCATTCCCGGCATCTATTCGCGTTCGCCCGTGTACGAGGAAGCCGTGGCGGACGAAGAAACCGGCCTGCTGGTGAACAACACGGCTGAAGATTGGGCCGCCGCCATGGAAAAGCTGTATCAAGACAAACAATTGCGCGACTCGTTGCGGCTCAACGCGCACGCCGACACCCATGCGCGGTTCGGCCTCGCCAGTCCCGCGAAGATTTTCCTTGAACTTGTCACCGGCGAAAATCCGGTCTGAACGGAGCGCGACAATATGGATCTTTTATTGATCAGACACGGCCAATCGGTCGCGAATGAAAAGGGACTGCTGATTTCGACCGACAAGGACGGACTCACCGATCTCGGCAAAACGCAGTCGATCAATCTTGCGGCCACGCTCGATCGGCTCGGGTTCAAGCCGTCGCGCTTTTATTGCAGCCCTTGGGCACGCGCGCGAGAGACCGCGGAACTGCTATTCGATGCAACCACGCCGATCATCTACGACGCGCGGCTCGCGGAAACGCACCCCGGCGTCTATGGGTCGTGGCTCGAGGCGGAGTTCAATCGCAGCTTTCCGGACTTCAACGCGAACATCAGAAACCGCTACGAGAGCGGCGAATCGCATCTCGACATGGCCGAGCGTGTGCAAGCATGGGTCGAGTCCGAAGTGCGGCCGCATGTGAATGAGAGCGGCTTGACGGCTGTCGTCGCGCATGGCGGGCCGATCAGCGTCGTGTTGCAGCATCTGCTCGGCGTGCCGATCGAGACGCACTACCCGAGCTTCACCGTGCCAAATGCGTCGTTCACATATCTGAAATGGCGCGCGGATCTGAACCGCTATTGTCTCGAACGCGCAGGCCACGTATGAGCAAGACCGTTGCGATATTCGAGCCGATCTACTCGCAGGATCAAACGCTGACCTGCGCGGAATTCCTGCCGCTGGTGCGCGCCGACAATGCGCGGCCCGAGTGGCGTGAGTTCAAGATTCTGACCGACATGTATCGCAACGGCGATCATCTGCGGCACGACTATACGGGGCTCTTTTCCCCGAAGTTCTCGCTCAAATCGAAGATCGCGGGCAGCGCGTTCCTGGATTTCGTGCAACGCTGTGCCGGCGTCGACGTCTGCTTCATCAATCCGTTTCCGCAGCTCGCTTACTGGTCGTATAACGTGTGGATGCAAGGTGAGCAGGCGCATCCTGGTCTGACCCACGCGGCCCAAGCGCTTCTCGATGCAAGCGGCGTTGAGATATCGATCAAGGATACGCCGCGGCACGGGCCGGGGACATTGGCGTACTGCAATTTCTGGGTCGGCTCGCGCCGGTTCTGGGACGAGTACGTCGGACAAACACTGCTGCCGATCGCCGATTTTCTCGAAGCGAACCCATCGCACGAAGCGGCAATCGGCGTGATGACCGATACGCTGCACACGGACCCAGCGCCGTTTTTGCCCTTCATTGTCGAGCGCCTGTTCAGCACTTATATTTCTTTGCATCCCGAACTGCCTCGCGCCGCCTATCCGTTCGACGCTGAAGCCGTGCGTGAGTACTGCATCAACGACTTCGAGAAGCTGCTGTTCAACCGCATGGAAACCAAGATCGATCGAGCGGATGCGTCCGGCGCATTCGAACCGGCACTGATCGAACAGATGGAAACGGTCTGCGCTTTGTGGCAAAAGCATTTCTTCGACTTCTACGCAACGCGGCAACATCCGCACACAGGGCAGCCGGTTCGGATCGAGTAGACGGCGCCCCGCTGGCCTTGTTTTTGATGCAGCACGTTTGACCTGACGCACTAGGACCCGGCGCGAGTCGGAGGCAGTCACTTCCAGAGAGAAACGCATATGCAGTCAGCACGCATTCATCCCAACGACGACATGTTTCATGGCTCGACTGAGCACTACGCGTCGGTCGGCACGCAGATGGCCGACTTTGTGTCTCATGCAGCCGGGCTCGCGAACGCACCGTCGCCGAACGTCCTTGAATTGCCGTGCGGTTATGGACGCGTAACACGTCACCTCATATCCCGTTTCGAGCCGCAACAGGTCCATGTGGCCGACATCATGTTGCCGGCGGTCGACTTCTGCACCGAGGAATTCGGCGTCAATGCGTATTGCATTGTCGACCCGGTGTACGAGTTCAAGAACGTTCCCGATGAGTTCTTCGAGGTCGCCGCGCTCGGCTCGTTGATCACCCATTTGTCTGGCCACAACGCCCGCACGGTGATGAAGCACTTCTTGCAGAAATTGAAACCAGGCGGCGTCGCGGTCGTCACCACGCATGGCGAGCGTTCGCGCGAAATTCTGGAAAGCGTGGACTGCTATCAAGTCGGCGACGCCGCGCGCGCCCATTTGCTGGCTAGCTACGATGCGGGCCAATACGGCTTCGTGAACTATATGCCCGATCATTCGCTGGAAGCCAAGACCGTCGATTACATCGGGGACAGCTACGGTATCGCACTGATTCCGCACCGATGGGTCAGCGACGTCTGCGACGAAAACGGCTTCGAGATTCTTGAATACCGTCGTGGCGGATGGGACAATCATCAGGACGTTTTCTTTATCGCCCGCAACTGAGCTATTCTTGGATCGGTTAGCAATCGCGGACAGGTCCCATCGCCGTTATTAAGCCAGCATCTGTTCGTTGGCCGAAAGCTACCGACACTGCGACAAACCGATCAGTCGTCCGGAAATTTTTGCTTCATGCAGCGCCTGCTCGATGCACGCGCTCCCTTCATCGTCTGAGACTTGCGACAAGCAGCGTTTGCCACCGCCGGCGTCGCCTGGCGCATGCACACTGATCCATCTTTTCCGGCTTTGCGTCATGACCCGCGACGCATAAGTCGCGCGACTCAGGATGCAGTTCGAGTGAGGAGACGACATGACGAAGGAAAGCAATGAGCGAGACATCGCTGCACGAGAGAAGCGTCGAACCCGTCTGCTGCGGGGACTCAATCTGAAGGAAAGCGTTGGAGTCGAAATTGGCGCGCTGTGCTGGCCACTCGTTCGCAAAGACGACGCCGCGAAAATCATCTATGTGGACCACACCGACACCCCGCACCTGCGTCACAAGTATGGTGATGATCCACAGGTCGACGCAAACCAGATCGTCGACGTGGATGCGGTTTGGGGCGCGAATACGCTGCATGAAGCCATCGGCGGCCAGTATGTCGACTATGTGGTGGCATCACACGTCGTCGAGCATGTTCCCGACCTCGTCACATGGCTGCGCGAACTGGCAGCCGTGCTCAAACCGACCGGCGAGGTGCGTCTCGCGGTGCCCGACAGGCGCTTTACCTTCGACTACTTCAGACGCGAAAGCCGTCTGCCAGAAGTTCTGACGAGCTACGTGGAACGTGCGCGCGTGCCTCATCCATATTGCCTGCTCGATCACTGCCTCAACGCGGCCGACATCAGTACCTCAGAGGCATGGCGCGGGCGTATGGATCAGGTCTCCGCAAGGCGGCATCACACGTGGCAAGGCGCAATGCAGCTAGCGCGCGACGCCTTCGAGAACGGTACCTATCACGACGTCCATTGCTGGGTTTTCACACCTCGATCGTTCGCGAATCTCATCGCGGACCTGTGCGAAATGAACCTGCTCGATTTTGCGTGCGAAGACTTCGCCGACACTGCGCGAAACGGCATGGAGTTTTCCGTTGTGCTGCGGCGTTCGTGTGACCGGCGATACATCGCGGAAAGCTGGCAACGCACGGCACGCGCGGCCAAAATCGCGACGCCCGGTACTTCGTGGTGGCGAGCGCGGCGCATGTGGGAAGAGTTACGTCGTGGCCGGGACGACACGCGAGCCACCTCGCGCGTTTGCGGGCAGAAGAGCGATCTCGATGCTGTCGAACCGCTCGTGTTTCCGCCCGGTTTCGATGCTGCCGGATATCTCGCTGCTAATCCCGACGTACGGGAGGCGGGCGCGGATGCCGCAACTCACTATCGGCATTTCGGGTGGCGGGAGGGACGGGCCATTCGGCCATTAAAGACGCCCCCCGAACAGCGCATGCCCGTTGCATCAGCAACCTGACAAATCAAACAAATACGGGACGCCGCCCCCTATCGGAAAACATTCCGTTGAAGAAGCGTCACGTTCTTTAAGCCGATCGCGCCGCACGCCCCAGGATTCGCAAGGCTGATCTGCAGTCCATTGACACGCTGCAGGGTTAGCCAGCGCGGATACGCATCGATCGGGACGATAAGCAGGCCGTCGTCGGCATTGAAGTGCAACTGTCCGGCCGCAGTTGCTCCTGCCACCTGAGTGCCATACCACGACACCGTCAGCCTGGGCTCAGCGAGGCGGTCGAAGCAGGTGAAGTCGAATCGCAAGATACCTGCTGCATGGCCCGACAGCTTAAGCGAGGAAACATCGTAGCTAACTTGCGGATTGCCGCCCGCCACCGTGTATTGGCCAGCTTGCGCAACAAGGTCGCGCAATTGAGATGTCGACGAATCGAGTGCGGCGACCGTGAACATCTTCTTCGCGAGCGACCGGTTCGAGCGTCCCCATGCCACCGGGATCTCGCCAAGGTCGGGAGCGGAAAATGCCGCATCGAGCATAGCCATGCGGAACTCGCCCGCAGACGATGCGTTCAGCAACACATCGTTTGCAGCGGGATAACCGACTTTGGTCGGGTCGAGCGCACCGCCGTCGAGCCAGACAGTATGCTGCTCGGCACTGAACCTCGTCACTTGGCGCCGTTGCCCGTCGGCGAGGAGCAATTGGGTGCCCACGGCAAAGGCGGACATGGGCATGTCGCTGTCCAGCAGCAACGCCGCCTCGTTCCTCAAGACGCCTCGCTGCCACTTATCGTCCGTGAGATTTTTCGCCACGACAGTCACGCGTTGGCCCAGGTCAGCGGCAGCCGCTCGCTTGCCGCTATAGCCGAGAATGACGCCGTCCGCCCAAACTGGCGTGTAGCGATCGATCACGAAGCGATAGAGCACCGGGTCGCGCAACGCGAGCCCGCCGCCGTCGTAAGCAAGGTTGCCAGCCCCGAGTAATGCGATATCCGGCAGATGCTCTGACAGCCGTTCCACCGCGCGCTCCTGCTGGCGAACCAAGGCCATGTTGTATGGCGCCGTGACTGCCATTGTCACCGGCCGATTCATATAGAATGTCCGCGCGTTGCGCGAGGTTACATCGAGGTAGCCTACCCCCGGCGGCAGCACGCTGTTCAGCAGCGTGTTCAGCTTGATGAGGTTGGCCCACTGCTCATCCTGGACCATCGCCCGCCCGATGTTCGGCATACCCACTTCCGCGCCGTTTTTCGTGGGGCCAATGGCGATGGACGGCGCGGCCGCGGTGACAGCCGTGGAGAACGCAAGCGTCGTGTAATTGAGCGTCGCACTGGCGCCGGCGACCGCAATGACCAATGCGACGCGGTGTCGCGGCTGGATCGCATGCCAGGCGACGATCGGGATGAGCACTGCCCAGCCAAAAATAGCCGCGAGACCGGCGCGTGACAAGTCGCCCGCATCGATTCGTCCCATCGAATAGGGCGTCAACAACAGCGTAAAAAGCAGAACGACGACGGTCGGCAGGAACGCGGGATTGTCGGCGCCGCGACGCCTGACAATCACATAGGCCAGCATCAGGCTGAAGAACGGAGCGACGATCCAGGACATGCGCACCGCTTCGAACACGAGCCCGGACTTCGGCCCGTTCGTGTTCCAACTCGCGTCCCAAGGAATGCCGTACGCGACCTGATTGATAGGTCCGTTCTCGAGCACATAACGGATTGCGCCAAACAGCATAGGGACGAACGGCGTGGCGATGGCGAGCATGACAAGCGTGACGCAAACGGCCGCCAGCACTTTTAGTCCCGCCCGCTCGCGGCCGCGCCAGATACGCCATAGCGCTTCAAGTGCCAGCAGGCCAGAGGCGGCCGCAAGCAGCAGGCCTGCTGGCGGCACGCCCAATACCACGATCGGCGCCGTGACGAGCCACACTCCGAGCCACCGCGCCGGAGTTGCTCTCAGCGAGGCGCTAAACCAGAGGCAGAGAAACGGAGTGAAGAACAAAAACGCACTTCTACCGCCGATGAAAAATGTCGCGACGAACGCCAGGTTTAAACTCCCCGAAAACCGGAAAAGAGCGAGAAACGTGATCAGCGACAGCAAGGTCGAACCGAGTCGATTTGCATCGGCGATGCTTGCCGCCGTTCCGTCGTAGAACAGCAGTGAAAGGAGCCCCGGAAGGTCGTCCTCCATGAATCCGTGCGGCGCGATGTAACCAACGTACGGCACGACGCCTTTGACATAAGACCACCAGCCGAGCAGGTTCTGCCCGAACTCATAGTCGTTCGTGGAAAGCGCCGGTCCGATCGTGTTGCCAAACTTGAACGCAACGAGCAGTCCAAACAAGGCAAGCGGCGAAAACAGCGCCTTGAAGGATGCGCGTTCGCTTCGACGATAGTTGCGGTAGCGGCGAACCACATCGACGATACCCGCGAGCATGAGCGCTACGACTAGCGCCTTTAGCGACCAGGTGGTCGAATATTTGGTCAACGATCCATCGGGTAACGCGAGTCGCGCGGGATAGAGCGTCAGATAGAAAAACGGCAGTCCGAGCTGACCGATCAGAAGCGTGCCGGGCAAAAAGCGCACAAGCCACCGCGCGTTAACAGCGGATACCAGCACCGCGACAAACAGGACAGCGATAACCACATGGCTTACCTTCGCATAGCGATCCACCTGCATCAAACCGAAGATGGAAACGGGCGCGCGGCCTACCGCCAGCGCCAGTTCGAGCGGCAATAGAGCGACGATGAACGCGGCAAAGAGACCAAGCCCGACAACGGCGGGCGAGTGTTGACCCGCTCTTCCGCGCTGACACCACGTATGCGCGACTAGCACGATCACCGCGGATGCTGAGATCAACTGCATGGCGTGATCTGCGGACGAGCCGGTAACAAGGCCCGCCGCCACCACGACCGACGGCACTGACCACCACAACAGTTGTTCGGATAAGTCTTGCGCCCACCCGGCAGAGCCGCGCTTTAGCCTCTTCATCTGCGAAGACAGCACAATCAAACCGAGGAACAACACCGCGATCAGCAACGGCGGCGTGACGAGATCCTGGAATTTGGTCTCGGCCTGCCACGTGATCCGGCCCACGATGAAATCGGAATAGGTCGGCGCCAGCGTCATGCGCAAACCGAGAGCAAGTGCGGCAGCAGCCAGGACAGCCGACGCCACCGCGACACTCAGTTTTTCTGTATTGGTTAACTGGTTTGACATTCAATGTCCCGTTCGTTGCCGATCCGGCCCATTTGGTTCGCCGCCCTTCTCGTCAGGAAGGGTTATATGCGCCGAAACAGGCCTTGAATAGCACTTGCAGCACTGAGAGGTTGCCCCGTACGCTGCTGATCTTGGTCGGCACTTCGCCCTTGGGATAACGTCGCGTAGTCGCCAGTTCGACACAGCGGTACCCGAGCTTAGGTACGCGGTAGGACAGGTACGCGAGCAATTCGTAAGTGTTGAAGACGTCGCGAAACGGCGCGACTCGAGGATCCAGCAACATCTTGCGACTGTATGCGCGAAAGCCCTGCGTGGTGTCTGTCCAGCGAAAGCCAGAGAAGAGGCTCAGCATCGGCGCATGAATCAGCCGGATGGCGAGGTCGCGGGACTTGGGGGTGTTTTCGGCGATGCCGCCGGAAAGATAGCGGGACGCCTGGACGAAATCCACGCCGTTTTGCAACTCCTCAATAAAGCGCGGGATCGCGTCGGGGTCGTCCTTATCGTTGCCGTCGATAGTCACGATGCCCTCATACCCTTCGTCCAATGCGAACGCATAAGCACAGCGCAATTGCGCGCTCAACTTCCCGGGTCCGGTCTTGAGGAGCAGCGTGCGCACCCCTTTGCTCGTGAGGAACTCATGTTCGAGCGACCCGTCAGTACTGCCGCCGTCAACGATGATGACGTCAGCGGCTTCATGAATACGAAGCGCCGCCATCCGTTCGAGCAGATTGCGGATGCGGGCACCCTCGTTTATGACGGGAATCACCACGCACCACGGACTGCGCCCCTCGGAATCGAGTTGTACCTTGAACGCGGGGACCCGCCAACCTGCTCGGACTTGCTCGGATATGTCTTGTTTCATTGAATCTGCAATCCTCGGATCTCACCCTACGCGGGCAGTAATGAGTGCAACGCCTGCGACGATGAACAGGATCCCCACACCGACGGTCCAGGGAAAAGGCTCACGGAATATCGCCACCGACAGAATGGCCACGCTTGCAATGGCGCCTGCGGTCAGCACCGGCTGCGCAACGTTTAAAGGCAGACGGCTGAGCGCTGCCGCGTAAAGCAGAAAGGCCGCGCCGTACAATGCGAGACCGAGCCAGAACGGCCCATTCTTCAGCGCACCAACGGGGTCGCTGATGCTCGGAAAACGGCGCGGCGGCATCATCGCTATCTTGACCAGCACACTGGCGGACGCATTTGACGCGATGCCCAAAAAAAGGATCAGCCACTTCATGCAGACGCTCCGTTTGCCGGGCGGTAGCACCGGACCGCTTCGGCGACGGCGCGGCGGACTGCATCAATCGCAGAGCCTGATTTCGGCGCTAGCATCTCGATGGACACGACGTGCGCAGGCAACTTCTCGGTCAAAACTGTGGCAATAGCAGCATGGTTGGCGCCGCCCTCGCCCAGCGTTACGAGACCCGGCTCGCTTGCATGCACGTGTCCGATCAGATGTTCGTAATCGGTCACGACCTGCCACGGGTTTTCTTCGTTGATCGTGACGGCGCCCGTGTCCAGTTGCATCCGGATGGCTGGGTGCGCGACTGCCGACACTACGGTCGCCGTATCGCGGCTATTCGTCATGAAATTGGCGCCGTAGCACGGCGGATTGGGCTCGAGGCAGACGACCACGCCATGCTCGGCAGCAATGTCGCCAAGGCGGCGAAAGAATGCGACCGCGATATCGTGGGCGGCCTCATCGGCCAGACCTGTGCGGTCGCGATTGCGGGGCGAGCCGAATACGAGCCTCGTCCCGCCCAGGCCTGCGCCGATGCGGCAGACCGCACGCAAATGCTCGAGCATTGCTTGTTGCGATTCCGCGGTACCGAACAGATTGAGTCCGCTTGTGCCGAACAGCAGCGACTGCATGCCCGTGATTTCGATCCCGCGCTCTGCCCACCACGCGCGAACGCGCTGGATGTCCGCCGCCTCGGCGCATTTGGGATCGGGGAAGTACTTGCCCGGCGCGACATCGACGGCGTCGACGTTGTGCTGCTTCAAAATGGCCGCGGCATGCTGATCATCCCGGACTTCCCATGCAATGTTCGAAATGGCGATTCTCATCCCTGCCCCTCTGCCGCAGCAGGCAGCGTGCGGCGTTCGGACTGCGCATACGATCTGACGGCCTGGATCGTCTCGCGCCGGCTGTACTGATACGGGCCGGAAGCACCGAATAGCGCCGCATGCTTTGTGCGGAAATCGTAGTTTGCGGGCTGCGCTTGCGTGGCCTGCTCGAAGCGCTTACCAAAACCCTGCTCCGCCAGTTCCGCCACGCTGATCGGCTCAGCGGTCAGATGCACGAGTTTGAGCCCGCCAGCCAGCGCGGTCTGAATATCCGCCCACAGATTCACCATCGGGTAGAACTGGAATGATCCGCGGCTGTCGATGGTGTGCAGATTGTTATCGTTTAGGAGATCGAAAATGACGTTCTTGCGCAATCCCGGCCCCACGAGGCCAGGCAGGCGGACGATAAGATGCCGCGCAAAATTCTTTTCGACAAACTTCTCGAGCAGGCGCCGGTGCAAGCCATAAGCGTGCAGCCCTTCCTCGTCCACCGGCGTGCTCTCGTCGACGCCGATAGGCTGGCGAAATACGTCGACGGTGCTAATCAGCACAAACGTGCCGCATTGGACCGCGGACAGATGCTCGATCAACCCCTCGATCTTCTCGCGATCCGACTCCGGTTCGGCGTTCGCAATCCACTTCTGCGCAGGCGCGCCCGCGCCGAGCACAAGGTCGAATGATTGGCCGCGAATATCCGATATGTTCGTCGAGCGGAATCGCGCATCGAAATGTTTCTGTTTCAGCAGCGTCGAGCCGACAAACCCCGTGTATCCGATCAGTGCGTCGTTCATGTATCTGTTCCCAGTACCGTTGATGTTTGTGAAGTGGAAATAAAAGTCTCAGTGTCCAGCTTCTCAAGCACATCGTAGATGTTGTCGATCTTGCCGCCCAGAATCGAAAAGAGTCCTTGCGATGCAGGGTCTTGCTCGAACAATATCGGACGGCCGTCGTCTCCTTCGTTCTTTACGAGAACCGTTTTGACCTCGAAGAGCGATTCGACGTACTGCGCATCGTAAACCGCGGGGAAATAGCGCCCGACGTCCCGCATCATCCGGTCCACGCGGCTCTCGCGATCGTATTCCCCGAGGCGCTCATAGGGATCTGCGCCAGGTGCGTCCATCCAGCTCGAATGCGGCGTGTAGCGCACATGCGAAAGCGTATGAAGGCCGCGCGCGGGAAAGGGCATCATGGAAAAAAAAGGGCCGTCCATGACGGTCACGCCGAATTCGCTCAACTCTGGCACGGTTTCGACCAGCGCCATCTCCGTAATCTCATGCTTCAGTTTGGTCTGGGTGCCGCAAAAGTCCCCCTCGAATTGATTCAGGCCACTGTAGGTGCAGTTAAATACATATTTGGCATGCAAGGTCGAACGGCTCTCGTCGTCGCACTGGAGCGCAAAACCTTCGCCCCGCCGATGAATACTTTGGACGCGCGTGCCGAGCCTCACGTCGACACCGAACTCAGCCAGTTCCTGCCGCGCCCATTCGGCAAGTTTCGTGGAGTCAAAAGCATACTCCTCGACAAGAAACACCTGCTCGATCAGGCGCGGTTCGAATAACTCGCGCACCTGCTGCGGCGCCGGCTCGAGACTGGCGCCGATTTCACGGCAGAAGCGCTCGAATTGCTTCGCCGTCACCTTCGAATTGCGCCTGGCGATCGCGTACACCTTGGTGAAATCACGGTTCACCACCTCGGGAAAGTCGCGGACAAAACGCGGCAGGTTCACACGGCTGCGGAACGCGGTCGTGAAGCTGCGCGGATAGTGGTAGCCGTTGTGAACGCGCGCCTGATTGTTGTAGGACGCTCGCGCAAGCAACGTGGGCTCGCGCTCGATCAGCGTCACCGTTTTCAGGCCTCGCTGCTTCATAAGGTAAACGGCGATCGCCGTTCCGTAGAAGCCACCGCCTATGACTACGGCATCTTGCATGAGCCAATCCTCCCGTTCGCTCAGGAGGAATGCATCGAGTCGTTCACGTGCTCGCCCTGCGCCCCTGGCAATCTGACGTCTTCGATATTCAGCTTCTGGCGGCGTGTCATGACGCTGCTCGTAAATTCCTGCGCGACATGGTAGAGAGGACCTTCGTTGCTGAGCCGCGCCATCTGCAGGATGTACTCGCCCAGCACTAGCAACACCAGCGAGATCAGGAAAAACATGCCGGATTGCTGCAGCGACAGGGTCACCCAACCTGGCGCCACGTTGGACTTCAGCAGACCGATCGCAATCACGTAAATGGAGTAGATCAGGTTCGACACTGCGCCAAACAGCGACAACGCGGTGACAAGCCGCATGGGCGCCTTCGTCGTCGATACAAGCAGACGAATGCCGCGATCGATGCTGTGCGATAGACGTTTCGCCTGCGGCGCCTTGGGCGGCGCGCTATAGCTGAGATTTGCGCGCGCAAAACCGCCGGTCGCCGGCAGATAGCGGTACGTGAGCGCGGGCATGGGATGCTGCAGCATGAAGTTGATGACGCGCTTGCTCAGCAAGCGGTACTGAGGCGCGTCTTTTGCCAGATGCACGCCGTTGGACCACTTGTACAACGCGTTAAAGGCGCCGAGGCAAGTTCGGTAGGCCCAGCTTTGCGCCGGCTTCTGCTGGTTCGCGGCGAACACGACGTCGGCGCCGCTCGCCGCTTTGTCGAGCATGGTGGGCAGAAAGCCGATGCCGTCCGTCAACGGATCCACTACGGCGACGAAATCGCCGAGCGCGTTTTCGAGGCCTACCCAAGACGCGGTGTCCGAATCGACCTCCTTCGTCAGCGCATACACCTGCAAATTCGGCAAGCCCTGCTCGCCCGCCAACCGTTTGAGCACGGCGACACTATCGTCATCGGACGCGTTGTCCACCACGATGAGCTCGTAATCGCTGACGAGATCGACCATGACAATCGCGGCATCTTTCAGGATAGCTTCTAGATCCCACGCCTGATTACGAACGACAAATACAACGGACAAGAACACTGGGAAAAACACCACCTGCCCCCTTGGGAAAGACCTAGCCTACGCGAAACCATTCTGTGATACCCGGCGCGCAGCGCCTCAATATCCAGACGGCAAGGTTCACTAGTGATTGCCCCGCTTCTAGCGACTCGTCACGGGTCGCTTTCACTTGGGAACAGCTTCGAATGCCAGAAAACTCGATCTCGTCCGGCCCTCTCTCGAGTCGACGCCCTCACAGGCTCTACGGCTCCTTTCTGAAACCTTGCCAGGTCACGGAAAATGCGCCAACTATGCCGTTACAAGTTATTTCTGGCAAGTTGTTTCATTTGCAAAATAAGTTTTGCAGCCGCGAAAGGCAGGAGGTCTTAGCCCAACACCTCCTCGTAAAGGCCGCGATACGCATTGCCCAAAGCCGGCCCTGAAAACAACCGCTCGTAGCGTTCGCGCGCCGCCGCGCCCATTTTCCGCGCGAGTACCTCGTCGTTCACCAACTCATTGACCGCGGCCGCAAACCGGACCGGCGCCTCGGGCGGCACCACTAAACCCGTCACACCGTGCTCGTTCACATACGACGTGCCCGAGCCCATTTCGCAGCAGACCATCGGCTTTCCGAACATTTCGGCCTCGACCAGCACCATGCCGAATGCCTCCGAGCGCAAATGCGATGGCATCACCAACGCGCGGCAGCCACTCAGCAATGCTACTTTCTCTTCATGCGACACCTGCCCGGCAAACACCACGTTGTTTGCGCCGACTTCGCACGCAAGCGCGGTAAGCCGCTCCATCTCCGGTCCCGATCCAGCAATGACAATCTTCGATGCGATCGAGGGCGCCGCTTCGATCAACGTATGCAGCCCCTTGTAGTACCGCAGAACCCCGAGCGCGAGCACGTAAGGTTCGTCGCCGAGTTGCAGCCGGTGCAGACAGCGAGGCGAGAAACGGCCGAGCACGGGATCATCGCGGTAATCGATGATGCCCAGCGGAATAGCCTTGAGACGCCCTTCATCCACGACACTCGTCAGAACCGGGCTGCTTTGCGCATAGACGGCCGACGTCGCCACCACCGCCGACATGGAGCGCAACGTCGAGCGCATCAGCGGTCCGTACACATAACCCAGCGCACGCTGGCGCACCACGTCCGAGTGATACGTCATCACGGTGGGTTTCTTGACCCGACCGAGCAGATGCAGCACGTCGGCGAACGGCCACGGAAAGTGGAAATGCAGGATATCGACCGATTCCGCCTGTGCCCTGTATTGCCGCAGTGACTCCAGCCCACCGAGGTCGCAGGAAGCCGGTGCCGCCCATGACCGGGAGCGCGTCACAATGCCCTCCGGAAAACGCACTTGGCGCGGCACTGGATTCGGCGACAGCGTGAAGATTCCCGGCTCCACGCCGCATGCGCGCGTCGACAGGCTAATCTGACGGATAGCCTCCTGAAGACCGCCCGGTGGGTCGGGAAAATACGTGCGGTAGATATGCAGGACTTTCATGCGGTCATCACTTACGCGACGGCGTCCAGCGAAGCGGGCCGGCCGCCGCCCGGCGCATGGCCCTGGAACGTGATCGCGAGCATTTTGTCGAGCCTGCGTTCCCACGTGTTCTCGCCAACCGCCGCGACCGCCTCCGCGGCGGAGAGCTTGCCGCGCGCCAACTGTTTTTCGACCGCGGCAATGAATGCATCCGCATCGCCGCCCACTTCGAGACCCGTGTGCGGCTCCTTCGCGAAGTCGAGCGGCGTGGACACGACCGGCAAGCCGGCCGCGAGGTACTCGTAGAACTTCATCGGGAACATCGAGCGGGTGTACTCGTTGAGCAAGGTCGGCAGCACGCCGACACGCATGCCGCGCAAATATTGCGGCAACGATTGATAGCTGCGGTAGCCGAGCAGATGCACGTTCGGCAAGCGCGCCAGTTGCGCGAGCAGTTCGCTGCGCTGCCCTTCCCGCTCCTCGCCGATGATCACCCACTGCCATTGCGGCCGCGCCTGCGCCGTCTGCATCAGCAACGGAAAGTCGACCTTGAAGTCGGACAGCACGCCGTGATACACGAGCCGCGGCTCGGGAATCGCAGCAAGTTCGGCGGGTATCGCGTCTGGAGGCCCGTCGGCGCGCGCGGTGCCGAAGTGCGCGTCGTCCACCACATTGCCGAAAAAATGCGTGTTGCGGTTAAAAGGCAGGCAGGTTTCCTTCAATGACATTGCCGTCGTGAAGACCGCCTCACATTGGCCGAGCAACGCCTGCTGAGCGGCGCGAAACGCTTTTATGTCTACGCCGGGAATCTGCGCGATATCGTCGACGCAGTGATACACGAGCGGCCCACGCGGCAGCCTCGCAATCGCATCGAGCATGTACGGGTGATACGTCCAGACGACAGGATCTTTATACCGCCGCGATTTAGCAAAGCGGGCCACGGAAAAGCGCAGCAGCGCCTGATTTAGCGGGCGCACGAACGGCATATGATGCCCGGCCGGCACCATTAGCGGCGAAAGAACCCAGATGTTCTCCGCGCGCCGCGGCGGTCCGAGCACGAGTGACTGCACGCCGCGCCACAAGCGGCGCCACAGACGTGCCCAGTCGCGGCCGCTCCCCACCTTTGGCGAACGGAAGCCCACGCTCTCCACATACAGCACGCGCCAGCCGCGCGCGGCGAGAATGCTCGCCGTATGCTGCTTGTTGGTCCAATAGGGTTCGTCCCAGTCGGCGGTGGAAAACAGCACGCAGTCGCGCGCGGCCGATACCGCATCCTTGCCGTCAACCAATGAACACCTCGACCGGTCGGCCCAGCAGACTCTCGACGATACGTCGCGAGGCCAGCCCGTCGCCATAAGGATTCGCACGATTGTGCAGCGCCTCGCGGCGTGCCGGATCGTCGAGCCAGCCCGCCACCGCGCTTTCGATACTCTCAGGCGCCTGGCCCGCGAGCGTCGCGAATCCGGCGTCGACGCCTTCACGGCGCTCGGTGTGATTGCGCATCACGACCACCGGCACCCCGAAGGTCGGCGCTTCTTCCTGAATGCCGCCGGAATCGCTGACCACAACCGCGCTGCGGCTGATCAGATACAGGCTCGTCGGATAGTCGACTGGTTCGATCAGCGAGAGATTCGCGATGCCGTCCAGTTCGCGATGCACCGGGCCGCGCACGGCCGGGTTCAGATGCACAGGAAAAATCCAGCGGTAAGCGCTGTAGCGTTGACACAGATCGCGCAGCACGCGGCAAATGTCCTGCAACACGTCGCCGAAATTTTCCCGCCGATGGCACGTGACCAGAACGTGCTCCTGCTCCGCGCCGTGCCATTCGGGCAGTGGGCTCTGTGGCGGCGTGGCGCTCCAGCTTTGCCGGACCTCGGCAATCGCGTCCACGACCGTATTGCCCGTGACGACGATTTTTTCAGCGGCAATGCCTTCGCTCAGCAGATGCTGGCGCGCGAGTTCGGTCGGCGCGAAATGCCGCGTGGCGATGCGGCCGAGCAGACTGCGATTCGCTTCCTCGGGGAACGGGCTCTTCAAATCGCCGGTGCGCAAACCGGCTTCAACGTGACCCACGGCGATCCCACGATGAAACGCCGCGAGGCCGGCGCAAAACGCCGTCGTCGTGTCGCCCTGCACGATCACCCAGTCGGGACGTATTTCGTCGAGCGCGCGGTCGAGCGCGGCAATGAGGCGCGACGACAGCGAGTTCAACGATTGCCCGGCGCTCATCGTGTCGAGCGTCAGGTCGGGTTCTATGCCGAAAAACGCGAGCGCTTGCGCGGCCATGTCCTTGTGCTGGCCGCTCGCGCAGACCACCGTGTCGACTTGGGCACGCAACGCGCGCACGACAGGTGCGAGTTTGATCACCTCGGGCCGAGTGCCCATCACCACCATGACTTTCATTGCAGTGACTTCCCCGCTTGAACCTGCACGTGAGCGCCGCGAAATTCGACGCCAAGCGTCAAGGGCATTGAAGCTGCCGCCGAAGCCGCGCTTGTTAGGGTTTCTGAACTAGCCGGCGTCAGTACGCGAAACTCGCGGCCGTCTCCGACAACCTGCGCGAGCGACCGGAACTTGAGGAAATCGAGCGCGGCTTCTTCATGAAAAAACAGCGGCTTTCGCGCCTTGCTTCTGATGTAGGCGATGAATGACTCGTGAGCGTCGATGCGCTGCGCCTCGTCCCCCCAACCATACGTGTAACGTTCGGAGAACGGATGATCCAGATAACCGAACAGCGTGTTAGTCGCGTACGCGTAGTCGAAAGCCTGCTTGAAGATCGCAAGCGGGTCGCCGTCCTTGAGCATGCAATCGCCGTGCAGCATGCACTGCTGGCTATGCGCGACGAACCCTGCGGGCATGCCCGCGAGCGCGCCGCCGCGAGCAGTCAGAAACTCCGGATCATTGCGAATGATTCCGCCGACGCAGCCTTCGAAACCGGCGTCGGCGAGACCGCGCATTGCGTAGGGTGGCGACTGGTGAAACGGCGACACGGCGTAGCGCACCGGCACGCTCGTCGCTGCTTCGAGCAAGGCCGCCGATTGCATGCCTTCCGCGAGGGCATTGTCATAGGTGCCGCCCCAGTTCGGCGCATGCGTGGCTGTGTGCGATAGGACCGCGCCCTGTGTCCTGTCGTCCAGGAGTTCGCGCAGAATGGCGTGCTGATTCGGACGGTTCAGGTTCTGCGTATGGACCGCGAGCGTGAACGGCACGCCGAGACGCCGATAGGCTTGCCACAGCGGACGCGCCGATTCGACGTCTTCATCGCAATCGAGGCGCGACGTGATGGCCGCGTCGTAGCCCCACGGCAATTCGCTCAACACCGGCTGACACGGCAGCTTGTCCCCCCGATAGCCCGACAGAAAATTTTCAACCAGGCGCCATTCGAACGAATCGCATGGGCCAACCGGCCGGTTGAACCACAACACGCTCGACGTGCCCGCGTCCGTCAGCGCGGCGTAGGAGAACTGCCGGTCGCCGCTCAGATAGATCGCCGCTAGCTCATCTTCGGCTGGCACTTGCACTGCCTGGCCAACTGCCCACATCGAGCCGTCGCCGCGAATGGCGCCGAAGCCCAGGTTGTTCCACTCGTCGGCGAAATCGAAACGCTCGAACGGACGATGCCATTGTTGGCCGCCAAGCGTCTGCGCCAGTGCGCCGTAGAGCACGACCGCCGTGCTCTCGCGCGCCTCGCCGGACGGGGCCGGCGCGCTACGGCTCGCGGCTGCGAGGTCGGCGGCCGGGTTTCCCCTTTGATAGCGAAGATAGTCGGCCAGCGCGATCGGCATGTTGCCGAACACAACAAGCTTGCGAGGCCGGGCGCACAACCAGGCGATCAGGTCGGCGCTCCAGCCATCGGGCGCGTCGACGGCGACCACAATGTCCGGCGCCATGCCGCGCAGCAAGCTACGCGAGATCGCTTGCACCTGCGTTGCGCTGACCGAGCGCTGCACAGCGGCCCGCACATGGTGGCCGGCTTCGGCTGATGCGTTCGAGGAAAGAATTCCAATCATGCAGTCACCACGTGACGGAATTTGGCCCGGCTGCCGACGCGCACAAAATCGTCGTGACCGACATAAGCGATCGAAAACGCGTCTTGCCAGAAGTGGCGCAGCTTCGCGGTCGTTTCGTCGGCATTCGCGGTGGGCTCGAGCACGATGCGCAACGTGGGCGGGGAAGTTCGCAGATCGATCTGAAACTCCTGAATGCCGCCGACGCGGTGATCGAGCATATCCTGAATGTGATGCGTGGGATGCGCGACCCCGTTGATCGGCACCACGTCATGAATGCGGCCGACCACATTGGTAAGGAAAAACCCCTTGTCGGTTTCCTGCACGCGCGCGAGGTCGCCCGTTGCATAGCGGATCAGCGGCATCAGCTTGTTGCGAAAACCCGTAAACACGAGTTCGTGCGCGCCGTCTGGGTTGCCCTCCGAAAGACGGCTTTCCGGCCATCCCTCGGATTCGAGAATCTGGAAGCCGCCTTCGTGGCCGTCGAGTTCGTAGGCCATCACGCCAAGTTCGGCGAGGCCATAACGGTCGATCACGCGGCAACGCAGCGCCGACGCGATCATCTCGCGCGCGTGCGGCTCGAGCAATTCGCCGCTCGATTCGAACACGTGGAACGCCTTGCCGCCGCCATATTTGCGCTGCACGTAGCAAGCGAGCGCGTACATAGTGGACGGATGCGAGTGGGCGAGATAAGGCTTGCGACGCTTGAGCGTCTGCCACATTTCCTCGAGGCCCTGATCGTCGATACGGTCGAAGAAAATATTGCTGCGGTTCATCGCGAAGCATTTGAAGTCTTCACGCGACGGCCATTCCGGAATCACCTCGTCCGGGAAACGGCATGCAAAGTGAAGCTCCGAGCGATGGCGCAATTTGCCGATGCGCTCGCGGCAGTAATTGGTGACCGCCGACGAGTAATCCGCGCCTTCCTGATCGTAGTAAATCGTGGTCGACAAACCCGTCGAGCCGCCGGTCTTGCACGCGTGATGCTGGCCCGCTTCGAGCGGCCCGGACAACAGGCGCGGCCCCTGCTCGCGGATGACGTCTTTCGTCAGATACGGAAGCTCTTCCAGATAACGCGCGTCCTGCCTGATTTTGGCGGGATCGAACTGCTTCGCCTGGAACAGATCGCGATAATACGGCACGTTAGCGCCAGCGAACTCCAGCATGGCAGCCAGGCGTTCGAGCGCGACGCGCCGGCGATGCGGCATGGGCAGCGTGTAATGGTCGCGTAGTTCCTGAATCTTCGGACGCACGCTGCGTTTTTCGCGGCTCTCGGCGATCGGATAGGCGATGTAGCCGCCTGCGAAACCCTTGAGCGTGCGAAACGGCTGGCGCACCAACAGGGATTCGGAATAACGCAGAAATGGATGATTAGCTCGCATGAAGTTCGAACCTTGTTGCGCCTCTCTTGCGCCTGGCTGCTGCCGTCGAACGCGCCGCGACAGATTCGCGGGCGCTTCCAACAGCACAATTTGTATTTAAGCGCGAAGCTTCGCCTGAAACGGAAAATGCGCGGAACCACGCGACATGCGCATCCGTTTCGCTGACTCGCAATATGCAATCCCGCGACCTCTATCGCCGTACGGCTAATTCGCTGGCGACGCCGCCGTCGATGCCAATGCAAACGCCAACGCCAACGCCGACTTCAGTGCGGCAGCTGTGCGGTGTGACTGACGAGCGGGCCCTCGCTCTCGACCGGCGGAAGCACGGGTTCGTCCGCGATCATCCGGCCGTGCTCCATCGAAATCTTGCGATTGCAGACGCGCGCCACCAGCTTAGGATCGTGCGACGCGACGACCAGCACCGACGCCTTGCCGACGAGACTCTCCAGCCGTTCGGCCGCCTTGATGCTGAACTCGGCGTCGCCGACGCTCAGCCACTCGTCCATGATCAGAATGTCGGCTTCGACGCTCGTGGAAATCGCGAACGCGAGGCGCAGCATCATCCCGCTCGAATAGGTGCGCACCGGCAGGTTCAGGTAGTCGCCCAATTCGCTGAAATCAGCAATCTCGTCGATCTTGCTGCGGATACGTGCCGGCTTCAGGCCGTCGAGAATGCCGCGCAGATAGATGTTTTCGAAACCTGTTGCGTCGGGGTCGAGGCCCATCGACACGTCCAGCAGAGACGCAATCTTGCCGTGCACCTTCAGCTCGCCGCGCACCGGCGCATACACGCCCGAGAGCGTGCGCAGCAGCGTGGTCTTGCCGGAGCCGTTATGGCCGACGAGGCCTACGCGCTCACCCTCCGTGAAGCTGAAGGTCAGGTCGTCGATCGCCTTGACGATCGCATGGCGGCCTGCATCCTGGCCGATCCGGCCACCCGTCGTGAGATTGAGCACCGCCTTTTTCAGTGAGCGATGCGAGTTCTCGTAAATCGGAAATTCGACGGAGATGTTACGAGCGACAATCGATGAAGAACTCACAATATCAAAGCCAGTAAGGAACGCGATTACGGAAACGTTTCATCAGAAATTGCGCGAACGCAAAACCGACGATCAACAAGCCGATGGACCAGGCCCACGACTCCCAATGAGTCGGACGGCCAGTCAGCGGCGCACGCACCGTTTCGATCAGGTGGTAGAGCGGGTTGTAGTCGGCGATCCAGCCGCGGTCCTTCAGAATTTCCGGCGACCACATGACGGGCGTGAAAAAGAACACGACCTGAATGAGATTCGTGACGATTGGCGGAATGTCGCGAAAGCGCGCACACAGCACGCCGAGCGTGACACCGAGCCAGACGCCGTGCAACAGCAGAATGCCGAGTGCAAAAGGCACAAGCACGAACTCCCAGCCGGGCCAGCGTCCAAACGCGAGGAGCAACACGACGACCACCGGCAGGCTATGCAGCAGGATCACGAAGTTGCGCCACGCGATCCGGCACACGTGCACGGTGAGCGGAAGCCGGATCTGCTTGATCAGATATGCCGCTCCGATGAACGCGAGACACCCTTCGTTGGCGACTGAAGCGAGATATGCCCAGACGACGAGTCCGACCGCGAGGTACGGCAGGTAGTCGGAGATTTCCTGATGCAGCAGCGTGGAATATAGCGCGCCAAGCACGACGACCATGATGATCGTGCTCAACGTGAACCAGAACGGGCCAAGGACTGAACGGCGATAGCGCTGACGGATGTCGTGCCAGCCGAGCGTGCCCCAAACGCGCACGGATTTCATGCCGACGACCAGGTCGTCGTTCTGCGTGTGGCGCGTCAGGTCTTCAGTGCTGTCGTTGATAAAAGTGATGTCCATCTCAAGTACGTCCGTAAATGTCTTCGAAGCGGACGATATCGTCTTCGCCCAGATATTCGCCGCTCTGCACCTCGATCATCACGAGCTCGACGACGCCCGGATTTTCGAGGCGATGTTTGTGACCCGCCGGGATATAAGTCGACTCGTTGGTCGACACGAAGAATTCCTCCTCTCCGTTGACGACCTTGGCCATGCCGCTGACCACCACCCAATGTTCGTTGCGATGATGATGCATCTGCAAACTGAGGCTTGCGCCGGGTTTGACTTCGATGCGTTTGATCTTGAAGCGCGGGCCTTCTTCGAGGACGGAGTAAGTGCCCCACGGCCGGTGCACCGTGCGATGCACCTTGTACGTTTCATGACCGCGCGACTTCAGTTCGGCGAAGATCTGCTTCACGTCCTGAGCGCGATCCTTGTCTGCGATCAGTAGCGCGTCTGGCGTGTCAATCACGATCAAATTTTCGACGCCCACGGCGCCGATCAGCCGGTTGCCGCCGCGCAGATAGCAGTTCTTCACGTCGAACAGCAGTGCTTCCCCTTCCACGCGGTTGCCGCTGCCGTCCGCCGGCGACAGATCGCTCAGCGCTGTCCACGAACCCACATCGGTCCAGCCGATATCGCAACGCACCACCGCGGCGTGCTCGCACTTTTCCATCACCGCGTAATCGAACGAGACGTCGGGCACCTCGCCGAAACAGCCAGGCTCGAGGCGGATTTGCGCGCCACCGTCTGTGCCTTGCGCCGACGGCGATTTCTCCATGCAATCGGCTGCGGCATTCAGAATGTCGGGACAGTGCTGCCGCATCTCCTTGAGAATGGTGCGCGCGGTGAAGCAGAACATGCCCGAATTCCATACGAACTTGCCCGACGCCAGATACTCGCGGGCTTTTTCGAGCGACGGTTTTTCGACGAAACGCACGACATTCTCGCCGTCCGCCTCGATATAGCCGTAACCGGTCTCAGGCGTTTGCGGCTGCATGCCGAACGTGACTACCTTGCCTGCCTGCGCAAGCTTTTGCGCAGCCGCCACCGCCGTGGCGAACGCCGCCTGGTCCGCGATCAGATGGTCGGCGGCAAGCACCAGCATGACCGTTTGATCGCCGTGCGCTTTCGCCGTGTGCAGCGCCGCTGTCGCCACAGCAGCCGCGGTGTTGCGGCCGAACGGTTCGAGAATGAACGAGGTCGTGCAGCGCTTCATGTTCACTTCGCGGAAATCGTCTTCGGTTTTGAAGAACAACTCGCGATTGGTTACCGTCAATACTTCCTTCACACCGGGCAGCGCGACCGCGCGCAAGAAAGCCTTTTGCAACAGGCTCTCGCCATCCGCCAGACGGATGAACGGCTTGGGATGCGATTCGCGCGAGACCGGCCATAGCCTCGAACCCGCCCCGCCGCACAGAATGATCGGTAACAAACTCACATGCTCCCCTTCAATAACCGCATTTATTACTTGATCGCGTTGCCGCGCGCACTCACGGCACGCCGCAACGTGATAATCAGCAGAACCCACAAATCGGATGATGCGAGCGGCGCGCGCCTTCGACGCACACGGCACGACCCTAGTTTGCCGGCCGGAGCAAGTGTCACAGGACGATCAATATTCTACCCTTGCCCTCTTTCACTATCGTCAGGAAGTGTGGGCCCGGGCGCCCGGAGCGCACCGCGTGCTTCAGACGATGACGTGATGGTTGTGCAAGGCGGGCTGGCAGCGCCCCCAACGACGTCAGGAACGTGCGGCAGGCGACTTCGGGAAACCGCCCGTCAGGCACAGCTTCAACGCATCCCGCCAATGCGGCGCCGCGAGCCCGAACACCTGCACGAGCTTCTCGTTCGACATGCGCGAATTGGACGGACGCGTGGCTGGCGTCGGATAGTCGGCGGCGGGAATCCGCAAGGTATTCGGCCGGTTCGGCAAGTCCGCGAGTTCGAAGATGGCCGACGCGAAACCGTGCCACGACGTCGAGTCGCCGGCGCACAGGTGATAGATGCCCGAACGCTCATCCCACCACGACGCGCTGTCTTGCGCGGCAAAGGCCTGCGCGCTCATGTGCGCGGTGAGCGTGGCGATCGTGTTGCACCAGGTGGGCGCGCCGAACTGATCGGCGACGACTTTCAGCTCGTCCCGCTCGGCACCCAGGCGCAGCATGGTGAGCAGGAAGTTCTTGCCGCGCGTGCCGTATACCCAGCTCGTACGCAGCACCAGATGATTGACACCCGTTGCCGCAATCGCCTGTTCGCCGGCGAGCTTCGTGCGCCCGTACACGTTCTGCGGATCCGTCGCATCGCTTTCGACGTAAGCGCCTTCCTTCTCGCCGTTGAACACGTAATCCGTCGAATAGTGGATCAGCGCCGCGCCGAGCTTCTTCGCTTCTTCGGCAAGCACGCCCGGTGCCTCGCCGTTGATGCGCATCGCAAGCTCCGGCTCCTGCTCCGCCCGATCGACCGCCGTATAGGCCGCGGGATTGACGATCAGCGTGGGCTTCACGTCGCGGACCACGGCGCGGATCTGATCGAGATTCGACAGATCCATGGTCGAGCGGTCGACGGCGACAACCTTGCCGAGCCCTTGCAGCGTGCGCGCGAGTTCGTAACCGACCTGCCCGTTCACGCCGGTGACGAGGATCGTCCGCTTGCCATCATGTGCGCTCATGCGGCGGCCCCTTATGCGTAGACTTCGGCGTCGGCAAGACGCTTGCCCGCGGCATCCTTCGCGGCCAGCAGCGGCTCGAAGTCGATCGGCCACTCGATGCCGATCTCCGGATCGTTCCACACGATGCTGCGCTCGTGCTCGGGGAACCAGTAGTCGGTGGTCTTGTAGAGAAACTGCGCGGACTCCGACAGCACGACGAAACCGTGCGCAAAGCCAGGCGGCACCCACAACTGCCGATGGTTTTCCACTGACAGCGTCACACCCACCCACTTGCCGAAGTTCGGCGAACCCTTGCGGATGTCCACCGCGACATCGAACACTTCGCCTTCGACCACGCGCACGAGCTTGCCCTGCGCGTGCTGAATCTGATAGTGCAGGCCACGCAGCACGCCCTTCGCGGAGCGCGAATGATTGTCCTGCACGAACTCTACGCCGGTCGCCACGTGCTCCGCGAACTCCACGGCATTGAAGCTCTCATAGAAATAGCCACGGGCATCGCCGAACACCTTCGGCTCGATGATCTTGACTTCAGGCAGCGCGGTAGCGGTTACTTGGATGGCCATGCAACGTGGTCCGTAAGAATGTTTTGCAGATACTGTCCGTAGGCGTTCTTCGCGAGCGGTGCGGCGAGCGCCAGCAACTGCTCGCCGCCGATCCACTGCTGGCGGTACGCGATCTCTTCGGGACACGCGACCACCAGACCCTGACGCTTCTGCAAGGTCGCGATGAACGTGGCGGCTTCAATCAGCGAATCGTGCGTGCCCGTGTCGAGCCACGCATAGCCGCGTCCCATGATCTCGACATTGAGCGCGGCGTTGGCCAGATAACGCGAGTTGACGTCGGTGATTTCGAGCTCGCCACGCGGCGACGGCTTGATGTCCGCAGCGATGTCGCACACCTGTCTGTCGTAGAAATACAGCCCGGTGACCGCGTAGTTCGAGCGCGGTTTGACGGGCTTTTCCTGGATGGAGAGCGCGCGGAACTGCTTGTCGAATTCGACCACGCCGTAACGCTCCGGATCGTGCACGTGATATGCGAACACGGTCGCGCCATCCGTACGAGCATCGGCGCTGGCGAGCTGCTTCGCGAGATCGTGGCCGTAGAAGATGTTGTCACCAAGAATCAGCGCCGACGGGTCGTTGCCCACGAACTCGCGCCCGATGATGAACGCCTGCGCAAGCCCGTCCGGCGAGGGCTGGACCGCGTACTGGATGTTCATGCCCCACTGGCTGCCGTCGCCGAGCATCGCTTCGAAGCGCGGCGTGTCCTGCGGCGTGGAGATGATCAGCACATCGCGAATGCCCGCCACCATCAGCGTGGACAGCGGGTAGTAGATCATCGGCTTGTCGTAGACCGGTAGCAACTGCTTGGAGACGACATGCGTGATCGGATAGAGCCGTGTGCCCGATCCGCCCGCGAGAATAATGCCTTTGCGCGCCATTGCCGTGCCCTTACGCGCGCTGCGCGTAGTTGGTCTCTACCCACTTCCGGTAGTCGCCCGAAGCGACTTCGTCCGACCACGCCTGATTGTCGAGATACCACTGGACCGTCTTTGCAAGACCCGTCTCAAAGGTTTCGGCAGGCTTCCAGCCAAGTTCGCGCTCGAGCTTGCGGGCGTCGATTGCGTAACGGCGGTCGTGGCCCGGACGGTCCTTCACGTAGGTGATCTGATCGCGGTACGAGGCGCCCGCCTTCGGACGCAACTGGTCGAGCAGATCGCACAGCGTGTGCACGACGTCCAGGTTCTTCTTCTCGTTCCAGCCGCCGATGTTGTACGTCTCGCCCGGCGTGCCGCGCGCGAGCACTTCGCGGATCGCGCTGCAATGGTCGCCGACATACAGCCAGTCGCGCACGTTCTGACCGTCGCCGTACACGGGCAACGGCTTGCCGCCGAGCGCGTTGGCGATCATCAGCGGAATCAGCTTTTCGGGGAACTGGTACGGGCCGTAGTTGTTCGAGCAGTTCGTGGTGAGCACGGGCAAGCCGTACGTGTGATGGTACGCGCGCACCAGATGGTCCGAACCCGCCTTGGTCGCCGAGTAAGGGCTGTTCGGCGCGTACGGCGTGGTTTCCGAGAACTGCGGATCGGTGGCGGACAGCGAGCCGAACACTTCGTCGGTCGAGACGTGCAGGAAGCGGAACGCGGCTTTATCGGCCTCGCCGAGCGTGTTCCAGTAGCTGCGCGCGGCTTCGAGCAGCGTGAACGTGCCGACCACGTTGGTCTGCACGAAATCGGCCGGGCCGTGGATCGAGCGGTCGACGTGGCTTTCGGCGGCGAAGTGCAGTACGGCGCGCGGCTTGTGCGCGGCGAACAGCGCGTCGAGCGCGGCGCGATCGCAGATGTCCGCGCGCACGAAGACGTGCTGGGGGTTGCCCTGTTGCGACTTGAGCGTGCCCAGATTGCCGGCGTACGTCAGCTTGTCCACATTCAGCACTGCTTCGTCCGACGTGTTCAGCCAGTCGAGCACGAAATTGGCGCCGATAAAGCCGGCACCGCCCGTTACCAGGATCATGAAATTCCCTTCCAGATGTTGGCGGCGGTCAGGCCTTGTTCGCCGGGCGCCCGCCACGCGTTGTGGAGTCCGATTCTTTCGACGCCTGCCGCTGTTGAACACCGCAAGCAGACGCTCAGACGCCAATCTTATGAAGCCCCGATTATAAAGCGGCCCGGAACAAAAACTAGAACCCTAACAACTTGAAACAGCTTGACAAGTCTGGCTTTCGGTGCATTTTCCGCCCTTATTTCGCGGAAATAATGCGGCTTGCGGGCCGGCGCCGCGCGCGGAACGGGGGGCGCAAGTCAACGGCGCGCTGCTCGGTGGGCAGCGCGCCGAACAATCCTCAAAATAACTGTGGAAGCGTGGAGAAGCAGGAAGAAGCTGGAATAAGCACGAACAAGCGGCGCGCGGGCGAGCGCATTGACACGCATTACGACGCGCGGATGGCCAACGCCCAACTGTTTCAGGCCGCCAGCATCCAGCGCAGCGTATCCATGAACGGAATGGCCTGCACCTCGGGCACCAGCGAGCGCAGCTTGGCGGGCGAACCGGCCAGCACCTTTACATCGGTTTGCCGGACGAAAGCCGGATTGATGTGCACCTGCAGTTCGTGCCCAGTCAGTTCGCTTGCGGCTGACAGAATCTCGCGCAGTGTATAAGGCGTGCCGGTACAGACGTTCACCGTCTCGGCGGCGGCATCGGAATCGAGTAGGGCTTCGTAAGCGCTCGCCACATAGCGCACGTCCGAAAAATCGCGCGCGACGTCGATATTGCCAAGCTCGATAGCCGGCTCGCGACGCGCGAAGTGCTCGACGATCTTCGGCACGAGGAAGTTCGACGCCTGTCCGCGGCCCGTGTAGTTGAATGGCCGCACGATCACGATAGGCAACCGGTCGAACCAGGTTCGCACCATCGTTTCCATGGCCGCCTTGCTGGCCGCATAGTGATTGACCGGCGTGACCGGAAAGCTCTCGTCGATCGCATCGCTCGTCACGTTGCCATACACATTGGCGCTGCTCGCAATCAACAGCTTGCGCGGCGTGTGGCCTGTCGCGGCGCACGCTTCGAGCAGATTCAGCGTGCCAATCACGTTGACGCGGTAAAAGTCGAGCGGATCATCATGGCCCACGAAACTGATCGCGGCAAGATGCACGATGTAGTCGGGCCGCGCGGTTTCGATCACGCGCCGGCAATTTTCGGGCGACGTAATGTCGAGCCTGAGCCGCGTGGGCGTTTCCGGCTCATCGCGGCCCGCGAAGGTTTCGATCACGGTATGGCCGTGACGAAGCAGGTTATCGACCAGATAGCGGCCAGTGAAGCCGCTCGCCCCGGTGACGAGCGTGCGGACGGGTTGCTTCGCATGGGAAGACGACATGCTTTCTCCGTTCACTAGGGTCATCCTGTTGTGATGCAATATCGCGCCGGTAGTTCGCGGCAGCCCGTGGCGAGAGCCGCCGGGGCCGCACCGCGCGATGCCGGTGCTTCAAACGGGCTATTATGTCACGCTCGCTTGCTGCACTGCCCACACGCGGCACGCCCCGTGCGTCGCCCCGTGTATCGAACCGCAAACATTTCCTCGATGACACCGTCCACCGCACCTTCATCCGCTTCTTCAATCTCGCAGCAGCATCCGGTACCGCTTGCTTTCGGCGATCTGCAAGGTTGCCGCGCGCCTTTCCAGCGACTGCTCGCAAAGGCCGCGCCGCCAGCCGGCACCCCGCTGTGGTTCGCTGGCGACCTGATCAACCGCGGCCCAGAATCGCTGGCCACGCTGCGCGATATCATCTCGCTCGGCGATCGCGCGGTGCCGGTGCTCGGCAATCACGACCTGCATCTGCTGTCGGTATCGGCGGGGATTCGCAAGTCGAAAAAAGGCGACACGATCGACGAGATTCTCGCCGCGCCCGATGCCGCCGACCTGCTCGAATGGGTCCGCCACCGTCCGATCGCGTACTACGAAAACGGCATGCTGATGGTACATGCGGGCGTGGTGCCGCAATGGGACGTGGCACTGACGCTCGAACTCGCCGACGAATTGCAGCGGGCGCTGCGCGCGCCGAGCTGGAAGGAAACGCTCGCCGGTTTGTACGGCAATGAGCCGAATCTCTGGACGCCGAACCTGAAGGGCATCGAGCGGCTGCGCGTGACGTGCAGCGCGTTGACGCGGCTGCGCTTCTGCAACGCCGAGGGCGTGATGGACTTTAGTAGCAGCGGCGGCCTGAACGCCGCGCCGCCGGGTTGCATGCCGTGGTTCGACGTGCCGTGGCGCAAGACAGCGGACGTCACCGTCGTGTTCGGCCATTGGGCCGCGCTCGGGTTGACGTTGCGCGAGAACCTGATCGGGCTTGATTCAGGGTGCGTATGGGGCGAAAGGCTGTCGGCGGTGCGGCTCGCGCGCAATCCCGCGGAACGCACGTTGACTCAGGTCCAATGCGACAACTGCAGATCGAGCGGCGGCAATTAGACGGTAGGCGGAGAACGCACAATCGCCTGGTGAGCGGCCTGGGCGATCAACGTGCTCGATCAGACGATACGCGGAACGCTGAAACGCTCAGATGCTCGGCGAGCGGCCCGACTGTTCGACGGGCTCAATCAGCGTTTCCGTGGTTGCAGACGATTCCGCCTGCTCCATGACGAGCGCGCCGCTCGTTGCCGTGCCGCCCTGCATCTCCCGCAACGCGCTCGCAATCACGCCCTCAGCCTCCGCCGCCAATGTGCGGCGGTCTGCGCCGGGCGCGATCGGCGCGCAGACGTACACATGCGCGGTCAACGGCCCGCCGCGCAGCAACAGATTCAGCGAGTCGGCGAGCGAGAGGTCGTCGATATAGGCAGGCGCGGTGGATTGCCGGCCCTGCGCATTTTCATACATGATGCACAACGGCTGCACCGGAGCGGAAGCCGACACCGCCGCCTGAAACATGTTCGCGTGAAACGGCAGCAGCGCGAGACCATCGGACGTGGTGCCTTCCGGAAACACGCACATCAGTTCGCCCGCGGCCAAACGGTCGGACAACTCGTGCATGATCCGCTTCGCGTCGCTGCGTTTCTCGCGCTGGATGAACACCGTATCCAGCTGCTGCGCGAGCCAGCCGACCAGCGGCCATTGACGGATCTCCGCCTTCGACACGAACGGCGTGGGCCGCCACGCATTGATCACGTAGATGTCGATCCACGAGATGTGATTGGCCACCACCAGCGCGCCGCGGTCGAGCCGCGCGCCATCGTTATGTACGACGAGCCGCATGCCGCACAGGCGCAGCATCTTCAGCGACCATTCGCGATTAAGCGCGTGACGCCTGTCGGCGCCGGCCTTGGGAAAGCGCGTCGCGACGATCCACATGCCGTGCAGCAGATGCACGATGAGACGAGCCTTGCGTAACGCGAGCTTCATGGTCGGAGCTTTCTCTAGCAGGTCGATTCGGTGTTAGTGCGGCGTTGATGCGGCGTTGATGCGTGGGCCATGCGGCGGCTGTCAGCGCTGCTCGAACGCGACGCGACCGGACACGATGGTCGCGCGCACGCGCGCCGGCAGTTCGTAGCCGAGGAACGGTGTGTTATGCCCCTGGCTCTTCAACGCGCGCGGCTCGACGCGCCAATGCGCGTGACGGTCGAACACGCAGAGGTCCGCCACACTGCCCACCGCGATACGGCCGGCAGCGTCCAGCTTCAGCACTTCGGCCGGCGCCGCCGTGATGCGGTTCAGCGCCTTCGCAAGCGGCAAGCCGGCTTCATCGGCCCACTTGACCGTCAGCGACAGGAACAGCTCCAGGCCTGTTGAACCCGGCGTCGCTTCGGCGAACGGCAGCAGCTTTTCGTCGTCGTCGACCGGTGTATGGTCCGAGCAGATCGCGTCGATGGTGCCGTCGACGAGACCTGCGCGAATCGCATCGCGATCGCGCTGTTGACGCAGCGGCGGATCGAGCCGGAACTGCGCGTCGAAGTAGCCGATGTCGAGGTCGATCAGATGCACGTGATTCACGGTGACGTCGCACGAAACCGGCAGGCCCTCGGCCTTCGCCTCGCGCATGAGCGCAATGCCCGCCGCCGACGACACATGCGACAGATGCACCCGTGCTCCAGTCACGCGCACGAGTTCGAAAATCGTATGGAGCGCGATGGTTTCCGCCGCCACGGGCACGCCGGAGAGGCCGAGCCGCGACGCCAACGCGCCGCTCGCGGCCACACCGCCCTTGCCGAGATAGGCGTCGACGGGACGCAGCCACACCGTGTAGCCATAGGTCTTCGCGTATTGCAGCGCGCGCATCAGCACCTGCGTGTCGACCACCGGCGCGTCGGCCTGCGAAAAGCCGATGCAACCCGCCTCCGTTAGCTCGACCATTTCGGTGATGACTTGGCCTTTCAGGCCAACCGTCAACGCGCCGAGCGGATACACATGCGCCTGATCGAGATTGCGCGCGCGAAACTTCAGCATTTCGACGAGGCCCGGTTCGTCGAGCGTCGGGTCGGTGTCTGGCGGACACACGAGACTCGTCACGCCGCCCGCCAGCGCCGCGGCCATTTCCGATTCGAGCGTGGCCTTGTGTTCATAGCCCGGCTCGCGCAAGCGCGCGGCCAGATCGACGAGACCCGGCGCGATGTGTAGACCGCGGGCGTCGATGGTTTGCGTCGCCTCGAAGTCGGCGGGCGCGTTGCCGAGCGCGACGATCTTGCCCGCCGCGATAAAAATGTCCTGCTGCTGTTCGGTGCCCGCTGCCGGATCGATCAGCGTGCCGCCTTGAATGTGAATCTTCATGCGCTACCTTAATGTTTCAGCTGTTTGGCCAGGTTCTGCGTGATTTGCCGTCTGCCGTGTGTTGGTGTCTGGGTGCGCGCGTATGCGTCTGCACATCAATCGTTGTTGCCCGCGACAATTCCCATCACCGCCATGCGCACCGCGATACCGAACGTCACCTGATTCAGAATCACCGATTGCGGACCGTCGGCCACTTGCGAGTCGATTTCGACGCCGCGGTTCATCGGGCCTGGGTGCATGACAATGGCATCCGGTTTGGCGAGCGCGAGACGCTCCGGCGTCAAGCCCCAGCTCTTGAAGTATTCCTGCGCCGACGGCAACAGCGCGCCGCTCATCCGCTCGTTCTGCAAACGCAGCATGATGATCACGTCGACGTCTTTCAGCCCTTCGTCCAGGTTGTGGAACACGCGCACGCCCATCTGTTCGAGGCCGCCCGGCAGGAGTGTGCGCGGACCGATTGCGCGCACTTCCGGCACGCCGAGCGTGGTCAACGCATGAATGTCCGAGCGCGCGACTCGCGAATGCAGAATGTCGCCGACAATCGCCACGCGCAAGTTCGTGAAGTCTTTCTTGTAGTGGCGGATCGTGTACATGTCGAGCAGACCCTGCGTGGGGTGCGCATGACGGCCGTCGCCGGCGTTGATCACGTGCACGTGCGGCGCACAGTGCTGTGCGATCAGATACGGCGCGCCGCTCGACGCATGACGCACGACAAACATGTCGGCATGCATGGCCGACAGATTGTTGATCGTGTCGAGCAGCGATTCGCCTTTGCTCGTCGACGACGCATTGATGTTCAGATTCAGCACGTCCGCCGACAGACGTGTCGCGGCGATCTCGAACGTGGTGCGGGTGCGCGTCGAGTTTTCGAAGAACAGATTGAACACCGATTTGCCGCGCAGCAGCGGCACCTTCTTCACCTCGCGATCCGTCACGCTGACGAACTGGCTCGCAGTGTCGAGAATGTGATTGACGATCGCCTTCGGCAAACCTTCGATCGACAACAGATGCTTGAGCTCGCCGTTTTTCGTGAGCTGCGGGTTGCCCTTCAGGAAGCCATAACGGAAGCGCTCGGTGGCGCTATCGGCGGAATCCTGCGGAGCCTGGATGGGGGTGTTCATGATGTACCTGCTTCAAATACGGGCTTCAACGTGGTGTGGCGGTGCTGAATGGGTTGGGCGTGTGCGGAACGTCGGTCACTGCGGCGCCGCTCCTGGCCGTTTGCGCATGGTGCCGCGGCTGTTCGCGCTTTGCGCTGCACTTTGATTGCGCGCGCCTCGATGCAGTCCGTCCCCACTCTCGCGACTCGATGCCGGGCTCAATCGACGCGTGCTTCAGTGTGAAAGGTGAAACGCGGCTGGTCTGCGCCACTCTCGCTGCCGCGTTCTTCGCGCGCCAGCACGAGCGTGGCGTCGGCGGACACATCCACCACGCCGCCGACAAAGCGCGCCGCCACCGGCAACTCACGTCCGCCGCGATCGGCAAGCACCGCCAGTTCGACCGCTGCCGGACGGCCATAGTCGTACAGTTCATTGAGCGCCGCGCGGATCGTGCGGCCGGTGTACAGCACGTCGTCGACAAGCACGATGCGGCGGCCGTCGACGGAAAAAGGCAGCGACGTCGGGCTCGCCTGTGAGTGCAAACCCTTTTTGGCGTAGTCGTCGCGATGCAGCGCGACGTTGATCACGCCGAAACTCGCCAGGTTCAGGTCGTGCGCGAGCCGCTCGGCGAGCCACGCGCCTCCGCTGTGGATGCCGGCCAGCACGGCGCCCTCGGCACCGTCCTGCGCTGCACCGAGCTTGTCGCCATACGCGGCGCGAATCTGGTCGAGCAACGCGTGATAAAGCGCTTCGGCGTCAATGGAACTCATGATTGTCGGAAAGTCCGTCAAGATATTGCTGGAGGATGATGCTGGCGGCTTCGGCGTCGAGCATATCGGCACGGCCTTTCCCGGCGCGGATTCCCGCCTTCGCCTCGACCGACGAATAGCGCTCGTCGATCCACGTCACCGGCAAATTGAAGCGGCCGTTCAGCTGATTGCCGAAGCGCTTCGCGAGTTGCGTCATTTCGTGCGGCGTGCCATCCGGATGCATCGGCAAGCCTACGACGAGCGCGTCGGGCTTCCACTCGGCAATCAGCTTGCCGACCTCGGCAAAACGATATTCGCGGCTGCGATTCTGCACGATGACGAGCGGCCTGGCGCTCTTCGTGAGCGAATTGCCGACCGCCACGCCGATGCGTTTTTCACCGTAGTCGAACGCAAGCAGCGTCGCCTCACGTCCGGCCGTCAGACTCATGCGTCGCCTCTCATGCGTGTCCGGCCTCGCCCGACAGCACGGACAGCGAAATGCCGAGCAGCGCGAGCGCGGCTTCGAGGCGCTCTTCAGCCGGCACGTCGAAAACGATTTTCGGGTCGGCTTCGACCGTCAGCCAGCCGTTCTTCGAAATTTCTTCTTCGAGCTGGCCCGCACCCCAACCGGCGTGACCGAGCGTGAGCAGGAAACGCTCGGGACCCGTACCGCTCGCGACTGCCTCTAGCACGTCTTTCGAGGTGGTCATCTCAAGACCGCCCGGCACCGACATGGACGACGTGTACGTATTGCCGTCTTTCGGATCGTGCAGCACGAAGCCGCGTTCGGTTTGCACCGGGCCGCCGAAGTACACGGGAACGTGAAGGAGAGGTTCGATCTCGAGCTTGAGGTCGATGCGACTGAAGAGCGCTTCCAGGTCGATATCGGTCGGCCGGTTGATCACGAGGCCGAGCGCACCGCGCTCACTGTGATCGCAAAGGTAGACCACCGTTCCTGAAAACGTCGGATCAGCCATGTTCGGCATGGCGATCAGGAACTGGTTGGTCAGATTGATGCGATCGGTACTCTTGGACATAGTTCGGATTTTAGCAAAGACGATGCAGGATGGCGGGCTTTGAGCGTGGAACGGCGACGTGAGTCATGAAGCTTGCCGCGAGCCATCGACGGCGATTCATGTTGCACTCTATCACGCACGCGGGCCTTGCCAAGATGCAGGTTAGCGGTGTCGTGCGGCATGACTGCGGCGTGCCGCCGGGTTGCATCGATGCTGCCTGAATGACCGGGCGATTGGCGGCGAATTGTGCCGCCTGATTGGCTACATGCCTTGTTGTGAGCTGACTGCGCGTTTCGTGCGGGCTGTGGCTGCATTTTTGCGTGCTCGCGCCGGCTATTGGGGCCGCCGGAACGGCTTTGCTCCTCCGGCTCTCTCTACGCTCTTTACGCTCTTTACGCGCCGCCCTGCTCGATCGCACGCGTCAGCGTCGCCAGTGCGGCACCGCCGGCCGGGGGCGCCACGCCCGCCGCTACTTTATGCAGCGTCGCGCGCAACGCCTCCGCAGCACCTTCGAGCGCACTCGCCGCCGGGGCGTCGACGATCACATGGGCGCGCACCGCAGGCGTCGAAACACCTGCATGAGCGCGACGGCGCCAGGCGAGCCCCAAGGCATCGGCCAGCAGCGCGACATGGCCGAGGCCGAGCGCGCAAGCCGCGGAGCCGAGCCGGTACGCGGCGTCGCCCGCTTGCAGCGCTTCGCTCGGGTCGGCCTTCTCGGGCTGGTCGGCCGCACGCGCATGGTCGGCCAGCGCGGAAATGGCCGCGTCGGCCGTCTGCAGAAAATCTTCATACGCGTGCGCGTTGACGCTCAACACGCCGAGTTCGCGCGTCAGTGAAGTGCGGGCGCTGAACAACTGTGCCTGCACCGCGCCCGCTTCCCATAGCATTTCCGATGCCTGGGTGCCCGCAACGTGCCAATCGACGGTCAAGCCATAGTCGTGAAGCACCTCGACCTGATCGGCGTCTTCGGCGGCGGCGCCGAATAGTGCGTAGTCGCGCCACAGCAGTGCCAGCGTGGCCCGGACCAGTGAGCGCTGCGCGCGCTCGATGCCGCGAGCGTGATCGGCCAGCGCCAGATTGCAACGTGCGTAAAAACGCCGCGCGTCAGTCTCTCCGGCTGCGCGTCCGCCGACCCGCAATGCGCGCGCGCAAGCCTTCGCGAGACGCCAGAAATCGTAGGGATCGGGGCCGGCGAGTTCGGTAAATACAGCGTCGAGTTCGTCGAGTGCGGCGTTGGTGGCCGCGCGCGCCGCTGCGCTGCCTGTATCGGGTTGTGAGCGCAGCACCGGCAGCAGCGCACGCTCATAGCGCGCACGCAGATGTGCCAGTTGCTCCGCCGATTGCACGTGAAACGACACCGGCGGCACCGGGCGCGCGGTTAGCGCGAGATCTTCGAAAGCAACGGGCGAGCCCGGCGTGTGCTCGCCCAGATCGGCGCACAGCGCCTGGTAATGATTAAAGAGCGTGGGCGAGCAGGCCAGTTCGCGCAGATTGTGACGCTCGAGTGCCGCACGGAAATCGCGCAGTGCGGCGCCGAACACTGGCCGCACACTCTCGGCCTCCGCCGGATCGCCTGCGGCTAGCGGCGAGACGCGCACGAGCGCGTCGGCAAAACGGGTCGCACTCAGCCAGCCGGCGCTGCGCAGCGCGTGCGAAGCGCGAACCAGCGCCGTCGTGCACCCGGTGTGCTGTTCGAACGCCAATAGCGCCTCGGCCAGCGCAAGCTCCGCGGGACGAACAGCGCCGCCGCGCGGATTCGGCAATGCGTCAAAGGAAACGGGTGCTGCGGATCGAAGAGTCATGAGTTGGCGACAGAGAGTCGGCGGCCCGCCGTTTCGCGCGGCACGCGCACTGAGCACCTAACGCGCGAACCGGCGACTAAACGGTGACAAATGCGCGATGACAAACACGCAATGACGAACACGCAATGACAAACTATTCAACGACAACCTGGAGTTGCGACACGGCTCGATCGACGACCTTTGCAAGCGACCCCACATCTCGGCCGGACACCGTCAGCCGCCCCCGGACATCAGATCTGAACCATCTCGAAGTCTTCCTTGCGCGCTCCGCACTCGGGACACGTCCAGTTAATGGGGACGTCCTCCCAGCGGGTTCCCGGCGCAATGCCTTCGTCCGGCAAACCGGCTTCTTCGTCGTAAATCCAGCCGCAAATCAGGCACATCCAGCTTTGGTATTCCATTCTTGTGTCGCGTCGTAAAGTCCGTGGAAACGGGAGCCATGATGGTACCGTGTTGCCGCCCCAATGCCTAGCAATCGCGAGCGCGCAATCCGACGACGCGACGGCCTTCGGCAATGCTGCGTGGGTCAGGCGACGCTCAGTGCGGCGTCGCGCCACACGGTGGCCGCCGGTCTGCAGCATGAAGCCGGGGAAGATGCGAAAAAACGCCCTCGCGCCGGTTTAGGCCGCATAATTGAGCCGATTGCGCACTCACCGCGCCCCAAATTCAGCTCTCTTTGTAGATCTTCATGCCCAGCGATACGCCTCCGATCGTCCTCACCTTCGGCCTCTCCGATCCCACCGGCGGCTCCGGCCTGCAAGCCGACCTGATGACCCTTGCCAGCATGGGTTGTCATGGCGTCTCCGTGCTCACGGGCTATACCGTGCGCGACTCGGCGAGCTGCGACGAAGTCAACGGGCTCGATCCAGAAGTCGTGGCGACCCAGGCGCGCATGCTGCTCGAAGACATGCCGATCGCGGCCTTCAAGGTCGGCGCCTGCACGCGTGCCGAAGTAGTGAGCGCGATTGCCGAAGTGGTGGCCGATTACGACGACATTCCGCTGATTCTCGCCCCCGACTTCACGCTCGACGACGAACACGTGCTCGCAGCCGACGAACTGCGCGAAGCAATTGCCGATCTGCTGGCACCGCAAACCACCTTGCTGGTCGCCGACTCCGCCACGCTGCTCGCCCTCGCGCAGCCTGACGGCGACGCCGAGGCGCCGAGCCTCGACGCGGCGATCTCGCATCTGCTGTCGCAGGGCTGCGAATACATTCTGTCGACGGAAACCGGCACGCACCGGCTCGTCAATACGCTTTTCAGCGAAGACGGCCAGTTGCGTCAGGACATGTGGGACCGCGGCAGCCATCGGATCATGGGTTTGACGGATACGCTCGGTTCCGCAATCGCGGCGCTCCTCGCCAATGGCCAGGACCCGGCGGAAGCTGTGCGCGAAGCGCAGGAGTATCTGTACCAGGCGATGCGCAGCGCATTCCGGCCGGGCATGGGCGCGTATATGCCGGACCGGTTCTTCTGGGCACGCAGCAGCGACGACGAAACACCGCCTACAACCGGCAAGGACGCGGCGCCCGGCGAAGCGCGGCACTGACACCCCGGCGCCTCACCGCGTATTTCACGTTTTGCGCGTTGCCGGCAAGGCGTGCGAATCCCATAGACGCAAACGAGCGAATGACACGTCTCGGAAGGCCCGCCGCAATGGCGGCCACCTAACCATCCGGGTCAGGTAGGCGTGTCTTCCGGGTGTGTAATCAAACGTTACAACGACGCGAAAGGACGCGCGTTACACTTACAAACCGTAAATTGTCATATCGTTATATGCTCGCGCCTACGTTTTTCATTCACCCTCCCAAAAGCGGAGGGTCGACGGTGATCTCTTTCTTCGATCTGAACAAAGGCAAAGATCAATTCGTCAACTTCGAATGGGACAGAGAAGGCTGGGACAGGTGTCGCGCCAGATTGTTGGAAACGCATATCGGCGGCGGTCATCAATCGTACGGCATTCATAGAAGTCTCAAAGCTCCGCTCGCCTATTGCACCATTCTGCGCGATCCGCTCGCGCGGCAAATATCGCATTACCGTTACGCGTTGAACGGCAAAAACGGCGAGGTGGCACGCGGCGCGAGCGTGTCCGCGACCGAGGCACTCGTGCTGCGCGGCACGCTTTCGCTCGACGAGTGGGTGAGCGAGTCTCTGGGCGGCAAGAACATCTTCGCGCAGATGCTGAGCGGCCATTCGGCGCCCCAGGCGCTTAGCCTCGAAGTTGCGCAAGCCAATCTTCGGCATCATTTCAGCGCGGTCGGCGTTTGTGAAAACATGAGCGAATTTCTACTGCGTCTTTGCGGAAAGACCGGGTTGAAATTACCGTTCTACTTTGAGACGAACATCACAAGCGGCTCATCGAAAGACATCGGTCAGTTAAGCGAAACGGCAAGACAGAAATTCGTCGAAGACAATCGTCTCGATTACCGGATTTTCGAGCACGCCAAGCGCCAGATTGAAAGCGATGCGCAGGAGTCGGGCAGCGTTTTCACAAAGGCCCTCGAACTGGTCAAGGTCATTCAGGCAGAAATAAACCAGCTCGAGAATCCGTACATCCACCGTTCGGTGGTGTTCGGGTTCGACGAGGCGTTTCTCGCGAAAGTGCTTGGCGTAATCGGCCGATTCGACCTCGCGCCGATCGACGAGTATCTGCAGTCCGCCGAAAACGAAACCCAATCGCTCGCCGACATGTACGACGGATTTGTCGACTCGGTCCGCGACGGCGTCGTGTCGGGGTGGGCCGTCAACCTCAGTCATCCGGAAGAAAAGGTACTACTCGACGTGCGCATCGGCAGGGAAGTGATCGCGAGCGGCTTGAGCGGCGAGCATCGCCCGGACGTGGCAAACGCGGGCTATCCGAGCGCCCACGCCGGCTTTTCGATAGCGTTGCCGCCGGGCGCGCCGGACGGATTCCATGTCGCTGTCGCCAATTCCGCCGAGCGCCTGCATAACGCGGGCGTCTGGCGGCAAGGTTGGCACTGCGTTTAAGTCCTCGAGGAAACATCACAATGCAACAACAGGCCCGCGGTCCAGTGCAACGCTTCCACGGCGCGATCACGCTCAAGGACAGAATGCGGATGCTCCGTCAGAAGCCGGTCACGATCTGGCTCACGGGACTGTCGGCAGCGGGAAAATCGACCATTGCGTTCGAACTCGAGCGGCAACTCGTGTCGCTGGGTCAGGCCTGCTATGTACTCGATGGCGACAACGTTCGCCACGGCTTGGGCCGCGACCTTGGCTTTAACCAGCAGGACCGTCATGAAAATATCCGCAGAGTCGCGCATGTCGCTCAGCTGATGAACGACGCCGGCCTCATCGTCATCACGGCGCTCATCTCGCCGATGCGGGCGGACCGCGCCATGGCGCGCCACATCATTGGCGCCGGCAATTTCATCGAGACGTATCTGTCGGCATCGGTCGACACATGTGCGCGGCGCGACCCCAAAGGTCTTTACGCGAAAGCGCTGGCCGGAAAGATCCCTTCGTTCACCGGCATTTCGGCGCCCTATGAAGCGCCGCTCGATCCGGAACTGGAGATCGACACCGCAAGCTTGACGCTGAGCGAAAGCGTAGCGGGTATCTTCGCGCACTTGCGCGAGAACTGTCTGGCACTGCCGGCATAGGCATAGGCAACAAACACGAAATTCGAGCGCTTCTTTCCGCTGCCACAAACGAGAACCGAACGAGAACCGAACGAGAACCGAACGAGAACCGAACGAGAACCGAACGAGAACCGAACGAGAACCGAACGAGAAACAAAACGAAAAAACCTGCATTTCTGCAGGTTTTTTCTTTGCGAAGCACGCCTCGCGGCGCGCTTCTTCATGGGCTCCCGGCTGAACCTCTGGACGAGGTCCGACTGGGGCAGACATGAATTACATGTCCATACCCATGCCGCCCATGCCGCCCGGCATACCGCCGCCCATCGGTGCATCTTCCTTCGGCAGTTCGCAAACAGCTGCGTCGGTCGTGAGCAGGAGACCTGCTACCGATGCTGCGTTTTGCAGTGCCGTGCGCGTGACCTTCGTCGGGTCCACGACACCTGCGTCAACCAGGTCGACGTATTCGCCGGTTGCTGCGTTGTAGCCGTAGTTGCCCTGGCCTGCAGCAACTGCCGCCACGACGACGCTGGCTTCTTCGCCACCGTTCGTGACGATCTGGCGCAGCGGCTCTTCCATTGCGCGCAGAACGATCTTGATACCTGCGTCCTGATCGGCGTTAGCGCCCTTCAGGCCGGCGATCGCCGTACGTGCGCGGATCAGCGCAACGCCCCCGCCAGCAACGATGCCTTCTTCCACAGCTGCGCGCGTTGCGTGCAGTGCGTCTTCGACACGTGCCTTCTTTTCCTTCATTTCGACTTCGGTCGCAGCACCGACCTTGATCACTGCAACGCCGCCTGCCAGCTTGGCAACGCGTTCTTGCAGCTTTTCACGGTCGTAGTCCGACGTAGCTTCTTCGATTTGCGTGCGGACCTGCTTCACACGCGCTTCGATGTTTGCAGCTTCGCCAGCGCCGTCGATGATCGTCGTGTTTTCCTTGCCCACTTCGATGCGCTTCGCCTGGCCCAGTTCTGCCAGCGTTGCCTTTTCGAGCGTCAGGCCGGTTTCTTCAGCGATGACCTGGCCGCCGGTCAGGATCGCGATATCTTCCAGCATGGCCTTACGGCGATCGCCAAAGCCCGGAGCCTTCACGGCAACCGTCTTCAGGATGCCGCGGATGTTGTTCACCACCAGCGTTGCCAGTGCTTCGCCTTCGACGTCTTCTGCGATGATCAGCAGCGGACGGCCAGCCTTGGCGACTTGTTCCAGTACCGGCAGCAGATCGCGGATGTTCGAAACCTTCTTGTCGTGCAGCAGCACGAACGGGTTTTCGAGCACGGCAACCTGCTTGTCCGGGTTGTTGATGAAGTACGGCGACAGGTAGCCGCGGTCGAATTGCATACCTTCGACGACGTCCAGCTCGTCTTGCAGCGACTTGCCGTCTTCGACGGTGATGACGCCTTCCTTGCCGACCTTGTCCATGGCTTCAGCGATACGATCGCCGATCGACGAGTCGCTGTTTGCCGAAATCGCGCCGACTTGTGCGATTTCCTTGTTGGTCGTGCACGGCTTGCTGATCTTGCGCAGTTCTTCGATAGCGGCCGTCACTGCCTTGTCGATACCGCGCTTCAGGTCCATCGGGTTCATGCCCGATGCAACGTACTTCATGCCTTCGCGGACGATCGACTGAGCCAGGACCGTTGCGGTCGTGGTGCCGTCACCTGCGTTGTCGCTGGTCTTGGAAGCCACTTCCTTGACCATTTGCGCGCCCATGTTCTGGAGCTTGTCTTTCAGTTCGATCTCTTTTGCGACCGACACACCGTCCTTGGTGACCGTCGGGCCGCCGAAGCTGCGTTCCAGGACAACGTTGCGGCCCTTCGGACCGAGCGTGACCTTCACAGCGTTCGCGAGGATGTTCACGCCTTCAACCATCTTGGCACGGGCGGAATCACCGAATACGACGTCTTTAGCTGCCATCTTCTAACTCCTTGAATTCTTTGGATATAACCGGGGAAGTAGCGACCAGCGCTTACTTCTGCACCACGGCCATGATGTCTTCTTCGCGCATCACGAGCAGTTCGTTGCCGTCGACCTTGACGGTCTGGCCTGCATACTTGCCGAACAGCACGCGGTCACCCACTTTCACGTCGAGCGCGATTTGTGCGCCCTTGTCGTCACGCTTGCCCGGGCCAATCGCCAGGATTTCGCCCTGATCCGGCTTCTCTGCTGCGGCTTCGGGGATCACGATGCCCGACGCGGTCTTGGTTTCTTGATCCAGACGCTTGACGATCACGCGATCATGCAAAGGACGAAGGTTCATACATACTCCTCTCTTGATTGAGACTGAAGAACGCTTGGAAAACCCGGCTGACCGAGCCAACCGGCGAAGTTGTTAGCACTCTCGTGCAGCGAGTGCTAATTATATGGACGCGTGGTGACAAATTCAAGAAGGGATGCGACGGGTGTTGTCGAGATTCACTCAACTTTGAACTTTGTTCGCTTAAGTTTGAACTTCGCGAGGCCGGCCAGGCGCATCGAGTGTTGCGGCGAGCGGCGGGGGGCGCCGGAAGCGCCCTTTGGCGTGAAGAGGGAACTGTGGACTGAACGGCGGGGCCTGCAGCCGGCTCAATCCGGCCACAAACTGCCGGTCACATGCGCCGCCGGAAGGCCGCTCAGGCGTCGGCTCTGCTTCACAACCGGCCATCTGATTGTCGCAAGGCGAGCGCTCGTTCAGCGGCCAGAAGGGACATCAATCTGGCCGGCCAAAGACGCCCTGTTCCACCGAGCGGAGGCATATCCCCTGTTGATCCCTGTCAGCTTGCCGGATTTCGTGCCATGACGACCCATGCCGCGCCGTTGATCATCACCGACCCCTCGCCGGGGAGGCTCGCGAAGGCGGCACGAACTGCGCCGGAGGCACGGGCGCGGATGTCGTCGGGCTGACCAGCGAGCGCACGCGACAGCGGGCCGACCTCAAGCGTCATCCTCACTGCGTCGTCGATCGCCGCGTCCCGCGTTTCGCCCTCGCCGAATGGGACGGCCGCGTCGAAGGGCGAGATAACGATTTCGGTGAAACCGGCCGCCGTCAGGATGCGCGCCACGTGCTCCCGGTCGCCGAACGAAAACGGGCCGGGCGCTTCGGGATTGGGGAGCGCGCTCGGTGGGACGATGTCCTTGAGCACGCCCACCGGCAGTCGCATCCAATCGTTCTCGGCCGCACCGCGCCAGCAGACGAAAGCGACCCGGCCGCCCGGCCGGAGCGCGCGTCGCATATGGGCGAACGCCGCTGTCGGATCGGGGAAAAACATCACGCCGAAACGCGAGAACAGAATGTCGAACGCGCCTTCGGGCAGCTCTGCGCTGCTGGCGTCGGCCACCTGAAACAGGGCCGGCGTATCGTGGCGCGCAAGCGCGCGCGCTCGATTGATCAGCGGTTCGGATATGTCCACGCCCAGCACTTGGCCCCCCGCGCCGACGCGAGCGGCCAGAGCCAGACTTGACGCACCCGCGCCGCAGCCGATGTCCAGCACGCGCTCACCCGTCGCGGGCGCGGCGGCTTCGATCGCGGCCTGGCCGAACACCGCCACCAGAGCGTCGAGCCGGGCCTGGTTGGCGACCCAGCGCTCCCCGCTTTGACCATTCCAGTCACCCACCTGATCAGCACTTTGCTTTGCCATGTCATCTCCTTGACTCGACGATCCGCCTTTCGCCGCGTCGATTTACGCCAACCTTTTCGAAGGCGGCGACGCAACAAGAGCAGGGATCTGTGCTCTCAAACCACCATCGACTGCTGGGCGAAGATACCCGCCATCGCGCCCTGCGATGAAGCCTGGGTGACCGAGGGCAAGAAGGGCGTGGCGAGGTCGCCAGCGGCGTAGATGCCGGGCATGCTGGTTTGGCGGCGCTCGTCGACTTTGAGGACGATGCCGGTGGGCGTATCGACCGTGGCGAGGCCCAGTGATTCATGCAGGCGTGCGGACGGCTTGTTGCGCGGATGGGCGAACAGGACGTCGACCGCGACATTGCGGCGGGTATCGAGATTGACGGTGTTGATATGGCCCTTGTGATGGGCGATCTCGACGATCCGGCCATCGACGACAGGTATGTTGCGACGCGCCAGATCGACTTGGATGTCGGGCGCAATGTCATGACCATCGGCGAAGACAGTCAGCTTGTCCGTCCAATCGCGGAACAGCCTGACAGACTGGTGCGACTGCGGGCTGGACCAGACGAGGCCCCAATGCTGGCCGGCGACTTCAAAGCCGTCGCAATAGGGGCAGGGCACGATGGACGTGCCCCAGCTTTCGGCAAAGCCCGGAACATCAGGCATCTGGTCGGCGACGCCATAGCTCAGGATCAGGCGGTGCGCCCTCAGGCTTTCGTTATCGTCAGTGACGACGCAGAAATCGTCGATGGCGCCAGACACGCTCTCGGCCCGGGCATTGACCAGCCTGATCGTTGGATAGCGCGTCAACTGCTGCCGCGCCTCGACCAGGATGTCCAGCGGTGACTTGTGATCGTGGCCGAGCAAGCCATGCGAGTGGCCTGCAAAGCGGTTGCGCGGCCGGCCGGTATCGAGAACCGTGACCTTGCGGCGGGCACGGCCGAGCTGCAGGGCGGCGGCGAGGCCGGCAAAGCTGCCGCCGATGATGATGACGTCATCCATGGTGATGGGCTCCGTGTTGTGATTGGCGGGGTGGGCTGGGCGTGGTGTGCAATATCGTCCAGCGATACGCGCTTGAGACGGTCAGCGAGTAGGGCTTCGGCATTGGGGAGAAAGTTGCTGATGGCTGTATTGATCGGCCCCACAATCCCGCATTCGATATCGCCAGGCGCTCCGGGGAAACCTGATTCGGGCAACTGGTTGAAAACCTGTCCTTGGCTTGCATATTTAAAATACTGCGTGGTATCGTAGTGCAAGAATTTGAATACTGTCAAGTACTGGAATTGTCGTGACCGAAAACAGCCAGAGCCGGCGCGGCCGGCCCGCCAACGAGGCGCTTCGCCAAACGATCGTCGACGCCGCCTGCGAACTCTTTGTGGAATTGGGTTTTCAAGCGACGACCATGGACAAGGTCGCGCAGCGGGCGAAGATATCCAAGCTCAGCATCTATCGGCACTTCGAGAACAAGGAGGCGCTGTTCAGCGCGGCCATGGTGGCCCACTGCCATCAATTTGCACCCCAGGCCCTTTCTGAAAGCGTCGTCGGTTCAGCCGAAGATCAGCTCATGGCGGTGGGATCATCCCTGCTTCGCACGCTGTTGAGCCCGGACGTCCGCAGTGTCGAAGCCATGGTTTTGGCCGACAAGACGAATCAAAAGTCGTTAAGCAAGCTCCATTACGAAGCCGGGCCGGCCCATGTCATCGCCCAAATCGAGGCCGTGTTGCGTCAGTTGCACGCGAAAGCGATTCTGAACGTACCCGATGCTCTCCGATCCGCCCGCTTGTTTGCCGCGCTTTTCAAAGGATCCGATCTTCTGCTTGTCGCACGCTTCGATGAGGCGAGAGCAGAGGATGACAACGAAATCGAATCCTATTGCCGGTCGGCCGTCGCCATGTTCATCGCCGCGCACGGTGGCATCTAAAGGTGCGCTATCGCGGCTTGATGAAGAAGCCGCAGAGTTGCACACGCTGTTCGCTCCAAGCAATCTGTGGATGACGCGCGAACGACTGATGCGCGAGGCCGCTGCACGAGCGCAAAAGCCGCCCGCGCGGGCAGGCAATCGGCGCCTTCCTTATGCCGAACGTCCGTGGTGTGCCGCTATCTCAGCGTACTTCCACCAACGCCTCTTCAACATTGCCGGCCTGTTGAAGACTGCACGGTCGGCGATAACTACCTGGCCCAAATCCGCCAGTTGTTGGCCCAGCGAAACCAAGTGCTGTTGATGCATCAAATTTAATGCTCCGAGTTACCGCGAGTTTCAGGAAGATAACTATATGAATAGCGATGCTGATTTTGATACGGATGTCCACGACATCAATCCTGTCGCCCTCGAACGCGCACTCCGCAGCGCGTCGCTCGACCTCCAGCAGATCATTGCTACGGTCGCGGGTCGTTATCTCGACAGTGGCCGTCACCGTTACTCAAGTGGTGCGCAATTGCCGACTTGGCGCACGCTGCTGACAATCGATGAACAGGTCTTTGACAATCGAGGCTTCCGGTCGAGGCACAACGAGACCGTACGCTCGACATTCGTCCGGTTTGAGGACAGTCGTTTGTCGGGGATGGATCTCGATGAAACCGTCGACTGGCAACGCGACGACGACGACTTACCTGCTGTGTACCTGCTCGTGCGCGCACTGGTACAGGCCGACGCTACCGATGTGGCCCTTCACGATTAATGCGCTGATACCGGCCGCTGGCCGTCATAGTTTTGGACGCGCTTAAGAAAGTTCAAAGTTAAGCGAATCAAACTCCAGATAGTTCAAACTTAAGTGAACCGCGGGTTCAGAGTTGGCTGAGCAGCACGCTCCGAAAGCCTTATATACGCGACATGATCAGTTCAAAGTTAAGTGAATCTCGACAATCGGCGCACCGAAATTGGCTGCGCGATCGTCCTGGCAGGGAAAACCCTAGCGAGCGGTAAGGCGGAAGTGTTGGTTGGCTTTCATGCTTTCAGAAGGTGCCGGACTGTTCGCCGCTACCGCTACATATCGAGCACGATATCCGACGTAGGCTTGCTGCAGCACATCAATCGAAGACCCCTGTCGATCTCACGCGGGCGAATCCCTCCGTTGTGCTTCATCTCAACGGTTCCCTCGAGCAGCGTGGTTTTGCAGGTCCCGCATATGCCCTGGCTGCAGGATGAAGGCAACGGCACGCCCGCCTTGCGCGCGGCAGCTAGCACGGTCTGCGATGCGTCCACCGTGAATGTCTTGCCGGAACGTGCCAGACGCACAGTGAAACAGGGTTGAGCGCTAGCCGTTTCCTCTGGCGCTGCTTCCACAACTTCGACGGTCTCTGCGAAATTGAAGCTTTCCTGGTGATACCGCGAGGGGTTGTGATTTCCGTCGAGGAGTGTTTTTCTGACAGCTTCCATGTAACCCGCCGGACCGCAAGTAAAGACCTCCCGTTCCTGATAGTCGGGCACACACTCCTTCAACAGATCGAGGCTGAGTCGTCCCAAGGGACCTTGCCAGTCGCCTTTTTCGCTCTGCGCTTCGCAGATGTGGATCACGCGGAGCGTCCTCGACACCTGTTCGAGCGCGGCAAGCTCTTTGGCAAAGATAATGTCCTCGGGCGTCCTGGCACTATGAACAAAGACGATATCGCGATCCTGTCCGAGATCGAACGCGGCACGCGTCATCGACATCAGCGGCGTGACGCCGGAGCCAGCCGACAGATACAGCGCTTTTTCCGATGGCCCGGCCGAAGGCGTGAAGATGCCAGACGGCCCGTAAGCCGACAGCGTGCTGCCTTCGGTCATGTTGTCATGCAGCCAGTTCGACATGACGCCACCCGGCGCCCGTTTGACAGTTATCGAGAGCGTGTAAGGACGGGTTGGCGGCGACGATATGGTGTAGCAGCGACTGACCGGCTTTCCTTCGATCTCCGCGGTGACCGTCACGAACTGCCCCGGTTCAAAAGTGAACGGTTTTCCCTGTTCGGCTGCGAATACGAATGTGCGGACGTCGTGCGTCTCGGCGAGCACGCGGCAGCAAACGAGCGTTCGTTGCTCGTGGCTTGGCCACTGCGCATCCGCACGTTCCCATGTCGAGGCACGAGTGAAGCGGTCTGCCAGTTCCGATCCCTGTTCAAGGACGCAAGTATCGACGGCGATGTCCATATCGTTCTCAGACCCCGCTCTGTTTCAGGCGTGCGTCGTACCAGCGCGAGAACTCGTCCAGCGGCGCTTCAGTGAACTGCGAGAACGGCCCAGGCCGGTAAGCCGGATCCTGCGTTCCGCTATGAGCGTTCGCAACAAGTTCGGCATCCTGATTAGTCGTGGCATTCCAGACTTCGGTCAACTTTTGCAGGTCGTAATCGACACCCTCAACCGCGTCTTCGTGAACGAGCCATACGGTGCGAACCAGCGTCTTATCAGGCGCAAGGGGCACGACGTAGGCGATCACAGCATGATCGCTCATCACATGCGTCCACGAGTGGTGACCCCACATGTGCACGTCGCCGAGGTCCCGACGGGAAACGTTGCCCAGCAACTTCGTGCAGGCCACTTGCGTGTCCATTGTTTGCGACTCGTTCGCTCCGGCAATCACCAGCCGCTGCGTACGGAAGTTCGTATGAACGCTTTCATCCACCGACTCGAACCGCTCGCAGATCCAACCGTCTTTTTCCCAGGCTTCCTGAGTGGCCGCGTTGCGCTTCACGTAGTCGTTGTAAGCATTCAGCGCGTCCTCGCCCTGCCCGTCAGGACAGAAACCGAAATCTTCCGCCTGGAAGGAATTGACGAGTTCGGGATGCGTGCCCGCGCAGTGATAGCACTCGCGGTTGTTTTCCATCACGAGCTTCCAATTGCCGTTTTCGACGATCTCCAGTTCATGCGCGACCTTTGTGCGCGTGAGATCGTATGGAGCGAAGCGCGGCGCCATGACCGTTTCCAGCTTCGAGAAATCCTCCGGCGGTTCATCGGCGAGGCAAACGAAGACGTGCGCTCCAACGGTCTTCAGATGAACCGGAATAAGGCTGTGACAACCCGGATCGAAATCTTTACCCATGTGCGAACTGTGGCGCAGGCTTCCGTCGAGATCGTACGTCCATTGGTGATACGGACACACGAGCATGCCGACGGTTGCCTTGCCCGCTTTCTTCATGATGCGCGAGCCACGATGGCGGCACACGTTCCGATAGGCGCGAATGTTCTCGTCGTCGTCGCGAACGATAATGATCGATGCCTTGCCAATGTCGACCGTATGAACGTCGCCCGGCTCGGGCACATCGGCCGTCACGCCGACAAGAATCCAGAGCTTGTGAAAGAAGACCTCGACATCGGTCTCGAACACGTCCTGGCGGCCGAACAACTCCCCTGGCATGCCGTGTCCCGGTTGCCGGCTGTCGAGCAGTTCGCGATGAGTTTTGATCTTGATTGCGGATGACATGGTCGGTCTCTTCGTGGGTATGCGCCGCAGCGTTTCGTGCAGCATGGCATTGAGTATTGGATCGCCAATATGCACCGTCAATGCGCTTTATTTGTCTCCTCGCATTCCTTTAAGTCATGCGAAAATCAAGCTCGGCGACGTGCTCGGTGAAGCCCGGGAACACCTGTAAACCCTGGCTTCGCTGCACGGGAGTACCTGTCACTTGGGGCCTGTCTAAACCTTGCAGATGCCCACCTTCTAACGACTACAGCATCGAGCAGAGACATAGGATGAAAAGTTCCAGAGGAACGAAGGGCTACCGCAGAATTGTTCCGTCGCTTACGGCTTTGGTGGAGTTCGAGGCGGTGGCTCGGCTGGGCAGTTTCACGCTTGCCGCGGCTGAACTTGGCGTTACCCAATCGGCTGTCAGTCGTCAGATCAGGTTCCTGGAAGAAACGCTGGACGTGCGTCTGTTCCATCGTGGGCATCGTTCCATTGAGCTGACCGCCGAGGGCGAGGCCTTGTATCTTGTCGTTGCGGAATCCATGCAGAAGATCGCCGGCGTATTCGATCGCCTCGCAACAGGCGAGCAGCGCGAACTGGTGCTGGCATCAACCGCAGCTTTTTCGCAGTTCCGGCTTCTTCCACGACTGGCCAATCTAAAAAAGCTGAAGCCGCCACTTCAACTGCGCCTGACAACGCAGATGTTCACTGCGGACTTGCGCCATGTCGAAGTCGACGTTGCCGTACGTTATGGAGACGGGCAATGGTCGGACGGGACCTCGACACTGCTCTTCGACGTCGAGATCTTTCCGGTTTGCTCCCCCGCATTCCTTAACGAGAACGATGCGCCGGAGTCACTCGAGCAGCTTGCCAGCATGGCGCTCGTCGAGTCTGACTCGACAACAGAGGGCTGGATGGACTGGACAGAGTGGTTCCGTGCGGTCGGCCACCGTCCTTCGCGCCTCAACAAGGTTCTTCGCTGCAGCCTTTACACCGACGCCGTGCAAGCGGCCAGGTATGGACAAGGTATTGCACTTGGATGGAGCCGACTAGTAGAAGACCTGTTGGCATCGGGGGAGCTTGTTCGACTCGACGTTGCCACCTTCAAGCCAGCCGATTCTTACTTTGTGGTTGTGCCACACGGCCGGACCATCTCGCCCGTGATCACGCAGCTGATCGACTGGCTCCGCGGAGACCTGGCCGTTCGCTAACGGAGCGCTGAATTCCCAAGGCGTGCACGCGGCACTCCTTGGATAACTTAAAGTCATGCGAGAAGGAAAATAAAGGCCGTTGACCGACTTTTTCGTCGTTCCGATACTGCCTTGGACAAGCATGCCGGCGCCGGTCCAACCGGTTCATTCAAAACCAGAGCCGCAACGCAGCTGATCGCCCCGCCCTCGCACATTCAATGAGTTTCCGGCTCGCTGCGCCATGACTCGATCGCCCCACGGATCACAACAGGAGAACAATTTATGCCGGGGATTTCCTCGCTTCACGCCGCGATGCCCGAGTCCGCTGTTCCAGGCTGCCTGCCACCAGGGCTGCTTGATCGGGTCCGTCACTATCGGTTGGAGCGCGTGCGTCGCCAGCTCAGAAAGAGTCGCGTACCGGCAATCGTCATGTACGACCCTGTGAATATCCGGTACGCGACAGACACGTCCAACATGCAAATCTGGACGGGCCGCAATCCCACGCGTTACATTCTCGTGTTTGCTGATGGACCAGTGATCGGATTCGAATTTCACAACTGCGAGCATGTCTGGAACGACGTGCCGGTCGATGCGGAAATCCGCAGCGCGGTGTGCTGGAACTATTTCAATGCTGGACCCGAAGCCGCAGAGAAGGCAAAGCAGTGGGCGCGCGAAATTGCAGATCTGCTGCGTCAACACGCTCCATCGGAACGGCGGATCGCAGTCGATCGACTTGATCCAGTAGGTTTGCATGCGCTCGGCGAGGAAGGTATCAGCGTTGTGGATGGTCAGGCTCGGACCATCAAGTCCGACGACGAACTCGTGGTGATGAAAGCGGCGATCGACGTTTGCGAACAAGGCATCCAGCGAATGCACGAAGCTTTGCGGCCAGGCATGAGTGAACAGGAACTGTGGGCGCATCTGCACTTCGAAAACATCAAACTCGGCGGCGAGTGGATCGAGACTCGGCTGCTGGCGTCGGGCAGCCGTACGAATCCGTGGATGCAGGAGTGCGGCCCGAGGTTAATGCAGAAAGGCGAACTGATTGCGTTCGACACAGATCTGGTTGGCCCCTTTGGATACTGTGCGGACATCTCGCGAACCTGGACGGTCGGCCACGTCCGACCGACCGATGATCAGCGGCGGCTTTACGCGGCAGCCTACGAGCAGTTGCATACCAACATGGCACTCATCAAGCCCGGCATGACGTTCAATAAATTCGCCGAACGAAGCTGGGCAATGCCGGACACGTTCTTCAAAAACCGGTACAGCTGCCTCGCACACGGCATCGGCATGGTCGACGAGTATCCGTCCATCTCGTACTTCCAGGACCGGGGCTATGACGGCATGTTCGAAGCCGGAATGACTCTCTGTATCGAAAGTTATATCGGCGATGAAAGCGGGAAGGAAGGAGTGAAGCTCGAGCAGCAGGTGCTACTCACCGACCATGGCTGCACGCCGCTATCGACGTTCCAGTTTGAGACCGACTGGCTTTGACCGTTGGAATGTGCAGGCACACGGCAATGGCCGCCTGCGCCTATTTGATGTACGCCCGCACGCGATCCATCACGTTCGCAGGTACGTCTACCTCATGAACCTTGATATGGCTGCCAGGACGCGCACGCCGGACTCCGCAAGCCGCCCCTTTGCAAAGCCGTCCAGATCATCTTCAAAGCGCGCTGGACCGTACTCACGCGCCACAGGCGCACGTGGTCTACGTATGGTCACAGCGGGGTGACGCGCAGCAGCCCCAAAAACACCCGGGCATTTCCCTCCGCTTACTCTGTTTTAGACGCCTCCCGGCGCCATGAGCCCATCAGCACGTTGACTGCCTTTACCATTAGCTGTCCTTATTTTTGACTTCGCATGATTTTGGGCTGGAGCGCCTACCCTCTCGCCTGCTGCAATGCCTGGCCGCTGGGCTGTGCCGTCCGTCGCCGGTTCGCTGAACAGTTGATCAGTTCGAGTTGGCTCCGCTTCGTTGAGACAGCATGTTAATCTGAACAGACGTTCAACTCATTCGGCGTTTTCCCTACCATCACGAAGCCTGAAACGCCTTACAAATAATTTTTTATCGCAACGGCGCCAAGGGATTTCCCTCGTTCCGCGCATGAATTGCTTTTTTTAGGAGTTGCGCTCTCATTGAATGAGTGAACAGGTGTTCAGCACCCTTCGTCTGCGTTGTCGAGCCGCGTAAACGTTTGTTCAATCTCACCGCTCCGAGTAACATGGTCCGCAGAACAGATCGGTTGGCTCTTTCAAGCCACGCTCCGGAACGCTCGTGGACAGAAATTCAGGATCTTTAAATGCAAATCGCGTCTGAGGTCGCAGCAGCCAACTCCCGGAAGGAAGCCGGAGGGCAATATGAGGGAATGCGAGCGAGACTGCTCGACGCCACGCTGGCGGTGGTCGGGGATGTCGGGCTGGAAAACCTCACGATTCGCAAGGTCAGCGACTATGCGGGCGTGTCGGTCGGCCTCGTGCACCACCACTTCGAAAATAAAAGCAATCTCGTGTACAAGACGTTCATGTATCTCATCCGACGCATGCGCGAACAGTTGACGAGCGGCCGCCGGGGCATCGCCGATCCTGTCGAGCGCATGAAATTCACGGCCGACATGTGCTTTAACCATGAAGTCATGAGTCCGGGCGCCGCGAACGTGTGGCCGCATATGTGGAGTTCGTCCGCGCACGAAGCGGAAGTGCAGAGGTTGTGCGCTGCATTTTCGCGCCGGCTGCGGTCCAACTTCCTGTTCGATCTGAAGCAGGCCGGGTGTGATCCGGCTATGGCCCGGATACACGCAATCCAGGCCATGGCGCTTGTGCACGGTTTATGGATCGAGCACAAAGTCGCTGCCAGCATCTCGATGGATGAAGTCATTGGAATTTTTCATGGCATGATCGACAACGCAACTCATTGGGTCTGGAAGTCGAACATGAGGCGATCGGCTTCGGCGCATTAGTGAGCGCCGTTTTGTCGAGCGTGGCACCCTCCCCGCTCTGCGCGCAGTTCTGCGTTGATAATGAGGCGTTCGCCACCGTCGTCGCTCTCATTGCGCGTGCGCTTGATGCCGGATCTCCAAGGGAAGCCAAACCGACCGCTTGTCGCGCGACCAACGCTGCGCACGTTAGAGAAACCGATGAAAAAAGGAAAGACGAAACTTACGCGCCATGATGCTGAGCGCCTTTTCGAGGGGCTGCCTGCCGGGAAGGTGAGCGCATCAAGCCGGCCCGAGAACCCATTCGAAGCAGGGGTGTTCGACGTGGTCAAGCGCGTCGACGACGAAACCAGACTCTGGAAAGACAACCTCATTTCCCTTCCGATGGCGATCGAGCTGCCTGCTGGCTACGAGTCGGTATCTCGCATGCGCGAGTCGATGGCCAGGGCATGGCGCCTGAAGTGGGTGAGAGAAGAGAAAAGAGAGATTGTCACGGAGTTTCCTGAAGGATGGACAGCCGTTCGGCCGGAAAGCGGACCCATAGAGTTGCGAGATCCCTCCGGCGTGGTCCGCGCCTTATACGGCTGGGCCGAGGATGCTGAACTCAGGATCCTGCCGCGCTATCTGATTGAGTCACAGGCGAACAGCTCGAGCGGACTGGGCAGCTTGCTTGTCCGTGATCGCGCGAACGGTCAGATTCTGGAGAGATCGTCCACCTGGTCCGCCCAAACGGGTACCAACCATCCAGATTGGAGCAAGCTGTCGGCATGGCTCAATTCGCACTATCCGCAACATCGCGACCCGCTTCGGTACTGGGAGGATTGCGAGGACAACATCGGAAAGTGAGTTGTTTTTTGGGGCTGTTGCCGCGTCTAAGGCAGCGGGTTTAACGGACGTGAAAATTGGCTAAGGAAAGCACTATGCATGAAGGCTATAAACCGATGTGCAGTTTGCGAGCCCTTACGCCAGCCTGCATTTGCGTCGAAGCCCACGCTCTCGCGTTTCCGGCGAACGACGAACGGCGCGCTCGACTTCGATGAACAAAGCGCCGGCATCCGATGTTCGGGGAGGAGATCGAAATCTCCGGCGTTTTGGGGAACCGTTCACTGATCCCGGCCAATCCTCATTCCGCGTCGCATAAAGAAGTGTGTCCCACTCACTTGGTTCTCGCTCTATTGACTTGCCTTTAACTGCTTGATCACGTCCCAAGCATTTGCGCAAAAGGTCGGGTTTTTTATGCACTCAGCGGGGAAGTCCCCGCCGTCTTTTGGCGCCGTTCATCGCGTGCCTCGCGTAGTTTCACTGACGAAATCAGCGTGAGACGACAGCATTCTTTTTTATCAGTAGAATGCTGCAATCGCAAAGGCGAATTTCGCTAAGATGGTGGTGCCATTAGCCCGCGTGCTGCCGCGAGGTCACGCAGATGAGTCGAGTGCATAACTTGTCTTGCCGATCCAGCTCGATAGGAAGTGGGACGCCGCCAGCAAAGAACGGGTTGCCGCGGCGACAACGGAAATACCGATAGCGACACTTCGTCAGCAGGACCCAGGAAGCCAGCGACGCTAAACTGGCCGACCTGCTGCCCTGGGTGTCGCACAGATTTCAAACCAACCTGCCGTGGTACTTACCTAGCCGCAATACTGTGTATTCCAAAACGCAAATCGATCCGGTAGTGAGCTTCCGCAACTCGCAGGGCGAGCAGGTGCGAGGCACGATCATCAATCTCCAGCGAAATTCCCTGGTGATGGAGGTCTATAACCCCTACTCGATTGTCCAGGTCAGTGAGGTGCTGAGCGACCTGTCGGTCAAGATGGGCGTGGAACACGCCTATTCGGGCAAGGCGGTCGTAATCAGTATGGTCAATACCGGTCTGACAGCCATTGTCTCGGTGACGCTGATCGCCGAGTGGCTGGAACTGAGTGGCGGCGGGCTCGAAGCGCGCGCGGTGGGGGAAGAAGCCCGCCGCTTCGTGCAGGACTGGGCCGGGCGTTTCCAGATCCGCCGTGACTACCAGATCGCGGTCAACCAGATCCGGGCTTTTCTCTCAGACATGTCGCGCTGGGTCGAGCAGGCAGATTTGGCCGACACCATGCCGAAGGAAGGCAAAAGCCTGCGCGAGGACTTCTTCCTTGAGCTGGCATCGCCTCTGATGGAAAAGACCAAGCTCTACTTCGACGAGTTCGAAGGCGAAGCGCGGTTGGTCGATGAAGAACTGGCGCCGGCACACCGTGCCTTTGCGCAGGCCGCGCTACATCCACTGCTGCTGCGCTCGCCGTTCGTGTTCCGCACCTTCACGAAGCCGCTGGGCTATGCCGGCGACTATCAGATGGTCAACCAGATGCTCGACGATCCTCGCCAGGGCCCGAGCACGTATTTCCAGATCGTCAACGCGGCCTTCCTGCAGACGGCCGTCGCACGCGCGCACCGCAATCGCGTCGATCTGCTGGTGGACTACCTGACCCGGCTCGCCAATGAAGCGCGCGCCGCCAAGCGGCCGTTCCGGGTGCTGAACGTGGGTTGCGGCCCCGCTCAGGAGATCCAGCGTTTCATTCACGAATACGACGAACCGGAGTGGCTGACATTCGAACTGCTCGACTTCAGCCAGGAGACACTGGACTGGACGCGCGAGCGCCTCGCGTCCATCGCGCAGCAAATGGCGAAGCGCATGACCATTAGCTATACGCATGATTCGGTCCACCACCTGCTCAAGCGCCGGATAGATGCGCACGCATCGGACGTGCGCGAGTTCGACGCGGTCTATTGCGCTGGCCTGTTCGACTATCTGTCAGATAAGGTCTGTGCCCGGCTGAACCAGCATTTCGCCAGCCGTACCAGACCGGGCGGCCGCCTGCTGGTAACCAATGTCCACGCCGACAACCCGGAGCGCTTCAGCATGGAGCACGTGCTGGAGTGGTACCTGATCTATCGCAACGAGGCACAGATGGCCGAAATCATGCCGGAGAACTGCGGCGAGCCCCGTCTGTACACGGACTCGACCGGGGTTAATGTGTTTGCCGAGGTGATGATCGGCCAGCAACAAGTCGCCTGAGATGACAACATCCCTGGCTGGACTACAGTCGAACTATCGTGAAGAGTTGCGCGACTACCGGTTGCTGTGCAGCAAGGCCGGCGGCCTGACCGTGATCGTGCTGGTGCTGATGGGCGTGGCACTGGACTATGTCGTGTATCCCGCCGAGCAGGCGCGCTTTGCCATCGTTCGGCTGCTGACGAGCGCAATTATCGGCCTGGCATTGCTCTCGTTTTACACGGAAACCGGCAAACGCCACGTGCAGGTCATCACCTTCGTCTGGCTGCTGTTGCCGCAGGCAATGATCTCCTGGATGATTTATGCCACGCAGGGCGAGCAGTCGCTGTTCTATGCCGGGCTGATGCTGACAATTTTTGCGGTCGGCATCCTGTTCCCGGCCGGCTATTGGCAGACGCTGGCATTCGGCCTGGCCACGGTGGGGTTCTACTACATCGCCTGCGTGGTCCATCCGGGCGGCATACAGAACTCAAGCAAGTTTCTGTTCCAGCTGATCCTGATCTTCTTCTGCGCGTTGGCCAGCTCCATTTACACGTACTTCAACGAGAAGGGCCGTTTCCAGCTGTTCCGGTTAAAGGATGAGGTGGCGCACAAAAACGACCAGCTCGCCCGTACCAATGAAAGCCTGGCGCAGATCAAGGGCCAGTTGCTGCAGCAGGAGAAGATGGCGGCAATCGGTACGTTGTCCGCGGGGCTGCTTCACGAGGTCAACAACCCGGTGAACTTTTGCCTGATGGCCATCGAAATAGCCATGGAGGAACCGCAGGCCAAAGACAGCCCGTCGCTGATGGAGTGCCTGATGGATGTCAAGCAAGGCATGCAACGCATCCAGCATATCGTGTCGGACCTGAAGACCTTCGCCTACCGCAAGCCCGGCGCGGCGGCAGACGACGTGCCGTTCCTGTTCGAGAAGGCCCTCGACTCGTCGATACGGCTGAGCGCACATGAGCTGCGCGGCGTGAGCGTCACGCGCGAGCTGCCCGGCGACACCCTTGTGCTGGGCGACGAAGCCGCCATCATCGGCGTGCTCATCAACCTGTTCTCGAATGCCGCTCTGGCCATGCACAAGGCCGGCACCGTATCGCCGCGGGTCCATGTCACGGCGCAATGGCACGACGACCGGTTGCACGTGAATGTGCGCGACAACGGCCCGGGGATCGCCGCGGAGAATCTGGCGCGAGTGTTCGAACCGTTCTTCACTACCCGCGAAGTCGGCCAGGGCTTGGGCCTTGGCCTCTCGATCAGCTATGCGGTGGTGGAGCGGCACGGCGGCACACTGTTCGCGGAAAGCCAGTTGGGCGAGTGGACCGCGTTCAACTTCGATCTGCCGCGTGCGGAGTGACGTCGAGATGAGAGATACGCAGCAAGCGCGGCAGACGATCCTCTATGTCGACGATGAGGAGTTGGCCCGCAAATACTTTGCGCGCGCGGCCGGCAGTGACTATGAGGTGCTGCTCGCCAGCGGCGCGGACGAGGCCATGTCGATTCTGCGCCGCGACGCACGGGTGGCGGTCCTCGTGACCGACTTCCGCATGCCGGGCCGGCACGGCGACGACCTGCTGCGGCAGGTTGCTCAGGAGTATCCGCATCTCGTGCGAATCCTGGTGACAGCCTACACGGATAACAACGCGCTGCTGGGAGCGGCCAATTTTGGCGAGGTGTTCCGAATCCTGGAGAAACCGCTAGGCGTGGGCACGGTCCGCGAGGTGCTGGCATCAGCGACGACAGCCGCGGTATCGCGCCCGAGGTGATGCACCGCTTGCTGGTGGAGCCAGCTATCGCGAACGCCGGCGTAAGCGGCTTCGGCATGATTTTCTGCTACCGCGTCATGCAGTCCTTCGGGGGTATCCGGATCGCATCCCCGTGCGGCGCCGGCACGACGGTGACGCTGGAATTTCCAAATTTGAAGGGTCGAATGCACAGGAGTTACCAATGAGCAACACGATTGCCAACCAGACACCGCCCCCGGCGATTCTGTTCGTTGATGACGAAGCCACCGCGGTCAAATACTTCGAGCGCGCCATCGGCGCGATCGCGCCGGTGGTGACGGGCGCCTCCGTGGAGGACGGCAAGGCAATGCTGGATGCCCACGCTTCCAGCCTGGCCGTGCTGGTGTCCGACCAGCGCATGCCGGGCGAACATGGCAACGAACTTCTGCGCTATGCGCGAGATCGCTATCCCCATATCGTCCGGATTCTGACGACGGCCTATTCGGAGCTGGACCAGACCGTCGAGGCCGTCAATCAAGGCCAGATCCATCGCTACATCAAGAAGCCGTGGGACATCACCGCGCTACGCATGGAGATGAAGCAGGCGCTGGAGCTGTCGGGACTGCGCAAGGAACGCGACCAACTCGTGCGCGAGAAGCTTGGCGTGCTGCAGACGCAGACGGTGGCCACCCGCATCGGGACGGTTCACACGCTCTGCGCCAGCCTGGTCGGCCCGGGCCGTTTTCAGCCGGTGGAAACCTATCTTGCCGGCACCGAACTGGCGGGTACGCGCAATGCGGAGCCGGACTGGCAGCGGATGGACTACGCCGACGTGGTGCTTGCCGAGAGTGAATGCAGCGGCAGCTTCGGCCACGCGGTCAGCACGCGCTTGATGGAGCTGCGTGCGCACAATGCAGGGCGCAGCGTTGCCGACGCGGTGCAGGTCTTCAGTGAAGCCCTCGGCGCCATGGTACGCGGCGGTGGCGATGCGCTGATCTGGACTTCGCCGACCACGCTGAGCGAGTTCCTCACCCGCCCGGTGGGTCAGGCCGTATCGGCCGAGCACGCTGCCTGGCTGGCCTGCCTACTGTGGCTGGAAGAAGCCGGCGGCGCCCTGCAGTTTGTGCGTGAAGGCGACACCATCGTCTGCCGACCCGGTACACGGGCTGCCAGTTTTGCGGCCGACCGCCTGGCAGTGTGGATCGAGCGTTTCCTGGAGCCGGTGTTCGACCAGGCGAATGGAACAATCCGCGCTTGAAAGGACGCAACAGGCGGTGATCGGGTCGTAAGGCCACAGGGCGAATGACCGCTGCACGTGGAGAAAAACGTCGGGCTAGGCGAGTGTTGAGCGGCCGGGAGGGGGTCGACTCATCCTAAACTGTCCGCTAACACGGCCATTGCGGCAGCGTCGCGTTGCTGGTGCGGTCGGGCAACCTCGCCGTGCCCGGGGACCGACTCATACTGGTAGATCAGGTCACGAAGTTGTGGGTAGATCTGCTTGCGCCAACTGGTGCCCGAGAAGATACCGTAGTGGCCGCATCCCGCGACGGTGATCCGATGCTTGCGCGACGTGTCGATAGCCGCGCAGAGATCGTGTGCGGCGTGGGTCTGGCCGGGCCCGCAAATATCGTCCCGCTCCCCTTCGATCGTGATCAAGGCCGTGCTATGGATGGTATGCGGACGCACCTGTTCGCCGCGCACTGACCACGTGCCGCGGGCCAGGCAATATTCCTGGAAAACTACGCGCACGGTCTCGAGATAATAGTCGGCGGCCATGTCGAGCACGGCGTTGTACTCGTCGTAGAAACGCCGATGGGTGGCCGCCGCCGCGGCGTTGCCCGCGGACACGTCGAAATAGTAGTTCAGGTGCGCTTCCAGATGGCGATCGGGATTCATAGCCACGAACGCGGTGTGCTGGCGGAAGCCCGGATACACGCGGCGACCAGCGCCGGCGTGCGGGTGCGGCACCGTGTCGATCAGGGTGCGCGTGAACCAGTCGAGCGGTTTGCTCACAGCCAGATCATTGACTGCGGTCGGACTGCGGCGCGCGTCGATCGGGCCGCCCATCAGGGTCATGCTCCTCGGCGTATGCTGGCCCTGGTCCGCCATTAGTGCGACGGCTCCGAGCACCGGGACGGTCGACTGGCACACCGACACGACATGAACTTCCGGACCCAGAAAGTCGATGAACTCGCGGACATAGGCGACGTAGTCGTCAAGACCGAAGGTTCCCTCAGCGAGCGGCACCTGCCGGGCATCGAGCCAGTCAGTGATATAGACGTTGAAATCCGGCAGCATCGTCCGGACCGTGTCGCGCAACAGGGTGGCGTGATGCCCCGATAGTGGCGCGACGATCAGGACGACCGGCTGCGCGCACTGTATCGCGCGTTCGAAGCGAAGCAGGCGGCAGAACGCCTTCTCCAGGGCCACGGTTTCCGTCACCGCGACCTGCTCGCCATCGATCGCGGTTTCCGTCAGACCGAACTGAGGCTTGGGGTAGCGCTTGCATAGCCGTACCAGCAGTTCGCAGCCGGCGGCGAACATGTTCGAGGGTGTGGTGTGCCGGGCGTTCTCGCCCGGCTTAAGGAGGTGGGCGGTGGTTTGAAGCCAGGGAAGCAACGGTGCCCAGACCGCGTTTTGCCATTCGTGCAACTCGTAGAACATGCATAGCCCAGAGGATTGAATCATGTCGTCACGTGGATTTGATGCCCTTGTCTGGGGTCAGCTGGCCAACGTGTTCAGCAGTTGCGCCGCGTTCATCGGAGTCCGAGTGGTCGCCCGCACGACGTGCTGCGCTCGAGCGCGGCGAACGCTAATCGTAGTCGAGCTTGCCAATAGTTTTGACGGGGAAGCGCTGATATTGGTGTACGGAAAGAATGATTACTCTGTAAGGAATTCCCCAGTGCAGCAATTGAAACACTGCCCTTGATCTGGGTGACGAAACCGGGCAAGGCGAACGCGGCGGCAGCGAGCGCAGCGGCGCATTGAGCGGGTGATCTCCTCCGTCCTCCTGTCGACGCTGAATACCCATGCCTGAGGCGCTTTCAATGGCGTCGCCTCAGGTCGCACTCAACTTCCGGATTCGTCTGCCGATATAACGATGGGCGCCGCAGCCTGGCTTGCTGCCCACATATACAACAGCAAAACGACCAGAACGACATGACCTATCCGAGAAGACTTATATTCTTCGCGCCACTGACCATGCTTGCTGCATGTTCGGTGGTGGCGACGCCCTACTCCCCTTCCGTCGAAAACATCCAGACGCTCAAAAACGCCTCGCCTGTGCACGCGCGCATTGGCGACTTTCAGAGCCAGGACGGCGGCAGCAATCGCTACCCCGTACCGGTGCGCGCCAACGTAATGCGCTCGCCCGTTGGCAAGTCGTTCGCCGATTACCTCTCGAACGCCGTTACGCAGGAGCTGACGCTCGCCGGCACGCTTTCACCGTCGGCATCGGTCGAACTCGACGGGATACTCCTTGAAAACAGCGTTGACGTCGGTATTGGCACGGGCGTGGGAACCATGTCGGCGCGTTTCGTCGTCAAGCGCAACGATGCAGTGCGTTACGACCAGGTGAAAACCGTGCGCGGCGAATGGGATTCGTCATTCGCGGCAGCGATCGCCGTACCCAGAGCCACCCAGCAATACCCGCTCATCGTACAGAAGCTGCTTGGCGCCCTGTATTCGGATCCGGCGTTTATCAGCGCCATCCGCTAAGACCACTCGACACAAGGACCCATTCCCATGAAATTCAGCAATGTACTGCGCGCCGCATGCGCCGCCGGCATTATCGCGTTCCTGTCTGGCTGCGCACACGACATTACAATCTCCGGCGACAATGCCTCGCTCGTTTCGAAGACGGCCTCGCCGATCAACAAGACCGTCGGTCTCGTGATTACTGATGAACAGCGCAGCAAGGAAGTCGTCTCGCCCGGCGGCGGCGGTGACAAGGTCGCCTACAAGCCGTATCACGACCTCGAATTGCCGATCTACCTCGAACTGAGCAATGTTTTCAAGGACGTCGTAAAGCTGAATTCGGCGCCCGATGCCACGACTTCGCAGTCGAAGAACCTGAGCTATATCGTCACGCCGACGATTACCACCACTTCATCTTCGGGAAGCCTGCTCACGTGGCCGCCCACCGACTTTACAGTGACGCTCGAGTGCACGGTGACCGACCCGACCGGCAAGCTGGTAACGAAGAAAGCGGTAACGGGCTCCGGCCATGCTGAGTTCAGTGAGTTCAAGCGCAACTTTGGGCTGGCCGCCCAACGCGCAACGCTCGACGCAGTTCAAAAGATGCAGTCGGCGATGCAGGAAACGGCTGAACTTCGTCAGTAATCAACTGGTAGCAGATGCCGGCGAGGCGCTGAAGGCACTCGACAATCGAATCGGCGAAGCGATGCTCCAGCGCGCGGCGCAAAAGCAATAGCGCAGACAGAGCGCAACCGATGCGGGCCGATTCCGCAGCGGTTGAAAATGGATCGACGCGCCGCCACGGTTAAATGGCGGCGCGTCGATAGTCGCCAGCGCGGTGCGCTGTCGCTTGATGCGCGCTTACTGACCGGTGTAGCCGAGCGGAACAGTCGAATTGTTCTGGGCGACCGTCGCGTTATTCGACACGATGTACTGCGGCACTTCGGTAAGCGTCAACGTGACCGAACCATTGCTATACGGAACGGTGCTGACATTGCCGTATCCGTCGATCTTCGTCACATTGCCCGACGTGCCTGCGCCGTCGACCTGCAGCGAGTAGCTGGTCGAGTACGTCTGGCTGTAGACGCCGTTGCTCGTGGGCCATTGCGCATTGCTGTGCGCCCATGCCGCCGTCACGACCTTGCCGTTGCCGAGTTGCTGGAACGAATACGCAAACGTGCCGGACGGCGTACCCTTGACGCGACCCAAGGTATTGGTGCCGTCGAGAACGCGCGTCATCGTAGCGAAGGCCATTGCCTCGGGCTTCGGCGACAGATTGGTAGCACCGAACGCACCCTGTGCGTTGTTCAGGTCGAAGAACGCGCCGTAGCCGACTTCGCCCGGATAGTCCGGACCGTAGAAGAACGTCGTGACCTGCGCCCCGCCGCCGAGCACGATGATGTGCGCACGCACGCCCACTGCCGCATGGGCAAACAACTGGTTCTGCGACGGTACCGTCGGACCATAGTTGAGGCCAGGATCGTAGCTCACGCCCGCTTCCGTGAAGAAGAGCTTCATGTTCGGCTTGCCCGCCTGCATGACCGAACGCAACTGGGTCATCTGGTTGTCGAGCGCATTGGCCTGGTTCGCCGGATCCGGATCGGCGTCCTGCAATTCCGGCGGATGCGCCGGATAGGTGCCGGCATTCCAGTAGCCATGCGTTGAAACCGCGTCGATGTAATTCCACAAGCCGAGCGCGCCGAACTTCTTCAGATAGCCGGTCGTGCAGGTGTCGCAATTCGACGCAAACGGGTTGCCCGTGCCCATCACGATAGCGTTGGGATCGGTCGAGTGAATGCCCTGGTAAGCGGCCTTATACATGGCGACGAAGTTCGCGTCGCTATCCGCCCAGCCGAGGCTCGGCTCCCACGTCACCTGATAATAGTTCTTCTGCTGATTCGGATAGTTCGCAGCACGAATCGAACTCGTGTCGGTGCCGACTTTCGCCATGAAGTTCTGGAACTCTGGCATGTTCGACGGCGCATAGTAGCTGTCGTTGTACTGACCGGTCTTCGAATCCCAGGCGGGTAAGCCGTCAAGACGCACAATGCGCATCTGGTCGGGATTAGCCTTGTAGAAAGGATCGAGGTCGTTCACGCTAGGCGTATAAGTGTTGGGGCCGTTGGGTTCCATCGCCGATACCTGACGGTCGTCGATCGTCCACGAGATGCCGAGCGCGTGCAGCGCCGCGATATTGCCGTTGAAGCCCTGCATGCCGAAGCGATGCTGGTCCTGATGCGCATAGGTAACCGTGCCGATCGCCGAACTCAGGTCGGGCAGCACACCGAAGGTCGCAATGCCCGTGGGTCGCGTGCCGCTTCGAGGCAGTGTGCCGCCGTTGGAGCGCAACGTCGCAGTGAGTGCGCCGTAGCCGGCCCACGTCGACTTGCACGACAGCGTGTTGGTTTGCACGCCGGAGTTGACCGCGAAACTGCCCTGCGTCTTGATCGCTCCATTCGAGTCGGCCACGGACCAGACGACGGTATCGGCGTTCGCCGCGTTCGTCGTAATGGCGATCTTGAACGCTGCGTTGTTCGGGAAGACGCGCAGACCGTCGGTGGTCGGCGTATCGGCGCTGATCACGCCGTTTGCGGTTCCGCCGGCGGTTTGCGTCGGCGTGCCACACGAGATCGTCGCGTTTGGAGTTGCGGACGGGGATGGCGTGGGCGTCGGAGTCGGAGTCGGAGTCGGAGTTGGTGTCGGTGCAGGCGCAGGCGCAGGTGCAGGTGCAGGTGCAGGTGCAGGTGCAGGTGCAGGCGAAGGTGCAGGCGCAGGCGCCGGCGCAGGTGCAGGTGCAGGTGCAGGCGCAGGTGCCGGTGCAGGCGTCGCTGCGGCTGCCTTCATCCAGCACGACTTATCGTAGCCGAATGCCGGGTCGGTTTGCGAAACCGCACCGAGATAACAGCCCACGCCATTGCTGAATGTGCGCGGACTCGTCAACATCGTCGAAGGTGCATCGGGCGGGACCGCGCCGAACACCACTGAGGCTGTGCCAAGAAATGAGCACTTGCCATTCTCCTGTGCGCACAGCTTGTATTGCTGACCCGCAACCGTGATCGTGCTGGCCTGAGCGTGCGCGCTTTCTGCCCCGAACGATGCCAGCATCGTTGTGGCTGCAATCCCGACAAACTTCGAATATCTAACCATTGTCCCTGTCTTCGCTAAGAGGAGTTGTCCCCGAAAATTGAGCAGGATCGATCGAGCCGTCCTGCCTTGGCGTTATTGGATGTGAGAGAAAGAGGTGAAGCCTGGAACGCATTGATAACGGTCATCGCGAACGAAGATGAGACGCCATGCGCCGTATTTTTCAACGGCGCCATTATTACGTATTCCTTACTATCTAATTGAAAAACCCATGCGGCGGCGCTTGCCTGTTCTTCTGGACGGGCAATCGCGGCGCAATCGAAGACGGCTGCGCTTTTTGCGCTCGCTGCGAACTCCAATAGCGCAAAGCGCCTTCTGTTCAACGGGCATTGACAGACGTTAGTTCACCTAACGTCTAACCAAAGCCATTTTCACTTCCGGTCATCGACAAGGTATTTGCTTCGGAAACACCGTCTGTCACGCACGATCCAAACTGGCGACAGACATCAGGCAAGCGGTGCGGATGAGCGCTAACTCGCCTGTTAGCGTTACCCGAACCACCACTGTGCGGCGCCTGAAGACGCCGTCAATGGAAATCTTGCTGAGGCCCACTGCGGATCGAGGCGTCCCCGGTATTACTTACAGGGCGTCTCGGCGTAAGAATTATAAACGTTTCAAAACTGCAACGAAGCGGTGATGCGAGGCGATAAGTGGCAATCCGACCTGTACTGCGGATGACGAGTCCACGCTTTCGCAAATTGCGCGCTGCGGGAAAAGGCCGCCTCTCGATCGCGCGGAAAACGTAACGCCTGTATTCGTCAGCCGAAAATGCAATTGGGGACGGCGCTCTAGCGCATTCTGACGTGCCTTTCCGCCACAACCGCGCCGACAATTCCCGCTCGACGTCGCCGGTTGTTTCCCTAACAGACATCCCATAGCATTCCAGCTGGAGCGGCCTTCCTATGGCATGTCCTGATTCGACTGCACGATGGCGTTTTCGCGCGTTATGCAACGCACTGAGCCGGCGCACCACAGTGGTACGCTCACGAAAGCAGCCTTTGCGGGCAGTGGGCCGCCGTTTTGCGGCGAAGTCAAAGCGATCAGAACGTACCGCGAAGCGCAATTGCCGGCGAACGGCTCAACATCGCTGCGGGAGCGACTGCGATGGGATACAAGACCTATACCCTGATGACGTTAATGGCGGTTAGCAGCGCGGCCTTCGCGTGGCAGCCGGTCATCTATCCGATTCGAAGCCAAAGCGCTTATCAGCGCAGCATCGACAGTGCGATGTGTTACGCGACTGCTAACAAGCAAACCAAGATCAACATCGCACGCGAACCGCAATCTCCACCGCGCAAACCGGCTGGCACCAAAACATCGTCGACCGGCGCGCCCTCACGTCCGCCGTTGCCTCCGAGCACGTTCTCTTCGGCCCCGCCTGGCGCCAGCATGCCGGCCGACGCAGCGCCAGCAGCGCCCGGCGCGGCACCGGCCGCGAAGCCGGGCACCGCAACCGCAAGCAACGCGGCGTCGGCCACACCCGCGAGTGGGACACCAGGCACGAGTGCGAATGCCGGGCACGCGGCCTCGGCAACCCAGCCGGCGTCCGCAGCGATCGCGGACAAGAGCGCCTCACAGCCGGCGACGACGGCAAACGCGACCGACGCCTCACAGCCGGGCACCGCGGCGCCTACCGCAACCTTACCGCCACTGCCGGCGCCAGAACCGCCAATGACACAGTATTGGGCTGCATACGGCGCATGCATGCAGGCACGGGGTTATGTCGTCGCACAGTAAGCCGCGGTTACGAGACTTGTTGCTGCGTCTGTACTTTGAGTCCGGCGACGGCATGTGATGCCGTCGGCAGCATCGCAATACATAACGACATGAACTCAGACCAGAACGATTCTTCGGAATGCGAACAATGTGGCGCAACACTCGCTAGCCGCTCGGCGCGCTGCTGTTCATGTGATGCGCGTTCCGCCGATCCCGATGCCGCACCATTGCCAATCCTGACCGTTCGACTCGACTACGACCGCCCGGCGCCCGCAAGCCGTCTGCCGACGCGTGGCGTCTGGAGTCCGTCGCGCGCGCTGGTCAATCCGTATGCCGTGGTCAAAGAACCCGTGGTTGTTCTCACCACCTATCGACGCTTGCGCGAGCCGCTCGTGCTTGCCGCTTCGGCGCTGCTCGTGGTGTCGGCGGTATATCTGGGGTTCATACACCGCGGGAGCAGCGAGTCGCACGGCGAACCTGTCGCCGTATCGGGCGCGGTCAAGACGCAGGACATGAAGCCGCCCGTCATCGCCGCGCAGCGTCCCGTGACTGCTTCTGCTGTCCGATCGACAACAGTCGCTAGCGCGCCGCCTCAACCCGAAGCGCTATCCAAGCCGCCGCCGGTTGCATCGACCGCGGCGTTGCCCGCTTCTTCGCCGTTAGCTGCCCGTCGCGCGGTGACGCCCGCTGTCACAACGGCATCCGTTGCGGCCGTCGCATCGCGTACATCAGGTACGTCAGGTACGTCAGGTACGTCAGGTACGTCCGCCGCAGCGAAGCGCAATCCAGGCACAGCGCCGGTCACCGCGCCAGTCACAGCAGTCGTCACCGCCGAAGACAAAGCACGTGCCGACTTGTCGCGGCATCTGCGTGCCGCGCGCGCCAGTCTTCGGGACAACAATCTATCGGCGACGAAGGCACGCATTGCTGCGGCTATCGCTGTGCAACCGCAAAGCCGCGACGCGCATAACCTGCGTTCGGCAGTCAACATAAGAGAACAGCAGCGCGACGCACTGCTGAGTCTCGCGCGAGGCTGTGGCCACGTCGCGCGTTGGGATTGCGTATCGCGTAACGCCGGGAGCGCGCTCGAGGTCGATTCCAGCAGCAAGGAAGCGCGGCGTCTCGTGACGCTCGCCATGCAGGAGTCCGCGCTCCAAAGCGCTCGAACGACCGAGCCTCTATCCGAACCGGCGTCCGATACGCGCGACGTCAACGCTCATCATTGAACTGGTGCACGTGCAGGCGACACGCGCGAATCAAAGGCCTAACGCGCCGACACTGCGGGGCATACCTGCCGGGCAATCGCGCGATACCGCTCTGCGGTATCTCTTAGTGTGAGGCCCGCAAGCGAGCGTTGTGCCCTCTTTTCAGCTAACGCAGCGACAATCGCATCGGCGTAACAATGCGCATTGTCGGTGTCGACCAACTGCACGCCGGGAAATCCATTCGCGAATGCAAACGCCGGTATCTTGCTCGCGACGATCGGCACGCCCGATGCCAGCGCCTCGAGAAACGCCACACTATGCGCCTCGGAGCGCGAGGGCATGACGAATACGCTCGACTCGGACAACACCGTCGCTACATCGCTGCGAGGACCGGCCACCACAACGCAATCCGCAACGCCGAGTTCCGTTGCAAGCACAACGACGGCGCGCTGGTACTCCGGGTCTTCGACGACTCCGTACAACACGAGGCGTGCGTCCTCGACCCGCTTGAGTACTTCGCTAAAAGCGCGCACCGTGAGCAATTGATTTTTAACCGACGCGTATCGGCCGATCTGCACGATCTGCCTAACATTCATGTCGCGTTGCCCGCCATCGGTATACGCAAAGCGCGCGAGGTCGACGCCGTTCGGCACGACCGTCATCGAAGGATGGACGCCTATTGCCTGTATGTAGTCCGTCAGGCCTTGCTGCGATACGCCGATCACCACGCTCGCGCGTCCCGACAGCAGATGTTCGACGCGCCGGAAGAGCGGCCGCTCGAAGTCATTGGTCGCGGAATGCATCACATAGACGACCGGCACGCGCAGCGGCAACGCGCGCGCATAAAACGACGGAATGGTGGCATGCGCGAAGATCACATCCGGACGAAAATGCCTGACCGCCATGAACAGATCCCACAGCTTGCGCGGCGTGCGGTACCGTCTTTGCGGAAACCAGCACTGCACGCCGTGCGCGTGCAATTCGGCCGCCAGCGGCGCGAAGTCCGCATGCGCGGGCAACAGCGAGCCCACGCATACCGCCATGCCCTCGGCGCATTGATCGAGTGCGAGATCTTTCGCGAGGACTTCGGCGCCCGACAAACGCGGCGCCAGGACCAGATGGAAGACACGCATCATGCCGCCCTCGTCGTCAGCGTTCTATATAACATCCACGCAGCCGCGCAGCCGAGACCGAGCGTCATCGACCAGGCGATGCCCGTCACGCGCCACCAGTGAACCGCGAGCGGCGCGCTGATGAGCAGCACCACGACCTGAATCGCCGACGCATGCACGGTCGCCTTGGCATCCCCAACCGCGCGCAAATAGGCAACCAGCACTGCGATCAACGCCCCGATCGCCATGTTGATCACGAGTATTCTGAAGAGCGGCACTGCTGGCAGCCAGGCCGCACCGAGAATCAGCGAGAACATCGGCTCGGCGATCAACCGCAGCACTTCGACAAAGGCGGCCAGCCCGACCGCGACCACGAGCAGATAAATCCTGATGAGCCGCGAAGCCGCTCGAGCATCGCGGCGATGATGCGCCGCGAACGTTGGAAACAGGTATTGCGACATGGCGATGGCGGCATCGGCGAGCAGCATCTGCGCGAGACGCGACGACATCTGATAGCTGCCGAGTTGCGCAGGGCCGAGCAGCTTGCCGACCACCACCTTGTCGAACTGGTTAAGCAGCAGATTGATGACACTGCTGGCCCAGATCCATCGACTGAAACCGACATACTGACCAATGCCTGACCACACCGCGCGCACTGGCGGCCGAGGTTTCATCGTCGCCCACGTCAGCGTGCTTTTGAGCGTTTCACCGACGACGAGGCCGATCAGCACGGAAGCCGCGCCGGCCCCGAGATAAGCGAGCGCAAGCCCAACTGAGCAATCGACGAAGGCCGCGGCCACTTCGACGCCCGCAATATGCTGAAAACGCCGCTCCCGCTGCACCACGTAGTAAGTCGGCGACGCGAGCCCGCGCAACAGCGGCAGCAACGCGGCGAGCTGGATCAGCACGAGCGATCCATCGAGATGAAATTGACTGCTCAGCAACGGCGCCAGCGCGACGAGCAGCAGAGAGATCAGCACGCCGCGCGCGGTCAGCGTCGTCCATACCGCACCGAGTTGAGAGCGCGTCGGCGCATGTTCGCCCTGAATCACCGCCTGCGCGAGTCCCGTGTCGGACAACGCCTCGGCGATCGCGACCGCGAGCAAAGCCACGCTCACGCTGCCGATTGCCGCCGGTCCGAGCATGCGGCCAATCGCAAGAAACTTGATGGCCACCAGTCCACGCACCGCGAACTGTTGCAATAACACCCACGTTGCTGCGCTCGCGCCGAAGCTGCTCGCTATCGTGAGCGCGGGAAGCCTGATCGCCCGCAAGCTGGTTCTCCGTCGAATTGCAGCGCCGTTCAGCGGTTTGATCCAGCGTGTCGTAACTCGCTGTGAATGCCGCAGCGCTTGATGAATCAGGTCGTTGCCAGAAAGCTGGCGATGGTTAATCTGGAACCGTAAGCACGACCTTACCGCGAGAGAATCGGCGACAACCGCCATCAACCAGGCCGCTTCAGCCGGAGCCCTTGCGTGGTAGTACGTTTAGCCACACAACGCGAGAAATAGGCAGTTTTGCCGCTTCGCCCAGTGCTAACGTTGTTCATCTGCCGCCGCGGCAGAGCCGGCGGCGCGGGCCACTCCGTTCGTGCTGGCAGTGCCGCCGACGCAATTCACCAACCATGCAGGCAGATCTCCCCCTATGCGTACCGACGTGATCGAACCCGACTTCGTCCTGATTATCGAACCTAATCTCACCGGCCATCGCTGGCGCTATGTCGAGTGGACCATGCAGGCCTGCGCGGAAGCCGGCTATCCATGTATTCTCGTCACCGAATGCGGGAACGAAGATCACCGGCTCGCGCGGCAGATCACCGCCGCGAACGGGGCGGATCAGCAGATCGCCTTCGTCGATCCTGAAGAGAGTCCGACTCACCGTCTGCGCGAGCGCAATCAGTACTGGCGCTTTCATCACTATTTCGAGCGCGCCTATCGGATTCTCAGCCGCAAGCAGTCGATCCGGCTCGTCGTCGTGCCTTACGCCGATTACTTCTTCTATGGACTGCCGTTTCTCGGTTCGCCTTTCGGTATGACACCGTGGATTGGCATTACGATGCGCTCCACGTTTCATCATCACAAGGTCGGCATCAAGGCGCCCGATCGCCCACTCGTCAACGCGATCAAGGCGCAGCTCTTCAAGCGCGCGATTCGCACGCCGGGTCTGCGCACGTTGCTGAGTATCGATCCGACGTTGCCCGAATGGTCGGCGCTCAATGCGTCGAAGCGCAGTGCAGCGGTGGCTTATGTGGCCGACCCCTTTCCCGATGAGCACGCGGAAGATCCGGCGCTCGCCCGCGAACGTCTTGGCCTCGATCCCGCGCAACGCTACCTGCTGGTGTATGGCGCGATCACGGAACGCAAGGGAATCTACGAACTCGTCCATGCAATGACGCGCCTCGAGCATGCGCCCACGCTGATCGTGGCCGGCGAACAGGATGCGGGCACGCGCCACTTCATGCGCAATCATGTGCGTAGTCTCAAGCCCGCGCCGCTGGTGGTCGATTCATTCATTTCGAATGATATGGAACGCGATCTGTTCTCCGCATGTGACGCGGTATGGCTCGGCTACAAAGGCCATTACGGCATGAGCGGCGTGCTCGTGCAGGCGTATCGCTTCGGCAAGCCGGTGATCGCAACGGAAGACGGTTTGATTGGCTGGTTCAGCAAGCGCTGTGAATTGGGACCGATTCTGAGCGATCTCAGTTCGGTGTCGATCGGCAAAGCCATTACCGAAACGATGACTTCGTGGCCACATGAACACCCAACGGCTTCCGCTCGCGACGATCTTCTGTCGCGACACACGCTAGGCGAATTCAAGCACACCTTGCTGCAGCAGATGGCGTGATTCAAGGACCTTCACCAGGAGGAACGCCGGTGATTCGCCGGCGCTCTTGTCGTACGCCTTCTCAGGACAACTGCCCGCCCGCGACCGGCACTTCCTCGCGCACCGAACTGCTGCGCTTTTCCGGGAACAGCGTGTTGCGCATCCATAGGAACGGGTATTCGATCGCGCGCGTGGTGACGTAGCCGATTCCGATTGCGATGGCGAACTGCGCGGCGAGCGCGACAATCCAGATCACGCTCGGCGCGAGACCGAGCGCTGTCGCCTTGCGAATCAGCATGTCGCCGGGAGCAAGCGCGAGCGAGTGCCATAAGTAAATACCGTAGGAGTAGAGCCCGATCCAGGCGACGCCGCGATACGCCCATGTCGAGCGGAGCGATCCGGAGTACTCGAGCACGAGCACGATAAGCGCGGCAAAGCCGAGTGCCTGAATCGTATAGCCGATGCTTTCGTCGAGCGCGACGTTCCTGGTCGCGAATGCAAGCCATCCGCAGAGCAGCGCGACGCTGCCGACCAGCAGCCATTTGCGCTTCGCGATCTGATGATAGATGCCAGGCTTCATCCAGTAGATTGCCGAGAGGATCACGCCGATCAGCAAGCTGTCGATGCGATATTGCGTGTACGCGAATGCGCCTTGCAGATCGCCGCCCGCTACCGCGAAACAACGCGCTGTGAGCGTTACCGCACAGATAGCGGAAAGCACGCCGACAATCGTCCATGCGCTGAGACGCCAGCGCGAGAACACCAATAAAAGGGCAGGCAGCACGAGATAGAAATGTTCTTCGACTGCGAGACTCCATGTCTGCGTGATCGACGTGCCGAGATAGTTCTGCAAGTGCGTGAGGTTCTGGAATAGAAACGTATTCCATGGATGCCGGCCAGCCAGTAGATGAAACACGATCAACACGTAATACGCAGGCCAGATGCGGAACATCCGCCGGACGATAAAGCGGCGCGCGTCGACGTGGCCCGTTTCGGCGTATTGCCGAAGCAGCAGGCCGCCGACCAGAAAACCGCTTAACGTAAAGAACAGATTGACACCCTCTCGCCCGAAGTTCTTCAACGGGTACTCGATAATCTGAATCAGAACGTTGCCGGTATGAACAGCATGGAAGTGAAAGCCCATCACCGCGATAATTGCAATGCCGCGGACGAAGTCCAGCTCGATCGCCCGTCTCCCGTTCGCGGGTCCCGTCCCGCCAAATAATTTCATCGTTGTTCTCCCCTTTTTACATTTTCGCGGGCGCATCTTCCTGTTTGCATCTTCGGTGTCGGCAAGCATACGCGCGCGCCAACATCAAGGCATTCACCGACAACATCTGAAAGCTTGCGTGCGTCTTGCGGGCATAGCCCTTTCCACTGTCGCCAGAATCCAGGCAGCCAGAGACGGATCCGGTTTAGCGATATCCGCGAGCCTGAAGATGCGCTCACAATGACCCGACGCGAGACCGTCCGCTTAGACGACGGCAAAACGACGGCGACGGGGAGGAATCAGAATGCGCCATCAATATGCAACGCCCTGGATATGGATTTTTCTATTACCGCTTGCGCTGGACTTTAAGGCGACCAACGCGACCACGGGCCACTTCGTCCAGTTTGTCTTTGTCATTCCCGCCGCCGCGGCGGGACTCGCCCTTCTGTTGATCGCGCCGCGATTTCATGACCGCTCCCGGCTTCGCTCCATCGTCACCGCGAGCTTGTTGTTGTGCGTGTTTGGCAGCGTGGTCGCCCAACTGACCCAGGACAACGATAGCGGCAACTATTTACGCGTGCTGCTGCCGTTCGTGCTGTTCATGCTCGGCTATCTCGTCGCTTGCCGGCCGTGGAGCGAGCAGAGAATTGCTCACTTCGAAAAGGCGCTGTTCGCGGCCAACGTGATCAGCCTCGTGTTCACTTTCGTCTACGGCATTGCGACGGGCGGCGGTCTCGACGACTTGCGCTTTCGCATCATCTCGGTGACATTGCTTGCACTGCAAGGTGTATTGCTGCACGAATTCGTCGTTGCCAAGCGCTATTCGTTCTTCACGATCACGGTGTTCGCAGGCACCGTGATCGTTGAATTGCTGAGCGTGACCCGCAGTCTGCTGGTCGGCACGGTGCTGCTATTTCTGATCGCAATGGCGCTCAGCGCGCCGTCGGTGCGGCAGATCTCCCGCGCAATCGCTCGCGGCCTTCTCGTCGGCGCGGTTCTAGCGGGCGTGGCTGGCCTCGCCATGCTGGCCGTGCCGAACGTCGGGGAGCACTGGACACAACGCATTTTCGCGTCCGAGGAAACCGTCTCCGGCAAGGACCCGACCACCATCACGCGGCTCGCCGAAATGCGCGATCAGTACGATCAGGTCACGGCGTCGCCGGAAACGCTGCTGTTCGGCGCTGGCTACGGGCACTACTATCGCTACTCACCGGCTTATCTGCCGGATCTTGCAGGCCAGTTCAGCAAGAAGGATTTCTACGCGATCAACGAATGGGCCGCGGGCCACAACTTCTGGGTCTATCAGTTCTTCGCAGGCGGACTCGTGTTCGGTATCGCGATGCCGCTCGCCACGCTCGGCGCGCTCGGTGTGTGTTTCTTCTCATATCGCTACTGGCGTTCGGTCGTACCCGATGCGCCGATGCTGCCGGTACTCGGGCGCGCGATCATGCTATTTGCCGCTTTGCCGGCCACGTCGATTGGCGGCAATCCTCTCGGGCCGCGTTTTTCCGGCCTTGTATTCGGTATCGGCCTCGGTTTGATGATCGCCACCTATGTACGTTTGCAGCGCGCACTACCCGCTCGTGCGAGACGTATGCGCGCGGCCCGTCGCATGCGGCCCGCCGTCATGCCTGACTTGCCTGGGCGCATTCAACCGGGCATGGGCCGCGCCGATCTGGCGAGCACGCTCGGCATGTCGCACACGGCAAGACTGCCGGGCACCAACCGACCGGACATCGCGCAATGAAAATCCTCCACGTGCTCTCAAGCGTCGATCCGCGCGCCGGTGGCCCCGTTGAAGGCGTTCGCCGCAGCGGCGTCGCCATGCAGGATGCCGGGCACGAGATCGAAGTCGCCACCTGCGATGCCCCGGACGACGCGTACCTCGCGACCTTCCCGTTTCCCGTTCACGCATTCGGCCCAACGTCGAATCGCTATAGCTACAGCGCGTATCTCGCGCCGTGGCTCGCGAGTCACGCGAAACGCTTCGACGCCGTCATCGTGCACGGCCTGTGGCAATACCATGGTTGGGCGACGTGGAAGGCCCTGCACGGCAGCGACGTGCCGTATTACGTGTACGCACACGGCATGCTCGATCCGTGGTTCAAAGAGGCATATCCGCTCAAGCATCTGAAGAAGTGGCTTTACTGGCCCTGGGCGGAGTACCGTGTGCTGCGCGACGCGCGCGCCGTAATCTTCACGACCGAGGAAGAGCGTACGCGGGCGCGTCAATCGTTCTGGCTCTATCGCGCTCGGGAGCAGATCGTGCCGTTCGGCACCACGGTGCCCCAGTTCGACGCAGCGTCCGTACGCGAAGCATTTTTGCAGGCGGTGCCCGGCGCACGCGGCAAACGCATTGTGCTGTTTCTCGGCAGAGTGCATGCAAAGAAGGGTTGCGATCTGCTGATCGACGCATTCGCACGCGTGGCGAAGCATGACGGCGCGTTGCACCTCGTAATCGCCGGTCCCGATGAAACCGGTTGGGCCGCGAGTCTGCGCGCTCGGGCGCAAGCGGCCGGCATCGGGCATCGCGTGAGTCTGCCGGGCATGCTGCAGGGCGATCTCAAGTGGGGTGCGTTTCATGCAAGCGACGTGTTCGCGCTGCCGTCGCATCAGGAAAATTTCGGCGTTGCGGTGGCCGAGGCACTCGGCTGCGGACTGCCCGCGCTGATCTCCGATAAGGTCAACGTGTGGCGCGAAATCGAAGAGGACGGCGCGGGGCTGGTGGCAGCGGACACCGTCGAAGGCACCGAAAAGAGTCTCCTTCGCTGGCTGGAACTCGACGATGCCGCGCGCGACGCGATGCGCATGCAAGCCGCACACACATTCAATGCTCGTTTCAGAATCGAGACAATGGTGAGCGCGCTGACTGCATTGCTGGAAACGAGAGGCAGCCACGACGACGACGCACGCGAAAACCCGCTCGCCACCTTCCGCGAAGTCGGTCAGCAGAGCCGCTGAATTCCATCACGGCTGAAACAGCCTTCGCGTGAACACGACACAAGCGCCGGCGGCGGCGCACGCTCTGCGCCGCCGCCTTCATCATTCACTCCACTGCACGCTCACTGCTCCTTCATCAACGGCGTCAACGTCGACGCCGCGATTGGCAGCGTCTCGACCGGAGACTGCGCCGGCGCTGACGTAGCCGCGCTATTCGCCGCTTCAGTGCGCGTATTGCTGACGACGTGCGGAACGTCGAGTTGCCGCGCCAGATGTCCGGCAAGCCGCAGTGCCAGCGCAGCGATAGTGATCGTCGGAAAATTGGCGCCGACGGTCGGAAACACCGAACTACCGCCGATATACAGATTGCTGATGCCATGCACCTTGCAATCGCGATCGACCACGCCTTCGCGCGGCGAATCGTGCATGCGTGTGGTGCCCATGTGATGCCACGTGCCTTCCAGTTTGGCCGGCCACGGTTTGCCTTCAAGCGGCGCATCGAGCTCGACGTCTGCGATGCGCGCCATCTGCAACTCCTTCGCGAGCAGCCCGAACGTTTTATCGAACGTGCGTTGCACCTGTTCGCCGAGGCGCCATTCCACCTGTACGCGCGGCATGCCGAAACGGTCGCGCTTATCGGCGCAGAGCGTGACGCGGCTATCGGGATTGGGCACCGCTTCGACAATTGCCTGGAGCGTGACGTCGGTGATGAGCGCCGGCCACTGCAACAGGCGCGTCAACCCGTATCCCACCGTATGCAGCGGATGCGCGGCCATCGTCGCGAGGTCCGCCTTCAGGCTGCGTCCCGGCTGGTCCTTGTGCAGCAGCGCTTCCTTGCAGCGGATCAGCGCCTCGGATCCCTCGCTGCCCTCGCCGTACCAGCGCGAATAGAGCCACACGCGGGAATTGAGCAGCTTTTCGCGCTCCATCATTTCCTGCTTCGGCGCGAACTGCGAGGAGATCTTCGTACCATGCGCCGAGACCGCGGCGTTCTGGTAGTGATACTTGATGTCGTACAGCTTGTTGCGCGCAACGCCAGGGCGAAAACGCACTTTCCCCGACATCATGCGCGGATGATCCATGAAGTAGCGGCCGACCAGATCGTTAGCATTGCCAAGTCCCGTCGCCTGCACATTGTTCGAAGCGAGCAACAGCCGTGCGTTTTCGATTCCACCTGTGGCCAGCACGAAGATGCGCGCCTGCACCGACATTCTGCGGCCGCTGAGCGTGCCTACCCGCACGCGTGTAATCGTCGTGCCTTGCGCATCCGCATCGATATTAAGTACGTTCGCGTGCAGGAAGACACGCACCCGCGTGGAGCGCGCCAGTTCTTCGCGATACACCTTGCCAAACCGCACGGGCGGGCTGAACTGCGCAACCGTGTCGCGCATATCGCCCGTGCCCAGGGGTATGCGGCGCACGTCGTGGCGGCCGATCTCGCGCTCCCAATACGCCGGATCGAAAGTTTGCGGACCGAGCTTCAGCAACTCGTGCGTTCGCGCGTAATACGGCGCGAGTTCTTCGAGACCGAATGGCCAGCCGCTGTGGGGGATCCAGTCGCGCTTCTCGAAGTCCCACGGATCGAGCGGGCGGCACCATCCGCCCCAGCAATTGCTGCTGCCGCCAAAATAGCGGCTGCGCGAGCCGTCCGCGAATCTATAGGGCAGCCCGATGTTTTCACCGCGATACAGGTCGCGGGTTTCATCGTCGGGCACAAGGCCGCCGCTTTCCAGCATGCAGGTATCCACGCCTGTGCGAGACATTTCGCGCGCGAGTGTAATGCCGGCGACCCCTCCGCCGATAATGCATACCGTCGTCTCGATGATCGTGTTTTGTTCGACATTGCGAGTATCGATGAACATCCGCAGCTCCCCTATTTCTATTCAATTTCTGGGCACGTTTTTCACTGGCTGGCCGGTGGCCGGCGAGCAATCCGCCCACACGTCGCGACCGGACGCTTTATCAGTTCCGGCTATCACGACCTCGGTCTCCTCAGCGTATAAACGCTGCGGTTTTATTTCTGTGCTTCAGGTCACGGAAGAAAACGCTTCCGTAAGAAACGACACGGATTCCCGCCATACACACCCTCGGCTTCGAGCGAGCGATGCACGACAGATTGCGGGGTGACGACCGCCGAGCGCCCGATCGTCACACCCATTTGCACGACGCATCTGGAGGTGATCCAGACGCCGTCCTCTATTACGATAGGCGCCACCCGCAAATCCATCGTGGTGCTCATGTCATGCGAGCCGGCAGTGAGGAATGCGCCTTGAGAGATGCACACGTTCGAACCGATGCGAATCGGCGCCTGGTTATAGATCCAGACGTCGATGCCGAACCAGCACTTGTCGCCGACCTCGAGATTCCATGGCGCCTTCACACGCAGCGGATGCACGAAACGGCACCCTGTACCGATCTTCGCGCCGAACAGGCGCAGCAACGCAACGCGCACGAATGAGAACGGCAGCAGCTTGTTGTTGATCACACAGGCCTCGATGACAAACCATATGAGTTCGACCAACGCACCGCGCCCGGCGCGGTAATTTCCCTTGCCGGCAAGACTCAGGTCGATCACGCGACGCTCAGCGTCGGCGCTCTCTGCTTGCGGCGCACACGCGATCCGCGGGTCATCGGCTATGTTGCCCATCAGCGTTCTCCACACCGTGCGCCGCTCTGTCTATGCGCAGGGATGCTAATCAATCGTTCGATATTATCTTGTCGTGCCTTACACGGCTTCATAGACTGGCCGCGCGGGCAAGCGTTTTGGCGGCTGCGCGCATGGATATTGGCGCACGATAACTTCACCGCGACTGCATCAACCTGGGGAACACAATGACCACTCCGCTTCGGCGCACCGCTACCTGCATGCTTCTCACCGCCGCCACCTATGCTCTGCCGGCGCTCGCCCAAAATGCCGCGCCAGCTCGCGCCCCGGCCATGACCGCCACGGCTCCGACTGGCTATGGCGCGCCGGTCCAGGCTCCTGTCGATCGCCGCGCCGTGCAGCGCAAGCACGAGCAGGCACTGCTCGGCGCGCCGAGCGAATACAGTCTCGACAACCCGCAGAACGGCAATATCGACGACGCACGTCGCGCGGCTTTGCTCAACGAGCAACGCATGACCATCACCGGCGCGGCGCAAGGCGGCCAACAAGCCGCTCCCGGTCAACGCAAGGCGCCGGCAGCGGCCAACGGTCAGGTGCGAGTCGCGGATAAGGCGGCCCGCCCGCGCACGACCGATACGCTGCTGCCCGAGGGCGCCGCTAAAGCCGCTTACGCCGATCCTTACGCAAAGGGCAAGCGCTCCGTCTACCGGTCGCCGTGGTAAGCGTGCATTCATGAGATGGCCGCGTTCCGGATCAATCCGGCGCGGCTTCCTCCGTCGTGGCCGGCTTCGCGTTCGGCACCGCCACCGCTGAAGGTCTTGCATCGAAGTACGGCGTGCTCGTCTTCACACGCCTTCTTCCTGCCGCGCGGCACAACACCCCAATGCGTTCTTCAAAAGTACTAATCGTCGAGTCCGGCGAAAGGGCGCTTTCCGCATAGTCGCGCGCAGCGCGGCCGAGCGCTGCGCGGCGCGCTGAATCGTTCGCGAGCGCGGTGATGGCCCCAACCAGCGCCCTCACGTTATCCGGCGGCACGACCACGCCGCGCGAATGCACCGCCTCCTGGAGCGCGGTACCGCGCCGTGCCATGGCAATCGTCGCGCGGCCGCTCGCGAGCATGCCTGTGAGTTTCGAAGGCATGACGAGATCGGCGGCATCGGCGCGCTGCGGCAGCACGTGAATGTCGGCGAGATTGAGCAACTCGTTGAGCCGATCCACCGGTTGCAGCGGAAGGAAAATACAGTTCGGCAACGCCGCGCAACGCTTGAGGAGGCTCTCTCTCGCCGCGCCGCCGCCGCAGAATACGAACGTGATGTCGGAGCGAAAAGCGAGCGACGCCGCCGCTTCCGCGAGCGTTTCGATGCCCTGCTTCGCCCCCATGTTGCCCGAGTACAGAACGACCTTCTGGTCATCGGGTATGTCGAGCAGACTCCGGTATTCGCTCAGGCGCGGCAGAGGAAAAACAGCCGACACGTCGACCCAGTTAGGCAGGCACACCACCTTCGAAAGCTCTACGCCTTTCGCCGATGCGCGCGCGCTCATTTGCCGTGTGATCGACGACACCGCATCGAAGCGCCGCAGCAACAGGCTTTCGATTCCGCGGGCGAATCGCGCGGCACGTGAGCCTTTGAGCAGGCCGAGCTCGAACGCGGCATCGACTTCGTAATCCTGGATGTGCAGCCATGCACTTGCGCCAGTCACGCGAGCCAGTGCGAGCGTCGCGGGAGCGCACATCAATGTCGGCGCGATCATCACCACCGCATCGGGGCGCCACAATGCCTGCCATGCGAGCAAGGGCAGCGAGGTGGCCGCGAAACTTGCCAGATGGATCATCCGCTTGAGCCCGCTCGGATGCGACGGCACCCACAGCGGCGCGCGCCAGATAGTCACACCGTCGCGCTCTTCCCGTCGATAGCGCCACGATGCATAACCCGCTGAAACACGCCATTCCGGGTAGTATGGCGGTGCGCATACCACCCGTACCTCGTGCCCGCGACCCGCAAGCAGCACGCCCATTTCCGCCGTATATTTGCCGGTCCCCGTGAGCTCGGGCGCGTAATTGAGGCCGTAGATCAGGATCTTCATTGTGCGTGTCTGAACGTGTTAAGGCTTGCATGCCCGACCCCCGCGGCGACGCCGCGACGCCCGTCAATCGCTCAGCATCAGCGCACAGCCCCGGGCAATGTTGGCGGCTGCAGAAGGTGGATCGAAGCGGCGAATCACATCCATGCAACGGTGAGCGGTTCCGTTCGCATCGCCGAAGGCTTCCATCGCTTTCAACAGGGTTCGCTGCAATCCCGCAGCGTCGCCTGCGGTGAACGAATAGCCGCTCACGCCGTCGATGACGAGCTCGGGCACACAGCCGCAGCTTTCACTGACCACCGCGGGACAACCATGCGCGAGCGCCTCGTTCACGACGAGCCCCCACGGCTCGCTATGACTCGGCAGCACCATGCAGGTCGCGCGGTAGTACTCCTGCGTGAGCGGCTCGTCCTGCAAACTACCGGCGAACGTCACTGCGTCGCCCAGTTGCAGGTCGGCGGCTTTCGCTTTCAACGCATCGGCCATCGGCCCCGTGCCGACAATGCGCAACTTCGCCGCCGGAACACGCCTTTGCAGTCCGGCGAACGCGTCGATCAGCGTGCCGATGCCTTTCTCTTCCGAGAGGCGCCCTACGTAGAGAAATACCGGCGGATTGCCCGCGCGCGCGGCGACCCGCTCCACCAACGCGCGCTCGGGAGAAAACGAGCCGGGCATAGCGGCCGCCTGACACGGCACGAAAATCTTCTCGCGCTTCGCCCCGAGAGACAGCAGATAGTCGCGGCTGCGTTCGCCGAAGCCGAAGTAACCGTCGCAAAGCGAAAAGAACACGCGCTTTGGAATCGACGTGATCAGCTTCTTCGGACGGTCGCGCCCGGTCGAATCGCAAAACACCGCGCGCCGCTTGCCAGTCACGATGCATGCCGCCAGCATCGCCCAATACTCCGGACGGTGATAGCCAGGCAACACGATCAGGTCGGACTTGGTCTTCAGCACTTCCCACGTGAGCCGCGCGATCATCTTGATGGTCGGCACGTCTTCGTAGCAGCCGTCGAACAGCTTCTGCATCGGATACCGGTGGTACGAATAGTCGACTTCGGAAAAGCCGATGCGGTCGTGTTCGGTGTCCGCGATCTGCACCATCGAGTAGCGAATTGATCCGGATGCCGAAATATTATGCAGCGCAGAAAACACGACTCCCTTGTGACGCGACCATACGACGTTGTGGAAGATGGTGACTGATGAAGTCATTTTTATCGCGCTCCTCGAAAAGACGTCATTGCATGGCGGCCGCGGTCGCCGGCCCGGCATATGATTCGACGAATTCCCGATACGTCGAAGCGATCCCGTCTTCCAGTCCGATCGTCGCGCGCCAGCCCATTTGCGCAAGACGCGACACGTCGAGCAGTTTGCGCGGCGTGCCGTCCGGTTTCGACGCGTCGAATACCAGCTCGCCCTCGAAGCCCACCACCCTGCAAATGCATTCGGCCAGTTCGCGAATCGACAGATCTTCGCCGACTCCCACGTTGAAGAGCCCTTCCGTCACGTGGTTCTCGAGCACGAACATCGTGGCGGCGGCGAGATCGTCGACATGCAGGAACTCGCGGCGAGGCGTGCCCGAGCCCCACACCGTCAGCGTGTCGGCGCCGTTCAGCTTCGCCTCATGCGCCTTGCGCAGCAGCGCGGGCAACACATGGCTGCTGTTCAGATCGTAGTTGTCGTTCGGGCCGTACAGATTGGTCGGCATCAACGCCACGTATTGCGTGTTGTATTCGCGGTTGTACGCGTCGCACAACTTCACGCCGGCGATCTTCGCGATCGCATACGCGTCGTTGGTCGGCTCCAGCGCCGAGGTCAGCAGATATTCTTCGCGAATCGGCTGCGGACATTGCTTCGGATAGATGCACGACGAGCCGAAGAAAACCAGCCGCTCGACCTGGGCGCGATACGCTGCGTGAATCACGTTGGTTTCGATCACCAGGTTTTCATAGATGAATTCGCCGGGCCGCGACGCGTTGGCGAGAATACCGCCCACGCGTGCGGCCGCCAGCAACACGATGTCGATCTTCTCCGTTTCGAAGAAGCGGTTTACCGCCGCCTGGTCGGTGAGATCGAGTTCGACCCGTGATCGCGTGATCATGTTCGTGTAGCCTGCGGCAGCGAGCCGTCTGACCAGCGCGGAGCCAACCATGCCGCGGTGACCCGCGACAAAAATGCGTGCTTGTTTGTCCATCGCAGTCACTCGTGATGTTCTAGCGCCGTGAAACCGGCGAGCGTGACGAGCGCGTCACGACGTGCAATCTGAAAGTCCGAGCGCACCATTTCCTTCACCAGCGAGGTGAACGGCGTGGTCGGCTGCCAGCCCAGATTCGCGTGCGCCTTGGACGGATCGCCCAGCAGCGTCTCGACCTCGGCTGGGCGGAAGTAGCGCGGATCGACACGCACGATCACATCGCCCGGCGACATCCGTGTCTCACGCCCTTCCACCTTTTCGACGATGCCGACTTCGTCCACACCCGTGCCTTCAAAGCGCACGGTGACGCCCAACTCGGCGGCGGCGTGCTGAACGAACTGACGCACGCTGTACTGCACGCCGGTGGCGATCACGTAATCTTCCGGGCGCTCCTGTTGCAGCATGCGCCACTGCATCTCCACGTAATCGCGTGCATGGCCCCAGTCGCGCAACGCCGACAGATTGCCGAGATACAGCGTCTTCTGCATACCCACAGCGATACGCGCAATAGCACGCGTGATCTTGCGAGTCACGAAAGTCTCGCCACGTACCGGGGATTCGTGATTGAACAGAATCCCGTTGCATGCAAAGAGGCCATACGCCTCGCGATAGTTGACCGTGGTCCAGTACGCGAACATCTTCGCCACCGCATAGGGGCTGCGCGGATAGAACGGCGTGGTCTCAGATTGCGGCACCTGTTGCACGAGACCGTACAGCTCCGAAGTCGACGCCTGATAGAAGCGCGTTTTCTCCTGAAGCCCCAGAATGCGGATCGCCTCGAGAATCCGCAACGCGCCGAGACCGTCCGCATTAGCCGTATATTCCGGCTCCTCGAACGACACGGCGACGTGGCTCTGCGCCGCCAGGTTATATATCTCGTCTGGCTCCACGCGTTGAATCACGCGCAGAATGCTGGTGGAATCCGTCAGATCCGCGTGATGGAGAAAGAGCCGTTGCTCCGGATCGTGTGGATCGCGATAGAGGTGATCGATCCGGTCCGTGTTAAACAGCGAAGACCTGCGTTTGATGCCGTGCACGTCGTAGTCCTTCGCGAGCAACAGCTCTGCGAGGTACGACCCGTCCTGCCCCGTGATCCCCGTGATCAGCGCGACCTTGCGTTTCATGAAGGCTTCTCCTCGTTAACTTTTCCATACTTGTGGCGAGAAACTCGGTCGCGATTTCAGCCCGCGATGCTGTCGTACCCGTAATAGCCGCCTTGGTAACCCGAGCCGAGGAACGCCCCTTCCTGCGGCACATCGGTGAGCAATACGCCTCTGAGTCCGACGCCGCCATTACGAAGACGCTTGGCGGTCTCTGCAATTTCATTCAACGGATGACGGCCGTGGCGCACTACGAGCAGCGTCGTACCCGCATGTTTGCCGATCAGCGTCGAATCGGTGACCGCAAGCACGGGCGGCGTATCGACGATGACCAGGTCGTAGCGGGACTTCAGTTCTTCGAGCATCGTTTCGAAGCGCTTGCTCATCAGCAATTCCGACGGATGCGAGGGCAGCGTGCCCTTTGCCAGCACGTCGAGACCCGGCAGTACGTCGCGCTGGATCATCGACGTCAGGTCGCCACCGCTCAGCACATCCGACAAGCCCGGTTGATGCGCGATGCCGAAATGCGAGTGGACGTCGCCGCGCCGCATGTCGCCGTCGATAATCAGCACGCGCTTGTTCGCCGATGCCACCAGCGCCGAGAGATTCACCGACAGGAACGACTTGCCTGCGTCTGGCCGCGAACCCGTAATCATCACGATGTTGTTCGCCGCGTGATCGAGCGAAAGTTGCAGCGAGGTGCGCAGATTGCGCACGCCTTCCACGGCGATATCTTCCGGCGCCTGCTGCGCGAGCACATGCAAGCCGCGACGGCGCAGCATCACGTCTTCCTGCAGCCGCAACTGCGTCTGGCTGCGCGGCACGACCGCGAAGACCGGCACGCCAAGCACGGCTTCGAGTTCGTCCGGACGTTCCACGCCGCCGTACATCGCGCGCTTGAAGAAGGTCAGCATGATGCCGAGCACGAGGCCGCCGCCGAGGGCGATCAGGATCGCGATCACACGCTTCGGCCGCACCGGTTCATCGGGCGCCTCGGCGAAGTCGACCACACGCACGTTACCGACCTGGCCGGCTTTCGCCACGCGCAGTTGCTGCGCGCTGTTGAGCAGGTTCGTATAGAGCTCGGTGTCGACATGCACGTCGCGCAACAGACGCAGCGCGGTCTGCTCGGTATCCGGCATCACCGACACGCTGCGGTTCATGTTGGTCTGCGCGCCTTGCAGCGCTGCGATCTGCGCATCGAGCGCCGCCACTGCCGGATGGTTGGCGGTGAAGCGTTGCGACATCTCCGCCCGTTGCGTTTGCAGGTCGAGCAGCTTGGTCTTGTTATCGACGATCTGCTGAAGCAGCAGGCGGCTCTCTTCACCGAGATCCACAGTGCCATGCATGTTGCGGAATTTGTTGTAGCGCTGTTCGGCTTCGTCGAGTTCCTTGCGCAAGCCCGGCAGTTGCTGATCGAGGAATGCGAGCATGTGCTCGGCTTCCGTCGAACGGCTCGCCACATCCTGGCGCACGAATTCACGCGCCATGCTGTTGACGATCGCCGCGGTCAACGCACTGTCGCCGCCTTCGAGACTGGCGCGAATCACGCCGGATTGCAGCGTGGTTTCCTGCACCACCAGCGCCTTTTGCAAACGGTCCACAGTGCTCAGGGTCGATGCGCGCGACAGTTCGAAACGCGAACCGGGCGCGCCGGTCAGCGCGTCGACATGCAACGCGATCGGGCCATCGGCCGTGTCGGTTTCCACGGTCTCGCCGACGTGGCCGGAGAGAATCGCGATGCCGTTCCTGTCGCGCAGCACATACGAGCGGTCATTGCCCGCGATCAGCGTGAACGTCGTGTCGTACATCTCCTTCGACGTATCGAAGCGCGACACCGAAATGCTCTCGTTACCCCACGCATAGCCGGACAGATTGATGAACTGCGGCAGGGTGAAGCCCCATTGCCCGTTCACGAGTCCCGCAATCATGCCGCCGATAATCGGCATATAACGCGGTGCGGCCGTAATGTCGAGATGCAGCTTCTTGACGGTTTCCTCTGTCACGAGCCGCGACTTCAGCAGCTCGATCTCGGCCGCCGTCGACGGCTTCGTATCGAACATACCGGTGAGCGGCGGCAAGGAATCCTTACCGTTCGCATTGGCATTCGCCGTCTTGTCCTCGACATGGAACAACACGTCCGCGCGATACGTCGGCGGAGCAAGGAAAGCGTACGCGCACCCCAGCGCGAGCGCGATCAGCGTCACCATTGCAATGGTGCGCCAGCCCCGCACGATCGTGCGGAGATAGTCCGACAGATGCAACTCGTCCGGTCCGGACACGTCGGTATAGCGGTTCTCGAAGTTGATTGCCATTTTTGGTCACCCAGCAAAACCCGGCGGTTCTGATTTACGTTATAGGGTCGTTATTTCGCCACCACCACACCAGTCACAGCCGCGTTGATGGCCGGCAGCAGCAGATTCAAAATACGGTTGAAGCGGACCAGTCCGCCCTGGCCTACGTACACGACGTCCTTGGGCTGCAACTCGAACTGATTGGCGAGGATCATCGAAACCGGCGAGGTCGCGTCGAGGTGATAGACCTGCGGCGATTCGCTCGTCGAATTGCGGATCACGAACAGTTGGCGCGTCGAGGCGGTGTTCTGGTCGAAACTGCCACTGTCGGAGATGGCCTGCGAAAGCGTCAGCGAACCGTTGCGCAATGGCGTGATGGTCGCCGGCTTGTTCACTTCGCCCATCACGTACACGCCGCTGTCTTCACGCGAGGCCACGCGCACGACGTCACCCGGTTGCAGGTAGATGTCCGACGGGTTGTGGCCGCGCTTAAGCAGGTCGTCCATATTGAGCTGATACGTGACGCCTTTACGGATCAGTTCGACGCGGCTGCGATCGGCGTTCGGGCTGAAACCTCCGCCCTGGTTGATCGCGCTGGTGAGCGACGTCGAAATGTCGTTGATCGACTGGGCGCCAGGCGTGCGCACTTCGCCGTCTATGTAGATCTGCGCCGCGCGGAAAGACGCGACACGCACGGTCACTTCCGGCTTCTGGTACACCTTGCTCAGGCGGTTATACAGTTCCTTCTGGATTGCGCCGACGTCCTTGCCCGCCACGTGCACCGTGCCCGCATACGGGAACTGCACATCGCCTTTTTCGTCGATGAGAAAGCCCGGCGCCGCATCCGTCGTCTTGCCGTTCTGCGCCGGCTGGCCTACCGCCGCCGCGAGTTCGGGGTGATCCCATACGACGATCTGCAGCACGTCGCCGGGGCCGACTCTGTAGGCCGTCGGTTTGCCGAACAGCGCAAGCGTCGCCGGCGGCAGCGTAGCAGCGGTCTGCTCCATGCGCATCTTGCGCAGCAGCGACAGATTGATATCCGTGATTGGTATCGTCTGCTGCTGCGACGGTTCGGTGCTGAAATCGCCGCCGGTTTCCTGAACCGCAGCCGGTGTGATCATCCGCTGACCAGGTGCCGCAGCGCAGCCCGCAAGCAATGCCGCGATAGCGAAAACCGTGAGACTTCCCGTGCGTGTACCAAGCGAGCTCATAACATTTCCTCCTTGCGCGAGAGCGACTGTCCTCAGATGAGGCAACGCCCCGCGTGCTTTGTTAACAACTAGTAAGCGTTTCGATGCACCAGTCCGGCAACAATCGTCGCGCCGATAATCCGCATGTCGAGCGCGAACGACCAATGCCCCAGGTAATACAGGTCATGTTCCACCCGACGTTCCATCTTTTCGATGCGGTCGGTCTCGCCACGAAAGCCGTTGATCTGTGCCCAACCCGTGATGCCCGGCTTGATTCGATAGCGATTGATGTAGCCCGCGACCACTTTCTGATAGAGGTCGTCGTGCTCGAGCGCATGAGGACGCGGTCCCACGACCGACATGTCGCCACGCAATACGTTGAAAAACTGCGGCAGTTCATCGAGGCTCGTACGGCGCAGGAACGCACCGACTCTCGTCACACGCGGATCGTTTCGCGTGGCCTGCTTGACGGTGCCCTTTTCCTCGGTATGCAAGCGCATCGAACGGAATTTGTAGATGGTGAATACGCGCCCGTCCGCCCCCTTGCGCTTCTGTTTGAAGAGCACCGGACCACGCGACGAGCACTTCACGGCGAGCGCAACCGCAATCAGGACCGGTGCGAGACAGAGCAACGCCGCAGCCGCGAAGAGGCGATCGAAAATCTCCTTCTTCAGCATCGAGTTCGCCGACAGCGGCGATGCGACGAGGTTGATCGCCGGCACACCCAGCACATCGGTCACGCCGCTGCCTTCGAACAACGCGAGGCTGCGCACGTCCGGCATGAAGCGGATGTTCACGAGATCGTCGCGGAACTCGCTAACGAGCGAACAGATCAGCGGCTCTTCCGAAAGCGACAGCATCAGCCATAGTTCGTGGACGTCGTTGGTGCGGATGTATTCAGCGAGCGCATCCACGCTATCGAAAACCGGTACGCGTGTACTCGTCACGGGCGACTTGTCCGGACTCGTGTTGTAAACCGCCGTCGCGCGAAAGCCCGTGGTGGGCGCGGATTCGATACGGCGAATGATCGCGTCGCATTGCGAACCGCTGCCCACAATGGCCACCTGATGCAGATTCATGCCCGCACTGCGTGCGCGCGCCAGCACGGCATGCGTGATGAGCCGGTAGGAGATCAGCAAGCCGCCGCTGACGGCAGTCCAGTACGAGAACCACAAACGCGAAACCGAGTCACTGCGATGCAGCGAATACATCAGCACCAGCGCGCTGCCTTGCACGATGAGCCATGCGAGCGACACCTGGCCCGCGAGCCCGAGCTTCGAGCGGCCGCGCCACGATTCATAGACGCCGAACGCGGGAAAGATCGCCAACGCGAACGCAGCCGAAAACATCACCAGCGCCCAATAGAAGCCGGATTGAGCGAGATAGTCGAAGCGGACTTGCGACGCCACCGCCGCACCTGCGAGCACTAGCGCGACGTCGAAAACTCGCGCGAGTAAATCCTGAAACCTGCCCATTTTGCTTACCTCGTACTGGCCGTTCCTGTCCGCAACCCGCAAGGCACGCTGTCTACGAGCAGCGGCCGTAGTTGTCGGTGAATCGCACGATGTCGTCTTCGCCCAGATAAGTGCCTGACTGGACCTCAATGATTTCGAGCGGCACCTTCCCCGGGTTTTCGAGCCGGTGCCGGACGCCGAGCGGGATGTAAGTCGATTCGTTCTCGCTCAGCAGGAATTGCTCTTCGCCACGTGTGACGAGCGCCGTGCCGCGCACCACGACCCAATGCTCGGCGCGATGGTGATGCAGTTGCAGCGACAACTGTGCGCCCGGCGTGACGACGATGCGCTTGACCTGGAAGCGCTCCCCATGGTCGATGGAATCGTAAAAACCCCACGGACGGCGCACCTTGCGATGCGCGTCGGCCTCGGGTGCGTGTTGCGCCTTGATGCGCGACACGAGACCCTTCACGTCCTGCACATGCGAGCGGTCGACCACCAGCACGGCGTCGGCGGTTTCGACGACCACGACATTCGTCGTGCCGACACACGCGACGAGGCGCCCTTCCGAATGTGCGTAGCTCGACACCGCGCCCTCGAAAGTCACGCGGCCGCGCCCTGCGTTGCCATTGGCGTCTTTTTCCATCGCGGCCCAGACGGCGTCCCAGGAACCGAGATCGGACCAGCCGGCTTCAAGTCTGATGACCACGCCCGCGGGCGAGGCGACGTTCGCGTCGGTCGTCGCATTAGCGGCATCGGCCGCACCGGAGGTATCCGTCTCCGGCGCTTCGGTCAGCCGTTCCATCACCGCATAGTCGATCGAATCGGCGGGCGCGCTGAGGAACGCCTCGCCGAGCGGACGGAAATACGCGCCTTCGCTGCGGCCGTCGTTGAACGCGCGCTCGCAGGCAGCATGCATCTCCGGTTGCAGACGCTTCAAGGTATCGAGCCACACGCTCGCACGCACGATAAAGATGCCGCTATTCCACCAATACGTCCCTGCTGCAACGTATTTCGCGGCGAGTTCTTCCGCGGGCTTTTCGACGAAGCCGTCAATCGCATATCCGCCCTTCGGCAACTCAGTACCGATGCGGATATAGCCGAAGCCCGTATCCGGACGCGTGGGCGGCACGCCAAGCGTCGCGATTGCGCCTTGTTCCGCGTAACGTGCCGCGCTTTCCAGCGCGTCTTGCAACGCCTTCACGTCCGCGATCGAATGATCGGCCGGCATCACGACGAGAATGCCGTCTTCGCCGCCCGCGCAAGCGAGCGATGCCGCGAGCGTAAGTGCAGGCGCCGTATCGCGGCGAGCGGGCTCGACAATCAGACGCGCCTCCACGCCGTTTTCCTGAAGCTGTTCAGCAATCACGAAGCGGTGCTCTTCACCGCATACGATGATCGGCGACGCATCGACCTTCCAGCTCGCGGAAAAACCGTCCATGCGTCGCGCGGTGGCTTGCAGCAGAGAATCAGAGCCGACCACGTCGATAAGCTGCTTCGGATAGTTCTCGCGCGACACCGGCCACAGGCGCGTACCCGAACCACCGGCCAGAATGACCGGGACAATGCGCGGGCAACGCGCGCCGACTGCCTCGCCACTCGTATCGGACGACGCGTTGTTTCCTGCTCCCTGAGTCGACATATTCGCAATCCTTATGATTCTCAGAACCGACCAAAAACAGATGCTGGAGACCGCATGCAGCGCGCGCCCCTGCCTGCCCCGTCGACTCTACTGACCCACCATGCGGCGGCTTTGTATCCGGAACTCGGTGGGCGAGATCCTCATCCGCTTGCGAAACACTTTGGCGAGCCGGTCACCGTTGCCCATGCCGGTGCGCCGTGCAATCTTGTCCACCGGCAACTCAGACTCGGTCAACAGACTGCACGTCACGGCAAGACGTTCGTGCAGCAGAAAACTCGAAGGCGTGATGCCCATTTCCATCTTGAAGCGGCGCAGGAAGTTGCGCTCGCTCATTGCCGCGAACTGCGCGGCATCCGCGATCGAGATGGACTGCTGGCAGTTCTCCTGCAGCCACCGCGCCGCGGCGCGGACTTTGTCGCCAGGCGTGAGCGCGCCATCTTCGCTGAGCAGCGGCGCGAGATTCGAGCACGAATCAGCCAGCAGACGCTCGGCAACGGAACGCGCGGCGCCGGCGCCGAGATCACGCTTGATCATCGCGAGCGCGCTTCTCATCGACTCGAGACGATCGCCCGCGTCGCCACTCTGCTCCGACTGGCGCGACGGCATCGACGGATCGCGCGATTCATTCGGCTCGATTGCATCGGGCACGTAGGCCGCATCGAGCAGCGCACGCCCCTCGGCGATCGGCCGGATCATGCCCGTGTTGCGGCGAACCCGGCGCAGCCACGCAATCAGGCGCTCGTCCTTCACCGCGGCGAGCGCGCCTTTGCCGCCCGCGACATACAGCGCGTCGAAGCCTCCGTAATGTCGGGCGTCAAGTCCATCGGTCCACACACGCAAGGACGAGGAGGACGTGACCATGCCGCCATCGGCCGACAGGAAACACACGTCGTACGAACAACCCCCAGAGGCCGACGAAGCCAGTTCATTTGCTGCCTGGAACACTTCGGCTACCACGCCGGCTCCTTGCAGCGAGCAATCGTTGAACATCAGTATCGCGATGCGCCGCATCCCCTTGTTCGGTGCGTGCACCCAGCGCAGCATTGCAGATTCGAGACTCGCGCAGGTCATAGCTATCCTCACCAGAAAACGATCTTTCATCTCTAGCGGTGGCAGGAGCCCGGCTCTGTGCAGTGCACTGCATCATAGCCACCACTCATCAAGTATTTAGCCGCCATGACCGATAGTGCTGACATGTTGTCGCATTGACCGGGGTGGCTCGTCAGTGATTTTCGGCAAAATTCCGCCAACGCCGAATTGCACCGAATTAATTGCCGATTCCACATATCAATGAATTGGCGTTGTGCGAATATTAGTTCAAACTAAAAGCGGATTTCGTTCGCCAGCGCACACTGGATCACTACTCAAAAAAGGGCGGTTACAATCCGTTCCACGCGGCGCTTTTGCAGATATGGAGTAATTTATGCCAGATAGAGAGTAATGTCGGGACGAATCCGCCTGAGCACCCGCATTTATAGCGCATCTCGCCGCCGCGACTTCGCGCGGACGGGACCGACGCCGCTCTTCAATAAGGGAAAGCAGTGTCTAATATAGGCACTTTAGAGAGCGCGGGATTATTTAATTCGTTCTTATTCGGTGCAGTGAATATAAAGGCGGCGATTAATGTTTCAGAGCTGAAACACCGGAATAACATCGGTTAAGGCAACAGCGCAATCGACGGACCAGTGGCTGATTGCGCCGGGCGGCAGGCCGTCCAAATCCGCCATAAGATTGCGGAAATACACTATGCCGTTTCCGCAACAAAGGGCAACGGACAGCGCGTTGAGGCGGCTTCGGCCTGGTGAACTAGCAATTTGACGACGTTCGTCAGCGGAAACGCACCGCGAACGGCACGGGGAATACATGTCGAATCCTAACAGACAACGCGCGGCGCGAAGCTTCCAGGGCGCATGGTCGTCATTCCCGCTCACGCGGCGCCGCAGCGCTTTTATCGCGGTCATGGTGGCGCTCGGCTTCGCCGCTGTTCAGTGCGGTGCGGTCTTCGCGGCGTCCGCCGCCGACGCGCCCGCGGTGGCTGTCGAAATGAAGGCGCCGCCTGGCCCAGGCCTGCGCTGCTCGGCGCCCGCCTCGCAAACACGCGCAACCTCGACAGGCGATGCCATCGAGGCCGACACGCCGAGCGACGGCACACGCCTCTTTGCTGCGTCCAAACCCTTCGCGCTCGTTTTCACCACACGGGCGCCGCAAAACGATGCGCTGAACTGGCAGATACGCGACACGTGGAATGTCGTGCGTGCAAGCGGAAGCTTCAACGTCACGGCGGGTGCCACTTTGTCGACGCTCAGTTGCGCATCTACGGTAGCGGGCTACTTTGCGGTATCCGCATCGCTCGAACATGCGAAGGGACAACTCGAATCGCGCGGTACGCGCCCCGCGGGCATCGCGACCTTCGGCGTATTGCCGGATACCGCATCCGCGTTGCCCGCCGCGCGCTTTCCGTACGAAGACCTGCATCGATTCGGCGGCCAGGGCACCGCTTACCTCGCGCCCGGCCAGCATTGCTGTGACGGCGACGGGTATCGCCCGGTCTACACCGCGCTCGGTCTCACATGGGTCAACGACAATCGGAACTGGTATATGGAGGAGCCGGACAAGTCCGGCACCTTCGATCCCGCGGCGAAGCAGCTCACGCCATACTTCCGGCCCGGCGACATCATGCGTCTGATTCAACTGGACGGCATTCCGCAATGGGCAAGTCCAACGGGCAAACAGACGCATAGCTACGCGCCTGTTTCGCTCGCGCAGATGAAGGAATACATGGCGCGGGTCGGCGCGGAATCGAACCGCGTTCGCACGACCTACTTTCCGAAGCAACGTGATAACTACTATCAGGTGACGTGGGAGCCGGATGCCGATGGCGGATTGCCGTGGCGCGATACCGACGCGAATTTCATCGCGATGTACAAGGCTGTGTGGGAAGGCATCCATCAGACGGATCCACATGCGGTGGTCATGGGGCTGACGTATTCATCCGTGCAAGGGAATGTGAAGTGGATGCGCCGTCTCGGTCCGCTCGGCATTGGCCGCTATATGGACGGCATGACCGTGCACGGCTATTACGACATCGGCACCACGCCATCGCATCCGCCGGAGCGCGTCGCCGATATCCGCAATCAAGGCACACTGCCCGGTGCGCTGGCCGCTTCGATGCGCGCGCTGCGCCACGAGCTCCATCAATACCTGAAGCCGGGGGCGCCGCTATTTGTCACCGAAACGGGCATCAGTTACGACATCGGCGAGTCGTACCGCAAGAACTATCCGGGCGCGGACGTGCTGTATGCGCAAGCAGCGATCGTCGCGCGCACGCATCTGATTCTGCTCGGCGAGGGCGCCGACATGACCTATGTGTTCTACCTCGCGGATATGCCGGACGCCGCGCCCGGCTACGGCATTTTCTTCGAACTCGAGCATCCGACCGGTGCTTACGGTCCTTCGCGCATCAGCCCAAAGCCCGCGGCACTCGCCGTGGCGGCGATGACGCGCATCATCGACGGAACCAATACGCTGGGACCGCTGAAGAATCTGCCTAAAGGCGTCTACGCGTACGCATTTCGCAGACTGGGCGGCGGCAAGATCGTCACCGCGCTGTGGACTCACGACAACGATAAATGGAGCGCGAAAAGCGGCTTTAATGCGGGCCAAAATGTCGATTACCGTTTGCGGGTCGATGCTCCCGGCACGACCGGCCAGGTCACGGCGCTCGATATGATGGGCAATGCAACCGCGGTTCCGTATCGCGACGGCGTGGCGAGTCTCAGGCTCTCGCCCGCACCTGTCTATATAGTGTCGAACAATGCCGACGTATTCAAAGACGCTGTCATCACACCGGAAGGCTATGTCGCCCGATAGCGGTTTGAACCGGCGGCGCTACCTGGCGACACTTCGGCGTGAAGTGACAGGCGCAATGGCTAGGCAGCGCACATAAAATCCGGGCGGGGGAAGTTAGCATGCATATCAACACGCTTGAGGCCGCCAAATGAACGGCCTTACATGGATCATGCTTGTGCTCGCCGCGATAATCGGCGCGTGCATGTTTGCGGCGATCGGCGCGGTGCTGTTTATCGTGATGCTGGCCTACGTATCGGACCAGCTGACTCGCGACGATGACAACCGTGGCGACTACTAGCGCTTTGCTAAAAAATTACCGCTGAAAAATGCGGCGCCCTCGCTTAGGAACTGACATGCTGACGCAGATCGACTTCCTCGACGTTGTTCGTCTGACGCCACTGGTCGCGATCGATCTGATCGTTAGCGATGCAGAAGGACGCGTTCTGATCGGCCATCGCCGCAACCGTCCCGCGCGCGGCACATGGTTTGTTCCCGGTGGCCGCATCCTGAAAGACGAGACGCTCGATGCCGCGTTCACGCGCATTGCCGACGCGGAGCTCGGCATTGCGAAACTGGCGCGCTCGGCCGCGCGCTTCGAAGGCGCATTCGAACATCACTACAGCGACAATTTCGCGGCGGAGCCGGGCGTATCGACTCACTACGTCGTGCTCGCTTACGCACTGTCGTCGGGCAGCACGCAGTCGATCGGTCGGCTGGACCAGCATAGCGACTATCTGTGGCTCACGCCCGCTGAATTGCTCGCTCACCCTGACGTCCACGAAAACACCAAGGCGTACTTCCGCTGACGCCCACTGTTATCCCGCCAACGTCGAACGTAAAGCCGTTGCAGTATGATCGAGCCCACCCTAACGGCTCGAGTCCACATGCGATCATTGGCGGCCAGGCTTGTTCGCGATTCATTCATTGCGCTGCTCGCACTGCTTTTTTTCGCCGTGTTTCCGGCGACAGCACGCGCGGCCAATTGCAGTGCGGGTACGCTCGTCACGGTCGTCGCGCACCTCGACGACGACCTGCTCTTCGTCGACCCTGCGATCAGCGAGCGCCTCGATGCGGGGTGGTGCATTACCACCGTGCATCTGATCGGCGGCGCGAATGGCGCTAACTTCGCCTATGTGCTGACACGCGAGCAGGCCTCGCGGCTCGCATACGCACGCATGGCGGGCGTGGCCGACGCATGGAGCGAGTCGAACGTCGAGATTGCCGGCAAGCTCGTGCATGAAATGGTGCTTAAGGCAAGGCCTCAAGTTCGTCTGCTTGAATTGCGGCTACCCGGCGGAGGCGTGCGCGGCGGTCGCGAGCCGCTCGGTCTGCTATGGGACCAGCACGCGACGCTTGCCACCTATCCGATGAACGCGGACGGCTCGGTGCGCGTGAAATACGATCGGGACACGCTGTCTGCGACGTTGAAGGCGATCCTCGTCCAGGCGTCGCAGATCTACACGCTTAATCCGGACACCGTACCATTTATCGAACATCCGGATCACATCTACGCTGCGCGCATTACGCGCCATGTCGCGCAGACGCTCGGCAAGAGCGTGCCGATCGTCTATCACGTGACGTATCCGACGGGCGGCTGGCCTGGCAATCTTCCCGCCGCGGAAGTCCAGCGTAAGCGAGACATTGTCGCGAGCTATTTTTCGATCGATGGAAGCGAGTCGTCGCATGTATTCGGCGAGTTTCAATGGGACGGCAACTGGATTGCGCGACGCTATGCCTTCGCGGACCGCACCGATAACCGCGTGCCGGATTTTCAGTCGCGACCCATACGGCTCTTCAACGTGGCGACGAATCGCTGCGTGAGCGCAGCCGCTGCGGGCCAGCCACCGACGCTTGCCGCCTGCAATGGTTCGTCCGCGCAACAATGGCGGTGGGAACCCGTAACGGTGTATCCAGGCAACCTGCGCAACGCCGCGCTTGTCAGCGTGGCAACGTCCCAATGCATCGCCGAGCGCGACGGTTATCTGCGCTCGGAAACGTGCGATCAATGGGATCTGGCGCAACGCTGGACGCCGTGGGATTTCGGCCTTGTTTATACGCCGATGCGCCATTGCCTTGGTGAGAACGACGGCAAGCTCACGATGCGCGGTTGCACCGCGCTCACTACACGCTACCGTTGGGCCACGACGCAACGCATCCAGGCGAACGATCTTCGGCTCGCCACTGCTATGTATGGCGACGTGACGGGCGCGGGCGAACAGTCCGCCGTCTATGTGCAGCGCCAACATGATGGACCTGGGTTCAATGTCTATGCCGCGTCGGTGGAAAAAGCCGCGCCGCCGGCGCTCTGGTATGCGGGCACTGTTCCCTTCGAGCCGCGCGCGACGACGCCGAGTTGCGTTGGCGACAACCTATGCTTCGACAGTGCGCGTTTCCTGCTCGGCGATTTCGACGGCGATGGCAAGGCCGACCTGATGATCGTCACCGCACGCGAGAACGGCACCGCGTTCTGGCTGCTGCGCAGTTCGGGCGATCGCTTCGACGCGCCGCGCCTCTGGTTGCAAACGGGCGCTGCATTCAGGCCCGAACTGACGCAGCAATATGTGGCCGCGGATTTCACCGGGACACACAGAGCCAGTGTACTCATTGCACAAAAGCGCTCGGATAGCGGACTCGATCTGTGGCTCGCGTCGGCCGCCGGCACCGCAAGTGCAAATGGAAACGCAGGCACCGCGCCTACGCTCGTCGCGCAAGCCAAAGACCTCGCGCAAAACGCCGCTTTGCTGCCGTTCGGCAATGCGGGCACGCGCTCATCGCTTGTTGCGGTAGAGACGGTGCAAGAACGTCTCTCACTGACGGTCATTGCCAACGACAACACGCGCATGACTATCGGCGAGCGCAGAATGTTGCCGACCAACTTCGTGCCCGGCTTCGTCAAGATGACGACCGCTTCAATGCATGGCGACGATCGCGACACGCTGATGCTGCTCACGCCGCGTCTCGATGGAACTAGCGGCGACGCGCTCATCGACATCGCCACGCTGAATATCGCCGAGCCAGCGGCCATCCCGGTTCACGCGTCTTCGTTGCGCGGCATGTCGTGGTCGGACGTATTTCCCGCTTACGTACGCGACAAGCATGGCGCGGCACTCATGCTGTATCGCCGAGTCGACGCGACACTCGGCGACTTCTACTTCACCGGCGGCGCACCCGCGCTGTCGCGCTACCCGCTGGAAAACGGCTTAGCCGTCGGCGCGCCGCAAGATCTCGGCGAACTGCCAGGGTTTTTCTCGGAGACCGTGAGAATCGACCGGCTCGCGCAATAGCGCGGACCGGTCGGTACGGTAGAACTCAGGCCGATATCTGCATCGGCTGAGCGAACTTGCGCGCAATCGACATGTAGCGGTCCGCGGTGTCGTGCAGCGTATAGCCCGCGAGTTGCCGGTGCGCGCGCGGCGTTTTGAGCGCGTTGACGAGCGCGTGGCCGTACGCTTCGGCGTCGGCCGTATCGACGAGGCTCACGCCGGCGAAATTGTTCGCGAAACCGAATGAAGGAATCCGGTTCGCCACAACAGGAATACCTGATGCGAGCGCTTCGAGAAAGCCGATGCTTTGCGCTTCGAAGCGCGAGGGCATTGCAAACACACGTGACGAGCGCAGGACCGCCGCAACGTCCGAGCGCGGCCCGCATACGCTGATCTTGCTCTCGAGTCCAAGCTGCTTGACGAGCGACACCACCGCGCGGTGATAGTCGAGATCCTCGACGACGCCGCAAAACATCAGACGCGCTTCAGGTTCGGCTTTCAGCACGCGCTCGAACGCCCGAACGGTGTGCAGTTGACTCTTGGCTTCGATATATCGCCCGACCTGAACGATCTGCTTCGGCGGCACAGCGCTATCCGGCGCGGGTGCGTGACTGTCTTCGGCGAATAGCGACGCATCCACTCCATTAGGAATCACAACCATAGAAGGATGCTTGCCGATCTCGCGCATATAGTCGTCGATATTCTGCTGCGAGACGCCGATGATCGCTCTCGCCCGGCGCGACAGCAAACGTTCTGCGCGCTTGAGTGCACCGTTCTCGAAGTCGTTGACGCCCGAGTGCATCACCCATGCGATAGGCGTATGCACCGGCAACAGACGCACATACAGCGCGGCGAGCGTCGCATGCGCAATGATGAAGTCCGGACGGAACTGGCGCACCACACGGTACAGGTGCAGCAGCTTGCCGACCCTGCCGTGACGGACTTCCGGAAAGCGGCATATGACGCCCGCCGCGTTGAGTTCGGCACGAATATCGACGAAATCCTCTTGCTGCGGCAGCAGCGAAGTCATACAGACTTCGTGTCCGGCGCGCTGATGGTACATCGCAAGACCTTTTACGAGTACTTCTGCCCCGGATAATCGTGGTGCGTGAACCAGTTGGAGAATCCTCACGATCTATCTCTCTAATGACCGCCCGTATTGCACAGCGGATGGATAAGCCGGCCTTGTGAGCAACGGCCCACTTGACCCCCTCATCTCGTAGTTAGTATCCGGCGCGCTTCCTTCGCGATGCGCCGTCGTCTCCGAAACCCGCGACAGCCCAGGTACCCGTTCTTGCCGCGAGAAAACAGTACACCCAAGATCCAGCAAATTCGCGCCAAGTCCAAGAGTTCTTCGGCTTTGGAATGAGCGCTATCACCCATTCCGATGGCGGTTTACGTTTGCCTATCAGTTAGCAATCCGCCCTACTTCACGATTTCGCGAAGTTCATGGCGAAGATTGACGAACGCTGCCGCACATAGCGCATACGTCAGATGAAGGTAATTCCTACATGTCGCGCGGCCATACGAACAATCCGTTTACTTCTTTCACGCCTTCTAATCGGATCGTTACGGTCGACCGTTCCAACTTTCGCGTCCGCACGAGATGCGCCAGGGACGAGCGGCACCGTCAAGTGGTCGACATGATGGGCAATGCCAGCGACGCAAGCTACAGCAACGGTACGTTGATGCTGAACCTGACGGAATCGCCGGTGTATGTGGTATCGGCCAACGCGCCCGTTGCGACGGCGAATGCGACCGCTCCGGCGGGCTACGTTGCGATGTAACGGCTTCGGAAAAGCAGAAGACCAAGAAAAAAACGTCAGCCGGTTCACGGAGCGGCTGACGTTATCTTCGTGTGGGGCGTCGTCCCACAGGCAACGACACTACTTCGAAATATCCTCCAACGCGACATCGCGCGTTCTCGGTCCCAGTGTGCCGATAGCCAGCATCACGATCGCCATTGCACCGGAGATGAACACGAACACACCGTTCACGCCGAAACGGCTCAGGCATCCCGCGATCACGAATGCGGAGAACATCGCCGACAGTCGGCTCCACGAATACACGAAGCCGACTGCGCGTGCGCGGATACTCGTCGGAAAGAGTTCTGCCTGATACGCATGATAGCTATACGAAATGATATTGCCGGCCAGCACGAGACATACACCAAGGCTCACCAGCAGCACGGTCTCGCGCGCCTGGCTGAAGAGCAACCCGCACACCACATTGACTGCAGCCATGCAGACAATCACCGTCTTGCGCTCGAAGCGGTCCGCGATCAGCAAGCCGAGCAACGGTCCAAGCGGCGCCGCCACCGCGATGATGCTTGCATACATCAGGCTAGTCGTCACCGTAATGCCCTGCTTGATCAGCAACGTGGGAATCCAGTTCGCGAAACCGTAATAGCCCATCGTCTGGAATACGTGAAAGATGATCAGCATCAGCGTGCGCTTGCGATACGGCGGCACCAGCAAATCGCGAAACGCTGCACGGGCACGGACCGGTTCGGGCAATGCGGGTTCCGGCAGCGGCCGCCCATACTCACGTTCGACTCGCGCTTCGAGCCGCGTCATGATCGCATCCGCTTCGTCGATGCGACCTTTTTGCGCGAGCCAGCGCGGGCTCTCCGGCAAACCGAGGCGGATCCACCACACCACGACCGCACCCACCACGCCGGTCAGCACCACGAGACGCCAGCCGTCGAGACCGAAATACCGATGCGGCACCAGCAGATACGATAGAAACGCGACAATCGGCACGGCGCAGAAGCCAACCGCCTGCGAACATGCCGACGCACGGCCGCGCACATGCTTCGGCACGAGTTCGGAGATATACGTGCCGATCGTCACGATCTCGACACCGATACCGATGCCCGCGATGAAGCGCCATAGATTGAGCCCGAGCGCCGTGTCCTGAAACGCCATGATGATGTTCGCCGCCGTGTACCACAGCAGCGACCACGTGAAGATCGCGCGTCGCCCGAAGCGGTCGGCGAGAAAACCGCACGCCGCCGTACCGATGAACAGTCCCGCGAACAATGCGGCAATGAAACTCGCGACGCCGCTGGTGCCGAACAGGCCGTGCGTCGTCGACGCGAGAATGCCGCTGCGCACGAGTCCCGGCGCGATATAGCCGGAGAACATCAAGTCATACAGTTCAAAGAAGAGCCCGAGGCTCAGCAGCATGACCAGCTTCCAGATGGAGCGCGTGGCCGGCAAGCGGTCGAGCCGCGCCGAAATGCGCGCACCGCCCAATGCAATTTCTTCAGCGCGCCTGCCTGCCGACGCACCAGCGCCCGGAGGCAAGTCGAGTGCGCCGGCATCGCCGACCGCTGTCGCATACACCGCTTGATTCGACGATTTCATCGTCTGTCTCCTTGAATGCCGGTCTGCGCCGGGTAAGCTAGATTGAGTACATGCCATGCATCGAAGCGCCGCGATTTTCTACGTCGCGACGCTTCGTCATGCTGACGATCCGGTGAATAGGATTGACGCGTCACGCAAAATAACGCGATGTCACGCGGCCTCGCGCGGCGCCTGTGTGGACCCGCTGTCCAGCGACGCAATCTGCGCGTCGTCATAACCGAGCTCGCGCAACACCTGGGCGGTATGCTCGCCGATCTTCGCAATGGGCTGACGCGGCTGCAAACGGGCGCCGTCGATCGAAATGGGCAGCAGGGGCATGGCGGTTTGGCTGCCGTCGTCGAGCGTGAGGCGCGCAAGCCCACCGCTTTGGTTCAGATGCGGATCGTCGAATAGCTCTTCGGGTTTCACGATCGACGCAAACGGAATGTGGTCGCGTTCGAACAGCGGCACGAGCGCCGCGCCTTCGAAACCGCTCAAGGTTTCGCCGAGCGTCTTCAACAGCCATTCGCGCGCGAGCACGCGGTCGTTGTTGGTCGCGAGGCGCGGGTCGGCGAGCAGATCGGAGCGGCCGAGAATCCCGCACAACGCGCGCCATTGACCATCGCCCGTTGCGGCGATGAACATCTGTTCGTCGTTGGCCAGCGTGAACACGTCATAGACGGCCCATGCGCTGATGCGCTCGGGCATCGGTGCGGGGGCCACGCCGGTCGCGGCGTACTGCTGCATGTGCTGCGCGGACAGCAGCACGCAGTTCTCGAATAGCGCGCTCTGCACTTCCTTGCCGCACCCGCTTGCGTGCCGTTCGTGCAACGCGGCGAGCACGCCGATCGCACCGAACATGCCGCCCATGATGTCGTTGACCGAACTGCCCGCGCGCAGCGGGCGGCCCACCGGTCCCGTCATATAGGCGAGACCAGCCATCATCTGCACGACTTCATCGAGTGCGAGGCGATGTTCGTAGGGGCCGCTCAGAAAGCCTTTATGCGAGACGTAGATGAGCTTCGGATTTCGCTCGCGCAGCGACGCGTAATCGAGACCAAGGCTCGCCATGCGGCCCGGCTTGAAGTTTTCGACAAACACGTCGGCGGTATCGACGAGCTTGTGCAGAGCGGCCAACCCCGCTTCGCTATCGAGGTCGAGCGCCACGCTCTTCTTGTTGCGATTGAAGGTGCGAAAAAAGCCTGCGCCCGTGCCGAGCAAACGACGCGTGCCGTCGCCGCGCGGCGGCTCGACCTTGATGACCTCTGCGCCGAGGTCGCCGAGAATCATCCCGCAGGTCGGCCCCATCACCATATGCGACAACTCGATCACGCGAATGCCCGCGAGCGGCAACGCACCCTGCTGCGGTACTGAACCAGCGGGATCCGAGGTAGAGGAATAAGCGTTCATTGCAGTACCTGCAAGGCGGAAGATTGAGAAGATTCGATTTGTTGAGAGGCAGCGGCGAACTGCTTCGGCAAACCGGCGCGCGCCAGATAGCCGTATAGCGGTTCGCCCGGCAAGGCCTCGGCGAGCACGGCGCGCGACTCGATCAGACGGGTTACGTCGATGCCTGTCTCGTAGCCCATGCTGTCGAGCATGAACACGAGGTCTTCGGTGTTGACGTTGCCGGTCGCGCCAGGTGCATGCGGGCAACCGCCGAGTCCTGCGAGCGACGCGTCGAATTCGCGGATGCCGTGTTGCAGGCCGACCAGCGTATTCGCGAGAGCGAGGCCGCGCGTGTCGTGCAGATGCAGCGAGCGCAGCTTGTCGCCCGCCACCTCGCGCACCAGCTCGATGATCTCGCCGACCTGACGTGGCGTCGCTTCGCCAGTCGTGTCGCCGAGCGCGATCACATCGGCGCCCGCATGCACAGCGTCACGCGCGATCGCAGCGATGTCCGCATAAGGCACCGCGCCCTGCAACGTGCAGCCGAATACGGTCGACAAACCGGCGATCAATTCGACGCGCCGCGTGCGGACGCCCGAGGCGCTGTCGATCGCCTCGCGCATCGCCGCAAACGCGTCGATCATTTCAGCCGGCGTCTTGCGCACGTTCGCGAGACTGTGCGCGGTGCTCACCGAGATCGGCGCGACGATCCGATGCACGCCCGCTTCGAGCGCACGTTGCGCGCCCTTCAGGTTCGGCACGAGCGCGGTCACGATCAGGTCGCCGTAGCCGAGCGCGTGAGCGATGACTTCGTCGGCGTCGGCCATTTGCGGCAGCAGCTTGGCCGGCACGAACGACGCCACTTCCATATGCCGGACGCCGGCCGCATACGCGGCATCGATCCAGCGGCGTTTGAATTCGGTGGGCATCGTTCGCGCGATGCTTTGCAGACCGTCGCGCATGCCGACTTCGGTCACGACGACGCGCTCCCTGGTTTCATTCATGGTTTCGAATTCCGGTTTTGAATCGTGGGGAAATGCGAGCAATCAAGCAATGAACCACAGCGTGCCTGCGGGAGAGCGCACCGCAAAGTCTGCGTTGGCGACGCAGTCCATCGCCGTTGACGATGGCGGGCAAATCAAGCGGGACGGGCACGCGCCGTCGTAAAGGGGAAACCCTTAAGGGCTTTTCAGAAGAGAGAAGTGACGACGGGCGCACGCATGCGGCTCGCCTGTCGCCTCAAACCGTGCGCAGCAAATGCTCCAACAGATGCGACGCAGCAAGCGTCAGCGCGTTGCGATCGCGCACGCAGATCACGAAACGCCGCTCGGCCCACGCTTCGCGCAACGGCACCGCGACGATGTCGTATTCGTCGGCGGCATGACGGGGCAGCGCCTCGCCTGGCAGAATTGCCACGGCGAGGCCCGCCTGAATGAAGCGATAGGCCGCGTCGAAGGTCGATACGTAAGTGCGATAGTTCAGCTCGCGCCCCTTCTCGGCCGCAATACGCTGCATCAGCGCATTGACCGACGCATTCGACGAGAGCCCGAGGTGGTCGAACGCGAGCGTCTGCTCGAAGCTGATACCGTCCTCGCCGGCAAGCGGATGGTCGCGCGGCACGATCAGCGCGAGATGATCGGCGCGATACGGCAACGCGTCGAGGCTGCCCATGGGCACCACATCGCGACAGATGCCGAGATCGGCGACACCTTCTTCGAGGCCGCGCACGATCTCCGCGCTCACGCGTTCTTCCACATCCACGCGAATCTGCGGATTCGCCTTCAGAAACTCGGACAACGCCTCGGGGAGAAACTCGACCATCGACGACACGTTCGCCAGCACCCGTACATGGCCGCGCGCGCCGGCCGCATATTGGCTGAGTTCGGCCTGCATGCGTTCATGGCCGCGCATGATGAGCCGTGCATGCCGCAACAGCGCCTCCCCTGCGGCAGTGGCGCGCACGCCACGCTGGCTGCGCGACAACAGCGCGACATCGACCAGCGCTTCGAGATCGGCGAGCCGCTTGCTCACTGCCGACGGCGCGATGAACTCGCGTTCAGCGGCGCGCGCGATCGTGCCTTCCTCGCAAACGGCAATGAACAAGCGCAACGTCACCTGATCGATCTGCCACATGCGGGACGGCTCCCAGAGTTTGAGTGAGGAAAATTATGCCCGAGGAAAGCGGCGGCCGAGTTCATCCCAGGGTATCCACGGTCGATTGGCCTACGGCATTGCGAGCTTGCTCGCTGCATGCGCTCTGGCTATGCTGGCCGATGTTGCTGCGAGCGCTTCGCAATACCGCATTTCAATGCACCGGCTCGTGCGGCTTAAAATTGCGGGCCATCAGAACAACAGCCATCGGGAATCGCCATGTCCATGACCAGCCTCTTTTTCACATCTGCCGGCGTCGGCCTTGCGATTGCCGCGCCGGTCGGCCCAATGGGCATGCTGTGCATTCGCCGCACGCTGACGGGCGGTCCGCGCGCGGGCCTCGCTATCGGCCTGGGCATTGCGAGCGGCGATGCGTTCTATGGTTTGATCGCGGCGCTCGGCCTCGTCGGCATTTCCCAGTTCATGCTTGCGTATGACCGGCCGTTGCATCTGCTCGCCGGGTTGTTTCTGCTTTATCTAGGGGTACGTACGCTGCTGCAAAAGCCCCCCGCCGATACGGCCAACGGCGAGCAGAACGGCAATGGCGGTGGCAACGGCAAGCTCGCGCAAGTGGGCCGCGCGGGCGCGCTGCGCGCCTATGCGAGCTCCTTGCTGCTTACGCTGACCAATCCGCAAACGGTCATCATGTTCGCGGCGCTGTTCACGACGCTTGCGCCGCGCGGCGCGTTCTCGTCGGCGATTGCGTTGACGACGGTGGGCGGCGTGTTTTGCGGCTCGATCGCATGGTGGTGCTTCCTCGTGACAGTGGTGTCGCTCGCGCGGCATGCGATCGGCAGCAAGCTGCGGCTTGCGATCGACCGGCTCGTCGGCATCATGCTGGCGGCGTTCGGCATCGTCGAGATTCGCCGCGCGCTTTGAGCGCGTAGCCGCGCGCGAACGGCCGCGGCGTTCACCTTTCCCTGCATTCCGTACGTTCGCGCGTCAGTTTTGCGACAATAGCGGCTTTCGCTGCGCCGGGCGCTGCCTTTGACCACTTTTTGCCGATCCGCATCGGCGGTCGAGGCACGCGCGCGCCGCCCGCGTCCTAACTGTCAATCCACCGACCGCCAGCGGTCTTCTCAATGGCTCTTCCCCATATCAATCTGCTGTACTCCGTCTCCGGTCTCTTTGTCGGCTTTCTGGTCGGACTGACGGGTGTCGGCGGCGGCTCTCTGATGACGCCGATTCTGGTCCTGCTATTCAATGTGCATCCGGCGACGGCGGTCGGCACCGACCTTCTGTACGCGGCCGCCACCAAGGCGACGGGCACGCTGGTCCACGGCCTGAAAGGCTCCGTCGACTGGCAGATCACGCTGCGGCTCGCCGCCGGCAGCGTGCCGGCCGCGACCGTCACGCTGCTGCTGTTGCACCGCTACGGCATGGACACGCCGGGCGCGAGCCGGCTGATCCAGATCGTGCTAGGCGCCGCGCTGCTGATAACCGCGGTGGCGCTCGTCTTCCGCCCGCAACTCGCGGCGTTCGCCGCGCACCGTCAGCGCACGCCGAGCCAGGGACGCACGCTCGCGCTCACCATGCTGACCGGCGCGGTGCTCGGCGTACTGGTGTCGCTGACTTCAGTGGGCGCGGGGGCCATCGGCGTGACCGTGTTGCTGCTGCTTTATCCGCTGCTGCCGACCATGCGCATCGTCGGCTCAGACATCGCGCATGCGGTGCCCCTCACGCTGCTGGCGGGCGCGGGCCATTGGCTGCTCGGCTCGGTCGACTGGTCGATGCTGCTGTCGCTGCTGGTGGGCTCCCTGCCGGGCATCGCGGTCGGCAGCATGCTGTCCGCGCGCGCGCCGGACGCGCTGTTGCGCAATCTGCTTGCTGCGACACTTACGCTAGTCGGCGTGCGCCTCGTGCTCGCCTGATGCCGCGGAGCGCGTCGGTCGCGGTCATCTGAAAAAGCGGCAGGTCAGATCGGCCTCGAACTCTTTGACCCACCGGCCGTGGTGGTCGTAATACGATTGCGCCCAGCCGCCGCGCCGCACCGTGATGACGCGCTCGTGCGCGGCATCGGCCGGGTCGGCGCAAATGCTCAGGTCGAAATGCGCGGGCGCGAAGCCGTGCCGCGCGCACACGAGTTCGAAGGCGGCCCGGTCGTTGATGGGCAGGTCGGTATAGCGCAGGAGCGTGGTTTGCATGGCGTTGACTCCGGTTCCTCATGCACACAGTACGCTCCGCGCGGCGCCAGTAATGTGTCATCGGACACATTGGCGAAGGCACCAGGGGTGCCGTGCGGCATCTGATAAACCATCATCACCGCTTCAATGAGCGCGGCAGGAAATAAAAAAGCTCCGGCGTTTTCCGCCGGAGCTTTTTGCTCGAATGCATCGAGTTGGCGCATTGCGTCGGGACATGCCCATGCGGCACCTCACGACGCCGCATGAGCTCAAGCCACACAGTGTGAGGCGCGCTGATTGCTACGCCTCTCGTGCACGCTTTCAGCGCGCCGCCATAGCGCGCATCTTGTGCCGCTTATCGATGCACTCCTCGATGCGCCCCTCGATGCGCCGATAGCCGCGCCTACTGCTGCATTACGTTCAGCTTGTTCGACACCGACGTCACGCCGGGGACGCCTTTCGCTGCCTCGCCGGCTGCGTCGATCTGGCCTTGATCGGGCACCGAACCCGTCAGCGTCACAGCGCCGCCGCGGGCACGCACGGAGATGTTCGACACGTCGACGCCCTGCGTCTTGGAGATCGCGCTGCGCACCTTGCGCCCGAGCTGGCTATTGGCCTTCTTGCTCGCCTTGGCGCTGGCGGCGGGCGCGGCTGTCGTGCCCGTCGTCGTTGCATCGCTTGCCTGCGCGTAGACATTGCATGCCACCACCATTGCCACCACCGAGCCCAGCGTCTTCAGAAAACCGACCGATTTCATGGTTCTTCTCTCCTTAGCTTCATATTGGACCGCTTGTATAAGCGGCTTCGTTACGACTACCGGCGGCCATGCTCCCGGCGCGACAAAGCGCGCGGCGAAGCAATGGCCGGCTAGGGCTGCGACACGAGATGCGAGAGGCGAAGAGAAGCCGGCTGCCATGTGCCGCATGCGATGACGCGCATGCAATGTGGTACGGAAACCGGCAAGCCGCGAAGTCCGCCGACGCGCCCGGTTCTTGTCTGTCGTGCCGGGTCGCGCCGCCAGAAACGTGTGTTCGCGGCAGCGATGCACAATTTAATCTAGCCGCGCGAGAAGCGCAAAGGGTTTACTCGTGCGGGATGCGAGCGCGCGGGTTGGCCGACGCGTTCTGCGTGCATTGATATGCTCTTCATGCGCGCTTCGGATGCCGGTCGTCCGCTCGCAGCTCGCCACTCGTTCCTCGTTCGCCCGTCACCCGCTCGTCACGTTTTGTTACGGGTTTCTCGGCGCGGGCCACGGCCGCGCATTCCGCCGCCGCGGCAATCTCAGGTACCATCGGCGCCACACGCAGCGCCGCCATCCAGTTCACTTTCGACCGTAGCCGTCCCGTCATCCGATGAAGCCAGCCACCGGCCGCAAACGCCCTCCCCGCCTAGTCGCCCGTTTTGTCGCGATCTCGTGGCGCGACCTGGCGGTCTCGTTCGGGCCGATCCTGCTGATGGCCGTCGCCGCGATCTGGGTCGCCGTGCGTCTGATTCAGCCCGCGCCGCCCAGCACACTCACCATCAGCGCCGGTCCCGAGGGCAGCACCTTCTGGAGCGCGGCGCAGAAGTACAAGGAGATTCTGGCGCGCAATCGAATCACGTTGAACGTGATGCCATCGGAAGGCTCCCTGCAAAACCTCAAGCGGCTGTCGGACGCGAACTCGAACGTCGATGTCGGCTTCGTGCAGGACGGCGTCGCGCCCGGCGCGGCAAGCGAAGGGCTGATGTCGCTCGGCAGCGTGTCCTACGTGCCGCTCGCGATCTTCTATCACGGGCCGACGGTCACGCGGCTCTCCGAATTCAAGGGTCAGCGGCTCGCGGTCGGCGCCGAAGGCAGCGGCACGCGCCAACTGGCGCTCGCGCTGCTCAGGGCCAACGGCATCGAGCCGGGCGGTGCGACGAAACTGCTGCCGCTTTCCGGCGACGACGCCGCGCAAGCGCTCATCTCCGGCAAGGTGGACGCGGCGTTTCTCGCCGGCGACTCCGCGCAGCCCGCCGTCATGGGCAAGCTTTACCGCACGCCGAACGTGCAGCTCTATGATTTCTCGCAGGCCGACGCATACACCCGCCGCTTTCCCTACCTGACGCAGCTCGAATTGCCGATGGGTGCGTTCGATCTCGGCAAGAACCTGCCGTCCGCGCCGATCCACATGGTCGCGCCAACCGCCGAACTGGTAGCGCGCGACTCGCTGCATCCCGCGTTGTCGGACCTGCTGATCGAAGCCGCGCGCGAAGTGCACGGCAAGGCGAACATCATGCAGCGCGCCGGCGAATTCCCCGCGCCGCTTGCGCACGACTTCCCGATCAGCGACGACGCCGCGCGCTACTACAAGTCGGGCAAGAGCTTCCTGTACCGCCTGTTGCCGTTCTGGCTCGCGAGCCTTGCGGACCGGTTGCTGGTGGTCGTCGTGCCGCTCGTCGTGCTGCTGATTCCAGCCTTGCGCCTCGTGCCGTCGCTCTATGCATGGCGCGTAAAGTCGCGCATCTACCGCTGGTATGGCGCGCTGATCGCGATCGAGCGCAGCGCGCTCAGCGATCACTCGGCGGCAGAGCGCGCTGTGTTGCTTCAACGGCTCGACGCGATCGAGGATTCGGTGAATGGTCTGAAGATGCCGCTCGCCTATGCCGATCAGTTCTACGTGCTGCGCGAGCACATCGGCTTCGTGCGGGCCCGGCTCACGCAAAGCCGCAATGCACAACGCGAGATGTCCGACGAAGACGTGGATGAAGACGTGAATAAAGACGCGGACGTCGACGCAGCTCAAGGCCCCGAAGCCGCCGACGTCGACGCCACGCCGTCCGCGCCGAACGAAGCGGCGGAGATCGGCGAAACGCGCGCCGACGAGCGTCGCAAACCAGATTGACGATGCAAGCCGCGGCGGCTCCGCGTAAGATCATTACAATTCCGTCGATATAGCAGACGCCTCAGTCGATCGGTCGGACAGGCAATTCGGGAGACATATATGACCGTTGGCATCAACGACGCGCAGCCGTTGTGGTTTTACGATTTCGTCTCGCCGTTTACCTATCTGCTGCTCGAGCAACACGACAAATGGCCGGGCTTCGACTTCGTCTTTACGCCGGTCGTGCTGAACGACCTGTACCGTCACTGGCGGCAACTGCCGGCCTATAACGTGCCTGCCAAGCGCACTTTCATGTACCGGCACGCGCTCTTTCGCGCGGAACAACTCGGCATACCGTACAAGATGCCGCCGGCTCATCCTTTCGATTCGATGAAGCCGCTACTGCTCGCCACCGCCGCTCAGGCAGATGTGGTCTGCGTGCGTGAGATCTTCCGCTTCATCTGGCGCGAAGGCCGCGATCCATCGGGTGACGATGCATTCGCCGAACTGTGCAAACGCGTGGGTATGCCTGACGGCCCGGAGCTCATCAAGAGCGAGGAAGTGAAGGCCCAATTGCAGCGCAATACCGCCGATGCAATCGCCCTCGGCGTCTACGGCGTGCCGACCTTCCGTCTGAACGACCAGTTGTTCTGGGGCGAAGACGCATTGCCGATGGTGCTGTACTGCGCACGCACGCCGAACTGGCTGGAATCGAGCGAAGTGAAGCGGATCAGTGCGCTGCCGTCGGGTCTGGGGATAGCTGACGGTTAATCGCGGCGTCGACAAAGCGCTGCTGATGCCGGCCATACCGCGCCCGCTATGGCCGCCGAAGTGCAAACGGGCCTAAGGTTGTAACCTTTGCGTCGTGCATAGTCCGCGTGCAGATCGCCTCTCGCGCGGGGCTGTCTTTCAGGCGGCTCCATACGACGCTCGCTCGACTTCGCCTGGCCTCTTTACCATGGACGACACCGCCGCCTCCCTCGATATCTGGCTCGTGCGCGTGCTGCGCACGCTGCTGGTCGAGCGCAGCGTCACGCAAGCCGCGCTGCGTCTGAATCAGACGCAGCCCGCGATCAGCACCGCACTGCGCAAACTGCGCGAGACGCTGAACGACCCGATCCTCGTACGCGGCAAAGCGGGCATGGTGCCAACCGAATATGGCGAATCGCTGCTGGCCCCCGCGCAACGCGTGCTGCGTGAGGTCGATTTCGTGGCCACACCGCACGGTGACTTCGATCCCGGCCGTTCGCGCCGCACCTTTCGCGTGGCCGCGCCGGATTATCTGAACGACTTCTTCATGCCGACCGTGATCGCGCAGTTTCGCGAGGCGGCGCCGCATGCGCGGCTCGAGATCGATTCGCTCAGCCCGATGCTCGATCATTCCGCCGCGCTCGACGCCGGCGAGCTCGACCTCGTGATCGGCAACTGGCCGAAGCCCGATCCGCGGTTTGAGCGCAGCGATCTGTTCTCGGATACGGTCGTGTGTCTGATGCGCGCCGATCATCCGTTGACGCGCGCGCCGCTCACTCGCGAGGCGTATCTCGCCGCACCGCATCTCGCGCCGACTCCCTATAGCGGCGCGCGTGGCGGCGCTATCGATATCGGCTTCGCGCGCGCACAGGCGGAACGGCGCATTGTCGCGACGCTGCCCTACTTTGGGCTCGTGCCGCAGACGCTGCTTCAATCGGATCTGATCTTCACGACGACGCGCCGTTTCGCGACACACTACGCGAGCATCCTGCCGCTCGCAGTCGTCGAGGCGCCGATTCCATTTCCGCGGATCAAGTGCTACCAGATGTGGCATCCGCAGCCGGATCGCCCGAGCGATCTTGGCTGGCTGCGTGCGTTGATGTCCCAGGTGTCGGACGGATTGGTCGCGCAGAAGGTGCGGCGCGCGAAGGGGGCGCTCAAAGCGGCGGGATGAGGGATGCAGATAGTTGCCGCCGCGACGCTCAAGGCGTCCAAAGCGCCCATAGCGCTGAGGAGGCGGTTAAGGCCTCTTAGACGTTTGTCGCTATGCGTTGAGAGGCCGCATGTGTTTCGGTCTGCATCGCGGCGCATGCCGCAGCTTGCCGCCCGCGAACCTGCAGCAACTCGGCACATACCGCAACCGCGATCATCGCCGGCGCTTTGTCGACAATGCCTGCCACGCCGATCGGACATGTCATCTGCTGCAACCGTTCAAGTTCGACGCCACGCTCGAGCAAACGACGCTCGAACTTCACGCGCTTCGTCTTCGAACCGATCATGCCGAAGTAAGTGAAATCGCGGCGCCGCATGATGCGTTCAGCGAGCGAAAAATCGAGTGCGTGGTTATGCGTCATCACGAGAAAATAAGCGCCGGGGGGCACCGCATCGACGATTGCGTCGGGCGTATCCGTGGCTTCGATCTGCACGTTCGCGGGCGTTTCGTCGGGGAAGAGTTCGTCGCGCTCGTCGACCCACTGAACTACGCATGGCAAATTGCCGAGCAGTTCGACGAGCGCATGGCCGACGTGCCCCGCGCCGAACAGCACGATATGCATCGGCGCGGGACGCGGCGTGTCGAGGCTACCGCGTCGGCCGATCTGGATGGAACAACAGTCGTTCATCGCGATCATCTCCGTGATTAGCGCGCGGCGGAAGTTGCGGCTCGCACCGCACCGATCGCGCGGAGGATTTCCTCGCTCGTGGCAGGCGCGTTCAGCGGCGGATGGACTTGATGATCGCCTACTGCCGACACCGCATCGCGAATCGCAAAGAACACGGAGAACGGCAACAGCAACGGCGGCTCGCCGGTTGCTTTGGAACGATGGATACTGTCCTCCACATTGCGGTTCTTAAACAGACGCACATTGAAAACCGGCGGCGTATCGTTGACGGTCGGAATCTTGTAGGTAGACGGTGCGTGTGTCATCAACTTACCGCCTTCGTTCCACCACAACTCCTCGGTCGTGAGCCAACCCATGCCCTGAATGAACGCGCCTTCCACCTGGCCGATGTCGAGCGCGGGGTTCAAGGACGCGCCCACGTCATGCAGCGCGTCCGCGCGCAGCACGCGCATTTCGCCGGTCAGCGTATCGATCACCACTTCCGACACGGCCGCGCCATACGAGTAGTAGTAGAACGGCCGTCCTTGCAGCGTCGCCTGATCCCAATAGAGCTTCGGCGTCGCGTAAAAACCGTCCGACCACAACTGGATTCGTGCGAGATACGCCTTCGCGATCACTTCCTCGAACGGCACAATGGCCTCGCCGACGATCACGCGATCATGCGCGAACCGCACCTCGGAAACACGCACCTGTCCCGCGCCGAAGCGCTCGGCGGCGAACGCAGCAAGACGTTCGCGCAACTGACGCGCGGCGTCCTGCGCGGCTTTGCCGTTCAGATCCGAACCCGTCGACGCCGCTGTTGCCGATGTATTCGCGACCTTGCTCGTATCGGTGGCGGTCACCCGAACGCGATTGAAACCCACGCCCAGTTCATGCGCGACGACCTGCGCGACCTTGGTGTTCAAGCCCTGGCCCATTTCAGTGCCGCCGTGATTCACGAGCACTGAGCCATCGGTATAGATATGCACGAGCGCACCGGCCTGATTGAAATGCGTGACGTTGAAGGCAATGCCGAACTTGACTGGTGTTAGCGCAAGCCCTTTCTTGAGAACTTCGTTGTTCTTATTGAATTCGTTGATCGCTGCGCGGCGCGCGCGATACTCGCTGGTCGCTTCGAGTTCGTCGATCAGTTCGTGAATCACGTTGTCTTCCACGACTTGACCGTACGGCGTCTGGTTACGCCCGGTCTTGCCGTACAGATTGCGGCGGCGCACGTCGAGCGAATCTTCACCGATCGAACGCGCCACGTTGTCCATGATGTATTCGATCGCAAACGCGCCTTGCGGACCGCCGAAGCCCCGAAACGCGGTGTTCGACTGCGTGTTGGTCTTGCCGCAGAAGCCGTCGATCGTGACATCGGAAAGCCAGTATGCGTTATCGAAATGGCACAGCGCGCGCGTCATCACCGGGCCCGACAGGTCGGCCGAGAAACCGCAGCGCGAGGTCATGCCGACGGCGACGCCTTCGATGACGCCCTTGGTGTCGTAGCCCACTTCGTACGTGTAGTGAAAATCGTGGCGCTTGCCCGTGATCAGCATGTCGTCGTCGCGATCCGGGCGCAGTTTGACCGGGCACAGCAGCTTCCATGCGGCGAGCGCCGCGCAGCACGCGAACAGGCCCGACTGCGATTCCTTGCCGCCGAAACCACCGCCCATCCGGCGGCATTCGATCAGCACGTTATGCGACGCAATGCCCAACGCGTGAGCGACGAGGTGCTGCATTTCGGTCGGATGCTGCGTCGAACAGTAGACGTGCATGCCGTCGTCGTCCTTCGGCACCGCATAGGAAATCTGGCCTTCGAGATAGAACTGCTCCTGGCCGCCGAGCAGCATCTCGCCGGCGTCGCGATGCACGGCGCGCGCGATCTTCGTGCCGGCCTCGCCGCGCGCGAGTTTCATCGGCGGCAACACGTGCTGATTGGCGGCGCGCGCCTGTTGCGCGGTCAGGATCGCGGGCAGTTCCTCATAGACGATCTCGGCGCGGCGTGCTGCCAGCCGCGCGATTTCATGCGACGTTGCCACTACGATGAAGACCGGCTGACCGACGTATTGCACGATGCCCTCGGCGAGAATCGGATCGTCGCCATGGACGATGGGCGCGACATCGTTGGCGCCTGGAATATCGTCCGCCGTGAAAATCGCGACCACACCGGGTGTGGCGCGGACTTTGTCGAGCGACATCGACAGGATCTTCGCATGCGCTTTCGTCGACAAACCCAGCGCGGCGTGCAGCGTGCCCGCGACTGTCGGAATGTCGTCGGTGTAAGTGGCGCGCCCGCTCACGTGCAGATGCGCGGATTCATGCGGACGCGAGACGTGGACTTGCGTGAAGTCGTCGAACTCCTGAACGTCTTTCAGGAATGGTTCGGCATGCTGATTCATTGTTGTGTTCTCCGTGTGCTTCGTTTGTCTCGCGCGTTCATGCGTTGGCGTTGGCGTTGAAGTCGGCGGGCGCGCAGGCCGCGGCAACCGCGCGCACGTCGAGCGAGCTTTTCGGCAGCGGATCATTCGGACGCGTTTCGAGCCAGAAGCGGTACAACGTGTTCTTCGCGGCTTCCAGGCGATAGTTGCTGGTCGCGCGCATATCGGAAAGCGGCGCGTAGTCGTTGCCGAGCGCGAGCATCGCCGCGTGCGCGGTGGCTTCGTGCCATTCGGCGTCGCGCAGCACGGCTTCGGCGTGCGACGCGCGCTTCGGTGTCGCGGCCATTCCGCCGAACGTGATGCGCGGTTCGCGGATCACCTTGCCGTCCGCGATAAACGAGAAGGCGGCGCAGACGGCGGAGATGTCCGAGTCGAAACGCTTCGACAGCTTGTACGTGCGGAATTGCAGCTTCTCGCGCGCGCCCGTGCGAGTCGGCACCTTCACGCCGACCACGAACTCGTGCTCCGCCATATCCTTCTTCTGATAGGCGAGGTACAGGTCTTCGAGCGGCATTTCGCGTTGGATGTCGCCGCCCCGCACAACCACGCGCGCGCCGAGCGCGATGAGCCCGGGCATCGAATCGCCGATCGGCGACCCGTTGGCGACGTTGCCGCCGAGCGTGCCCGCTTTGCGAATCGGCAGCGACGCAAAGCGTTGCCACATTTCGGTCAGCTCGGGGTACTGCTTCGCGATCTCCGCATAGGCGTTTTCGACGGTCACGCCGGCGCCGATCTCGATCCACTCGTCGTTGCTCTCGAGCTTCTGCAATTCGGCGATCTGCCCGACATAGACAACGTTGCCGAGTTCGCGCATCTGCTTGGTGACCCACAGGCCGATGTCCGTGCTGCCCGCGAGAATGCGCGCGGCCGGCTCGGCTTGCTTGATCTGTGCGAGCGCCTGGACGGTGCGCGGCGCGTCGAAGTGCTGACCGGCGTGCTCATAATGAAACGTGTCGTCGCGTTGGAGTGTGGCCAGCGTGCTGGCCACTGCCGCGATGTTCACCGGCGCTTTCGGCGCGGGCGCTTCGAACATGCGCACGGCTGCATCGACGATCGGACGGTAGCCCGTGCAGCGGCACAGGTTGCCCGTCAGCGCGTTACTGATCGCTTCGCGCGAGGGCACCGTTCGGTCGGCGCAGCCTTGTTCGTGGCCGTGCTTTTCGTAGAGCGACCACATCGACATGACGAAACCCGGCGTGCAGAAACCGCACTGCGAGCCGTGGCATTCGACCATCGCCTCCTGCACCGGATGCAGCGAACCGTCGGGCTGGCGCAGATCTTCGACGGTGAAAAGTGCGCGGCCGTCGAGCGTCGGCATGAACTGGATGCAGGCGTTGACCGCCTTGAAGTCGACGCCGCCAGCGTCATTGCGCTCGCCGATCACGACCGTGCAGGCGCCGCAATCGCCTTCGGCGCAGCCTTCCTTGGTGCCCGTGCAATGCGCGTCCTCGCGCAGATACTGCAGGACCGTGCGGGTGACGGGCGCGTCCTTGATCTCGCGGATCGCGTTGCGGTGGTAGAAGCGAATCGGCTCAGTCATGTCTCGTTGCTCTCGAATGTTCTCGAAGGTCCTGTGTGCGGCGGCACGTGGGGCGGGGATGGTTCGAAAACTATCATCGTCAATAAATAGAACCCATAGCCCGGACCGCATGCGGGACATATTGGTGACTCGATATCGAGACAGGTTTGAGAGGTTGGTGGCTTATGTTGGCGTGGCTGGTTTGCAGTGTTTTTGGTCCGCCTATCGCCATTGAGCCAACTTTGCGTGGCTTCCGGGTGATTTCGTCGTGGCAATCAAGCCGTTTTTGAAGCCTGAATTCGCGACTATATGAACCGAAGAACCGGCTTTAGTCCGATGAATTATTAAGCGAATCCTGCAAGAGAATCGGTTCCATGGGAAAATCACGGCTTCCCGCCGTTTTCAAGTCTCGTTTTCCCCATGTCCACCGACTCAGCGACACCCCGCAGCGAATTTGCGACGACCTTGCAGATCATTCCGGTCGTCTTTTTCACCTTTCTTTGCTATCTTACGATCGGCATTCCGCTGGCGGTGCTACCCGGCTACGTGCACGAGGACCTCGGCTACAGCGCCGTGCTCGCGGGCGCGGCGATCAGCGTTCAATACCTGGCGACGCTGGCCTCACGGCCGCTGGCTGGACGCTCGGCGGATACGTTGGGACCGAAGCGCACGGTGTCGATCGGTCTGCTCGGTTGCGGTGCGAGCGGAATTCTCTTGTTGCTGGCGGTCTTGTGCGGACGCTGGCCCGCGCTCAGCCTTACGCTGCTGGTATGCAGCCGCCTCGTGCTCGGATTCGGCGAAAGCCTGTGCGGCACGGGCGCGATTCTGTGGGGCATCGGCCGGGTGGGCACGAGCAACAACGCGCGGGTGATCTCGTGGAACGGCATTGCCACGTATGGCGCGCTGGCCGTCGGCGCACCGCTGGGCGTTGCGATCGAGCGCACGGTCGGCTTTGCGGCGTTGGGCATTCTGGTGATTCTGCTGGCGGCACTCGGCTTTTATCTCGCCCGGCCGATGGCCCCTGTGCCGATCGTGCACGGCGAGCGCATGTCGTACCGAAGCGTATTCACGCGCGTCCTGCCGCACGGTATTGGTCTTGCGCTCGGCTCGGCCGGTTTCGGATCGATCGCGACGTTCATCACGTTGTTCTATGCGGCGAAGCATTGGCCTAACGCGGCGTTATCGCTGACGGTGTTCGGCACGCTGTTCATCGGCGCGCGGCTGCTGTTTGCCAACACAATCAAGACGTATGGTGGGTTCCGAGTCGCGATTGCTTCGTTCTCGTTTGAATGTGTTGGCTTGCTGATGCTGTGGCTTGCGCCCGAGCCGCACATTGCGCTTGCGGGTGCGGCGCTGACCGGTTTTGGATTTGCGCTGGTGTTTCCGGCGCTTGGTGTCGAGGCGGTGGGACTAGTGCCGCCGGCTAGCCGCGGCGCGGCTTTGTCGGCTTATTCGGTGTTTCTGGATTTGTCGCTGGGGATTACCGGGCCGCTAGCTGGGTATATTGCTGGCGAGTTTGGGTATGGGTCGGTGTTTCTTTTTGCGGCGATTGCCGCCGCTGCGGCTGTGGGGCTTTCTGCTTTTCTATATCTTCGGGATGTGAAGGTGGGGAAGTTGCCTGCGGCGCTTTGAGGATCGGGGCCTGGTTGGCGGGTTTTGGTTGCTCGATTTTTTTTGGCGCTTTTTGGCCTTTTGTCGAGTCCGGTGGTCTATTGGGGCGACCCCTGTGCGGGGCGCCACTCACACACTCGGCCCTCGTGACAAGGCAGTCATACTTCCTTCCTCGCGCGGCGCGCTCGCCGGAACGGTCTGCTGGAGACCGCCGGCTTATCTCTGGCGCGGTGGAGCCATTGGCTTCACCTCGGCGAGACGCCCAAACGGCGAGACGTTTTTTTGAAGCCGCAGGCATTCAAATGAGGGAGCCTCAATGGCCATTGAGCGCGAAGCTCACCGATGGTTTGCAGAACTACCGTTCCGGCGCGCGCAACGCCGCTGGAAGAATCACTGCCTTGTCACCAGGTCCGAATGTGCCAGAGCACCGATTCCAGATGCACCACTAGCTCTCCAAGCCAGGGGACCCACTTATGAGCTGGCGGTGTGAGCCGCTTTCTTTGCTCACTTTCTTTGCGGCCGCAAAGAAAGTGAGTGCCCCCCCGCACAGGGGCAACGCCAATAGTCCACCGCCAATTCAATCAAAGGCCAAAGACCCCAAAACCCAAACCCTACTTCCCCCCCGACAAGCCTCTCTCCAACGCCGCCACCCCGGCGGGCAAATCCACTTTAACCCCCAGATCCACCATCGTCCGCCCCAACGCATGCACTGTCCGAAAAAGATTGTGCTCGCGGCATTGCTCGCCCATCTGCCCGATTCGAACAATCGGTAATCCGAACGACCCCGAAATCTCCACCTGATGCTGCCGCGAAATATGCGCACACACATCGCCAGGACTGAGTCCGGCGGGCACCTCGATTCCCACCACCGAGTTCAACCGGCATGCCACCGGCGCATACAATTGCAAACCGAGCGCCGTCACGCCTTCCTGCAATGCCACCGAACACTTCAGATGCCGCGCAAAACGCTTCTCCAGCGTCTCCGCGCACACGAGCCGCAACGCCTCATGCAAAGCCAGCACGCCTGACACCGGCGCCGTGTAGTGATACCCCGCGTTATGCCAGAAGTTCTCCGCGAGCGACGCATCCAGACACCAATGCGCATTCGGCGCGGTACGGCCCTTCACCCGCTGCCAGGCCGCATCGGAAAACGCTATCAGCGAGACACCCGGAATCGACGACAAACCCTTCTGCCCGCCCGTGATCACAGCGTCGATACCCCAGGCGTCCATCGCGAGTGGCATTGTGCTCAGCGTGCACACGGCATCGACGATCACCAGCGCGCCCGCCGCCTTTGCCAGCGCGGCAATGTCCTTCAGTTGATAATTCCAGACCGTATTCGACGTCTCGCCTTGCACGACCGTGACGATCTCCGGGCGCTCGCGGCGGATCGCCTCGGCGATCTCGTCGAGACTCGCCACGGAGCGGTCCGCCACTTCGAGCTCGCTCACCCGCGCGCCGACGCGGCGGCCCATCTCGGCCATCCGTCCGCTGAAAAAACCGTTCTTGATGCTCAGCACGCGCGTGCCTTCCCAAGCCAGATTGGAGATCGCCATCTCCATCGCGGCCGAGCCCGGTCCCGCGACGCCCAGCACCCATTTGGAATGGGTCTGGAACACGTAGCGCGCCATCGTCTTCACCTGACCGATCACCTTGACCATCGTGGCGCCCAGATGATTGATCACGATCGTGTTGGCCTTGGCGACGGCCGCCGGAATCGGCACGGGGCCGGCGCCCATCATCAGTAACGGCTCTTCGGGAAGAATGGCGTCGAGCGATTCGACAACCGGACAGGGCACAGCGGAGGACGCAACGTTGAACGATGAAGTCGGCATAATCGGTACTTGAAGGAAAGCGCAAAGATGGAATGCACAGGAGCCAACGGCCTCGCCAGCAGTGACACTGGCGAGGCCGTCGTCCGATCATTCTCCGATCCGCGCAATTGCGCAAGTTTTTTGACCATGCTTTACCGAGTGGCGCAGCAAAAGCGCATGAGCGACACGCTCAGTCGAACGGAGGCAAAGCGTCACTTCACCTAGGTCTTGTCAAGGTTCTTGCCGGTCTCCGCATTGAAACGCTCGACGTTTTCGGAGAACCCGGCCGTGTGATTGGGCGCCACGGTGCGGCTGTCGGTCACTAGACGGTCGATGACCCTGAGCTTCTTGGCCGGACGCTCCACGGCGCTGCTGCCGACGGCCTCTTCTTCAAGGACCATTTCAAGGACCATTCCCAATCAGCCGTTGCAGGACGACGTGCTTGCGCGTCTCCTGATATTCCCCAACGTCATCGTGACAGCGCATCAGGCGTTTTTTACACGCGAAGCGATGAACGAGATCGCTGAGACCACGCTCGATAAGGTCGCCGCCTGGCGAGCCGGCACTCCTCGCAACGCAGTGGGCGCAACCGGCTAAACCCCGCCAGCGGTGTTCAGCGAGACCGGGCGAATCGCCGTGCGGGCGTCGTCCGGCGCACCGCATATTTCGCGCAGCAAAGCCGCCTCGCGCTCGTGCACTTCGACGGGAAACCAGCGCGCGCCGGCATCGGCGAGATAGCGCGCGCGATGCTGGCCGTTACGAAACGCCACCACACCCTCGCGCTCGAGACCCAGCCAGCCCAGCACACCCGGCGCGCGGCGCGTCGAGATCGTCACGTAGGGCATCTGTGGAACGCGCGGATTCTCCGGATCGAGGAATTCGCGAATGCCACGCACCTTGCCCCCGTGCCATTCGGCGACGGGCTTCAGCACATAATCGGTGTTATCGCGATCGGCGCACATGAGCAGCTTGCGCACGTCGACCAGCACGACCTGATGCCGCGTGCCGTCGGCAACGAAGACGCGCTTCAGGCGCACATGGTCGTACCATGAGTGCTGAAGCAGCGGCACGATCCAGACCGTCTCCGCACAGGCCGGCGCAGCCGCGGGCGATGAATTGGTTAGAGGCAAAGGCAGGCTCGATAAGCTGGCAAAGATTCGCCAGCGCGTTAAGAGAGCGCTAACGCTACGAGTCGATTGTGAAAGATGCATGTCAAGCCACGGTATTAACTGCTGTGCATGAGCGCTGGATCAGCGCGGCATAAGCGCTCGAATGAACGGGCGAACGCTGACCTTCAAGGACACAACGATGATAAGCACCCAAAATTTGAATCAATATGTGCGCATCGAAGCTAACCACGATAACGGCGTAGCAACGATCGTGCTTGAGCGACCCGAGCGTCGTAATGCCGTTGATCGCGAGGTCGCCAGTGCGTTGAGCGCCGCGTTCAGCCGCTTCGAAGCGGAACCCGCATGGTGTGCCGGTGTACTGTTCGGCGCGGGCGGCACGTTCTGCGCGGGCGCGGACCTGAGCGCGCTCGCCGACGAAAACCGCCGCAACGAATTGCACGCGGACGGCAGCGGACCTGGACCGATGGGACCGACGCGCATGAACTTCACGAAGCCCGTAATCGCGGCGATTGCGGGCTACGCGGTCGCGGGCGGCCTGGAACTCGCGGCGATGTGCGATCTGCGTATCGTCGAGGAAGACGCGGTGCTCGGCGTGTTCTGCCGGCGCGTGGGCATTCCGTTGATCGACGGCGGGACCATCCGCTTGCCGCGGCTGATCGGCATGTCGCGCGCACTCGATCTCATCTTGACGGGCCGTGCGGTGAGTGCGCAGGAAGCATTCGCCTTTGGCCTCGCAAACCGCGTGGTCGCCAAAGGCGAAGCGCGGGTCGCGGCGGAGCAACTGGCCGCCGAACTCGCCGCTTTCCCACAGGCCGCGCTGCTGGCCGACCGCCGCTCCGTGCTGGAAAACAGCATGCTCGACGATCTCGCGGAGGCGCTCCGTCGCGAGGGCGCCGGAGGTTATCAGGCGGTATTCGATGAAGGCATCGCGGGCGCCGGGCGTTTTGCACAAGGCGCGGGACGCCACGGCAAGACACTCGGCCCGGGAGACGGCACGCGTTAACAGCGCGGCTTCGCATGCGGGGCTGGCAGGCGGTTCCAGCACCACTGCCCACTGCGGGTTTCAGCGAAAAACAACAGCTGCGTCGGCCGTCAGCACTATCGTTTTGACTTAGGTAGAATCCCTGACTGTTTTGCTCCCTGCCCGACGCATGCGCTCTCGCCCCGAAAGCGCGCGCCGGCCGCGCGACGCTTCGCCTCGCGCAGATCGACACTCCGCCGCCATGCCTTTGCCCCTGCTTGCCCTTGCCGTTGCCGCGTTTGGAATCGGCACCACCGAATTCGTGATCATGGGGCTGCTGCCCGATGTCGCACGCGATCTGTCCGTGTCGATCCCGGCTGCGGGCATGCTGGTGTCGGCTTATGCGCTCGGCGTGACCATCGGCGCACCGATCGTGGCAATCGCAGTTGCGAACATGCCGCGCAAGAAGGCGTTGATGAGCCTGATCGGCGTATTCATCGTCGGCAATCTGCTGTGCGCAATCGCGCCGGGCTACGCGGTGTTGATGGCCGCGCGGATCGTGACGGCGTTTTGCCATGGCGCGTTCTTCGGCATCGGTTCGGTGGTGGCCGCGGGCCTCGTCGCGCCGAACCGGCGCGCGCAGGCAATCGCGCTGATGTTCACCGGCCTCACGCTCGCCAATGTATTGGGCGTGCCGCTCGGCACGGCGCTCGGCCAGGCCGTGGGTTGGCGCGCCACCTTCTGGGCTGTGACAGGCATCGGCATTGTCGCGGCCGCCGCGCTCGCCGTCTGCCTGCCGGCGCGAATCGAGATGCAGAAGGCGAGCCTCGTGCGCGAATTCAGCGTGCTGAAAAATCCGCAAGTGGTGATGGTGCTCGGCATCAGCGTGCTGGCGTCGGCGAGCCTTTTCTCCACCTTTACCTACATCACGCCGATTCTCGAAGACGTCACCGGCTTCACGCCGCATGCGGTCACGCTCGTGCTGTTGCTGTTCGGTCTCGGCTTGACAGTCGGCAGCACGCTCGGCGGCAAGCTGGCCGACTGGCGCTTGATGCCGTCGCTGGTGGCGTTTCTGCTCGCCATCGTCGTGGTTCTGACGGTCTTCTCGGGCACCATGCATGCCGAAATCCCGGCGATGATCACGATCTTCGCATGGGGCGTTCTGGCCTTTGCGATCGTGCCGCCGTTGCAAATGCTGATCGTCGACCGTGCGAGTCATGCGCCGAATCTTGCGTCGACGTTGAACCAGGGCGCGTTCAATCTCGGCAACGCGACGGGCGCATGGCTCGGCGGCATGGCGATCGGCGCGGGCGCGCCGTTGACCACACTGCCGTGGGTCGGCGTCACGACGTCGATTGGCGCGCTGATGCTCACGCTGTGGTCCGTGTCCATCGACCGGCGCGCGCAGCGCATGGCCGTGGCCGGCTGAGTTGGCCATGCACGCGGGCTCACACCAGTTCGCGCCGGCGAGCCTCGCGCTGCGGCTGGCGTCTATACCTCACCCCCCGCCGCCACAATCTCCCCAACACATGTGCCAAAACCGACGCGATAGCCGTCGCCCTGACACCATCCCGCCAGCGTCAATTCATCGCCGTCTTCGATAAAACTGCGCGTGCCGCCCTCCTTCAACTCCAGCGGCTTTTTGCCGTTCCACGTCAGTTCGAGCAAGCTGCCGTACGAGTCTTCCGTCGGACCGCTGATCGTGCCCGAGCCCATCAGATCGCCCACTCGCGTATTGCAGCCCGACACCGTGTGATGCGCGAGTTGCTGTGCCATCGTCCAGTACATGTGCCTGAAATTGGTGCGCGCAATCGTGGTGGCCTGCTTCGCGCCCTGGGCACGTAACGTCACTTCCAGCGCGATGTCGAACGCGTGGTCGCCCTCGTGCCGCAGATACGCAAGCGGCTGCGGCTCCTGCACCGGTTGAGCGACGCGGAATGGCTCGAGCGCATCGAGCGTCACGATCCACGGCGAGATCGTGGTCGCGAATGTCTTTGCATTGAACGGGCCGAGCGGCACATACTCCCATTGCTGAATGTCGCGCGCGCTCCAGTCGTTCAACAGCACCATGCCGAAGATATGCGCTTCGGCATCGGCACATGCAATCGGCTCGCCCAATGCGTTGCCGCCGCCGATCACAAAGCCCGTCTCCAGTTCGATGTCGAGCTTCCGGCACGCGCCGAACACCGGACGCTCCTGATCCGGCAACTTCAATTGACCGTTCGGGCGACGCACCGGCGTACCGCTCACCACCACCGACGACGCGCGTCCGTTGTAACCGATCGGCATCTCGGACCAGTTCGGCAGCAGCGCATTCTTCGGATCGCGGAACATGGAACCGACATTCGTCGCGTGCTCTTTCGACGAATAGAAATCTGTGTAGCCCGGAATTTGCAACGGCAGATGCATGGTCGCATCAGCCTGGCGGATCAGCACGCGACCGCGCAGTTCGGCGTCGTCGCGCAGCGACGCATTATCGCGCGACAGTACCCGGCTCAATTGCACGCGTACGCCGCGCCATACATCGCGGCCAAGCGCTATAAAGTCGTTTAACGCGTCGCGCACAAACACTGTGTTCCTGCCATCTCCCGGCAAAGGCACCGTCAGCAGGCCTGCGCTTTCGAGCGCGGCCAGATCAACGATCCAGTCTCCAATCGCGACGCCGACGCGCCGGGTCGTGTTAAGCCCGTCGCTGAAAATGCCGAACGGCAAGTTCTGGATCGAGAAATTGTGGGTCGGTTCGTTGGCCGACTCGACCCAGCTCTTGCGCGACGGATCGAGTGTCGCCTGTAGATCAGTCAATGCGCTCATCGTTGCTCCGGATTGAAATGTTTTTTGAGACCTTGCCAGCACTCGTAGTAATGCGCCTGGAGTTGCGCGGTTTCGAGCGCAAAGCGGGTCGGCTTGATCAGCGTGCGGGTTTCGAACATGAAGGCCATCGTGTCGGCGACCTTGTTCGGCTTCGATGTATCGCTATGTGAAGCGTTCTCGAACGTGTCCGCATCCGGACCGTGGCCCGACATGCAGTTGTGCAGACTTGCCCCGCCCGGCACGAAGCCCTCGGCCTTCGCATCGTAGACGCCATGCACCAGCCCCATGAATTCGCTTGCGACATTGCGATGGAACCACGGCGGTCGGAACGTATCTTCAGCGGCGAGCCAGCGCGGCGGGAAGATCACGAAGTCGATCGAATCGACGCCCGGCGTGTCGCTTTGCGATTGCAGCACCAGAAAGATCGACGGGTCCGGATGGTCGAAGCTGATCGAGCCGATCGTGTTGAAGCGCCGCAAGTCGTACTTGTACGGCGCGTAATTGCCGTGCCATGCGACCACGTCGAGCGGCGAATGGCCAATGTCCGCGCGCCACAAGTTGCCGTTCATCTTCGCGACCAGTTCGAAGTCGCCTTCACGGTCTTCGTAGGCCGCGTGCGGCGTGAGGAAGTCGCGCGGATTGGCAAGGCCGTTCGAGCCGATCGGACCGAGATCCGGCAAGCGCAGCAACGCCCCAAAGTTTTCGCAGATGTAGCCGCGCGCCGCGCCGTCCGGCAGCTTCACCGCGAAGCGCACACCGCGCGGAATCACCGCGATCTCGAACGGTTCCACTTCGAGCCGGCCGAGTTCAGTTGCGATATCGAGGCGCCCTTCCTGCGGCACGATCAGCAATTCGCCGTCCGCACTGTAGAAGAAGCGGTCCGTCATCGAGCGATTCGCCGCGTACAAGTGAATCGCGCAGCCGCTCATCGACTCGGCCGCCCCGTTGCCCGCCATCGTCACGCAGCCGTCGATGAAATCGGTCGACCCGGCCGGCATCGGCAATGCGTCCCAACGCAACTGATTCGGCGGCGTCGGCGGCACTTGGGCGAAATTGGCGACAAGCCGGTCCGATGGCAGCGGCGTGAACGGCTTGTGCACGGCCGCCGGACGAATGCGGTACAGCCACGTGCGTCGATTGTGACCGCGCGGCGCAGTGAACGCGGTACCCGACAATTGTTCCGCATACAGACCGTAGGCCACGCGTTGCGGCGAATTGCGGCCTTCGGGCAGTGCGCCCGGCAGCGCCTCCGTCGCGAATTCGTTGCCGAAGCCCGACTGATAGCCGGGCTCGATCTCGAGCCGCGAACTAACGGTATTCGGGTTGCGTGTTGGGGTATCCATGCAAGGTTCTCCGTTGATGCTCGATTTTTTCGTCTCAGGTGGCTTGTGCTTCTTACGGACGGCTGCGTCGCCGCTGTCAACCCGGGGACACAACAATGCCGTCGCCTTTCGCACTGCAATTTACGCATAGTAAAACGAATTACGTTAAGTGAAATTAACGTATACCCTGGAAGCTGGGGCTCAGGTACGCGCCGGCCCCGCGCGACAGGTGTTCGGCGGATATGGTTATGAGCATTTTGTTCATGTGAGCGTGGTACGGACTGCTACCATCGGAGCATGCGGCGCACGCGCCTTCGTCCAGGCACCCAGCGCATCACTCATCCGATCCATCCGCCGAAATGATTCCGCCGACCATCCCCAATCTCGTTGCGCGCGCCGCCGATCATCCTTTTCTCGGGAAACATCTGGCGTTAGGGCACGGCGCGGCTGGCGACATCGCGCTCGCGCGGTTCGACGACCACGAACTGACGAGCGCCTACGAACCGATCTTCGACATCAGCGTGCATGCGCTGGCGCAATCGCTGTCGTCAGGCGCGGAGGGCGTGGACCGTTTCGGCGACGAACTCGGTTTCCAGGCGGTCACGCAGCGGCTCGACGCCGCGCCGTTCGATGTGTTCGACCCGTTCGACCGCATCGCCGACGATCAGGAGCTCGTCGCGTTCGACCGCATGTCGCGCGCGCTGCACGCGATCAACTTCTTCGGAGCGCAGCGGCACGGGCTGCTTTTTCTGCGCGTGCATGAGCGGCTCTTGAAGAGCGTGAAATACGATCACGGGCTGCACTTCTCGAATGTGCTGATGTCGTTCGGATTGAGCCCGTCGAGGATCGTGATCGAACTGCCCGCGGCGGCCGTCGCGCACAAGACTTTTCTCGGCTATCTGACCAAGAGCTATCAACACTACGGTTTCAAGGTGGCGGGCAACCTGTCCAACGCGGGGCAGATTTTGTCGGTGTCGGACACCGCGCGGCTCGACTTCATCAAGATGGATGCGGCGACCGCGTTGCGCGACGCCACGGTCAAACCCCTAGTTGGCTACGCGAGCCGGCTAGGGATTCCGCTGATCTTCAATCGCGTGATGGACGAACCACAGTTCGAAGCCTTGCAGCAGTACGACGTGCGCTTCGTGCAAGGGCCGCTGTTCAACGCGCATTATCACGACCGCACGGCGTGATTGGCGCGGGCTGATTCCAGTGGCCCGATTCGCTTGGCCTGATTTGGCGGCGCGACTCTGCCGCCTGGCTTCTGCGGCCCGATTCGCGTGACGCCCTAGCCTGCGTCGCCGAGGCGCCGCGCGAGCGCCTTCAGCCGCGGCGCGACCTTGTCGCGAAACAGCTCTTCCCCCATCGACGAAGCCGGCCCGCTGCAACTCAGCACGAGCCAGCGTCCTTCGCGCGGCTCGCGAAACGGCACTGCGACGGCGTTGACATCGTCGTGCCACGCGCGGAACGAGTAGCAGCAGCGCTCGGTCGCGAACGCGGCAATCTCCTTTCCCGCGTCGGCCACCAGGGCCGCCCCACTCTTGCCCGCCGCTTTCCTGAGTTCGGCCAGCAACGCCGCACGTACGTCTGCGGGCTGCACGGCCAGATAGGCGCGGCCCATCGAACTCGTCAGCATCGACAGTTTCGAGCCGGGCGCAAGGCCGAGCGTCAACGCGGTTTCGCTGCGGATTGTGTCGAGATAGATCATGTCCAGACCGTCGCGGCAGCCGAGCGAAACCGCCGCGCCGACCTCGCGCGCGAACGCCCGCATGTGCGGACGCGCGAGTTCTAGCGTGTCGGTGCCCGAGAGCAGCGCGAAACCGAGCGACAGCACGCCTGCATCGAGCGCATATTTGCCCAATGTCTCATCGAGCCGGAGATAGCCGAGCACAGTCAGCGTGTAGGCGAGGCGGTTGACGGTCGCCTTCGGCAAACCGGTTCGTTCGACGAAGTCGCGGTTGCCGAGCATCGTTTCACCCGGCTTGAAAGCACGCAGCAGATCGAACCCGCGTGCGAGAGCAACGACGAATTTGCGCTCGTCGAGCGGTTCGGACAAAGTGGATGCGGGCGTCATCGGGTGATACACTCGGGCGTGGTTTGCAAAACATTGTTTCGCATAGCGGAACCCAAGTCAAGCTAGGATCAAGCAGGAAATCAGGAGATACGTCATGGCCGAGGCCGCGCAGTTTCACTGGGAAGACCCGTTGCTGCTAGATCAGCAACTGACCGAAGACGAACGCATGGTGCGCGACGCCGCCGCGGCGTATGCGCAGGACAAGCTGCAGCCGCGCGTGCTCGAAGCATTCCGTCACGAGAAGACCGACGTCGAGATCTTCCGTGAGATGGGCGAGCTCGGCCTGCTCGGTCCCACGATTCCCGAGCAATACGGCGGACCGGGTTTGAACTACGTGGCGTATGGCTTGATCGCGCGTGAAGTGGAGCGCGTCGACTCCGGCTACCGGTCGATGATGTCCGTGCAATCGTCGCTCGTCATGGTGCCTATCTACGAGTTCGGCTCCGACGCACAAAAGCAGAAATACCTGCCAAAGCTCGCCACCGGCGAATGGATCGGCTGCTTCGGGCTGACCGAGCCGAACCACGGTTCCGATCCGGGCAGCATGGTGACGCGCGCAAAGAAGGTCGACGGCGGCTATTCGCTGTCGGGCTCGAAAATGTGGATCACCAATTCGCCGATCGCCGATGTCTTCGTCGTTTGGGCAAAGCTCGAGGAAAACGGCAAGGACGCGATTCGCGGCTTCATTCTCGAGAAGGGCTGGAAGGGACTGTCGGCGCCGACCATCCATAGCAAGGTGGGCTTGCGTGCGTCGATCACCGGCGAGATCGTGCTCGACGAAGTGTTCGTGCCGGAGGAAAACCGCTTTCCGGAAGTCAGCGGCCTGCGCGGTCCGTTCACGTGTCTGAACTCGGCGCGCTACGGTATTGCCTGGGGCGCGCTCGGCGCGGCAGAAGATTGCTGGCACACCGCGCGTCAGTACGTGCTCGACCGCAAGCAGTTCGGCCGGCCGCTCGCGGCGAACCAGTTGATCCAGAAGAAGCTCGCCGACATGCAGACGGAGATCACGCTGGGCCTGCAAGGTGTGCTACGCCTCGGCCGCATGAAGGACGAAGGCACGGCGGCCGTCGAGATTACGTCGATCATGAAGCGCAATTCGTGCGGCAAGGCGCTCGACATTGCGCGGCTCGCGCGCGACATGCTGGGCGGCAACGGCATCTCGGACGAGTTCGGCATCGCGCGGCATCTGGTGAATCTGGAAGTGGTGAACACCTATGAAGGCACGCACGACATCCACGCGCTGATTCTCGGACGCGCGCAAACGGGCATTCAGGCGTTTTTCTAAGGTGTTTCTGAAGCACGGATTCCGTCGATGCCGGCGGCGTTCGTGCGTTGTCAAAGAAGGCCGGTTCGCGATGAACCGGCCTTCTTTCGTTTATGGCGCGGGTTTTCGCTTTTAGCTTTCGGTTAAAGGCGCGTTCAACCGTGCATGAATCGCCGGCTTACTTATTCGGCTGCGGCGTCATGCGCAGGTACGGGCGCAGCGCCTTGTAGCCCTTGGGGAATTTCTGCTTGATCACTTCTTCGTCTTTGAGCGACGGCACGATCACGACGTCATCGCCCTGCTTCCAGTTGCCGGGCGTTGCAACCGAATGGCTGTCGGTGAGCTGAAGCGAATCGATCACGCGCAGCACTTCGTCGAAGTTGCGACCCGTGCTGGCCGGGTACGTGATGATCAAACGCACCTTCTTCTTCGGATCGATCACGAACAGCGAGCGCACCGTGAGTGTCTCATTCGCGTTCGGGTGAATCATGTCGTACAACTCGGACACTTTGCGGTCGCCGTCGGCCAGAATCGGAAAACCGACATTCGCCGCCTGCGTTTCATTAATGTCCTTGATCCATTCTTTGTGCGACTCGGCGCTGTCCACCGACAACGCAATGGTCTTCACGTTGCGCTTCGCGAACTCCTCGGCGAGCTTCGCGGTCAGGCCAAGTTCCGTGGTGCATACCGGCGTGAAGTCGGCGGGATGCGAAAACAGCACGCCCCAGCTATCGCCGAGCCATTCATGGAACTTGATGCGGCCGATACTCGACTCCTGCTCGAAATCCGGTGCGGTATCGCCAAGACGTAGACTCATGTGCATCTCCTTTAGGTATTCGGACAGAGTGCGAGCGTTGCCCGCAGCGCTTCGCAAAGATAAAGCATAGGGCAGCGACCGTATATGACGAACCAACTTCGCGTCACTACTTTATGCGCTTTTGTAATTTTCGCCGATTTAGTGGAAACTTTGCGGGACAGATCAACTCCATCATGAACTAATATGTCTGCACCATGTGCAGTTGTTGTGTCTGGAGCGTTTCGCCTCGCCGGGAACGGTTCGTGCGTTTGGCTCGGGCAACCGGGCAGTGCGCTCGCCAGCCGCCGTTTCTTTGGTTACGATTCACGCGTGGCGTGAGACGAAGGGGGAGCTGTCAATGTCGGAAGTCAACAAGGAGAGATTGATGTCGGATATCAAAACCGTCCTCGCGGACGCTGAAGACCTGCTGAAACAGGCCGCAAGCGCAACGGGCGAACGCGCTTCGGAACTGCGCGAAACAGCGCTTTCCCGTCTGAAGCAAGCCAGGGAAAAAGCAGCGGACGTGCAAGTCGTCGTGGTCGAGAAAGGCAAGAAGGCTGCTCGCGCAACCGACGACTACGTCCACGAGCATCCCTGGGCATCCATCGGCATTGCCGCGGGCGCCGGCGTGCTGCTGGGTCTGCTGATCAACCGCAAGTAACACCGCACGTTGCCGGACGAACCTGTCCGGCATGCCAGCGAATTGAGTTGACCGGCGCACGTCCGGCCGGTCCGCTTCTCTTGGCGCGCACGTTTGCACGCGCCGTTCAGGCCAACACGCGCAACGCCCACAGCCATGACGATCGACACACAATCGCAGCGCGAACAACATAGTCCATTACGCCGCATCATCGGTTCGGTGTCTGCCATTCTGCAAACGCGTCTTGAACTGATCGGCATTGAACTCGCCGAAGAAAAAGACCGCCTTCTGAGCGTGCTGTTTCTCGGCCTCGCCGCGATGATGCTTACCACGATGGCCCTGATCGCACTCACCGCGTTGATCGCCATTGCGTTCTGGGACACCTACCGATGGCAGGCGCTCGCCGGAATCACGATTGTCTATGCGATTGCCGGGCTGGTCTGTGCGCTCAAAGCGCGCAGCGGACTGCGCAACGCACCGCTGGTTTTCGAGGACACCATCGCCGAATTCGAAAAAGACCGCGACGTGTTCCGTAGACCGTAGAACGGAAAGCGCAGCGAGCGGCAGCGACGCTTCTGCGCTGATTGAGAATGAAGAAACTCAAACGATCGCCGCGACGCTTTCTCTACCGTTCCTTGCGCCGTTCCCTGTTCCCTAGACTGCCGACATGCCATGAGCCAGAGCCATTCAAGTACCGCATTCCGTAACAAGCGCCAACCGGCCAGGGCCCTGAGCGCGCCGCACCTTCGCGCACTGCGCAAGGAATTGCTGCTCGTGCGCGCGGATGTCGAGCGTATGGAACTGGCTCAGGCGACGATTGAATTGCGCCAGGCCGTTACGCACTTCAGTTGGCTCAAGTTCATCTTGCCGGGCTTCGGCGGGTTCCGAGTGGGCAGTGGGTCCAAAGCAAGCTTTCTCAACGCGGGGAGCATCAGCGCTCTCCTCAAACAGTACCCATTGATCAGCTCGATTGCCTCGCTGGTCCTCGCCAAACCACTGCGCGCGACCGTCGCGGCCGGTGCTAAACCCGCACTGAAGTGGGGCAGCCTCGCGTTTGCCGCGTGGGAAGCATATCGCGTGTGGCAGCAGATCAAAGGCGCGTCCAGTGCTTCGAAAGGTTCAGGCGACGAGGGCTGAAGCCCTGGAATGCGTCATTGCTTCCCGGTTTCATCGCTCGATGCGTGTTACTCAAATGCATTTGGGCATGCGTCGGTTTTTGCCGTTCGCTAGCTCGTATTCCAGCACTCGGCGCTCGGCGGCGCCGAACCATTCGCCCCGCTCTTATTGCTTCGCAGCCCTGTTGCGTCCAGCATGAAAATGCCGCACGGGTCATCGCGCATCGGGCCCGATTCGCTCGGTGCCGCTTCAATCGAATAACCGCCGTTTGCATCGCCCGCGGGCAGCACGTGCAGCCCATAGATTGCGGTGCCGAGTTGCGGAGCCTGATCCAGTCCCGGCGGCAAAGCAGACATGCCGTCGCTTGCCGCCGCCTCGACAAATTGCGCCGCCCGGAATAGCGCCGACGCCGCGTCGATCCGATGCGTTCGCGCCACATGACTGCGGTATGAAGGCACGGCAAATACCGCCAGCGCGGCGACTATCGCGAGAGTGATCATCAACTCGAGCAACGTGAATGCGGATGTATGCGGCCTCTTCATCTTTGTCTCATCAGAAGGGTCTTGCGGCGACGCGGCGCCAATGGCGCTCGATCTTGTCGCCGTCGATAACCAGTTCCATTTGCAGCCATACCTGCGAGTCCTTGGTCTTGCCGAATCCGCGCGACGTCAGCAGATACCCCCGCGCATCGGGGCGACCGGCGAGGCGCCACGTTTCCGCCATGCATTGCGGAGCGCGCAGTGAACCGGGCCATACCGCAACGGGTGCCACCGCGGCGGCTTCGAACGCGGCTTCGAGTTGCCATTGCGTCGGCTCGCGGGTGGCAGGCGGCGATGCCACCACGCCAATACCCGTTGATGCAATCGCACTGGTGGCGCATAAGGTCAATGCTGAGTCAGCGGCGTGAAACGCCTGCAAGTAGTCACGCACGTTCGTCGCACTACGCGCCGCCGCAAGCGATGTCTCGAACCACGCCGCCGATGTCGCCAACAGCATCGCCGAGATCAGTAGGACGATGGGTAGCACGGTGCCGCGGTGGTGAATGCGTGAGGCGCGAGGGCGACGGCCGTGGCTCTCACTGCGACTGCGGACGTCTAACTGTCGTGCTCGGCCGCGCCCATGCCGTGCTTCGCCGACGCGCCTGCCCTCTGTCCTGCTTCCTCGGTCTGTCACGAGACATCCTCCGCGTAATTGCGTAACGCGACGCGCCGCCAGAATGCTTGCCGCGGGCGCAAGTCGGTCGCCATTCCGGTTACGCCGTCACAATCGACATAGCGCAAGCGCTGACCTTGCGGCGCGCCGCGCACGAGCACGCAGAGATCCACTGCCACGATGCGGGCCCATTGATCGGTCATCACCGCCGACGCGTCTATTGCGTCCGCCGCGCCCGCAAGCCAGTACCTGATTCGCAAACGTTCGACACCTTCGACCAGCGGTTGCGCGGACCCGGTCTTGCCATTGCCTTCGCAATAAAGTTCCGGCTGACCTGTCGAGCTGCTCACTTTGGCAAAGTACCGATTGACGACCGGCACCCCGCGGTCGCCGAGCGCGGCGCTGTTGGCTGTCACGGCTTGTCCGAGACAGTCCGTTGTTTGCCCGTTCGACGACGGCCACGTCGAAGTCTTGTCGCCGACATATCGGACCGCAACGCCGTCCGATTTTCCAGGCAAGGTCTCGCAGGTGAGGCGGCTGTCGTCCGCCCCTGTTGGATGGCCGCGCGAACAGCCAAACAATGGCGCAGGTGCGCGATATTGCGCGACGTCCGCGGGCACGAAGCCCGCCATTTGCAGTTGCTGCCCCACGAGGGTGAGTGCAGTCAAGCCGGCCTCGCGGATGCGCATTGCGTTGCTCGCGTGTTCGAACGCTGTGCGCTGCGTCGTATAAAGCGATACGGCACCTGCGGTCACCACCAGCCCGAGCACCACGGCGATCACGAGCTCGATCAGCGTATGACCGCGCGCGCTGCGCGAAAAAGGCCGCGTCATTTGACGAACGCCAATGCGACGCACGACAAGCCCACCGGCGCGTCCACCCCACCGCAAGGCTCGGGCTTGTCGATCATGTCGTCGGCACGGGGCAAGTTGCGCGAAGCCGTCCATGTGACACGCGCCGCCGACACGCCGCCCGTTCCAACAACCGACGCGTCGCCACGTGGCAACAGCGTCGCCGCTCGTGTGCTCCATTGCCTGAGCGCAGCGTCGCTTGCTGATGGGGCAGACATCGCTTCGGCGACGGAATCGGCTATCCATGCAGCGTGTTCGCGCATCGACATGGCGCGTGCCTCACGCGCCGTCCACAATTGCCCGGCGATCAACCCGAGCGCCGTTACGGCCATCACCGCAACAGCCAGCATCACTTCGATCAGCGAGCTGCCGCTGCACCGGGTTTCGCGGTGACTCAACGGGGCTTTGCTCAAATACAGCTTGATCGACGCCCTCATGACGCCGCCCCGCACGCGCCTTCGACGATCCGCACGCGGCCGCCCGCCGCGATGCGAATGCAGCGCCGCCACTTGTCGCCCTGAGTCGCTTTTGATGGCACACGCGGCGCGATGTCGAAGCTGCGGAAGGTACCGATAAGCTGACCTGCGGGCGGCGTAAACGTCAGGTTCGTCTGCGTGCCAACGATGCTCACGGCAGCAAGCGATGAATGCGCGCGCAGCATCGTAGGCGTGCCGCCTCTGTCCGCCGACACCGCCCAGCCGCAAGACCAGTCGGTCACGCCATTGCCGCATGGTTGCCCCGCGGCGAGACAATGCCGCGCCGCATCGGTCCTGCATACGGTCACGCGCGCGCCGCGGCGCAACGCCTCGTTGCGCGCATAGGCGAGCGTGGACACAAGCGCCTTTGCGCGCGCATCGACCTGATCGCGCACGTGCCACGCCACGAACGACGGCGTCGCCATCACCGCGATCACCGCCAGCAACGCGAGCACCACAAGCGTCTCGACAAGCGTGAATCCGCCACTGGGCGGCGAACCGATTGCATGCTGTTTCATCTGCATCCCTGAACGTTTCAAAGAATGCAGCCAATCTAGCGATTCGTGCACGGCTCAACAATCGGCCGAATGGCCAGGTGGTGTTCAGACGCTATCTCGCGCAAGAATTCACGCGACGAACCATAACGGGAGCGGTAGATGCAAACACGTCACGCCATGCGGCACATCACGAACAAGCGAACGCGCCGGAAGGCGGGCTTCCGTTCAGCGCTTGCGGGGCGGCTTGGGAGGAGAGGAGGCGCGGCGAAACTCTTCGATCACGTCTTCGAATTCCGAGACGTCTTCGAAGCGCCGGTAAACGGAGGCAAAACGAACGTAGGCAATCGTGTCGAGCGCGCGCAACTCGTTCATCACGAGTTCGCCGAGGCGCTCGCTGCGCACTTCGCGCTCGCCGCTGCCGAGCAGTTGATACTCGATGCGGGCGACGGCGGCGTCAATCGCGTCCGCTGCAACCGGGCGCTTACGCAGCGCCAGTTGCATGCTTGCGACGATCTTGCGGCGGTCGAACTCCGTGCGGCTGCCGTCTTTCTTGACAACCGACGGCAACGCCAGCTCGACCCGCTCATACGTCGTGAAACGTTTGTCGCAGGCCGGGCAGCGGCGGCGCCGCCGAATCGTCGCGCCGTCTTCGGAGACACGCGAGTCCACAACCTGCGTATCGGCGTGACGGCAGAAAGGGCAATGCATGGCGGCTTAGCGGTAGACCGGGAAGCGCTGCGTCAACTCGGAGACTTGCCCGCGCACACGTTCGATCGTGGCTGTGTCTTCTGGGTTGTCGAGCACGTCGGCGATCAGATTACCGACCTGCTCTGCTTCTTTGACGCCGAAGCCACGCGTGGTCATAGCCGGCGAGCCGAGACGGATACCGCTCGTCACGAACGGCTTTTCCGGGTCATTCGGAATCGCGTTTTTGTTGACCGTGATGTGAGCGGCGCCCAGCGCGGCTTCCGCAGCCTTGCCAGTGATTTTCTTCGCGCGGAGGTCGACGAGCATCACGTGGCTTTCGGTGCGACCGGAGACAATGCGCAGACCTCGCTTGACCAGCGTTTCGGCCAGCACGCGAGCATTTTCGACGACTTGCTGCTGGTAAGCCTTGAACTCCGGCGACAGCGCTTCCTTGAACGCGACGGCCTTGCCGGCGATCACGTGCATCAGCGGGCCGCCTTGAATGCCCGGGAAGATTGCCGAGTTGATCTGCTTTTCGAACTCGGCCTTCATCAGGATCACGCCGCCGCGCGGGCCGCGCAGGCTCTTGTGCGTGGTGGTGGTGACGAAGTCCGCATGCGGCACCGGGTTCGGATACACGCCCGCGGCGATCAGGCCGGCGTAGTGCGCCATATCGACCATGAAGTACGCGCCGACCGACTTGGCGATCTTCGACAGACGCTCGAAATCGATGCGCAGCGCGAACGCGGACGCTCCCGCGACGATCAACTTCGGCTTGTGTTCCTGAGCGAGCTTCTCGGCGGCGTCGTAGTCGATGTCTTCCGCTTCGTTCAGGCCGTAGCTGACGACGTTGAACCACTTGCCCGACATGTTGACCGGCGAGCCGTGGGTCAGGTGGCCGCCGTGTGCGAGGCTCATGCCCATGATCGTGTCGCCCGGCTTGAGCATCGCGAAGAACACACCCTGATTCGCCTGCGAGCCCGAATTCGGCTGCACGTTGGCCGCGTCCGCGCCGAACAGCTGCTTCACGCGGTCGATCGCGAGTTGCTCCGCCACGTCGACGTATTCGCAGCCGCCATAGTAGCGCTTGCCCGGATACCCCTCGGCGTACTTGTTGGTGAGTTGCGAGCCTTGTGCAGCCATCACGGCCGGGCTCGTGTAGTTTTCCGACGCAATCAGTTCGATGTGCTCTTCCTGACGGCGGTTTTCCTGCTCGATCACCTTCCAGAGTTCAGGGTCGACGTTGGCGATGGTGCTTTGGGCTCTGTCAAACATACGGATTCCGTTGAGTGTTTTCAGGTTGACCGGATCGTGCGCCGAATCTTGCGTAGAGGGTACGCGGCGCTGCTGGCGGCTGGGCCAGCCCTGACATGGCGGAAAGAGAGTCGCCGCACACGCGAGGCAGGACAGCCACCGTCAGCGCAGATGAATGCGCGCGGATCACGGCTGCCCAGGCGAACGGCGAAACGGCACCCTGTGCTTCACGGTGGGTTGTTCCACCTTGAACCCGATTGGTTGAATCGGTTCTATCGCCAGTCACACAGGGATGAGCGCGTTAGTTTATTGGAAGAGGATCGAATAGGCAACCGGCTTCCTGCCGCCATCTGGAACGGTAGGGAAGCGGCGGCCAGAAGCTCGCCCGGCAATCTCCGACGATCCCGCAAAAGCCCGCCGGAAGGCGACTGTGCGCGCCTCGCGCCACAACTGATCCGGCTGGTTCATCCTTGCCGCAGCGCCGCATTGGAAGTAGGCTTGGGGCCTTTCTCTTCTACCGACCAGGGAACTGCAATGATTGTGTTCGTCACCGGGGCGTCCGCAGGATTCGGCGCCGCTATCGCTCGTGCCTTCGTCAAGGGCGGCCATCGCGTCGTCGCGACCGCCCGTCGCAAAGACCGTCTTCAGGCGCTCGCCGACGAACTCGGCGACGCGCTCCTGCCGTACGAGCTCGACGTGCGAGACCGCGCGGCCGTGGAAGCGGTCCCGGCAGCATTGCCCGCGGAATTCGCCGCCATCGACGTGCTCGTCAACAATGCGGGCCTCGCGCTCGGCGTCGAGCCGGCTCATAAGGCGAGCCTCGACGAATGGAACACGATGATCGAAACCAACTGCACAGGTCTCGTTCAGGTCACGCACGCACTGTTGCCCGGCATGGTCGAGCGCGACCGCGGCCATATTTTCAACCTGGGCTCGGTCGCCGGCCGCTGGCCTTACGCGGGCGGCAACGTCTATGGCGCCACCAAGGCGTTCGTGCGCCAGTTCAGCCTGAATCTGCGCTCCGATCTGGCGGGCACGGCGCTTCGTGTGACCGACATCGAACCGGGCCTGTGCGGCGGCACTGAGTTTTCTAACGTGCGTTTTCGGGGCGACGACCAGAAAGCCGGCAAGGTTTACGAAAACGTCGAGCCGCTGACGGCCGAAGACATCGCCGATTCGATTTACTGGATCGCCACCCGCCCGGCCCACGTCAACATCAATACGATCGAACTGATGCCAGTGGCGCAATCGTTCGCCGGTCTGGCTATTCATCGCGGCTGAGGCCCGCCCGGCGGGACGCACATCTTGAAACAGACCTCGCGGTGTGCGTTCCGGTAAAATGCGCCGCATGAATATGACGACCAGCCAGCCCGGCACGGAAATCGGCCACACGTGGGGCATCCGCGTGTACTACGAAGATACCGACGCAGGCGGCATCGTGTTTTACGCGAACTACCTGAAGTTCTTTGAACGGGCGCGCACCGAATGGCTGCGCGTGTGTGGGATCGACCAGAACCGGCTCGCCGATGAAACGGGCGCAATCTTTATCGTCCGCAGCACCGCGGTCGACTATCGGGCGCCTGCGCGGCTCGACGACGTCGTCAAGGTGGTGAGCCGCATAGAGCGCCTCGGCAAAGCGTCCGTCGACTTCGCTCAGGAGGCGTGGCGAGACGGCATATTGCTTGCTGCCGCGTCCATCCGGGTCGGCTGCGTCGAGCGCACAGCGCTGCGCCCCGCCGCGATCCCTCCACCGGTTCTTGCCGCGTTGCGGCGCGGGCCCGGCGTGAAGGATGGCGGCGTGTCAACGAACGTATGCTGACCCTCGTTGTTACGGGGCCAGTGAATTCGCATCGATCAAGCAGCACAAAGCATGGTTCGGCTTGCAGCACCGCCGATGCTTCCGTTTTGCCCACGGCAAGCTTCGTATCGCCTTGCAAAGCCGAACGCCCCCCTTCGGGACGATAAAAGAACCTTTATGAACACTACACAAGATCTGTCGATCATTTCTCTGGTGCTCAATGCGAGCCTGCTGGCGCAGGCGGTCATGGCGCTACTGCTGTTGTTGTCGCTGTTGTCGTGGACTTTCATCTTCCGCAAGTGGTTTGCGATCCGCCGCGCCCGCGCGCAAACTGAGCGTTTCGAACGCGATTTCTGGTCGGGCGGCGACCTGCAGGCGCTCTATCAGAGCGCTGCAAATAACCGTCACACTATCGGTGCGCTGGAGCGAATTTTCGAATCCGGTATGCGTGAATTCCTCAAAGGCAAGGAAAAACGCCTGAACGATCCGGGCGCCATCCTCGACGGCGCTCGCCGTGCGATGCGTGCGGCGTTTCAGCGCGAAATGGACGTGCTCGAAGCGAATCTGGCGTTTCTCGCGTCGGTGGGTTCGGTCAGCCCGTATATCGGTCTGTTCGGCACCGTTTGGGGGATCATGAATGCGTTCCGCGGGCTCGCCAACGTGCAGCAGGCCACGCTTGCGAACGTTGCGCCGGGCATCGCCGAAGCGCTGACCGCGACCGCGATCGGCCTGTTCGCCGCGATCCCCGCCGTGGTCGCGTATAACCGCTACGCGCACGACATCGACCGTCTGGCAATCCGCTTCGAGACCTTCATCGAAGAGTTCTCGAATATCTTGCAGCGCCAGGCGCACTAAGGAGTCCACGATGGCAGGCTCTCGCTCCTCCAGCATGCGCGGCGGCCGCTCGCGCCGCGCGATGTCCGACATCAACGTCGTGCCGTATATTGACGTGATGCTCGTGTTGCTCGTCATCTTCATGGTGACGGCGCCGCTCGTCGCGCCGTCCATCGTCAATCTGCCGACCGTCGGCGGCGCAGCGCCGCAGCAACAAACCCCGCCCGTGATCGTCAACATTCGCGCGGACGGCAAGATGAGCGTCAAATACAAGGACGATTCCGGCGCGCAGCAGCAGGAGGACATGACTAAAGCCGGGCTGAACGGCTTTATCGCCGACCGTGCGCAGTCGCATCCTGACCAGCCTGTCGTGATCGCCGCCGAGAAGACCGTGAAGTACGAAGCCGTGATGAACGTGATGTCCGAGCTGAAAGCACAGGGCGTCAAGCGCGTTGGATTGCTAGTCAAATCGCAATGATCCGCAAGAACACCGAATACCCGCTCCAGCCACCGCGTGAACGCGGCACCGGGCGAGCCTTTGCGTTCGCGCTGGTGATGCATGCGCTGCTCGGGTTCTTCCTGTATCACGGCATTCAGTGGCAAAACAGCACGCCAGAAGGGGCGGAAGCCGAGCTGTGGACCGAAGTGCCGGACACCGCAATCCCCCGCCCGGTTCCTCCTCCGCCCGCACCCGTTGCCCCTGCTCCGCCGCTGCCGGACGAACAGGCCGACATCGCGCTGCAGGAAAAGAAGCGCAAGCAGCAGGAAGCGGCTCGACAGGCGCAACTCGCCGAACAGCAACGTCAGCAAAAGCTGCAGGCTCAACAGGAAGCCGAGGCGAAGCGTCAGCAGCAACTCGCGGCCGAACAGGCGGCGCAACTGGCTGCCCAGAAGGCCGCAGCCGCGAAACAGAAGCAACAGCAACAGCAGCAGGCGGAAAAGCTCAGGCAACAGCAGCTTGCCGAGCAACAGAAGCAGCAGTTGAAGGAACAGCAAGACGAGCAGCAAAAGCAGGCCGCAGCTGAAGCGCAGAAAAAGGCCGAAGCGCAAAAGGCCGCGAAGGCCAAGGCTCAAGCCGAAGCCGCGGCGCAAGCCAAAAAACTGGACGCCGAACGCCGGGAGCGTCTTGCGCAGATGCAAGGCATGGCCGGCGCCCCGGGCTCGACTGGCAATGGACTTGGCAAGAGTGGCACGGGCAGCGGTTCGGGTGGCACGGCGGCATCGCCGGGTTACGCGGACAAAGTGCGTCGCGTGGTGCGGCCGAATATCTCGTGGGGCGGCGAGACGGAGGGTCTCGAGACCGTGATCGCTGTTCGTTGCTCGCCGACGGGAACCCTGTTGAGCGCAACGATCGCCCACAGCAGTGGCAACTCGGCGTGGGACGACGCGGCGCTGAGAGCCGTTCAGCGCTCCGATCCAATGCCTCAGGACATCGATGGCAAGACGCCGCCCAGCTTCAGGATTACGTTGCGGCCGGCAGGTTGATAGCAGCTTGACTGTAAGTCGGCAGCAGACGCCCCGCCCAGCGCGGCGGGCTCGGGAACGAATCAGTTGTTTTCCGGTCTGTCTGCTGTTGCGAAGCTTTAGTAAAACCGTTTTTGGGGAATCCATACAGCATGAGTTTGATGACCAAGCTAGGCCTGCGGACACTTGTAGCGTCGTGCCTGATCGCCGTCGGCGGCGCCGCCAACGCACAACTCAACGTCCTCGTAACGGGCGTCGGGTCCACCCAGTTTCCGATCGCAACGGCGAACTTCGCCAATGAGGCAAACTCGCCGCAGCAAGTCAGCACCATCGTGCGTCAGGATCTGCAACGCAGCGGCAAATTCACGAACATCGACGCGGGCTCCGCGCCGGTTCCCGAAACGGCCGCCGTCGACCTCGGTACCTGGAAGGCGAAAGGCGCGAATGCGTTCGTCGCCGGCAGCGTGAACCGCCTGCCGAACGGCCAGTACGAAGTGCGCTTCAAGCTGTACGACACGGTCAAGGGCGAAAGCCTCGGCGGCCTCGTGCTAGTGAGCCCGGAAAGCGGCCTGCGCATGAGCGCGCACAAGGTTGCCGACTACATCTACGCCAAGCTGATGGGCGGCCGCGGCGTGTTCGCCACGCGCCTGTCATACGTCATCAAGACGGGCAACCGTTATCAGTTGCAGATTTCGGATTCGGATGGCCAGGACGCGCACATCGCGCTGTCGAGCCCCGAGCCGATCATCTCGCCCGCATGGTCGCCTGACGGCACCAAGGTCGCCTACGTTTCGTTCGAAAAGAAAAAGCCGATCGTCTATATCCACGATCTGCCCACGGGTCGTCGCATCGTCGTTTCGGATCAGAAAGGCAATAACAGCGCGCCGGCATGGTCGCCCGACGGACGCACGCTCGCCGTGGCGCTCTCGCGCACTGGCAACACGCAGATCTTCGCGGTCAATGCGGACGGCAGCGGCCTGCGCCGTCTCACGCAAGGCAGCTCCATCGACACGGAACCGACCTTCTCGCCTGACGGCCAGTCGATCTATTTCACCAGCGACCGCGGCGGCCAACCGCAGATCTACAAGATGCCGGCGCAGGGCGAAAACGCCGGCGCGGCACAGCGCGTCACGTTTACCGGCAGTTACAACACCAGCCCGCGCGTGAGCCCGGACGGCAAGCAGCTGGTTTATATTTCGCGCGTTGGTGGCGGATTCAAGCTGTATATCCAGGACCTGCAAGGCAATACGGCCACGGGCCTGACGGACACGACACATGACGAATCGCCGAGTTTCGCGGCGAACGGTCAGTACATTCTTTACGCCACTCAGGTGAACGGCCGTGGCGTATTGGCTGCGGTTTCGACCGACGGTCGCACCCGGCAGGTCCTGTCAGTGCAGGGCGGCAGCGTACGCGAGCCGTCCTGGGGCCCTTTCATGCAATAACGTTGATGCAATAACACAAGGAGAGTAAAAAATGATGTCCAAACTTCGCTTCGCATTTGCAGTCCTCATGGTCGGTGCACTGGCCGCATGTCACTCGGGCGTCAAGCTCGACGAAAACGCCAACAAGGGCGGTGCCGTCTCGACGCAACCCAACCCGAACGACGTCGCGCAAGTCAACGTAGACCCGCTGAACGACCCGAATAGCCCGCTCGCGAAGCGCAGCATTTACTTCGACTTCGACAGCTACTCGGTGAAGGACGACTATCAGTCGCTGCTGCAACAACACGCGCAGTACCTGAAGAGCCACCCGCAACGCCACGTCCTGATCCAGGGCAACACCGACGAGCGCGGCACGAGCGAGTACAACCTGGCGCTCGGCCAGAAGCGTGCTGAAGCGGTGCGCCGTTCGCTGGCGCTGATGGGCGTGACGGACACGCAAATGGAAGCCGTGAGCCTCGGCAAGGAAAAGCCGCAAGCTACGGGTCATGACGAATCGTCGTGGGCACAAAACCGCCGCGCCGACCTCGCGTACCAACAGTAAGTAACGGGTGATGAGCCGAATGACGCATCGTTTCTCCTGGCTGCGGTTTGCCGCAGCGGCCTGCGTCGCGGGCACGGTCTTCACGGCTGTGCCCGCGCACGCCGGCATCTTCGACGACGATCAGGCCCGCCAGGCCATTCTCGATCTGCGTACGAAGACCGACAGCCTGTCGAGCCAGTTGTCGGCCGCGCAGCGCACGATCCTCGATCAGTCCAACCGTCTCGACCAGATGAACCAACAGGTCGCGACGCTGCGTGGGCAGAACGAGGATATGGCCAACCAGCTGGCCACGCTGCAAAAGCAGCAAAAGGACTACTACACCGATCTGGACACGCGTCTGAAGAAATTCGAGCCGCAGCAACAGACGGTGGATGGGGTTCAGGGCGAGGTGCAGCCGGGCGAAACCGAATCGTTCAACGCGGCTTCACAGCAGTTTCGTAGCGGCGACTTCAAGAATGCGGCAGCATCGTTCCGCAACTTCATCTCCAAGTTTCCGAATAGCCCTTATCAGCCGACCGCGCAATACTGGCTCGGCAACGCGCTGTATGCGCTGCGCGATTACAAGGGCTCGACGGCAATCTGGCAAGGTGTGGTGAAGAACTATCCGCAGCATCCGCGCGCGCCGGAAGCATTGCTGGCAATTGCAAACAATCAGCTCGAGCAAGGCCAGAAGGCCGCGGCCAAAAAGACGCTGGAGCAGATCGTCGCGCAATACGGCGGTTCGGACGTCGCACAGTCGGCGCAAAGCAAGCTGTCGCAGATCAAGTAGTCGTGTCAGTGAGCAGTTCGCTCTAACGCGCAGTGTCCACGAAGTGCCAGACAAGATGGTCACGCGCGCCTCTCGCTGAAAAGCCCGGGTCTCGACGCCCGGGCTTTTCACTATCTGAAGTGGCAGAACTTCCGATAGCCGGATTGCCCGCAATGGGTTGACAGCCCTTTGGCGCTATCGCTATAATTTCGCTTCTCTTTTGGGTCGTTAGCTCAGCTGGTAGAGCAGCGGACTTTTAATCCGTTGGTCACAGGTTCGAATCCCGTACGGCCTACCAAAAGATTCGAGGGCTTACACGCGTCAGCGTTGTAAGCCCTTTTCTTTTTGCGTCGCGTTTTCTGTGCGATACATCTCTCCCACAAAAAAACGGAAAATGCCTACACGATAAGCGGCCGCTTCCCGCAATCCGGTCCGCCTTTTCCCTCGCCGAACTTCAGGCATTCTGACAACACTACGGTCTCCCAACCTGGACATTTATTGAGATATAAAGACGTGCAATGATCGCCGCCGTCTGCCACTACCCGCTGTAATGGGCGGGCGCAGACGCTCTCGCAACACCGCAACCTGCGGCGCTTTCATTCCATCGATATGACCAATTTTCTGTTCGATCTCGTCTCGAATCTTGCATTGCTGGCAAGCGTGCTTATCGCGTGTCATCTGGGTAATCGACTGATACCCGGCGCCGCCCTAAACGGCTCGCATGTTTTTGCAGCGCTCGCGCTCGCGGCCGTCTTTCTTGATGCCGCCCTGACCTTTCTCGTCTTCGCGGATGCTCGCACGCGCTACGGCCAGTTCAGCACGCCGTCGGCGTTTTACGTGCGCAGCGCCGCCTACGCGCTCGCGATCATTGCCGCGTTTGCATGGCGCAGCTTCGGCCGCCGGAACCGGCCCGCGAATATGCCGCGAGGCAAGGCGCTCGTCATCCCGACATCGCCGTATTCGGAATCTCACTTGCCGATGTGAACGGTGCCGCATGCTCGTCCTGCCGGGCGGGAACGGTCCTTGCGCGCGGGCCTTCTTGCGAATCGTCGGCCGCTCGATGATCGGACAGCTCACCGGTTTGCAGCGCAAGGTGCTGTTGCGCTACGGCCGCGTCGATCCCACACTCGCGCATTCCCTCGGCTCGATTCTCGGCGTGTTGCTAAACCTGCTGCATGATCCTCGCGATTCTGCAGGTCTTCGGGGTCCAGACGACTTCGTTCGCGGCACTGCTGGCCGGCCTAGGCCTCGCGATCGGCACCGCCTGAAGCGGCCTGCTCGCTCACTTCGCGGCGGGCATCTTCATGCAGGTGTTGCGGCCGTTCAAAGTCGGCGATTTTGTCACTGCGGGTGGCGTGACCGGCACCGTTTCTGAACTCGGTTTGTTCGGCGCGACAATCGTGACGCCGGACCATGTGACGACCATCGTCGGCAACAATAAAACTTGCTGGGACACGATTTCGAATTACGGCCTGCTACCGGTGCGGCAGGTCGAGCTGACAGCGAAGATCGCGACGGCGCCGACGCAACGGATGCGATGAGCCGTTTGAAGGCAGCCGTCACAAAGATACCGAATGTGGCCGCGAGCCCCGCGCCGGAAACGCCGCTCGCACCGCTTCAGTGAACTGAACGCAAGCGCTAATCTCAGCATCGGCAAAAAAACGGCGTCGCCAATTGCGCGATGCCGTTTCTTCATGCGGCCACGCTGCGCGAAACAGCCTTAGCCGGGTTTCGACGCGTTCTTACGGAACATCTTCCACAGCCCGCCGAGCACGACCGGCACCACCGCGGCGCCGATGCCGACGAGCACGATCACATTCAGATATTGGCGGATAAACGAAATGTTGCCGAAGAAGTAGCCGAGCAGAATGAGCAGCAACACCCAGAACAGCGCGCCAGCAATATTGAAAAGCTGGAACCGGTTAACCGTCATCTGCGACGCGCCCGCGACAAACGGCGCGAAAGTGCGCACAACCGGAATGAAGCGCGCCAGCACGATGGTCTTGCCGCCATGCTTTTCATAGAAGTCGTGCGTTTTCTGCAGTGCGCGCCGATCGAGAAAGCGCTCGAGCAACGGAATGTGCGAATTGAACACCTTCGGCCCGATAGCCCGCCCGATCATATAGTTGACGGTATTGCCGCTGGTTGCCGCAACGAACAGCAGCAGAATCAGCAGACCAAGGTTCATCTCTCCGGTCGCGCAAAATGCACCGCCGATAAACAGCAATGAATCGCCCGGCAGAAACGGCAGAACCACGAGCCCGGTCTCGCAGAACACAATCAGGAACAGCACCGCATAAACCCAGGCGCCGTACACATGGATGAATTCTCCCAGGAACTTGTCGATGTGCAGCACAAGGTTGGCTAGATGTAGCAGGGTGTCCAAAAAGCGTCCTTTATCAAGCAAGAGTGAGCGTGGCGGGAAGGTCGGCAGCAGACCTGCGGGCGATGCGGTAAGCGCTCGCTCGCCGCCGCAAATTGACCGCGTTATGATACAGAAAGTGCCCGGGCGAGCTTCAAAAATCTCCGGCATGTTTCCGCCATTTCAGGACTGCGGCGCCAAATCGCTATAATTTCGCCATGTCCGAATTCTCCGAAACACCTGCCCGCGCCGACGCGGCAGCCGCTGCTTCCACCACGCCGGCTCCACGTCCGCTGCGCGCGATCCAGCCGCTGCCGGACCAGCTCATCAGCCAGATCGCCGCCGGCGAAGTGGTCGAGCGACCTGCATCGGTCGTCAAGGAGTTGCTGGAAAACGCGCTCGACGCAGGCGCGCAGACGCTGCGCATCATGCTGGATGAAGGCGGCGTGAAACGCATTTCGATCGCCGACGACGGTTACGGTATTCCCGAAAACGAGCTGGCGCTCGCGCTGATGCGCCACGCGACCAGCAAGATCCGCTCGCTCGCCGAGCTCGAGGCGGTCGCCACGCTCGGCTTTCGCGGCGAGGCGCTCGCCTCGATCGCGTCGGTCGCGCAGATGACGATCACGAGCCGTACCGCCGATGCGCCGCATGCCGTGCGCGTCGACGCGCAAACCGGCGTGCTGAGCCCCGCCGCGGGCACGCAAGGCACGACCATCGAAGTGCGCGAGCTGTACTTCAACACGCCCGCGCGCCGCAAGTTCCTGAAGAGCGAACAGACTGAACTCGGTCATTGTCTCGAACAGATTCGCCGTGCCGCTCTGGCCCGGCCGGACGTCGCGATCTCGGTCCTGCATAACGGCAAGGCGGTCGAGCACTGGAACGCCAGCGAACCGCCGGCGCGGGTCGCAAAGATACTCGGCGAGACATTCGCGACGGCGCATCTGCCGCTCGACGAATCCGCCGGCCCGCTCGCCGTCTACGGTTGCGCGGGTCTGCCGACGGCGAGCCGCGGACGCTCCGATCAGCAGTATTTCTTCGTCAATGGCCGCTTCGTGCGCGACAAGCTGCTCACGCACGCGGTGCGCGCCGCTTATGAAGACGTGCTGCATGGCGACCGTTATCCGTCGTATGTGCTGTTTCTCGATCTGCCGCCCGAAGCGGTGGATGTGAACGTGCATCCGTCGAAGATCGAAGTGCGGTTCCGCGATTCACGTTCGATCCACCAGTTCGTTTTCCACGCGGTGCAGCGCGCGCTGGCGCGGCATGCGGGCGCGTCGCCGGAGACGACGGCTGGCGGGCACGCGGCGCATCTGCAAGCGTCTGCGGACGGAGCGGTTTCGTTCGGGGCGTCGCCGCTGGGCGCATCGCCGCTCGGCGTCGGCGGTGCGGGATTCGGCGCTTCCGGTGCAGCGAGCGCTCCGGGCGGCCTCGGTTCGAACGCAACGCCAGGCTCGGCGGGCAGCGGCTTCAACCTGCCCCAACCCGGCAACACGTGGATGCGCCAATCGCGCATGACGCAAGGCACGCTGCCGGTCGCACAACCGCTCGCGTTTTACGACGCGCTGTTCGGTCGCAAGGACCCGAGCGCCGGCACGGCGCAAGGCGCCACGCTTTTTGAAGCACGCGATTCCGCCGCCGAAGGCCCGTCGCCGTATAACGCGTCAGCGCCCTTCGCGCCGCCCGCTTTCCACGCCGCCGACGACCAGCCGCTCGGCTTCGCGCTCGGCCAGATTCACGGCATCTATGTGCTCGCTCAGAACGCGCATGGGCTCGTGATCGTCGACATGCACGCCGCGCACGAACGCATCCTCTACGAGCAGTTCAAGAACGCGCTGGCCGACCGCACGATTGCCGTGCAGCCGTTGCTGATTCCGCAGACCATGCCTGCCGACCCGATCGAAATCGGCACGGTGGAAGAAGAACGCGATACGCTCGACGCGCTCGGCTTCGATCTCGCCGTGCTGTCGCCGACCACACTCGCCATCCGTGCGGTGCCGGCGTTGCTGAAAGACGCCGATCTGCAGGCGCTGGCGCGCGCGGTGCTGTCCGATCTGCATGCGTACGGTGGCTCGCGTGTCTTAACCGAGCGTCAGCACGAACTGCTCGGGACGCTCGCCTGCCATCACGCGGTGCGCGCGAACCGGCGTCTCACGCTCGATGAAATGAACGCGCTGCTTCGCCAGATGGAAGCCACAGAGCGCGCCGATCAATGCAACCACGGGCGTCCGACGTGGTATCAGTTGACGCTCTCCGATCTCGACCGCCTGTTCATGCGCGGACAGTGACGGTGCGCTTTTTGAGGCTCGAGTCCCGAGCGCCGGCACGCTCATGACCGCACGCACCTCCATGCCGATTCCTTGCCTGCTCGGCCCGACTGCGTCCGGCAAGACCGCGGCCGCGTTGGCTTTGGCCGCGCGGCGGCCCGTCGAGATCATCAGCATCGATTCCGCGCTGGTCTATCGCGAGATGGACATCGGCACCGCCAAGCCGACCGCTGACGAGCGGGCGGTGGCGCCGCATCATCTGATCGATATTGTCGATCCCGCGGATGCCTACTCTGCCGCTGAATTTCGCGCCGATGCACTCAGGCTGACAGCAGAGATCAGCGCACGCGGCCGGGTGCCGCTGCTGGTCGGCGGAACGATGCTGTACTACAAGGCCCTCACGCAAGGGCTCAACGACTTGCCCGCGGCCGACGCGAACGTGCGCGCACAACTCGACGCCGATGCCGCACGCGATGGCTGGCCCGCGCTGCATGCGCGGCTTGCAGGCGTCGATCCGGTGACAGCCGCGCGCCTCGCGCCCAACGATTCGCAGAGAATCCAGCGTGCGCTTGAAGTGTTCATGCTGACCGGCGAAGCGATGTCAGCGCTGCTGTCAGCGCCCGCCCCAATCGACGACGCCGCCGCCCAGTGGCGCTTCGTGCCGATCGCGCTCGAGCCTTCCGACCGTAGCGTGCTGCACGCGCGCATCGAGCGGCGTTTTGACGCGATGCTGGCGAGCGGTCTCGTCGACGAAGTGGTGAAACTGCGCGAACGCGGAGACTTATCGCCCGACATGCCGTCGATGCGTTGCGTGGGCTACCGGCAGGTTTGGGAATATCTCGACGGCGCGGTCGACTACTCGACTATGCGCGACAAAGGCGTCTTTGCGACCCGGCAGTTGTGCAAACGGCAGCTCACATGGCTGCGCAGTATGAACGAGCGGGTGGTGGTGGACTGCTGCGAACCGCACGCGACGGCACGGGTGCTTGAAACGATTGAAGCGCTGCTTGACGCTTGACGCTGTGAAACTTTGAAGCCCGCGCGGCGTTTGCTCAATGCACGCCGCGCAGGCCGCCGGCCTTTAAACCACTACCGTCTGCGCTTCACCAGCTGCGCTTTCGCGAATCACGCCAATCTTCCAGACCTGTTCGCCGGACGCGGACAACAGACCGATCGCAGCATCCGCATCGGCAGCGGAGACGACGACTGCCATCCCGATACCGCAGTTGAATACACGATGCATTTCCGCGTCCGCCACGCCGCCGTGCTTTTGCAGCCACGAGAACAACGGCGGCAGTGGCCAGCCGCGATGATCCAGCTCGGCCGTCAAACCTTCACGCAGGACACGCGGAATATTTTCGACGAGCCCGCCACCCGTGATGTGCGCCATGCCCTTCACGGCGATTTGCTGCATCAGCGCGAGCAGCGGCTTCACATAGATATGCGTGGGCGCCATCAATGCGTCGGCGAGCGAGCGGCCGTCGAAATCGGCATTCAGATCGGGCTGTGCGCGCTCGATGATCTTGCGCACGAGCGAAAAACCGTTCGAATGAATGCCGCTCGAAGCGAGGCCAAGTACGACGTCGCCGGGGGCGATCGTGCTGCCGTCGATAATCTTGCTCTTTTCCACCGCGCCGACCGCGAAGCCGGCGAGGTCGTATTCACCGTCCGGATACATGCCCGGCATTTCAGCCGTCTCACCACCGATCAATGCGCAACCGGCCAGTTCGCAGCCGTACGCGATACCCTTGACGACCGTTGCCGCCGTGCCGACGTCCAGCTTGCCGCACGCGAAGTAGTCGAGGAAAAACAGTGGCTCGGCGCCTTGCACGAGAATGTCGTTCACGCTCATGGCCACCAGATCCTGGCCCACGGTGTCGTGCTTGTTCAGTTCAAACGCGAGGCGCAGCTTAGTGCCGACGCCGTCCGTACCCGAAACCAGCACCGGTTCCTTGTACTTCTTCGGCACTTCGAACAGCGCGCCGAATCCGCCGATGCCACCCAGCACGCCGTCGCGCATCGTCTTTTTGGCAAAGGGCTTGATTGCGTCGACAAGGGCGTCGCCCGCGTCGATGTCCACGCCGGCGTCGCGATACGACAGACCTTGGGCCGAATCAGTTGAATTCGGGGCGGATTTCGGTTGATTCATGGGGGAGAGCTCGAAGGTCGGTAAAATGCGATTTTACCCGATGCCGGCCGGCTGGCTGGAATTGAATCATCCGTTCCGGCCACACCTGGGAAACAACTTTGCAACAGAACTCTCCGATTCTGACACCCGTTCAACGCCGCGCCTTCATCTGGCTGGCCATCGCGCTGGGCGTCGGCATTCTGCTGTGGCTATTGAGTCCGGTCCTCACACCTTTTCTGCTCGGCGCGATTCTCGCGTACATTCTGCAACCGGGCGTCGCGTGGATGGTGCGCCGTCGTGTGCCGCGCGCGCTCGCGGCCTTGCTGATGATGCTGGTTTTCACGCTGCTGATGACGATGCTCGTGCTGCTGGTGCTCGCCGTCATCCAGAAGGAAGGGCCGCAGTTGCGGCAGCAGGTGCCGCTATTATTCGCGCATGTCAACGCGTGGCTGCAACCCAAGCTCGCGCTGCTGGGCCTCGCCGATTCGCTCGACTTTGCCAGCATCCGCGATCTCGTGATGGGGCAGCTCGAAGGCAGTGCGCAGACGGTTGCGCGCTATGCGTGGACCTCGATCGTAACAAGCGGCAACGTGATGATGACCGTGATCGGCAATCTCGTCATGGTGCCGCTCGTGCTGTTCTATCTGCTGTACGACTGGAACCGCATGCTGCTGCGCGTGCAGAGCGTGGTGCCGCGCCGCTGGCTCGACAAGACGCTGCAACTCGCGCGCGACATGGATCAGATGCTGTCGCAGTATCTGCGCGGCCAGTTGCTGGTGATGGCGGTGCTCGCCGTGTTCTACGCGGCCGCGCTAACCATCGCCGGCTTCGAGATTGCTCTGCCGGTGGGGATTTTCACGGGGCTCGCGGTGTTCATCCCGTACATCGGTTTCGCGACCGGTCTCGCGCTGGCATTGCTCGCGGCGCTGCTGCAATTCGGCAACCTGTACGGCTTCGGTGCGGTCGCGCTGATTTACGGCGTCGGTCAGATCGTCGAAAGCTTTTTTTTGACACCGCGCCTCGTGGGCGAGCGGATCGGCCTGCACCCGCTCGCGGTGATCTTCGCGTTGCTTGCGTTCGGGCAGTTGTTTGGCTTTTTCGGGGTGCTGCTTGCGTTGCCGGTCAGCGCGATTCTGTCGGTGGCGATGCGCGAACTGCGGCAAAGCTACCTGGCAAGCACGCTCTACAACAATTGATTTTCAGCTCAGATGTTCGGGCTCGTCACGTTCATCTGCGGCCTCAGCTCTATTTTCGGCATTAACCTACTGTGCTTCGTCAACTGACGCTCGATCTCGGTACTCCGCCGCCATCGACATTCGACAATTTTTTTGCCGGCGCCAACGCCGAGCTGGTCACGCGCCTGCGCGAGCTCGACAACGCGCTCACCGCCGGGCCGGTCGCGGATCGCACCTTCTACGTCTGGGGCGAAGCGGGCAGCGGCCGTACGCATCTGTTGCAAGCGCTCGTGCACGAAGCGCCGCCGGGTCACGCGCGTTTCGCGGGTCCGCAAAGCAGTCTGGCCGCGTTCAGTTTCGATCCGCGCGTCGCGCTGTATGCAATCGACGATTGCGACGGCCTCTCGGCCGCGCAGCAGATCGCCGTGTTCAATCTCTTCAACGAGGTGCGCGCGCATCCGACGAGCGCGCTCGTCGCCACGGGCAACGCGGCGCCGATCGGCATGACGGTTCGCGAAGACCTGCGCACACGGCTCGGCTGGGGCCTCGTGTTCCATCTCGCGCCGCTCCCCGACGAAGGCAAGGCCGCCGTGCTGAAGCATGCGGCTCGCGAGCGCGGCATCATGCTCGCCGACGACGTGCCCGCCTATCTGCTCACGCATTTTCGCCGCGACATGCCGAGCCTGATGGCGTTGCTCGATGCACTCGACCGCTTTTCGCTCGAACAGAAGCGCGCGGTCACGCTGCCGCTTTTGCGTACGATGCTCGCGTCGCCCGGCGCAGAGGCCTCAGCCGCGTCGTCCGCCGCTTCAAGTAAAATAGACCCCCATGGCTAATCTCGCACTCTTCGACCTCGATCACACGCTCATTCCCACCGACAGCGACCACGAATGGGGCCGCTTCATGGTGAAACATGGCATGGTCGACGCCGAAAATTTCGCCCGTGACAACGACCGCTTTTATGCCGACTACAAAGCCGGCAAGCTCGACATTCACGCCTATCTGATCGCCATGCTCACGCCGCTCGCGAAGTACACGCGCGCGCAACTCGCGGACTTTCACGCGCAGTACATGCATGAAGTGATCACGCCGGCCATCCTTCCGGCCGCGGTCGAACTGGTCAAACGGCACCGCGAAGCCGGCGACCTGTGCTGCGTGGTCACGGCCACCAACGAATTCATCACCCGTCCCATCGCGAGCGCGTTCGGCGTCGACACGCTGATCGCCTGCGAAGCGGAAACCGTCGACGGCCAGCCGCATTCGGCTTACACCGGCCGCCCCACCGGCACGCCGAGCTACAAGGAAGGCAAGATCGTGCGCACCGAGGCATGGCTCGCATCGCTCGGCAAAAGCTGGAGCGACTTCGAGCACAGCTATTTCTACAGCGATTCGCACAACGACATTCCGCTGCTCGAAAAGGTCACCGACCCAATCGCGACCAATCCGGACGACACATTGCGTGCTCATGCACAAGCCAAGGGCTGGCGCATCCTCGAACTCTTTCAACCCCAGTGATCAAAAAACTCATTCGCAAGCTATTCGGCCAGGACACAGCATCCGCCGACGACACGCTGCCGGCTGAAGCCGACGCAGACGAAACCGGCAGCGCACCGGCACGCCATGCACAAGGCGCCGCGGGAGCGGGCCGCGCGCGCCGCAAGCCGGCTCGCGGCGGCGCGTCCACCAAACCACAGGTGCCGGACCCCGACGTGCCGGTCATCATTCCGCACGACGTGCACGGTATCGATCCCACGTTGATCTCGCGCAACGCAATCCGCGTGACCGAAGGCCTGCAACAGGCCGGGCACCGGGCGTTTATCGTCGGCGGGGCGGTGCGCGATCTGCTGCTCGGCATCAAGCCGAAAGACTTCGACGTCGCGACCGACGCCACGCCCGAGCAGGTGCAGAAGCTGTTTCGCCGCGCGCGCATCATCGGCCGCAGGTTTCAGATCGTGCATGTGCAGTTCGGCCAGGAAATCATCGAAACCTCGACGTTCCGCGCGCTGGTCGATCCGCCCGCCGCTGATGCCGCGCCGCCGCGGCGCCTCAAGCGCGACGAGCTCGACCGCCGCACCCACGCGGTGGACGCTAGCGGCCGCGTGCTGCGCGACAACGTGTGGGGCGAGCAGCATGAAGACGCCACGCGCCGCGACTTCACGATCAATGCGATGTATTACGATCCGGCTACGGAAACGGTGCTCGATTATCACAACGGCATGGCCGATGTGCGCGCGCGCCTCTTGCGCATGATCGGCGATCCGGCCACGCGTTATCGCGAGGATCCGGTGCGAATGCTACGCGTGGTGCGTTTTGCTGCGAAGCTCGACTTCGAGATCGAAGACGCGACCCGCGCGCCGATCGTCGAAATGGCCGACCTCATCAACAACGTACCGGCTGCGCGGCTCTTTGACGAGATGCTCAAGCTGATGCTGTCGGGCCACGCGCTCGCCTGTTTGAAGCGCCTGCGCCAGGAAGGCCTGCATCATGGCTTGCTGCCGCTGCTCGACGTCGTGCTCGAGCAGCCCACCGGCGAGAAGTTCATCACGCTCGCGCTCAACAACACGGACGCACGCGTTCGCGCCGGCAAGCCGGTGTCGCCCGGCTTTCTGTTCGCCACGCTGCTATGGCATGACGTGCAGCAGCGCTGGCAGAAATTTGAAGCCAACGGCGAGTATCCGGTGCCTGCGCTGCATCGCGCGATGGACGACGTTCTCGACATGCAAACCGAGAAACTCGCTATCCACAAGCGTTTTTCGTCCGACATGCGTGAGATCTGGGGCTTGCAACTGCGCCTCGAAAAGCGCTCGGGAAGGAGCGCGCTCAAGCTGCTGGAACACCAAAGATTTAGAGCGGGGTATGATTTCCTCCTGTTACGCTGCGAATCCGGCGAACTCGATGAGTCGGTCGGAGCGTGGTGGACGGAGTTCATCGAAGGAGACATTGCGGCGCGTGAAGTATTGCTCACGCAAGGCGGGAAGGACCGAAGCCCCAGAAAACGACGGCGGCGCAGCAGTGGCGCGAGAAACCGCACATCGGGCGACGGAATGGAGGGCGGCACGCCAGCCGAACGCACAGACGCCGAAGCGGGCCACGACGGCCCGCGCGAAGACTGACGCAGCGTTCACTGAAGCCGTCGAACGATAGTTGCAGGAAGTTATGCCATGACGGTTGCTTATCTCGGCCTCGGCGCGAATCTCGGGGACGCGCGCCAGACCCTGAAAGACGCGGTGGTGTGCCTCGCACAACAGCACGCCATCACCGTGCTCGCCAAGTCGAGCCTGTATCGCACTGCCCCCATCGACGCGGGCGGTGACGACTATTTCAACTGCGTCGTGAAGGTCGACACGGCGCTCCCCGTACGGCATCTGCTTGCGCTGTGCCACAAGATCGAGCATCAGTTCGGCCGCGAGCGGCCCTTTCGCAATGCACCGCGAACACTCGATCTGGACATCCTGCTCTACGGCGATCAATCGATCGACGAAGCCGATCTGATCGTTCCGCATCCCCGCCTCGTCGAACGCGCGTTCGCGCTCGTTCCGCTGGTCGAGATCGACGCCACACTTGTCATTCCGCAACATGGCCGCGCCGATGCGTTGCTCGACGGCGTGCGGGATCAGCGCATCGAGAAAGTCAAAGGGCCGTGCCAGTGCCCGATGCTCAATGCACTCACCTCCTCCGGCGACAGTACGGCCGGCAAGGGCCGCTGCGAATGAATTCACCGCCACTCACCGTCACGGCGCCGCAATTGCGGCCTCCATTCGGCTATCTCGCGATTGAAGGACCTATCGGCGTCGGCAAGACATCGCTTGCGCGGCGTCTCGCCCAACGCTGGTCGATGCAGGAATTGTTCGAGCGGCCGCAGGACAATCCTTTCCTCGAACGCTTTTATCGCGACACAGCGCGTTATGCGTTGCCCGCGCAACTGCACTTTTCGTTGCAACGCGCGCAGCAGGCGCAGGAAGTGAGCGCGGCCCAAGTGGCCGGCACGCCGCTTATCGCCGATTTCATGACGCAGAAGAACGACATCTTCGCGCGCCTCACGCTCCAGGAAGACGAGTGGCAGTTGTACCGCGCGCTCGCTGCGCGGCTGGAAGTGAGCGCGCCGGCGCCGGATTTCGTCGTGTATCTGCAGGCCAGTCCCGAAGTGCTCTTCTCGCGCATTCAGAAGCGTGCGGTGCCCATGGAGTTGCAGATTTCCGATGCCTATTTGCATGCACTGTGCGACGCGTATAACGAGTTCTTCTATCACTACGACCGCACGCCGGTGCTGACGGTCAACGCCGAACATCTGAATCCGCTCGACTCCGACGCGGACCTTGCGCTGCTCGCCGAACGCATTGAAACCATGCGCGGCCGCAAGGAATTCTTTGTCAAAGGCACGTCGCTTTAAGCGGCACACGCCTCTCTCTTTTTCAACGGATTGACCCATGACCTATTTGCAGGAAACGAGCCGGAACGCCGTCACCGTGCCGAAACTGCAGGCAATGCGCGAAGCCGGCGAGAAAATCGCCATGCTCACCTGTTACGACGCGAGCTTCGCCGCGCTGCTGGATCGCGCGGGTGTCGACGTCATGTTGATCGGCGACTCGCTGGGCAATGTGTTGCAAGGCCAGACCACCACGCTGCCGGTTACGCTCGCCGACATTGCGTATCACACGGCAAGTGTGGCACGCGCGCGGCCATCGGCGCTGATCGTCGCCGACTTGCCGTTCGGCACTTATGGCACGCTCGAAGATGCGTACAGAAGCTCAGTAGAATTAATGCGCGCCGGCGCGCAGATGGTCAAACTCGAAGGCGGCGAATGGCTGGCCGACACCGTGCGTTTCCTGGTCGAACGCTCGATCCCCGTTTGCGCGCATGTCGGGCTGACGCCACAATCGGTGCATGCTTTTGGCGGCTTCAAGGTGCAAGGCAAGACCGAGGAAGGCGCGAACCAGTTGCTGCGAGACTCGCTCGCCATGCAAACGGCCGGCGCGCAACTCATCGTGATGGAAGCGATTCCGACGCTGCTCGCAAGCGAGGTCACAAAGCAGTTGCGTATTCCGACGATCGGCATCGGCGCAGGCCTCGACTGCTCGGGTCAGGTGCTGGTGCTGCACGACATGCTGGGGATTTTTCCCGGTAAGCGCCCGCGCTTCGTGAAGGATTTCATGCACGGGCAGCCGAGCATTCTGGCTGCGGTCGAAGCGTATGTGCGTGCGGTGAAGGACGGTGCGTTTCCCGGGCCTGAGCACACGTTTTGAGGGTGCTTTTGCGCCGGTGGCGTTGACGTGACGGCGCTTGCCTTTTGCGCTCAGCTATTAGCAATAGCGCCGATCTTATGCAAGCGCCTGCAGCCACACCCAGTCTATCGAATAATCCGCGCCGCCAGTGCGCCGCGCAGCGCGTTGCAGATCATCAGCGCTTCGGCATTCAACACGTCGGCCTGTGTCAGCACTTTTTCGGCCGCTTGCAGGCTCGCGTCGTCTTCGAGCAGAACGCTTCGCATCACACCCGGCAGCACGCCAGATCCAAGCGGAGGCGTCCACCAACGCCCGGCCAGCTTCACGAATACATTCGATCGCCCGCCTTCGGTCAATTCGCCTCGTTCGTTGAAGAACAGCGTATCGAATGCGCCTTTCGCCTCGGCTTCGCGCCAGCCGCGATCGTACGCGGCGCGGTGCGTGGTCTTGTGATGCAACAGCAGGTCGTTGGCCTGCGTGGTCGCAAAATCGTGATCTGTTGCGAGCAGCACGCCCACCATCGCGTCGGCTAGCGGCGTCAACACGGCGGCCGTGATTTGCGTCGCGCCGCTCTTGCTTAGCGCGAGGCGCATGCGGTGCGGAATTTGTGCGGGCAACGACGCGCACTCGGTTGCGATCCGCTCGCGGATGTCCTGGTTATCGAATTTGAAGCCTAGCGTCGCCGCACTTGCGGAAAGTCTTGCAAGATGGCGCGACAGATGACGCACGCCCTCGTCCCGCGTCGCGTACATGGTTTCGAACAACTCGAAGCCCGGCTCGGCGCCGGTCAGAAAGCGGGCTTTCAGTCGGCACTCGGCATACTCGTCTTCGGCGACGCTATCGAGCACGATGCCCGCGCCGACGCCCATCGTGCCGCGCAACTGGCCCGTTTGCGCGCGCGGTTTTAACGTCAACGTGCGAATCGCGACGGACATGCAGAAATCGCCGAAAGTATGTTCATTTGCGGCCGGCTCGCGCACGGGCGCATCGAGCCAGCCGATCGCGCCGGTATAAAGCCCACGCGGCGTGCTCTCCAGTTCGTCGATCAACTGCATCGTGCGATGCTTTGGCGCCCCGGTGATCGAGCCGCAAGGAAAGAGCGCGCGCAGTATCGCAGCGAATGACGTGCCGGGCCGCAAAGCCGCTTGCACCGTCGACGTCATTTGCCAAACCGATGCATACGGCTCGACCGAAAACAGCGCGGGCACTTTGACGGAGCCCGTCTTCGCGACGCGCGACAGATCGTTGCGCAGCAGATCGACGATCATCACGTTCTCGGCGCGGTTCTTCGGATCGCTACCGAGGAACTCAGCGGCGCGACGATCTGCCGTCGGATCCGCCGAGCGCGGCGCGGTGCCTTTCATCGGACGGGCCCGCAATGTGGCGTGCTGCTTTTCTACAAATAGCTCCGGCGAACACGACAGCACCCAGTCGCCGCCCGGCATTGCGATCAACGCACCATATCGAACCGGCTGACGCGCCCTGAGCCGCCGATAAAGCGCGGTAGGCGAGCCGAACACGTCGAAGCCAAGCCGGTACGTGTAGTTGACCTGATACGAATCGCCCGCGCGCAAGGCGGCATGAACCGCGTCGATGGCCGCGTTGAACTGCTCCGGCTCGACGCTCTCGCGCACATTGGCCGTGCCTGCCACCGACGGCGCGGCCAAGCCACCGTCCTGCTTCACCAGCCACGCGTCGACCTCGTCGCGCGAGAGTTTCTCGCAACGCTCGAACAGTAAAAAGCGCAGCGTGGCATCGCCATGCTGCGCTTTGAACGACGGATGCGATTCGCCGTCGAGAAGATGCCGGCCGAACTCATAGTCGGCGAGCACGACGGCATGCAAGCCGAGCCGCGCGTCCGCTGCCGCGGTCTCGCATACGGCTTCGAGTTGCGCGGGATCCGCACATACACGTTCATGCACGAAGCCCGTGTACAGACGACTTGAGCGGCGCGCCGCCGACGCGTCGCAATCGTCGAGCAATGCAAAAACAGCGCCGAGCTCGTCTGCCGTCATGCTGACCGCCAACTTCAAATCGCCGTTAATCGAAGAAGCTCTTCACGCGGTCGAACCAGCTCTTGCTTTGCGGGCTATGCCGCGCGCCGCCTTCCATCAAAGCCTTCTCGAATTGCTTGAGCAGATCGCGCTGCGACTCAGTGAGCTTGACCGGCGTTTCGACTTGCACATGCACGTACAGATCGCCGGCAATGCTCGAACGCAGCCCCTTGATGCCCTTGCCGCGCAGCCGGAACGTCTTGCCCGACTGCGTGCCTTCGGGCACCGTGAAGCTCGCGCGGCCGGCGAGCGTGGGCACTTCGATTTCGCCGCCGAGCGCTGCCGTGGTAAACGGAATCGGCATCTGGCAATGCAGATCGTCGCCGTCGCGCTCGAACACCGAATGCTGCTTGATATGAATCTCGACGTACAGATCGCCCGACGGCCCACCGTTGATGCCCGGTTCGCCGTTGCCGGCGGAACGGATACGCATGCCGTCGTCGATACCTGCCGGGATCTTCACTTCGAGCGTCTTGGTTTCCTTAACCTTGCCCGCGCCGTGGCAGTGAGCGCACGGCTCAGGAATATAGGTGCCGGTGCCATGGCACTTCGGACAGGTTTGCTGGATGCTGAAAAAGCCTTGCGACATCCGCACCGCGCCCGAACCGCTACAAGTGGGACAGGTTTCCGGCTTGGTGCCGGGCTTCGCGCCCGAACCGTGACAGACTTCGCACGAGACCCAGCTCGGCACGCGAATCTGCGTGTCGTAACCATGCGCCGCCTGCTCCAGCGTGATTTCCATGCTGTAGCGCAGATCGGCGCCGCGATATACCTGCGGGCCCGCACGTCCGCCACCGCCGCGCGCCGCGCCGCCGGCTGCCTGGCCGAAGATGTCGCCGAAAATATCGCCGAATGCATCGGCAAAACCGCCGAAGCCTTGTGCCCCGGCTCCGCCCATATTCGGATCGACGCCCGCGTGGCCATACTGATCGTATGCGGCACGCTTTTGCGAGTCCGAGAGCATTTCGTAGGCTTCCTTCACCTCCTTGAAATGCTCTTCCGCATCCTTGTTGCCCGGATTGCGGTCGGGGTGGTGCTTCATCGCCAGCTTGCGATAAGCCTTCTTGATTTCGTCGTCGCTCGCGTTCTTTGCGACGCCCAGAACCTCGTAGTAATCCCGTTTCGCCATATCGGTTCAACGCCCCTCGCGCACTGCCGCGCGGTGGCTCCTCTTGAATGCTGGAGTCTCACGACTCGTCCGGCCGCTGTTTCATGCCGCCTGAATGCGGCTCAAAACAACGCCCTCCATAAAACAAATGTGCCCGGAGAGCCTAAAAGGCTCGCCAGGCGTGATAACCGCTCTTGCACGTTCGCGCGTCCGGATGGCCGCGGTCCCTTGTGCAGCCGGGCCGCACACAGAACCCGTGTGCGGCTTTACGGTCGGAATGCGACCTGGCTTTAGTCTTTCTTGACTTCCTTGAAGTCGGCGTCGACCACGTCGTCCTGCTGCTGGCTCGCGCCACCAGCCGATGCACCCGCGCTCGCACCCGCCGCGCCTGCCGCCGCAGCTTCCGCACCTTGCGCAGCCTGCATGTCGGCGTACATCTTCTCGCCCATCTTCTGCGAGGCCGTTGCCACTGCTTCGATTTTGGCTTCGATCGCGGCCTTGTCGCTCGAACCGCTCTTCAGCGCTTCTTCGAGATCCTTCAGCGCGGTTTCGATCTTTTCCTTCTCGGCGGCTTCCAGCTTGTCGCCGTACTCGGTGAGCGCCTTCTTCGTGCTGTGGACCAAGGCGTCGCCCTGGTTGCGGGCATCAGCCAGTTCACGCAGCTTGTGATCTTCTTCCGCGTTCGCTTCGGCGTCCTTCACCATCTTCTCGATTTCAGCTTCGGACAGACCCGAGTTCGCCTTGATCGTAATGCGGTTTTCCTTGCCGGTCGCCTTGTCTTTCGCGCCCACGTGCAAGATGCCGTTCGCGTCGATGTCGAAGCTCACCTCGATCTGCGGCGTGCCGCGCGGTGCGGGCGGAATGCCTTCCAGGTTGAACTCGCCCAGCAGCTTGTTGCCCGCCGCCATTTCGCGTTCGCCCTGGAACACCTTGATCGTCACGGCGCTCTGGTTGTCGTCAGCCGTCGAGTAGACCTGCGAATGCTTGGTCGGGATCGTGGTGTTCTTGTTGATCATCTTCGTCATCACGCCGCCGAGCGTTTCGATGCCGAGCGACAGCGGGGTCACGTCGAGCAGCAGCACGTCCTTGCGGTCACCGGACAACACCTGGCCCTGGATCGCGGCGCCAACGGCGACGGCTTCGTCCGGATTCACGTCACGGCGCGGGTCCTTGCCGAAGAACTCCTTGACCTTCTCCTGCACCTTCGGCATGCGGGTCATACCGCCGACCAGAATCACGTCGTCGATTTCGCCGACCTTCACGCCTGCGTCCTTGATGGCCACACGGCACGGTTCGATCGTGCGTTCGATTAGTTCTTCAACCAGCGCTTCCAGCTTCGCACGCGTGATCTTCAGGTTCAAATGCTTCGGACCCGATGCGTCGGCGGTGATGTACGGCAGGTTGATTTCGGTTTGCTGGCTCGACGACAGCTCGATCTTGGCCTTCTCAGCCGATTCCTTCAGGCGCTGCAGCGCGAGCACGTCTTTCGACAGATCGACGCCCTGCTCTTTCTTGAACTCGCCGATGATGTAGTCGATGATGCGCTGGTCGAAGTCCTCACCGCCGAGGAACGTATCGCCGTTCGTGGACAGCACTTCAAACTGCTTTTCACCGTCAACGTCTGCGATTTCGATGATCGAGATATCGAACGTACCGCCGCCCAGGTCATACACCGCGATCTTGCGGTCGCCCTTCTCGTTCTTGTCAAGACCGAATGCCAAAGCGGCTGCGGTCGGCTCGTTGATGATGCGCTTGACTTCCAGACCAGCAATGCGGCCGGCGTCCTTGGTTGCCTGACGCTGGCTGTCGTTGAAGTACGCGGGAACCGTGATCACGGCTTCTGTGACCGGCTCGCCGAGGTAGTCTTCAGCGGTCTTCTTCATCTTGCGCAGCACTTCCGCGGAGATTTGCGGCGGAGCGAGCTTCTGGTCGCGCACTTCGATCCATGCGTCGCCGTTGCCGGCCTTCATGATCTTGTACGGCATCAGCGCGATGTCTTTCTGGACTTCTTTCTCTTCGAAGCGGCGGCCGATCAGGCGCTTCACCGCATACAGCGTGTTCCTCGGGTTCGTGACCGACTGACGCTTGGCCGGCGCGCCGACGAGAATCTCGCCGTCTTCCATGTACGCGATGATCGACGGCGTGGTGCGCGCACCTTCCGAGTTCTCGATTACCTTGACCGAATTGCCTTCCATGATCGCCACGCACGAGTTGGTCGTGCCGAGGTCGATACCGATGATTTTGCCCATTTTTACTAATCTCCTGACTTTGATCGCTGCGCGGATCGCCTTGCTTGCCCGTTTGGCGGCAAGGCGATCCGCCCTGAATTCATACCTGCACTCAACATAAGTGCGTCCGCATCGTTTTCAAGACCTCTTTTGCGATGCGGTCTTTAATTTTTTTCAATTGACCGGTGTTTCGCCGGACCCGCGCCGCCGGTTTGCGCGCCGGCTGCCGGCACGCTGGCCGCCCGCATCTTTTCCCGCGCCGCGGCGACAGCGGCCTCGAACTGCCTGAGACCGTGCCATCCGGTTGCCCGGCCGAGCCGTTTGCCGCGGTGAAAGAAGAACCACGTGGGCACGCCGTGAAGCATGAAGCGCCGGCCCAATTCGCGATGCTCGTACACATTGCTGTGAAACCACCGCAGGCCGAGGGCCCGGATTGCGTCCGGTTGCGCGAGCATGGCCTTCTTGGCGATCTCGCAATTGAAGCAGTCGCGTCCCCAGAAGAACACCACGGCGAGTTCGTCCCCGGCTTCTGCGAGGCCGGCGTCGAACGACCCGGCGCTCAACTCCTTCATGTCGAACACCGAGAACGCGGTAGCGTCGACGGGAATATTGGCCATGACGTTGTCTACCGGGTGTTTACCGAGCGAAATACAGCACAAAACACGGACGGAATACGGACGCAACGCCTTACACAGGCTTGCCGGCTTATTTCGGCGCGGCCACCGTCACGAGCGCCGGACGCAGCACGCGGTCCGCGATGACGAAGCCCTTTTGCAGCACGGCAACCACGGTGTTCGGCTCCTGATCCGCCGGCACCATCGAAATAGCCTGATGGCGGTGCGGATCAAATTTCTCGCCGACCGGATTCAGGGCGACGACGCGACCCTTCTCCAGCGCACCAGTGAGCTGGCGCAGCGTGAGTTCGACGCCTTCGCGCACCTTCTGCAGGTCGTCGGACGAATGCGCGACGGCTGCTTCGAGGCTGTCGATCACCGGCAGCAAGTGCTCAGCGAAATTCTCGATCGCAAACTTATGCGCCTTGGCCACGTCTTCCTGCGCGCGGCGGCGCACGTTTTCTGTCTCGGCCTTGGCGCGCAGAAAGCTCTCCTGCAATTCGGCGATCTTCGCCTGCGCTTCGGCCAACGCAGCTTCGGCACCCGTTGCCGGCGTGTCCGTGGCGACGCTTGCAGCGGCCTCCTGCTCTGGAGTGACCGCCTCGGCGGCCTCGCGCGCGGTTTCGTCGGCGGGCGTGGGATTCTGGCTCGTCGGGTTCTCTTGCGTGTTTTCCATGTCGCTGAAAGTCGTTAAAAAATTAAAAGCCAACAATGATGGCGACGCGTAGCCGGCCGGGATTTGTGCGTTGCAAAATCGCGACAGAAATTCAGGCGCGCTACCACGTATCGGAACGGCAGATGGGGCCGGAAGCGCCCGTTTCAAGCGCCTCCGCCGAAATTCTCAAAGCCGGTGCGGCTGGCGGAAATGCGCGGTTACAACCATTTTGAACGCGCAATCAGATTCAGATTGAGCGCGACGTGCAAGTGACCTATGCTCCAGTTACGCAGCGGAAAAACCGCGTTAACCCTAACCTGACGTAATCCTTTCCGCCTTTTTGCAATTTCCACCGTCTGGCTCGTTTCCTTTCTGCACCATCCCAAAAGGGGGTACCGTGAAACTGACCTTTGCAGTCTCGGTGGTCGCACTGGTACTCGTTGCGGGGACCACGACCATCTGTATGTCCGGGGCGGTCAACGAACACACCACCGAATACGGCGGCGTGAACGCGACCATGGAGCAACTCTTCAATCCCCACCTGAAAATCTGTCGATAGTGCGGCGGTCGCGCTTGGTCGGACGGCCGTGCAATGCCTCGGCCGGCTCGCGATACGTCTTGCGACGCTCCTGCTCGGCCTGGCGCTTTTGCCGGCTTTCGTCGGTTTCCGCATAAAGCGTCTGCGCGACGCTGGCAGGGCCGCGCACCTCGCACACGCCCAGAACGTGCACCTGCCAGACGATCCGCTCGATCTCAATCTCCACCAGGTCGCCGACCCGCACATCCTTGGCCGGCTTCACGTTGGCCCCGCCGATGCGCACGCGCCCTTTCTCGACCGCGTCTGCGGCGAGCGAGCGCGTCTTGAAGAAGCGCGCCGCCCAAAGCCATTTGTCGATGCGCAGCTTCGCGCCCGGTTCGGTTGAAATCGTGTAATTCATGAGTCTCGTCAAGCGACTGTGTTGTGCGGTACGGGGACCGCCTGCACCGGCCAGCCCTGCAGATTCTGCGCGACGATTTCGCCGAGCGCCGCGATCCACGCCTGTGACGCGTTCAGGCAAGGTATCCGATGAAACTCCTTGCCGCCGGCATGGAGGAACTCGTCGCGCACTTCCATGCCGATTTCTTCAATCGTCTCAAGGCAGTCGGCGGTAAAGCCTGGACAAAATACATCAGCACGCCGCACGCCTGCCGCGCCCAGTTCCTTCAACGTGGGCGCCGTGTACGGTTGCAGCCATTCGGCCTTGCCGAAGCGCGACTGGAATGTGATGCGGCATTCCACTTGCGTGAGCCCCAGCGCCTGCATCAACAATGCGCCAGTCGACTGGCACTGGGCATGATACGGATCGCCGAGATCCAGCGTGCGCTTGGGCACGCCATGAAAACTCAACACCAGCTTGTCGCCCGCCGCGAAATCCGGCCGGCCGTGATGATGCCAATACTGATGTACCTGCGCGGCAAGCGCGGCAATGTACGCCGGGTGGTCGGCGTACTGGCGCACCGTGCGGATCTCCGGCTGATTGCGCATGCGCTTGAGTGCGGAGAAGGCGTCGTCGAAAGCGGTCGCGGTGGTCGACGACGAATATTGCGGATACATCGGCATCAGCAATACCCGCTCGGCACCGGCGAGCTTGAGTTGATTCAGCATGGCCGGAATGCCGGGCGTGCCGTAGCGCATCGCGTGTTCGACGAGCACCGTGTAGTCGTTCAATTGCAGCAGATGGCGCAAGCCCTCCGCCTGCTTCTCCGTATATACGCGCAGCGGCGAGCCTTCCGGCATCCACACGGCCGCATACTTCTTCGCGGACGCACGGCCTCTGAACGGCAAGATTACTAGCCGCAGAACGATCTGCCACAGCAGCGCCGGAATTTCGACCACACGAGGATCGGAGAGAAATTGCGCGAGATAGCGGCGAACGGCGCGAGGCGTCGGCGCGTCGGGCGTGCCGAGATTGATCAGCAGCACGGCAACACGGTGCGACGTGGCGTTCTGCGAGGGCCGCTCGAGATCGAAGCGCATAGGCAGCAGGAGTAACCGCTCAAAGCGGGGAGTGGATCCAGGTGGAATTCATTATAGCGGCGCGGTTCGTGGCCGCGCTCCTCAGTCGCCCCTGGCCATTCGGCCAATTGGCAAGCCGCGCGCCGTCGCGCATGATGTGCCGCATCGACCGCCGCAATGGTGAGACGCTACTGTTGACTGAGGGTCAGCGAAAGCAGCCGCGCGGTGATGTCGACAATCGGAATCACGCGGTTGTAGGCCATTCGCGTGGGGCCGATTACGCCCAGTGTGCCGACGATCTTGCCGTTCACTTCGTACGGCGCCGTGACAACGCTCATTTCCTCGATAGGCACCAGATTCGACTCGCCGCCTATGAAGATCTGCACGCCCGCAGCATGGCTCGACACGTCGAGCAATTGAAGGAGACTCGTCTTTTGATCGAACACATCGAACAGCTTGCGCAAGCGCGCCATGTCCGACGAAAGGTCGGCGACTTCGAGCAGATTGCGCTCGCCCGAAATCAGCACCGTCTCGCCGGTGTCCGACTCGTCCGTGCTCGCCGTGACCGCCGCGTGCATGAGCGTGGTCATGTCGCCACGCAACTGGTCGATTTCTTCGCGCAGGCGGCGGCGCACTTCGTCGAAAGAAAGACCCGCGAAGTGCGCGTTGATGTAGTTCGACGCCTCCACCAGTTCCGACGGCGAGAAGTCACGCTGGGTCGCCATCATGCGGTTCTGCACGTCGCCTTCCGGCGTCACGATGATGAGCAGAATGCGCTTGTCGGACAGGCGCATGAATTCGATCTGCTTGAACACGTGGCTGCGCCGCGGCGTGAGCACCACACCGGCAAACTGCGACAGATTCGAGAGCACGCTCGCCGCGGCAGCGACGATTTTCTGCGGGTCGCCTGCCTGCAGCGTAGTCTTGACGGTACGCGTGACCGCCTCTTCGTCCGCGGCGGATTCGACGGTCAGCATGGTGTCGACGAAGAGCCGGTAGCCGCGCGGCGTGGGAATGCGCCCCGCGGAAGGATGCGGACTGATCACGAGCCCAAGATCCTCGAGATCCGACATGACGTTGCGAATGGTTGCCGGGCTCAGCTCGAGGCCGGAATAGCGCGACAACGTGCGCGAGCCTACCGGCTGACCTTCGGCAATGTAGCGCTCGATCAGCGTTTTCAGGAGGGTTTGTGCGCGAGGATCTAGCATGACGAAAAAGTTTAGCTCAATGATGCAACTACCGCGAGCGCTAACGGCGCCCATCACCGGCGGATTGTCCGCCGCCCGCCGGGAGCGCGCCTTGCGCCTGATCCATGGCCTGCTGCCGCATCCGCTCCGGCGCGCCGCCCACCCGCTTGTCGACGACCCGACCGGCGGCGCTCCGTTGCAGTTTGTCGGGCGCGCATGTCATCAAGGCTTCACCATTCTAACGATAATCCTGGACTGCGCTCGCGGCCTGGCCTTGCCGGCCAGCCGCCGCGTCCGGGCGCGGTTCTTTTCAGGCCCTACCTATGGTGTAATGCCGGCATGCAAGTGACCAGCCAGTTCAAGACCGTCGCGCTCGTCGGGCGCAACAACACGCCGGGCATCGGTGAGCCCCTGACCGCGCTCGCCTCGTGCATCGCGAGGCGCGGCTTCGACGTCGTTTTCGAAACCGAAACCGCTGCGGAAATTGGCGTCACCGACTATCCGGCGCTACGCCCGGCCGAGATCGGCGCACGCGCCGACGTGGCGATCGTGCTCGGCGGCGACGGCACGATGCTGGGCATCGGCCGGCAGTTGGCGCCGTACCGCACGCCGCTCATCGGCATCAATCACGGGCGGCTCGGCTTCATTACCGACATCCCGATCTCCCATATGAGCGAGATCGTGCCGCAAATGCTGGCAGGCAACTTCGAACGCGAGGAGCGCGTGCTGCTCGAAGCGCGCATCATGCGCCAGGGCAATCCGATCTACCACGCGCTGGCCTTCAACGACGTGGTGGTCAATCGCAGTGGCTTCTCCGGCATGGCGGAACTGCATGTCTCGGTGGATGGCCGCTTCATGTATAACCAGCGCTCCGACGGCCTGATCGTCGCCACACCTACCGGCTCGACGGCCTACGCGCTGTCGTCGCAAGGGCCGATTCTGCATCCGCAATTGCAGGGCATCGTGCTCGTGCCCATCGCGCCGCACGCGCTGTCGAACCGGCCTATCGTGCTGCCAGACGACTCGAAGGTCAGCATTCAGATCGTCTCCGGGCGCGAGGTGAACGTCAATTTCGACATGCAGTCGTTTACCTCGCTGGAATTGGGCGACGCAATCGAAGTGCGCCGCTCGCGTCATACGGTGCCGATGCTGCATCCCGTGGGCTACAGCTACTACGCCACGCTGCGCAAGAAGCTGCACTGGAACGAATACCCGTCGCACGAAGAAGACCCCAAGCCCTGACCGGCACGGAACACCGGAACGCACGCGCCGCTGCTGAAACCGAACACCAAGCCCACAGACGACCCACATGCTTCGCCACCTCTCGATACGCGACTTCGTCATCGTCGCCGCGCTCGACCTCGAATTCGACAGCGGCTTTACTGTTTTCTCCGGCGAAACCGGCGCGGGCAAGTCGATTCTGATCGACGCGCTCGCACTCGCGCTCGGCGCGCGTGCCGATGCAAGCGTCGTGCGCACCGGCGAGAGCCGGGCCGATATCACCGCGGAATTCGAAACGCATACGCAAGTCGACCAATGGCTCGACGAGCAGGCGTTCGGCGCACCCGCGGCTGAAGGCCAGCACGGCGGCACGGTGATGCTGCGCCGCGTGGTGGATGCCAGCGGCCGCTCGCGTGCTTTCATCAACGGCACCGCGGCGACACTGACGCAACTGCGCGAGGTCGGCGAAATGCTGGTGGACATTCATGGCCAGCATGCGCACCAGTTGCTGATGCGCCCGGACGCACAGCGCGAACTGTTCGACACGCATGCGGGCCTTACCGAACTCGCGACTAACGTCACCCGCGCATGGCGTACCTGGCGCGAGAAGGTTCAGGCGGTCGAGCACGCACAAACACGCGACCGCGAATTGCAACTCGAACGCGAGCGCCTCGCCTGGCAGCTCGCGGAACTGGACAAGCTCGCGCCGCAGCCGGGCGAATGGGAAGAGGTCAACAACGAGCATCGGCGGCTGTCGCATTCGGCCAATCTGATCGACGGCGTGCAAGGCGCACTCACTGCACTTTCCGAATCGGACGAGGCGATGATTACCCATCTTTCGTCGATCGTGTCGAAGGTGCGCGACCTCGCGGAAATCGACCCCGCGTTGAACGACGTGCTGGCCGCGCTCGAGCCCGCCGAGATTCAATTGCAGGAAGCGGCGTATTCGCTGAGCCATTACGCACAGAAGCTCGAACTCGATCCACAACGGCTAGCGCAAGTGGAAAAGCGCCTCGAAGCCTTGCATTCGGCCGCGCGCAAATTCCGCTTGCGGCCCGAAACGCTGCCCGAGGAACACGAGACGCGCCGCGCGCAGCTCGCCGCGCTCGACGCCGCGGCCGATCTGGACAGCCTCCACGCAGCCGAAGCCAAGGCGCGTGAAGATTTCCTTGCCGAAGCGAAAAAACTGTCGAAGGCTCGCGCCAAGGCCGGCAAGGCGCTGGGCGCCGCGGTCACGACGGGCATGCAGGAACTGTCGATGAAAGGCGGCAGTTTCGAAGTGGCGCTGGTGCCGCTGCCGGAAGGCGGCGCTCATGGGCTCGAGCAGGTGGAGTTCCGCGTCGCGGGTCATGCAGGGGTGCCGTTGCGGCCGCTCGCGAAGGTCGCGTCGGGAGGCGAACTCGCGCGCATCAGCCTCGCGCTGGCCGTGATCGCCAGCGCCGCGAGCCCGACGCCCACGCTGATCTTCGACGAAGTGGATACAGGCATTGGCGGCGGCGTCGCCGAAGTGGTAGGGCGGCTTTTGCATCAGCTCGGCGAAGCGCGTCAGGTGCTCTGCGTGACGCACTTGCCGCAGGTCGCCGCACGTGGCGACCACCACTTTCAGGTGGCGAAAACGGGCAATGGAAAGGGCGGCACGGTGAGCAGCGTCATTTCGCTCGACAAGGCGAGCCGTGTCGAAGAAGTCGCGCGGATGCTCGGCGGCCTGGAAATCACGCCGACCACTCGCAAGCATGCGAAGGAAATGCTGGCGGCTTAGTCATCTGGCAGCTGCGGCGTACGGCGCGGCCATTAACGTGCGCGCACGTTGATGACGCTGGCGCGGCAGAAGATGCTTAGCGACGCGCGCACCACACTACGAAGGCGCCCGCAAGAGACGCGCAACAAACGCTCAAGCCACGTCCCGCACAACCGCGCCCCGCCCGCATCAACCCTCGCCGAACACCCGCGTCCAAAGCCCGAGCACAGCATCGCGCTCAGTCGCGACCAGGGCCGGCTCCACGCGCGCCTTCTCCATGCCATCCAGCCGCAACGTGTGCTGCAACTTCCGGTACGTCCGATAAGCCGCGCCGACGGTCTCCGCTTCGTGCTCGCTCATCAGCCCCAGACGCGACACTTCGCGCAACAGCGCAATGTTGCCGGTATTGCGAATCAGCTCCGGATCGCGCGCGGCGTGCAGCAGCACCCAGTACTGCACGGCGAATTCGATATCAACCATGCCGCCGCGGTCATGCTTCAGATCAAACAGCGTCGTATGGTTTGGATGCCCCGCGCCGACGCGCTCGCGCATCTCGACGATCTCGCCCGCAAGTTGCGCCGCATCGCGCGGCGTGGTCAGCACCTGTTCGCGGATCGCCTCGAACTCAGCGCCGATCTGCGCGTCGCCCGCACAGTAGCGCGCGCGAGTCAGCGCCTGATGTTCCCAGACCCACGCCGTGTTGGCCGCATCGCCCTCGCGCAGCTGATAGCGGCGAAACGCGTCGAGATCGGTGACGAGCAAACCTGACTCGCCGTTCGGCCGCAAGCGCAAATCGACGTCGAACAAGGTACCCGCGCCGGTTGCGGTCGTGAGCCACGTGATCAGCCGGCGCGTGTAGGTGGAATAGACCTCGGCGGCGGCGTCGGCGGGATCGTCGTAGAGGAAGATCACGTCGAGATCCGACGCGTAGCCCAATTCCTTGCCACCCAGCTTGCCGTACGCAATCACTGCAAAACGCGGCACCTCGCGATGGCGCTTCGGCAACTGGTTCCAGACGGCTTCGAGCGTGACGTCGAGCACGGCATCGGCGAGTTCGGACAAACGGTCGCTCACATGTTCGACGCTCAGTTTGCCGGCAAGGTCGATCAGCAGAATGCGGAACACTTCGGCCTGGTGCGCGTGGCGCAGCAAGTCCATCTGCTGTTCGACGCCGTCTGCGGCGGCAAGGCGCAAGCGCAGCGTGCGCTTGAACTCGGGCCAGTCGAAAGGACTGTTGATCGCTTCGTCGTCGAGCAGTTCGTCGAGCAGTTGCGGATGGCGGATCAGATAGCCGGCCGCCCAGCGCGAGGCGCCGAGCACCGAGAGCACCCGATGCAGCGCCTGCGGATATTCGGTCAGCAACGCGAGATACGCGCCGCGCCGGCCCACCGCTTCGAGGAGATCGAAGAGCCGCGCGAGCGTATCGCCGCGCCGCTCGGGCGGCTCCAACGTGCGCGCGGCTTCGAGAGCGCGCTGCGCGACGATGTCGAAGCGCTGCCGGCTGCGCTCGGCGAGCCCCGCATAACGCGACGAATGCCACACGCCGCGCAGCCGCGCGAGCAGATCGCCCGGCTCAGCCACGCCCAGTTCGATGAGACGCGCCCGCAACGCTTCTTCCGCGCTGTCGTCGGCGAGTGCGCTGCTCCAGACCCAGACGGCCGCGCCGTCCTCGGGCGCGCCGCAACCGTCGCGCCCGCTCACCTTGTCGGCGAAAATCTGGTCGAATTGCTGCTCGACGAATTCACGATGCGCGTCGAGCCGTTCCATCAACATCGCATAGTGGTCGCAGCCCATCGCATGCGCGAGCGCGGCGCGCTCGTCGGCATCAACCGGCATTGCATGCGTTTGCGCGTCGTTGCGATATTGCAGCCGATGCTCCAGCTCGCGCAAAAACCGATAAGCCTGCGAAAGCTTCACGCAGACCGACGTATCGATCAGCCCATGCGTCGCGGCGTGTCGCAATACGGCGAGCGTCGGACGCACGCGAAAACCGGCGTCCTGACCGCCGCGAATCAACTGAAACACTTGCGCGCTGAATTCAATTTCGCGGATGCCGCCGCGCCCGAGCTTGATGTCGTCGGCCTTGTCGGGCCGCATCGACGCGCGGCGCTGCGCCTCCTGGCGAATCTGCAGATGCAGCGCGCGAATCGCGCTGATCACGCCAAAGTCGAGATAGCGGCGATAGACGAACGGCGTCACGATCGCGTCGAGCTGCGTCGAGAGACGCCGCGCCGCGTCGCTCGTGCCTTCGGACACGAGCCGGCCCTTGATCCACGCATAGCGCTCCCACTCGCGGCCCTGCACGTAGAAATATTCTTCGAGCATGCCGAGACTGCACACGAGCGGCCCCGAATCGCCGTTCGGCCGCAGACGCATGTCGACCCGAAACACGTAGCCGTCGGCGGTCACTTCGGCCAACGCGCCGATCAGGCGCTTGCCGAGGCGCGTGAAGAAGTCCTGGGTGGCAATCGGCGAGCGTTGCCCGCCCGCGGTCTCGCCGTCCTCTTCATAAATAAAGATCAGGTCGATGTCCGAGGACACGTTCAGTTCGCGCCCACCGAGCTTGCCCATGCCCACCACGCCGAGCGTGAGCCGCTCGCCCTGCGGGCCGCGTGGCTCGCCAAAGAGCGCTTCGAGTTCGGCGGAGAGCACGGCGAGCGAGCGCTGGATCGTCGTCTCGGCCAGATCGGTCATGGCTCCGGTGACTTCCGCGACGTCCGCCTCGCCGGCAAGGTCGCGTTCCATCACGGCGCAAAACACCTCCGTGCGCAACTGGCGCAGGGCCCGTTTCAGCGCGTCCTCGGTCAACGGAGCGCCGGCCGCGCCGGCCGCTTCCGCGCACAGCGTGTCGAAGCGCGCGTCGATGCGCTGGCGGGTCAGAGGCGCCGACGCAAGCTCCTCCACATGCACGACGAGTTGCGGACGGGCCGCCGCGGCACGTGCCGCGTAATGTGAATAGTTGGAACTCAGAAGAGTGGCGTGAGTCATCAAAGGTCTGGCTCGCTCGTTGCTTGATTGGTGTTCGACTGGCATTAACCGGCGGTTCAGCAGCGCGTCAGCCAGCGCGTCAGCCAGCGCTAACCAGCGCTAACCGGCTCGTCGCGGCAGAGGTTCCGGCACGCCGATGGAGGTCGCGACGCGGTACGCGGACTGGCCTTGCAGGAAGTCCTGCCGACGCTTTCCCGTGTGTTACATTTCGTCGTTAATTCGCAAAACTACCATACGCCCACCCGCCGCAGCATGTCCGAGCGAAACGAATCCGCCGACCCGCAAGAAAACGGGCAGGTCCGGCCTGTGAGCGGAAGCGACCACATCGTGCTGCGTCGGACTCTTCACGTCGTTCTGGCGCTCGCACTCGTCCTGTATTTCATCGCGGCGGGGCTCTTCCTCGGCTTGCGTTATGTGGTGCTGCCGCGCGTCGACGCGTTCCGGCCTCGCATCGAAGCCACCGTCTCCGAAAAGCTGCACACGCAATTCACGATCGGCAAACTGGCGCCGCATTGGAGCGATTTTCAGCCGGGGCTCGACATCACGAATCTGGTGATACGCGACCACGAAGGCAAAGCCGCGCTGACGATACCGCATGCCACCGCCACGCTGTCGTGGCGCTCGCTCTGGCAGTTTCGTCCGGCGCTCTCCAGCCTGATCGTCGACCAGCCCGACGTCCACATTGCGCGCGGCAGCGACGGCGCGCTGTCGGTCGCGGGCGTGCCGGTGCCGACCCGTCACAGCGGCAACGACATCTTGTCGACGTGGCTCGTGCGCCAGGAGGCGATCGTCGTGCGCGGCGGCGTGCTGCGCTGGCGCGACGCCCAGCACAACGCGCCCGAGCTTGCGCTGCGCGACATCCGCATTGCGCTTCTCAACGACGGCTACGATCACCGCCTCGCGCTTCAGGCGCAGCCGGACGGTCAACTGCTGCACGGCCCGATCGATTTCCGTACGCATTTCAGGCACGCGCCGCTCGCCGAGATCGGCAAGCCGATCAACTGGAAAGGGCAGGCCTATGTGTCGACCGGGCCGGTCGATCTGCCCACGCTCGCGCGCTACGTCAAATTCCCGATCGAGACGTTCGCGGGCCGCATCGACAATGCAATCTGGGTCGACTTCGCCGATGGTCGCATGACGTCGGCAAGCGGGCAACTGGCGGGCAGGGACGTCGCTTTGCGCGTGCGGCCCACGCAGCCGAAGCTGCTTTTGCCTGTCACGGATTTCGCCTGGCGCGTCGAAGCCGCGCAAGGCGATTACAAGCTCCAACTGAGCAATCTGCACGCCGAACTCGGCCAGCCGCCGCTAGCGGACGGCACGCCGCTCACCCGCACGCTCGCGTTCACCGAGCTGAACGGACGTTACCGGATGGCCTCGCAGCAACATGGGCAACTCGTCAGCGTCTCCGGCGACCGCGTCGACCTCGGGATCCTCGCAGAATTCAGCCGTGCGCTGCCGCTGCCGCGGCGTCTGTTGAACAATCTCGTGCGCTTCAACCCGCGCGGTCTGGTCGCCAACTACGTGATCGAAGTGGAGCGCGGCAAGCCGGAGTCCGGCGAGCCTGGCAGCGACCGGGGTTCAGTGGGAGCGGAGCCGATCCAACGTTATCGCTTCAAGGGCGATCTGCAAGGCATCAGCGTCGCCGCGCAGGAACCGCCACCAGGGCTCACCGCGCGCAATCACCCCCGCGCCGGCATTCCGGGTATCGAGAATCTGTGGGGCCGCGTCGATGCCGATGAACGCCGCGGCACGGCCACGCTCGACACGTCCAATGTCGCAATCACGCTGCCGGGTGTGTTCGACGATCCGCGCCTCACGCTCGACCGTCTGCATGGCCGCGCCGACTGGACCATCACGCCGAAAGCGCCGGGCGAGAACCACCCGGCGTTCACGGTGAAGCTGGCCGATCTCGGCGTCTCCAATGCGGACGTTGCGGCCACCGCCAGCGCGGACTACAGCAACCCTGGCCACGGCCGCGGCTCACTCCACCTGAGAGCCGATTTCGAGCGCGCCCAGGTGTCGCGCATCGTCCGCTATCTGCCGACCAGCATCAGCGAGAAATTGCGCATCTATCTGGGCCACGGCTTGCAGGCCGGCATCTCGCGCGGCGCGACGATCGAGGTGCACGGCGATCTGACCAAATTCCCGTACTCGCGCGATCCGGAGGCGGGCGTCTTCCATATCGTCGCGCCGTTCAAAGGCGGCAAGTTCGACCCGTCGCCGTATCCGCCGCGCAACATGCGAAACGGCACGCCGAACGTGTGGCCTCCGCTCGACGGCATCGACGGCGTGTTCGAGCTGAAGCAGAACCTGCTGCGCTTCGATATCGACCGCGCGCGCTACAAGCGGGTTGCGCTGCGCGGCGTCAACGGCAGGATCGACGATCTCGGCACGCGCGAGTCGAACCTCGTCATCAAGGGCGACGGTCTGGGGCCGCTTGCCGACATGCTCGACTATGTGAACGAAAGCTCGCTCGGCATCATGGCTCGGCATCAGACCGAAAAGATTCGCGCCGAAGGGCCCGCGTCGCTCGCGCTCAAACTGACGGTGCCGCGCACGCCGATGCCGCACATCGGCGTGGAAGGCGCGGTGGGCTTCCAGAACAATCGTCTGGCGGTCGAAAACGTGCCGCCGCTGTCGCAACTGAAAGGCAAGGTGCGCTTTACCGAACGCTCCGCGCAGACCGACCGGCTCACCGCGCAGTTTCTCGGCGGCGACGTGCGTGCCAACGGCGGGCTGAAGCAGGACGGCACATACGCGCTCGACGTGGACGGCCATATCGCCGTCGATGCCGCGCGCGGTCTCGATCTGCATGGCCCTGCCGCGCAGGTGCTCACGCGCATGAGCGGCAGCGCGCCGTATGCGCTGACCGTGCGCGGCGCCAGAGGCAAGCTGCCGCAAGTCACGGCGAACTCCGATCTCACCGGCCTCGCGCTCGATTTCCCGGCGCCGTTCAACAAGCCGGTCGGCGCGCCGATGCCGCTGCACCTGGCCGCGGGCCCATCGACGGTTGCCGGCGAAAGCGGACTGGAGCGCGCCGAACTCAACTTCGGCCCCATCGCCGCCCGCTATCTGCTGGACTACGAGCCGAAAAGGCCGCCGACGGTAATGCGCGGCGCGATCGGCGTGAACCGGCCGGCTGACTTGCCGTCCGAAGGCGTGATCGCCGCCGTCGACGTTGAAGCATTCGACGCCGACGCGTGGCGTGCGCTCATCGTGCAGATGCGCAGCAAGGAAGCGCCCGCCGCACCGCCGACGCCGGTCACTCCCAACCCGACGGTCGCCCAGTTCCTGCCGAACCGGTTCGCGCTGCATATCGGCACCTTGACGCTGCTCAAGCGTCACTGGGAGAGCGTGATCGTCGGCGCTTCGCACGCGGACGGCAAATGGCAGGCGAACATTGCGTCCAATCAGGTTTCGGGCCACGTTTCCTGGTTGCCGGGCGCCGACAAAGCGTCGCCCGGCACGCTGCAGGCGCGATTTGCGCGCGTCGTGATTCCGTCGGTCGCGGACAACGATCTGCTCGGTCAGGTCATGTCGGCTCCGGCGCAGAACATGCCGTCGATCGACCTGGTGGTGAACGATCTGATCGTGCGCGACCGCAGTATCGGCCGGCTCGAAGTGGAAGCGCACAACTTCGACGAAGACGGGGTGCCAGTCTGGCAACTCGACAAGCTGAACATCGCGAACTCCTCGGCCGCGCTGACGGCGACGGCGAACTGGCGCACTTCGACCGAACTGGGCAACGCTGCCGACGAAACCACGCCGCGGCGCACCGTGTTCGATTTCAAGCTCGACATCAAGGACGCCGGCGGCCTGCTCGAGCGCTTCGGCCAGCCGCGCACGCTGAAGGCCGGCAGCGGGACGCTGTCGGGCAAGGTCGTATGGCGCGGCGGCCCGACCACGATCGACTATCCGACGCTCAACGGCAATGTGGCTGTGGACCTGCGACACGGCCAGATTCTCAAGGTCGATCCGGGCGTCGCCAAGCTGCTCGGCGTGCTCAGTCTGCAGAGCCTCGCGCGCTTCGCCACGCTGAATTTCCGCGACGTGATCGGCGAGGGTCTGCCGTTCGAGCACGTCACCGGCACCGCGCAGATTCGCAACGGCATTGGCCGCACGGAGAACTTCGAGATGGTGACGGCACCGGCCCGCGCCGCGATGAAAGGCTCCGTCGATCTGGCCCAGGAAACCCAGGATCTGCACGTCCAGATCGTGCCGACCGTGAGCGCGGGCGCGGCCGTCGTCGCGGCGGCGGTGATCAATCCGTTCCTGGGCCTGGGCGCGCTCGTCGCCGATCTCGCGTTCAGCAAATCGATCTCGCACGCGTTCGCGCGGGAGTACGCGATCACCGGCTCGTGGTCGAAACCTCACATTGAGCGGGTGAAGAGCGATCGGGGTAAGATGGACGCTCCGGCTTCGGCCGTGGGCGCGAACTGAGCGCTGCTGATCGACGCTTAGCTCCACGCCTCGGTTCGACGCTTTCGATCGACGCTTCGGACCAATTCCGGGTCGAAAGCGCGCGGCGCCGCACCGGCGGCCCGAGCCAGTCCTGAACGACGTATGCGGCGCCGGATGTTCGGCCGACCGCCTTTGCCGGGAGTTTTTCGAAACGCTCATGAGCGAAACACACGTCTCTTCATCTTCGTCCTCCGGCTTGTCCGCCACAGCGCCCCGCGGTTCGCAGCAAGACCAGCCACGCGCCTTCCGCGTCGCTGCGCTGCAAATGGTGAGCACGCCCGATCGCGAGCGAAATCTGGCCGATGCGGAGCGCCTGATCGGCGAAGCCGCGGCCGATGGCGCGCAACTCGTCCTCTTGCCCGAATACTTCTGCTTCATGGGTTTCAAGGACACGGACAAGCTCACCGTGCGCGAGGCCTATCGCGACGGCCCGATCCAGCGCTTTCTCGCGGACGCCGCGCGCCGCCACAAGCTGTGGGTGATCGGCGGCACGCTGCCGATCACGGCGCCCGAAGCGTCGCGCGTGTTGAACACCACGCTGGTGTTCGACCCGCAGGGCAACGAGGCGGCGCGCTACGACAAGATCCATTTGTTCAACTTCGAAAAAGGCGAGGAATCGTTCGACGAGGCGCGCACCATCTGCCCCGGCGGCGAGGTCCGCACCTTCGAGGCGCCGTTCGGCCGCGTGGGTCTGTCGGTCTGCTACGATCTGCGCTTTCCCGAACTCTACCGGCGCATGGGCGATTGCGCGCTGATCGTGGTGCCGTCGGCGTTCACTTACACGACTGGCCGCGCGCATTGGGAAATGCTGCTGCGCGCCCGCGCAGTCGAGAACCAGTGCTACGTGCTGGCCGCGGCGCAAGGCGGCAAACATGAGAATGGCCGCCGCACCTGGGGCCACAGTATGCTGATCGACCCGTGGGGCGAGGTCGTCGCGGTGCGCGACGAAGGCGCCGGCGTGGTCGCGGGCACGCTCGAGCGCGCGCGCATCGACGAAGTGCGGCAGAGCCTGCCCGCCTGGCGTCATCGGGTGCTGACTTAAAAGTGACATTGAAACTGCGGCGTCTCTCACTCATATAGTGACGGTGGCGCTAACCGAATCCTTCGTATCGAGCAGAACATACTTCGCATGAACATCATCGAACCCGGTATCCGTAATCTCGCCACCGCCAAGGACATCCTCCTGACGCCCTATGGTCTCGACGAATCCCTGCTCACCCGCACGCTCGCCGAAATCTTCACGCATCGCGTGGACTATGCGGACCTATATTTCCAGGCCACGCGCAGCGAAGCATGGAGTCTCGAAGAAGGCATCGTGAAGTCGGGCAGTTTCAGTATCGACCAGGGCGTCGGCGTGCGCGCCGTGTCGGGCGACCGCACGGCTTTTGCATACTCGGACGACCTGTCGCCCGAAGCGATTCGCCAGGCGGCCATCGCCACGCGCTCGATCGCCAAGGCAGGCGGCGGCAAGCAGAAGATCAAGGTGGCTTCATCGCTGACCGGCATTGCCGGGCGCGATTTGTATCTGCCCGCCGATCCGCTGCATTCGCTCGACGCGACCGCCAAGGTCAAGCTGCTCGAGCGTGTCGAACAGATGGCGCGCGGCCGCGATCCGCGCATCCAGCAAGTGATGGCCGGCCTCGCCGGCGAATACGACGTCGTGCTGGTGGCGCGCAGCGACGGCGGCTTTGCGGCGGATATCCGTCCGCTCGTGCGCGTGTCGGTCACGGTGATCGCCGAGCAGAACGGCCGCCGCGAGATCGGCAGCGGCGGCGGTGGTGGCCGCTTCGACTACAGCTATTTCACCGACGAAGTGCTGTCGCGCTACGTCGACGACGCGGTGCATGCGGCACTCGTTAACCTCGAAGCGCGCCCCGCTCCGGCCGGCGCGATGACCGTTGTGCTCGGACCGGGCTGGCCCGGCGTGTTGCTGCACGAAGCAATCGGCCACGGGCTCGAAGGCGACTTCAACCGCAAGGGCTCGTCGGCGTTCGCGGGGCGCATCGGCGAGCGGGTCGCGGCCAAGGGCGTGACTGTCGTCGACGACGGCACGCTGCCGAATCGCCGCGGCTCGCTCAACATCGACGACGAAGGCAATCCGACGCAATGCACGACGCTGATCGAAGACGGCATTCTGAAGGGCTACATCCAGGACACGCTCAATGCGCGTCTGATGAAGATGCCGGTCACGGGCAACGCGCGCCGTGAGTCGTACGCGGCGCTGCCCATGCCGCGCATGACCAACACCTACATGCTCAACGGCGACAAGGACCCGCAGGAAATCATCGAGTCCGTGAAGAACGGCTTGTATGCGGTGAATTTCGGCGGCGGCCAGGTTGACATCACGAATGGCAAGTTCGTGTTCTCGGCCTCCGAGGCGTACATGATCGAAGACGGCAAGATCACTTACCCGGTCAAGGGCGCGACGCTGATCGGCAGCGGGCCGGAATCGCTCAAGTTTGTCAGCATGATCGGCAACGACATGAAGCTCGATTCGGGCGTCGGCGTGTGCGGCAAGGAAGGCCAGAGCGTGCCGGTGGGCGTCGGTCAGCCGACGCTACGGATCGACCGGATGACGGTCGGCGGTACGGCCTGAAAGTAAGCAATCGCATATTTCGTGCATGCAACGCGGGAAATATGCGGTTTTCCCGCATTTTCCAGCGGTACAGCTTGCCAACCGAGCTTGCCCGGGTTATAAAGTCAGTCACCCTCTTTGACCAGCGACCCCATTTCGCCATGTCCGCCAAGTTTTACTTTTACTTTTTCTGGTATCTCAGACCGCTGGCGGATCGAGAGGGGTGTTAGTGCACGCAGGACACCGAGAATTCCCGAAAAACCGCCAGCGAGTCTGGCGGTTTTTTTTCGCCTTACGTCTTTGAACATTTTGTTTTGCACGCGCCGCCGCGCAAACACGCTACGAACCGATTCAGGAGAACAACATGCCCCCGCACAACACCGACGATGTCCGCATTCGCGAATTGAAAGAACTCACGCCGCCCGCTCATCTGATCCGCGAATTCGCCTGCGACGAAACGGTGTCCGACGTGATCTACAACTCGCGCACAGCCATGCATCGCATTCTGCACGGCATGGATGACCGGTTGATCGTGATCATCGGGCCCTGCTCGATTCACGATACGAAAGCGGCAATAGAGTATGCCGGCCGTCTCGTCGAACTGCGCAAGCGCTTCGCGGGCGAACTTGAAGTCGTGATGCGTGTGTACTTCGAAAAGCCGCGCACGACGGTGGGCTGGAAGGGTCTCATCAACGACCCGCATATGGACAACAGCTTCAAGATCAACGAAGGCCTGCGTACCGCGCGTGAGCTGCTGCTGCGCATCAACGAACTCGGCCTGCCGGCCGGCACCGAATACCTCGACATGATCAGCCCGCAGTACATCGCCGATCTGATCTCGTGGGGTGCAATCGGCGCGCGGACCACCGAATCGCAAGTGCACCGTGAACTCGCTTCGGGTCTATCGTGCCCGGTCGGCTTCAAGAACGGCACGGACGGCAACGTGAAGATCGCCGTCGACGCCATCAAGGCCGCTTCGCAGCCGCACCATTTCCTGTCGGTCACGAAGGGTGGGCATTCGGCGATCGTATCGACGGCCGGCAACGAGGATTGCCACATCATCCTGCGCGGCGGCAAGACGCCGAATTACGACGCGGACAGCGTGAATGTCGCGTGCTCGGACATCGGCAAGGCCGGTCTTGCGGCGCGTCTGATGATCGACGCGAGCCACGCGAACAGCTCGAAAAAGCACGAGAACCAGATTCCGGTGTGCGCAGACATCGGGCATCAAATTGGTTCGGGCGACGAACGAATTGTCGGCGTGATGGTGGAATCGCACCTGGTGGCGGGCCGTCAGGACTTGCAGGAAGGCTGCTCTCTGACGTACGGCCAGAGCATCACCGACGCGTGCATCGGCTGGGAGGAAAGCGTTGCCGTGCTGGAAGGTCTCGCGGAGGCGGTCAAGCAGCGGCGCGTGGCGCGCGGAAGCGGCAACTGATCGTCGTTCGCCTGCATCGTTGCGCGATGCAGTTTGCGCAAGAAAAACCCGGCTCGAGAGGCCGGGTTTTTCGTTTATTGGCCGAATGGATGAATGGTGCTCAACGGGCAGAAGTTGGCACCGCACGACAGGCTGATTGCCGAGACGCGGTATCGCGCCATCGTTAATGATAGGAAACCTTAACAAATGACGATCGACACCAAAATTCGTCACGTGACAAAGCCCGGCGCGAACGTGTTCCTCGAACTGGGCTTTTTCGCCGATGAGGCTAAGCGCCTGCACGCCGCGTCGCAAAAGCAGATCAACGACACGCGGTTGCTCAAAGAGCAGCTCATGACCGAACTATCCAGCTGGATCGAGCAGCATCACCTGAAACAGACGGAAGCCGCCGAAATTCTCATGGTCTCGCGCCCGCGCGTGTCGGACGTGGTCAACAAGAAAACCACCAGGTTCACCATCGACACGCTGGTCGAAATGCTGAGCCGGATCGGCAAGCCGGTCACGTTGGCGGTCGGATAGCACGTATATGGCTCGCGCGGGATGCGCCTCATTGCGCCTCATTGCGCGGCTTGCCATGCATCGGCTGCTTTTCGACGGCTGCCGGACGACTGTTACTCAACCGCGCCCGAACCGAACACTTCAGTATGAATCCGCGCTGCGTCCACGCCGAGCGCTGCGAGCGCATCACTCTGCGCGCGCATGAAAGGCACCGGTCCGCAAATGTAGTAGTCGGCGTCCGGCACGATGATCCGATCGGCGATTTTCGTCACGTCGAGGCGGCCCTCGAAATCGTAGTCGACACCTTGCCGGTCGCCCGTCTCGACCGCCTCGTAGGACACGGCGCGCGTTAAGTTGGAATGCGCCGCTACGGTCTCGTTGAGCCACTGCCGGAACGCATGCACGCGGCTGTTTCGGCATGCGTGCACGAAGGTGACGCTCCGCTCACTTCCGTCGGCGACTAAGGTTGAGAGCATGGAGGTCATCGGCGTTACGCCCACGCCACCGCTCATCAGCACGACCGGCGTGGTCTTCTTCCGATCGAGCGTGAAGTCGCCCATCGGTGCACTCACATGCACGACCGCACCCTCTTCCACACCAGCGTGCAGCAGGTTCGACACATGGCCAGGCGCGGCATCTTCGCGACCGTCTTCGCGCTTCACAGAAATGCGCAGCCACTTGCCATGCGGCGCGTCCGACATGCTGTACTGACGCGGCTGATCGACGCCGAGTTTGTCGACAAAGCGCTTCACGCTCACGTACTGACCGGGTTCGAAGTCGCACGCCGCCGAGCCGTCGGCGGGGGTCAGGTAGAAGGAAGTGATCTCGTCGCTCTCCACTTGCTTGCGCGCCACCTTGAACGGGCGGAAGCCGCTCCATGCCGCGCCCTCGTACAGTTTCGCCTCCGTGCCGACGAAGATATTGGCGAGCTGCCCATACGCGACTTCCCACGCGTCCAGCGTGGGCTGATCGACCGCGTCACCAAGCACGTCGACAATCGCACCCAGCAGATGGCGGCCGACAATCGGATAGTGCTCGGGCCGAATATTCAGGCTCGCGTGCTTATTGGCGATCCGTGAGACGGTCGGGCCGAGCGCGCCCAGATTGTCGATGTTGGCCGCGTATGCATACACGGCACGGGCGAGCGTTTCCGGCTGGTTGCCGCTCTGCTGATGCGTCTGGTTGAACAGATTCTTCAGCTCGGGATGGTGCGCGAACATGCGCTTGTAGAAATGCCGGGTGATCGTGGTGCCATGTTCGGCGAGCACGGGAACCGTGGCTTTGACGCGGGCAATCTGGTCGGCGGTAAGAGCGGTCATTCGTACTTCTCCTAAAAGATGTATTTACGATACCTCTTAAAGGCCGCAATTTCCCTCAGGCAGATTGTCGCACTCGCATTGCCGCTGGCCGGACAGCCGCCTCGCTCTCAGTTGTGGCCGCGGTCGTGCTGCCAGAGCACGTCGGTGCCGCCGTCGGCGCGATTGAGCACGCGTGCAAGTACGAACAGCAGGTCTGACAGCCGGTTCACATACTGACGCGGCGCGGCGTTAATGGTCTCCTGCTCGCCAAGCGCAACAATCGCGCGTTCAGCGCGACGGCAAACCGTGCGGCACACGTGCGCGAGCGACGCTCCGCGCGAGCCGCCCGGCAAGATGAACTCCTTCAGCGGCGGCAGCGCCGCGTTGTAGTCGGCGAGCCAGCCGTCGAGTTGGGCGAGATGACGGTCGGTGATCATCGTGTGGCCCGGAATGCAAAGCTCGCCGCCCAAGTCGAACAGGTCATGCTGGATTGCCACGAGCGCCGCTCGCACGTTCTCGGGCAGCGTTTCGCACAGGAGCACGCCGAGATTCGAGTTGAGTTCGTCGACGTCGCCGATTGCGGCAATGCGCGCACTGTCCTTGCGGACGCGGCCGCCGTCGCCGAGGCCGGTGGTGCCGTCGTCGCCCGTACGGGTGGCAATCTTGCTCAAGCGGTTACCCATGATGTCTCCCATGCATTCAATGTCGATGCTCGCGCCAATCGCGGGAATCACCGCGCCGGCAGCGCATCGAGCGTCGGTAGAGCGAAGGTTTATGGCACTGCGCAGGCCGGTAGGCAAGCGCCGCACCCCACCGCACCACCACCGCGTTAACCATATTGCGCGGATTGCTCAGCCGCCGCCATTATAGGAGCGATGGTCGGCAGAAGCCTCCCTGAACAAGGGAAGCGGCGCCAGGCCGGCAAGAAAACGATCGGAGTAAAATGAAACATCTGCTGAAAAATCGCTCGACCCATAATTATTAGCAGGCCCTTTTCATGGGACCGGAGTCAGTGCTGAAGCACTAACTCCGGTCGACACAGGAGACATGCGTGAACCACCCCGTTCCGCCGGCCCCGCTGCGCCGGCCGTTCCCCGCCGAGTTGTTGAGCACGCTCAAGGACAGCTTCGGCGAGCGCGTATCGGTCGCCGAAGCTGTGCGCGCCCATCATGGCCGCGACGAGTCGCCGTTCGATCCGCAACTGCCTGACGCCGTCGTCTTCGCGCGCAACACGGAAGACGTGCAAACCGCCGTCAAGCTTTGCGGCCAGTACAACGTGCCGATCATTCCGTATGGCAACGGCTCGTCGCTGGAAGGACATTTACTGGCCGTGCAGGGCGGCGTGTCGATCGATCTGTCGGAAATGAACCGAGTTCTGTCGATCAACGCGGAAGACCTGACCGTCACCGTCGAGCCCGGCATTTCGCGCAAGCAGTTGAACGAAGCGCTGCGCGACACGGGCCTTTTCTTCCCGATCGACCCGGGCGCGGACGCGAGCATCGGCGGCATGTCGGCCACGCGCGCGTCGGGTACGAACGCGGTGCGCTACGGCACGATGCGCGAGAACGTGCTCGGCCTGAGCGTGGTGCTGGCCGACGGCCGCGTCATCAAGACCGGCACGCGGGCGCGCAAGTCGTCCGCGGGTTACGACCTGACGCGTCTGTTCGTCGGGTCCGAAGGCACGCTCGGCGTGATCACGGAAATCACCGTGCGGCTTTATCCGCAGCCGGAAGCGGTGTCCGCCGCCGTGTGCGCATTCCCGTCGATGGGCGATGCGGTGCGCGCCGTCATCGAAACGATTCAGATCGGCGTGCCGATTGCGCGCGTGGAGTTCGTCGACGCGCTCGCGATCCGCTCGATCAACCGGCATTCGAATCTGACGCTGCGCGAAGCGCCGACGCTGTTCTTCGAATTCCATGGCACCGAGGCCGGCGTGAAGGAACAGGCCGAGCTCGTACAGGAACTCGCCGCGCAGAACGCGGGAGAAGGTTTCGAATGGGCGACGCGGCCGGAAGACCGTAGCCGTCTGTGGAACGCCCGCCACAACGCCTATTTCGCGATGCTGCAACTGAAGCCCGGCTGCCGCGCCGTCACGACGGACGTCTGCGTGCCGATCTCGCGGCTCGCGGAATGCGTCGTGGAAACGGAGCAGGACCTGAAGGCGTCGCCGCTGCCCTGCCCGATCGTCGGCCATGTCGGCGACGGCAATTTCCACGTCGCGATCCTCATCGATCCGGATAAGCCGGAGGAACTGGCCGAGGCGGAACGGTTGAACCATCGCATCGTGCAACGCGCGCTGCGCATGGACGGCACGTGCACGGGCGAGCATGGCGTCGGTCTGCACAAAATGGGCTTTCTGCTGGAAGAACACGGCGACGTCGCTGTCGCTACCATGCGCTCGATCAAGCACGCGCTCGATCCGCACAATCTGATGAACCCCGGCAAGATTTTTAGCTGGGCGGCTTGAGCGTCCGGAGCTCGCGCCCGGCCGCGACCGGGCGTGATCGAACCCCGCCCCGGCGACTGCGCGACCCAGGCGCCAGATCGCAGGATGGGTGAAAGGCACGAGGAGACAATTCACATGAACGCACCCGCCGAACTGACGGCCGAAGTTCTCGCCCAGCGCCAGCGCGAAGTCGTGCAGGCGCTAATGGCGGTACTGCCGACCCACTGTTTGCTGTACCGCGAGGAAGATACCGTCGCGTACGACTGCGACGGGCTCGCCGCTTATCGTCGGCTACCGCTCGCCGTCGCGTTGCCGGAAACGGAATCGCAGGTGCAACGCATCGTGCAGATCTGCCATCGGCTGGATGTGCCGATTGTGCCGCGCGGCGCGGGCACCGGCCTGTCCGGCGGAGCGATGCCGATTCGTCACGGCGTAGTGGTGTCGCTCGCGCGCTTCAGAAGGATCATCGAAGTCGACTCGTATGCGCGAACCGCCACCGTGCAGCCGGGCGTGCGGAATCTGTCGATCTCGGAAGCCGCCGCGCCATACGGTTTGTACTACGCGCCGGACCCCTCGTCGCAGATTGCCTGCACGATCGGCGGCAACGTGTCGGAAAATTCCGGCGGTGTGCATTGCCTCAAATACGGCCTCACTGTGCATAACGTGCTACGCGTTCGCGCGGTGACGATGGAAGGCGAGATCGTCGAGTTCGGCTCGCTCGGGCCCGACGCGCCCGGCCTCGACCTGCTCGCGGTGCTGATCGGCAGCGAAGGCATGTTCGCGATCGTCACCGAGGTCACCGTCAAGCTGATCCCGAAACCGCAAACGGCACAGGTCATCATGGCCAGTTTCGACGACGTCGTGAAAGGTGGCGACGCGGTCGCCGGCATTGTGGCTGCCGGCATCATTCCCGCCGGTCTCGAGATGATGGACAAACCGGCCACGCGTGCCGTCGAGGAATTCGTCCACGCGGGCTACGATCTCGACGCGGCGGCGATCCTGCTGTGCGAATCCGACGGCACGCCCGAGGAAGTCGCCGACGAAATCGTCCGCATGACCGCGGTGCTGCGCGAGCACGGCGCGACCCGCATCCAGATTTCGCGCACGGAAAACGAACGCCTGCGCTTCTGGTCCGGCCGCAAGAATGCGTTTCCCGCGGCGGGCCGCATTTCGCCGGATTATTACTGCATGGACGGCACCGTGCCGCGCCGCAGTATCGGGCCGCTCCTCTCGCGCATCGAAGGAATGGAGAAGAAATACGGCCTGCGTTGCATCAACGTTTTTCATGCCGGCGACGGCAACATGCATCCGCTGATTCTCTTCAACGGCAATGACAAGGACGAATGGCACCGGGCAGAAGCGTTCGGCTCCGACATCCTCGAAGCGTGCGTCGAACTCGGCGGCACGGTGACGGGCGAGCATGGCGTCGGCATCGAAAAGATCAACTCGATGTGCGTGCAGTTCTCGCCCGAAGAGCGCGATACATTTCACGCCGTCAAACGCGCTTTCGATCCCCCCGGCCTGCTCAATCCTGACAAGGGCATTCCCACCCGAGCGCGCTGTGCCGAGTACGGCAAGATGCACGTTCGCGGCGGTTTGCTGCCGCATCCGGAGTTGCCGCGCTTCTGAACGAGGCATTACGCATAGCCCGTCACGGCGGCGTTTCTCTTCATCCCACCCTGATTACCCGATGCGGGTCCGCTCCTGGTTGCCAGCGAGCCCCCGCCCGGTACAATCGATTGAAACACAACGAAGCAGGACACCATGGAAGAGGACGACATCGTCGCCGTGTGGTCGGAACGCGTGCGTTCCGCCAGCGCCGGGGCACGCGCGTTGCGCATCCGTGGCGGCGGGACGAAAGACTGGTACGGTCAAACGCTGGAAGGCGAGATCCTCGACACGCGCGCTTATCGCGGCATCATCGCGTATGACCCGGCCGAGCTGGTAATCACCGCGCGCGCCGGCACGCCGCTGCTGGAAATCGAAGCCGCGCTCGCCGAACACAATCAGATGCTCGCCTTCGAGCCGCCGCACTTCGGGCCGCAAGCCACCTTCGGCGGCTGCGTCGCCGCGGGCATCGCCGGTCCGCGCCGCCCGTCGGCCGGCGCCGCGCGCGACTTCGTGCTGGGCGCGGTCATCATGAACGGCCACGGACAAACGCTACATTTCGGCGGCCAGGTGGTGAAAAACGTCGCCGGATACGACGTCTCGCGTTTGATGGCTGGCTCGCTCGGCACGCTAGGTCTGATCCTCGAACTGTCGGTCAAGGTGCTGCCGCAGCCGCAGGCCGAAGCCACGCTCAAGTTCGACATGAACGGCACCGACGCGGTCCGCAAGCTCAACGAATGGGGCGGCCGGCCGCTGCCGATTACAGCGAGCGCATGGCGTCACGGCACGCTTGCCGTGCGTCTCGCGGGCGCGGAAACCGCGGTCAAATCGGCGCGTTCGTCGCTCGGCGGCGAAGTCGTCGACGCCGTCGAGGCCGAACGCTTCTGGGCGGGCCTGCGCGAGCAGACCGACTCCTTCTTTGCCGCGATTCCGCCCAAATCCGCGCTGTGGCGGCTTGCGCTGCCGTCCATCACCGAGCCGTTGCAACTGCCCGGCGCGCAACTGATGGAATGGGGCGGCGCGCAGCGGTGGTGGATCACGGACACCGACGCGCAAACTGTGCGCATCAGCGCGAAGCAAGCCGGCGGTCACGCGACGATCTTCCGCTCCGGCCTCGGCTACGACCGCGGCGCCGGCGTGTTCACACCGCTTCCCGCGCCGCTGATGAAAATCCATCGCGGTTTGAAAACCGCTTTCGACCCGGCCCGCATCTTCAATCGCGGCCGTCTCTACCCCGACTTCTGAGCGCGCGATGCAAACCAATCTCGCGGACTTCATTCGCAATACGCCCGATGGCGACGAGGCCGACGCCATTCTGCGCAATTGCGTGCACTGCGGTTTCTGCACGGCCACGTGCCCGACCTATCAATTGCTCGGCGACGAACTCGACGGCCCGCGCGGGCGCATCTATCTGATCAAGCAGATGGTGGAAGGCGCGGAAGTCACGCGCAGCACGCAGGTTCACCTCGACCGGTGCCTCACTTGCCGCAATTGCGAAACGACCTGCCCGTCCGGCGTGCAGTACGGCAAGCTGGTGGAAATCGGCCGCAAGATCACCGAGCAAAAGGTCACGCGTCCGCTCGGCCAGCGTCTCACGCGCCGGCTGTTGGCGAGCTTCGTGCCGAACAGCGCGCTCTTCACGCCGACCATGCGTCTCGGCCAGCATTTCCGTGCGCTGCTGCCGCGAAAACTGCGCGACAAGGTGCCCGCGCGGCAGCGTCCGCTCGAATGGCCAACCGCCAACCACACGCGCAAGATGCTGATGCTCGCGGGCTGCGTGCAACCGTCGATGATGCCCAACGTCAATATCGCCACCGCGCGCGTATTCGATGCGCTCGGCATCGAAACGCTGGTCGCACCGGACGCCGGCTGCTGCGGCGCAATCCGCCTGCATCTCGGCTACAACGACGAAGCGCTCGACGACATGCGCGCCAACATCGACGCCTGGTGGCCGTATGTCGAACAAGGGGTCGAGGCGATCGTGATGAACGCATCGGGTTGCGGCGCGACCGTGAAGGAATACGCGCACCTGTTGCGCCACGATCCGGCGTATGCCGAAAAAGCGCGTCGCATCGTCGAATTGACACGCGACATCGCCGAGATCCTGCCGGACTTCGAGGATGAACTCGTGTCTGTCACGCGTCGCCGCGCGATTCATACGGTCGCTTTTCATCCACCCTGCACGTTGCAGCATGGACAGCAGGTGCGCGGCAAGGTCGAACATCTGTTGTCGAGGCTGGGCCTCGAAGTGCGTCTGCCCGCCGACAATCATTTGTGCTGCGGCTCCGCGGGTACCTACTCGCTCACGCAGCCGAGGCTCTCCTATGCGCTGCGCGATCAGAAGCTCGAGCGGCTTCATGCGCAGGAGCCGCAAGTGATCGTCTCGGCCAACGTCGGCTGCATTTCGCATTTGCAGAGCGGCACGTCCACACCGGTCGCGCACTGGATCGAACTGGTCGAGCACATGCTGTCCGTATAATCGAGGCATCGACTTTCGACCGTTTCCGTTCGCTCCATGCCCGATCTGATTCATAACCTCGAAGCGGTGCAGCAGCGCATCGCGACGGCCGCACACGTGGCGCGACGCGACGCGCGTTCAATCGCCCTGCTGGCGGTTTCGAAGACCTTTCCTGCCGAAGACGTGCGCGCCGCCAACGCCGCCGGTCAGCGCATGTTCGGCGAAAATTACGTGCAGGAAGCCATTACGAAGATCGAAGCGCTCGCCGATTTGCGCGCGGCGCTCGAATGGCATTTCATCGGCCCGTTGCAGTCGAACAAGACGCGGCCGGTTGCCGAACATTTCGACTGGGTGCATTCGGTCGATCGGTTGAAGATCGCGCAGCGTCTCTCAGAGCAGCGGTCGGACAATGTGCCGCCGCTGAACGTGTGCTTGCAGGTGAATATCAGCGGCGAGGCATCGAAAAGCGGCGTTAGCGCCGCAGAAGCCGTTGAAGTCGCCAAGGAAATCGCCGCGCTGCCGAGGCTCAAGTTGCGCGGCCTGATGGCGATTCCCGAGCCGGCCGGCAGTATCGACGAACAACGCGTGCCGCATCGCCGGTTGCGTGAGCTATTCGAGCGTCTTCGTGACGACGGGCTACAACTCGATACGCTTTCGATGGGCATGTCGAGCGACCTCGAAGCCGCCGTGCTCGAAGGCGCGACGATCGTGCGCGTGGGCACGGCGATTTTCGGCGCGCGCGATTACTCGAACTAACGGTTTCACACGCTCAATCAACCCTTCCGGAACATCATGAAAATTGCTTTTATCGGCGGCGGCAACATGGCTGCGGCGTTGATCGGCGGACTCATCAAGCGTGGCGTTGCGCCCGCCGACCTCTATGCGATCGACCCCAACGAAGAGGCGCGCAAACGCAATGAGCAGCAGTTCGGCATCAAAACCGGCGCAGCCGCCGATGCCACACTGGGCGCGTACGACGCCGTCGTGCTCGCGGTGAAACCGCAGATTCTTAAGAGCGTTGCAGAGTCGCTGGCGCCGCATCTGAAGGTGTCGCAACTGGCCATTAGCATCGTCGCCGGGATTCGCATGGACGACATGTCGCGCTGGCTCAACGGCCACGCGCGCATCGTGCGCGTCATGCCGAATACGCCGGCGCTAATCGGCATGGGCGTCGCGGGATTGACCGCGACGGCGAGCGTCGACGAAGCCGGCCGGGCGCTCGCGTCACAGGTTCTGGGTGCGGTCGGCGAAACCGTATGGTTCGACGACGAAGCGAAAATCGACGCCGTCACCGCGATTTCGGGCAGCGGCCCGGCCTACGTGTTCTATTTCATCGAAGCGTTGCAGGAAGCCGCGCGCCAACTCGGCATGGACGAAGCGCAAGGCCGCGCGCTGGCAGTGGCGACCTTCACCGGCGCCGCGCAATTGGCCGCGAATTCCGAGGAACCGCCGAGCGTGTTGCGCGAACGCGTGACGTCGAAAGGCGGCACGACCGCTGCGGCGCTGGCCTCGTTCGACGCGAGCGGCATCAAGGACGCTATCGTGCGCGGCGCGCTGGCCGCGGATGCACGGGCGAAAGAAATGGGCGACGAGTTCGGTCAGCAGTAAGCGCGCCGGGAGTGCGGTGAAAACCGCGCTTGCAGAGACCCAAGAAACCGTAGGACGCAGCGCCTTGATTCGACTCAGGCCGCGCCTACGGCACAAAACCATAAACAAGCGCATGCACACCGCGCTAAAAACTCAAAACGAAGCCACCGCATAATGCGCGGCAATGCCGACGAACAACGCGCCGCCCAGCCAGTTGTTATGCCGGAACGCCGCGAAGCACGCCATCCGGTCACGATTGCGAATCAGCGTGTAGTGATAGATCGCGCAACCCGCCGCGGCCGCCCATCCCAGCCAGTACAGCACGCCAAAACCAAGCATCACGCCGATGCCGACGTAGATGGCGAGCGTCACCGCGTAGCAGAGCATGATCGCAGCCACGTCGAAGCGGCCAAAAGTCAGTGCCGACGTGCGGATGCCGATCTTGATGTCGTCGTCGCGATCGACCATCGCATATTCGGTGTCGTACGCGACCGACCAGAATACGTTGGCGAGCAGCATCACCCACGCGAGCATCGGCACCTGGTTTTGCACGGCCGCGAACGCCATCGGGATGCCGAAGCCGAAAGCGATACCGAGATACGCCTGCGGAATCGCGAAGAAACGCTTGGTGAACGGATACGAGCCCGCGACGAACAGCGCGGCCACCGAAAGCTCCTTCGTCAGCGTATTCAGCGGCAGGATCAGCAGAAAGGCCAGTAAGGATAAACCGGCCGCGAGCGCCACCGCTTCCCACGCCTTGACCTTACCCGACGTGATTGGACGATTCTCCGTGCGCTTCACGTAGCGGTCGAAATCGCGGTCCGCGTAGTCGTTGATCGCGCAGCCCGCCGAGCGCATCAGCACCGTACCCACCGTGAAGATCACCAGAAGCGGCCACGACGGATGACCGTCGGACGCGATCCACAGCGCGTTGAGCGTCGGCCACAGCAGCAACAGGCTGCCGATAGGCTTATCCATGCGCACGAGGCGCAGATACAGAGGAAGTCGGGCAAACATGGCGGACTCGGTAGATGCGGGCGAAATGCGAAGACAGTGCCGCTATTTTACGGGATGCCGCCAGGGTCCAGCGTCTGTGCGACCCGGTGTCAAAGGTCCCTGCCGCAACAGCGCTTTCAAAGCCGAGGCCGCAAAAACAAAGCCTCCCGCGAAGGGAGGCTTTGCTATGTCCGGTGGCGGCCGCTTATGTCGGCTTATTCGTGGCGCCAGCCAACTCAAACCGGCATTGACGCGGCATCAAGCCAGCATCGAGCGCAACATCCACGCGGTCTTTTCGTGCGTTTGCATGCGCTGTGTCAGCAGGTCGGCGGTCGGCTCGTCGTTGGCGGCTTCCGTCGACGGGAAAATTGCGCGCGCCGTACGCACCACAGCTTCCTGGCCTTCCACCAACTGACGGATCATTTCTTCGGCAGCCGGCACGCCGTCCGCCTCGGGAATCGACGACAGCTTCGCGAAGTCCTTATAGCTGCCCGGCGCATGCACGCCCAGCGCGCGAATCCGTTCAGCAATCGAATCGACGGCGAGCGCCAGTTCGTTGTATTGCGTTTCGAACATCAGGTGCAGCGTGTTGAACATCGGACCCGTCACGTTCCAATGAAAGTTGTGGGTCTTCAGGTACAACGTGTAGGTGTCGGCGAGCAGACGCGACAGACCTTCCGCGATCTTCTTGCGATCCTTGTCGCTGATCCCGATATTGACGTGCTGTACAGCTTCTTTTTTGGCCATGATGACTCCTTTGAAGAGTGATACGAACCGGGGCAAAGTAACGGCTTGCTAATGGCAAACCCGGCACAACAAGCGCTCGACAGTTTATCTTAGAAAGGCACGGGGTTTGTGTGGCGCGCGTCGTCACTACGGCGCTCATTGCTGTGCTCTTGTGGTGCTCATTGCTGTGCTCATTGCTGTGACCACTCGGTTGCTCACAGAAGCGGGCACCGAGCCGGACAACGCACGCGCCGTTCAACCGCCTATCGCATGTTGCAGTGCTTGCGCCGCGACGACCACGAGCCCGCTCGTGACGATCGCGAAACCCACGGCTTGGCGCAGCATCAGCGCATGCTGCTGTTGCGCGCGACGCGCGGCCCGTGAGCCGCCGGCAGTGGCTTTCATCATCTCAATCATAAACGTGCTCCTTACTTCGTATCTGCACTCGCGGGACGCCGACGCGCCCCGCTTGTGTCTGCCGCTTTACTTCTTGCCGCCTTCAGCAAGTTCCGCCATCGCAGCGATCACACCTTCGGCGTAAGCCGGATCGATGCGGCCAAAGTGCTCGACCGCTCGCGCAACGATTTCCTGCGGCACACCGTTGATGTGGCGTGCGATGTTGCCGAACAACCGCTGACGCTGCGCGGCGTCGAAGAGGGCGAACAGCATGCCCGGCTGCGTGTAATAGTCGTCGTCCGCGCGATGATCGTAACGATCGACGGCGCCCGCTGCGAGCGACGGCTCCGCCGCGTTGGCATCCTGCGCAAAGTCGCCGAAACGGTTCGGCTCATAGTTCACGTTGCCGCCGAGGTTGCCGTCCGTGCGCATTGCACCGTCGCGATGGAACGAATGCGGGCTCGGCACACGCGCGGCGTTCACCGGAATCTGGTGGTGATTGATGCCGAGGCGATAGCGCTGCGTGTCGCCGTACGAGAACAAACGCCCCTGCAACAGACGGTCCGGCGAGAAGCCGATGCCCGGCACCACATTGGCCGGCGTGAACGCTGCCTGCTCGACGTCCGCGAAATAGTTGGCCGCGTTGCGGTTCAACTCGATCGTGCCAACGTCGATCAACGGGTAGTCCTTCTGCGACCATACTTTCGTGATGTCGAACGGGTTGAAGCGATACGTCGCGGCTTCCGCTTCCGGCATCACCTGAATGGCGAAGCGCCACTTCGGGAAATTGCCCTCGTCGATGCTACCCACCAGATCGCGCTGCGCGCTTTCGCGGTCTTGCGCAACCACTTGCGACGCTTCGGCATCGGTGAAATTCTCAATGCCTTGCTGCGACTTGAAATGGAACTTCACCCAGAACCGCTCGTTGTTCGCGTTGATGAACGAGTACGTGTGCGAGCCGAAGCCGTGCATCTGACGGTAGTTCTTCGGAATGCCGCGATCGCTCATCAGAATCGTCACCTGATGCATCGACTCCGGGTGACGCGTCCAGAAATCCCACGCGGCGATGTTGTTGCGCAGGTTCGTGTACGGGTCGCGCTTTTGCGTGTGGATGAAGTCGGGAAACTTCAATGGATCGCGGATAAAGAACACTGGCGTGTTGTTGCCCACCACGTCCCAGTTGCCTTCGTCCGTGTAGAACTTGATCGAGAAGCCGCGCACGTCGCGTTCCGCGTCGGCCGCGCCGCGTTCGCCCGCCACCGTGGAAAAGCGCATGAAGAGCGGCGTTTGCTTGCCGACTTCGGCGAACACTTTCGCCTTGGTGTAGCGCGAGATGTCGTGCGTGACCTTCAGCGTGCCGAAGGCGCCCGAGCCTTTCGCGTGAACGCGGCGCTCGGGAATCACTTCGCGGTCGAAGTGAGCCAGCTTTTCGAGCAGCCACACGTCTTGCAGGACAACCGGGCCGCGCACGCCGGCGGTCATGGAATTCTGGTTATCGGCGACGGGTGCGCCGGCGGCATTGGTGAGCTTACGTTCGGACATGCGGAACTCCTGGATGGTTTTCGATGCAGCGGATTGTGCGGAGAAGCGCGGCAAGGCAATGCCGAATGCTTATGCGGACAGTTATGCGAAGACTTATGCGAATACTTATGCGAATACTTATGCGGACAAGGCGCGATCGACCAGCAAGGAGAACGCGACCGTGCGCATGCCGAGCATCGCCGCCGCAAAACCGGCGGTGCCGCGGGCCGGTTCAGCGGCGAACGTCTGAGTTTGCTGCAACTTCGATTGCGTCATGATGTCCTCCGGGTCTGAGGGATCGGGCGATCCATGGAGAACACTATATCAAGGCTATTAATCTTTCGTGTTTAATAAACTTAATCTATCCAATAGGCGAGCGCCCAATGGCAAAACGCTGCGCCAAAGACGCGGACGCAACGGCCTAGGCCGCCACCGCCGACATGGCCCGTCGTTCAGTTGACGGCGACCGGCAAATCCAGCTTCTTGACGCCCGGCAGGTCGCAGGCGCTGATCGCATCGCAGATTGCGTCGATGGCGGGCATCCGCGTAAAACTCTTGCGCCATGCCAGCACGACGCGGCGGTCGGGCACAGGTTCGCCGAACGCGACATACGACAGCAGCCCCGAGTCGATGCCGCCCGCGTGCGGCTTCACTTCGTGCACCGACATGCGCGGCAGCACCGTAATGCCGACGCCGCTCGCGACCATATGACGGATCGTTTCCAGCGACGAACCTTCGAACGTCTTCTGGATGCCGTCCGCATTCTGCGAAAAACGCATCAGTTCAGGACAAACACCGAGCACATGATCGCGGAAGCAATGGCCGCTGCCGAGCAGCAGCATGGTTTCCTGCTTGAGGTCGTCGGCGTCGATTTTCTGGCGGTTTTCCCACGCGTGACCCGACGGCAGCGCGACGACGAAAGGCTCGTCGTACAGCGGGCGCAGCATCAGGCCGGTTTCCGGAAAGGGCAGCGCCATGATGGCCACGTCGATCTCACCTTGCTTCAGCAGTTCGATCAGCTTGAGCGTGTAATTTTCCTGCAGCATCAACGGCATCTGCGGGACGCGCTTGATCATCTGCTTGACGAGCGTGGGCAGCAGGTACGGCCCGATCGTATAGATCACGCCGAGGCGCAGCGGCCCGACGAGCGGGTCTTTGCCCTGCTTGGCAATCTCCTTGATGGCGAGCGTTTGTTCCAGCACGCGCTGCGCTTGCGTGACGATCTGTTCGCCGATCGGCGTGACGCTCACTTCGCTCGTGCCGCGCTCGAAGATCTGCACATTCAGCTCGTCCTCCAGCTTTTTGATGGCCACCGACAACGTCGGCTGGCTGACGAAACACGCTTCGGCGGCCCGGCCGAAGTGCCGCTCGCGGGCAACGGCGACGATGTATTTCAATTCGGTGAGCGTCATTGGGGGACCAATCAGTGCGATGGATTCGATAGGTTCTAGTTATACACCCATAGGGTCGGTTCGCCAACCTGGTTCGCCACCTTTCGATATCCGCGAAACGCGCCAGGCTGCGCGAGCTAAGGCCAAGGCGCGCGTCGAGCTGCCGAACTCAAGGCTTCATCAAGCTTTCAGGTAGTGTTCCCGCGCGCCCAGCCAGCGCGCGAGATGCTGCGTGACGACCTCGGGATACTTCTCCAGCAAAGCCGCGGCCGCTTCCCGCGCGGGCTCGATCAGCCATTGGTCGTTTTGCAGGTCGGCAAACCGGAGCATCGCCGCGCCAGATTGCCGCGCGCCGAGAAATTCGCCCGGACCGCGGATTTCCAGATCCCTTCGCGCGATTTCAAAGCCGTCGGTCGTCTCGCGCATGGTCTGCAAGCGCGAGCGCGCGGTCATCGATAAGGGACCGGTGTAAAGCAGCACGCACACGGACGCGGCGCTGCCACGCCCGACGCGTCCGCGCAACTGGTGCAACTGCGCGAGCCCGAAGCGCTCGGCGTGCTCGATCACCATCAGCGACGCATTGGGCACGTCGACGCCCACTTCGATCACCGTTGTCGCGACCAGCAACTGCACTTCGTTGCGGGTAAAGGCGTCCATCACGGCCGCCTTTTCGGCCGGCGCGAGACGCCCGTGCACCAGTCCCACGTTCAGCTCGGGCAAGGCCGCGACCAGCGTCTCATACGTCTCGACCGCGGTCTGCAATTGCAGCGTCTCGCTTTCTTCGATCAGCGGACAGACCCAATAAACCTGACGCCCTGTCAACGCCGCCTCGCGCACGCGGCCGATCACTTCTTCACGGCGCGCGTCCGACACGAGCTTGGTCAGGATCGGCGTGCGTCCAGGCGGCAATTCGTCGATGGTCGATACGTCGAGGTCCGCGTAGTAGGTCATGGCGAGCGTGCGCGGAATCGGTGTTGCTGACATCATCAGTTGATGCGGCTGGAAATCGCGCGCGCCGTCGGCAGCGTTTTTCGCTTTTGCGCGCAACGCGAGCCGCTGGGCGACGCCGAAGCGGTGCTGTTCGTCGACGATCACGAGCCCGAGGCGCGCGAATTCCACCGCGTCCTGGATGATCGCGTGCGTGCCGATCACGAGTTGCGCGGTGCCGAGCGCCGCGGCTTCGATCGCGGCGCGCTTTTCCTTGGCCTTCAGACTGCCCGCGAGCCACGCGACGCTCACGCCAAGCGGCTCCAGCCAGCCGCGCAATTTGCGCGCGTGCTGCTCGGCGAGGATTTCGGTCGGCGCCATCAATGCGGCCTGGTAACCGGCGTCGATGGCCTGTGCGGCGGCCAGCGCGGCGACAATCGTCTTGCCGCTGCCGACGTCGCCTTGCAAGAGCCGCTGCATCGGATGCGGTTGCGTCAGATCGAGAGCGATTTCTCCGCCGACGCGCTCCTGGGCCTTCGTCAGCGAAAACGGCAGCGCTTTGAGCAGGCGCGCGACCAATGCGGATTCGTCGCCGAGCTTGCGACGCGGCATGGCCGGCGCGGCGCGCGTGCGGCGCTCGTCGTGCGCCCGCTTGAGCGACATTTGCTGCGCGAGCAGTTCCTCGAACTTGATGCGCACCCATGCCGGATGTGTCCCGTCGATCAACGCCGTTTCGTCGGACTGCGCGCCCGGATGATGCAGCGTGCGCACCGCGTCCATCAGCGAGGGCACGCCGAGCGGCTGCAACCATTCGCGGGCGACGGCCTCCGGCAGCAGTTCGGGTAACGACGTGCGTGTCAGGGCGTTGTCGATCGACTTGCGCAAATACGCTTGCGTGACGCCCGCAGTGCTCGGATAGACCGGCGTGAGAGCTTGGGGCAGCGGTGTGTCTTCGTCGACCGCGCGCACCGCCGGATGCACCATCTCCAGGCCGAAGAAACCGCCGCGCACGTCGCCGCGTACACGCAGCCGCGCGCCAATCGCCATCTGCTTGACCTGCGAGCCGTAGAAGTTCAAAAAGCGCAGTACGAGTTCGTCGCCGGCGTCGTCGCGCAGTTTCACGAGCAACTGACGACGCGGGCGATAGGCGATCTCGTTGTCGAACACGACGCCCTCGGTTTGCGCGATGCCACCGGGCAGCAGGTGGCCGATCGGCGTCAGCGAGGTTTCGTCCTCGTAGCGCATCGGCAGATGCAGCACGAGGTCGATGTCGCGTGTGAGGCCCAGTTTGGCAAGCTTGTCGACGGGCTTGGCTGCGGGTTTGGCTGCGGGTTTGGCTGCAGGCTTGGCTGCTGATTTCGCGGCTGATTTGGCCGCTGACTTCGCCGAAGCCTGCGCACCCGCTTTTATAGCGGCGGCTTGCGCCTCGTCCTGAGTTTCACTCGGAGCCGCTTGATCCGGCGCTTGATCCGGTGTCTGCCCCGCTCCCGCAGCGGCCTGCACGGGCCGCTTGCGTTGCACCGCGGCGCCGTCTCGTGCGACGCGGGGCGCCGGTTCGGCGCTCACTTCATCGGTAGCGGAAGGCGATCGGCGGTCGGACAAAGGCATGGGCTGCTTCGCAAGTACAATATCGGCTGTCAAAAGTATCGAAGGGTGCGCCGCTATATGGCGCGCGGGCCGCTGCGGCGTCCCGCAATCATAGCCGTCCGGCTCAGGCTTCGGCTCAATTCAGTCTCAATTCGCTTCCAGTCGTTCGCATGTTTACGCTTTCCGATTTCGATTTCGATCTGCCGCCCGAGTTGATCGCGCAAGTCGCGCTGCCCGAGCGCAGTGCCAGCCGTCTGCTCGAAGTGGCCAACACCGTCGACGCCGGTGACACCGCGCGTCTGATCGACCGCCGTTTCGCCGAACTGCCAGAATGTATTGCGGCCGGCGACCTGCTGGTCTTCAACGATACCAAAGTCCTGAAGGCGCGCTTCCTCGGCCAGAAGGCCAGTGGCGGAAAGGTTGAAGTTCTGGTTGAGCGCCTTACCGGCGAGCGCACGGCGCTTGCGCAGATCCGCGCGAGCAAGAGCCCGCAGCCGGGCACCATGATTCGCCTTGCCGATGCGTTCGACGTCACCGTCGGCGAACGCGTCGAGCCGTTCTACACGCTGCATTTCCCCGACGACTGCCTGACGCTGATCGAGCAGTTCGGGCGTTTGCCGCTGCCGCCGTACATCGAGCACGACCCCGACTCGACCGACGAAACGCGCTATCAGACCGTGTTCGCGCAAAATCCCGGCGCGGTTGCGGCGCCCACCGCCGGCCTTCATTTCGACGATGCGCTGCTCGCGCGGCTCGACGCCAAAGGCGTGGAACGCGGGACGCTGACGCTGCATGTGGGCGCGGGCACGTTCCAGCCGGTGCGCGTCGAGAACCTGTCCGAGCACAAGATGCACAGCGAGTGGTATCACCTGCCGCAATCGCTCGCCGATAAGATCGCGGCGACGAAGGCGCGCGGCAACCGCGTGATCGCGGTCGGCACGACGTCGATGCGCGCATTGGAAGCCGCTGCGCGCGACGCTGAAGCGGCCGGACGCCCGCTCGCCGCGGCGAGCACGGAAACCGATATTTTCATCACGCCGGGCTATCGGTTTCGCGTGGTCGACCGGCTGGTGACCAACTTCCATTTGCCGAAGTCGACGCTGCTCATGCTGGTGTCGGCATTCGCCGGCGTGGAGACGATTCGCGCGGCGTATCGTCACGCGATCGAACAGCGTTACCGCTTTTTCAGTTACGGCGACGCGATGCTGCTGACGCGGCGCGACGGTTAAGCTGCCTCTAACGCTGCCTCCGAGCTTGCAGTTCCCTCAGCCGCCAAAGAATCTTCGGCGGCGTTTCATTGTTTGCGCCGGACTGTCTTCCGGTTGCCCACGGAGCTATTCAATGACCCCCGGTCATCAATCGCCACAAGCAACATTCGAGCGCCCCGCCAACGGCCTCAATTTCGAACTGCTCGGCACGGACGGCCAGGCGCGCCGCAGCCGCGTCACGCTGAATCACGGCGTCGTCGAAACGCCGATCTTCATGCCGGTTGGCACCTACGGCACAGTGAAAGCCGTCCAGCCACGCGAGCTCGAGGAAATGCACGCGCAGATCATCCTCGGCAACACGTTTCACCTCTGGCTGCGGCCGGGGCTCGAAACGATCGAGGCTCACGGCGGCCTTCACAGCTTCATGGGCTGGGACAAGCCGATCCTGACGGACTCCGGCGGCTTCCAGGTGTTTTCGCTCGGCGACCTGCGCAAGATCACCGAAGACGGCGTGACGTTCGCGTCGCCGATCAATGGCGACAAGCTGTTCCTGTCGCCTGAAGTGTCGATGCAGATCCAGAAAGTGCTGAACTCGGACATTGTCATGCAGTTCGACGAATGCACGCCTTACGCGACCAACAACGTGCCGACCTCGCACAAGGAAGCCGCCGACTCCATGCGCATGTCGATGCGCTGGGCGCAGCGCTCGATCGACGAATTCCAGCGGCTCGGTAATCCGAACGCGCTGTTCGGCATCGTTCAGGGCGGCATGTTCGAGGATCTGCGGGACGAGTCGCTGGCGGGTCTCGCGGAGAAGGACTTCCACGGTCTGGCAATCGGCGGGCTGTCGGTCGGCGAGCCGAAAGAAGACATGATGCGTGTGCTGAACCATATCGGCCCCAAGCTGCCGGCCAACAAGCCGCACTATCTGATGGGTGTCGGCACGCCGGAAGACCTGGTGGCGGGCGTGGCTGCCGGCATCGACATGTTCGATTGCGTGATGCCCACCCGCAATGCGCGCAACGGCTGGCTCTTCACGCGTTTCGGCGACATCAAGATCCGCAACGCCGCGCACAAGAATTCGCTGCGCCCGCTCGATGAGCAATGCGGCTGCTACACGTGCCGAAATTTCACTCGCGGCTACCTGCATCATCTGCATCGCGTGGGGGAAATTCTCGGCGCGCAACTGAATACGATTCACAACCTGCACTACTACCTGGAACTGATGCAGGAAATGCGCGATGCCATCGACGTGAAAATGTTCGAGCCGTTCCGCAAGCGCTTTCATGAGAACCGCGCGCGCGGCATCGCGGACGCGCCATGACGCCATCCGCCGTCGGATTCCGCCGAAGAATCCGTCAGACGCTCACGGAAAACCTTACAATCTACTTTCGCGGACGGCGAAAATCCGCTTTAAACGATTGATCGCAAAGCCGAATCGCCGCGCCGACGCGCGCAACGCCGGTGGTAGAATAACCGGCTGATTTTTTTGATTGATTTGACCTATAACGGAGAGACCAACGTGTCGTTCATTTCCAATGCCTTCGCTCAAGGCACAGCAACCGGTGGCATTGAATCGAATCTGATGAGCTTCCTGCCGCTGATCCTGATGTTCGGCGTGCTCTACTTCATCATGATTCGCCCGCAAATGAAGCGCCAGAAGGAACATCGCAACATGCTCGCCGCCATGGCCAAGGGCGACGAAGTGGTGACGAATGGCGGCATCGTCGGCAAGGTGACCAAGGTGGGCGAGGCTTACGTCGGCGTCGAAATCTCGGAAGGCACGGAAATCACTGTGCAGAAAGCGTCGGTCACGACGATTCTCCCGAAGGGCACGATCAAGTCGCTGTAAGGCCTGCTCTCTCGCGTCCGGCGCGGCCTCGCCGGCGGTCCAGCAACAACGCCGGATCGCCCGCGCTCATCGCCGGGCGCATCGCTTTCAAGCCAACCTTCCGTTGGACTACTCATGAATCGTTACCCCCTCTGGAAATATGCCGTGATGCTGGTGGCTCTCGTCATCGGCCTCGTGTACACGCTGCCCAACCTGTTCGGCGAAGCGCCGGCGGTGCAGGTGTCGAGCGGCAAGGCAACGGTCAAGCTCGACTCGACCACGCTGTCGGCAGTCGAAGCAGCACTCGCAGCCAATCGGATCAAAGCGGACGACGTCACGTTCGACAACACGTCGGCCAACGCGAACATTCGCGTGCGTCTGCCGGACACCGACACGCAATTGCGCGTGAAGGACCTGTTGCAGAAGTCGCTGAACAGCGACCCCACCGACCCGCAGTTCATCGTTGCGCTGAACCTGCAAAGTGCGTCGCCGCGCTGGCTGACCGCATTGCACGCGCTGCCCATGTACCTCGGTCTCGACTTGCGCGGCGGTGTGCACTTCCTGCTGCAGGTCGACATGGCCGGCGCACTGAACAAGAAGCTCGACTCCGACGCGTCGGACGCCCGCACGCTCTTGCGCGACAACAATATCCGCGACGGCGGCGTGAACCGTGTCAACCAGACGGTGGTGATCAATTTCGCCGACCAGGCCACGGCGGACAACGCAGCCAAACAACTGAGCCGCAGTATCAGTGAGCTTCAGTGGGCATCGCAGAATGGCCCGGACGGCTCAGTACAGCTCGTCGGCACGTTCACGCCGGCTGTGCAAAAGGCCGTACAGGACGCCGCCCTCAAGCAGAACATCACCACGCTGCATAACCGCGTGAACGAACTCGGCGTGGCCGAGCCGGTGATCCAGCAACAGGGCGCCGACCGCATCGTGGTCGAACTGCCGGGCGTGCAGGACACGGCGAAGGCGAAAGACATCATCGGCCGCACGGCAACGCTTGAAGCGCGCCTCGCCGATCCGGTCAACACCCATCCGAATCCGTCCGACCCGGTGCCGGCAGGCGACGAGCTGTTCACGCACGGCAATCAGACGCCTGTGCTGCTGAAGAAGCAGATCATCTTTACGGGCGATCGGATTATCGACGCGTCGGCGGGCTTCGACGAACATCAGCGTCCGTCCGTGAACATTCGCCTCGACTCGGCCGGCGGCCGGGCCGTGCGCAGCGTGTCGCGCGACAACATCGGCAAGCCGATGGCGATGGTGCTGTTCGAAAAGGGCAAGGGCGAAGTGCTGACGGTAGCGACCATCCAGTCGGAACTCGGCGACCGCTTCCAGATCACTGGCCAGGCCACGCCGCAAGGCGCCGCGGACCTCGCGCTGCTGCTGCGCGCCGGTTCGCTCGCCGCGCCGATGGACATCATCGAGGAACGCACGATCGGCCCGAGCCTCGGCGCCGACAACATCAAGAAGGGCTTTCACTCGGTGGTTTGGGGCTTCGCGGCCATCGCCGTTTTCATGATCGCGTACTACATGCTGTTCGGCGTGATCTCGATGATCGGCCTGTCCGTGAACCTGCTGCTGCTGATCGCGGTGCTGTCCATGCTGCAGGCCACGCTCACATTGCCGGGCATCGCCGCTATCGCGCTCGCGCTCGGTATGGCGATCGACGCCAACGTGCTGATCAACGAACGCGTGCGTGAAGAGCTGCGCAACGGCGCGCCGCCGCAACTGGCCATCCAGAACGGCTACGCGCATGCATGGGCGACCATTCTCGACTCGAACGTGACCACGCTGATCGCCGGTATCGCGCTGCTCGCCTTCGGCTCCGGCCCGGTGCGCGGTTTCGCGATCGTCCACTGTATCGGCATTCTCACGTCGATGTTCTCGGCGGTGTTCTTCTCGCGCGGTATCGTCAACCTCTGGTACGGCGGAAAGAAGAAGCTGAAGTCGCTGGCAATCGGCCAGGTGTGGCGTCCGGACACGGCGCCTGCGGGCTCGGCTGCCTACCTTGGTAACGACGACGCCGCAACCGACACGGCGCAAGCCATGCGTGCAGCAAGCGCAGCAGCAGCCAAGCCGAAAGCACCGGCCGCTGCCGCGCAGTCGCGCGGTGGCAAGCCGACCGTGCGCCGCCGCAATGCGGCCGGCACGCCGAACACGCCGCAGAAACCGGGTTCATCCCGCTGAGTCCCGGAGAACAAGACCATGGAATTTTTCCGTTTTCGCAAAGACATTCCGTTCATGCAGCGTGCGTTGATCTTCAACGCTATTTCGCTGCTGACGTTCCTCGCCGCGGTGTTTTTTCTCGCGCATCGCGGGCTGCATCTGTCGGTGGAGTTCACCGGCGGCACTGTGATCGAAGTGCAGTATCCGGGCTCGGTGCCGCTCGATCCGGTACGCGGCACGCTGTCCAGACTCGGTTACGCCGACGCGCAGGTGCAGAACTTCGGCACCTCGCGCGACGTGCTGATCCGTCTGCCGCTCAAGCAAGGCTTGACATCCGCGCAGCAGAGCGACCAGGTCATGAGCGCGCTGAAGACCGACACGCCGCAGGTGCAGTTGCAGCGCGTCGAGTTCGTCGGCCCGCAGGTCGGCAAGGAACTCGCCACCGACGGCCTGCTCGCGCTCGCCTGCGTGGTGGCCGGCATCGTGATCTATCTGTCGTTCCGCTTCGAATGGAAGTACGCGGTGGCAGGCGTGATCGCGAACTTACACGACGTCGTGATCATTCTCGGCTTCTTTGCGTTTTTCCAGTGGGAGTTCTCGCTGTCGGTGCTGGCTGCGGTGCTCGCGGTGCTCGGCTATTCGGTGAACGAATCGGTGGTTATCTTCGACCGGATTCGCGAAACGTTCCGCCGTGAACGCAAGATGACGGTGATCGAAGTCATCAACCATGCAATCACGAGCACCATGTCGCGAACCGTCATCACGCACGGCTGTACGCAGATGATGGTGCTGTCGATGTTCCTGTTCGGCGGCCCGACGCTCCACTACTTCGCTCTCGCGCTGACGGTCGGTATTCTGTTCGGTATCTACTCGTCGGTGTTCGTCGCCGCCGCGCTCGCCATGTGGTTCGGCGTGAAACGTGAGGACCTGATCAAGGACAAGAAAGACCGCGTCGATCCGAATGACCCGAACGCGGGCGCTCAGGTTTGATCGGGTCGAAGTAGGTCGCAGGCAAGTCGCGGTTTTGCGTGCGGTCAGCCTGCCGAATGCAAAAGGCCGGTTCATTATGAACCGGCCTTTTGCGTTAATGCCGATGTCTTCATGCCCCTGTTACGTGCCTTTACCGCCAATCTCTTTCCTTTCCTCCAGCCAAACCCGTCGACATTTACCGAAAGCCAAGCTTACGCCGTGCCGCCATCAGCGCTGCAAGACTCACGAGCGCGGCGAAAATCAGGTAGTAACTCGGCGCGGCCTTCGAGCCCGTAAAGCCGATCAGCCACGCGATGATGAACGGCCCAAAGCCGCCGAACACTGTCACCGCGATGTTATAGGCAAGCGACATGCCGGTCGTGCGCGTCTGTACCGGGAACATCTCCGAGAGCAAACCCGGAAGCGCCGCGAAATACCCCGTCATCAGGAAGCCGAGCATGACTTGCAGCGCGATCAGCGTACCGAAGGTCGGATGTGCGACCAGATACACGAACGCCGGGTAGATCAGCACGAGCAGCAGCAGCGCCGAAATCAGCATGACGGTGGTGCGTCCATGCCGGTCCGACAGATGGCCGACCAGCGGTGAAAACAGCATCTGGATCAGGCCCGTCAGCGCGATCGCCGAGAACGCGACGGAAGGCTCGAGCCCCAGTTGCTTCACGCCGAAAGTCGGCATGAACAGCACGAGATAGGTCGACACCGTACCGAGCACCACCGCGCCGATTGCGATCAGAAGCCGCAGTTTGTGGCTCGTGAACGTATCGCGCAGCGGCGTGGTCGTGGTTTCCGCGGCAAGAAACTCGGGCGTTTCCTCGAGCTTCGTGCGAATGTACCAGGCGACCGGCCCGATCAGGAGCCCAAAGAAAAACGGCACGCGCCATCCCCATGACGTCATCTGATCCGGCGTCAGGTTGCCCGTGAGCACCACGCCGAAGCCTGCGGCAAGCAGCGTAGTGAGCCCCTGACTCGCGACCTGCCAGCTCGCGAAAAACCCGCGCCGCGCCGGCACATGTTCCGCGAGAAAAGCGGTGGCACTGCCGAACTCGCCGCCCGCCGAAAAACCCTGCATCAAACGCGCGATAACAAGGATCACCGGCGCCGCAATTCCGATGCTCTTGTAAGTCGGCAAAATCGCGATGATCAGCGTGCCGCCCATCATCAGCAGGATGGACAGCGTGAGCGCGGCCTTGCGTCCGGCCCGGTCCGCATACGCGCCGATCACGATCGCGCCGAGCGGCCGCATGAAGAACGACACGCCGAATGTGCCGAGCGTTAGCAGCAGCGAGACCGTGTCGTTGCCGGCCGGAAAAAACAGCTTCGCGATAACCACGGCGAAAAAACCGTAGACCACCAGATCGAACCATTCCAGCGCGTTACCGATCGACGCGGCGATCACCGCCCGCCACGAATTTCGCCGGCTTCCCGCAAGGCTTGCTGCTGTCGTTGCGTTCATGCAGATCTCCAGTTCGCGCGAATATTATTGATGCAGGCGTCAGGCCCCATTTCGCCACATTGGATGCGCGCACAACCAATGCGATGCCAGCGCTCTATGTACCCGAAAAATAAAACAGACGCGAGCGGCAAATTGCACGCCCGCGTCGCATAAGGCTTGCGGCGTTAAGTGCGACGCCATGAAAAAACCGCTTCGTCGCGAAAGCGAACGAAGCGGCGATTTAAACGGCGAACCGAGCACTTTTTGCTGCGCCGCAACGGGGCGGCGTCATTGCACCGTGCGTGCGCGCACCCGACAGTCAGCGCTTATTGCTTGATGCCTTCGGCTTGAATGTGCAGCTTGGTATCCATGTTGAAGCCATACTTCGTGCCGAAATCCATGCCGTAATCCGCGCGGTTGAAGTGCCCGCTCGCTTCGACGCCGCAGACTTCGCGCTTGAGCACCGGATGCTGCATGCATTTGAACGATTCGACCTTCAGGTTCAGCGGCTTCGTCACGCCGTGCAGTGTCAGGCTGCCGACCACTTCCGAGGGCTTGTCGCCGTCGAACTTGATGTCGGTGCCTTTGTACGTCGCGGTCGGGAACTTCGACGCGTCGAAGAACTCGCCCGACTTCAGATGGTCGTCCAGCTTTGCGTTGCCAGTGGCAATCGAAGCGGGATCGACGTTCACATCAACGGTGCCGGTTTTCGCGGCGCGGTCGAGCGTGACGGTGCCGGAGCTCTTCGTGAACTTGCCGCGCCACACCGACAGTCCGCCGAAGTGGTCTGCTTCGAAGCTCGGATAAGTGTGAGTCGGGTCGAGCTGATAGGTGTCGGCGGCGGCGAATGCGCTGAGCGAAATGCAGGAGGCCAACGCACCAGCGGCGATCAACATGGATGTCTTCAATTCATGCTCCCAGTCAGAAAAACGGCTGCGCTGAAGCGCGCAGCGCAAGTTATTTATGTGCGGCGACGATATGGAACTTGATGATCACGTCGTCGGCAACGACCGAGGTGTCTTTCCACTCGCCCGTGCCGATGTCAAATTGCAAGCGTTTGATCGGCAGCGAACCGTCGAAAGTCTGCGTCGCGCCCTGCTGCGTCACGGTAACAGGCACCACCACCGTCTGCGTTTTGCCCTTGATGGTCAGCTTGCCCGTCACCTTGTACTGGTTCGCGCCGGCCGGCGCAATCGCGCTCGAAACGAACGTCGCGCTCGGATACGTCTTGGCGTCGAACCATTCCTTGCCGCGCACCTGATCGTTGTACGTCTCGTCGCCGAGATCGTAGCTCGCGACGTCGATGTTCAGTTGCGCGCTCCCCTCGGCCGGCCTGGCCGGGTCGAACTTCAGCTGCGCGGTGAATTTGTTGAATTTGCCCTCCACCGGCACGTTCATCTGTTTGGAGGTGGCCGTCACCGAACTCTTCGCAGCGTCGACCTGGGCCAGCGCGCTGCCGGCCGCAGTCAGCGACGCAGCGGCAAACACCGCGAGCATGTAGCGATAAAACGAGACCTTCATTGTTGTCCTTATTTAAGGAAAGGAAGCATGCGCGACAGCAGGCCGTCGCGATCCAGCCACTGATGCTTGAGCGCCGCCGCGACGTGCACCCCGACGAGCACCAGCAACGTGTAATTCAGCACGATATGGACGCTCTTGAGCAGTTCCTTCAGATGCGGGTCCGGCGCGATAAGACGCGGCAGCGGGATCAGCCCGAGATAGACGACCGGCACGTTCGCCGCCGAGCTATACAGATAGCCGGAGACGGGAATCGCGATCATCAACAGGTACAGCAGCAGATGCACGAGATGCGCGGCGCCGCGCTGCCAGGCGGGCATGCGGCGCGGCATCGCCGGCGCGCCGTATGTCGCGCGCCAGAGAATCCGCACGATAGCCAGCGCGAACACCGTCACGCCGATCCATTTGTGCCAGGAAAAATAGCGCAGCTTGGTGGGCGTGAAGCCGGGGATGTCGGTCATCACCCAGCCGAGCGCGAAGCCGCACACGATCAGCAATGCGATCAGCCAATGAAAGGCAATGGCAGTCCGCGTGTACGACTCCCGGCCACCGAATGAAGGATTGAGTGCCATGACAGGTCAACGCTTGCTAAGAGAGGTTAACGGCGCAGCATGCCCAGCTATTCCGCGCCGATGCGAACACATCGGCAGATGGGCCAGGCCCACAAGCTTCGACAAGCGCCAGGCCGCCATGCTACCCGAAGCGCAAAAAGCTGGCTGCGGCGATACGAAATTTACCGAAAGGTCGCTTCGCTTGCCGTGGACCGGGCCGCTGAACAATTAGGGACGGAGGCTGTCAGAGCTTACATACTCGGCGTGCTCTGCACGCGCCCGCGCGGCGTCGCAACGCCTTTTGGTACTATTGCTGCACAATTTTTCACAGACCTGCGTTATTCGCCGACATTTGCGACGGGCATTGCACGCTTACTCTCCTATCGTTGGCCCGCTGCCGTATGGAACATGACAACCTGATCGCGTGCCATGAGTGCGATACGCTGTTCCGCAAGCCACGGCTTGTCGGGCGCAAGGTCGCGCGCTGTCCGCGCTGCGGCGCGACGCTTTACAGCGGCGTCTCGCGCAAGCTCGACGGCATCTGCGCGATGACGCTCGCCGCGCTGATCACTTTCCTGATCGCACAAGGCTTTCCGATCGTCGAACTCGAGACCAACGGCATCACCGCGCAGACTACGCTGTTCGGCGCGCTCATCGCGCTGTGGAACGAGAACATGCAGATCGTCGCGGTCATGGTGTTCTGCTCGACCATTCTCTTTCCGCTCACCGAACTCGTCGCGCTGCTGTATGTGCTGATTCCGCTGCGCTCGGGCTATGTACCGGCCGGCTTCAACCGCGTGTTGCGCGCAATTCAATTCGTGCGGCCGTGGGGCATGATCGAAGTCTTCATGCTCGGCGTGCTGATCACCATCGTGAAGATGGTCAGTCTCGCGCGCGTGATTCCGGAGGCGGCGCTGTTCGCGTTCGGCGCGCTGACGCTGATGTTCGCCGTGGTCGTCACGTTCGACCCGCGCATTCTGTGGGATCTCGCCGACGAACTCGGCGCCCGCAACCAGCGGCCGCTGCCGCGCACGTCCGCCGATAGCGCGGCGACGGCCCTCGGCTCGGTAGCCGGGCCGCCCGCACCGCCGACGCTGCAAACCGACGCCGACCCTGATCCCGACGCCACGCGTGGCGTGCCGCCGGCGCCGCGCCGAGGATGATGCGCGCGATGAAATACGTCACCGCAAAACGCGCGGGTCTCGTCACCTGCCACGCATGCGGACGCGTCGAACCGCGCATCCGCTCGGTCACGCCGCAGCACTGCGGACGATGCGGCGCCCGCCTTCACTCGCGCAACCCCGACAGCCTGATGCGCACATGGGCGCTGCTGATCGCCGCGGCCTTGCTGTATATTCCGGCAAATTTGTTGCCGGTCATGCACACGTCGTCGCTGCTCGGTTCAGAGGACGACACCATCATGAGCGGCGTCGTCTACTTCTGGACTTCCGGCGACTGGCCGCTCGCGGTAATCGTGTTCGTCGCCAGCATCATGGTGCCGATGCTCAAGCTGAGCGTGCTGGCGCTCCTCACCATCACGGTTCAGCGCCGCTCGCGCTGGCGCCCGCAGCAACGCACCACGCTTTACCGGATGGTCGAACGGATCGGCCGCTGGTCGATGCTCGACGTGTTCGTCGTCACGTTGACAGTCGCGCTGGTGCGCTTCAAGTCGCTTGCCGTGATCACGGCCGGGCCAGGCGCGATTGCGTTCGGTTCGGTGGTGATCCTGACCATGATGGCATCCATGCAATTCGATCCACGGCTCATCTGGGACGACGTGGACGGCAGTACTCAAAAACCTCAGGACCTCGAACATGACTAGCCCGCCAGGACCGACGCCCGCCTCCGATGCGCCGCGCAACGATTCGAACGGACCGAAGCTCCCGCCCCAACTGCCAGACCCCGACATCGAGCCACGCAGCCGCTGGCTGCCGTCGCTCGTGTGGGTGATTCCTCTGATCGCCGCGCTAATCGGCATTGCGCTCGTTATCAAATCGGTGACGGAAAAAGGCCCGACCATCACCATCAGCTTTATCAGCGCGGAAGGGCTCGAGCCCGGCAAAACGAAGGTCAAATACAAGGACGTCGACGTCGGCGCGGTGAAGTCCATTACGTTGTCGAAAGATCTTTCGCACGTGCTCGTTCAGGTGCAACTGACGAAGGAAGGTGAAGACTTCGCGGTCAAGGATTCGCGCTTCTGGGTCGTGCGACCGCGCGTGGGCGCGAGCGGCGTGTCGGGTCTCACGACGCTGCTCTCCGGCGCGTATATCGGCGCGGATGCCGGCCATTCGCCGGACAGCGAGAAGAACTTCGTCGGCCTGGAAACGCCGCCGCCCATTACCGGCGGCCAGAAAGGTCACCAGTTCGTGCTGCATGGCGATTCGCTCGGCTCCATCGATATTGGTTCGCCGATTTTCTACCGCCGCGTGCAGGTCGGCCAGGTAGTCGGTTTCTCGCTCGACAAGGACGGCACCGGCGTGACCATGCAGGTGTTCGTGTCCGCGCCGTTCGACCAGTACGTCGGCACCAATTCGCGCTGGTGGCATGCGAGCGGCGTCGATCTGCGGCTCGATTCGAGCGGCTTCAAGCTGAACACGCAATCGCTTGCGACGGTGATCGTCGGCGGCTTGTCGTTCCAGTCGCCGCCGGGCCAGGGCGTGGGCGCACAGGCGCCGAACAATATGACGTTCCGCTTGGGCTCCGATGAGGCCGACGCGATGCGCGAACCGGACGGCGAGCCGCTGCGAGTCGTGATGAACTTCAACCAGTCGCTGCGCGGGCTGTCGGTCGGCGCACCGGTCGACTTCCGCGGCATCGTGCTCGGTCAGGTGACGAACATCGGCATCGACTACGATCCGAAAACGCGCAGCTTCACGATGCCCGTGACCATTAACCTGTACCCGGACCGCCTGGGCAAGCGCTTCCGCGAAACTGCGCCGGCGCCGGGCAGCCTCGCCGGTCAGAGTCTGCTGCAACAACTGGTCAAACACGGTCTGCGCGGCCAGTTGCGCACGGGCAATCTGATCACGAGCCAGTTGTATGTGGCGCTCGACATCTTCCCGAAGGCGCCGCCGGCCACTGTCGACGTCGCAAACGATCCGCTCGAATTGCCGACGATTCCGAACACGCTCGACGAGTTGCAGCTCCAGGTCGCCGACATCGCGAAGAAGCTCGACAAGGTGCCGTTCGACCAGATCGGCAGCAACCTGAACAACGCGCTGAAGAATGCCGATCAGCTCTTCAAGCGCCTCGACACAGAAGTCGTGCCGCAAGCGCGCGACACGCTGACGGCGGCGAAACAGACGTTCGGCTCGGCACAGGCTACGTTGCAGCAGGACTCGCCGTTGCAGTCGGATGTGCATCAGGCGTTGCAAGAATTGACGCGCACGTTGCAGTCGCTCAATGCGCTGTCGGATTATCTGGAGCGTCATCCGGAATCGTTGTTGCGTGGTAAAGCAGGAGATAAACCATGATGTTTGCCCGCCTTCCCCGGCTTTCGCGCCTGCCACGCGGCCTCGCGCGCGGCGCTGTCTATGCCGGCGCAGTCGCCGGAGTGTTTGCTCTCGCGGCGTGTTCGTCACCGAGCAGCCGGTTCTATACGTTGGGCGACGTGAGCGGCGGCGGATCGGCGGGGGTGTCGAGCGTGCGCACGTTAGCAGCGCCGGCGTGGCTAATCGAAGTCGCGCCCATCGACGTGCCGCCGCAAGTCGCGAAGACCCAGTTGGTCGTGCAAACGGGACCGACGCAGGTCAAGGTGCTCGAAGAGGACCGTTGGGCGTCGTTGCCTGGTGATGAGTTGCGGCGCGCGTTGTCCACGAGTCTCACGCAGCAGCTCAACACGATCGATGTTTACGGCACGGCTTATTCGGATACGACACCCGTGTATCGGGTCAGCGTGAATGTGCAGCGGTTTGAATCGTGGCCTGGGTCGCATGCACTGATCGATGCTGTGTGGAGCGTGCGGGCTGTTCGTAGTACCGCTGTCATGACTTGCCGGAGTGTGGTTAGCGAGCAGGTCGGGAGTGGGTATGACTCGCTTGTTGACGGGCATCGGAGGGCTTTGCAGCGGGTTTCTGCGCAGATTGCGGGGGCCTTGCAGGCTATGGCTGGTTCTTCTGCTGTTGCTTCTTCCGCTTCGCAGGCAGGCAAGGGCGTTGCTCGGGTGAGTGTGCCGGGTTGCCCTTCTGGTGAGGGTTCTTCTGTTGCTGGAGGGTAGAGGTTTTTTGCCCTGCGGCGCTTTCGCGTTTGTTGGTTGTTGGCCTTTTCTTGAATTCGCGGTGATCTATTGGGGTTGCCCCTGTGCGGGGCTGCACTTACTTTCTTTGCGGCCGCAAAGAAAGTAAGCAAAGAAAGCGGCTCACACCGCCAGCTCATAAGCGGGTTCCCTGGTTTGCCGGACGTAGTGGCGCATCTGGAATCGGTGTTCTCGCGCATTCGACGCCGTGACAAGGCAGTCATGCCTCCCGCCTCGCGCAGTGCGCTCTCCGGAAAAATTCGCTGAAAACCGGCACTTATGTCTCGCGCCGCGGGGCCATCGTCTTCGCCTCGGCGAGGCGCCAAGTGCCTGTCCAGGGCAGAGCCTGGACCGCGATCAGTTCAAGAAAACGCCACCAACCCCGCACCAACAAAAAGCCCCTCGCCGACCGCGTACAATACGCCCTTATCCAACGCCTCCCGGCCTCGCGCACTCCCATGTCCTTCGATTTCTTCCTCCCTTGCCCACGCGGCCTTGAAGCCACGCTCGCGGCCGAACTCGCCGAAATTGCGGCAAAACATCTGAATGGCGCGCCCTTTACCGCCGGCTCGCAAGTGCCCGGCGGCGTGCATTTTCGCGGCGGCTGGGCGGCCGGTATGGCAGCCAATCTGCATTCGCGCATCGCGAGCCGCGTGCTGCTGAAGATCGCGCATCGTCCGTATCGGAGCGAGCAGGACATCTACGCGCTCGCCGTCGAGCAGCGTTGGGAGCAGTGGTTCTCCGCGAACGAGACGCTGCGCGTCGACGTCACCGCCATCAAATCGCCGCTGCGCAGCCTCGAATTCACGACGCTGCGCGTGAAGGACGCGATCTGCGACCGTCTGCGCGAAGTCAGCGGCGCGCGCCCGAACATCGACACCGCCACGCCCGACGTCCGCGTGTTCGCGTTTCTCACCGCGACCGATTGCACGCTTTATCTCGACACCTCCGGCGACCCGCTCTTCAAGCGCGGCTGGCGTCTCGACAAGGGCGCGGCGCCGCTGCGCGAAAACCTTGCGGCGGGCATCCTGCGTCTGACCGGCTGGAGCGCCGGCACACCGCTGTACGACCCGATGTGCGGCAGCGGCACGTTCCTCGCCGAAGCCGCGCAAGTCGCGCTGAACATTGCGCCTGGCGCGGAACGCAGCTTCGGCTTCGAAAGGCTCAAGCAGTACGACAGCAAAACCTGGCAAACATTGAAGGCTGCTGCGCTCGACGCCAAACACGCCGCCCGCAACTCGCGCGCCGACCTGCAGATTTTCGGCAGCGATATTTCCGGCGACATGCTCGATAAAGCGCGCGCGAATTTCCAGCGCGCGGGTTTGTCGTCGATTCCGCTCAAACAGGTCGACGCGCGCGGCATGACGCCGCCGAGTTCGGAGCCCGGCATTCTCGTCGCCAATCCGCCGTATGGCGAACGGATCGAAGTACGCGGGCGCAACGCGCGCGGCGAAGTCCGCGAGGGACGCAATCGCGACAATCGTGAAGACGACGGTTTTCGCCGCGCGCAAGAAGAAACGCCCGACAGCGAATTTTTCCAGTCGCTCGGCGATGCGCTCAAGCAGCGCTTCACCGGCTGGCACGCGTTCATCCTGACGTCGGATCGCAAGCTGCCTGGTCAGTTGCGTCTGCGGGAATCGACCAAGACGCCGCTCTTCAATGGCGCGCTCGAATGCAGGCTGTTCCGCTTCGATCTGATCGCGGGCAGCGTGCGCCAACGGCCGCAAAACGATACGCCCGCCGCTTGAACGGGACCAACCACGGGCCGCTTTCCGGGCGTAAAGACGTGAGTCGCGCAGCATTGCGCAAGCCGCCCGCGAAGGGCATATCGTGCGCTTGAGGCCCGAGCCCCCGCCCCACGTCGCTCCTGACGTAAAGCGTGACCACAGGCGAGGAAGCACAACGAAAACCGCGGACACCGTTCCGCGGTTTTTTTTCGCCGTCTCATTCAGGCCGTACGGCCGAACCCTACTGCCACACCCTACTGACACCACGCTGTCAGCAGCACCCCCGCACACTCCTTCTCACGCCATCCGGCGCCTTGTCCGGCTTATCCGCCATCCATAGGAGAGTGTCATGTCCGAATCGTCGAAAGTTGTTGCATGGTTTGAAATTCCGTCCGTCGATTTCGATCGCGCCGTTCGCTTTTATGAAGCTGCGCTCGACGTCAAACTGAATCGCCAGGAAATCGGCGGTCAGCCGATCGCCCTGTTCGGCTACGAAGAACCAGCCACCGGCGGCGCGATCGTCCACAGCCCGTCGATGACACCGAAGGGCGACGGCGTGCTTGTCTATCTGAACGCGCGGCCGACAGTGGACGCCGCCCTCGCACGCATCGAAGAAGCCGGCGGCAAGACCGACGGCCCGGTCATCAAACTGCCGCAGGACATCGGCTATATCGCGTTCTTCACCGATACCGAAGGTAACCGCCTCGGCCTGCATTCGCGGACCAACGGTTAAAGCGCAAGGCGGCGAGCATAGACGGCGCAACGCGCAACGCGCCCGCCGTTTGACCGCCAACCGCTGACCGGAGCGCGGCATGCGGCGCTATCATCGCGGGACTGTCCCCGTTCTTTTCTACAAGACGCCCACGATGACGCGCCGCGCCGACCGCCTGTTCCAGATCGCCGAACTGCTGCGCGGCCGGCGTCTGACCACCGCCCAACAACTCGCCGACTGGCTCAACATTTCGCTGCGCACCGTCTATCGCGACGTGCGCGATCTGCAACTGTCAGGCGTGCCGATTGAAGGCGAGGCCGGCATCGGCTACCGGCTGAACCGCACGGCAAGCTTGCCGCCGCTCACCTTCACTGCCGACGAACTCGCGGCGCTCGCCGCCGGCGCGCGCATGCTCGAATCGTGGGGCGGCGCCGGATTTGCGAGCGGAGCGCGAGGCGCGCTTGCCAAGATTGCTTCGGCGATGCCCGCGGACAAGCGCGCGTCGATCGACAGACTCGCGATCTTCGCGCCGTCGTTCCATATCAGGAGTAATTTCTCGACGCAACTTGACACGCTGCATCGCGCAATCGACACACGGCACGCAGTGAGCTTCGCTTATACCGATGCCAACGGGGCCGCCACCGAGCGCCGTGTCTGGCCGCTCGCGCTCGCGTATTGGGGCGCGCGCTGGACGCTCGGCGCGTGGTGTGAATTGCGCGGCGACTTCCGCAATTTTGGGCTGGAGAGGATCCAGCAGCTCGAAGTGCGCGAACCGTATCCGGATCAGGAAGGCAGGCGTCTCGCGGACCTGTTGCGGCATGTGAACGCGAAGCCGCGTTAGAGACGCAGCGCGGGAAAGCGGCCGCCGGATTCCGCATCCGCGTTCAAGCTGCCAGCTCAGAGTCTCGCGGCCGCCGGCAAGGCAAGCCGCGAGCCCCTTGCACGTGCTCAGTCCACCGACTTCACCATATCCTCGATCACCTTCTTCGCGTCGCCGAACACCATCATCGTCTTGTCCATGTAGAACAGGTCGTTGTCGAGCCCGGCGTACCCCGCCGCCATCGAGCGTTTGTTCACAATGACAGTGCGCGCCTTATAAGCCTCGATGATCGGCATGCCCGCAATCGGCGACTTCGGATCGTTCTTCGCGGCCGGGTTCACCACGTCGTTCGCACCGAGCACCAGCACCACGTCGACCTGACCGAACTCGCCGTTGATGTCGTCCATCTCGAACACCATGTCGTACGGCACTTCCGCTTCCGCGAGCAGCACGTTCATATGGCCAGGCATGCGTCCGGCCACCGGGTGAATCGCGTACTTCACCTCGATGCCCTTCTCCACCAGCTTGTCGGTCAGTTCCTTCAACGCATGCTGCGCACGCGCCACGGCCAACCCATAACCCGGCACGATCACCACGGTTTCGGCGTTGCCGAGCATGAACGATGCATCATCAGCCGAACCGGATTTCACTGGACGCTGCTCCGCCGAGCCGCCCGCCGCCGCCGCGCCCGGCTCGTTGCCGAAGCCGCCGAGAATCACGTTGAAGAATGAACGGTTCATCGCGCGGCACATGATGTACGACAGGATCGCACCCGACGAGCCGACGAGCGACCCGGCGATGATCAGCATCGGATTGTTCAGCGAGAAGCCGATGCCCGCCGCCGCCCAGCCCGAGTACGAATTGAGCATCGACACGACCACCGGCATATCCGCGCCGCCGATCGGAATGATGATCAGCACGCCAAGCACGAACGCGATCACCGTCATGATGATGAACGGCAGCCACGACTGCGTGAAGAAGAAGATGATGCCGAAGCCGAGCATCGCGAGCGCGAGCATCAGGTTGATCAGATGCTGACCCGCGTACACGACCGGCGCGCCCTGGAAGAGGCGAAACTTGTACTTGCCCGAGAGCTTGCCGAACGCGATCACCGAACCGCTAAAAGTAATCGCGCCGACGAACGTGCCGATAAACAGTTCGACGCGATTGCCGTAAGGCAGGAAGCCCGGCACCGGATACTCGGGATCGATAAGACCGAACGCGGCCGGCTCCGACACCACCGCATACGCGATGCAGACGGCGGCGAGACCGATCAGCGAGTGCATGGCCGCGACCAGTTCCGGCATCTTCGTCATCTCGACGCGCGCGGCGACAAACGCGCCGACCGTGCCGCCGATAATCAGCGCAACCAGCAGCAGACCCAGCCCCAAGCCAAGATTCGAGCCGAGCGCGTTGGCTTGCCTCGCGATCAGCGCGATGGTCGTGAGGATCGCAATCGCCATCCCAACCATGCCGAACGTATTGCCGATGCGCGCGGTCTTCGGATTCGACAGCCCCTTGAGCGCCTGGATGAAGCAGACCGACGCGACCAGATAAAGCAGCGTGACGACGTTCAGACTCATTACGCGTTCTCCTTCGTCTTGTCGGCGATGAGTTTCTTCGGCTCTTTCTTGCGGAACATCTCGAGCATCCGTCTTGTCACCAGAAAGCCGCCGAATACGTTGACCGCGGCGAGCGCGACGGCGAGCGTGCCGAAGAACTTGCCCGGTGCGCCCAGCGTGAGGCCGGTGGCCAGCATCGCGCCGACAATCACGATCGCCGAGATCGCGTTGGTCACCGCCATCAGCGGCGTGTGCAGCGCGGGGGTGACGTTCCAGACCACGTGGTAACCGACGTAGATCGCCAGCACAAAAATGATCAGGTTGATGACGGTGTGGTTGAGCACTTCCATCGCCGTTTCTCCTAGGTGGATTCGTTTTATGCCTTGCGCGCGACTTCGCCGTCGCGGGCCAGCAGCGTGGCCGCGACGATATCGTCGGCGAGGTCGATGTTCAGCGTGCCTTCCTTCGTCACGATCAGCTTGAGGAAGTCGAGCAGGTTGCGTGCATACAGCGACGAGGCGTCGGCGGGCACCATCGAGGCGAGATTCGTATAGCCGACAATCGTCACGCCGTGCTTGACGACCACCTTGTCGGCTTCGGTGAGCGGACAGTTGCCGCCGCGCTGGCCTTCATACTCGGCACCGCGGCCAGCGGCGAGATCGACCAGCACGGAGCCGGGTTTCATCGCCTGCACCGTTTCGACGGAGATCAGCGTCGGCGCCGCGCGGCCGGGAATCAGCGCGGTGGAGATCACGACGTCGGCCTGCTTCGCGCGCTCGTGGACCAGCGCCGACTGACGCGTGAGCCAGGACGGCGGCATAGGCCGCGCATAACCGCCCACACCTTGCGCGGCTTCGCGCTCCTCCTCGGTTTCGTAGGGCACGTCGAGGAATTTGGCGCCGAGCGATTCGATCTGCTCCTTCACGGCCGGGCGCACGTCCGAGGCTTCGATCACGGCGCCCAGACGCTTGGCGGTCGCAATCGCCTGCAGGCCTGCCACGCCCGCCCCGAGAATCAGCACGCGGGCCGCTTTTACCGTGCCGGCCGCCGTCATCAGCATCGGCATAAAGCGCGGATAGAGCGTGGCGGCCAGCAGCACCGCCTTGTATCCGGCGATGTTCGCCTGCGACGACAGCACGTCGAGGCTCTGGGCGCGCGTGGTTCTTGGCGCGGCTTCGAGCGCGAACGCGGTGACGCCGGCCGCGGCCAGCTTCGATGAGTTTTCGGTATTAAAAGGATCGAGCATGCCTACCAGCGTCGCGCCGCGTCTAAGCAGCGGCAGTTCGGCATCGGTTGGAGACTGAACCTTGAGGACGAGCTCGGCGCCGAAAGCAGTGGCCGCATCGACGATTTCCGCGCCGGCGGCTGTGAAGGCGTCGTCGGGAAAGCTTGCGCCGGTGCCGGCGCCGCTCTGGATGGTGACCCGATGGCCCTGGGCCACGTACTTTTTGACCGTTTCGGGCGTCGCGGCGACGCGGGTTTCGTGCGCGCGCGTCTCGGCTGGCACTCCGATGTGCATCGTTCTTCCTCCTCGACTTACTGTTTGACGACAGATTGGCCGACGAGGCACGCCGGCTTGCAGGTGCAACGGCTAACGCCTCACTTTACCCGAAACCTGGGGGACCGCAGAAATCGGGGACAATCCGGGGTTGCCGGCGGGCTATGGTGTCGCGCAGTCAACCGCCGGTACCGAGGCGCCCTGAAGCCGCGCGCCGGAAGGGCGTCGCTCCGAAACCAGCCGCCCGCCTCCCGGCAGTCCGCGGCCATAAACGGTAAAATGCGCATCCATGAAACCGGAAACCTGGCTGCCGCATGTGACCGTCGCGGCCATCGTCGAGCGTGACGGGCGCTTTCTCGTGGTCGAGGAACATACCGCCGCAGGCTTGCGCCTCAATCAGCCGGCCGGCCATCTTGAAGCCGGCGAAACGCTGCTGGAAGCGGTGATCCGTGAAACACTCGAGGAAACCGCGCATCCGTTCACGCCCGAGGCGCTGGTCGGCATGTACATGACGCATTTCGAGCGGCCGGGCAATGACGGCGTGAGCGCAGGCGTAACCTACCTGCGATTCACCTATTGCGGGACAGGCGGCGAGCCGGAGGCGGCACGCACGCTCGATCCCGACATCGTTCGAACCTTGTGGATGAGCGCCGACGACTTGCGCGCCTGCTCCGAACGGCATCGCACGCCGCTCGTCATGCAGTGTGTCGACGATTACCTGGCAGGCCGGCGTTTCCCGCTCGACTTCGTGCACACGCATTCGGTCGGGCCAAAAAGATAAACATCGCGGTAGCCGCGACCCACGATCCATGAAGTCAAGCAGTACCCAGTGAGCATCTTATGAGCAAGCAGAAAGTCGTAGTAGGCATGTCGGGCGGCGTCGATTCGTCGGTCACCGCGTGGCTGCTGAAGGAACAGGGCTACGACGTGGTCGGCCTGTTCATGAAAAACTGGGAAGACGACGACGACAGCGAATACTGCTCAACGCGGCAGGACTGGATCGACGTGGTGTCGGTCGCGGACCTGATCGGCATCGACGTGGAAGCGGTCAATTTCGCGGCCGAGTACAAAGACCGCGTGTTCGCCGAATTCCTGCGCGAATATTCAGCCGGCCGCACACCGAACCCAGACGTGCTGTGCAACGCCGAAATCAAGTTCAAGGCCTTCCTCGATCACGCTATGTCGCTTGGTGCCGAAACCATCGCGACCGGACACTACGCGCGCGTGCGTGAAAACAATGGCCGCTTCGAACTGCTGAAGGCGTTCGACCCTACGAAAGATCAGTCGTACTTTCTGCACCGCTTGAATCAGGCACAGTTGTCGAAAACGCTGTTTCCGTTGGGCGAGATTCCGAAGACGAAGGTGCGCGAAATCGCCGAACAGATCGCGCTGCCCAATGCCAGGAAAAAGGATTCGACCGGCATCTGTTTTATCGGTGAACGGCCGTTCCGCGACTTCCTGAACCGCTATCTCCCGACCAAGCCAGGCTCGATGAAAACCACCGACGGCAAAACGGTCGGCGAACACATCGGCCTGGCGTTCTACACGTTTGGGCAGCGCAAGGGCATTGGCCTCGGCGGCAGCAAGGACGGCAGCGGCGAGCCGTGGTTCGTGGCGGGCAAGGACATCCCGTCAAATACGCTGTATGTCGCGCAAGGCCACGATCATCCATGGCTCCTGAGTCATACGCTCAGCGCGGGCAACACGAGCTGGGTCGCGGGCGAGCCGCCAGCGGAAGGCTTCGCCTGCGGCGCGAAAACCCGTTACCGGCAAGCGGATGCACCCTGCTCGTTCAAGACGGCGAACCACGGCGAAGGCCTCTTCCAACTCACTTTCGACGACGCGCAGTGGGCTGTCACACCAGGGCAATCCGCCGTGCTTTACGATGGCGACGTGTGTCTGGGCGGCGGCATCATCGAACATGCGGAGACCGGGAAGCCAGCCGCGCGCGAGCCGCAGAAGGCGGCGTTGTTCAGCGCACGTTAATACAGCTCACTTCTTCCCACACCTGGCGTCTCCCTGACAAGCAGTCGCTCGTTTTCCCTCGCGGTGGATCCGTCCGCGCCTCCAGCGCCGACGATCCCTCCGTGACGATCTTCACTGCACCGGAGTCCCCATGCTTTCTCGACGTTATTTCGCCATGTGGTGCGCAGTCGCGCTGCTCGCCGTTTGCGCGGCGCTCGCCACGACGCACTACGTTTCGTGGTTCTGCATCGTCGTGCCGGTCGCGCTCGTCGCACTCGGCCTGTTCGATCTGACGCAGCAGCGGCACGCGATTCTGCGCAACTATCCGCTGTGGGGGCATTTACGTTTTCTGTTCGAGTTCATTCGCCCGGAAATTCGCCAGTATTTCGTCGAGGGCGATACGGATGAAAAGCCGTTCTCGCGCGCTCAACGCAGCATCGTCTATCAGCGCGCGAAAAACGACGTGGACAGCCGACCGTACGGAACCGAGGTCGACGTGAAGGCCGTCGCGCACGAATGGATCAGCCACTCGCTCGCGCCGACCAGGCTCGACCATCACGACTTCCGCATCCTAGTCGGCGCCGATCGCGCGCAGCCTTACTCGATGTCGATCTTCAACGTCTCGGCGATGAGCTTCGGCTCGCTGTCCGCGAACGCGATCATGGCACTGAACCTCGGCGCGAAAAAAGGCAACTTTGCGCACGACACGGGCGAAGGCTCGATGTCGAAGTATCACCGCGAGCACGGCGGCGACATCATCTGGGAAATCGCGTCGGGCTATTTCGGCTGCCGTAACGACGACGGCACGTTCAGCGCGGAAAAGTTCGCGAAGCAGGCCGCCGAGCCGCAAGTGAAAATGATCGAGGTGAAGCTGTCGCAAGGTGCGAAGCCCGGTCATGGCGGTGTGCTGCCGGCCGCAAAGATCACGCCTGAAATCGCGGAAACGCGCGGCGTGCCGATGGGCCGCGACTGCATTTCGCCGGCCACCCATTCGGAGTTTTCGACGCCGCGCGGCCTGCTCGAATTCGTCGACCGTTTGCGCACCCTGTCGGGCGGCAAGCCGACCGGGTTCAAGCTGTGCATTGGGCATCCGTGGGAATTCTTCGGTATTGCGAAGGCGATGCTGGAGACAGGCATTCTGCCGGACTTCATCGTCGTGGATGGCGCGGAAGGCGGAACGGGCGCGGCGCCGCTCGAGTTCACCGATCACGTCGGCGTGCCCTTGCAGGAAGGCCTGCTGCTGGTGCACAACACGCTCGTGGGCATCGGCTTGCGGCAAAGGATTCGCATCGGCGCGAGCGGCAAGATGATCACCGCGTTCGACATCACGAAGACACTCGCCATCGGCGCGGATTGGATCAACGCGGCGCGCGGTTTCATGTTCGCGGTGGGCTGCATTCAGGCGCAAACCTGTCACACAGGACGCTGCCCGACGGGCGTCGCAACGCAAGACCCGGTGCGCCAGCGTGCGCTCGTCGTGCCGGACAAGGCCGATCGTGTCTTCAACTTCCATCACAACACGCTGCATGCACTGAAGGAAATCATTCAGGCTGCCGGGCTGAAGCATCCGGCTGAGTTGCGCGCGCATCACATCGTGCGGCGCGTGTCGTCGCATGAGGTCCAGTTGATGTCCGAGTTGCTGAAGTATCTCGATCCGGATGATCTGCTCAACGGGAATTATCGTTACTCGTTGTATGAGAAGTGGTGGCCGGTCGCGCAAAGCGATTCGTTTTCGCCGAGGGCGGAGTTGGCGGTGGGGTAAGGGGCGAAAAGCAATGCTCGTTGCGTTTAGGCGAAGGCCAGTCCTCGAAAAGACTCGGCGCGCCGTGAAGGCAATTCAAAAAAGATGGCCACCCCCATCCGACCACTCGCATTTTGCTGACTATTGCCAATACCGATCTGGCGTAACCGATTCAAGTACGGAAGCGCTTGAAGCCTGCAAGGCGAAAATTCCAGGCTACCTGTAATCAAAGTCGTTGCAAACAAAGACGCGCGAGGCTGCCGACGCGCACATCACGTCGTCGCACCAAAATACGGCGAAGCCGCGTCCGCGTATCGCGCAGGCTTACGCGGCAGCATGTCCGTCACGGTCTTCAAAAACGGACGCCCCCCCGCCTTTCCGTTAAAATCTCGGGTTTAGCACTTCGCTCCACGGTCGCCCCGCGCGTTCATGCGCTCGCGGCGCGGCCTCATGCCCGAAAGGCACTTCATGCTCACGTTTCAGCAAATCATTCTGACACTGCAATCCTATTGGGATAAGCAGGGTTGCGCATTGCTCCAGCCGATCGACATGGAAGTCGGCGCGGGCACCTCGCACGTTCACACTTTCCTGCGTGCAATCGGCCCGGAGCCGTGGCGTGCCGCGTATGTCCAACCGTCGCGCCGTCCGAAAGACGGCCGCTATGGCGAGAACCCAAACCGTCTGCAGCACTATTACCAGTACCAGGTCGTACTAAAGCCCGCGCCGGAAAACATCCTGGATCTGTATCTCGGCTCACTCGGAGCGCTCGGCTTCGACCTGAAGCAGAACGACGTGCGCTTCGTCGAAGACGACTGGGAAAATCCCACGCTCGGCGCGTGGGGCCTCGGCTGGGAAGTGTGGCTGAACGGCATGGAAGTGACCCAGTTCACTTACTTCCAGCAAGTCGGCGGTCTCGACTGCAAGCCGGTGCTCGGCGAAATCACGTACGGCCTCGAGCGCCTCGCGATGTACCTTCAAAAGGTCGAGAACGTCTACGACCTCGTCTGGACCGAGTGGGAAGAGCAAGGCCCGAACGGCCCGGAAACGCGCCGCCTCACTTACGGCGACGTGTATCACCAGAACGAAGTCGAACAGTCCACGTATAACTTCGAGCACGCGAACGTCGATCTGCTGTTCACGTTCTTCAACAGCTATGAAGCGGAAGCGAAGCGCATGATCGAAGCGCAGATCGCGCTGCCCGCCTATGAACTCGTGCTGAAGGCCGGCCACACGTTTAACCTGCTCGACGCGCGCGGCGCAATCTCGGTCACGGAACGCGCGGCGTACATCGGCCGGATTCGCGCGCTGTCGCGTCTGGTCGCGCAGGCTTACTACGATTCACGCGAGAAACTCGGCTTCCCGATGCTCGGCAATCCGGTGCACGGCGTGCCCGGCCTCACCACCGACGAGCACGACGCCGCCATGCCCGCGTGGGCGCCGCCGCTGAAAGTCGAACGCAAGATCGACCAGGACTGACGAGAACATCAAGAAATGACTCAACCCCATCAAGCTACCCTGCTGGTCGAACTACTGACCGAGGAACTGCCGCCGAAAGCGCTCGCCCGTCTCGGCGACGCCTTCGCCGAAGGTATTGCAGAGCGCCTCGCGGCGCGCGATCTGATCGAAGGCGAACTGTCGTTTGAACGTTTTGCCACGCCGCGCCGCCTCGCCGTCACCATCCGAAACGTGCGCGCGGTTGCTCCGGAAAAGCATGTGCGCGAAAAAGTGCTGCCGGTTTCCGTCGCGCTCGATAAAGACGGCCAGCCAACCGCGCCACTCGCGAAAAAGCTCGCCGCGCTCGGCTTCCCCGATTTCTCGGTGAGCGACCTGGAGCGCGCGCAGGACGGCAAGGCGGAAGCCTTCTTCCTTCGCTACGCAGCGCCGGGCGCCACGCTCGCGGAAGGCCTGCAAGCCGCCCTCGGCGAAACGCTCGCCAAACTGCCAATTCCGAAGCCGATGACCTATCAGCGTCCGGACGGCTCCGATGTGCAGTTCGTGCGTCCCGCGCATCGCCTGACCGCGTTGCATGGCGAGCGCGTCGTGCCGGTCAGCGCGCTCGGCATCGACGCGGACGACACCACGCTCGGCCATCGCTTCCTATCCGAAGGCTTCGTGCAGATCCAGCACGCGGATTCATACGCCGACACGCTGATGCACAAAGGCCACGTGGTCGCGAACTTCGCCGACCGCAAGGAAACCATCCGCACGCATCTGCTCGCGCAAGCGGACGGCGATCAGGTCGTGATGCCCGAATCGCTGCTGGACGAAGTGACGTCGCTGGTCGAATGGCCGGTGGTCTACGCATGCCGTTTCGAGGACGAATTCCTGCAAGTGCCGCAGGAATGTCTGATTCTCACCATGCAGACGAACCAGAAATACTTCGCGCTGACGGATGTGAACGGCAAGCTGCGCTCGCGCTTCCTGATCGTGTCGAACATCGAGACGTCGACACCGGGCGATATTGTCGAAGGCAATGAGCGTGTCGTGCGTCCGCGTCTCGCCGACGCGAAGTTCTTCTTCGAGCAGGACAAGAAAAAGCCGCTCGCCGATCGCGTGCCCTTGCTCGCGAACGTCGTGTATCACAACAAGCTCGGTTCGGCGCTGCAACGCGTGGAGCGGGTCGAAGCGCTGGCCGGCGCGATCGCCGGTTTGCTCGGCGCGGACGTGGCGCTTGCAAAACGCGCCGCGCGTCTTGCCAAGGCCGACCTGATCACCGACATGGTCGGCGAATTCCCCGAGTTGCAAGGCACGATGGGCACGTACTACGCGCGCCACGACGGCGAGCCGGAAGAAGTCGCGCTCGCGTGCTCGGAACATTATCAGCCGCGTTTTTCCGGCGATGCATTGCCCGGCACGGCAACCGGCACAGTCGTCGCGCTGGCCGACAAGCTGGAAACGCTGGTCGGCATCTGGGGCATCGGTCTGCAACCCACCGGCGAGAAAGACCCGTTCGCGCTGCGCCGTCACGCGCTCGGCGTGCTGCGCATTCTGATCGAGAAGCAACTGGCCGTGGACTTCGTCGAACTGCTGCGCACCGCTTACGCGCAATTCGCCGCCGTGCCGAACGTCGCCGATTCGACGCAAGCCATCTACGAATTCAGCATGGACCGTCTGCGCGGCTTGCTGCGCGAACGCGGACATGCGCCGGATGAAGTCGACGCAGTGCTGGCGCTCAATCCGACGCGTCTCGACGATATCGTCGCGCGTCTCGATGCCGTGCGCGAATTCGCGGCGCTGCCGGAAGCGGCATCGCTTGCCTCAGCCAACAAGCGCATCTCGAACATCCTGAAGAAGTCGGAAGGCATCACCACTGGCGGCGGCGTGCAGTCCGCGTTGCTGGTGGAGCCGGCGGAAAAGGCCTTGAATGCGCAACTCGAACAGGTCGCGCCGCGCGTGCAGTCGCAACTCGCCGCACGCGACTACACCGGTGCGCTGACCGCGCTCGCCGCGTTGCGCGAACCGGTCGACACGTTCTTCAACGACGTGATGGTCAATGCGGAAGACCCGGCGTTGCGGGCCAACCGTCTGGCCTTGCTCGGCGCGCTGCATCAGCAGATGAATTGCGTCGCGGACATTTCCCGACTCGCCGCCTGAGCCGCACGCCATGCCGACCAAAAAAGTGGTGATCCTCGACCGCGACGGCGTAATCAACGCCGATTCCGACGCGTTCATCAAGTCGCCGGACGAGTGGGTCGCGTTGCCGGGTTCGCTCGAAGCGATCGCGCGTCTGAGCCAGGCGGGCTATCGTGTGGCGGTGGCGACGAACCAGTCGGGCATCGGCCGGGGTCTTTTCGACATGACCGCGCTCAACGCGATGCACCTCAAGATGCATCGCATGGCGGCGGCGGTCGGCGGGCGCATCGACGCCGTGTTCTTCTGCCCGCACACGGCAGAGGACCATTGCGAATGCCGCAAGCCGAAGCCCGGCATGCTGAAGATGATCAACGAGCGTTTCGAAGTCGACCCCGAGAACACGCCGGTTGTCGGCGACGCGATGCGCGATCTGCAAGCGGGCGCGGCGCTCGGCCATCCCGTTCATCTGGTGCTGACCGGCAAGGGCCGTAAAACGCTCGCGGCCGGCGGGCTGCCGGAAGGCACAATTGTCCACGACGACCTGCGGACGTTCGTGCTCGATTTTCTCGCCGACGCTCACGAGTGACACGCGCCGCGCGCGTCCCCAACCCTCACAGACCACGCTGATGCGCTTCATTCGTTCCCTGCTGCTACTGATTTACTTCATCGTATTCACGGTGCCGTACGCGACCGCATGCTTCATCGCATTCCCGTTCATGCGCGCCGACAAACGCTACTGGATGGCGGCCGGCTGGTGCAGCGCGACGCTCAAGGCGGCGCGCTGGCTCAACGGCATCCGTTACAGGATCGAAGGCATGGAGAATCTGCCCAACGGTCCGGCCGTGCTGTTGTCGAAACATCAATCCGCATGGGAGACGCTGGCCTTTCCCGCCTTGATGCCGCGGCCGTTGTGCTATGTGTTCAAGCGCGAGTTGCTGTACGTGCCGTTTTTCGGCTGGGCGCTCGGCATGCTGAAGATGGTTCACATCGACCGCAAGGAAGGCAAGTACGCGTTCGAGTCGGTCATCAGGCAAGGCAAGGCGCGCATGGCGGAAGGCGCCTGGGTGATCATGTTTCCGGAAGGCACACGCACGCCGACCGGCAAGCAAGGCAAGTACAAAACCGGCGGTGCGCGCTTTGCGATCGCCACTGGCGCGCCGGTCGTGCCGATCGCGCACAACGCTGGACGTGTGTGGCCTCGCAACTCGTTTCTCAAATATGCGGGTATAGTCACAGTGTCGATCGGCAAGCCGATTGAGACGACGGGGCTCACGCCCGATGAAGTGAACACGCGCGTCGAAAAGTGGATCGAAGCTGAGATGCGTCGCATCGATCCTACCGCGTACCGCGCGGCGGAAAGCAACTCCGCCGCCGCACCAATCTGACGCGCCCACGCCCTCGAAGGCGTATTTGCGCGAAGCCGAATCCGATGCAGAAGTCTCCTACGCCGCAGCCCGCTGCGGCGCTTGATAACCGGCAACTCGATCTCCCGCTCTTTGCAGAGCCGGGGTCCACGTCGTCGTCCCCGTCACCTTCCGCGCCTTCGGCATCGTCCACGGCACAGCAGCCCGCCGTGCCCCTTGCACCGGACGGCAGCAGGCTGCGCAGTCTCACCATCGGCTCACGCACGCTGCATTACGCGCTCAAGCGTTCGGCACGGCGCTCGATTGGCTTTGCGATCGACAGCACCGGTCTCACGATCACCGCGCCGCGCTGGGTCACGCTCGCCGATATCGAAACCGCGATCACCGAGAAGCAGCGCTGGATTTTCACGAAACTGATCGAATGGCAAACGCGCGTCGAACAGCGCGCGTTGCCGAAGGTCGACTGGAAAGACGGCGCCGAAGTGCCCTATCTCGGTCAACCGGTACGCGTGAGGCTTGGGTCGCCGCAAGGCATGCTCGCCTTCAGCGCGAACGACTCGGCGCTGCAAGTGCCGCTGCCTTTGCAAGCAGACCCACAGCAGATCAAGGACCGCGTGCAAGGCTGGTTGCAGGGCGAAGCGAAGCGAGTGTTCGGTGAGCGCCTCGTTATTTACGCCGAGAAACTGGGCGTCAACTATCGCGCGTATGCGCTTTCTTCAGCAGCCACGCGCTGGGGCAGTTGTTCGAGTGACGGCAAGATTCGCCTGAACTGGCGGCTGATTCACTTTCCGCTTTCCATTATCGATTATGTCGTCGCGCATGAACTCGCGCATCTGCGCGAAATGAATCACAGCCCGCGCTTCTGGCAAACGGTCGAATCGATTTTTCCGGAATTCCGCGAGGCGCGGCAGACGCTGAAGTCGCATCCGCCGGAATTACTGCCGACGCTTTAAACGCGAGAGCCTCAGCGTTAATCGTCACTCACGCGCTGCGGCTCGTGATCCGTCCGAGCGCGAGGTCGTCCGCGGAGCCGTCGAACAATGCCTCGATTTCGACGTGGATCGCGTCGAGTTCCTTGAACGAGGGATCGTTGTCGCTCATGACGTGATGCGATGTGACCTCGGCTCGCTGGCGCGAACGTTATTTCTTCTGGATGAACTCTATCTTATAGCCGTCCGGGTCCGTGACGAAGGCAATCACGGTGGTGCCGTGTTTCATCGGGCCGGCTTCACGCACGACCGTGCCGCCTTGCGCCTTGATCTTGTCGCATGCCGCGTAGGCGTCTTCCACTTCGACCGCCAGATGCCCGAAGCCGTTGCCAAGGTCATACGACGGGGTGTCCCAGTTATGCGTCAATTCGATGACAGTGCCGTCGCGCTCGTCCGTGTAGCCGACGAACGCCAGCGTGAACTTTCCGTCCGGATAATCCTGGCGGCGCAGTAACTTCATGCCGAGCAGTTCGGTGTAGAAGGCGATCGAACGGTCGAGGTCGCCGACCCGGAGCATGGTGTGAAGCAGGCGCATCGTGTACTCCCTATTGCTTGATGTCGAGAGCGTAAATGTACCCGGAATCGCCTGCCGTTGCAGGCCACGCATACTGCTCAACCGGCGCACGAAGCGCACGAAGCGCGCCGACGCTGCCTCGTAACCAATGCATCAGAACTGGTGCCGCAATCCCGCCATCAAGCCGATTTGCGAGCCTTTCTGCGCGAGTCCCACGCCATTCACACCTTGCAGTTGCGCGCCGATCAGATCGCCGCGATACAGCGAATAATCGCCTTCCAGATAGGCGTCGGTGCGCTTTGACAGGTTGTAGTCGGCGACGATCTGATATTGCCATGCCGAACCGTCTTTCGCGGCGGTCTTGCCGTCCTGCAACGTCCGCCAGACATTCGCCGCGAAGTGCCAAGCGTTCCCCACCTGCTGCGTGATGCCGCCCATGAACATGCGCCGGCGCGAGAAGTCCGTGTATTTCAGCGCAGTCAGCGCGGGCGCGGTGAACGGCCCGTTGGCGAAAGTCGCAAAACCGGCGTCGGCCCGATTGACGATGTAACCCACCGCAAAGCGCGTCCTGTCCCACGTGTATGAGCCGCCGAAGGTCCAGGCCTTGGCCGCCGCGCCGTTGACCGAATCTTTCGATTCCTCGTACGCGCCGCCGATGCTGAACGGTCCGCCCACGGGTGCGTAAGCGGCCGCCGCGCCGATCTGGCTGCCATACGAATTGCCGGCATTGCCGCCGAACGCGTAACCGGCCGCGAAGCTGAAACCGTTGTATCTCGCCTGATACTGCACCTGGTTGCTGGTCCAGATGCCGCCCGTCATCGTCACTTCCGGCTGGAAGCTGAAATCGTAGGGAATCCAGGGATTGCTGCCATAGCCGCCTACGGTGATGCCTTCAATCATCACGTTGTACTGACGGCCCACGATCACCTGGCCGTACGAATTCGAGCGCACGCCGACCTGCGCTTCGTTGAAGAACGGCAAGGTCGGATCGCTCTGCCCGCTGTTGATATACAGGCGGTTTTCGAGCTTGAAAAAAGTGGACCAGCCGCCGCCGAGATCCTCGACACCTTTTAGTCCCCAGCGGCTTTGCGTCATGCCGCCGGTGCCGAGTCCGACCGATGAATCGCCGGCTTTGTTCGCGTGGGTCAGATAGCGTACGCTTTCGTCGACCACGCCGTACAGCGTCACACTGGATTGAGCCTGCGCGATCGGACAACCGAACCACGCCAACGCCACGGCCGCCGCGCATCTGCTGAAAGTGTTCATGTCGTGTCCTGGTACAGGCTCCGCGTTGCGCGGATAAAGTTGGTCTGCTGACGCGGTGCATCCACTCTATGGCTCTGCTCCTACCGGAGCTAGAACCCGACGACGCCGCGCGTACGAATGTACTGACAACACATGTCGCCGAACCTTAGCGCGAAATCAAAATGGTAAGAAATTTGTGTTGCGCGCGAGTTGCGCCGGCGTCTTTAAATCGGCAAATGACTTGCGACTTGTCAGAAGCACGCGTAGGCGGTGGGGTCATCGGCTGGCGAAGCGGCGGGTTTGGTATCGTGTGGACCTGCGCCGGTCAACCCTGCCTTGTCTCTATCGTCAATCACACTGCCCATGAGCACCACCGCCCTGCCCGCGCGCCGCGCCCCCGATAGCTTCGCCGTCCTGCTGATGGTCGGCTTGTGCGCGATCTGGGGATTCCAGCAAGTGGCGATCAAGAGCACCAACGCCGCGCTGCCGCCGATCTTTCAGGCCGGCTTGCGTTCGGCGATCGCAGCGCTGCTAGTGTGGGGCTGGGCGCGCTCGCGCGGCACGCCGCTGTTCCGCGACGACGGCACGCTGGCCGCCGGTCTGCTCGCGGGCATGCTGTTCGCGGGCGAGTTCGTGTGCATCTTCCTGGGCCTCACGCTGACGAGTGCATCGCGTATGGCAGTCTTTCTGTACACGGCGCCGTGCTTTACGGCACTGGGTCTGCATTGGTTCGCCGAAGGCGAGCGGATGCGGCGCGTTCAGTGGCTCGGCATCTTCCTCGCATTCGCCGGCATGACACTGGCTTTCGCGGATGGTTTCCTGCACGGCGCCCCCGCGCGCGGCACGACACTGGCGGCCGTGGCCGGCGACGCGCTGGGTGTGCTGGCGGGCATCGCCTGGGCCGCGACGACCGTCGTAGTTCGCGCGACGCGGCTCGCTCACTCGAGCGCAAGCAAGACGCTGTTCTATCAACTGGCGGTGTCCGCCGTGGTATTGCTCGCGCTGGCGCTTGGGCTCGGCCAGGTGCACGTCGACGCGCTCACGCCGTTGGCCATCGCTAGCCTCGCGTATCAGGCCGTGGTCGTCGCTTTCGTCAGCTATCTGGTGTGGTTCTGGCTGCTCACGCGTTATGTCGCGTCACGCCTGTCGGTGTTCTCGTTTCTTACGCCGCTATTCGGCGTGAGCTTCGGCGTGCTGCTGTTGGGAGACTCGTTCAGCTTGCGGTTCCTGATGGCCGCAGTGCTGGTGCTGACCGGCATCGCGCTGGTCAATGCGCCGGGCAAGCGATGAACTGAGTGGTTCAGAGCTCTGAGCCGCTGCGCCTGAGGCTTCACGGCTCCAGGCTTAGCGGCTGAGAACTCGGGGCTGGCGCTTTTTGGCTCTCAGGCTTAGTGCTCGAAAGTCAGGGCACGGCGCTTAACGCTTAGCCGCCACGATCTGCGCGATGCGCACGTATTCGGCCACCGGCACATCTTCGGCGCGGCGCTGCAAGTCGAAGCCGATCGCGTCGAAGTCGACCGTGTCGCGCAACGCGGCCAGCGTGTTGCGCAGCATTTTGCGCCGCTGCGAGAACGCCGCGGTAACCACTTCGCCGAGCACGCGCTCGTCCACCGGCGTCAGTTCGTGCGGTGCATAGGGAATCATTCGCACGATCGCGGAATCCACTTTGGGCGGCGGTTGGAATGCCTCGGGCGGCACGTCGAGTTGCTTGTCGATCACGTAGCGGTACTGCAGCATCACCGAGAGACGGCTGAACGCCTTGGTGCCCGGCTCAGCCACCATCCGCTCGACCACTTCGTTCTGCAACATGAAATGCTGATCGATCACGCGATGCGCGACCGACGTCAGGTGAAAGAGCAGCGGGCTCGAAATGTTGTACGGCAAGTTACCGACAATGCGCAGCGTTGGCTCGTCGCCGGGCGCGGCCAGGGAGCCGAAGTCGAACGCGAGGGCATCGCCTGCATGCAGTTCGAGCAGATCGCCGAACTTGTTCTTCAGACGCCCAATCAGATCGCGGTCCAGTTCGACAGCGTGCAAGGGCGCCTCAGGCGTGGCCAGACGCTCGATCAGCGGTCCGGTTAGCGCGCCGAGCCCCGGACCGATTTCGACCATGCGCTCACCGCGTTGCGGCCGGATCACATCGACAATCGAATCGATCACGCCCATGTCGACCAGAAAGTTCTGCCCGAAACGCTTGCGCGCGATATGACCTTGGTGCCGGCCCTGTTGCTGTCTGCTGGTGGACATCGAAGAAACGCTAAAGAAAGAGAGCTGCTTGAGAAAGGAATATGGGCTGATTCAGCGCCACGCTGGCTGCAACAGCCGCACTCGCCACAGGGGCCGCGCGAGGCGCCGATGCAACGCTGACTCAGCCCGTGCGGCGATGCTGCGCCATGCTAACCGCGGTGTCGATGGCGGCAATCAAACTGCCCGCGTCGGCGCGTCCGGTGCCGGCGAGATCGAGCGCGGTGCCGTGGTCGACCGACGTGCGGATGATGGGAAGCCCAAGCGTGATATTGATGCCTTCGCCGAACGTCGCGTACTTGAGCACCGGCAAACCCTGATCGTGGAACATGGCCAGCACGCAGTCGGCCTGATCCAGGTAACGCGGCTGGAACAGCGTGTCAGCCGGATAAGGACCGCGAGCGTCGATGCCCTGATCGTTCGCGAACTTCAGCGCCGGCGCGATCACGTCGATTTCCTCGCGGCCCAGATAGCCGTTTTCGCCCGCATGCGGGTTCAGTCCCGTCACAAGAATGCGCGGCGCAGGCAAGCCGAAGTGATGCCGCAGATCGTGATCGACAATGCGCAGAACTTCGACGAGGCCCTCGATTGAAAGCGCGGCCGAAACGTCCTTCAACGGCAAATGCGTGGTCGCGAGCGCCACGCGCAACGGACGCTTGCCGGTGCCCGCTAGCATCATCACCACGCGCGGCGTGTGCGTGCGTTCGGCAAGATATTCGGTATGGCCGGTAAAGGGCACGCCGGCGTCGTTGATGGTGCTCTTTTGCAGCGGTGCGGTGACGATTGCATCGAATGTGCCGGCCACCGCGCCGTCGATTGCGTTATCGAGCAGATCCAGCACGTAGCGCCCATTCGCCGCATTCAGCTTGCCCGCGACAGTCGGCGCACCGAGCGGCCGATGCTGCACCCGAATGCGCGATGCGTCCGCCAAGAGCGCAGTCCAGTCGACGCCGACTGCCCGCGCGCGTTCCGCGAGAAGCGCCGCATCGCCCAGCACGGTGAATTGCGCGCCGGGCCAATGCGCGGCCGCACCCGCAAGCGCCTGCGCCGTCAGTTCGGGGCCGACGCCGGCCGGCTCGCCGGTCGTGATCGCGATGTGCAACGGCAAGCTGGCGGACTGGGCGGCGGTGGTCATGATACTTACTGAACGCTCGACAGATCGGGCTTTACTTCGACATAAGCGGTGTCGCGCAGTTCGCGCAGCCAGTCGGCGTAAGCCTGCTCCGCCTTGCGCTGACCGATGGCCTGGCGCGCGAGGTCCATTTGCTGCGCGACCGAGCCTTCCGCTTCGCGACGCTCCAGCACCTGAATCAGGTGATAGCCGTACTCGCTGCGCACGGGGTCGCTGATCTGGCCGTCCTGCAAGCCGTTCATTGCGCGCTCGAATTCCGGCACCGTTTCGCCCGGGCTGATCCAGCCCAGATCGCCGCCTTGCGACGACGAACCGTCTTGCGAGTAGGTATGAGCGAACTTCGAGAAGTCGCCGCCAGCCGCGATCTCCTTCTTGATTTCGAGCAGCTTCTGGCGCGCTTGCGGCTCCGACATGCCGTCACCCATGCGCAGCAGGATGTGGCGCACGTGTGTTTGCACGAGCTTCGGCGCGTCCGAACTCGTGCCTTGACCGGTGCGGCGATCGACGAGGCGCACGATCTCGAAACCGTCGTTGGTGCGGATCAGTTCAGGATTGACCTGGCCCGGACGCAGTGCCGCGGCCGCCTTGACGAATTCCGGCGGCAACTTCGACGGCGCGGCGAAACCCGTATCGCCGCCCTTCGACGCATCCGGCGCCTGCGAATTCGACTTCGCGAGCTTCTCGAAGTTGGCGCCGCCCTTAGCTTCCGCTAGCAATGCCTCGGCTTTTTTCTGAGCCGCTTCGATGTCCGTCTGTGACGCGTTCAGCGGCGCCTTCAGCAAAATATGCTGTATATGCAGGTCGCTCGTCGCGCCGGCATTCGGCCCGCGCTGACTCGCGATGTAGTTCGCGACTTCCGCGTCCGACACCGTGACCTTGCTGTCCACTTCCTTTTCACGCAGACGCGAAAGCGTGAGTTCGGTACGCGCGTCGCTCGTGAAGGTGGTCCAAGGCACGCCTTGCGCCTCGATCCGCGAGCGATACATGTCGAGCGACAGATTGTTCGCCTGCGCGAGCCGCTCGAGCGTTTTCTGCACGGCCGCGTCGTCGATATTGATGCCGACTTCCTTCGCCTTCTGCAACTGGATGCGCTCCAGCACCATCTGATTGAGCACCTGCTGACGCAACTGGTCGGCCGGCGGAATCGGCGCGTTCTGCTGGTTCAGGCGGCGGGTGATCAGGCCCACGCGGTCGTCGAGTTCACGCCGCGTGATGACACCGTTGTTGACCACTGCGGCGATCGTATCGACCGTCTGACCGCGGTTGCCGCCCAGCGCTTGCGCGTGAGCCGGCGCAACCGGCAGGAAAGACGCCACGGCGGCAAGACCTGCCGCGAGCGTTGCCAAGCGAAGCTTTTTCATGATTGCCACAGATACTCCAATGATGTCGGGCACGCCTGGCCCGTCTTTTCGCATTCGATGAATGAGCGGGTGAGCATCATTCGTAATTGATGAAACGCGACTCCGGCGGCGGCGGTGGCGGCAGCGGCGTATAGCCCGCCACACTGCTGCGGAATGCGGCAATCAGCCCGTTGTCGACGCTCGACAAGCCCTTGAACGTCAACTGCGCGAGAAAGCGCGTGCTGGACTGATGCTGCCCCGACGTATTCAGACCGTTCGCGTAGCGCTGAATGCCCGCGCCGAGCGTCCAGCAGTCGGCGTCGTATTGCAGACCGACAAGGCCGTCGACGATCCGATGCCCGCCCAGATCATAGTTGAACCGCCCAACCCCGAACACGCGATGCGTCAGCGGCCATTGCCCCGAAACCAGCACCTGGTTGATCGGCTGGTTGTCCAGCGTAGTGTTCGCGCGCGTGTAGCGATACGCGACGTTGACCACCTTACCGGTCGCCGGACTGAAGCCGAAACCGACGCTCGTCTTGACCAGCTGGTTGTTGTCGGCATTATATTGGAACGCCGTTTCCGACGCGAAACCGGCCCCGAGCTTGACCGACGCGCCCACGATCAGGTCCGAATGCGTGGCCTGCGTGCTCGTCTGGTTCGGCAGCAGCGTGACGCGCTGATCCTGGAAATAGTACTGCTGCGCGATCACGAAGCGCGCGCGTTCGTCGCCCGTTGCCGGGTTGATGAAGCGCGTGGTGATGGCAGCGGTCAGACGGTTCGCATCCGCGATACGGTCATTGCCGACGAAGGTATTCGGCGTGAAGATTTCCGCGAGCCCGAAGTCGGAGTCGGCGGTATCGAACAGCGGCGCCGACGCCTGATTGCGATACGGCGTGTACACGTAGTACAGGCGCGGCTCGAGCGTCTGGATGTAATCCTCGCCGAAGAGCCGGACCGAGCGGTCGAAAATCAGCCCGGTATCGAACGTCAGCGTGGGAATCGATTCGGTGAAATTCTTCGGCGTGCCGACCGGCACGTCGCTGCCGATATTGCGCAGGTTGTACGACGCGAAGTGCCACTGCACCTTCGGCGTGACGAAGTAGCCAGGCCCCACGACCGAGTACGAAATGTACGGGTTGAACATCACCCGTTGACCTTCGGTCAGATCCGCGGTCGTGATGCGGAAGTTCGTGTAATCGGCTTCCGCGCCGAAGTCGAAGCCGCCGACGTTGTACTTCGCGTACTTCACGTTCAACTGCGGCTCGCGGCCGTAAGGCGCCACCGACGGCGTCAGCGTCTGCCAGTGCTGCTCGCGTGCGAGCACCGACCACGGGCCGTTGTTATAGGTCAACCCCGCTTCCTGTTGGTACAGGAGCTGGGTGCCGTTCATGAACTGATTGATCGACGACGACAGGTCTTCCGGATACGTGTTATCCGAGACCTTGTTGTAGTAGATGTAGCCGCCGAACCCGTTGCCGAAGTTCTGGTTGTGCTGGATATACAGCGCGTAGCGGTTGGTCTTCGTCAGCCGGTCGTTCGGCAGGAACTCGCCGGTGATCGAGCCGGAATACGTGGGCGACAGATAACGGAACGACGCCTGCGTCTGCACGCCGCGCTTGGAAATCAGACGCGGCGTGAGCGTCAGGTCCCGATTCGGCGCGATGTTGAAATAATACGGCACCGACAGTTCGAAGCCGTTCGTCGAGCTGAGCGAAAACGTGGGCGGCAAGATGCCGCTGCGCCGCTCGCCCGAGAGCGGAAACGACAGCCACGGCGATGCGAAAACCGGCACGCCCTGGAAGAACAGCACGCTGTTGTACGCCACGCCTTCGTCGGCGCCGGTATCGAAATCGAACTCGCTGCCCTTGATGTACCACGCCGGATCGTCCGCGCACGCGCAGGCCGTGTACGTGCCCTTCGAGAACACCGAGCGCTCGTTGTCGAGCAGATCGACGCGCTCCGCGCTGCCCGAGCCGCCCGTCACATTGAAGTGATACTTCGGCGCGGTCATGAAGCCTTCGCTCGAATCCACGCGCAAGTGCGCTTCGGGTCCGGCGAACGTCGTGCCGTTGTTGTTCATGCGGACCTGGCCGTATGCGTCGGCCATGTCCGTGTCCTGATCGTAATGCAGCGCGTCGGCTTTGATCACGACCGTATTGCGGCGCACTTCGGCCGAACCCTTTACGGCCATGTCCTGATCCGTGGTGCCGTTGGTCGAGTCGCCGAGCACGAAGGTGGCCGGCTTCTGGCCCGGCTGCAGCAGATGGTCTTCGAGTTGCGGGGCGAGTTGCATGCCCCATGGCAGGTCGATCGGCTGCGGCTGTGCGGCCTCCCCGACCAGTTGGGCGTGAGCAAGCGCGGGCATCAGGCCCGGAACGGCGATCAACGCCGCGACGAGCCGCCTTTTGCGCGGCGCGGCGGCACAAGAGGAAATCGTTTGGGAAAGCTGTCTAGGCGGCATGTATCGTTTGGCGAATCGGCCCGTCCGTCAGCTTCTGCAGTCACGGTCCACCGCCTGCACACCACGACCGTGACAGTCGGCTGCACATCAATATTTACAATCGTCGAACGATGAGGCGGGCGGTAAAGCGGAATACGCGAAAGCTGGCGTGAGTCGCGTCAAAAAAGTCGTGGGGTATTATATGGCAAGACGTTGTCCCCCTGAATTTGCCGCCGGTTTTCATGACGCTGCCCCCTTCCCAAGACTTCACAGATATCTCCGCCGACAGCCGCCTGGAACTGCTCAAGGCCTGGCTGAAAGCCCACTCGGCGCGTTATGCGCTCGATCTCGACACGCTCGCTCCGGCTTCGTCCGACGCCAGTTTTCGCCGCTATTTCCGGCTTGCCGGTAAGGCGGCGGAAGGCGAAAGCGCCGGAACGCTGATCGCCGTCGATGCCCCGCCGCCCGAAAAGTGCCGCGAATTCGGGCAGATCGCGCAGTTGCTCGACGCCGCCGGCGTGCATGTGCCGCGCGTGCTGGAAGCGGACTTCGACGCCGGGTTCATGCTCGTCACCGATCTCGGCACCGCGTCGTACCTCGGCGCGCTCACCGCCGCGCAAAACGATAACGACCCGCGCCGCGCGCGCACGCTGATGCGCGACGCGCTCGACGCGCTGATCCGCTGGCAGCTCACGTCGCGTGAAGGCGTGCTGCCGCCGTTCGACGAAGCCTTCCTGCGCCGCGAGATGGAGCTGATGCCGGAGTGGTTCATGGGCCGGCACCTTGGCCGCGAGGTCGACGACAACACGCGCGGCCTGCTCGACCGCACGTTCGCGCTGCTGATCGCGAGCGCGCGCGCACAGCCGCAAGTCTTCATGCTGCGCGATTTCATGCCGCGCAACCTGATGGTGATTACCGCGCCCAACGAGGCGAGCCAGGTGAACTCCGCTGTGAACCCAGGCGTGCTGGACTTTCAGGACGCGGTATACGGCCCGATCACGTACGACGTCGCCTCGCTGTTGCGCGACGCGTTCCTGAGCTGGGACGAAGAGTTCGAGCTCGATTGCTTCGTGTACTACTGGGAGCGCGCGAAGAAAGCCGGCTTGCCCGTCGATCCTGATTTCGGCGAGTTCTACCGCCAGATTGAATGGATGGGGTTGCAACGGCATATCAAGGTGCTGGGTCTCTTCTGCCGCATTAACTACCGCGACGGCAAACCGCATTACATAAACGATTTGCCGCGTTTCATCGGCTATACGCGCAAGGTTGCCGAACGTTATGCGCCGCTGCGTCCGTTCGCGAAGCTGCTCGACGATGTCGAAGGCCGCGCGAACGAAGTCGGCTACACCTTCTGACCGATGACGATGTCCCTGAAGAAAGCGATGATTTTCGCCGCGGGCCGCGGCGAGCGCATGCGTCCGTTGACTGACGCGTGCCCCAAGCCTTTGCTCGAAGTCGGCGGCAAGCCGCTGATCGTATGGCAGATCGAACGGCTCGCGCGCGCCGGCTTTCAAACCATCGTGATCAATCATGCGTGGCTTGGCGAGCGAATCGAAGCTGCACTCGGCGACGGTTCGCGCTGGCACGTGCACCTCCGTTACTCGGCCGAGCATGAAGCGTTGGAGACGGCGGGCGGCATCGTGCAGGCGCTGCCGCTCATCGAAGATAACGGTGAAAGTGAAGTGTTTGCGGCCGTGAGTGGCGACGTGTACGCGGATTTCGATTACGCGGTTTTGAACGCGCATGCCGAAGCGCTAAAGGCGTTGCCTGAGCCGGGCATGCATCTGGTGATGGTGCCGAATCCGGCGTTTCATCCGGACGGAGACTTTGCACTAGTCGGCGGCAGGCTGTCGCTCGACGCGCAGCCGCGCTTCACGTTCGGCAATATCGGACTCTACGACACGCGCATGTTTCGCGATCTGCCGCGCGGCACGCGGTGCGCGCTCAGGCCGTATTACCGCGACGCGATCGCGCGCGGTCTCGCGACCGGCGAGCTATACGAAGGATTGTGGGAAAACGTCGGCACGCCGGCGCAGCTTCAGCAATTGGATCAGCGCTTGCGCGAGCGTTGAACTGAAACGCAAGGCGATAACAGCGGGATAACAAGCGCGGCGCAAACGCAGCCCCGCGCGCCTCACCGCCCGCCATCCCCCGCGCCCACAGCTTCCACCGACTGCGACGCCTCCGCCGCGCGTTGCTGCTGCAACGCCCACATCTGCGCGAACAGACCGTTCGCGCGCAACAACTCGGCGTGCGTGCCGCGTTCGACGATGCGCCCTTTGTCCATCACGATGATCTGCTGTGCATGCACCACGGTCGAAAGCCGGTGCGCGATGATCAGCGTCGTGCGTTCGCGCGCAATCTGATCGAGCTCGTGCTGGATTGCGCGCTCCGAACGCGAATCGAGCGCCGAGGTGGCTTCGTCGAACAACAGAATCGGCGGGTTCTTCAGAATGGTCCGCGCAATCGCGACCCGCTGCTTCTCGCCTCCCGAGAGCTTCAACCCACGCTCGCCGACGGGCGTGTCATATCCCTTCGGCAGTCCTTCGATGAACTCGTGAATATGCGCCGCACGCGCCGCCGCGATCACCTCTTCGCGCGTCGCGGACGGCCGTCCATAAGCAATGTTGTAGTAGATCGAATCGTTGAAGAGCACGGTGTCCTGCGGCACGATGCCGATCGACGCACGCAGCGAAGCCTGCGTCACGTCGCGAATGTCCTGACCGTCGATAGTGATCGCGCCGCCCGTCGCGCGGTCCAGATCGTAGAAGCGGAACATCAGCCGCGCGAGCGTCGACTTGCCCGAGCCGCTATGGCCGACCACCGCCGTCGTCGTGCCCGCCGGAATCGTGAAGCTCACGTCGTGCAGAATCTGCCGCGCCGGTTCGTACGAGAAGTTCACGTGTTCGAAGCGCACTTGCGCGCCGCTCACTTTCAACTCGGGCGCATCCGGCACATCGGGCACTTCCTGCGCGGCGCCGAGCAGCGTGAACATGCGGTCCATGTCGGTGAGACTTTGCTTCAGTTCCCGATACACCACGCCGAGAAAATTCAGCGGAATATAAAGCTGCAACATGAACGTGTTGATCAGCACGAGATCGCCGAGGGTGAGGCGTCCCGCCATCACGCCTTCGGTTGCGCGCCACAGAATGAACACGAGCCCGGTGCCGATAATCGCCTGCTGCCCGAAGTTCAACGCCGACAGCGAGCGCTGCGACTTGATCGCGGCCGTGCGATAGCGCTTCAGGTTTTCGTCGTAGCGGCTCGCTTCCCACTCTTCATTGCCGAAGTACTTGACGGTCTCGTAGTTGAGCAGCGAGTCGATTGCGCGCGAGTTCGCCTTCGAATCCAGATCGTTCATCGTGCGGCGAAAATGCGTGCGCCACTCGGTCACTTTCACGGTGAAGACGATGTACACGGCCAACGCCACGAACGTGACCACCGCGTAATAGGCCTCGTATTTGACGACGAAAAACCCGAGTACGAGCCCGACTTCGACCAGCGTCGGCAGGATGCTGTACAGCGAATATGAAATGAGCTGCGTGATGCCACGGGTGCCGCGTTCGATATCGCGCGACATGCCGCCCGTTTGCCGGTCCAGATGAAAGCGCAACGACAAACCATGCAGATGCCGGAACACCTTGAGCGCGAGCTGCCGCACGGCGCTTTCGGTGACTTTCGAAAACAGAATCTCGCGCAACTCCGTGAAGAGCGACGTGCAGAGCCGCACCACCGCATACGCGACCACCAGCAAGCCGACGCCGCCGAGCAGCACGATCCCCGGCGAATTCTGCGCGCGGCCGAGCGCGGTGAGGTGCTGCACCGACGCGAGGCTGTCGACGATCCTCTTCATCACGACCGGCACGCCCAGATTGGCGATCTTTGCGCCAATCAGACAACTCAGCGCAAAGATCACGCGCCATTTGTAGGTCGCGAGATAAGGCAGCAGGGACAGAATCGTCTGCCAGTCGTTGCGCGGCTGGGTGGAGATCGGCGAGGGTTCGGACGGAAGCGAGCGGCGCATGGGATTCGGCTGGGGAGGATTTGGAAATGCCGGAGTTCGCAGCGGCGCGCCGACCGCCGCGTGTGCACGCACACTGCTTGGCCGCGCAACCTGGCTGGGCGCTTTCCCGTACAATTCCTGATTTTCGTATTGTCGCAGAAGCCGGCTGGCGCCGCTTTTCACGGGCTATCCCGGCCGTCGGTCGAACGTTGGCCGCGCGGCCCTGCCGTTTCGCAAGGTCCGCGGCTCGCGTCGAGCCGTTGTCGTGAAGTCCTCGCCTGCTGGTCGAGCCGACTGAGCCGATCAAAACCAACACGCGTTTCCAGGTGCCCTCGATGACCGATATTCTTCAACTCCCGCAAAAGCCTTGCGCACTGCGCGTCGTGCCGCAACCGTCGGACGCGAATGTCCACGGCGACGTGTTCGGCGGCTGGATCATGGCGCAAGTGGACATTGCCGGCTCGATCCCGGCAAGCCGTCGCGCGAACGGGCGGGTCGCGACCATCGCGGTCAACTCGTTCGTGTTCAAGCAGCCGGTATTCGTGGGCGATCTGCTGAGTTTTTACGCGGACATCGTGAAGACGGGCAATACGTCGATCACGGTTTCGGTCGAAGTCTACGCACAACGTATGAGCCTGACTCAGGATCTCGTGAAGGTGACCGAGGCCACGTTGACGTACGTCGCGACCGATAGCGACCGCCGTCCACGCGCGCTGCCGGTATTGGACTGAGCTGGACTGAGCTTGATTCGGCGCGATTGAGCCGCGACCAACGTGGGCGTACCACGATAGAACTTCTAACGGAAATGAGATGAAACTGATCGGAATGCTCGACTCGCCTTACGTGCGCCGCGTGGCTATCTGCCTGAAGATGCTGAAGCTCGATTTCGAACACGCGCCCATTTCCGTGTTCAGCACCTACGACCAGTTCGCGGCCATCAACCCGGTCGTCAAGGCGCCCACACTCGTCGCCGACAACGGCAAGACGGTGATGGATTCGACGGTGATTCTTCAGTACCTCGCGTCGCTGGCCGGCCCCGAACAGCGGCTATTTCCGTCGCATCCCGACGAGTCTTTGCGCGCCGCCCGCTTGACCGGGCTCTCGCTCGCCGCGTGCGACAAGACAGTGCAGATCGTCTACGAACGCAATCTGCGGCCGGTGGAAAAGCAGCATGAGCCGTGGATGGAGCGCGTGCGTGCGCAGTTGCTCGCAGCGTACGCCGAACTCGAAGAGGAAGCGACGGCCACGCCGCTGCCGACCGACGCGGACCGCTTCGGCGCCGCGGAAGTCACAGTGGCGGTCGCGTGGAATTTCACGCAAATGATGCTGCCGCAGATCGTCAGGGCGACCGCGCATCCTTGTTTGCAGACATTTTCAGCGGCGGCGGAACAGTTGCCGGTCTTCGTGAGCACGCCGGCGGTGTGAGATGAGCGCGTCAGCGCCTGCGGACAAAGAGAGCGGCACGCGAATGACCGCGTGTGCGCTCCGCGTTCAAACCAGCGCCGGTTCCCGAGTCGCGCCGCCTTGCATCAACTCGGAGATCGCATCAGTGGACAACGGCTTCGCGAAATAGAAGCCTTGCATTTCATCGCACGCGCGCTCCTTGAGGAAATCGAGTTGCGCCGAGGTCTCCACGCCTTCCGCGATTACCTGCAGCTTCAGCGAATGCGCGAGGGCGATGATGGCCGAGGTGATGGTTTCATCGTCGGCCGATACGCCGATGTCCGACACAAACGAGCGGTCGATCTTCAACCGGTCCACGGGAAAGCGCTTCAGATAGCTCAGGCTTGAATAGCCGGTGCCGAAATCGTCGATGGCGAGGCCGATGCCGAGCGCGTGCAGCTCATTGAGCATCGACACCGCTTCTTCCGCGTTGCGCATGATCGCGCTTTCAGTCAGTTCGAGTTCGAGGTATTGCGGCTCGAGCCCGGTCTCGTCGAGCACCTGCATGACGAGCTTTGCAATATCGCGCTGCTGGAACACACGCGCTGACAGATTCACCGACACCCGTGCCGGCGGCAAGCCCAGGTCCTGCCACGCTTTGTTCTGTCGGCACGCTTCGCGCAGCACCCACTCCGACAGCGGACCGATCAGCCCGCATTCCTCGGCGACCGGAATGAACGACGACGGCGGCACCAGCCCGCCCTCGGGATCGTGCCAGCGTACGAGCGCCTCCGTCCCGACAATCTGTCCGGATTGGATGTCGACCTGCGGCTGATAATGCAGCAGGAATTCGTTGTCGCGCAGCGCGCGGCGCAAGCGCCGTTCGAGATTCAGGCGCGCGCCCGCGCTCGCGTTCATCTCCGGCTGATAGAACTGGAAGGTGTTGCGGCCCATGTCCTTCGCGCGGTACATCGCGAGGTCGGCCTTTTTCATCAGGGTTTCGGCGTCGTCGCCGTCTTGCGGGAAGAGACTCGCGCCCATGCTGCAACCGACGTACAGCTCAGTGCCGTCGAGCCAGACCGGTTCCGATATCGACGCTCGTGCGCGCTCCATCCACGCGATCAGCGATTGTTCGTCGACGGTATCGGTCATCACGATCACGAACTCGTCGCCGCCGTGACGCGCGACGGTATCGCTCGTTCGAGTGCAGCGCGCGAGCCGCTCGGCCACGACGCCCAGCAGCCGGTCGCCGACGCTGTGGCCCAGGCTGTCGTTGACGTTCTTGAAGCCGTCGAGGTCCATGAACACGACCGCGACGCCCTTGTGCTGCCGCTGCGCAACGATCAGCGCATGCTGCAGGCGGTCGCGCAGCAGGTTGCGGTTGGGCAGGCGGGTGAGGCTGTCGTAGTTGGCCTGATATTCGAGCTGTTCCTGATAGCGCATCAGGTCGGTCACGTCGTTGATCACGCCGATGTGATGCGTAATCACGCCTTCCGCGTTCGGCACCGGCGCAATGAACAGCTGATTCCAGAACAGCGCGCCGTCCTTGCGATAGTTGCGCACCACCGCGCTCACTTCGCGATTCGCGGCGAGCGCCTGACGGATCAGCGCGACGCCTTCCTGGTCGCGATCGTCGCGTTGCAGGACGCGGCAATCGTGGCCGATCACCTCTGCGGGAGCGTAGCCCGTGATCCGCATGAACGCTGGATTCACGTATTCGATCAGATTGCCCAACGGCGACGGCGCGGTGATCAGAATCGCGTTGACGCTCGCATCGAGCGCACGGCTTTGCAGACGCAGCGCGAGATCGGCGCGCTTGCGCTCGGTGATGTCGGTATACGAGCCGAGGACGCCGATCACGCGGCCGTCGCCATCGGTGAACGGCAGCTTGCTCGTGACCGTCGTGCGATGCACGCCGTCGATCACTATGTCGACTTCGAAATTCATCTTCGGCATGCCGGTGTCGATCACCTCCTTGTCGTGCGCGTTCAGCCGCTCGGAGAACGCGCGCCACGGCATGTCGGCGTCGCTTTTGCCGACCACCTGCTCGGGATACGACAACCCCGCGTCGCGCGCGAACGCCATGTTGCAGCCCAGATAGCGCGACTCCAGATCCTTCCAGAAAATGCGCTGCGGAATGTTGTCGATCACCGCTTCGAGCATCTGGTTAGAACGCTGCGCCTCGGCTTCGGCATTGATCTGGTCGGTGACGTCGTCGGCGAGCACGAAGAACGCGGCGCGGCCCATGAAGTTCAGCGCGTGATACGAAATGTCCGCACTGATCGCCGAGCCGTCCTTGCGCCGGTGATGCCAGATGCCGGCCATCGTGCGGCCGCGCTGCACCGCGTCGACGCGCAGCATATGCGACTCCAGTCGCGTAACCTCCGTGGCGGGCCGGATCGCGCGAATCGTCAGGCCGAGAAACTCGCTCTCCGTGTAGCCGTACTGCTGGATCGCGGCGGAGTTGACGGCGAGAAAGCGCAGCGTTTCGCGGTCGAAGATATACATCGGCACGGGATGATCGTCGAACAGGCTGCGAAAACGCTCGTCGTTGCGGCCGAGCGCGCGCACGCTGTGCAGCTTCTTGCGCGCGCTGCTTTCGCGTGCGCCGAACGTGAAGATCAGCAGCGCACCGCCCGCGAGCATGGTCACGATCAACATGATCATCGCGCGCCGGCTCTCTTTCGAGGATGCCGCGAGCGATGCCTGCAACGCACGGTTCTCCGCGTCGCGCAGTGCGGCGAGACCGGCTTCCACGCGCTGAAGCCCGAGCCCGACATGCATATAGGACGACGCCGCCCAGGCGCGTGAGGCGGCCGGCTCGGCGTCTTCGCGCGTCAGCAGCGCCTCGTCGATGTCGCGTTGCAGCGCGTGGCTGTCCGCGTTCAGCCGGGTCAGCGCTTCGAGCATGAGCGGCTCGCCGGCGAGCTCGTTGCGCAACTCGCTTTCGAGACCCGCGAGCGTCGCGTTTATCGTGGTGGCGGCGTTGACGGGCGCCCTGTGCCCCGACGCTTCGAAGCGGGCAAGCGCGGCAAGGCCGCCGTCGAGCGCCGTCTGGTAGGCGTCGAGATTCTGGCGAACGCGCGTCGAATGCAGCATGCGTGCGTCGGCGTCGCGTTGCCCGGCGATCTGCATGTACGCGACGAACACGTTTGCGCCGAGCGCGACGGCCACGACCGCCATGTTGATCAGCAGCCGCTTCGATATGAGAGGAGTCATGGGTTCCGAACGTCGATCGTTCTTCGGGCGGGAGCGCGAGGCCGCTTTCGATGCGTCCGGCGGCATCGATGCGGGTCTTTTACGCGCTAACCCATGGATAACGGCAGCGTTCGGAACAGGTTGAGGGTGGGGCGTGAAAAATCTTTGGGGGCTGGTGGTTGAGCCTTCGTGAGGGCGCCTAGCCGGCCGCACCTAGCCGGCTGCACCTAGCCGGCCGCGCCAAATTCCTTCATCGCTGGGATGAAGTCGTGGTTGATCTCCTGCTTGCGCGACAGCTTGGCGAGCACGTAGCGCTTGAACGGGTCGAGCTCCTTCCAGCGGGTGGCGCTCGGCGCTGGCAAGCCGGCCAGTTTGGCCTGACGCGCGATACTGTCCGGCACGCTGCCGGTGTCACGCCAGGCGGGCGCTTCGTCAGGCGTGAACCACTCCGGCTCGACGTTCGCGTGAGTGCGCAGCATCTCGAACAGCGCGTGATCGAAGTTCGGCTCGATCTCGGCGTCGTCTTCGACCGGAAAGCGCGCGAGGAGCTTGCGGTCTTCGAGCGGCAGCATTTGCCATTGCGCAAGCGAGATGCGCAGCCCGAAGCGGTCGAGATTGAAGCGGACCGACATCGGGATATAGGTGAAATTCTCCGACGACTCGACCTCGAAGTTGAACAACAGCGGTGCTTCGTTGAGTCCCATGACAGTGTTCCTCTTTGATGATGGGCAACGCGTAAGCCCAGCTTGAGGTATTTTAGAACCTTATTCGCGCGTCGGCGGCGCGGGCCCGGACGCCTTGGAGTCGCCCGGCGCCCGGCAAGCCGCTCGGGCGCGCGCAGCACAAATGGAGTGGATCAGCTTGAACGAACTGGAAACAGCCGGCCAGCCGGGCGCGGTGGAGCGTCAGGTGCATCGCCATCGCGCCGGGGCGGTGGAAACGGTCACCGACCACGTCGGTCAGGAGTGGCCGGTCGCGCTCGTCTTCAACGGCATTTCGCACGCGGTGATGATGTGCACGCCGCGCGATCTGGAAGCCTTCGCGGTTGGTTTCGCCATTTCGGAAGGGATCGTCGAGCGCGGCAGCGACATTCAGGACATCGAGGTCGAACTGCATGACGACGCCGAATTGCCGCACGCCGAGGTGCAATTGCAGGTCGTTCAGCAGGCCTTCGTCGCGCTGAAGGACAAACGCCGCGCGTTGGCGGGCCGCACCGGCTGCGGCGTATGCGGCATCGAAAGCATCGATTTGCTCGATCTGAAGCCGGAACGCGTGCCGGATACCGGCTTTCTGCAACGGCTCGTGCCGGACGCGATCGCACGCGCCGCACGCGAATTGCCGGAACACCAGGCGCTGACGCGGCTCACCGGCGGCCTGCATGCCGCCGCGTGGTGCGACGCGGCGGGCGCGATTCGCTACGCGTTCGAAGACATCGGCCGCCACAACGCGCTCGACAAACTGATCGGTCAACTCGTGCTCGATCGAGTGGATACCAAAGAGGGCTTTGTGTTCCTGTCGAGCCGCGCGAGTTACGAGCTGGTGCGCAAAGCCGCGCGCGTCGATGTGCCGATGGTCGCAACGATTTCGGCGCCGTCATCGCTCGCCATTGCCATCGCCCGCAAGGCGGGCGTGCGGCTCGTCAGCTTCTGCCGCGAAACCAGCTACGTCGACTACGACACAGGGCAGCCGGCGCAGCCCTGAACGGCGTGCGCTTCAAAGACGCGCCGACGCGCTCAGTCGAATTGCCGGAAGTCCGGCTTGCGCTTCTCGAAGAACGCCTTGAACGCCTCGCGCGCTTCGGGCGCGATCAGCATCTTGCCGAAATGCACGGCTTCTTCCGACATCTGCGTTTGCAGTTCCTGATGGCTCGCGCGCTTCATCAAGCTCTTCGTCACACGCAATGACGACGCGGGCAGTGCGGCCAGCTTCGCGGCTTGCGATGCGGCAAACGCATCGACTTCCGCCGCCGGCAGCACGCGATTCACGAAGCCCATGCGTTGCGCTTCGGCAGCGTCGAACGCCTCGCCGAGCAGCAGCTTTTCCGCCGCCGCCTGATAACCGGCGACGCGCGGCAACAGCAGGCTCGACGCCGCTTCCGGACAGAGCCCGAGTTGCGCGAACGGCAGCGAAAAGCTCGCCGAATCGGCGGCATAGACGAGATCGCAATGCAGCAGCATCGTCGTGCCGATGCCCACCGCCGGCCCCGCCACCGACGCCACCACCGGCTTCTCCGCCGAGCTGATCGCGCGCAGGAACTGGAACACGGGCGCGTTTTCACCCATCGGCGGCGACTTCATGAAATCTTCGAGATCGTTGCCGGCGCTAAAAATGTTGGCGCTGCCGCGAACCAGGATCACGCGCACCGACGCGTCGTCTTGCGCCTGAACCAGCGCGTCGGCCATGGTTTGATACATCGCGGCCGTGATCGCGTTCTTTCTGTCCGGCCGGTTGAAGGCAATCGTCAGCACACCGTTTGCGCTCTCGATCAGAATATCCATCGTCATCTTCATCTCCCTCGACTGCTGCGGAAACTGCTGCTGAAATGTGAAAACGGTCCGCAAGCAGCAAGCCTGCGAACCGTTCTGCACGCCTTAACGGCTTGCCGCGAACACCGCAGCGGGCTGTATCACAGCCGCTCGATAATGCCCGCCGCGCCCATGCCCGTGCCGACGCACATCGTCACCATGCCGTACTTGTAGTTGCGGCGGCGCAGGCCATGCACGACCGTCGACGCGCGAATCGCGCCCGTCGCGCCCAGCGCGTGGCCGAGGGCGATTGCGCCGCCGAGCGGGTTGATCTTCGACGGATCGAGACCGAGGTCCTGAATCACCGCGAGCGATTGCGCGGCGAACGCTTCGTTCAGTTCGATCCAGTCGAGGTCGTCCTGCTTCAGACCGGCGGCCTTGAGCGCGGCGGGAATCGCTTCCTTCGGCCCGATGCCCATGATTTCCGGCGGCACGCCGCGCACCGCGAAGCTGACGAAGCGTGCGAGCGGCGTCAGGTTGAATTGCTTCAGGATCTTTTCCGACACGACGATCAACGCGCCCGCGCCGTCCGACGTCTGCGAGCTGTTGCCGGCCGTCACCGAGCCCTTGTTCGCGAACACCGTGCGCAGTTTGGCCAAGCCTTCGAGCGACGTGTCGGCGCGCGGGCCTTCGTCGAGCGAGACTTCGCGCGTTTTCACGCGCACTTCGCCGGTGGCGAGATCGGGGAAGCGCTCGGTGATCGTGTACGCGGCGATTTCGTCGTTGAACTCGCCGGCTTGCTGCGCGGCGATTGCGCGGCGATGCGATTCGACCGAGAACGCGTCTTGCGCGTCGCGGCTGATCTTCCAGCGCTCGGCGACTTTCTCGGCCGTCAGTCCCATGCCGTACGCGATACCGACATCTTCGTTGCGGTCGAAGATATGCGGCGACAGCGACGGCTTATTGCCCATCATCGGCACCATGCTCATCGACTCGCAGCCGCCCGCGATCATCGCCTCCGACTCGCCGACGCGAATGCGGTCCGCGGCCATTGCGAGCGCGGTGAGGCCCGACGCACAAAAGCGGTTCACCGTAACGCCGCCGACCGTATTCGGCAAGCCGGCCAGCAACGCGCCGATCCGGGCGACATTCAGTCCTTGTTCCGCTTCGGGAATCGCGCAACCGACGATCGCGTCTTCGATCACCTTGGTATCGAGGCCCGGCACTTGCGCCACGGCCGACTTGATCGCGTGCACCAGCAGCTCGTCGGGTCGCGTGTTCCTGAACATGCCGCGCGGCGCCTTGCCGATCGGCGTACGGCTCGCTGCGACGATGTATGCGTCTTGCAATTGCTTCGTCATTTAAAGCTCCTTTGTCGGCAGGAGTTAGCGCTTTAGCGCTTACTCCTGCCCCATGCAGTCTTATCGCGGTCGGCAGGAGTTAGCGCTTTAGCGCTTACTCCTGCCCCATGCAAATTTACTTGCGGTCTGGTCGCTCAATTACGCACCGGCTTGCCGGTTTGCAGCATGCCCATGATTCGCTCCTGCGTCTTCTGCGTGCCGAGCAGATCGACGAACGCGCGACGCTCCAGTTGCAGCAGCCATTCTTCGTCGACGAGGCTGCCCGCTTCCACGTCGCCGCCGCACACCGCTTCGGCGATACGGCTCGCGATCAGGAAATCGTGCTCGCTGATGAAACGCCCGTCGCGCATGTTGACGAGGGAAGCCTTGATCGTAGAGATCGCCGAACGCCCCGCCACCGGCACTTGCGTGACACGCAGCGGCGGACGGTAACCGGCAGCAGCCAGCGCGCGCGCTTCCTTCTTCGCGACGTCGAGCAATTCGAACACGTTGAAGACGATCGTGTCCGACGGCTTCAGGTAGCCCATTGCGCGAGCGTCGAGCGCGGACGCCGAGACCTTTGCCATCGCCGCGTTCTCGAACGACTTCTGCACGAACTTCAGCAGGTCGTTGGTCGCGCCGACTTGCGTCGCCGCTTCCGCCGCGCGCAATGCGGCTTCCTTCAGACCGCCGCCCGCAGGCACGAGACCCACGCCGACTTCCACAAGACCGAAATAGCTTTCGATGTGTGCGACGCGCTTCGCGCTATGCAGCGCCAACTCGCAGCCGCCACCAAGCGCAATTCCCGACACCGCCGATACGACCGGTACGCTCGCGTATTTGACGCGCAACATGCCCTGCTGGAATTTCTTCACGAACGGCTCGATGCCCTTCGCGCCGCCCATCATGAACGCGGGCATCGCCTCTTCGAGGTTGGCGCCCGCGGAGAACGGACCGCCCGGTGTGCCGAGTTTCAGCGACGTCGGCTGCCATACGACGAGACCCTTGTAGTCCTTCTCGGCCAGTTCTATCGCCTGCGTCAGACCGTCGATCACCGACGGTCCGATCGTGTTCATCTTGCTCTTGAACGACACGATCAATACGTCGCTTTCGTCTGAACCCCGGCCGGCGCGGTCGTCGACCCACGCACGCACGGCGTCGGTTTCGAACAGCGTCTTGCCGTAGGTCTTCGGGTCCGCAGTCGTTTCGCCGACGAGCGGCGCGCGAAACACCTGCCGGTCGTACACGCCGAGCGATGAGCGCGGCACGAACGTCTCCGAAGCCGGTGACCACGAACCTTCGTTCGTATGTACGCCGCCCTGTTCGGCGACCGGACCATCGAGCACCCACGACGGCAGCGGCGCATTCGAGAGCGCCTTGCCCGCCGCGATGTCTTCCTGCACCCACTCGGCGACCTGCTTCCAGCCGGCCGTCTGCCAGCCTTCGAACGGACCTTCGTTCCAGCCGAAGCCCCAGCGGATTGCCAGATCGACGTCGCGCGCGTTATCGGCGATAGATTCCAGATGCACGCCGATGTAGTGGAACACGTCGCGGAAAATCGCCCACAGGAATTGAGCCTGCGGATGCTGCGATTCGCGCAGCAGCTTCAGACGCTCGGCCGGCGGACGCTTCAGAATGCGGCCGACCAGTTCATCGGCCTTCGCACCGCCATCCACGTACTCACCCGTTTTCGGATCGAGCACCTTGATCGCCTTGCCTTCCTTCTTGTAGAAGCCGCCGCCGGTCTTCTGACCGAGCGCGCCTTTCTTCACGAGTTCGGCCAGTACGGCCGGCGTTTCGTAGACGGGGAAGAACGGATCGTCCTTCAGGTTGTCCTGCATCGTCTTGATGACGTGCGCCATCGTGTCGAGGCCGACCACGTCTGCAGTGCGGAACGTGGCCGATTTCGCGCGGCCCAGACGCGAGCCGGTCAGGTCGTCCACTTCGTCGAAACGCAGGCCGAATTTCGCGGCTTCGGTAACGACAGCGAGAATCGAGAAAATACCCACGCGATTCGCGATGAAGTTCGGCGTGTCTTTCGCGCGCACGACGCCCTTGCCGACCACGCTCGTCAGGAACGTTTCCAGTTGATCGAGAATCTCCGGGCGCGTCGCCTCGGTTGGGATCAGTTCCACCAGATGCATGTAGCGCGGCGGATTGAAAAAGTGCACGCCGCAGAAGCGCGCCTTCAACTCGTCCGCGAAACCTTGCGACAGTTCGGTGATCGACAGACCCGACGTGTTGGTCGCGAAGATCGCGTTCGGCGCGAGATGCGGCGAGACCTTCTTGTACAGGTCGTGCTTCCAGTCCATCCGCTCGGCAATGGCTTCGATCACCAAGTCGCATTCGGCGAGCTTCTCGATGTCGTCGTCATAGTTGGCGGGCTGAATGTATTGCGCGTCGTCCTTCACGCCGAATGGTGCGGGCGACAGCTTCTTCAGATTCTCGATCGCCTTGAGCGCGATCGCGTTCTTCGGGCCTTCCTTGGCGGGCAGGTCGAACAGCAGCACGGGCACCTTGGCGTTGATCAGGTGCGCGGCGATCTGTGCGCCCATCACGCCGGCGCCGAGCACCGCTACCTTGCGAATGATCAGATTGCTCACGTCGTTCCTCCGGGGAGTTATGCGGTGTCGCGAATGTGTCGACTGGTTCGCGATGAATGTGGCCGGCGAAAGCGTCGCGCTGTTCGAATGAGCGCGACGCTTTCCGTAAGATGGCTTAGAACAGCGCTTCTTCGACTTCCATCAGCGGCTTCGAACCGGCACGCGCCTGACGGATCGTCATGGCCGTTTCAGGCAGCAGCTTTGCGAAGTAGAAGCGCGCGGTGGCGAGCTTGGCCTTGTAGAACGGATCGCCCGAGGCTTCCTTGTCCAGCGCGACGCGTGCCATGCGCGCCCAGAAGTAGGAGAAAACGAGATGCCCCACAGTGCGCAAATACGGCACGGCGGCGGCGCCGACTTCGTCCGGGTTCTGCATGGCCTTCATGCCGATTTCCATTGTCAGCTTCTGCACCTTTTCGCCAATGTCGGCGAGCGGGTTGATGAACTCCTGCATCTCCGGCTTCACGCCTTCGGCTTCGACAAACTCCGTCACGAGCTTGCCGAACTTCTTCATCTTCGCGCCCATGTCGCCGAGAATCTTGCGGCCGAGCAGGTCGAGCGCCTGAATCGCGTTGGTGCCTTCGTAAATCATGTTGATACGCGCGTCGCGCACGTACTGCTCCATGCCCCACTCGGCGATAAAACCGTGGCCGCCGTAAATCTGCATGGCGTGATTGGTGCCTTCGAACGCGTTGTCCGACAGGAACGCTTTCAGGATCGGCGTGAGCAGCGCGACGAGGTCGGCGGCTTCTTTGCGCACCGATTCGTCTGCGTGCGACAGCTCCTTGTCGATATGCAGCGCGGACCAGTACGAGAATGCGCGCGCGCCTTCGGCGTAAGCCTTTTGCGTGAGCAACATGCGGCGCACGTCCGGATGGACGATGATCGGATCAGCCGCCTTTTCAGGCGCCTTCGGGCCGCTCAGCGAACGCATCTGCAGACGCTCTTTCGCGTACGTCAGCGAGTTCTGATACGCGACTTCGGTAAGACCCAGGCTCTGCATGCCGACGCCGAGACGCGCGGCATTCATCATCACGAACATCGCGTTCAAGCCCTTGTTCGGCTCGCCGACCAACCAGCCCTTCGCGTTGTCGAGATTGATTACGCAGGTCGCGTTGCCGTGAATCCCCATCTTGTGTTCGATGGAGCCGCACTTCACACCATTACGTTCGCCCGGCTCGCCCGCTTCGTTCGGAACGAACTTCGGCACGATGAAAAGCGAAATGCCCTTGGTGCCCATCGGAGCATCCGGCAAGCGCGCGAGCACGAGGTGAACGATGTTCTCCGCGAGATCGTGCTCACCGCTGGAGATGAAAATCTTCGTGCCGCTGATCGAATACGAGCCGTCGCCGTTCGGCTCGGCCTTGGTGCGGAGAATGCCGAGGTCGGTGCCGCAATGCGGTTCGGTCAGACACATGGTGCCGGTCCAGACGCCCGAGACCAGCTTCGGCAGATAAGTTTTTTGGAGCTCGGGCGTGCCGTGCGCGTGCAAACATTCGTAGGCCCCGTGCGACAGGCCGGGGTACATCGTCCACGCCTGATTCGCCGAATTCAGCATCTCGTACAACGCGTTGTTGACGAACGCGGGCAGCCCCTGGCCGCCGTATTCCGGATCGCAGCCGAGCGCGGGCCAACCCGCTTCCACATACTGTCGATAGGCCTCCTTGAAGCCCTTGGGCGTCGTCACGACGCCGTCGCCGGCGTACGTGCAGCCTTCCTGGTCACCGCTGTGATTGAGCGGGAACAACACCTCGGAACAGAACTTGCCGGCCTCTTCGAGCACGGCGTTGATCGTCTCCGCGTCGAGATCCGCGTGCTTCGGCATTTGCGTGATTTCGGCTTCGACGTTGAGCAGCTCGTGCAACACGAATTGCATGTCGCGCAGCGGCGCGGCGTACTGTCCCATAACTCTCTCCAAAGTTTGACAAGAAGCCAGGCCGTTAGCTCGAGTCCGTCGTGCGGATCTTTTTCTCTCGCTTGTTTGCTTTCTCGCCGCTGAACCTTGCGCAAGTTCCGCAGCTTCGGCTAACGGCCTTCGCTTTGATACGAAACAATCAATTTTTCCAGCGCGGCCCACGTGAGGCGCACCGCATCCGGCAGATGCAGGAAGCGCGCGTCGTGATGCAGACCGAGCGTGAAGCTGTAAAGTTCGAAGAGCATCAACTGCGGATCGGTATCGGCACGCAGATGCCCTTCTTCCACCGCCTGCGAAATCGCGCGAGTGAGCGCCGCACGCCAGATCGTCACGCTCGACACCAGTTGCTCGCGCACCGGGTTGTCCGCGCGGTCGTCGTACTCCACGGCGCCGCTGATGTAGATGCACCCGGTCGTGACTTCCTGAATGCGCTTCTCGATCCAGCGGGAAATCATCGCTCGCAAGCGCGGCAATCCGCGAGGCTCGCGCAAGCTCGGGAAAAACACCTCGTCTTCGAAACGACGGTGATATTCGCGCACCACTTCGACTTGCAAATCCTCGCGCGACCCGAAATGCGCAAACACACCGCTTTTGCTCATCTGCATGCGCTCGGCCAGCAACCCTATCGTCAGACCTTCGAGTCCGTCGCGGCTTGCAAGATCAAGTGCTGCTTCGAGAATTGCGGCTCGCGTCTGTTCACCTTTTCGCATAGCTTTTACCGTTCTAATGTGACCGAAACTGAAATCGAACGGCCGTACTATTATTGAGTGGCGCCGTCCGCGAAACAAGGACTTTATTAGAAACCGGTTTCTAACTGGCTTCAATTCTGGGGCATACAGCAATCAGAGGAATCTGATTTTTTAGAGGGCTTCGCCGTGAGGCAATTGTTGCTCACAGGGAAGTCCATTTCAGTTGCCGTTTCCCGTTCAGTCGTACCCGCCCACCGTCAACAGCTTCATCACGGCCCGGTAGGTCGTGTAGGCGAGCCAGTTGAGCAGGCGCTCGCCGGCCGGACGGGCGTCGTAATGGGCTTCGTCGATGCGTCGCGCGTCCTTGAAGGCGACGAGCATCGCTTCGCGGAGCGCGTCGATCGACGGATCGTTCACCAGCACGACATTGGCTTCGTTGTTGAGCATCAGGCTCAGGGCGTCGAGATTGGACGAGCCGACCGTCGCCCAGCTCGAGTCCACCACGGCCACCTTGCCGTGCAGCAGGGTTTTCTCGTACTCGGCGATCTGCACGCCGGCTCTGAGCAACGCGCGATAGAGGAACGGCACGGCGTAATCGAGCGCCTTGAACTCCTTACGCCCGATGATCAGCTTCACCACGAGGCCGCGCCGCGCCGCGTACACCAACGCGCGCCGCAGCTTGCGGCCCGGCATGAAGTAGGGGTTCGCAAGCAGCACTTCGCTGCGGGCCTGGCCGATCGCGGTCAGATAGGCCTTTTCGATCGCGCGGCGATTGATCAGGTTGTCGCGCGCCACGAACGCCACGCACGGTTGGCCGCCCGCCCACAATTCCTCGTTCCGGCGTCGGCCGCGACGGCGCAAGCTGCCGAGCGACGCCGTATTCTTCGGACTGAGGTCCGGCTCCAGCGATTCCAGCGGCCGATGCCCGACGCGAATCCGGCGCCATTGCACCTCGAAAGCCTGCCGAATATCGTTGACCGCCGGGCCATGCAATTCGACGGCGAAATCCCAGCGCCGGTAAGGCAGCGTCTCGCCGTCGTTGTCGTAATCGTCGACGATGTTGATGCCGCCGCAGTACGCGAACTGATCGTCGATCACGGCGAGCTTGCGATGCGTGCGCGAAAAGCCGAAGCGCCCGAAGATGTGCGGGTTGTAGATACGATGCTCGATGCCCGCGCCGTGCCATTCGTCGAACATCGGCAGACGCGCGGTGCCGATGCCGTCGGTAATCACGCGCACGCGCACGCCGCGCGCCGCCGCGCGCAGCAACGCGGCGCCGACCGTCTGCCCCGCGTCGTCGTAGCAAAAGATATAAGTTTCGAGAACGACGTCGTGCTGCGCGGCATCGACACGCTCGACGAGCGCGCTGAAGAACTCATCGCCGGAGCGCAGCAGTTTGACGTCGTTGCCGCTCGTGAAGCGGTAGCGCTGCCAATAGCGGCGGCCGAGCAGCGATTGCCGCAGACGGGCGAAACGGCGTGCGCCGCCGACGCTCATCCGCGAGACTCCGAACGCTCGCGCAGCCTCTTGGGCAATTGCAGGATCGCATCGGCATTCGACGACGAAAAGCAGCGCGACGCCGCCTCTTCATACGGCAGCCACAGAAACGCAGTGTGCTCGCGCGGCGCGAGCGTCACTTCGAGCTGCTCCGGCACTTGCACGCTGAACCAATGCTCGGTGTTGTGGATCACGCCTTCGGCATAGCGGTGCAGGAACTGCGGATAGATCTCGTATTCGATCGAGTATCGCCAGTCGAACAGCGCACTTCGCGGCACCAGCGCGCCGCCGATTACGATGCCGGTCTCTTCGGCCACTTCGCGCACCGCCGTGTCGGCGAGCGGTTCGTCGAGGCGATCCTTCGAACCCGTCACCGACTGCCAGAAACCAGGAGTGTCCGTGCGCTCGATCAACAGCACGTCGAGCGAGGGCGTATGAATGACGACGAGTACGGATTGCGGAATCTTCGGCGGTTTCGGCATGGCGTGAAAACTGGGCGCAACGCTTGCGCGGTACATGTGGGCGAGTGGTCCAATGAGCTGGCGGAAGCTGTTGCATCGACTGTAACGCAAAAAACGACAAAGGCGCCGGGAGTTGCCTCCTGCGCCTTTGTCGTTTTGCATCTGCTGTCGTTTTCACACAGCACTCAGTGCCATCGAGCCAATGGCCTCAAGCCATTACGCCTTCGGTTCGGGCGTGCGCAGACGGATGTGCAACTCGCGCAACTGGCGCTCGTCCACTTCGCTTGGCGCCTGCGTGAGCAGGCACTGCGCGCGCTGCGTCTTCGGGAACGCGATCACGTCGCGGATCGAATCGGCGCCGGCCATCATCGTGACGATGCGGTCCAGACCGAAGGCGATGCCGCCATGCGGAGGCGCGCCGTACTGCAGCGCGTCGAGCAGGAAGCCGAACTTGGCTTGCGCTTCTTCCGCGTTGATCTTCAGCGCGCGGAACACCTTGCTCTGCACTTCCTCGCGGTGAATACGTACCGAGCCGCCGCCGATTTCCCACCCGTTCAGCACCATGTCGTAGGCCTTTGCGAGGCAACGCGCCGGGTCCGTTTCCAGATACTCGAGGTGCTCGTCCTTCGGGCTGGTGAACGGGTGATGCGCGGCGACGTAACGGGCGTCTTCCTCGTCGTATTCGAACATCGGGAAGTCGACCACCCACAGCGGCTTCCAGCCAGATTCGACCAGACCGTTGGCCTTACCGAATTCCGAGTGACCGATCTTCAGACGCAGTGCGCCCAGGCTGTCGTTCACCACTTTCGCCCGATCCGCCGCGAAGAAGATGATGTCGCCATCTTGCGCACCGGTGCGCTCGATGATCGCCTTGACCGCTTCGTCGTGCAGGTTCTTGACGATCGGGCTTTGCAGACCGTCACGGCCCTTCGCCACTTCGTTGACCTTGATCCACGCGAGGCCCTTCGCGCCGTAGATGCGCACGAATTCCGTGTAGCTGTCGATGTCGCCGCGCGAGAGTTCGCCGCCCTTCGGCACGCGGATTGCCGCGACGCGGCCGTCTTTCGTGTTGGCCGGCGTGCTGAACACCTTGAAGTCGACGTCCTTGACTGCGTCGGTCAGGTCGGTGAATTCGAGTTTCACGCGCAGGTCCGGCTTGTCCGAACCGAAGCGGCGCATGGCTTCCGAATACTCCATGACCGGGAATTGCTCGGCCAGCTCCACGCCGATCGTTTCCTTGAACACATGGCGGATCATCGCCTCGAACAGATCGCGGATTTCCTGTTCCGACAGGAACGAGGTTTCGCAATCGATCTGCGTGAATTCCGGCTGACGGTCGGCGCGCAGGTCTTCGTCGCGGAAGCACTTGACGATCTGGTAATAGCGATCGAAGTTCGCCACCATCAAGAGCTGCTTGAAGAGCTGCGGCGACTGCGGCAGCGCGAAGAACTGGCCCGGATTGGTACGCGACGGCACGAGGTAGTCGCGCGCGCCTTCGGGCGTGCTCTTGGTGAGCATCGGCGTCTCGATGTCGATGAAGCCTTGCGCGTCCAGATACTTGCGCACTTCGATTGCGACGCGATAACGCAGACGCAGGTTGTGCTGCATCTGCGGACGACGCAGGTCCAGCACGCGGTGCGTGAGGCGCGTGGTTTCCGACAGGTTGTCGTCGTCGAGCTGGAACGGCGGCGTGATAGACGGGTTCAGCACGATCAGCTCATGGCACAGCACTTCGATCTTGCCGCTTTTCAGCGCGGCGTTCGTCGTGCCTTCGGGACGGCTGCGCACCACGCCCTTGATTTGCAGACAGAATTCGTTGCGCACGCCTTCGGCGGCCTTGAACATCTCAGCGCGGTCCGGGTCGCAGACGACCTGGACGAGGCCTTCGCGATCACGCAGGTCGATGAAGATAACGCCGCCATGGTCGCGGCGGCGGCTTACCCAGCCGCACAGCGAGACGGATTGGCCCAGCAGTTCTTCGGTCACCAGACCGCAGTATTCAGATCTCATCGACATGATGTTTGACTTTCGTTTTGCATTGGTTGAGCGGCGCGCCGCAGTGGGACACTGCGTGAAACCCTGCGCGCCGGCATTACAGCGGAGGCTCGACTGTCGTGCGGCGCACCGGCGCCGGCGGCGCGGACGGCGCCACGACGCCCATCGAGACGATGTACTTGAGCGCGGCGTCGACGGTCATGTCGAGTTCGATCACTTCGCTCTTGGGCACCATCAGGAAGAAGCCGGACGTTGGGTTCGGCGTAGTCGGCACATACACGCTGACGTGATCTTCTTTCAGGTGATTGATCACGTCGCCGCCCGGAATGCCGGTCAGAAACGCGATCGTATAGCAGCCCCGGCGCGGGTATTCGATCAGAAGCGCCTTGCGGAACGCGTTGCCGCTGCTCGACAGCAAGGTGTCGGACACCTGCTTGACGCTCGTATAGATCGGCCCGACCACCGGAATGTGGCCGACCACGAGCTCCCACCACTTCACGAGCTTCTGCCCCACGAAGTTCTGGGTCAACAGTCCGACGACAAAGATGAACGCGAGCGTCAGGACTGCGCCGAGGCCGGGCAGACGGAAGCCGAAAATGCGCTCCGGCTGCCACGCGCGCGGCAGCAGCAATAGCGTCTGGTCCATCGTGCCGATGATCAGACCGAGCACCCACAGCGTGATGGCCAAAGGCACCAGCACCAGCAGGCCAGTCAGAAACACCGATTTGAGCGTCGTTTTTTTCGTCGTCATGTGTACCGCCAGAAAGCCGCGCGGCCGAAGCAACGCGCGGCGTGTGCGCCGCCTCCGAGGGCGGCAGTCCTACTAGACGCTGCCGGAACCGCTCGCTGCGGCAGCCGCCGGCGCAGCAGCGGGCGCAGCCGGCGTGGCGGCTGCGCTGCTGGCCGCGGCCGTGTCGGATTTCGCGGCGCCGTCATTGGCAGCCGCGGCATTCTCACCCGGGCCTGCATTCGAGGCTCCGTTCGCGTCGGGCTTGGCTGGCGCGCCGGCGCCGTTATTGCCGCCGCGGAAGTCGGTCACGTACCAGCCCGAGCCCTTCAACTGGAAGCCCGCGGCAGTAACCTGTTTGCGAAAGCTGTCTTTCCCGCACTCGGGACACTGCGTCAACTGGGCGTCGCTCATCTTCTGAAGCACGTCTTTCCCGAAGCCGCATGACTCGCAACGATAAGCGTAGATCGGCATGACTTTTTCCCTACTGAAATCTTGTAAACGCTTGCAAAGCCTTGAATTATAGCCGCAAACGATAGCGCTCCCCGGCATTTTGGGGACAAGCGCCCGACGCAGCCGCCGATGCGCGAGATGAGGGCGGCCGCAGCAAAAATCAAGGGCCGCGCGCGCGACCACGGAGCGCAGCGGCCTTCAGATCGGGCGCGGTCGTGAGGCTCGGCGCTCAGGCACGCCGCCGCCATGTAAGCCAGCGCTCATGCCCGGCAAAGACCGGAATCGAATCGGTCACGGGCTCGTCTTCGATCAGTTCGAAATACCGCGTGAGCAGTGCCTCCAGTTCGGCGCGCTCCATGCCGAACGGCGGCCCTTTCGTCGTCGCGCCGACGAAAAAGAATCCCGCGAGCAGCGCGCCCGCCGGTAGCAGGTCCGCCATTCGCCGCGCGTAGTCGGCGTGGCGCGCCGGCGGCAACGCACAGAGGAACGCGCGCTCGTAGATCCATGCCGGCGTGAAGGGCGGTTCGTAGGCGAAAAAATCGGCCTGCTCCACGAGTTGCGCATGCGGCTCGCCCAACTGTGCGCGCGCGGCGGCTACGGCAGCGTGCGAAAAATCGATGGCCCGCACCGGACTGCCGTGTGCAGCCAGCCACGCGGCTTCATACGCACTGCCGCAGCCAGGAATCAGCACGGGCTCGCCCGCGTGGCGGCCCGCGAACGACTGAAACGCCGACGGCACGCCCGCCTGGTCCCACGGCGTGAAATGACGTTCGAACCGCTCGTCCCAGAACGCCGGCGAGTTCGGATCGCGGTTCTCGAAATCGGGCACCGGGGATGGAGTCGGATCGCTCATAACACGCCTCACAATCGGATCAGGCGCCGGAGGCGAGCGCGAGGAACACCCGCGCGAGCGCCGCGCCGACACCGACCGCTACGCCGAATAGCAGCAAGCCCTGCAGCAGGCGGTTAGTGCGCTTCTGTTCGAGCAGGATCTGCCGGACCATGTCGTCGTTGCCTACGCGACCGTGATCGTGGCGCTCGGCCAGCACATGATGGATCAGGCGCGGCAACTGCGGCAGCGTCTTACTCCACTGCGGCGCTTCGATCTTCAGGCGCTCATACCAGCCGCGCAAGCCGATCTGCTCGTTCATCCAGCGCTCGAGATAAGGTTTCGCCGTCTTCCACAAATCGAGTTCGGGATCGAGCGAGCGGCCGAGCCCCTCGACATTCAGCATGGTTTTTTGCAGCAGCACCAGTTGCGGCTGAATTTCGACGTTGAAGCGGCGCGACGTCGAAAAGAGTCGCATCAGCACCTGACCCAGCGAAATGTCCTTCAGCGCGCGGTCGAAATACGGCTCGCACACCGCGCGAATCGCGCTTTCCAGTTCTTCGACGCGCGTGCTGGGCGGCACCCAGCCCGATTCCAGATGCAGCGTGGCCACGCGATGATAGTCACGCTTGAAAAACGCGAGGAAGTTCTGCGCGAGGTAGTTTTTGTCGAAGTCCGACAGCGCGCCGATGATGCCGAAGTCCAAAGCAATATAGCGGCCGAAGTGCGCCGGATCGAGGCTCACCTGAATGTTGCCCGGGTGCATGTCGGCGTGAAAAAAGCCGTCGCGGAACACCTGCGTGAAGAAGATTTCGACGCCTTCGCGCGCGAGCTTCGGGATATCCACGCCAGCCGCCCGCAGCGTGTCGACCTGGCTGATCGGCACGCCGACCATGCGCTCCATCACGAGCACGGTGGGCGTGCAGAACTCCCAGTACATTTCCGGCACGAGCAGCAGGTCGAGCCCGGCAAAGTTGCGGCGCAACTGGCTGCCGTTGGCGGCCTCGCGCATCAGATCGAGTTCGTCGTGCAGATACTTGTCGAATTCGGCGACCACCTCGCGCGGCTTCAGACGCTTGCCGTCCGCCCACAAACGCTCGGCCCATACGGCGATGTCGCGCAGCAACGCGAGGTCGGAGTCGATCACCGGCAGCATGTTCGGACGCAGCACCTTCACGGCGACGGCCTTGCCGGCATGCTGCCCCGCCTTGACCGTCGCAAAATGCACCTGCGCGATCGACGCGCTCGCCACCGGCACGCGCTCAAAATCGTCGAACAGCACGTCGACCGGCGCGCCGAGCGACTTCTCGACCAGCCCGATTGCCACCCCTGAGTCGAACGGCGGCACCTGATCCTGAAGCTTCGCCAGTTCATTGGCGATATCGACCGGCAGCAGGTCGCGCCGCGTCGAGAGCACCTGCCCGAATTTAACGAAGATCGGCCCGAGGCTTTCCAACGCGAGCCGCAAACGCACGCCCGGCGGCGCGTCGAACTTCCGGCCAATGGTGGTGATACGCAACAGCAGACGCACGCGCCGGTCTTTGATGCGGCCGAGCATCATCTCGTCGAGACCGAAGCGGATAACCGTGAAAAAAATCTTGAGGAAACGCAGAAAACGCATAGTTGTGCCCGGTGACTAGCGCGTGCCGCGCAACGTGGCGGCGCCGCCCGGCGTATCGGCGCCGCGGGCTTCGACCTTCTGCTCGACACGCTGGATGCGTTTTTCCACTCGCGCCAAGGCGTCGCGGGCGTGCGCCAGTTCGACGTTGAAGTCTTCCAGCGCGGCGCGGCGCACGAGCTGGGGATTCTCATCGAGCAGATATTCGGTCGCCGTGCCGAGCAGATTGCGACCGGTGCGCTGCACCTGTTCGCCGACCCTGCGCACGATCGACGCAACGCGCCACGCGGGACCGTCGCCGATCAGCTTCGCGAGATCTTCTTCCGGCTCCCAGCGCAAATGTTCGGCAAGTTTCGCGATGACCGTGGCGAACTCCGCGTCACCTTCGATTTTCACGTGCTTCATGACTGCCGCCTGACCGCCCTGCACGAAGGCCGGCAACGCGTCGGACGGCACGGAGATGGTCACGTCGAACTGTTGCGCGTCGCTTTCGCCGACGGTGCCCAGGTAGCCGTCCGGCTGCACAAGCAGCGTCAACACGAGCGGTTGCGACGACAGTCTGGCGATCTTGCCCGCATAAGGGGCGAGGCGCTCACGAGCCCACGATTCGCGGGCGAGCAGATGATTGACAGCAGCAGCGAAAGGCTTGGCGGCGAGGGTCATTGAAAGTGGCAAGAAAAAACCCGCGTGAGCGAGTGCTCGCGCGGGTTCCTATTGTAACGTCCGTTCGCTTCGCGGCTTGCTCGGCCGAACGGCCAACGTTGCGGACGATTTCGGGACGGGCGGCGCTGCTGCCGCTGCGTCCCTGTGCTGCCTCAGTGCTGCGCGAGCTGCTGGATGCCAGCGAGCAACCAGCCCTCGCCGGGGCGATTCGCCTTCGACAGATTCCACACTTCGACGAACGGCTGGGCCGCCGCACCCGGCGCTTCACGAATCAGCCCGGAGAAGCGCACGCTCGCGAAATATTCGTTCGCGCGCTCTTCGACGCCCAACAGATCGGCGTTCAACTGCACCACGTCCGTCTGATTCGACTCCGCGCCGCGCGAAGCGAGGTCGACCCTCACTTCGGCGAACATTTCCGGCGTGGTGAATTCGCGGATGTCGTCGATATTGCCGACGTCCCAGGCGGCCTGCAGTCGCACGAAGTACACCTTCGCGTTACGCAGGAAGGCTTCCGAGTCGAAGCCCGCCGGCACGCTGGGCGTCGCATTGACGGATGGCGTGGTCAGCGGATTGCCTTGCGGTTCGAGATACGCGCCGGTAGGCGGCGCGGTGTAGCTCGGCTGCTGGGTGTAGCCCGTGGCGCCCGAATTAAGCGACGGCGAGTGGCCCGCATAAGCCGGTTGCGACGCATCGCGCTTGCGCCCCATAAAGCGGCGGATCAGCCAGATGCCGATCATTGCGAGCAGCGCAATCACGATGATATTGGCCATTGCGCCCGCAAACGCGCCGCCCAGACCGAAGTGCGACAGCAACGCGGCGATACCGAGACCGGCGGCCAGACCCGCGATCGGCCCGAGCCAGCGCGAGCGGTTGGGCTGCGCGGCCGGAGCCGGCGCAGGAGCGGGCGCCGGTTGGGCACGCTGCTGCATGGCCGGATTGGTTGGGGAAGGTTGCGACGGCGCCGCCTGCTGCTGAACGGTGTTCGACTGACGGCCAATACTTCGGCCACCGCCCATGCGGCGAGCTTCCGCATCGAGCGAGGCGACAGAGCCGGCCACGATCAGACCGACCATCGCGATCAGTCCGATTCTTCTCACCAGCGACCGCTTAACCTTACGGGGAGATAACGCAACTGAATCGGACATTTTGGCACTTTCCTTTAAAAATCGATGAGTTGGGCACCCTAGTATTTGGTCCCCACGTGTAAAGCTACCACGCCAGCTGACAAATTGTAATATTTGACGCCGTCGAGACCAGCTTGTTCCATCATTGTTTTTAAAGTTTCCTGGTCTGGATGCATGCGGATCGATTCCGCCAGATAGCGGTAGCTCTCCGCGTCTTTTGCAAAGCGATCGCCGAGCCACGGCAGCACCTTGAACGAATAGACATCGTAGGCTTTTTTGAGCGGATCCCATACCTTCGAGAATTCCAGAACCAGCAGACGGCCCGCGGGTTTCAGAACGCGGCGCATTTCCGCCAGCGCGACGTCCTTATGCGTCATGTTGCGCAAGCCGAATGCCACGGTCACCACGTCGAAGTAATTGTCCGGAAAAGGAATCTTCTCGGCGTCGCACAGCAGCGCCGGCGTGATCACGCCTTTGTCGAGCAAACGGTCGCGGCCCACGCGCAGCATCGATTCGTTGATGTCCGTGTGCCAGACTTCGCCGGTTTCGCCCGCCTGCTTCGCGAATGCCCTGGACAAATCGCCCGTGCCGCCCGCGATATCGAGCACCTTGAAGCCCGGCCGCACGTTGGCCTGGGCGATCGTGAACATCTTCCACGCCCGATGCAACCCGCCCGACATCAGGTCGTTCATCAGGTCGTAGTTGGCGGCAACCGAGTGGAATACGCCCGCCACCTTCTGCGCCTTTTCCTGTTCGTCGACCGATTGAAAGCCGAAGTGGGTTTTGCTCATCGCGCTTGTCCTTTCGCGTATTCTGAAATGTTGCGCCGCATCAGTGCGGCGGATCAGGCGAATCGTATCAGTGACAGTGCCCGTGCGCAGCGCTGGATGAAACCATCGGCGCATCGCGGTCAATGCCCGCCGCCGCCAGTCTGTCGAGATACGCGCCCCAGAGTTCGTCCTGCCGCCGCGCCATGTCGTAGAGCAGGTCCCACGAATAGATACCGGTCGAGTGGCCATCGGAGAAAGTGGGCTGGATCGCGTAGTTGCCCACGCCTTCGATCATCGTGATCGTGACGTCGCGCTTACCGGTTTGCAGCGTTTCCTGGCCGGGGCCGTGACCCTGCACTTCTGCTGACGGCGAATAGACGCGCAGCAGTTCGAACGGCAGCCGATACGATTCGCCGCTTGCGTACTGCAATTCGAGCACGCGCGACCTGGAATGCACGACCACGCCGGTCGGCACCGGGGTATCGGGAGTCAATCCGCTCATGATGGCCTCATAAGAAAACGCCGCCGCGCAGAAAGTCGCCCCTTGAGGCGCACGGCGCGAAGCGACGGGTTAGTGGTGCTCAGCCAAGAGCCTGTTCGATTTCCTGCCGCACCGCTTCGCGCAGCAACGTGGCTTGCGCGCGGCGCGACGACAGCATCGCTTCGGACACCGTGCGCTGACGCGGCGCCCAGATGGGCAGCGGAAAATGAGCGTCGTTCGAGAAACGCGGAATCACATGCCAGTGCACATGCGGCACCTGGTTGCCGAGGCTCGCGAGATTCACTTTCGCTGGCTGAAGGATGCGCCGCATCGCGCGCTCCACGGCATAGACGGCCTTCATCACGCGATCGCGGCCGTTCGCGTCAAGATCGGAAAACTCGGCCACGTGCTCATTCCAGATCACCCGGCAAAAGCCCGGGTAATCGTGTTCGTCGGCGAGGACGACACGCAAGGTATCGTCCTGCCACAGCACATCGCCGCCATCTTCACGGCAAAAAACGCAACCCATCGTCGTCCTCAGGCAAAAATCGTCAGTCGTACCATTAAACCAGCACGCGCTCGATTCCGCCATTGTTCGCCCGCTGCACGTAGTCGACCATCCAGTCTTCTCCGAGCACGTGACGTGCCATCTCGACGACGATGTAGTCGGCTTCGATGCCCGCGTCTTCGTTGTAACGCGACAGACCTTGCAGGCAGGACGGGCAGCTCGTCAGGATCTTCACGTCGGTCGCGCCCTTGGGCTGCGGACCGTCGCCGGCCTTCAGCACCGAGCCGTTCGGCGCACCCGCCGTGCCGGCCGAAGCATTGGCCGGGTTGATCGCGTTCGCGCCGGCTTCAGCCACAAGCGGAATGCCGCGCAACTTCGCGGCGCCCTTGCGGATTTCCTCTTCCTTGCGGAAACGCACCTGCGTCGAAATATCGGGACGCGTGACCGCGAGCGTGCCCGACTCACCGCAGCAGCGATCGTTCTTCTCGATCTTGTAGCCGTCCTTCTCCGAGCCCATCAACTGATTGACCAGTTTGACCGGGTCCATCGTCTTGATCGGCGTATGGCATGGGTCGTGATACATGTAGCGCACGCCGTTCACGCCGTCGAGCTTCATGCCCTTTTCCAGCAGGAACTCGTGAATGTCGATGATGCGGCAACCCGGGAAAATCTTGTCGAATTCATAACCGGCGAGCTGGTCGTAACAGGTGCCGCACGACACCACCACCGTCTTGATGTCGAGGTAGTTGAGCGTGTTCGCGACACGGTGGAACAGCACGCGGTTATCCGTGACGATCTGCTCGGCCTTGTCGTACTGGCCGGAGCCACGCTGCGGATAGCCGCAACACAGATAGCCCGGCGGCAGCACCGTTTGCACGCCGGCTTCCCACAGCATCGCCTGAGTCGCGAGGCCGACTTGCGAGAACAACCGCTCGGAGCCGCAGCCAGGGAAGTAGAACACCGCTTCCGTGTCGGCCGTGGTGGTCTTCGGGTTGCGGATGATCGGGACGATCTTGTTGTCCTCGATATCCAGCAGCGCACGCGCGGTTTTCTTCGGCAGATTGCCCGGCATCTTCTTGTTCATGAAGTGGATCACCTGCTGCGTGACCGGCGGCTTGCCGACCGTTGCCGGCGGATGCGCCGTCTGTTTCTTCGCGAACTTCTTCAGCACGTCGTTGCCGAGGCGCTGCGCCTTGTAGCCGATGCCCATCATCGCCGTACGGGCGAGATTGATGGTCTGCGGATTCGTTGCATTGAGGAAGAACATGCCGGCCGCGTTGCCCGGATTGAACTTCTTCTTGCCCATCTTGCGCAGCAGGTTGCGCATGTTCATGGTTACGTCGCCGAAGTCGATCTTCACTGGACACGGCGTCACGCATTTGTGACAGACGGTGCAGTGATCGGCGACGTCGTTGAACTCGTCCCAGTGCTTGATCGACACGCCGCGGCGCGTCTGCTCTTCGTACAGGAACGCTTCGACCAGCAACGAGGTCGCAAGAATCTTGTTGCGCGGGCTGTACAGCAGGTTCGCCCGCGGCACGTGGGTCGCGCACACCGGCTTGCACTTGCCGCAACGCAGGCAGTCCTTGATCGACTCGGAAATCGCGCCGATGTCGCTCTGCTGCATGATCAGCGATTCATAACCCATCAGGCCGAAGCTCGGCGTGTAGGCATTGCGCAAGTCGGCGCCTTCGAGCAGCTTGCCTGCGTTGAAGCGGCCATGCGGATCGACGCGCTGCTTATAAGCGCGGAATTCGCCGATTTCGTCGTCGGTGAGAAATTCCAGCTTGGTGATGCCGATGCCGTGCTCGCCGGAAATCACGCCGTCGAGCGAACGCGCAAGCTTCATGATGCGTGCCACCGCCGTGTGGGCGTCCTGCAGCATCTCGTAGTTGTCGGAGTTCACCGGCAGGTTCGTGTGCACATTGCCGTCGCCCGCGTGCATGTGCAGCGCGACGAACACGCGGCCGCGCAGCACCTGCTTGTGGATCGCCTGGGCTTCGTCCAGGATCGGCTTGAACTCGCCGCCGTTGAAGATCTGCCGCAACTCGGCGCGAATCTCCTGCTTCCACGACACGCGGATCGTGCGGTCCTGTGTGACATGGAACACGGTGGCGTCGGGCTGCATGTCCACGCGGTCGGCGAACTTTTCGGCGAGCGCCTCGTAACCGAGGCCGACCAGATAGTGCTGCGCCTCACGCAAAGAAAGATCGAGCTTGTCGCGCAGGAATTCCCAGCGCGTGCGCACGCGCTTTAGCAGATCCAGCGCCTGTTGCACGCGGTCTTCGAGCAGTTCGGCGCTCGGAATCTCATTGGCGTCGTCGCTCTTGCCGAGCGGCAGCTTGCCGGCTATGAAGAACGCTTCGAGCGCGTCGACCAGTTGCAACTTGTTCTTGATCGACAGTTCGATGTTGATCCGCTCGATGCCATCCGTGTACTCGCCCATGCGGTCGAGCGGAATCACCACGTCTTCGTTGATCTTGAACGCGTTGGTGTGCTTCGCGATTGCGGCGGTGCGGCTGCGGTCGAGCCAGAAGCGCTTGCGCGCCTCGGCGCTCACCGCGACAAAACCCTCGCCGCTCTTGCCGTTAGCCATGCGCACGACTTCCGAGGTGGCTTGCGCGACCGCGTCCGCGTCATTGCCCACGATGTCGCCGATCAGCACCATCTTCGGAAACGCGTTGCGCTTGCTCTTGGTCGCGTAGCCGACCGCGCGCAGATAGCGCTCGTCCAGGTGTTCAAGACCCGCGAGAATCGCGCCGCCTTGCTTCGACGTTTCGAACAGATAATCCTTGATTTCGACGATGCTCGGAATCGCCTCGCGCGCCTGACCGAAGAATTCCAGGCAGACGGTGCGCGTATGCGCGGGCATCTTGTGCAGCACCCAGCGTGCGGACGTGATGAGCCCGTCGCAGCCTTCCTTCTGCACGCCCGGCAGACCGGCGAGGAATTTGTCCGTGACGTCCTTGCCGAGACCTTCCTTACGGAACACGCGGCCCTTGATGTCGAGCGATTCGGTGCGCAGCAGCTTTTCACCCGGCGCGTAGTTGCCGTCGAACCATTTGAGCTGGAAACGCGCGACCTCGATATCGTGAATCTTGCCGAGGTTGTGATCCAGCCGCGTGACTTCCAGCCAGTTCCCTTCCGGGTCGACCATGCGCCACCAGGCGAGGTTGTCGAGCGCCGTGCCCCACAGCACCGCCTTCTTGCCGCCCGCGTTCATCGCGACATTGCCACCCACGCAGGAAGCATCCAGCGAGGTCGGGTCGACGGCGAACACGAAGCCGGCCTGCTCGGCCGCTTCGGTCACGCGACGCGTGACGACGCCCGCGCCGGAGAAAATGGTCGGCACTTTACGATCGACGCCCGGCAGTTCGGTCATTTCCACCGCGCCGAGCTGTTCGAGCTTTTCGGTGTTGATCACGGCCGCGAAGGGCGTGAGCGGCACAGCGCCGCCGGTGTAGCCGGTGCCGCCTCCACGCGGAATCACGGTCAGCCCGAGCTCGAAACACGCCTTGATCATGCCGGCGATCTCGGCCTCGGTGTCCGGCGTCAGCACGACGAACGGGTATTCGACGCGCCAGTCGGTCGCGTCGGTCACGTGCGACACGCGGGACAAACCGTCGAACTTGATGTTGTCCTTTTCGGTGACGCGGCCGAGCACCCTCGTCGCGCGGCGCCGCAGATCGTAAGTCTTCTGGAATTCGCTTTCGAATTCGTCGACGGCGCGGCGCGCGGCCTGCACCAGCGTTTCGACGCGCGCGGCGCGGTCGACGCCCGCTTCATCGCCATGTTCGGTCAGATCGGCGCGGCGGCGCTTCTCGATCTCCGAGAGGCGGTGATGCAGCGCCTCGATCAGCATGGCGCGGCGCTTCGGATTGTCGAGCAGATCGTCCTGCAGATACGGATTGCGGCGCACGACCCAGATGTCGCCAAGCACTTCGTAGAGCATGCGCGCCGAGCGGCCGGTGCGGCGCTCCGCGCGCAGTTCGGCAAGCACCGCCCAGGCGTCGTCGCCTAGCAGGCGAATGACGATCTCGCGGTCGGAAAACGACGTGTAGTTATAGGGAATTTCGCGCAGACGCGCTTCGGGATCGGCGGCCACCGCGACGGCGGCTCCGTGCGGATCGAAAACTTGAGGTGCGTTCATGTTTGGACGACTCGGTGGGTCAGTCCGGCGCGCTCATGGCGAGGCGCCGACTGACGGTGCGCGTGGGCGCAATGCTGGAAATCTTCTTGGGGAGCGAAGCACCACCGACGGCCTTACCCACGTCGATCACTTCGCGGCGCTCAGATACAGCTACACGATCGTGTGTGGCGGACGTGACGCTCCGCCGCGGGGCAAGACTCACGCGGGACGGGCATCAAGTGGGCGATCCGAGGCTGCCAGTGCATCTTCCGATCCTTATTCCAAAATGGAATTCTACCGCATCGGCCCGCCAGGCGTTGACCGCCGGAATTGAGGCTATGACCGGGCCAAGCGGCCCCGAGCCCCGTCTGGAGCCGCCCTGCACGGCTCTCGCGGTTCGGCGCCGTCAAGCGACCTTCGTCACCATCAGCCAGAAAATTGCCACGAACGCGAAGAAGGCTACCGCGCCGAGCGCGGCCCATATCGACAGCAATCGCCAGTAACCGGTGCTCAACGGGCGGCCGGTGTCGGCGCTCACGCGGGCCGACGCGGCGAGGCGTATCTGCAGAAACACGACTGGAAGCCAGCAGGCGATTGCCAGCACGTACAACCCGATCGACCATGCGAGCCATCGGCTGCCGATCTCCATGTTCGCGAGATGCACGAGATAAAGGCCGGTGGCGGGCTGCAGGATCGCGGTCGGCGTCGTGAACAGCCAATCGGCGAGCACGACCAGCTTCGATACCCGCGCGACCGTCCTGGCGTCGCGGCCAAGACTCGTCAAGAGCATGTAGAACGCGGAGCCGATGCCCGTGCCGAACAGAATCGTCGAAGACAGCACGTGTAGCCATTTGATAACGAGATACGTCATGCTTTGCCCACGCCGTTGGATGGACTGCCGGTTTGGCCGTCGAATTGAATCAGCAGAATCAGCAGCGCGATCATGGGCAGGTTCTTCGACAGCGGTCCATACGGATGCAGCCAGAACTCCGGCAAGCGCCAACTGATCAGCGCCGTGTAGAGCACGATCAACACGATCTGCAGCGTCCATAGCCACGCACGCGGCCCCAGGCGGCGCGGCCACACCAACGAAAGCACGCCAAATGCGAGGTCGAGAAGCGCCGCGCCGTAAAGCAGCAAGGGCGCGAGCGCCACCGGCGCGCCGACCCGCGCAAGCAGTTCGAGGCTCGACGCACGCGGATAGAGTCCGGCCGACACGATCGCTGTCCAGATCCACACCGCCGCAATCGACGCGCGCAGCAACGGCAGCAGCCACATCAGACGCGCCGGCGTGCCGAAACGCTCCTGTGCGACAGACATTTCGGAGAGCGCTCGCGGCGCTCTGCCGACGACCCGCTCGAAGCGGTCGGTCGGCGCGACATTGCCGCGCTCGAGCATCGCCAGCGCATCGGCGCTCATCAACGAGCCGGGAAGCAGTGCGCCAACGCGAGTTGCGAGCCTGACGAGCGCCATCGGCATCGGCAGAAACCAGCCAGGCGGGCTGCCAGCAACGCGCCGCAAGACCGTGAGGTATTGCTTCAGCGTCATCGGCTCCTTGCCGACGGCGGCGACCCGTCGCAGCGGTCCAGCCCCAGTGGTCACAGTGGTCGACATATCCCGAGCCGGTGCAGCCAGCGCGCCGGCCACGATCAGCTCAACGACATCGTCGATATGAACCGGCTGAATGCGCTGCGTGCCGGCGCCGGGCAGCGGCACGACCGGCAACGTCGCCCACGCCGCGAAGAACCGCGTGCTGCGCCCTTCCGGCGCAAACACGAGCGACGGCTGAACGATCAACGATGACACCGGCAGCGCCAGCAGCGCCTCGTCGGCGGCGAGCTTGCTGCGGTGATACGGGCTCCGTGCGCTTGCATCGGCGCCCAGCGCGGAAATCTGCACGATGCGCCGCACGCCCGCCGCGACCGCGGCCTTAAATAGTGTGATAGGCGCATCGGTATGCAGTCGCCGGAAGTCTTTGCCGGTTGCATCGTTGAAGATGCCCACGGCATTGATCACGACGTCGACGCCATCCAGCAGCGGCACCATCCTTGCTACGTCCCTGAGACCAGAGAAGTCGACGTGAACGAGCCGGCAGCCGCGCAATCGCGGCGCGGCGGCCGCGGGATCGCGCACGCCGCACACCACCGAATGACCGGCCGCGATGAGCGCATCCGCAACTCGCGATCCAATCATGCCGGTAGCGCCTGCAAGGAAAATCACCATGGATCTGGACGTCAAACCGTTAGAAGACGTTGTGCTGCCTGGCATGGTTGCAGGCATGCTCTCGACGTTGGCGCTCGGCGCCTGCGCGCGCCTCGCCGGCAAGCGCTCGACCGCGCCCGTGAGCGCCGTGAGTCACTGGGTCTGGCCGCAAGAAGTGAACCAGACGGCGCGGCCCCGCGCAAGGCACCTCGTGACCGGGCTCGCCATTCATCACCTGATGTCGATCGGCTGGGCCGCCGTCAATGCGTTCACGCTCGCCGCCATTCAGGAATCCGTGGAACCCTGTCTCGACTCGCGCGCGGAGCACCGCCAACGCATCGCGCTGGCTAGCGGGTTGACGCTCTTCGCCGCGTTCAGCGACTACGTGATCGTGCCGAAGCGCTTCACGCCGGGCTTCGAATTCCACTTGCGGGTGCCGCACATCGCAGCGGTCTATGTGGCATTCGGCGCTGGACTGGTGGCGCCGTTCGTCGTGAAAGACCTCTGCCGGCAGCGGCTCTGCGTCGAACAGGCGCCGCGTAAAGCGTCGGCAATTGCAGCGCGGCACGCTGGATGCTGATCCCTTAGACGAACCGGCAATCCGCGGAGGTGCAGTATGTCGGACCCTGATCCGAAGAGCAAAGAGCATATCGAGCAGCAACCCGTGCCAGGCCATACGGAGAATATTCCAGCCGACGGCTCCGACGAGCGCGCCGACGGGGAATCAGGGAGTCGACGCCTGGAAGACGCCGCGCCGACCGCCAGCCCCGACACCAAGCCCGGCGCGCCGCCTGGCACGCAAAGCGAAGCCGACCGCACGCGCTCGCCGGACTGAGCCGCGGCAGGCTTTACCTTCACGCATCGACACGACAAGGAGTTCCTTATGGCAAACGAATCGACAAGCGAATCCGCCCGCCCGACGCCGCCGCGTCAGAGCCCGAACGACCCCACTGCCGGCGACCGGCGGCTCAGCGACCAACAGAAGCAATCGACGAAGAACGAGCCCGCGCCGTCGACACCCGGCCGCGGCGAGAACCTGCCCGACCCGAACGAAGTTGGCGAAGCCGGCTGAACCGCATCGATCAGGCGAAACCACAAGGAGAATCGCGATGGCAAGCAAGCAACCCGCCGCGTCCGCAGCGCTTCAGGCCATGTTCAAGCTGTTCGCTCACGGCGATCGCGTTCTGGCGCAAAACAGCGACGGCAAGCTGATCGACATTGGCGCCGTGGAGACGAAAGGCGACCGGTATGCGGTGCGGCTTGATGTCGATCCACTCGACCTGCAACCGTCTCAGTCCGTCGAAGCGGCGTTGCGAGCCGTCTCCTCGCAATTGACATTCGATTATCTCGACGGCCTTTTTACGAGTGAAGGCCCCGTCGAATTTCACGGCGATTTGCATGCGCTGCCGCATGTCGAATGGCGGCTCGACGAACCGTTGCCGCGCGAGTTCACTGACGGCAGGCCGCCGCATATCTTCTAGCCCGCTAACGGTTGGGCCCTCGAGGCCCAACCACCCTCAGGGCCAGCGCAGGCACCGTTGGCGCTATCATTGACGCTTTTCCGCCTTCCACAGCGCATCGCGCCACCCGCATGGCCTCCCACGACTACCTGAAGAAAACCCTCACCGCGCGCGTCTATGACGTGGCCCGCGAGACCGAACTCGAACGCGCGCCGCAACTGTCGGCGCGTTTGCGCAATCCGGTCTATCTGAAGCGCGAGGACAACCAGCCGGTGTTCTCGTTCAAGGTGCGCGGCGCGTACAACA